>NZ_JOIY01000052.1 GCF_000720185.1 Streptomyces sp. NRRL S-340 | reverse complement strand
AGCGCCGATGGTACTGCAGGGGGGACCCTGTGGGAGAGTAGGACACCGCCGAACAAATTTTAGGGAGAACCCCGCACCTCACGGTGCGGGGTTTTCTGCGTTTTGAGGGGTTTTCAGGGGGTCGGCCCGCGGCCGTACGTCCCTGCTTCCCGTCAGAGCCGGCCCGCCGATTTCAGGGCGAGATATGCGTCCGCCAATGCCGGTGCCAGATCTTCCGGGGTAGCGTCCACGACCGTGACGCCCTGCCGGCGGAGTCGTTCCGCGGTGCGCCGGCGTTCGCCCTGCGCCTGGGCCGCCGCAGCGGCCTCGTACACCGCCTCCGTGCTTCCGCGGGCCGCTGCCATCCGGGCCACGTACGGGTCCGCCACCGATGCGACGAGAACCGTGTGCCGTCGGGTGAGCTGGGGGAGGACGGGGAGCAGGCCCTCCTCGACCGGTGCCGCGTCCAGGCTGGTGAGCAGGACGATCAGAGAACGGCGGGACGTCGTGCGGAGTGCTGTCGCCACGAGGCCTCGGGCGTCGGTCTCGACGAGTTCGGGTTCCACCGTCGCCATGGCGTTGACCAGGGACGGGAGGAGCAGGCCCGCGGCGCGGCCCTGGACGAGGGCGCGTACCCGGCGGTCGTAGGCGAGGAGGTCGACGCGGTCGCCCGCCCGGGATGCGAGGGCCGCCAGGAGCAGGGAGGCGTCCATGGCGGCGTCCAGGCGGGGGGCGTCGCCCACGCGGCCGGCGGAGGTGCGGCCCGTGTCGAGGACCAGCAGGACGTGCCGGTCGCGTTCGGGGCGCCAGGTGCGTACGGCGACCGCGGACTGCCGGGCTGTGGCACGCCAGTCGATGGAACGGGTGTCGTCGCCGGGGACGTACTCGCGCAGGCTGTCGAATTCGGTGCCTTCGCCGCGGGTGAGGACGCTGGTGCGGCCGTCCAGTTCCCGGAGCCGGGCCAGTTTCGAGGGCAGGTGCTTTCGGCTGGTGAACGGGGGCAGGACGCGGACGGTCCAAGGGACCTGGTGCGTGCCCTGACGGGCGAACAGGCCGAGGGGGCCGTAGGAGCGGATGGTGACGCGGTCGGCCTGGCGGTCGCCGCGGCGGGTGGGGCGCAGACGGGTCGTGACGCGGCGGCGTTCGCCGGCCGGGATCACCAGTCGGTGGCGTGATGCCTCGGTCTCCGTGCCGGGCTGCCAGCTGCTGGGCGGCCAGGCGTCGCGCAGCCGGGCCCGCAGCGGGCGGCCCGACGGATTGGTGACGGTGAGGGTGACGTCGGCGGTTTCGCCCAGGCGTACGGAAGTGTCGCCGGTGCGGGTCAGGCCGAGGCGGCGTACCGGTGCGGCCAGTGCGTAGTCGCAGGCGCAGGCGACGGCCAGGGGTGCGTTGACGGCGAGGATGCCCGTCCAGCCGGCGTCCCAGATGCCGACGGGCAAGGAGCCGATGGCCGCGAGGAGGGCGGCGCGTCCGGTGAGGGCCATCAGCGGGGGACCGGGACGTGGGTGAGGATCGCCGTGATCACCGAGTCGGCGGTGACGCCTTCCATCTCCGCCTCGGGGCGCAGCTGTACGCGGTGGCGCAGGGTGGGCAGGGCGAGTGCCTTGACGTCGTCCGGGATGACGTAGTCGCGGCCGGTCAGCCAGGCCCAGGCGCGGGCGGTCGACAGCAGGGCCGTGGCACCGCGCGGGGAGACGCCCAGGGTGAGGGACGGGGATTCGCGGGTGGCGCGGCAGATGTCGACGACGTAGGCGGCGATCTCCGCGGAGACGGTGGTCTTGGCGATGGCGGCGCGGGCCGCGTCGAGGTCGGCGGGGCCCGCGACGGGGCGTACGCCGGCGGCGTGCAGGTCGCGCGGGTTGAAGCCGGCGGCGTGCCGGGTGAGGACGTCGATCTCGTCCTGCCGGGAGGGCAGGGGGATGGTCAGTTTGAGGAGGAAACGGTCCAGCTGTGCTTCGGGCAGGGGGTAGGTGCCCTCGTACTCGACCGGGTTCTGGGTGGCGATGACGAGGAAGGGCTCGGGCAGCGGGCGCGGGGTGCCGTCGACGGTGACCTGGCGCTCCTCCATCGCTTCCAGCAGTGAGGACTGGGTCTTCGGCGGGGTGCGGTTGATCTCGTCGGCGAGGACCAGGTTGGTGAAGACCGGGCCGGGCTGGAAGGAGAACCGAGTGGTGCGGGCGTCGTAGACGAGGGAGCCCGTGACGTCGCTGGGCATGAGGTCGGGGGTGAACTGGACGCGCTTGGTGTCGAGTTCGAGGGCGGCGGCCAGAGTGCGGACGAGGAGGGTCTTGGCGACCCCGGGGACGCCTTCGAGCAGGACGTGGCCGCGGCAGAGCAGGGCGACGACGAGGCCGGTCACGGCGGGGTCCTGGCCGACCACGGCCTTGGCGATCTCGGCGCGCAGGGCTTCGAGGGAGGACCGGGCGGCGGTCGCGTCCCCGGTGTGCCCGGCGTTGTCAGTGGTCGGGTCCATCATGGACGGCGTACCTCTCTTTCGAGGGCGTCGAGTCGGTCGGCGAGGGAGACGAGGGCCGCGTCGTCGCCGGGCGGCGGGCCGAAGAGGAGGTCGTGCAGGGGCTGTCCGTCGTCGTGGAGGCGGTGGGACAGGGCGGGGAGCAGGGTCTCGGGCGTGTGCGCCTGGGTGGCGGGGATGCCGACGAGGGGGGCGAGGCGGGTGCGGGTGGCGGAGCGGAGAGCGGCGGCGGCGCGGTCGCGGGCGCTGACCTTGGCGTAGAGGCGGGCGCGGCCTTCGGTGGTTTCCGAGGCGCGGATCGCGACGGGGAGTTTTTCGGGCACGAGGGGGCCGAACCGGCGTGCCCGCCACAGGGCGGCCAGGGCGGCGGCGATGAAGAGCTGGAGGGTGGCCCAGAGCCAGCCGGAGGGGAGCAGGTCGAGGAATCCGCGCTCGCCGGTGGCGGGGGCCGAGTCGTCGGTGAGCGAGGGGAGGTACCAGACCAGATGGGGGCGGGAGCCGAGGAGGTGCAGGGCGAGCGAGGCGTTGCCCTGCTGGTCGAGGCGGGTGTTGTAGAGGATGTCGGGTGCGCCGAGGAGGACGGTGTCGCCGCCGGCGGTCTGCGGGATGCGCAGGAGGGTGGGCAGGCCGTCGCTGGGGAAGCAGGCGTCGGCGGTGCGCAGGGTGGTGGAGTAGCGGACGCCGTCGCCCAGTTCGGCGGAGCCGGCACTGCGGGCGGCGGGCAGGACGCAGCCGGGTTCGAGGGCGGTGTCGAAGCCGGGTGCGGGGTCGGCCGTGACGCCGGGGGCCAGGCGGCCGACGGACGGGGTGCCGGGGGCGACGAGGACGGTGCGTCCGCCCGAGGGGGTGGTCGCGGCGTGCAGCCGGGTCTGCTGGTCGTGGGTCAGCAGGTCGGGGACGGCGACGAGCAGGGTGGTGTGGGGGCCGGCCGCGGCGCGTGCCTCGTCGAGGGTGGTGACGACGCGCGTGGTGACCGCGTGGTCGGCGAGGAGGGCTGCGACGGCGTGGCTGCCGTAGGGGTCGGCGGAGCGCGGGTCGAGCCGGCCGTGCTGGTCGCCGGAGCGGAGGGCGGCGATGGCGACGGCCGCGGCGAGGAGGAGGACGAGGGCGAGCAGGATGCCGCGCGCGCGGGTCCATGTCTGGCGGGCGGTGGGGGAGACGGAGGTGGCCGGGGGCGGGACCGCGGTGGTGGCCTCGGGGGTCATCCGGCGGCTCCCTGGCGGGTCTGGCCGGTTCCCTGGTGGGCGGTCGGGGTGGTGCTCCTTGTGCCGGGGGCGAGCTGGGGCCGGGTCTGTTCCAGGTCCTGGTCGAGTGCGGCGATGCGCTGGTACGACTGTTCGGTCGCTTGCCGGCCGCCGTATGTGACGTCGTCGAAGTCCCGGGCGGCGGTGCGCAGCCGGTCGCTGTGGGCGGGCAGGGTGCGGCCGGCTTCGGCCGCGGCCTCGTCGGCGGTGCGGCCGGGGCGTGTGTCGAGGAGGGCGCGTTCTTCCAGGGAGCGGACCACGGCGCGCATGCGTTCCTGGAGGGCCTGGTTCCAGTGGCGCTGGGCGGCGTGGGCCTCGGCCGCGGCGCGGTGTTCGGCGGCGGTGCGGGGACGGTCGTCGAACAGGGCGGGGGCCGTGAGGGGTTCGCGGCGGGGTGCGCCCAGGCGCCACCACAGGGCGCCGAGCACGGCGAGGACGGCCAGGATGACGACGACGAGGCCGACGGGTCCGCCGGGGGTGGTGGCGGAGGCGGAGTCGAAGAGCCCGCCGACCCAGTCCCAGAAGTGGTCGAGGGCGCGCCGCAGCAGGCCGGGGTCGTTCTCGTGGTACATCCGCTTGGACAGTTCGCGGCGGGCGGCCTCCCGCGCAGCGTCGCGTGGGACGGTCACCGGCGGTTCGCCGCCCGGGCCCGTGGAGGCCAGGGCGGCGGTGTGCCCGGCGTGCAGCAGGGCATACAGGGGTCCGTCGGCGTGGTCCGCGGCGTGCGGGAGCGCGGGCGGCACTGTGAGAACTCCCCCCGGCGGGCTCACGGCATCAGCTCCCCGACGAGGGTGTGCCCGTGCCGTGCGCCTGGACGCCTGCGACGCGGGCCAGTTCGAGGTCGAGGGCCTCGCGGCGGATGCGCTGGTCGATGTAGAGGAGCACGGTGACACCGGCCGTGATCGGGAACTTGATCATGGATCCGATCACCGATCCGACCCCGGTGACGATCAGGTACGTCCAGCCGAGCTGGGTGCTTCCGTCCAGGAGGCCGGACAGGCCGCCGTCGCTGAACGCGGAGGCGATGAGGCTGAAGGGGATGACGATGATCGCGGAGATGATGTTCACGATGAGCGCGGTCAGCAACTGGATGCCGAACATCCGCCACCAGGAGCCGCGGACCAGCTTGGCGGAGCGGCTCATCGCCTTCTTGACGCCCTGCTTCTCGAGCATCAGCGCGGGCGAGGCGAGGCAGTAGCGGACCGCGAGCCAGATGGCGACCACACCGGCGCCCAGGGCGCCGAGGACGGCGATCGCGGTGCCTCCGGTGGGGGACCCGGCGGCGGCGATGAGGATGCCGGGGACCATGCCGACGGCGAAGACGCCGAGGCAGATGACCAGCAGCAGGAGGACCAGGCCGAGCAGCCGGGGGATCTGGGGGCGGGCGTCGTGCCAGGCTTCGCGGACCGTGACGGGCTTGCCGAGGACCGCGCGGCTGGTGACGGTGGTGAGCAGGGCGGTGGCGAGGACGGTGCCGATGATGCCGACCACGAAGAGGATGCCGGATCCGAGCAGGCCGTCGCCCATGGCGCGCAGCAGTTCGCCGGGGCTTGCGTCCGGGTCGTCGAGCGCCGCGCTGTCGACGATGCCGTTCAGGGCCAGACGCTGGACCAGGATGACGGCGATCTCGGTGACGACCGCGATGACCAGGGAGATGCCGAGCACGGGGCGCCAGTGGGTGCGCATGGTGGACACCGCGCCGTCGAGGATCTCGCCCAGTCCGAGCGGGCGCAGCGGGATCACGCCGGGCTTGGCCGCGGGCGGAGGGCCGCCCCAGCCGGCGCCCCAGGCGCCGTATCCTCCGGGACCGCCGTAACCGCCGGGGCCTCCGTAGCCCCCGGGCCCCCGGTAACCGCCGTAGCCGCCGCCCGGACCGCCGTAGCCGCCGCCCGCGGGAGGCTGGGTGCCCCAGCCGGGGCCGGGGGGAGGGGGCGGCGGGGTCTGGCCGGGCGCCGGGGCGGCGGGGCCTCCCGTGGGCGCGGACCACTGGCCTGCCGGTGGCTGCTCCTTGGACCACTTCACGCCAGGGCCCTGCGGCTGCGCGGGCTGGGCCGGCGGTGCGGCATCGGGGCGGCCGGCGGCGTCGGCAGGGCCGGACGCGCCGGGCTCCTGCCCGTCGGACGGGGCGGATCCGGGCGAGGCCCAGCCCGGAGTGTCGTTCATCGTCGCTCCTTCATGGTGCCCGTCCGCGGGCGCGGCGGCAGGTTGGCTGCCATCGTGCCATGGGGCGGTGTTCGGGTGACCTGCCGCGGTGCGGGCTGCGCGCCTTCCATTGTCCGAGGGATACGGGGAACACTGACGGCATGGCTGATCAGTACGCGCAGACCCGCGAGGACAACCGGCCGCCGGGGATTCCCGCCATCCGCTGGGAGGAGCCCCCCGAGGGCCCCGTCCTGGTCCTCCTGGACCAGACGAGGCTGCCCGCCGAGGAGGTCGAGCTGGTGTGTACGGACGCACCCGCTCTCGTGGAGGCGATCCGGTCGCTGGCCGTGCGCGGGGCGCCGCTGCTCGGCATCGCCGGTGCGTACGGCGTCGCGCTGGCCGCCGCGCGCGGTTTCGACGTGGACGACGCCGCCGACGCGCTCGCCGCGGCGCGTCCCACCGCGGTGAACCTCTCCCTGGGCGTGCACCGGGCGCAGTGCGCGTACCACACGGCCCTGGCCGAGACCGGTGATCCGCTGCTGGCCGCCCCTGCGGCGCTGGCCGCGGCGCAGCGGCTGCACCAGGAGGACGCGCGGGCGAGCGCGCGGATGGCCGAGCACGGGCTGGCGTTGCTGGACGAGCTGCTGCCGGCCGGCGGGCACCGGGTCCTCACGCACTGCAACACCGGGTCGCTGGTGTCGGGCGGGGAGGGGACGGCGTTCGCGGTGGCGCTGGCGGCGCACCGGGAGGGCCGGCTGCGCCGGCTGTGGGTGGACGAGACCCGTCCTCTGCTGCAGGGCGCGCGTCTGACGGCGTACGAGGCGGCCCGCCACGGTCTGGCGTACACGCTGCTCACGGACAACGCGGCCGGTTCGCTGTTCGCGGCCGGTGAGGTGGACGCGGTGCTGATCGGCGCGGACCGCATCGCGGCGGACGGGTCGGTGGCGAACAAGGTGGGGAGTTATCCGCTCGCGGTGCTCGCCCGCTACCACCATGTGCCGTTCATCGTGGTCGCCCCGGTGACGACGGTGGACGAGAAGACCGCGGACGGGGCGTCCATCGAGGTCGAGCAGCGCCCCGGGTACGAGGTGACGGAGCTGATCGCTCCGCAGATCCCGGTGACGGGTGCGGCCGGCGGCATCCCCGTGGCGCCGCTCGGCACGCAGGCCTACAACCCGGCGTTCGACGTGACGCCGCCGGAGCTGGTGACCGCGATCGTCACCGAGGAGGGCACGGTGTCGCCGGTGACCGCCGAGGGGCTGGCCAAGCTGTGCGCGAGGTCGCGGCGGGGGGCGGCGGGGTAGCCGGCCGGCTCCGCTGCGGGGCCGTTCGCGGGCGAGGGCAGACAGTAGTGACTCCGTACGACTATCGTCACAGGCCAGTGAGCTGTCTCACCTGGATCTTCGCCACCGTTACAAGAATGGGATGATGTCGTTCATGAAGGGACGAGTCCTTGTCGTCGACGACGACACCGCACTGGCCGAGATGCTCGGAATCGTGCTGCGTGGCGAGGGTTTCGAGCCGTCTTTCGTAGCCGACGGCGACAAGGCGCTGGCCGCTTTCCGGGAGAGCAAGCCCGATCTGGTGCTGCTCGACCTGATGCTGCCCGGCCGCGACGGCATCGAGGTCTGCCGCCTGATCAGGGCGGAGTCCGGGGTGCCGATCGTGATGCTGACCGCCAAGAGCGACACCGTGGACGTGGTCGTGGGCCTGGAGTCGGGGGCCGACGACTACATCGTCAAGCCGTTCAAGCCGAAGGAGCTGGTCGCCCGGATCCGGGCGCGGCTGCGCAGGTCGGAGGAGCCGGCCCCGGAGCAGCTGGCCATCGGTGACCTCGTCATCGACGTGGCCGGGCACTCGGTGAAGCGGGACGGGCAGTCGATCGCGCTGACGCCGCTGGAGTTCGACCTGCTGGTCGCGCTCGCCCGCAAGCCCTGGCAGGTGTTCACCCGCGAGGTGCTCCTGGAGCAGGTGTGGGGCTACCGCCACGCGGCGGACACCCGCCTGGTCAACGTGCATGTCCAGCGGCTGCGTTCCAAGGTCGAGAAGGACCCGGAGAAGCCGGAGATCGTGGTGACCGTCCGTGGTGTCGGCTACAAGGCCGGACCGAGCTGACATGTCCGGGGACAGTGCCGCTTCGGCACCCGGACGCTCCGGGTCCCGTGCCGGGCGGCCTGTCGGCCGCAAGAGCGCGGGGTCCCGCTGGGGCCACCTCCTGGAGGGCGGACTGCTGCACGGCGGCGTGCAGGGCAGTCCGGTCCTGCGGTTGCTGCTGCGCTGGGTGCGCCGGCCGCTGCTGCCCGTCATGCGGCTGTGGCGGCGCAACATCCAGCTCAAGGTCGTCGCCACCACGCTGCTGATGTCGCTGGGCGTCGTGCTGCTGCTGGGCGTCGTCGTCATCGGCCAGGTGCGCAACGGGCTGCTGGACGCCAAGGTGAAGGCGTCGCAGAGCCAGGCCACCGGCGGGTTCGCGGTGGCCAAGCAGCGGGCCGACGAGGCGGCGAGCGGCACCGGCGACGACGCCGCGGGCACCCCCGCGGACGGGCACTCCTCGCAGAACGTCATCTCGTGGATGAGTGAGCTGGTCTCTTCGCTCTCCAGCGGCGGCCAGGGCGCCTTCGACGTGGTCACACTGCCCGCGGGCGACGACGGCGCCGGGGGACGCGGTCCGCGCGCCTCCGGGCAGGTGGATCCGACCGTGAGCGTCCCCGAGGACCTGCGGGCGCGGATCAACGGCAGCATGACCGCCGCCCAGAGCTACACGCGCATCGTCTACAAGGACACCGACAAGGAGCCCCAGCCGGCCCTCGTCATCGGCAAGCAGGTCAACGATCCCAACGGGCACCCGTACCAGCTGTACTACCTCTTCCCGCTCACCCAGGAGGAGAAGTCGCTCAGCCTGGTGAAGGGGACGCTGGCCACGGCCGGCCTCTTCGTCGTCGTGCTGCTGGGGGCGATCGCCTGGCTCGTGGTGCGCCAGGTGGTCACACCGGTGCGGATGGCCGCGGGGATCGCCGAGCGGCTGTCGGCCGGGCGGCTGCAGGAGCGGATGAAGGTCACCGGCGAGGACGACATCGCACGCCTGGGCGAGGCCTTCAACAAGATGGCGCAGAACCTCCAGCTGAAGATCAACCAGCTGGAGGACCTGTCGCGGATGCAGCGCCGGTTCGTCTCCGACGTCTCGCACGAGCTGCGGACGCCGCTGACGACCGTACGGATGGCCGCCGACGTCATCCATGAGGCCCGGGAGGACTTCGACCCGGTCACCGCGCGGTCGGCGGAGCTGCTCCTCGACCAGGTGGACCGGTTCGAGTCGCTGCTGTCGGACCTTCTGGAGATCAGCCGCTTCGACGCGGGTGCGGCGGCGCTGGAGGCCGAGCCGGTGGACCTGCGGGAGGTGGTGCGGCGGGTGGTCAGCGGCGCCGAGCCGCTCGCGGACCGCAAGGGCACGCGCATACGCGTCGTCGGCGACCAGCAGCCCGTGGTCGCCGAGGTCGACGCCCGGCGGGTGGAGCGGGTCCTGCGCAACCTCGTCGTCAACGCCGTCGAGCACGGCGACGGGCGGGACGTCGTCGTCAAGCTCGCCGCGGCGGGCGGCGCGGTCGCGGTCGCGGTGCGCGACTACGGCGTCGGGCTCAAGCCGGGGGAGGCGACCCGGGTCTTCAGCCGGTTCTGGCGGGCCGACCCGGCACGCGCGCGTACCACCGGCGGGACGGGACTGGGGCTGTCGATCGCCCTGGAGGACGCCCGGCTGCACGGCGGCTGGCTGCAGGCGTGGGGAGAGCCGGGCGGCGGTTCGCAGTTCCGGCTGACGATCCCGAGGACGGCGGACGAGCCGCTGCGCGGATCGCCGATACCGCTGGAGCCCAAGGACTCGCGGCGCAACCGGGGGCTCGGCGAGGCCGGTGCGGTGCGCGGTGACAAGCGGGCCACCGTGCCCGTGCAGCCCTCCGGTGACCGCGGTGCGGCGCAGGGCAGGGACCCGATAGCCGCCCGGCCGCCCGCGGTGGTGCCCACCGCCGATCCGACGGCGCTGCCCGGCAGCGGCGCGCGGGTGGTGCCCCGGCCGGGGCCGGGCGCCCGGTGGCAGGACAGCACGCCGGCCGCGGAGCCGGCGCGGGCTCAGGAGCACGCGGGCGGGGCCGCGGACCCGGGGGACGCCGGGGCGCACGGCGTGAAGGAGCAAGGGGAGGCATTTCGTGGGCGCTGACCGCGAGGGGGGCGCGCGGCGTCGGCCGATGCGCGCGGTGGCCTGCGCCGCCTGGGGGATCCTGCTGCTGGCGGGGTGCGCCTCGATGCCCGACAGCGGGGACCTGCGGGATGTGGAGTCCACACCCCGGCAGGACACCGAGGTACGGGTGTTCGCCATGCCGCCCCGGGAGAACGCCCCGCCCGCGGAGATCGTGCAGGGTTTCCTGGAGGCGCTGACCAGCGACGACCCGCAGTACGCCACGGCCCGCCAGTATCTGACGCCGACCGCCTCCCGGCAGTGGCGGCCGGAGTCGTCCACGACCGTGCTCGCCGACGGGTGGGACATCGAGGTCGACCGTGCCACCGCGCACGAGGACAGCGGCGACTACGCCTTCACGCTGACCGGCAGCAAGGTCGCACGGGTGGACGAGCAGCAGTCGTACACGCCGCTCGACGGCCGCTACAGCCAGTCGGTGCACCTGGCGCGCGACAAGAAGTCCGGGCAGTGGCGCATCGACACGCCGCCGCAGGGCGTCCTCATGGGCCGCTCCGACTTCCAGCGCAACTACCTGCCCGTCAACAAGTACTACTTCGCTTCCGACACGGCGGGCGGGGCCGGCAGGCCGGCGACGGCGGTCGCCGACCCGGTGTACGTACGGCAGCGGGTCGACGCCATGACGCGGGTGGTCCGCTCGGTCATCAGCGGGCCGACGCGGTGGCTGGACCGGGTGGTCAGGTCGAGCTTCCCGACCGGGACGGCGCTGCGCCGGGACGTGACCGCGCTGGCGCCCGACGACCAGAACAGACTGACGGTGCCGCTGAACGAGAAGGCGTCCGGGGTGGGCAGCGAGCGGTGCTGGGAGATGGCCGCCCAGGTGCTGTTCACGGTGCAGAACCTGACGCCGACCGTGGAGACGGTGGCGTTGCAGCGGGCCGACGGCAGCACGCTGTGCACGCTCGGCGCGGACCGGGCGCGCACGGTTGCCACCCGCGGGCCCGTCAAGCGGCCCGAGTACCTGTACTTCCTCGACGACAAGCGCAGGCTGGTGCGGATCCTCGGCGGCACCGCCGGGACGAGCGTGGAGCCCGTGCCGGGCGGCCTGGGCGAGGGCCTGCAGCGGCTCAGCTCGGCCGCGGTGGCGTGGGACGAGCGCACCGCCGCGGGCGTGAGCAACGACCGCAAGGACCTGTACGTCGGGTCGCTGGTGCAAGGGGGAACGCTCGGGAACGCGGTGCTGCGCAGCGACGGCAAGACCGAGGACGACCGGCTGACGGCGCCGAGCTGGGACGCGCGGGGCGACCTGTGGGTGGCCGACCGGGATCCGGCCCGGCCGCGGCTGATGGTGCTGGAGCAGGGGAAGGGCCGGCCGGTCGAGGTGACGGTGCCCGGTCTGGACGGGCGCGTCGACGCGGTGCGGGTGGCCGCCGACGGCGTGCGTGTCGCGCTGCTCGTGCAGCACAAGGACGGCACCGAGTCCCTGCTCGTCGGGCGGATCGAACGGGACGGCAGGAGCGGGGAGCGGCCCGCGGTGTCCGTGCTCGGGCTGCGCCCGGCCGCGCCCGACATGGAGGACGTCACCGCCATGTCGTGGGCGGGTGACAGCCGGCTGGTGGTCGCCGGACGCGAGCAGGGGGGCGTGCAGACGATGCGGTACGTCCAGGTCGACGGCTCGACGCCGGACGTTCCGGCGCCCGCCGCGCTCACCGGGGTGAAGTCGATCGCCGCGTCCGAGGACGAGCGGCTGCCGCTGGTGGCGTACTCGGAGGCGGACGGGCTCGTGCGGATGTCGTCCGTGGCCCAGTGGCAGAAGGTGGTCAAGGAGGGGGCGGCGCCCGTCTATCCCGGGTGAGTCACGGCTTCCGGGCCTGTCGCCTCCCGCTCCGCCCGTGCGCTCGTCGGCTCGTACGGGTGAGGCTCTGAGCGTCGTGGGCCGAGTTGTCCACAGGGGGCCGCGGTCCGTTGTCCACAGGGGTGGCGGGGGCGGCGGGGCGTCGGCACAGTGGAGTCATGCGCGGATGGTGGCAGGACTTCACCGACCTGGTCCTGCCGGCCGAGTGCGGAGGCTGCGGCAGACCGCGCACGGTGCTCTGCCCCCGGTGCCGTGCCGTCCTCGGCGGGGCCGCACCACGCCGGGTGCGTCCGGTGCCGGAGCCGCCCGGCCTGCCGGCCGTGCACGCGGCGGCCTGGTACGCCGACGAGGTCAGGGCGGCGCTCCTCGCCCACAAGGAGCGCGGCGCGCTGGCCCTCGCCGGACCGCTGGGAACAGCACTGGCGGGCGCTGTGCGGGCAGGGCTGCCGCACGGGGGTGCGGCGGGTCCGGTGCTGCTGGTGCCCGTGCCGTCGGCCCGCGGCGCCGTGCGGGCCAGGGGGCACGATCCGGTGCGGCGGATCGCGCTCGCGGCGGCCGATGAGCTGCGCCGGTCGGGCCTGCCGGCCCGGGCCCTGGCCGTGCTGCGGCAGCGGCGGGCCGTGGCGGACCAGTCGACGCTGGGTTCCCGGCAGCGGCTGGAGAACCTGGCCGGTGCGCTCCAGGTGCCCGCGGGCGGTGCGCGGTTGCTGCGGGAGGGGCCCGTCGTGCTGGTCGACGACCTCATGACGACGGGGGCCTCCCTGGCGGAGGCGGCGCGTGCGGTGAGGTCGGCCGTGTACGAGGCGCGGGTCCGGGAAGGGATGGGGGAACGAAAGCCGGTATCACGGCGGAAGGAGGGGAACCCGGTGTACGGCACAGGGGAATTGGCGGGTGCCGCTGGTGCAGGTGACGTGATCGGTGCGGCCGTCGTCGCCGCTTCTCCGGATTCCTTCGAAATGAACCGGAACTGACAGTGGACATGCGTCGTTGCAGGTAATGAGGGAGATAATTCACCTGGACGGAGGTACGCCGCGGTAGAGGGTGACGCCGTCCCGCCTGGCGAGATATGTTCGGGTGGTGAGGGAAAGGTGCAGGCCGTTCCCGTCATAACCGAATGCCGTGCCGCGGGTTTGCAGGTTTTACGCAATCTCCGTGCCGGCAGGGTGGAGATCTCGCCCGCGGGGAAGGGGAGGTGGACGTCACCGAGTCCGAGGTTCCGGACTGACCGGAACCGGGTGCGAAAGGGAGATGCTCCGCCGCCGAAGCGGAGCGATCCGGGAACGGAGTTCTGCGTGGACATCGTCGTCAAGGGCCGCAAGACAGAGGTGCCCGAGCGGTTCCGCAAGCACGTGGCCGAGAAGCTGAACCTGGAGAAGATCCAGAAGCTCGACGGCAAGGTGATCAGCCTCGACGTCGAGGTGTCCAAGGAGCCCAACCCCCGGCAGGCCGACCGCTGCGACCGAGTGGAGATCACGCTCCGTTCCCGCGGTCCGGTGATCCGGGCGGAGGCAGCGGCCAGCGATCCGTACGCGGCACTCGACCTCGCCGCGGAGAAGCTGGGGGCCCGGCTGCGCAAGCAGCACGACAAGCGATTCTCGCGCCGGGGCGCGCGCCGCATCTCGGCGGCCGAGGTTCCCGACCACGTCCCGGGCGCCGCCACGCTGAACGGCAACGGGCTGACCGCCGCGGAGGAAGCGGGCCAGGTGCCCACGAAGAAGGTCGGCTCGCTGGAGGTGCAGGGGGACGGCCCCCTCGTCGTCCGCGAGAAGACCCACGTCGCCTCTCCGATGACCCTCGACCAGGCTCTCTACGAGATGGAGCTGGTCGGGCACGACTTCTACCTGTTCGTGGACTCCGAGACCAAGGAACCCAGCGTCGTCTACCGGCGGCACGCCTACGACTACGGCGTGATCCACCTCCGGACGGACACGATGGTGACCCAGGAGCACTCTCCCGAGGCGGGCGGCACCCTGGGCGGCTGACGGCCCGCCCGGCGGCCGGTGGCCGAGCCGGTGCCCCTGGAGTGCGCGGGTGCGCCCCCGGGGGCACCGGTGTGCGACCCCTTCGCGCACCGCTTGGTCACCTCGGTGGCGGCCGGACATGGAATCATGGCCGCAACGGCCCAACGGCTGGGCCGTTGCCTCGGGTTGGCCTCGTCACCGCACGCCGGGCCACAGCCTCAGAGGGGGAGGAACAACGATGATGGACAGCTTCGGCCCGTTGCGGGACCCTGACGTCGGCCACGGTGTCACCGGCATGGGCCCGGACGCGGGCGTGACCCGCGCGGAGCCGATCAGAGTCCTGGTCGTGGACGACCACGCCCTCTTCCGCCGCGGCCTGGAGATCGTGCTCGCCGCCGAGGAGGACATCCAGGTCGTCGGCGAGGCCGGAGACGGCGCCGAGGCCGTGGACAAGGCCGCCGACCTGCTGCCCGACATCGTGCTGATGGACGTACGGATGCCCCGGCGCGGCGGCATCGAGGCGTGCACCTCCATCAAGGAGGTCGCCCCCAGCGCGAAGATCATCATGCTGACGATCAGCGACGAGGAGGCCGACCTCTACGACGCGATCAAGGCGGGGGCGACCGGCTACCTCCTCAAGGAGATCTCCACGGACGAGGTCTCCACCGCCATCCGGGCCGTGGCCGACGGCCAGTCGCAGATCAGCCCCTCCATGGCCTCGAAGCTGCTCACCGAGTTCAAGTCGATGATCCAGCGCACCGACGAGCGCCGCCTGGTTCCCGCCCCCCGGCTGACCGACCGGGAGCTGGAGGTCCTCAAGCTCGTCGCCACGGGCATGAACAACCGGGACATCGCCAAGGAGTTGTTCATCTCCGAGAACACCGTGAAGAACCACGTCCGCAACATCCTGGAGAAGCTGCAACTGCACTCCAGGATGGAAGCGGTGGTGTACGCGATGCGGGAGAAGATCCTCGAGATCCGCTGAGCCGGCTCAGCGCGGTGTGGCGGCCGGCGCCCCGCTCACCTCCCGGGTGAGCGCATCGCGCAGTCCCGCGGGCTCGACGCGTTCCACCCGCACGTCCGTGGCCTCCACCCAGCTCGCCGCCTCGGCCAGGGCCTGGGCCACCGCCGGGACCGCCTTCGCACTCTTCAGGGTGACCTGTTTGGCCACCAGCGTGCTCCCCTGCCGGGCCGGGTCCACCCGGCCGACCAGCCGGCCGCCCGCCAGCACCGGCATCGCGAAGTAGCCGTGGATCCGCTTGGGCCTGGGGACGTAGGCCTCCAGGCGGTGGGTGAAGCCGAAGATCCGCTCGGTGCGTGCCCGGTCCCAGATCAGGGAGTCGAACGGGGACAGCAGCGTGGTGCGGTGGCGTCCGCGCGGGACCGTCTCCAGGGCCGCCGGGTCCGCCCAGGCGGGCTTCCCCCAGCCCTCCACGGTGACCGGGACCAGCCCGGAGTCGGCGATCACCGCATCGACCTGCTCGCCCTTGAGGCGGTGGTAATCGGCGATGTCCGCGCGGGTCCCCACGCCGAGTGACTGGCCCGCCAGCCGGACCAGGCGGCGCAGGCACTCGGCGTCGTCCAGCTCGTCGTGCAGCAGCGACGGGGGGACGGCGCGCTCGGCCAGGTCGTACACCCGCTTCCAGCCGCGGCGCTCGACGCAGACCACCTCCCCGTACATCAGGGCGCGCTCGACGGCGACCTTGGTCCCGGACCAGTCCCACCACTCGCTGGTCCGCTTGGCGCCGCCCAACTCCGTCGCCGTCAGCGGGCCTTCGGTGGTCAGCTGCTTGATCACCTGGTCGTAGGTGCCCTCGGGGAGCTGGTGGTTCCAGTGCGGGCGGTTGCGGTAGGCGCGGCGGCGGAAGGCGAAGTGGGGCCACTCCTCGATGGGCAGGATGCAGGCGGCGTGCGACCAGTACTCGAAGGCGTGCGTGCCGCTCCAGTAGGCCTGCTCGACGCTGTGGCGGCCGACCGCGCCGAGACGGGCGTAGGGGATGAGTTCGTGCGAGCGGGCGAGGACCGAGATGGTGTCCAGCTGGACCGCGCCGAGGTGGCGCAGCAGGCCGCGCACACCGGACCTGCGGTCGGGGGCGCCGAGGAGGCCTTGGGCACGCAGGGCGATGCGGCGGGCTTCGTCCGCCGACAGGTCGGTGGTGGGGCGCGGGACGGTCGTCATGGTCGGCACGATAGAGGCCGGCACTGACAGCACGGCCCGACCTGGGGGTTCGACGACAGGGCCTAGGAGCGGGCGGGCAGGTAGGGGGCCGTGGAGGCCAGCTCCAGGTCGGAGGGGAGCAGGGAGCCCACCCAGCAGTCCCGTCGCACCCCCTTGTTGTTCAGGGCGGAGCGCAGGGTGCCTTCGACGGTGAAGCCCGCCCGTTCGGCGACCGCGCGGGAGGCGGTGTTGCCGACCTCGGCCCGCCACTCCAGCCGGTCCACGGCGAGGTGGGTGAAGGCCCAGTGGGCGGCGGCACGGGACGCCTCGGTGATGTAGCCGTGGCCCCGGTGCTCCTTCGTGGCCCAGAAGCCGATCTCGGCCTCTCCCAGGGAGCGCCGGGTGATGCCCAGCATGCCCACGAGGTCGTGCGCGGGTGCGGACAGGAAGAGCCCGAAGGTGAACATCGAGCCGTCGCGCCAGCCGTCGGGCACCATCTGCTCGGTGAAGCCGCGCGCGTGCTCGTACAGATAAGGGGAGGGGATGGTGGTCCAGCGCTGGATGCCGGGGTCCTGCGCGGCGGCGTACACCGCGTCGGTGTCCTTCGGGCCGACGGTGCGCAGGACGAGGCGGCCGGTGGTGAGCGTCACGGGTTCCATCGGCCGATTCTGCTCGCCGACCGCGCGTGACGCCATCGCCTTTCTCCCTCTGTGAGCGCCCGGTCACGATTCGCGCAATTCCCGGGAAGGAGGCGGCACCATCCGCGCCCGCCGTCCGTTGTCCTCTTTGAAGGCGACGCGAATCGCAGTGCGGGAGTGCCCTCGCGGCAGGCACTCCCGGCTGGGCGGGGTCCTCGCATACGATGGCCGTTGCTCAGCCAAGCCAAATGGAAACCCGACCGTCCCAGGCCCGACCGGCAAGGAGACCAACCCCCGTGTCCGTCCTCTCGAAGATCATGCGTGCAGGCGAAGGCAAGATCCTGCGCAGGCTGCACCGCATCGCGGGCCAGGTCAACTCCATCGAAGAGGACTTCGTCGACCTCTCCGACGCCGAGCTGCGGGCCCTCACCGATGAGTACAGGCAGCGGTACGCCGACGGCGAGAGCCTGGACGACCTGCTGCCCGAGGCGTTCGCCACCGTTCGCGAGGCGGCCAAGCGCGTCCTGGGCCAGCGGCACTACGACGTGCAGATGATGGGTGGCGCCGCCCTGCACATGGGGTACGTCGCCGAGATGAAGACCGGTGAGGGCAAGACGCTCGTCGGCACCCTGCCCGCCTATCTCAACGCCCTCTCCGGAGACGGCGTCCACATCGTCACGGTCAACGACTACCTGGCCGAGCGCGACTCCGAGATGATGGGGCGTGTCCACAAGTTCCTGGGCCTGGACGTCGGCTGCATCCTCGCCAACATGACGCCGGCCCAGCGCCGCGAGCAGTACGCCTGCGACATCACCTACGGCACGAACAACGAGTTCGGCTTCGACTACCTGCGCGACAACATGGCCTGGTCGAAGGACGAACTGGTCCAGCGCGGCCACAACTTCGCCATCGTCGACGAGGTCGACTCCATCCTCGTCGACGAGGCCCGTACGCCGCTGATCATCTCGGGGCCGGCCGACCAGGCCACCAAGTGGTACGGCGACTTCGCCAAGCTCGTCACCCGCCTGAAGAAGGGCGAGGCGGGCAACCCGCTCAAGGGCCTCGAGGAGACCGGCGACTACGACGTCGACGAGAAGAAGCGCACGGTCGCCATCCACGAGGCCGGCGTCTCCAAGGTCGAGGACTGGCTGGGCATCGACAACCTCTACGAGTCGGTGAACACCCCGCTCGTCGGTTACCTGAACAACGCCATCAAGGCGAAGGAACTGTTCAAGAAGGACAAGGACTACGTCGTCATCGACGGCGAGGTCATGATCGTCGACGAGCACACCGGCCGTATCCTCGCCGGCCGCCGTTACAACGAGGGCATGCACCAGGCGATCGAGGCGAAGGAAGGGGTGGACATCAAGGACGAGAACCAGACGCTCGCCACGATCACCCTGCAGAACTTCTTCCGCCTGTACAACAAGCTCTCCGGCATGACCGGTACGGCGATGACCGAGGCCGCCGAGTTCCACCAGATCTACAAGCTCGGCGTGGTCCCGATCCCGACGAACAAGCCGATGATCCGCAAGGACCAGTCGGACCTGATCTACCGCACCGAGATCGCCAAGTTCGAGGCGGTCGTCGACGACATCGCGGAGAAGCACGAGAAGGGCCAGCCGATCCTGGTCGGCACCACCTCGGTCGAGAAGTCCGAGTACCTCTCGCAGCAGCTCAGCAAGCGCGGCATCCAGCACGAGGTGCTCAACGCCAAGCACCACGAGCGTGAGGCGTCGATCGTCGCCCAGGCCGGCCGCAAGGGCGCCGTGACGGTCGCGACGAACATGGCCGGCCGTGGTACGGACATCAAGCTCGGCGGCAACCCCGAGGACCTCGCCGAGGCGGAGCTGCGCCAGCGCGGCCTCGACCCCGAGGAGCACATCGAGGAGTGGGCGGCGGCCCTGCCCGCCGCGCTGGAGAAGGCCGAGCAGGCCGTCAAGGCGGAGAAGGACGAGGTCGAGAAGCTCGGCGGCCTCTACGTGCTGGGCACCGAGCGGCACGAGTCGCGCCGGATCGACAACCAGCTGCGCGGCCGCTCCGGCCGTCAGGGCGACCCCGGCGAGTCCCGTTTCTACCTCTCGCTGGGCGACGACCTGATGCGCCTGTTCAAGGCCCAGATGGTCGAGCGCGTGATGTCCATGGCGAACGTGCCGGACGACGTGCCCATCGAGAACAAGATGGTCACCCGCGCGATCGCCTCCGCCCAGTCGCAGGTCGAGCAGCAGAACTTCGAGACCCGTAAGAACGTCCTGAAGTACGACGAGGTCCTCAACCGTCAGCGCGAGGTCATCTACGGCGAGCGGCGCCGCGTCCTGGAGGGCGAGGACCTGCACGAGCAGGTGCAGCACTTCATGGACGACACGATCGACGCCTACGTCCAGGCGGAGACCGCCGAGGGCTTCCCGGAGGACTGGGACCTGGACCGGCTGTGGGGCGCCTTCAAGCAGCTCTACCCGGTGAAGGTCACCGTCGAGGAGCTGGAGGAGGCCGCCGGGGACCGTGCGGGTCTGACGGCCGAGTTCATCGGCGACTCCATCAAGGACGACATCCGCGAGCAGTACGAGGCCCGTGAGACGCAGCTCGGCTCGGAGATCATGCGTGAGCTGGAGCGCCGGGTGGTGCTGTCCGTGCTCGACCGCAAGTGGCGCGAGCACCTCTACGAGATGGACTACCTCCAGGAGGGCATCGGCCTGCGCGCGATGGCGCAGAAGGACCCGCTGGTCGAGTACCAGCGCGAGGGCTTCGACATGTTCTCCGCGATGATGGACGGCATCAAGGAGGAGTCCGTCGGCTACCTGTTCAACCTGGAGGTCCAGGTCGAACAGCAGGTCGAGGAGGTTCCCGTCGAGGAGGCGGCGCCGTCCCTGGAGAAGGCGCCGCAGGACGCGGTGCCCGCGCAGGCGGGCGCGCGTCCGGAGATCCGCGCGAAGGGCCTGGACGCGCCGCAGCGGCGTGACCTGCACTTCTCGGCGCCGACCGTGGACGGGGAGGGCGGTGTCGTCGAGGGCGAGTTCGCCAGCGACGACGAGCCGGTGCGCTCCGAGTCCGACGGCCTCACGCGCGCGGAGCGCCGCAAGCAGGCGAAGGGCGGCCGCCGCCGCAAGAAGTGAGGGCGGCTCCTGACGGAGCGGCACACGGGAAAGGGCCGGGCACCGGAAAGGTGCCTGGCCCTTTGGTTTGGGCCTGCAGTTCCGGCGGGCGGCGGCGGCCCCTTGGTGTGGGGTGGGCCTTGGTCTGGGGTTGGTCGGGGGCTGGGCTTTTGACTCGGGTCGGGGGCTTGGCTTGGGAGCGGGCTCGGGCAGCCGGCTCGGCTGAGGGGCGGGCAGGCGGCTGAGGGGCTGGCAGGCGGCTGTTGGCCGGTCGGGCGGCCCGGCTGGTCGGGACGGTTCGGGGTCCGGGCGGTCCGAGCGGTTTAGGCGGTCCGGACCGTTCGGTGGTCTGAGCGGTCTGGACGGTCTGGCCTGTCCGGGCAGTCTGGGGTGCCCCGGAAGCTTGGGAGGGGCCGAGGGCGCGGCTGCTGGGCCGTTCACCGGCCTGCCGGCCGGTGCCGGGCGCTCACCACTGGCTCGGGTCCCGTCCGGCCGCTGAGGGGCGGCCGAGGGCTGCCGTACGGTCTGCCGGCCCGCAGTAGGGGCCGGCAGACGCACCGGCAGGGGCCAGCTGCGGGCCCGGCCCCTGCCGGTGCGTGTGCCGGTTGGCGCCGGGGGGGAGAACGGGCTCGGAGTACTGCGTCTGTTCCTAGGGGTGGGAGTGGGCTGGTCACGGGCCGGGACCTCAGCCCCTGGTGTACGAGGCTGCTGCCCGCCTGCCCGCCTGCCCGCCTGCCCGCCTGCCCGCCTGCCCGCCCCCTGCCCGGCCCGCCTGCCCGCCCCCTGCCCGGCCCGCCGGTCCTGTCCTGCCTGGGCCGCCTGTCCTGCCCTGCTTGGCCCGCCTGCCCTGCCGGAGCTGTCCTGCCTGGCCCGCCGGTCCTGCCGGAGCTGCCCCGCCTGGCCCGCCTGCCCTGCCGGAGCTGCCCTCCCTGGCCCGTCTGGCCTGCCAGAGCTGTGTTCCGCCCGGCCGGTTTGTTCGGTCTGCCCGGCCTCGTCCGGCCCGCGAGCCGGGGCGGGGGCCCTTCGGTGTTTCTGCGGTCTGGCTTCCCTGCCGTCCGGTGGCGGGTCCAGTGGTGCGGTGGCGGGCGTCCCGCTCGCCGGGAGGGGATCCGGGCTCCGGGCCGGTCTTACGGGCGCCGAGGGGGCCGCCGGGCCCCCTGGTGGGCTCTGTGACCGGCGGGCCGGTTACGGGTCCGCCGGCCGGGCCGGTCGGTCAGGTGGCCGGCCGGCTGTCGCCCGGCCGGCCACCTGTCGTGCGAAGCTCAGGCCTCCTG
Organism: Streptomyces sp. NRRL S-340; assembly: GCF_000720185.1. Lineage (GTDB taxonomy): Bacteria > Actinomycetota > Actinomycetes > Streptomycetales > Streptomycetaceae > Streptomyces. Next base: position 92,289 of record NZ_JOIY01000052.1, on the reverse strand, counting down.
GGGATGAGGGACGCGGGGGATTCCCAGCTCCACCGCCGTGCAGCGCCAGCGCCGGTCCCTGCCCCGTTCCAGGCGGAACGCCATGGCGCGCAGCTGCCGGCCCGCGCCGATGCGGGCGAAGACCTCCAGGGCGCCGGGGCGGGGCTCGTAGTAGCCGATGTCGCGGACGACGGGGCGGGCACCGCGGGTCCGCAGCGGGCCGCGTTCGGCGAGGCGGGCGAGTTCGTCGTACGCCTCTCCCGCCGTGTGCCGGAGCATCCAGTGGACGGGCCGCTGCCCGCTCAGTACGGCCAGGAGCCGGTCGGCGAAGAGGTCGGTGGCGGCGGGCGCCGGGGCGGCGGCCGCGGAGGCGGCGACAGCCGAGGCGGCACGGCCCTGAGCGCCGCCCGGTTCTGCGGGGCCGCTCCTGGGAGGACCGTATGGGCCGTACGGGCGGGCCGGGTCCGCGGTCGCGGCGCGACGGCGGCCCGGTGCGGTGGGCGGCCGGTTGTCCGTGGGGCCGGTGCGGGCGGGGCCGGAGCCCCGGGGGGAGCCCGGCGGGCGGCCGTCGCTCGTGATGCGTGCCGGGCTGCCGCCCGGTGCGCGCGGCGGGGCGCCGCCGGGGCGGCGGGTGTCGCGGCGTCCGGGCGGGCGGGTGCCGGGGCGGCGCTGCGCCCTGGTCATGACCTTGTTCATGCGTCCCCGTTCTCGGTGTGGTCTGGCTTGCGCCGTGGACGTGCGGACCGCCGGTCGGTGCGGGCCGCAGTACCGAGCAGTAACTTCCTGCTGGGGACCTTGTACGGGACCCGGCTCGGGGGAGGCAAGGAAGGCACCGGTCGGGTCGACGTCCGGGCGGATTCACCCATCCGGGTGGTCCTGGAAACCCGCGCCCCCGGAACTGCGGGCCGGAACAGGGGTGCACCGGGTGAAGCGAGGGGCGCGCGGTGGACGCCTGCGAAGGTGCGGCCGGGGACACGAAAGGGGTCCCCCGCACGTATCCTGAAGGCCGTCCGGGTGGCCTTCCCCGTGCCTCCCGGAGCCCCGTCGGAGCCCTCCGACCACGCACTCCCGTGAACACCCACCACGAAAGCGGCCGGCCATGCGCGTCTACGTCCCCCTGACCCTCCCCGGGCTCGCCGAGGCCTACGAGGCGGGGCAGCTGGGAGCGGAGCCGCTCGTCGCCTACGCCGTCACGCCCGCGCTGCGCGAGTGGTGCCTCTCCGACGACCTGGAGGAACTGGAGTACGCGGCGCTGAACCGGGCCGCGCTGGCCTCGCTGCGGCTGCTGGCCGCGGCGCCGGACGCGCCGCGCCGCCGAGTCGTCGTGGCCGTGGACGTCCCCGACACCACGGTGAGCAGCGACCCCGACCGCGGCCTGGACCCCGGGGCGCTCGGCGAGGTCCGGGTGGCCGGGACGGTCCCGCTGGCCAAGGCGGCCGCGGTGCACGTCGACGCGGACGACGCGGAGGCGGACGTGACGGCGGCGGCGCAGGCGCTGGCCGCGGCGGACGCGGGGGACGACGACGCGCAGTCCGTCGTGGACGGGACCGAGGACCACGAGCTGCTGTGGTTCGCCACCCAGGAGGTCCCGAACCTGATCGGACCGGCCGACGGCACGTCGTGACGACGCCGGGACCGGCCCGCCCCGGTCCGTCGGCGCCCCGGTCCGTCCGCGGCCCGGTCCGTCCCCGGTCCGGTTGTCAGTGGCTGCGGGTACGTTCTCGGGTATGGGGATGCAGTCAGGTGCGCACATCGTCTGGGACTGGAACGGCACGCTGTTCCACGACAACGACGCGATCATCGGCGCGACGAACGCCGCCTTCGCCGAACTGGGCCTGGAACCGATCACGCTGGAGCGGTACCGCGCGCTGTACTGCGTGCCCGTGCCGAAGTTCTACGAGCGGCTGATGGGGCGGCTGCCCACGGACACCGAGTGGCGGCTGATGGACGACGCCTTCCACCGGCACTACACCGTGCACCGGACCCGCTGCGGGCTCACCGAGGGCGCGGTGGAGCTGCTCACCGGGTGGACGTCGGCCGGGCACAGCCAGTCCATCCTCAGCATGTACGGCCATGAGGAGCTGGTCCCGCTGGTGCGGGGCTTCGGGATCGAGGCGCACTTCATACGCGTCGACGGGCGGACCGGGCCCTCCGGGGGCAGCAAGGCCGAGCACATGGTGCGCCACCTGGGCGCGCTGGCCGAGGCGGTCGACCCGGCGCGCACGGTGGTGATCGGGGACGCGGCCGACGACGCGCTGGCCGCGCGGTACGCGGGGGCGCGGGCGGTGCTGTACACCGGCGGATCGCACAGCCGGGCCAGTCTGCAGGACGCCGGCGTTCCGGTGGTGGACACGCTCCAGGAAGCGGTCGCCGAGGCGCAGCGCCTGGCGGCGGCGGCCTGACGCGATGGATGTGACCGTGTGACCGCCGTGCCCGGCGGGGACGCGCCCGGCAGACCCCGCACCACGTCCCGCCGCGCCACAAGGCGCAGCCGCCCCACAGGCCGCAAGCGCCTCAAAACCTCCGATCGGTGGTGCCGCCCCCACAGGCCGCAGCCGCCCTCGAGGCGCCCAACCTGGTGCCGCCCCGTAGACCGGCCGCACCGTTCCTCAAGGCCCCCTCAACCTGGTGCAGTCCCACAGGCCGCAACCGTCCTCAAGACGCCCCCCAACGGTGGTGCCGCCCCACCGGTCACAGACGTCCCTCAAGACACCCCACGGCGCCCCACCACCACCCCACCCCGCCGCACCCTGTGCAGAACGTCAAAGTTCCACCCCTGGTTTTGTACACATACGGCTCATGACGGGGCACCCGTGAAGAGCGATAGCCTGGTGGCGTGATCAGCGCGATAGTTCGCGGGGGCGCGCTCGCCTCCGCTCTGCGCCCGGTGTGCACGGACCACATCCGTGACCGGGCGGCGGTCGCTGGTCCTCCCGGGCGGGACGGGGTCGCCAGGACCACCCCCAGGGCCTCCACGACGCCGGGCCGGTTCCCGGCGGCGCCACCGAGAGCAGGGTCACACCCCTCGGATGCGTCGAAGATGGCCGATAACCCCCCGCTCATCTCACCTCACGGCATAGCGTCGGTAAGGGCCGGACACCCCGGACCGCGACGGCACGCCGGAAGGGCAGAGACCGTACTTCCTTCAACGTCACGCAACGGCGCGCGACAGGAGCCAGAGGACAATGCAGACCAAGCTGGACGAAGCCAAGGCCGAGTTGCTCGAAAGGGCCGTTCGGGTAGCTGAGAACAGTCCGGCCGGGGGACACCTCCCGGCCGGTATGGCGGGCGAGGGCACCCCGGACCGGGACTCCGTACTCGCCTTCCTCCAGCGCTACTACCTGCACACCGCCCCGGAGGACCTCGCCGACCGTGACCCGGTCGACGTCTTCGGAGCCGCCTTCTCGCACTACCGGCTGGCCGAGAACCGCCCGCAGGGCACGGCCAACGTGCGGGTGCACACCCCGACCGTCGAGGAGAACGGCTGGACGTGCAGCCACTCCGTCGTCGAGGTCGTCACCGACGACATGCCCTTCCTCGTGGACTCCGTCACCAACGAGCTGACCCGGCAGGGACGCGGCATCCACGTCGTCGTCCACCCGCAGTTCGTCGTCCGCCGCGACCTGACCGGCAAGCTGCTGGACGTGCTGCCCGCCGGACCGGCCGGTGAGCCGCTGCCGCACGACGCGCACGTCGAGTCCTGGATCCACGTCGAGGTCGACCGCGAGACCGACCGGTCCGACCTCAAGCAGATCACCGCCGATCTGCTGCGCGTGCTCTCCGACGTCCGGGAGGCCGTCGAGGACTGGGAGAAGATGCGCGACGCGGCCGCCCGCATCGCCGAGGGCCTGCCCGACGAGCCCGTCCCCGCCGACCTGCCCGGGCCGCAGGTCGAGGAGGCGCGCGAACTGCTGCGCTGGCTCTCCTCCGACCACTTCACCTTCCTCGGCTACCGCGAGTACCAGCTGCGGGAGGACGACACGCTGGCCGCCGTCCCCGGCACCGGGCTGGGCATACTGCGCTCGGACCCGCAGCACGCCGGCGAGGACGCCCACCCGGTCAGCCCGTCCTTCGAGCGGCTGCCCGCCGACGCCCGCGCCAAGGCGCGCGAGCACAAGCTGCTCGTGCTGACCAAGGCGAACAGCCGGGCCACCGTGCACCGGCCGTCCTACCTGGACTACATCGGCGTCAAGAAGTTCAACGACCAGGGCGAGGTGATCGGGGAGCGCCGCTTCCTCGGCCTGTTCTCGTCGGCGGCGTACACCGAATCGGTGCGCCGGGTCCCGGTCGTCCGCCGCAAGGTCGACGAGGTGCTGGCGCTCGCCGGCTTCTCGCCCAACAGCCACGACGGGCGCGACCTGCTCCAGATCCTGGAGACCTACCCCCGCGACGAGCTGTTCCAGACGCCCGCCGCCGAGCTGCAGTCGATCGCCACCTCGGTGCTGTACCTCCAGGAGCGCCGCCGGCTGCGCCTGTACCTGCGCCAGGACGAGTACGGCCGCTACTACTCGGCCCTCGTCTACCTGCCGCGCGACCGCTACACCACGGGCGTGCGCCTGCGGATCATCGACATCCTGAAGGAGGAGCTGGGCGGCACCAGCGTCGACTTCACGGCCTGGAACACCGAGTCGATCCTCTCCCGGCTGCACTTCGTCGTCCGCGTGCCGCAGGGCACCGAGCTGCCCGAGCTGTCCGACGCCGACAAGGAGCGCATCGAGGCCCGCCTGGTCGAGGCCGCCCGCTCCTGGGCCGACGCCTTCTCCGAGGCGCTCACCGCCGAGCTGGGCGAGGAGCGCGCCGCCGAGCTGATGCGCCGCTACGCCGCCGCGTTCCCCGAGGGCTACAAGGCCGACCACACACCGCGCGCCGCGGTCGCCGACCTGGTCAACCTGGAGCAGCTGGACGAGGACAAGACCTTCGCGCTCAGCCTGTACGAGCCGGTGGGCGCCGCCCCCGAAGAGCGCCGCTTCAAGATCTACCAGAAGGGCGGCTCGGTCTCCCTCTCGCAGGTCCTGCCGGTGCTCAGCCGGCTCGGCGTGGAGGTCACCGACGAGCGGCCCTACGAGCTGCGCTGCGCGGACCGTACGACGGCGTGGATCTACGACTTCGGTCTGCGCATGCCCAAGGCGGTCGCCGGCGCCGGTGACTACCTCGCCGACGACGCCCGTGAGCGGTTCCAGGACGCCTTCGCCGCCGCCTGGACCGGCAAGGCGGAGAACGACGGGTTCAACGCGCTGGTGCTGAGCGCCGGACTGAGCTGGCGCCAGGCGATGGTGCTGCGCGCCTACGCCAAGTACCTGCGCCAGGCGGGCTCCACGTTCAGCCAGGACTACATGGAGGACACCCTCCGCAACAACGTCCACACCACCCGTCTGCTCGTCTCCCTGTTCGAGGCGCGGATGGCGCCCGAGCGGCAGCGCGCCGGGCACGAGCTGGTCGACGCCCTGCTCGAAGAGGTCGACGCGGCCCTGGACCAGGTGGCCTCGCTGGACGAGGACCGGATCCTGCGCTCCTTCCTCACCGTCGTCAAGGCGACGCTGCGCACCAACTTCTTCCAGGAGACCGAGGCCGGCCGGCCGCACGACTACGTCTCCATGAAGTTCGACCCGCAGGCCATCCCCGACCTGCCGGCGCCGCGCCCGGCGTACGAGATCTGGGTGTACTCGCCGCGCGTGGAAGGCGTGCACCTGCGCTTCGGCAAGGTCGCCCGCGGCGGTCTGCGCTGGTCCGACCGGCGTGAGGACTTCCGCACCGAGATCCTGGGCCTGGTCAAGGCGCAGATGGTGAAGAACACGGTCATCGTGCCGGTGGGCGCCAAGGGCGGCTTCGTCGCCAAGCAGCTGCCCGACCCGGGCGTGGACCGGGACGCCTGGCTCGCGGAGGGCATCGCCAGCTACAAGACGTTCATCTCGGCGCTGCTCGACATCACCGACAACATGGTGGCGGGCGAGGTCGTCCCGCCGCGGGACGTGGTGCGCCACGACGGCGACGACACCTACCTGGTGGTCGCGGCCGACAAGGGCACGGCGACGTTCTCGGACATCGCCAACGAGGTCGCCGAGTCCTACGACTTCTGGCTCGGTGACGCCTTCGCCTCCGGCGGCTCGGCGGGCTACGACCACAAGGGCATGGGCATCACCGCCCGCGGTGCCTGGGAGTCGGTCAAGCGGCACTTCCGCGAGCTGGACGTCGACACCCAGTCGCAGGACTTCACGGTCGTCGGCATCGGTGACATGTCCGGTGACGTGTTCGGCAACGGCATGCTGCTGAGCGAGCACATCCGCCTGGTGGCCGCCTTCGACCACCGGCACATCTTCATCGACCCGAACCCGGACGCGGCCACCGGCTACGCCGAGCGGCGCCGCCTGTTCGACCTGCCGCGCTCCAGCTGGGCCGACTACGACACCGAGCTGCTGTCGGCCGGCGGCGGGATCTTCCCGCGCAACCTGAAGTCGATCCCGGTCAACGCGCACATCCGCGAGGCCCTGGGCATCGACTCCAAGGTCACCAAGCTGACCCCGGCGGACCTGATGCGGGCCATCCTCCAGGCCCCGGTGGACCTGCTGTGGAACGGCGGTATCGGCACCTACGTCAAGGCGTCCACCGAGTCCAACGCCGACGTCGGCGACAAGGCCAACGACGCGATCCGTGTGGACGGCAAGGACCTGCGGGTCCGCGTCGTCGGCGAGGGCGGCAACCTGGGCTGCACCCAGCTGGGCCGGATCGAGTTCGCGCAGGCGGGCGGCAGGGTCAACACCGACGCCATCGACAACAGCGCGGGCGTGGACACCTCCGACCACGAGGTCAACATCAAGGTCCTGCTCAACGGACTGGTCACCGACGGCGACATGACCGTCAAGCAGCGCAACAAGCTGCTCGCCGAGATGACCGACGAGGTCGGCGCGCTGGTGCTGCGCAACAACTACGCGCAGAACACGGCGATCGCCAACGCCCTCGCCCAGTCCAAGGACATGGTCCACGCCCAGCAGCGCTTCATGAAGCACCTGGTGCGCGAGGGGCATCTGGACCGGGCGCTGGAGTTCCTGCCCACCGACCGCCAGATCCGCGAGCGGCTGAACGCCGGCAACGGCCTGACCGGTCCGGAGACGGCCGTCCTGCTGGCGTACACGAAGATCACGGTCGCCGAGGAGCTGCTGCGCACCTCGTTGCCGGACGACCCGTATCTGCGCGGGCTGCTGCACACCTACTTCCCGACGCAGCTGCGCGAGCGGTTCGCGGAGCAGATCGACAACCACCCGCTGAACCGCGAGATCACCACGACCGTCCTGGTCAACGACACGGTCAACACCGGCGGTACGACGTATCTGCACCGGTTGCGGGAGGAGACCGGGGCGTCCTTGGAGGAGATCGTCCGGGCGCAGACCGTGGCCCGCGCGATCTTCCGCTCGGCGCCGGTGTGGGACGCGGTGGAGGCCCTGGACAACAAGGTCGAGGCCGACGTCCAGACCCGGATCCGGCTGCACTCGCGCCGGCTGGTGGAGCGCGGCACGCGCTGGCTGCTGAACAACCGGCCGCAGCCGCTGCAGCTCGGCGAGACGGTCGAGTTCTTCTCCGAGCGGGTCGAGCAGGTGTGGGCCCAGCTGCCCAAGCTGATCAAGGGCGCGGACCTGGAGTGGTACCAGCAGGTCTACGACGAGCTGTCCGCGGCCGGTGTCCCGGACGAGCTGGCCACCCGCGTGGCCGGGTTCTCCTCGGCCTTCCCGGCGCTCGACATCGTCTCGGTGGCCGACCGCATGGGCAGGGACCCGATGGACGTCGCCGAGGTGTACTACGACCTGGCCGACCGGCTCGCCATCACCCAGCTGATGGACCGCATCATCGAGCTGCCGCGCGCCGACCGCTGGCAGTCCATGGCGCGCGCGGCGATCCGTGAGGACCTGTACGCGGCGCACGCGGCCCTGACCGCGGACGTCCTCGCGGTGGGCAACGGCACGTCCACGCCGGAGGAGCGCTTCAAGGTGTGGGAGACGAAGAACGCGCCGATCCTGTCCCGGGCCCGTATCACGCTGGAGGAGATCCGCGGTTCGGACGCCTTCGACCTGGCCAACCTCTCGGTGGCCATGCGGACGATGCGGACGCTGCTGGGGTCGCACGGCTGACGTCCCCCCGCACAGCCGATGAGGGCGCCCCGGGCCGTCAAAAGCCCGGGGCGCCCTCATGCTGATTTCTTGCGGTCGTTTAGGAAACGACGCACGGTGAATTTACCTTTTCCTGTTATTCGAGATCATTCGGATAAAGTGTCGCGCGTGACTGTGCACCTCGCCGGGGACCGTCCGCCCGGAAATACAGCGAAGAGTCTGCCGCAGGGAATTCCGGCACGATGATGCGCGCCGCGCCGCCCGAGGTACGTCCCGCCGGCCGTGCGCTGCCCCGGCCGCCGGTCTTCGTGAAACGTTCCGCCGCTCCCCGGACGGCCGCCGCGCTGCTCGTCGTGCTGCTGCTCCTGGTGATCGTCAGGCTGCCCTGGGCCGGTGACCTCGGCATGCACGCGGCCACCATCGAACGCCTGCGCCACAGCCTGCTGCACCCGGGCAACCCGCTCGTCGACACGGACACCCCGAGCCCCTACTACTCGCCGTGGATGCTGCTGCTCGGCTCCGTCGCCCGCCTGAGCGGCTGGTCCGTCTTCGTCGTGCTGCGCCTGGCCGCGCTCGCCGGACTGACGCTGCTGGTCACGGGCGTGCGCCGGTACGTGCGGACGCTGAGCGCGCATCCGGCCGCGCCCGCCCTGGCCGCGCTGAGCCTGGTGCTGCTGTGGGGGACCGCCCTCATCAACTGGAGCGGCTTCGTCTCCCTCAACTCGCTCGCGCTGACGGTCTCGTACCCCAGCGTGTTCGCGCTCGGCCTGGCCTTCCACCACTGGGCGTGGCTCACCCGGTCACTGCGCGCGCCGGCCGGGTGGGAGGTGTGGCTCGGCCTGGGGGCGCTGTGGGCGGTCGTCCTGCTCTGCCACCAGTTCACCGGGATCGTCGACACGCTGGGCGCGCTCGCCCTGGTGATCGCCGCCCGGCCGCCGCGCGCGCAGTGGTCCAGGATCGCCGCGTCGGCCGCGCTGGGGCTGCTGGTGCTGTGGCTGTGGCCGTACTACGACTTCTTCGCGCTGTTCGCCGCCGGGCGCGACCTGGAGGGCGTGCACCGCGCGCTGTACACGGACTTCGCGGGCCGGTACTGGCTGGTGCTGCTCGGGGTGGCCGCGCTGGCCGTGCGGTGGCGGCGCGACCGGTGGGATCCGCTGGCGCTCTTCTTCGCGCTGGGCGCGCTGGTGTGCGCGGCGGGCTTCGTCAGCGGCCACTACTCCTGGGGCCGCGCCCTGCCCGCCGCGATCGTCCCGGCGCAGCTCGCCGTCGCGCTGGAGGTGGTCGGCCGGGGCCGGAAGGCGGTGCGCACCGGGTGGGCCTGGGCGCTGGCCGGCGCGCTCGCCCTGGGCGCGTGGACCCAGGCGGGTGTGCTCGGTTACGTCGTGGGCCGGGCGGCGCTGCCCGCGGCGCTCGCCGTGCACTACACGGCTCCGTGGGCGGGGTACCACTGGATCACACCGCACGTGAGGTACGGCGACGTGGTCATGGCCCGCGACGTCCCGTCCCGGCTGATCCCCGCCTACGGCGCCTACACCGTCGTCCCCGGTTACCCGGAGTTCTTCCTCCCGGACGAGGCGCGGCGGGAGCGGGCCGTGCAGCGCTACTTCGCGCGCAGCACCCCGCGGGGGGCGCGCAGGGACATCCTGCGGACGTACCGCGTGCGCTGGGTGGTCGACGGCAGGCAACCGCGCCGGGATCCCGGTCTGCGGCCGGTGGCCCACGGACCGGGCGGACAGGTGCTGTACGCCGTGGTGCCGTGAGCCCGGCCCCGCGCGCCCCGGCCCCGGCGAGAGGTGCCCGGGCCGGGGCGCGCGGGGCCGTCCGGACAGCACACCTAGGACTTCCCGCTGGTGAAGGCGTCCTTGGCGGCGGCGATGGAGAACCGCAGCCGCGCCGCCATGCCGGAGGAGTACGTCCGCATCGGCAGCGTGATGAAGTCGCCCTTCTCGTTGATGCCGGAGAAGTCGACGATCTCCTGGTAGCGCGCCTTGACCTGCTCGCGGGACATCCCCATGGCCAGGCCGCCGAGGTGGACGTTGCGTTCGCCGGTGAGGTCGTTCATCAGGGCCGCGTTGACCCCGAGCAGGGACGGCTGGCCGTCGGTGTAGATCTTGCCGCTCTCCACCGGCAGCAGGCCCGCGATGGCCTTGAGCAGAGTGGACTTGCCGGAGCCGTTGGTGCCGATGAGGCCGATCGCCTCGCCCTTGTAGGCGACGAACGAGGCCTTCTTCACCGCGTGCACCCGGCGCACGCCCGCGGCCTTCTCCGCCTTGCCGGGGCGCACGATGCGGTGGAGCGCGGCGGTCGCGGAGCCGCGCCCGGCGCCCGTGCCGTGCACCCGGTAGACGATGTCCACCTGGTCGGCGACGACGGTGGGGACCCTCTCGCTGGTCTGCTCAGCCACGTCCGTACCTCTCCTCGGCCTTCCAGAAGTAGACGAACCCGCCGACGCCGGCGAGCAGCGCCCAGCCCACGGCGTACGCCCACACGTGGTGCGGGAGCTGGTGGGCCTTGAAGCTGTCGATGAGCGCGAAGCGCGTCAGGTCGATGTAGACGGCGGCCGGGTTGATCTCCAGCAGCGTCTTGACGATGTGCGGCATGCTGCTGTGCCTGAGGGTCGCGTCGATGCTCCACATGACACCGGAGACGTACATCCAGGTGCGCAGCAGGAACGGCATCAGCTGGGCGATGTCCGGGGTCTTCGCACCCATCCGGGCCACGACCATGGACACGCCCGCGTTGAAGACGAACTGGAGCACCAGCACCGGCACGGCCAGCGCCCAGGAGGCGGCGGGCATCACGCCGAAGCAGAGCAGGATCACCACGAGGGCGGCCATCGAGAACAGCAGCTGCTGGAGCTGCTGGAGCGCGAAGGAGATCGGCAGCGCGGCCCGCGGGAAGTGCAGGGCCCGCACGAGGCCCAGGTTGCCGGAGATCGCGCGGGTGCCCGCCATGATCGAACTCTGCGTGAACGTCCAGATGAACACGCCGGTGACCAGGAACGGGATGTAGTCCGAGACGCCCCGGCTGGTGCCGAGCAGGACGCCGAAGATGAAGTAGTAGACCGCCGCGTTCAGCAGCGGGGTGGCGACCTGCCAGACCTGGCCCAGCTTCGCCTGGCTGTACTGCGCGGTGAGCTTGGCGGTGGCGAAGGCGGTGATGAAGTGGCGCCGTGCCCACAGTTCGCGCACGTAGGCGGGCAGGGTGGGGCGGGCGCCGCTGACGGACAGGCCGTGGCGGGCGGCGAGCGCCCCCAGGTCGTCCTCGGCCTGGGCCGGGGCGGGGGGCGGTGTGTGGAGGACCTGGCTCACATCCGCTGCTTTCGCTCGGGGGGAGGGGGCTCGGGAGCGGGCTCCGTGTCCACCACCCGTTTCCTTACGGTTCTCTTCACGTTCTCTTACGTCGGAACGGGACCGTATCGTCGCAACGTGAGCGTAGGCCCAAGTGACGTCGCAACGCAACCGTTTCGTCGTCACGCCCTATGCTGGAGCCCATGACGACGAACGCCGGCGGTTCCCAGACGTCCCAGCGCCGCCGTGCCCCCGCGGGGGCGGCCGTGCTGAGGGAGGACGTGACGGAGGCGATCCGGGCCGCCGTCTTCGGGGAACTGGCGGCCGTCGGCTACGCGCGCATGTCCATCGAGGGCATCGCGCGGCGCGCGGGCGTCGGCAAGACCGCGGTGTACCGCCGCTGGCGCTCCAAGCTGCACCTGGTGCTCGACGTCGTCTCCGCGCTCGCCGTCCAGGGCCTGCCCGCACCCGACACCGGGTCCCTGGAGACGGACCTGCGCCTGCTGTACGAGGTGACCTCGCGCGCCCTGCGCCACCCCGTGGCCTCCCAGATCCTCCCCGACCTCCAGGCCGAGGCGGCCCGTAACCCCGACCTCGCCGACGCCGTGCAGAAGGCCCTGCGCGACGGCCAGGAGGGCGTCGCCAGCAGCATCCTCGCGGCGGCCGAGGAACGCGGCGAGGTCCGCGCCGGACTCGACCGCGACCTGGCCCTCGACCTGATCTCCGGGCCGCTGTACTGGCGCGCCGTCGTCATCCGCAGCCCGAAGCTCCCCAAGGGGTATCTCGGCGGCCTGGCCCGGGGGACGGCTCAGGCGCTCAAGGCGCTGTGACGGCCGCCGGGCGCCGGGCCGGCGCGGTCGGCTCGGCAGGGCGCAGCTCCCGGCCGCCCCTGCCGGGCGGCGGCACGCGCGGCGCCTCGGTCCACCGGGCCGGGACGGCACAGGTGCCGTGGAGGGCGCCGGCGCCGGGGACGGCACCGGCCGGGCCGCCGGTGACGGCCGCCACGGTGTCCGGGCCGCCGCCGAGGCCGACGGCGGCGCGCACGGCGTCCTCGTAGGCGGCGGTGGTGCGCGGCGCCCGGACGGCGGAACCGGGGCACGGCCGGACGGCTCCCTCGAACCGCGCGGGAAGCGGCGGGTGAAGGCGGCCTCGGGGCCGCACTCGAAGGGGCTCCGAGGGCGTCGCCGACGGCGGAGCCGAGCGGGGTGCCCACGGCCGGTCCGGGCGGGGTCGGTCAGGGCGGCCGGCCGGGGGTGTCAGTCGCGGGCCGCCTCCGGGTGGCGGCGCAGCCAGCCCTCCCAGGCGGAGGTGATCATGTCGTGGACGTCGTGCTTGGCCTTCCAGCCGAGTTCGGCGGCGATGCGGTCGGCGGAGGCCACGACGCGGGCCGGGTCGCCGGGGCGGCGCGGGGTGACCGTCGGCGGGCGGTGGTGCCCGGTGACGGCGCTGATCGTGTCGATCATCTCGCGCACCGACACGCCCTCGCCGCGGCCGATGTTCAGGGTCAGTCCGAGTCCGGGCGTGGCGCGCAGCGCGCGGGCCGTGGCGACGTGGGCCTCCGCGAGGTCCACCACGTGGATGTAGTCGCGGACGCAGGTGCCGTCCGGGGTGGCGTAGTCGTCGCCGAAGATGCGCGGGGGCGCGTTCTCGGTCAGCTTCTCGAAGACCATGGGGACGAGGTTGCAGACCCCGGTGTCCGCCAGTTCAGGGGCCGCCGCGCCCGCCACGTTGAAGTAGCGCAGACAGGCCGTGGACAGGCCCGCGGCCCGGCCCGTCGCGCGGACCAGCCACTCACCGGCCAGTTTCGTCTCCCCGTACGGCGACATGGGCACGCACGGGGTCTCCTCGGTGACCAGGTCCACGTCCGGCATGCCGTAGACGGCCGCCGAGGAGGAGAACACGAAGGCGCCGACACCGGCGGCCGTCACCGCCTCCAGCAGGACGCGCAGGCCCTCCACGTTCTCCCGGTAGTACTGCAGGGGCAGGTCCACCGACTCGCCGACCTGCTTCTTCGCTGCCAGGTGGACGACGCCGGTGATCCCGTGCCCGGTGAGGGTCCGCGCCACCCGGTCGGCGTCCAGGGTGGAGCCCACCACCAGCGGGACCCCGTCCGGGACGCGCTCCGCGATGCCCGTGGACAGGTCGTCGTAGACGACGGCCTGCTCGCCCGCTTCGGTCATCGCACGGACGACGTGCGCTCCGATGTAGCCGGCGCCGCCGGTGATCAGCCAGGTCATTGCGGGCGTCTCCTCATCAGTTGGCCCAGGTGGTGCTGTGGTGCAGGTGGTGCTGTGGTGCAGGTGGTGCTGTGGTGCAGGTGGTGCAGGTGGTGCAGGTGGTGCTCGTCAGCTGGGATGCGTGCGGGCCGTCATCCGGTTCCCCGGCCCAGCAGGCGGCGGAGCCTGCCGCGCAGGACCGTGGTGGCGCCGCGCCAGCCGGTGGCCAGGCGCAGGGCCAGGGCGCCGGAGTGCGTGGCGTAGGGCTGGACGAGCAGGACGCCGAACCGCAGGCTCGGCACGACGCTGCGGCGCAGCAGCCCGGTGTCCGCCCAGGCATGACCGGTCACCTCGCGGCAGGTGCCGTCGGCGAACAGCACCCGCAGGCGCAGGTCCCACGTCCCGGCCCCCAGGGCCGCCAGGTCCACGACCGTGTCGGCCCGCCAGGTGTCACCGGCGTCGGGCCGCAGCGCCACGGTGGCGCGCTGCGCGACGCGGCCCCCCTCGCGGTGCAGCCACTCCACCTCCAGCGTGCGCGGCTTCGCGGCCGCGACCCTGCCGTACATCTCGTGCAGGCGCAGCCGCAGCAGGGTGGCACCCCGCGCGCGGGGGCGCAGGGCCGCGTCCACGGTGAGCGGCAGCCGGTGCGCCGGCCAGGACAGATAGGGCTCCAGGGACAGCTCGGTCAGGTCGTCCGACCAGACGGGGACGCCGTCCGCGCCCCGCGCGTAGGGCGGGCACAGCCGGGCGGGCCGGGCGGCCAGTTCCTTCAGCCGGGGCAGGTCGCGCGGCTCGGGCGAGGCCAGGACGACCCGGGCGATGAGATGGCCGGGCGCGGTCGGCTCGGCCGTCCAGTCACCGGCGTCGTACCCCTGGAGGTACGTGCGGGTGTGGGACCACCAGGCGCGGCGGTACTTCGCGTCGCGCAGGGTCAGCTCGCGCGCGTACATGCGCAGCTCGTGCTCCAGGAACTTGGCGCGGGCCGAGCGCGCCAGTTCCTTCTGCCCGGCGTTCAGCAGGATCTCGTACGCCTGCCGGTTCGCCTCGGTGCGCGCCTGCCAGTTCTCGACGTGGGCCCGGTCCAGGGAGATGGACAGCTGTTCGGCGGAGCGGCGTACGTTCCACACGTACACCTGGTCCGGGACGAAGGCCATGCGCGGCCCCGCGGCCAGGACCCGTGCGGTGAACACGATGTCCTCGTAGGGGAAGCGGCCCTCGGGGAAGCGGATGCCGTGCTCCCGGAGGAAGGCGGTGCGGTACAGCTTGTTGACGCACAGCGTGTCGTGCACGATCCCGGGCTGCTGCGCGGGGTGCGCGAGGACGGTGGTGTCCGCGTACAGCTCGCCCTGCCAGGGCACCTCGCGTCCCGAGGGCAGCTCGCGGCGCACGCACAGTCCGCCGGCGACCTGCGCGTCCTCCTGGTCGGCGGTGGTGAGCAGCGCGTCGACCGCGCCCGGCGGCAGCACGTCGTCGCTGTCGAGGAACATCAGGTACGGCGACGTCACCGCTTCGATGCCGGTGTTGCGCGGGCTGCCGCAGCCGCCGCTGTTGGTCTCGCGCCGGATCACCCGCAGCCGCGGCTCGTCCTCGGCGAGGCGTCTGAGCAGTTCGTGGGTGCCGTCGGTGGAGCAGTCGTCGACGGCGACGACCTCGCGGACCATGGGGCCCTGGACGAGCGCGGAACGTACCGCGTGCGCTATGCGGTCGACATCGTTGAAGCCGATGACGACGACGCTGACGTGCGGGTTCTGCTGCGGGTGCAGGTGCATGGAGTCCACGGCCGAATATCGTAGGTGTGGTCGGTAATCTCCCGTTAAGTGGAACTCAGCGTCCCGGACGGAAGACGGTGCGGGTCCTGCTCGGGTTGTCTGCGGGGCACCACGGGTCTCGTCGAGCGCCACAGCCGGACGAACGAGACTACCGTGGCCACGGCCAGCAGGCCGTTGCGGGTCAGCATCAACACACAACCCGTCCACGTGCAGTCCGCCACCTGACTGTAGAGCGTCGGGTAGGCGATCGCGCTGACCAGGCAGGCGCAGGCGATCATCGCGGCCACCGGGCGCTGGGTGGTCTGCCGTGAGGTCAGACACACCGCGGCGAGTCCCAGCAGCCAGACCATGTACTGCGGGCTGATCACCCTGCTGGTCACGGTGAACAGCAGGACGGCGCTCAGCGCGGCGTCGCAGGGCGTGTCCGGCGTCCAGTGCCTGGCCCGCACCCGCCACAGGAGCAGCAGGGCGAAGGCCGCCGCGGACAGGGCCAGTGAGACATGTGCCACGGTGGTGACGTGCGGTCCGGTGAACTCCAGCGCCCCGTACTGGTACCGCACGGCGCCCGGCCAGCCCGCGTGGGTGGCGAAGGCGAGCACCGTGCCGCCGAAGGACTCGATCTGCACGCCCCGGCCGCCCTGCTGCCGCACGAAGGCCAGCGGGTTGCGGAACGTCCCGGCGAGGACCAGCGCGCCCGCGGCCCCGGTTCCGGCCGCCCAGATCCAGGCGGAGCGTGTCGTGCGCCCCCGGGGGGTGCCCAGCAGCACCAGGGCGGGCCACACCTTCACCAGCGCGCCCAGCGCGGCGAGCGTGCCGCAGGCACGCGGCGAGCGGCGCAGCGCCAGCAGGGACAGCACGGCGAAGGCGGTGACCTGGATGTCGTAGCGGGCCAGCGGGACGTGCAGCAGCAGCGGCAGGCCCAGCGTCCAGCAGCCGGCGCCGCGCAGGCTGCGGCCCGGCCGGGTGCCCGCGCGGGCCAGCGCGAGGGCGATCACCGCGTCGGCGGCCAGGGTGAGGGCGACGAACGCCTGGAAGTACGTCAGCCAGGGAAGCAGCGCGGGCGACAGCAGGACCGGCCCGGCGCCCGGCGGGTACTGCCACAGCGTGTCGTGCGCCGGGAAGGCGCCGTGGGAGAGGACGAGGTACCAGCGGTGGTACAGCTTCCACACCTCGCGCGCCACCGCGCCGCCGCCCAGACCGGGCAGCGTGTCGTGGGCCAGCAGCCACAGCGTCAGGGCGCGGGTGAGGAGCCAGGCGGCCGTCAGGGTGAGGAGGCGGTGTCTCGCCGAGAGGCGGATCAGGGCACGCGGCACGCTCCGGATGGCACTCATCACGGCGGATCGTAATGCGTGCGAATGCCGTGCCCCTGCCGATACGCGGGCAAATCACCGGTAAGAAGTCGCCGAGCACGCCTGATCGGGCACACCGGTGTCGGTGTCGGTGGCCGGTCCGTGTCGGTGCGGACGGGTGACGGCGAGTGCCGGCGTGCGTTGCGGGCGCGGGCGCAGGCGTGGGCGCGGGCGGGTCAGCCGGGGAGGCCGGCCGCCGCCGTGTCCAGGGCCTCGGTGAGCCGGGCGAGGCGCAGGTGCAGGTCCGCGGCCTCCCCGGCGGTGAGGCCGGTCGCGGCCATGATCGCGCGCGGCACCCGGGCCGCCCGCTCGCGCAGGGCGGTGCCCTCGCCGGTCAGCCGCACCTGGACCGACCGCTCGTCGCGCGCGCTGCGCTCCCGGGTCACCAGGCCCGCCGCCTCCAGGCGCTTGAGCAGCGGGGAGAGGGTCCCGGAGTCCAGGCGCAGGCGCTCGCCCAGCCGTTTGACGGGCGTCTCGCCCTGCTCCCACAGCACCAGCATCACCAGGTACTGCGGGTAGGTGAGGTTCAGCTCCTTGAGGAGGCCGCGGTAGACGCCGGTGAAGGCGCGCGAGGCGGCGTGCAGCGCGAAGCAGACCTGGTGGTCCAGGTGGAGCCACTCCTCGTCGGGGGCGGGGGTCCGCGATGCCTCGGTCGTCATGGACCCCAGAGTACCTCTGGCGTCATTCAGTTGTGCACAACTTAATTGTGTGATCTACTCATGGTCGTCCGGACCGGGTGCCCCAGGCACCCGCGGACGGCACACGCTCCTCGACGCAAACGACAGGGATGGTTCTCCATGGACGCGCTCTACACCGCCGTCGCCACCGCCACCCACGGCCGTGACGGCCGCGCCTTCAGCTCCGACGGCAAGCTGGACGTGCAGCTCGCCCCGCCCGCCGAACTCGGCGGCGACGGGCAGGGCACCAACCCGGAGCAGCTCTTCGCCGCCGGGTACGCGGCCTGCTTCGCCAGCGCCCTGGCCCTCGTCGGCCGCAAGGCCAAGGCGGACGTGAGCGACGCCGCCGTCACCGGCGAGGTCGGCCTCAGCAAGCAGGGGGAGGGCTTCGCGCTCGCCGTCACCCTGCGCATCGAACTGCCCGACACCGTGGACGCGGCCACCGGCCGCGAGCTGGTCGAGCAGGCCCACCAGGTCTGCCCCTACTCCAACGCCACCCGCGGCAACATCCCGGTCGAACTCGTCATCGAGTGACGGTCCCCTCCGGGCTGCGCTCCTCGCCGGCCGCGCTGCGCGCACGGGGCCCCGGGATGCCCGCCGCCGGCCGGCGCGCCCCCGGGGCCGGCGCGTCCAGCAGCAGCGGCAGCCCCAGCACCGGCAGCAGCCAGCCCAGCACGATCAGCCGCTCGCCCCACACGGTGATGTCGGGATGGGCCGCCTGGTTGAGGAACCCGGTGCACGCGGCCGCCACGACGAAGGCACCGAACGCCCGCTCCCGCCCGGGACCGGCCCCCCGGCGGGCTTTGAGGGCACCCCAGGCGCCGGCGGCGAGCAGTGCCGCGAACAGCGGCTGCCACAGCTGACGGCGCAGCCACTCCCGCCAGAAGCTCAGCTCCAGGTGCAGCAGCTCGGACCACGGGCGGGCCCGGTCGGGCCGGGCGTAGTGGCCGGTGAGCAGGTCCTGGAGGCTGTCGTACTCGGACGGGTAGTGCAGCGCCCGTGCCAGCAGCAGGGTGCCGGCGACCGCGCAGCACGCCACCGCCGTGACCGCCGTGACCGCACGCCGGGCCGGTCCGGGCCGCGCCCGCCGGCGCAGGGCGGTCAGCGCGCCCGCGGCGGCCAGGCACAGCCCGAGGAACAGCGCCTGGGAGTGCTTCACCGTGAACAGTGCGAGCAGGGCGCCCGCCACCACGGCGGGCCCCAGCCGGGCGCGCCCGTCCAGGGCCAGCGCACAGCCCCACAGCGCCACCAGGGTCAGCGCCGTCATCAGGCCCTCGGTCATCGGCCGCATGGCGGTGGTGCCGCACGGCAGGACGTAGTACAGGGCCTGGCCGGTCAGCGCCAGGGGCACCGGCACCCGGCGGCGGCGCAGCAGCAGGTACACGAGGACGCCGCCCGCCACCGTCACGGTCACGCCCGCCGCCCACAGACCCCAGGTCGCCCCGAGGACGGTGACGAAGGGGACCAGGAACACCGGGTAGCCGGGGCGCACCTCGAAGATCCGCATGAAGCGCACCGGCATGAACGGCAGGGTGTGCCCGCCCCTCTGCCCGGCCCGCAGCCGCGCGTCCACCGTGCGCCACAGCCCGTCCCGGCACGCCTTCGCCACCCGGGCGTCCGGGCTCGGCGCGCGGAAGCGCAGCACGTCCACACGGTGCTCGCGGCGGGCGCGGGCGGCCCGTCCCGCGCAGGCGTAGTCGATCGTGACGGCCGCCGTCTCCCGCTTGTCCGCGCCGCCGAGGCTCAGGGCGTAGGACAGGTAGTTCTTGGTGTCGGGCGTGTCCCGGCCGGTGACGGTGCCGAGCTGGAGCAGCGCGAACACCACGGCGAACAGCAGGACCCAGCCGCGCGGCCCGCGCAGCCGGGCCGCCGCCTCCCGCGCCCGGGTGCGTGTCCTCATGACGGGGCGAGCCGGCCGTGGCCGGAGAGCTGGGCGGGCACCTGGGCGGCGCCGGGCGGCGCGGACGCGGCGACCGTGCCGGACGCGGCGGGTCCGGGCGGGGTCCAGTCCCGCTCGCCGAGGATCAGCGTGCGCACCACCCGTTCCGCCGCCCACCCGTCGTCGAACGCGCAGTAGCGCGCCCGGAAGGCCGCTCGCAGACGCGCCGACTCCGTGTCCCGCCAGCTCCCCGACGCCAGCAGCCACGCCAGTTCCCGGTAGGAGCGCGCCACGTGGCCCGGTGGTTCGGCGGTGATGTCGACGTACAGGCCGCGGCTCGCCGTGTACGCGCCGAGGTCGTCGGCGTGCAGCACGATCGGCCGGTCCAGGGCGGCGTAGTCGAACATCAGGGCGGAATAGTCGGTGACCAGGACGTCGGAGGCGAGCATCACCTCCTCGACGAACGGCTCGTCCGTCGTGTCCACGAGCACACCGCGCCGGTGCAGCTCGGTCAGGCCCAGGCCGCGCGCGGGGCCGTTCGCCAGCGACGGGTGCAGCCGGACCACCAGGGTGTGCCCCTCGCCCAGGTCCGCGGCGAGCCGCGCCGCATCGAAGCGCTCGGCGTACCCGCCGCGCCGGTACTCACGCGGCGTCGGCGCGTACAGCACCACCGTGTGGTCCGCCGGGATGCCGAGCCGGGCGCGCACCGCGGCCCCCGGCTCACCGCCCTGCCCCGCGCGGGCCCGCACGAGGACGTCGTTGCGCGGGCTCCCGGTGCGCGCGGAGGCGAAACGGCACGGGTAGGCCCGCTCCCAGACCAGCTCGGAGTGGAGGTTGGCGACCAGGCTGTGGTCCCAGCGGTCGGCGCGGCGCAGCATGCCCGGGACGTCCAGGCCGTGCCGGGCGCCCGGCTTGGCCAGCAGATCGGCGCCCATGAACTTCAGCGGGGTGCCCTGATGGGTGTGGATGTGCACGCTGCCGGGGCGCTTGCCGGGCACGTCGGGCCAGTTGACGTTGTTGACGAAGTACCCGGCCCGCGCCGCGAGTTCACGGAAGCGCAGGGTGCCGGGCAGCACGTACTCGACGCCGGGCGGCAGCAGTCCGGCCCGCCGCGCCTGCTCCGCGTCGCGCACCACCCACACCCCGCGCAGGTGCGGGGCGATCTCCTGCGCCCTGCGGTGCACGGCCGCCGGATCGCCGAGCACCCCGCGGTGCGAGAACGCCGAGTACAGGACGAGGTTCTCGTCCAGCGGCCGGCGGGTGTGCAGCGCGGCCCAGCCGCCCTTCACCCCGCGCGCCGCCGCCCGGCGGCCCTGCCGCGCCCGCCGGCCCAGCTCCCGTCCGGTCCGCGCGGCCTGCCGCCGCAGCCGGTAGGCGGCCCAGCTGCCCTCCAGCGCGGCGGCCGCGCCGTCCGCGGGCGTGTCCGCGGGCCGGTGCGCGCGGAACAGTTCGGCCGTCCGGCGGAAGAACTCGGCCTTGTCCGCGGGCGGCAGCCGGTCCGGCTTGGCCAGGATGTCCAGGCAGTGCTCGCCCATCTTGCGCAGCAGGTACGGCCGCCAGGAGGCCAGCTCCGGGTGCGCGTCCACGTACGCGAAGACCCGCTCGTACTGGTCGTGGACGTCGAAGTGCTTGCGGCTGGTGGTGGACAGGATGTTGCCCTGCCGGCGCTGCCGGTACAGCAGGCAGATCCGGTCCAGCACGGCGATCCGGCCGGCGGTGAGCAGGACCGGGAAGGTCCAGGGGGTGTCCTCGTAGTAGCCGGGCGGGAAGGCGAAACCGTGCGCCTCGACGAAGTCGCGCCGGTACAGCTTGTTCCACACCACCATGAGCAGGTCCAGGATCTCCGGCCGTTCGGCCGCCGTGAACGTCCCCTCGCCCGCCTCGGCCAGGACCCTGGCCAGGGCGTTGCGCCGCGTCCCGCCCCACCAGTAGGTGCGCGCGTAGTCGAAGACCAGCACGTCGGGGTCGCCGGTCTCGGCCAGCCGGTCGGCCATGGCGCGCAGCGCGCCCGGGGTGAGGGTGTCGTCGCTGTCGAGGAAGAAGAGGAAGTCGCCGGTGGCCAGCGGCATCCCGGCGTTGCGGGCACGGCCGAGCCCGACGTTCTCCGGCAGGTGCAGCACGCGCACGCGCGGGTCGCGCTCGGCGTACTCGTCGAGGATGGCGCCCGAGCCGTCGGGGGAGCGGTCGTCGACGGCGATCACCTCGATGTCCCGGAAGGACTGCCCGAGGACCGAGTCGAGGCACTCGCGCAGGAAGCCCTGCACGTTGAAGCAGGGAACGATGACGCTGAAGCGGGGCACTGCTCTCGTCAGCTCCTCACGAAGGGGGCGGCGGACCGTACGGGGGGCACGCCGGTCCTGGTGAAGGGCACGGCGGCCGGGGCCGGGACACGGGCAGCGAGGGGGATCACCGGCGGCAGCGCCGCCTCGGGCTCACCGAGGAACACCCGGCGCACGACGCGTTCGGCGGCCCGGCCGTCGTCGAACTGGCAGAACCGCTCCCGGAACACCGCCCGCAGCGCCGCCGACCGGGCCCCCGCGAAGGAGCCGTCGCGGAAGAGGGCCGCCAGTTCCCCGGGCGTGCGCGCCACCGGGCCCGGCGGGCTCGCGAGCAGGTCGAAGCAGACGCCCCGCGTCTGGCGGTACACGTCCCAGTCGTCGGCGTACACGACGATCGGGCGGTCCAGGTTGGCGTAGTCGAACATGATCGACGAGTAGTCGGTGACCAGCGCGTCGGCGGCCAGGCACACCTCCTCGGTGGAGCGGTGCGCGGTCACGTCGATGACCCGCCCGCTGCCGGCGCGGCCGCCCCGGTCGTAGAAGTAGTGGGCGCGCAGCAGGACGACGACGTCGTCGCCGGCCGCCGCGCAGAACTCCTCCAGGTCCAGGCCGGGTTCGAAACCGGTGTGGTGGTCGCGGTGGGTGGGGGCGTACAGGACGGCCGTCGCCCCCTCGGGCACGCCCAGCGCGCGGCGGACGCGGGCCACGTCCTCGGCACCGGCCGTCAGCAGGAGGTCGTTGCGCGGATAGCCGTACTCCAGGGTCTCGTACGCGCCGGGGAAGGCCCGCTCCCACACCTCGGTGGAGTGCCGGTTGGAGGAGAGGTTGTGGTCCCAGCGGTCCACGCGCCGCAGCAGTCCGGTGAAGCTGCCCGACTGCGCCGCGACGACCGGGTACGTCGACTGGTCGCAGCCCATCGTCTTCAGCGGGGTGCCGTGCTGGGTCTGGACGTGCACGCTGCCGGGCCGCTTGACGACGGCGTCGGCGAAGTTGGCGTTGTTCACCAGGTACTTGGCGCGGGCCAGCACCTTCCAGGCGCGGGGGCTGCCGATCAGCGCGTGGTCGACGCCCTCGGGCAGGGTGTGCTCGTGGCCGGGTTCGACCAGGAACACCGCCCGCAGGTGCGGGGCGAGTTCCAGGGCCCTGGCGTGCAGGGCGGCCGGGTTGCAGGCGTAACCGCGGCCCCAGTACGCGCAGTACACGACGAGGTCGTCGTCGAGCGGCCGGCGCAGGTGCCACCGGTAGGCGAGGCGCGTGCGCACGGCGCGCAGCCCGGACGCGGCGCCGGCGCCCGCCCGTGCGGCCCGCCCGGCGGCCCGGGCGGCGGCACCGCGCACGCGGAAGACCGGGTGGGCCAGGGGCGCGGGCAGCCGGTGCGGCAGACCGGGGTGGCCGGCGGGCGGGCGGAACCCGGCCGGGCGGTGGTGGCGGTCCAGCAGACGGGCCCGGTCGAAGAAGGCGCGGCGGCGGCCCGCGGGCACCCGCGCCGGGTGCCGGGCCGTCTCCGTCACGACCTCCATGACCTGTGCGAACAGCGCCGCGAACCGTTCCGCGGACAGGCCCTGTTCGCGGGCCCGGACGAGCACCCGTTCCGACTGGTCGAGGAGGTCGAAATGGTGCTCGCCCGGGAGTTCGAGCCGGCTGCCCTGCCGGCGCAGCAGGTGCCGTACGACGACCCGGCGCAGGACCGCGATCCGCTCGGCGGCCAGCACGACCTGGCCGCCCCAGGCGAGGTCGGTGTGGTGCCCGGGCGGGAAGGCGAGCCGGTGGCCGGTCACGAAGGCACGGCGGTAGGCGGCGCTCCACGCGGGCAGCCGGACACCGGTCAGCCGGGGAGCGCCGGCGGGCGCGAAGGCGTGCTCGGGCAGCGGGTCGGGAAGACCGGCGGGCAGGCCGCCGGGAAGGGCCCCGGGCGGGTCCGCGGGCCGGGGCAGCCCCTGCCACCAGGGCGTCCGCTCGTGCTCGAAGTACAGCGCGTCGACGTCGCCGGTCTGCGCCAGACGCCCGGCCAGCGCGGTCAGCGCGCCCGGTACGAGGACGTCGTCGCCGTCCAGGAACAGCAGGTAGGCGCCGGTCGCGGCGGCCGTCCCCGCGTTGCGCGCGCCGCCCAGCCCGGCGGACGGCGGCGAGTGCACCGGCCGCACCCGTGAGTCCCGCCGGGCGTGCGCGGCGGCCACGTCGGCGGCCGGGGCACCGGGTCCGTCGCAGACCGGGATCAGCTCGAAGTCGCCGTAGGACTGGGCGAGGACGGAGTCCAGCGCCAGGGACAGCCGGCCCGCCACACCGTGGGACGGGACGATGATGCTGAAGCGCGGCATGCGGCTCTTCCTTCGGGGGCTCTTGGTCGGTGGCTCAGGTCGCGGCCGGTGACCGCGGACTCTCGTCGCGGGCTCTCGCCGGTCAGTGCTTCTCGGTGACGCTCTGCGGGCCCGCGGGCGGGGGCACGGTGGCCAGCCGGGAGGGGGCCTGGGCGGTGGCGGCCCGCGACGGCACCGGGCGGCGCTCGGCGAGCGGCACGACGGGCGGCAGCCCGGACGCCTCGTCGGTCTGGCCGAGCACCACGTGGCGCACCACCCGTTCGGCGGCGCGTCCGTCGTCGTAGGGGCAGAACCGCTCGCGGAAGGCGGCCCGCGACCGGGCGGAGCGGGAGCCGCACCAGTGGCCGCCGGTGAGGATGCCGACCAGTTCGTCCGGGGTGCGGGCGACGGCGCCGGGCGGGTGGGCGCGGACGTCGAAGTAGGTGCCGCGGGCCGCCTCGTACGCCTCCCAGTCGTCGGCGTACACGACGATCGGGCGGTCCAGGCCGGCGTAGTCGAACATGATCGACGAGTAGTCGGTGAGCAGGACGTCGGAGGCCAGGCACAGGGACTCGACGCTCGGGTGCGCGCTGACGTCGATGACCCGGCCGCCCGGCACGGCAGCGCCCTGGTCCGGTGCCTCCGGTGCGTGCGTGGCGGGGCCGTCCGGAACGGGACCGTCGTGCGCGCGGGTGAGCGGGCCGTCCTGGGAGTAGTGGGCGCGGGCCAGGACGACGAAGCGCGGGCCGAGCCGCCGGGCGAGGCGCTCCAGGTCCAGAGCGGGGCGCTGGGTGCGGCGGTAGTCGCGGTGGGTCGGCGCGTACAGCAGCGCGACCGCGTCGTCCGGGACGCCCAGCGACGCGCGCAGCGCCGCCACGTCCTGCGGGGTCGCCCGCTGGAAGACGTCGTTGCGCGGGTAGCCGTACTCCAGCGTGGTGTAGCGGCCGGGGTAGACGCGTTCCCAGGTCAGGGTGGTGTGCCGGTTGGCCGACAGGACGTAGTCCCACTTGTCGACGCCCCGCAGCAGTTCGGCGAAGTCCATGCCGCGGGCCGCCGCGGGCCGCTCCTGAAGGTCCAGGCCCATGTGCTTGAGCGGCGTGCCGTGCTGGGTCTGCACGAACACCTGGCCGCGCCGCTTGACCAGGCGGCGGTCGAAGTTGACGTTGTTCACCAGGTACTTGGAGCGGGCCAGCGCCGTCCAGTACGCCGCCGTTCCCCAGGTCAGCGGGCGGGTGCCGGGCGGGAGGGTGCCGTGGTGGCCCGGGCGGGCGGCCCACGCCGTGCGGATGTGCGGCGCGAACTCGCGGAACGCCGCCTCCAGCGCGCCCGGGTTGCAGCCGTGCCCGCGCCCCCAGTAGGCGGCGAACACCGCCCGGTCCTCGCGCAGCGGCAGGCACAGCTGGATCCGGTAGTGCGCCCGGAGCAGGGCGGCCCGCAGCGCCAGCAGCGCGGTGAGCACGGTCTTCGCGGCCCGGCGGCGCAGGGTCATCGCCAGCCGCAGCAGGCGGAACGTGCGGTGCAGGCCGAGGCGGACCAGGGCGTGCCGCAGCCGGGGGCGCGGACCCGGCCGGGCGCCCGGGCAGCGGTAGCGGCGGTAGTACGTGCGGGCCCGGCGCAGGAACTCGGCGCGGCAGCCGCGCGGCAGCCGGCCGGGGCGGGTGAAGACGGTGGTGAAGTGGTCGATCATGCGGCGGAACAGCACCGGCCGCCAGCAGGCCAGGTCGGGCCGCCGGTCCAGGAACGCGAACACCCGGTCGTACTGCGCGAAGACGTCGAAGTGCCGGCGGCTGGTGGTGCCCAGGATGCTGCCCCGCCGCCGCTGCCGGTAGTGCACGCACACCCGGTCCAGGGTGGCGATCGACCCGGCCGCCAGCAGCGCCGGGTACGTCCAGGGCGTGTCCTCGTAGTAGCCGTCCGGGAAGGCGAGGCCCTCGCGCCGCACGAAGTCCCGGCGGTAGGCCTTGTTCCAGGCGACCATCAGCACCCTGAGCAGCCCGGGGCGGTCGGCCAGCCGGAAGGGGGCCGGGCCGTCCTGGCTCAGCGGGCCGGTGACGTCGTCGCGGACGGCCCGGCCGGTCCAGTCGGTGCGGGCGAAGTCGTAGACCAGGAGGTCCGGGTCGCCGGTCTCCTTCAGCCGGGCCGCGATCGCCCACAGCGCGTCCGGGGTGAGGGTGTCGTCGCTGTCCAGGAAGAGCAGGTACTCGCCACTGGCCTGTGCCATCCCCGCGTTGCGGGCGGCGCCCAGACCCCGGTTCTCGCTCAGGTGGACGGCGCGCACGCGCGGGTCGCGGGCCGCGAACTCGTCGATGATCTCCCCGCAGGCGTCCGGTGAGCAGTCGTCGACGGCCACCAGTTCGAGGTCCATGAAGGACTGGGTGAGCACCGACTCCAGGCACTCGTGCAGATACGCCTGAACGCGGTACACGGGGACGATGACACTGAACCTGGGCAACGGGGCATCCAAGGGTCGCGCGGGCGGTCGGTGCTGCCGTGCCCGGAAACGGCCGATGGGGTGAATTGGTTACGGTTCGCTACGGCATATGGGGGATCGTGGGTGAACGGAAGGGGGCGGACCGGTGTCGGTCCGCCCCCAGGGGCGCGTGGTCCGCCGCGTGCGCGGCGGCTACTTGACGGCGCCCGCCATCACGCCGGAGACGAACTGCCGCTGGAAGGCGAAGAACACGGCCAGCGGGATCACCATCGAGATGAACGCGCCCGGCGCCAGGACGTCGACGTTGTTGCCGAACTGCCGTACCTGCGTCTGCAGGGCCACCGTGATCGGCTGGGTGCCGGACTTGGTGAACACCAGCGCGACGAGCATGTCGTTCCACACCCACAGGAACTGGAAGATGCCCAGGCTCGCGATGGCGGGACCGCCCAGCGGCATCACCACCCGTGCGAACAGGCGCAGTTCACCGGCGCCGTCGAGGCGGGCGGCCTCCAGCAGCTCGCGCGGGATCTCCGCGAAGAAGTTCCGCAGCAGGAACACCGCGAACGGCAGGCCGTAGCCGGTGTGGAACAGGATCACCCCGAAGATGGTGCCGAACAGGCCCAGCTTGCCGAACAGTTCGGCGATGGGGATGAGCGCCACCTGCACGGGCACGACCAGCAGGCCGACCACGGCCAGGAACCACCAGTCGCGGCCCGGGAACTCCATCCACGCGAACGCGTAGGCCGCCAGCGAGCCGACCACCACGACGAGCACGGTCGCGGGGACCGTGATCAGGACGGTGTTCAGGAGGGAGTTGGTGATGTCGCCGTTCTCCAGCAGCTTCTGGTAGCTGTCGAAGGTGAGCTGCGAGGGCTTGGTGAACACCGTCCACCAGCCGCCGGTGCTCATGTCCTGCGGTGAGCGCAGCGACGACAGCAGCAGGCCGATCGTCGGCACCAGCCAGAACAGGCCCACCAGGATCAGGAACACCCGGACCAGGCCCCCGCCGGCGATCTCCGCGAGCCGGGAGCCGAGCGGCTGCCGGGCCCCGGCGGGCCGCGCCGCGGGCACCGCCCGCGCCTTCGTGACGGCCTCGGTCGTCATCGCCGCACCTCCCGCCGCAGCCGCCGCATGTCGCTGTGTCCATCCGGGGGGCGCCCCCCGGACCCCCGGCAGTGAGCGTGAGGCCCCCTCATCGCCGCACCTCCCGCCGCAGCCGCCGCATGTTGAACACCATCACCGGGATCACCAGCAGCAGGAGGAACACCGAGATCGCGCTGGCCACGCCCGGGCGGCCCTCCGAGAAGCCCTTGCGGTACAGCTCCAGGGCGAGCACGTTGGCGTCGTCCTGCGAGGAGCCGGGGGCGATGATGAAGACCAGGTCGAAGATCTTCAGCACGTTGATCATCAGGGTGACCGCGACGACCGCGAGCACCGGGGCGAGCAGCGGCACGGTGATCCTGCGGAACACCTGCCATTCGCTCGCACCGTCCACGCGGGCCGCCTCCAGCAGCTCCCGCGGCACGCCCGCGAGCCCCGCCGCGATCAGCACCATCGCGAACCCGGCCCACATCCACACGTAGGCGCCGATGACGGCCGGGGTGACCAGCGAGGGACCGAGCCAGTCGACGCCGTTGTACGGCTCCTTGAAGTTGCTCGCGGGCAGCCGCAGCAGCGCCCCGTCGGCCGAGGCGGGCAGCGTGAACGTGCCGTCGGAGGCGGCCTTCGTGCCGGCCACCACCTTGCCGTCCTTGACCGCCTCGATCCGCATCCCGGCGTAGCCCTGCTCGGACGGGTCCACCGCGCCGAGCCGGCCGACGCCCTTGCCGCGCGTGAAGTCCTGCCAGGTGGTGCCGGTGACCTTCCCCGGCTCGGCCGGTGCCGGGGCGGCCTTCTTCGCACCGTCCGGCATCCGGTCGGGGGCGACGCCGACCAGCGGCAGCGCCACCGACTGGCCCGTGTGCACCGGGCTCGTGGTGAGGAAGCCGCCGTGGTCGGGCTTGAGCGGCGAGTTCCGGCCCGGGTGGGCCTTCGGGAACGCCGACGACTGCGCGAACGTGTCGTGGACGCCGACCCACACCGCGTTGGCGACGCCCTTGTCCGGGTCCTGGTCGTACACCAGCCGGAAGATGATCCCGGCCGCCAGCATCGAGATCGCCATCGGCATGAAGACGACCAGCTTGAACGCCGTGCCCCAGCGCACCCGTTCGGTCAGCACCGCGAAGATCAGGCCGAGCGCGGTGGCGACCGCGGGCGCGACCACCACCCAGATGACGTTGTTCTTCAGCGCGGTGCGGATGCCGTCGTCGGTGAACAGGGCCTTGTAGTTGTCGAACCCCGTGAAGCCGTGGCCGGAGGAGTCGTAGAAGCTGCGGACGAGGGAGTACCCGATCGGGTAGACCACGAGCGCGCCGAGCAGCACCAGGGCGGGCAGCAGGAAGAGGACCGCCACGGTCCTGCGGGTGCCGGTCACGCTCTTGCGCGGGGAAGGGGAGGAGGGCGGCGCCGTCCGTGCGGCGGCACCCTCCGCGGCTGCCGACGTCATCGCCGGGTCAGCTTCCGCCGCCGTAGGCCGCCGCGGCGTCCTTCTCCAGCTTCGCCTGGGTGCCCGCGACGTCCGAGGGGTTCTTCAGGAAGTCCTGGAGGTCCTTCCACTCGCCCTTGCCGGGGGTGCCGCCGAAGGCCTGCGGGGCCTGGTCGGACATGTCGAAGCGGAAGTCGTCGCCGGACCCGATCAGCGCCTTGGCGATCTTGCGCTGCACCTCGTTCGGGTACGCCGACTCCGGGACGTTCTTGTTCGGGGACAGGTAGCCGCCGAGCTTCGCCTGGATCGTCGCCGCGTCCGGCGAGGCCAGGAACGTCACCAGGGCCTGCGCCGCCTTGGAGTCCTTGAGGATCACCGCCGCGTCGCCGCCGGAGACCACCGGCGCGGTGGCGCCCACGGCCGGGAACGGGAACACCTTCGCGTCGGTGCCCACCTTCGCCTTGGTCTCACCGATGTTGACCTGCGCGAAGTCGCCCTCGTAGACCATGGCGGCCTTCGGCTGGTCGCCGCCGGTGAAGGTCTGGGTGACGGAGGCCGGGAACTCGACCTGGAGCGCGCCGCTCTGACCGCCCGCGATGTAGTCCTTCTTGGACCAGATCTGCGCGAGCGTGGTGAGCGCCTGCTTGACCGACGGATCCGTCCACTTGATCTTGTGCTGGGCGAGCTGGTCGTACTTCTGGGGGCCCGCCTGGGACAGGTAGACGTTCTCGAACCAGTCGGTCAGCGTCCAGCCGTCGGCGCCGCCGACCGAGAACGGGGTGACCCCGGAGTCGTAGACCGCCTGCGCGGTGGTCAGCAGGTCCTTCCACGTCTTGGGCTCGCTCGCCCCCGCACCCTCCAGGACCTTGGCGTTGTACCAGATCAGCGACTTGTTGGCGGCCTTGTAGTAGGCGCCGTACTGCTTGCCGCCGACCTTGCCGATGTCCTGCCAGCCCTGCGAGTAGTTCTTGGCGAGCTGCGCCTGCGCCTCGGGGCCGAGCGGTTTGGCCCACTTCTTGTCCACGGCCTGCTTGATGGCGCCCGGCTGCGGGAGCAGCGCCACGTCCGGCGGCTGACCGCCCGCGATCTTCGAACCGAGGAAGTTGATGATCGGGTCCTGCGCGGGGACGAAGGTGACCTTGGCGCCGGTGCGCCTGGTGAACTCCGCGAGGACCTTCTTGAAGTTGGCCTGCTCGGCACCCGTCCAGACGGCGGCGACCTCCAGGGACGCGCCGTCCAGCTTGGGCAGGGTGACGGTCGCGCCGCTGCCCGCGTCCCCGCCGGTGCCACTGCTGCTCGGACCGTCGGCCTTCTTGTCGTCGCCCGAACCGCCGCACGCGGTCAGGGAGAGGGCCAGTGCGCCGGCGGCGAGGACCGCCGCCGCCCTGGCCGCACGGCCGGCCCCGGCGGGCCGCGCGGGTCTGCCGGTTCCCGCCGGGCTGATGGGTCTGTCTGTCCGGATGGTGCTGCGCCTGCTGTGCATCACTGCCCCGTTCTTCGTACTCGTCGAACGTCCGAGCGCTGTCCCGTGCTGCACTGTCCTACGCCGGGGTCCGGATGTCGGCAAGAGCGCCCCCCGCCTCAACCCCGTGATCGTGATGAGGTCGTGACGGAGCGTCAGGGCGGCGGTCCGGGAGCGGGACGCGCACGGCTCGGCGCGGCACCGGACGGCACCGGGGCGGCCCTCAGATCAGGGACGGCACCCGGGCCGCGGCCACCTCCCGCGCCGCCCGCTCCAACGCGCTCGCCAGCAGGGCCAGATCCGTCGGGCCGTTGCCCAGCTCGCGCACCGAACGGCGGGTGGGCGGGTCGCCCATGCGCTGCCACTCCAGCGGCACCACCGTGGGGCGCTGGGTCGCCGTCCGCGGGATGCGGCCCGTGACCCGGCCGCCCTGGAACGGCGTCACCCGGCCGTCGGCGGCGGTCAGCCGGCCCCGCCCCGGCGCCGGCCGGCCGCCGGCGCCGCCCGGCCGCTCCAGCGGCCCGGCCGCCCCGGGCCCGGACTCCGGCGGGTCGAGGACGACGCGCAGCGAGGCCCGGCGGACCGGTTCCGTCTGCGCCGTACGGCCTCCCGGGGCGGTGGCCGCCACCAGGTGGACGCCGAGCCGCTCGCCGTCCCGGGCCACCGCCTCCAGCGCGCGTATCACGGACCCGGCGGCGGGCCGGCCGGGCGAACCCAGCGCCGGGGAGACCAGGGCGTCCAGGTCGTCCACGACCACGACGAGCCGGGGCAGCGGGGGTGCCGCCTCGGTCCGGGCCCGCGCCGCCGCGGGCCGCAGCCGCAGTGTGGAGCTGGGCGGGGTGTCGATGTCGTCCGCGCCCGCTCCCGTCGCCGGGCCGCTCCCCGGGCCCGGCGGCCCGGAGCGCTGGGCGACGACCCGGCCGGACAGCCCCCGCCGCCCGTGCCACTCGGCGAAGTCCGCCAGCCCCAGCAGCTCGGCCCGCCGCTTCAGCTCGGCGCTCAGCGACTGGGCGAACTCCCGCATCCGCACCGGGTCGTTGGCGGTGAGGTGCGTCGTCACGTGCGGTACGTCCGTACACACCCGCAGACCCTCCCCGGGCCCGCCGGCGGTGCCGGTGCCGTCCCGGCCGTCCACCAGCACGATGCCCAGGCGGTCCGGGCGCTCGGCGGCGGCCAGCGACGCCACCACCGAACGCAGCAGTTCCGTACGGCCGCTGCCCGCCGGCCCCTCGACCAGCAGGTGCGGCCCGTCGGCCACGAGGTCGGCGCAGACCGGTCCGCGCGGACCGGCCCCGAGTATCGCCCAGGCCCGGCCGCCGAGGGCCGTGGCGTCGTCGGCCGCGTCCGCCCAGCGGGCCTGCAACGAGGCCGGGGTGGCGCGGGCCAGCCCCAGTTCGTCCAGCAGCCGCGCCGACAGCGGCAGCGGCGCCGACACCCGCGCCGGCCGGTTCCCGGCCGCTGTCTCCGCCGACCGCAGCGGTGCCAGCGCCCGCGCGAACCGCTCGGCCCACGCCGGGGACACCGCGTCGACGACGGCCACGGTGCCCGGGGCCACGGGCCGCCGCGCCCGGCCGCCGGAGCGGGCGACGCGCATCAGCCGCAGCGCGGTCGCCACGTCACCGCCGAGCAGCGCGACGGCGCCGCACTCCCGGAACACCGGCGAGGCCGCGCACGCCGCCTCGTACGCCTCTTCGTATTCGTAGGCCCCTTGGTACGGCTCTCCGTGCGCCCCTCGGTGCGGCTGCCCGCCGTGCGCGGCCTCGTAGGGCTCCTCGTACGGCCTCTCGTACGTCCCCTGGTGGGCCTGCGGCACCGCGGGCGCGGTGGCGGCCGCCGCCTCCGCCAGGCAGATCACGTGGATCCCCGCGCGGGGACCCTCCTGCGCCAGCCGGGCCACCGCGTCGCGCACGGCGGTGCCGCCGGGGTCGCCGTCGACGACGACCACGGTGTACGGACCCGCGAAGCCGCCGGCCGGACCGGACGCCGTCTCCTCACGCGCCCAGGAGGGGCGGTGGGCGGACGCGGGGGCGGGTGCGGGGACGGCCCCGGCGGGGTGCGGCGCGGCCGGCCCGTCGCCGGCGCCCGGTGCACCGCCCGGTGCGGTGCCTTCGGTGCGGTCCGCGCGGATCGCCGCGGGCTCCGGGGCACGGGTGTCCGCCAGGTGGTCCTCCAGGCGGCGCAGGAGTTCGCCGGTGCGGGCCGCGGCCTGCTCGCGGTCGTAGGCCAGGAGCAGCCGGCAGTCCTGGCCGTGGCCCGGCCGCAGATGGGGGAGCCAGCCGAGCCAGGACCACTCCGCCGTCCGCTCCTGTGCCGGACGGGCGCGGTCCGTGCTGAGCAGCACGATCTCCAGGGCGTCGGGGGAGTGCAGCGCGGCGAGCTGGGCCAGCACCGCGCGGGCCAGCCCGGACAGGCGGGCGCGTGGTCCGGCCAGGCCCAGCGCCCCCACCTCGCGCAGGTCAGCCGTCACCGGGACCGCGGGCAGCAGCCGTCCGGAGCCGTCGGGCGCGGGGCGGTCGGCGGTGCCCAGGCGCACCGTCAGCGCCTCGGGGTGTCCCGGACCGCGCTCCCACAGCCGGGGGCCGGGACCCAGCGCGGTCAGCAGCAGCGCCGCCGGGTCCGGCCACGTCTCAGGCGACCGGGGCGTCGCCCAGGGCCCGGGCGCGGTCCCGTCCGGCGCGTCCGCCGCCGTGTCGTCGTACGCCTCGCCACGGGCCGCGGCCTCGCCGCGCCCGCCGGCCAGCCGCCGCGCCCACGCGCCGAGCCCGCCGCGCCTGCGCAGTGCCTGGGGCACGTCCGTCCCCCGCACGGGCGTGCCCTTGCGCCCGCCGCCGTCGGAGGAGCCGTCCCGGTCCGGTGCGGCACCGGGGTAGCCGGCGACTCCGGACCGGCCCGCGTGGGTGTCGCCGCCCCGGCTCTCGATCCGCGGTGCGCGGCCCTGCGGGGGTACGGCGGGGGCGCCGGCCGGTCCGCGCTCCCAGGTGTGCGGGGCCGCCGCCCCCGGGACCTGTCCGGCGGACCAGGCGGCGGTGCCGGTCCCCGCCACGGTCGCCGCGCCCGGACCGGAGCCTGAACCGGCGCCCGGTCCTGCGTCCCGGAAGGCTTCCGCCTCCGCACCCGGGTGGCGGGGGGCTTCCGGTTCCGTACGGTCCCAGGATCCCGTTGCCGGGCGGTGGCCGCCGCTCCGCGCGTCCGTGGGGGCGGGGCCCGCGAGCCGGGCGTGGCCCTCGCCGTCCGGGGCCGTCTCCCTGCGGGCCGCCGGGCCCGCGGACGGGGTCAGGCGCAGCACCGACTCGCCGATGCGCAGCAGCGCGCCCGGGGCGAAGCGGACCGGGCGGTCCACGGGCCGGCCGTCCAGCGCGGTGCCGTTGGTGGAGCCGAGGTCGGCGACCGAGACCCGGCCGTCGGGGGCCACGGTCACCGCGCAGTGCACGCGGGAGACGTCGGGGTCGTCGAGCGGGACGTCGGCGTCGGCGGAACGGCCGACCGTGATCTGGCCGCCGTGCAGCAGGTGGACACCGCCCGCGTCCGGGCCCGCGATCACGTGCAGCTGGGTCGGGGCCTCGTCCAGCTCGGGGTGCGCCTCGGGTTGGGCGGGGGCGCCCAGGGACAGCACCGCGCCGTCCAGCAGCGGGGGCTCGCCGAGCGTGCAGCGCTGGGCGTCCAGCCGCTCCGCACCCGCGTACAGCACCACCGGGCCGGCGCCGGGCTCCCGGCCGGGCCGCTCGGCGGCCCCGGCGTCCCCGGCGACCGCGGCGGCGAGGGCGGAGGCCACCGCGGCGAGGGCCGTCCCCGCGGGCGCCGTGACCAGCACGTCACGGCTCGCGGCGCGGCCCCGGGCCGTGGGGGTGGGCGGGCCCAGCGGGTCTACGACGGTCAGCCGGATCTGCATCGCCGTCAGCGGTCCCTTCTGCGCGGGCGCCCGCGAACCGGAGGGGACGATGCCGCTCCGCGGCCCCCCAACCGCGGACATTCCCCCCACCGCCGCACGGGCACGTCGGCCAGTACTGCAGGCATCCTCGCACCTGCCACCGACACCCTGCCCGCCGCCCACCGGCAAGTGATCTTGATTGGTCGGCTCTGCCCCCAAAAGTGCCTGGCCGGCGCTTCGCGGATGACCGGTTGAGATCGGTCACGTCCGGTTTTGGCAACCTGCCGGTCCGGATCGAGCGTCTTCCCTTCGAACGGAGACATGGCCCGGCCCGGGAAGGCGGTCCCCCGGGGGAGGGGAACTTCGACCGGCCGGTGCCGGGCGGGACGGCACTACAGTGTGTCGGAACGTAGGCGAGCGACAGGGAGCGCATGACGTGCGGCCGGTAGGCAGCAAATACCTCCTGGAGGAACCGCTCGGACGCGGTGCCACCGGGACCGTCTGGCGAGCCCGCCAGCACCAGCGGGCGGGGGCCGAGGCGGCCGTGCCCGGCCAGCCCGGCGAGACCGTCGCGATCAAGGTGCTCAAGGAGGAGCTGGCGAACGACGCGGACGTCGTGATGCGGTTCCTGCGGGAGCGGTCCGTCCTGCTCCGCCTCACCCATCCGAACATCGTCCGGGTGCGCGACCTGGTCGTCGAGGGCGACCTGCTGGCGCTGGTCATGGACCTCGTCGACGGCCCCGACCTGCACCGCTACCTGCGCGAGAACGGCCCGCTCACCCCGGTCGCCGCGGCACTGCTCACCGCGCAGATCGCCGACGCGCTCGCCGCGAGCCACGCCGACGGGGTGGTCCACCGCGACCTGAAACCGGCCAACGTGCTGCTGAAGCAGGACGACGGGCAGATGCACCCGATGCTGACCGACTTCGGCATCGCCCGGCTGGCCGACTCGCCCGGTCTGACCCGTACCCACGAGTTCGTCGGCACGCCCGCCTACGTGGCGCCCGAGTCCGCCGAGGGCCGCCCGCAGACCTCCGCCGTCGACATCTACGGTGCCGGCATCCTGCTGTACGAGCTGGTCACGGGGCGGCCGCCGTTCTCCGGCGGCTCCGCCCTTGAGGTCCTGCACCAGCACCTGAGCGCCGAACCGCGCCGCCCCTCCACGGTCCCCGACCCGCTGTGGACGGTGATCGAGCGCTGCCTGCGCAAGAACCCGGACGAGCGGCCGAGCGCGGAGAACCTGGCGCGCGCCCTGCGCGTGGTCGCCGAGGGCGTCGGTGTGCACGCGAACGCCGCGCAGATCGCCGCCGCCGAGGGCGTCGGCGCACTGCTGGCCCCCGATCCGGCGCCCGCGCCCGTGCCCGCGCCGGACGGCGTGCCCGGCGCCGCCGACCCCACCCAGGTGCTGCCGCACGGCACACCGGCGTACGACCCGAACGGCGCGACCAGTGTCCTGCCGCACACCGGCGCCCCGCAGGGGCCGGACGGTCCGCCGGGCGCCGCAGACCCGACCACCGTGATGCCCCACGGCGCCGCCGGTCCCACGAGCGTGATGCCGCCCGTGCCGCCCGGGCATGATCCGGACCAGCCGCACCCCTGGCAGTCCCAGCTGCGCGCGGCCCGCGACCGCAACGAGCAGACGCAGGTCCAGTACCTCGACCCGGCCGAGGACCCGCTGCGCCGCCGCCCCCAGCGGCAGGTCGCCCGGCCCCAGCAGCAGCCCCGGCAGGGCCGTCCGCAGCAGCCGCAGCCCGGTTACGGCTACCCCCAGCAGCAGCCGCAGCCCCGGTACGCGACCCCGCAGCCCCAGCAGTACGCCCCGGCGCCGCAGCGGCCCGAGCCCCAGCGCTACGCGCCGCCGCCCGCCGCCGAACCGCAGCGCCCGGCGCGTGAGCCGAGGCCGCCGCGGCAGCGCGGCGCGAACCCGATGAAGATCCCTGGACTGGGCTGCCTGAAGGGCTGTCTGTTCACGATCGTCATCCTGTTCGTCGCGGGCTGGCTGGTGTGGGAGCTGAGCCCGTTGCAGGACTGGATCGGCACCGGCCGGGGCTACTGGTCCCAGCTGACCCACTGGTTCGACCAGGCGGCCGGCTGGGTCAAGAAACTCGGCGGCTGACCCGCGGACCCCCGCTCCCTGGGCGGACCCCCGCTCCCTGGGCGGGGGTCCGCCCGTCCGGTCATGCCCTCGCGAGTTTGGATATTTGTCGACACCTGGCGGGTGATTTCCGTCTCCGCGGTGAAGGTTGCCTCGTCGGACGCGTAGTTTTGTCGGCAACACGCGTCTGTAGGAGCAGTCTTGGCACGGAAGATCGGCAGCCGGTACACCGCGAACCAGATCCTGGGGCGGGGCAGCGCCGGCACGGTGTGGCTGGGCGAGGGACCGGAGGGGCCCGTCGCCATCAAGCTGCTGCGTGAGGACCTCGCGTCCGACCAGGAGCTGGTGGGCCGCTTCGTGCAGGAGCGGACGGCCCTGCTGGGCCTGGAGCATCCGCACGTGGTCTCCGTGCGCGACATGGTGGTCGACGGCAACGACCTCGCCCTCGTCATGGACCTGGTCCGCGGCACCGACCTGCGCACCCGCCTGGAGCGCGAGCGCCGGCTCTCCCCCGAGGCCGCCGTCGCGATCGTGGCCGACGTGGCGGACGGGCTGGCCGCGGCGCACGCCGCCGGGGTGGTGCACCGCGACGTCAAGCCGGAGAACATCCTGCTCGACATGCAGGGCCCCCTCGGCCCCGGCGGCGCCCATCCCGCGCTGCTGACCGACTTCGGTGTCGCCAAGCTCATCGACTCGCCCAGGCGCACCCGCGCCACGAAGATCATCGGCACCCCGGACTACCTCGCGCCGGAGATCGTGGAGGGCCTGCCCCCGCGAGCGGCGGTGGACATCTACGCCCTGGCGACGGTGCTCTACGAGCTGCTGGCCGGCTTCACCCCGTTCGGCGGCGGCCACCCGGGCGCGGTCCTTCGCCGCCACGTCACCGAGAGCGTCGTCCCGCTGCCCGGCATCCCCGACGAGCTGTGGCAGCTGATCGTGCAGTGCCTGGCGAAGGGACCGGCGTCCCGGCTGCGGGCGTCCGAGCTGGCGGCACGGCTGCGGGAACTGCTGCCGATGCTGGCGGGCATGCCGCCCCTGGAGGTGGACGAACCGGACACGGACCCGGCCCGGGAGAACGGTGAGGAGGCCCCCGAGGAGGCCGCGGCACCGGTGGCCGACCGGTCCCGCCGCCGGGGCGCGGTCCCGCTGGTGCCCGGCGCGCAGCCGGACTCCAACCGGGACACCCACACCTCGATGCGGGTGCCCGCGCCGGACGAGCTGGCCGGCGGAGCCCTCGGCACGGCCCGCGCGCCCCGCACGCCCGGCGCCCCCCGTCCCGGCTCGGCCCGGCACCGCACCGCGGCCCGCCGCCGCCGGATCACGCTGAGCGTGGCCGGGGTGGTGCTCGTCGCCGCGGTGGGCGCGGGTGCCTGGTGGGCGTCCTCGGGCGACGAGGGCACGGCCCCCGCCCAGGACCCGAAGCACTCGGCTCCCTCCTCACCCTGATCCGCGGCCCGGCCCCGCGCCCGGGTCCCGCGCCCGGGTCCCGTGCCCGGCGCCGCCCCTCCGATGCTCCCGTCCGGCGCTGGCCGCCTGACGGAGCCGTTACGCTGGAGGCGTGGCAGTCGTCGATGTATCCGAAGAGCTGAAGTCCCTCTCCTCGACCATGGAGTCGATCGAGGCCGTTCTGGACCTCGACAGGTTGAGGGCAGACATCGCCGTGCTCGAGGAGCAGGCGGCCGCGCCGTCCCTGTGGGACAACCCGGACGAGGCGCAGAAGATCACCAGCCGGCTCTCCCACCTCCAGGCGGAGGTCCGGAAGGCCGAGGCGCTGCGCGGCCGGATCGACGATCTCGCCGTGCTGTTCGAGATGGCCGAGGAGGAGGACGACCCGGACACCCGCGCCGAGGCCGAGTCCGAGCTGGCCTCGGTGCGCAAGGCGCTGGACGAGATGGAGGTCCGCACGCTCCTGTCCGGCGAGTACGACTCGCGGGAAGCCCTCGTCAACATCCGTGCCGAGGCCGGTGGCGTGGACGCCGCCGACTTCGCCGAGCGGCTCCAGCGCATGTACCTGCGCTGGGCCGAGCAGCACGGCTACAAGACCGAGGTCTACGAGACGTCGTACGCGGAAGAGGCCGGCATCAAGTCGACCACCTTCGCCGTCCAGGTGCCCTACGCCTACGGCACGCTCTCGGTGGAGCAGGGCACGCACCGGCTCGTGCGCATCTCGCCCTTCGACAACCAGGGGCGCCGGCAGACCTCCTTCGCCGGCGTGGAGATCCTCCCCGTCGTCGAGCAGTCCGACCACGTCGAGATCGACGAGAGCGAACTGCGCATCGACGTCTACCGGTCCTCCGGCCCCGGCGGCCAGGGCGTGAACACGACCGACTCCGCGGTCCGCATCACCCACCTGCCCACCGGCATCGTCGTCTCCTGCCAGAACGAGCGCTCGCAGATCCAGAACAAGGCCACGGCGATGAACGTCCTCCAGGCCAAGCTGCTGGAGCGGCGCCGCCAGGAGGAGCAGGCCAAGATGGACGCCCTCAAGGGCGACGGCGGCAACTCCTGGGGCAACCAGATGCGTTCCTACGTCCTGCACCCGTACCAGATGGTGAAGGACCTGCGCACCGATTTCGAGGTCGGCAATCCCGAGGCCGTGTTCAACGGCGAGATCGACGGGTTCCTGGAGGCCGGAATTCGCTGGCGCAAGCAGCAGGAACAGCAGAGCAAGTAAAAAACGGACGCTTTGTCGACAAGGCAACTGCTGCCCTCGGGGCGGCAGTTGCCTTTTCCGTACCCGATGTCTGGGTTTTGCGTCACACTCACATCGCTCTTCGTCCGGCAAAGAACGCGTACCCGGACATCGCGGTCGCAACGGCCTTGACGTTGCTTTGAAATATGGGAAGGGTGAGGCGCGGCATGCGTATCCAACGGGGCGCATGTGAACCGGGGGGCTTCATCTTTCAGCTGTCTCCGTCGATCACTGCCCCGAGCGCGGCCTCATTGACGATCGGCTACTGGGGGTAGCGAACATATGACGAAGAAGACGCGGGTCCGGGTCGCGCGCATAGCCGCGGGCGCCGTGATCGCCGCGGGTGCCTCGCTGACCGCCGCGGGAGCGGCTTCCGCGCTGGACGCGAACGTGCAGGTCGGCCCGGTCAGCCTCGGCCTGAAGGCGGGGGACGGCGACCCCTGCGACATCGTCGTCGACCCTAGCTGTGGCGAGGGCAACAACGGTGGCTCCGGCGACAACGGTGGCTCCGGTGACAACGGTGGCTCGGGCGACAACGGTGGCTCCGGTGACAACGGTGGCTCCGGTGACAACGGTGGCTCGGGCGACAACGGTCGGGCGACAACGGTGGCTCCGGTGACAACGGTGGCTCGGGCGACAACGGTGGCTCCGGTGACAACGGTGGCTCGGGCGACAACGGTGGCTCGGGCGACAACGGTGGCTCCGGTGACAACGGCGGCAACGGCAACGGTGGCGGCACCGGCGGCAACGGCGGCGGTGGCGACACCACCGGCGGCACCACCCCCGACGGCGGCAGCAGCAACAACACCGTTCCGCAGGAGCAGGGCTCCTCGGCCCTGACCGACACCGGCTCGGACACCACCGCCGACACGTCGAACGCCGCGCCCCAGGGCAGCGGCAAGGCGCTGGCCGAGACCGGTGCGGGCCAGACCGCGTTCCTGCTGATCGGCGCCGCGACGATGATCGCCGGCGGCATCGGCTTCCGCGTGCTGCCGCGCGTGATGGCGGGCCGCGGCGGCGCCGCCGCCTGAGCGTGCCCACAGCCCCACGGGGCGTGACCGACGCACGGTGAGGGGCCCGGAGCGAACCGCTCCGGGCCCCTTCGCCCTGTCCGACTCGAGGACCGCGGCTACGCGGTCTGGTGCGCCAGCAGCGCCACCCCGGCGATCAGCACCGCCAGCAGCGCGACCAGCGCCATCGGGTTCAGCCCGGCGAGGAAGTTGTTCTCCTGCTGCAGCCGCTCGCGGTTCGCGCGGCACACCGGGCACCGGCCCTCGCTCACGGGCGCCGCGCAGTTCGCGCACACCAGCCGGTCGTACGTCATGCGCTCGCCCTCCTCGCACCGATTACATCCCGACAACGTCCGCGGCCCCGCGAACGTTCCCTTCTCCACCATGCCAGGTTCCCCGGATTTCAGCGCGGGGTCCTCCGCGATCCCGTCGGGAGGGACGTACGGCGGGGACGAGAAGACAAAACGCACAACTGTCCCCAACCCCGACCGGTGACTGCGCTCGCACACCCGACTCGCGTATGGTCACGCTCATCTACCCCCGGCGACCCGTGGTGCATCCGTGATCCGATTCGACAATGTCTCCAAGGTCTACCCCAAGCAGACCCGCCCCGCTCTCAGGGATGTCTCCCTGGAAGTCGAGAAGGGCGAGTTCGTGTTCCTCGTGGGGTCCTCCGGCTCCGGAAAGTCCACCTTCCTGCGGCTGATCCTCCGCGAGGAGCGGTGCAGCCACGGACAGGTGCACGTCCTGGGCAAGGACCTCGCGCGGCTGTCCAACTGGAAGGTGCCGCAGATGCGCCGCCAGCTGGGCACCGTGTTCCAGGACTTCCGCCTGCTGCCGAACAAGACGGTCGCGGAGAACGTGGCCTTCGCGCAGGAGGTCATCGGCAAGTCGAAGGGCGAGATCCGCAAGTCCGTGCCGCAGGTGCTGGACCTCGTCGGGCTCGGCGGCAAGGAGGACCGCAGGCCGGGCGAGTTGTCCGGCGGTGAGCAGCAGCGCGTCGCCATCGCGCGGGCGTTCGTGAACCGGCCCAAGCTGCTGATCGCCGACGAGCCCACCGGCAACCTCGACCCGCAGACCTCCGTAGGCATCATGAAGCTGCTCGACCGGATCAACCGGACGGGCACCACCGTGGTGATGGCGACCCACGACCAGAACATCGTGGACCAGATGCGCAAGCGCGTCATCGAGCTGGAGAAGGGCCGCCTCGTCCGCGACCAGGCGCGCGGCGTCTACGGCTACCAGCACTGAGAAGTCCACGACGGAAAGGCTTGACCAGACGCCATGCGCGCCCAGTTCGTCCTGTCGGAGATCGGTGTCGGTCTCCGCCGCAACCTGACGATGACGTTCGCCGTCATCGTCTCCGTGGCCCTGTCCCTGGCCCTGTTCGGCGGCTCGCTGCTGCTGAGCGACCAGGTGACCAAGATGAAGGGCTACTGGTACGACAAAGTCAACGTGTCGATCTTCCTCTGCAACAAGAGCAACGCCGAGTCCGACGCCAACTGCGCCAAGGGCGCGGTCACCGAGGACCAGAAGAAGGCGATCCTCGCCGACCTGCAGAAGATGCCGGTCGTGGAGAAGGTCACGTACGAGTCCCAGGACGAGGCGTACAAGCACTACAAGGAGCAGTTCGGACACTCCCCGCTGGCGGCCTCGATCACGCCGGACCAGATGCAGGAGTCGTACCGGATCAAGCTGAAGAACCCGGAGCAGTACCAGGTCATCGCCAGCGCCTTCAACGGCCGTGACGGCGTGCAGTCCGTGCAGGACCAGAAGAGCATCCTGGACAACCTCTTCACCCTGCTCGGCTACCTGAACTGGGCGGCCCGGGGCGTGATGGCGGTGATGCTCACGGTGGCGACGCTGCTGATCGTCAACACCGTGCGGGTCTCCGCGTTCAGCCGCCGCCGGGAGACCGGGATCATGCGGCTGGTCGGCGCCTCCGGCTTCTACATCCAGGCGCCGTTCATCATGGAGGCCGCCGTCTCCGGGCTGATCGGCGGCCTGCTGGCCTCCTCGTTCCTGGTGACCGTGCAGTACTTCGTGATCGACCACGGAGTGGCGCTGTCCTCCAAGCTCCAGCTGATCAACTTCGTGGGCTGGGACGCGGTCCTCACCAAGCTCCCGCTCATCCTCGCCGCGAGTTTCCTGATCCCCGCGCTCGCCGGGTTCCTCGCGCTGCGCAAGTACCTGAAGGTGTGACACACGCCTACGGGGCCGCACCGCCGAGCGCGCGTGCGGCCCCGTCGCGTTGTCCTAGACTCACCGCCATGTCAGGCCGTGACCCGTTCTGCCCGCCCCGCCGCAGCCGCTCCGGGGCAAGTCTGACGCTGGTGTTCGTGGGGGTCCTCGTCGCCGGGGCGGCGACCGGTTCGCTGCCGGGACACGAGCGCAAGTCCGCGGCGGCGGCAGGCCGTTCGGCCCCGTCCGGGTACGCGGCCGGGGCGTCGTCCGGGTCCTCTTCCGCCTCCGGCCCGCCGGCCGCCGCGGACGGCCAGGTGGCGCGGGCCGCCGCCGAGGCCATGGCCGCGGGCAAGTCCCCGGTGGAGGCCGCCGAGCACGCCGTCAGCCGCAGCGGCGACCGCTGGGGTGCCGTCTACTCCCCGGGCGACTTCGCGCAGTTCCAGGATTCCCTGGCCGGCCGGTACACCGGCGTGGGCCTGTGGGCGCGGCGCGAGCGGGACGGCCGGATCGACGTGATGAAGGTGCAGACCGGCTCGCCGGCCGCCGACGCGGGGATCCGGTCCGGTGACCGGCTGCGCAGTGTGGACGGCGAGAAGGTGGACGGGCTGCCCGTCACCGACGTCGTCTCCTTACTGCGCGGCGACGCCGAGGACGCGGCCGCCGGCACCCCCGTCACCCTGGGGCTCGAGCGCGGCACGCGCACCTGGACGCGCACGCTGCGGCGGGCCCGGCTGTCCACGGACCCCGTCACCGTGCGGCGGCTCGCCGACGGGACGACGGTCATCAGGAT
This sequence comes from Streptomyces sp. NRRL S-340, assembly GCF_000720185.1. Classification (GTDB taxonomy): domain Bacteria; phylum Actinomycetota; class Actinomycetes; order Streptomycetales; family Streptomycetaceae; genus Streptomyces. The sequence continues at coordinate 49,399 of NZ_JOIY01000052.1, read as the reverse complement.
CAGCGCCTTCACCCGGGGCGCCGGCGACAAGGTCCGTACGGCCGTACGGACCGCGCGGCCCGGCTCCGGGATCATCCTGGACCTGCGCGGCAACTCCGGCGGTCTGGTCACCGAGGCGGTCACCACCGCCTCCGCCTTCCTCGACGGCGGCCTGGTCGCCACCTACGACGTCGACGGCGAGCAGCGCGCCCTGCACGCCGAGCCCGGCGGCGACACGTCCAGGCCGCTGGTCGCGCTCGTCGACGGCGGCACGATGAGCGCGGCCGAGATGCTCACCGGGGCGCTCCAGGACCGCGGCCGGGCCGTCGTCGTCGGCTCCCGGACCTTCGGCAAGGGCTCGGTGCAGATGCCGACGCGACTGCCCGACGGATCGGTCGCCGAGCTGACCGTCGGCCACTACCGCACCCCGGGCGGGCGCGGCGTGGACGGCCGCGGCATCACTCCCGACCTGGACGCGGGGGGCGACCCGGTGGGCCGGGCCCGTACGGTCCTGACCGGACTGGGCGACCCGTCCTGACCCGGCTGCCCCGCCGGCCGGTCCGGGGGAGCGGTGGGGAACCCTGGGGCCCCGGGAAATGGACTTTCCGTACACCCCCTGTGTGGTGCCAAAATGGGCGGCACTATGGCTAAGGAAAAAGGGCGCAAGCTGATCGCGCAGAACAAGAAGGCGCGGCACGACTACCACATCCTCGACACCTACGAGGCCGGTCTGGTCCTCACCGGCACCGAGGTGAAGTCGCTGCGCCAGGGGCGGGCCTCGCTGGTCGACGGCTTCGTGCAACTGGACGACCACGAGGCGTGGCTCCACAACGTGCACGTTCCGGAGTACAGCCAGGGCACGTGGACCAACCACAGCGCCCGGCGCAAGCGGAAGCTGCTGCTGCACCGCGAGGAGATCGAGAAGCTGGAGTCGAAGTCCCAGGAGACGGGCCACACCATCGTGCCCCTCGCCCTGTACTTCAAGGACGGCCGCGCCAAGATCGAGATCGCGCTGGCGAAGGGCAAGAAGGAGTACGACAAGCGGCAGACCCTGCGCGAGAAGCAGGACCGGCGCGAGGCGGAGCGGGCGATCTCGGCGGTGCGGCGCAAGCAGCGGGCGTAGCGGGCGCCCCGGCGGACGCGGGCGGGCCGGGGCCCGGGAATAAGCTGGCAAGGACCCGCGTTGGTCACGTACGATGGCATCGCACCGCACAGCCGGTGCAGGCCCCCTTCTCCGGAAGGGTCCCTCTTCGGAGGGTTTGAAAAATCAACATGGGGATGATCGGTTTCGACAGCGGCTGTCGAAGCAGGGGAAGCGTGTCGAGGAAGCGGCCATGATCTCGTAAACCACAGGCCGAAAAAAATAATCGCCAATACCAAGCGCGATTCCTCCCAGCAGGCCTTCGCCCTCGCTGCCTGATCTCAGGTAGCGACGGCGAGCCTCCTATAAGGGAGTGTCAGCCCGGGGCTGTTCCCGACCCGGATCCTGGCATCAGCTAGGGGACTAAACCTTGATCCCGGTCACGGGGTGAAGAGGGAAACCAAACAGTGACTGAGCCCGTCGGAGACTTGTCCGCGTGATCTCCGGGGCCGAGAAAATCGAAGCGGACTGCACACGGAGAAGCCCTGGTTCCGCACCGTTGGACGCGGGTTCGATTCCCGCCATCTCCACTCACCCGCACCCGCGGGGACCCCATGTGAGACAAGGCCCTGCCGCTTCCGAGCGGCGGGGCCTTCGTCGTGCGGGCGGCGGGGTCGGGCCGGGGAGGCGGTACGGTGAATGCCATGGCGCCCCGCATCCTTCGCACCCTTCCGGAGGACCGATGACGGCAGCAGCCTCGCACCCCACACCCGGCGTCCCGCCCATGCCGGACAGGAACCCGAAAGCCCTGCGGGCCGCCATCGCGCAGCACGCTCCGCAGCTGCTCCCTGGTTTCGACGCCCACTGGAAGCGGTACGTCGCGGACGCCTACGACGTCACCACCGTCCCCGCCTTCATGGCCCGCTGGTGGGGCGAGTACGCCATCGCCCGCGACCCGCACCTCGACGCTTACGTCACCGCTCTCGAACACCGGGCCGCGTACGAATGCGACGACGCCGCCGAGGCCGCAGCGCTCCTGGAGGAAGCCTCCAACATCCGGCACCTGGCGGCCCGGACGGAGCCCGGGCAGTGACGGACGCCGGGTTCATGGGGGCCGCCCTGGCAGATGGACTGGACGCTCAAGGCGCAGGCCGCACGTGACGCGCTTCCCGAGCACGTCCGCAAGGCGCTCGATGCGGCACGTGCCGAGTTGGTCACGGCGGCGGACCCGTATTTCCGTGACGTCGAGACCGATGCCGGTCTGACTGCGAGCATGAGTGTCGAGCCCGCCAGGTCCAGCGACCCGAAAGGGCCTCGTGTTCTGTATTTCGACAACGGGCACGGGTGGCTGAGGTACGTCTTCGTGCAGCGGACCGAGGACCCCCAGATCGTGGTGGAAGAGGTCTTCTGGCAGTAGAGCGGGGCACGCCCGGCTCACAGGGCCCCGGCGTCAGTTGCCGCGTCCAGCTCGAACCAGACCGTCTTGCCGATCCCGCCGGGCCGGGGTTCCGCTCCCCAGTCGTCCGCCAGTTCGGCCACCAAGGCCAGGCCCCGGCCGGACTCGTCCTCCCATGACGCCTCGCGGGGCACCGGCAGGCTCTCGTTCGCGTCGGTGACCGTCACACGCAGCCGGCCCGTGTCGTCCAGCACGCAGCGGGCCCAGATCTCGCGCCCCGGCGCCGTCCTCGCATGCCGGTACGCGTTCGTCATCAGCTCGCTCAGCAGCAGTACGGCCGTCTCCGTCACCTCCTGCGGAACCTTCCACGAAGCCATCTGCTCCCGCAGGTACGTCCGCGCCCGCCCCACGCTGCGGGCGTGGCGCGGCATGCGCCACTCGATGTCACGGGGCAGCGCGCCGGGCGAGCGGCGGGGCGTGGTGCTGGGGGAGGGCGTCGTCGGCATGGGCGTGGGGTTCCTCGCGTGGGGTACGTGTGGGCTCCGTCGTTCGGCGGCACCAGGCTGCGGGCCGCCGCGCCGTCCCGGGAGTGGCCGCGGCGGTACGCGGCGCGGCTGTACACGGACGGTGCGTGCACGGCGGCCCGCGATGAGATCATGAGAGCTCAGCAACTACACCGCTGTAGAGGAACGCACGCACATGTTCGAACAGCTCAAGAACCTGAAGAACCTCAAGGACAAGGTCGAGGACCTCGCCGAGACCCACGGCGACAAGATCTCCGCCGGTCTGGAGAAGGCCGGCGACTTCATCGACGACAAGACCGGCGGCAAGCACCACGACAAGATCGACTCCGCCGTCGACAAGGCCCAGGACTACATCGGGAAGCTGGCGGAGAAGGACGAGAAGGGTCCGGAGAAGGACTCCGGGAAGACGGACTGAGCCGTCGGCCGCGCGCCCTTGCGGGTGTAACCCGGCCGAACCGCGGAGACGCCCCGTGGCCGGTGGCTAGCCTCATGGTGGCGAGTCGGGTACACAGCGTGTACGTACGCGCTGTGTCGGCGGGAGGCGGGTGAGGGCGCGTGGCCGCGGGGGAGTCCCAGCAGGCGCAGCAGAACTGGCGGTACTGCGGCGGTCAGATCAAGCTGTGGCGCGAGGAGGCCCAGGTCAGCCGCCAGGCCCTGGCGGAGGAGGCCGGGTACGACTACGAGTACGTCAAGTCGATGGAGTGCGGGCGGCGCAGGCCGACGTTGCGGCTGTTGCAGATCGCGGACCAGTTGTGCGGGGCGCGGGGGAAGTTGAGCGCGGCGCACGAGTACCTGAAGCCGGAGCCGTTTCCGGAGCGTACACAGCAGTACGTGCTCGTGGAGGCCGAGGCGATCACCATGCAGTGGTACGAGCCGCTTCTGGTCCCAGGGCTGTTGCAGACGTCGGAGTACGCGCGTGCACTGATCAGCAGCAACTGCCCGCCTCTGGATGAGGAAACGGTGGAGGAGCGGGTTGCTGCGCGACTGAAACGGCAGGAGAAGCTGGTCAGCAGACCCCCGACGCACTTCAGCTTCGTCATCCACGAGGCCGCCCTGCACTCGGTTGTGGGCGACCGTGATGTCATGCGTCGGCAGTGCGACCACCTGCTGGAGGTCGGTCAGCGGGCTCACTTGTCCATCCAGGTACTTCCGTTCCTCAGCGCCCCGACTGCGGCGCTCAGCGGGCCGATGGTGCTCGCCGAAACCTGCGACCATGAGCGATTCGCCTTTGTGGACGGGCAGTCGACGGGTGCGCTCTACTCTGACGGGGACAAGCTCAGTGCACTCACTCAGCGCTATGGCATGATCCGCATGCAGGCGCTTAGTGTTGAGGAGTCTGCCCGGTTCATCAGGAAGGTGGCGGAGGAGCTGTGAGCGACGGCCTGTCATGGTTCAAGTCGAGCTACAGCGACTCGGAGGGTAGTGCCTGCCTCGAACTCGCCTACGCCTGGCGCAAGTCCAGCTACAGCGACTTCGAAGACGCCGCCTGCCTGGAAGTCGCCACCACCCCCCAGGCCCCCCTCACCATCCACATCCGCGACTCGAAGCTCGGGGCTCGAAGCCCCCGTTTCTCCGTGGCCGCCGATGCCTGGTCGGCCTTCCTCACGCTCGCTGCCTGCGACGAAGCCTGAGCCCCGGGCTCCGGGCCGCGAGACCCGAGCCGCTTCTTGAAGGAATGGGCGGTAGGCCTCAACCCACCCTCCCGCCCTCCCCGTCCCGGCCACGCTGACTTTTCGTGAGCGAGTTGCGACGCACGGTCGCGACCCTCTAGCGTTCGCAGCAACAAACGACCCCGGTCGGGTGTTACCAGCACCCGCCGGGGTCTCACCCCCAGATCGAATGAGAGTCGATCCGTGGCTGACGGAAACCTTAGCGCTGCCCTGCCCGCACGCGCAGCGCATCCCCTGGCCAAGCCTGGTTACGGCAAGCGGTCCGCCCCGGACCAGGCGCCGCCCCGCTCGGGCGACTTCGACCGGCTGCACGCCCGCGCGGCGTACCTCGCGAACCTGATCGACCGGCTCGACGAGAACGCGGCGATGGACGCGAAGACCCTCGCCAAGGCCCAACCGCTCTACGGCCAGCAGGCGGTGCGCTCGGCGCTCAACGAGCTGAGCGCGGCGGGGCACTTGCGGCGCGTACGGCGGCGGGTCGCCCCGGTCGACGGCGCGGCGACCGGCACGCGGTGGGTGTTCCTGACGTACTGGTCCCGTACCGCACGGGATGACGAGTGGTGGGCGCGGCTGGTGGAGGGTGACGTGCCGGGCGCGTCCGCATCCGCCTCCGCGCCCGAGAGCGGGGCCCGCACTCCGGCTGAGTCGCCGCCCTCCGCCCCGACCGCCGACGCGTACCCCTCCACCGCCCGCGACACCCTCGCCCGCCTCGGCCTGCACGACCCCCGCCTCGCCCTCTCCGCCGCCGACTGTGCGGCGCTGGAGGAGCCGGCGGCCGAATGGCTCAGGCGCGGGGTGAGTCCCGATCACCTCACGCGCGTCCTCGTCACCGGCCTGCCCGACCACGTCCACGCACCCGGGGCGTTCGTACGGCGCCGGCTCGTGGACAAGCTGCCGCCCGTCCCGGCCGGTCCGCAGGCACCCTCCGTGCCTCCCGCGCTCATGGAATGCACGGACTGCCGCGTCCCGGGCCGCCCGGAAGCCCTGCGGGGTGGCCTCTGCCGGGCCTGCCGGGACGGGAGCGGGACCGCGCCCCCGGTGTCGCGGGCCCCGGTCCGGGCACAGGCCCTCGCAGCGGTTCCCGCCCCGGGCCTCCTGCCACCGCATACCGTGCGGGCCCGGGCGGCCGACGCGCGCGCGGCCATCCGCCACAAGGAGCCTGAAACCTGCGGAAAGAACTTGCTCACCTGACCCGCGGGGACGGCCCTGGTGGTGGGCCTGGTGGCGGGCCTGACGGCCCCGCCGTACCACGGGCAGCGGGCGAGTCCCTGTGCGGACCCTTTACGCCCCCGTCCCGCCTGAGTAATCTCCCCGCAGAAACTTGCAGCGTCTTTCGCAAGATTCTGCGGTCGAGTGGCGTGTCTCGGCCTTCAGTTCAGCCACCCGCTCAACTGCTCCGCCGCTCGCGCAGCTCTCCCCGTGGCCGTACGGGAGCTTGGTGCTGCCCGGCGGACCCGTCCGAGGAGTCCTCGATGGAGAGAAACCGACCACCGCTGTTCAGACCCTTCCGGCGGAGGCCGCGGCGGACCGCAGGCGTCGCGCTGGCCTCCGTGGCCGCCCTGGCCGCGGGCCTGCTGGCCGCCGGGACGCCCGCCTCCGGTGCCACGGGCACCACCACCGCCACAACCGGCACCGGCACCGGCACCAGCACCAGCACCGCGACCGTCTTCTACTACACCAAGACCCGCGCCTGGTCCTCGTACTACCTGCACTGGGCGCCGGACGGCGGCAGCTGGACCACCGTGCCGGGCGTGCGGATGGAGGCCGCCTGCACGGACTGGGTGAAGCAGACCGTCGACCTGGGATCGGCTGCCGGGCTCAAGGCCACCTTCAACAACGGCACCGGCACCTGGGACAACAACGGCGGCAAGAACTACGACCTCGGCAGCGGCACCGTCACCGTCAAGGACGGTGTCATCGCGCACAGCGACCCGTGCGGCAGCGACAACGGGAGCGGAGGCGGTGACGGCAGCGCGCAGAGCGCCACCGTCTTCTACGCCACCACCGGCACCGGCTGGTCCACCGTCAACCTGCACTGGGCACCGAACGGCGGCGCCTGGACCACGGTCCCCGGCGTCACCATGGACGCGGCCTGCACCGGCTGGGTGAAGAAGACCGTCGGCCTGGGCACGGCGACGGGCTGGCAGGCCACCTTCAACAACGGCAACGGCACCTGGGACAACAACAACGGCGCCAACTACGCGCTGTCCGGCGGTCTCAGCACCGTCAAGGCGGGCAAGGTCACCAAGGACGCGAAGGACCCCTGCGCGGCCACCGTCCCCGACACCACCGCGCCGACCGTGCCCGCCTCCGTGAAGGCCTCCGCGACCGGCACCTCCGTCGTGCTCACCTGGGAGCCGTCCACCGACGACACCGCCGTCACCGGGTACCAGATCACCCGCACGGGCGGGAGCAGGGGCACGGCGGTGGTCAGCACCGGATCCACCGTCTACTCCGACACCGGACTCGAAGCGGACACCACGTACACGTACACGGTCCAGGCGGTCGACGCGGCGGGCAACACCTCCGCCGCCTCCGCGCCGGCGAACGCGAAGACCGGCCAGGCACCGCCCCCGGCCCAGCAGGGCACCATGCTCGGCGGTGACCCGCGCAAGGACCCGATCTACTTCGTCCTCACCGCCCGCTTCTACGACGGGGACAGCAGCAACGACCGCGGCGGCAACCAGGACGTCGCCTCCGGCAACGCGGCCAACCACGACCCCATGTTCCGCGGCGACTTCAAGGGCCTGGTCGAGAAACTCGACTACATCAAGGCCCTCGGCTTCTCGGCGGTCTGGATCACCCCCGTGGTCCTCAACCGGTCCGACTACGACTACCACGGTTACCACGGCTGGGACTTCTACAAGGTGGACCCGCGCCTGGAGTCGGCGGGCGCCTCCTACCAGGACCTCATCAACGCCGCCCACGCCAAGGGCATGAAGATCTACCAGGACGTCGTCTACAACCACAGCTCCCGCTGGGGCGCCAAGGGCCTGTTCGTGCCGACCGTGTACGGCGTGCGCGACTCCCAGTGGTCCTGGTACTACGACGAGAAGCAGCCGGGCTTCGAGTACGACGGGCTGACCGTCGAGCCCAAGTCGGGCAAGTCGTACTACAACGGCGACCTGTGGTCGACCGCGGAACCCTCCGGCAACACCTGCCTGAACTGGGGCAGGCCCACCGGCCAGAAGAGCCCCGAGGGCTACACGCTCTACAACTGCCAGTGGCCCAGCCCCACCAGCGGCATGTTCCCCTCGAAGTACTACCACCAGTGCTGGATCGGCAACTGGGAGGGCGAGGACTCCCGCTCCTGCTGGCTCGCCGACGACCTCGCCGACTTCAACACCGAGAACCCCGAGGTGCAGAACTACCTCATCGGCGCCTACGACAAGTACATCGACATGGGCGTCGACGGCTTCCGCGTCGACACCGCCGTCCACATCCCCCGCATCACCTGGAACCGCCGCTTCCTGCCCGCCGTCCAGCAGCGCGTCGCCCAGGACTGGGGGCCGGACAAGGCACAGGACTTCTTCGTCTTCGGCGAGGTCGGCGCGTTCGTCAACGACAAGTGGAACCGCGGCTCGGTCAACCACTCCGCGCAGTTCTACACCTGGAAGGAACGCAAGGAGTACACCGCCGACGACACCCAGGCCGCCCTCGACCAGTACAACTACGAGGAGCAGCTGGGCACCGGGCAGCAGCCCACCTCGACCAACGCCTTCCTGGACGGCAACAGCTACCACACGCCCGACCACTCGAAGTTCTCCGGCATGAACATCATCGACATGCGCATGCACATGAACTTCGGTGACGCGCACAACGCCTTCAGCAACGGCAAGGACTCCGACGACTCCACCAACGACGCCACCTACAACGTCGTCTACGTCGACAGCCACGACTACGGACCCAACAAGTCGAGCGTGCGCTACGACGGAGGGCAGGACGCCTGGGCCGAGAACATGGCCCTGATGTGGACCTTCCGCGGCATCCCGACCCTCTACTACGGCTCGGAGATCCAGTTCCAGGCCGGCAAGACCATCGACTGCGGCCCGCGCTGCCCGCTGGCCACCACCGGCCGCGCGTACTACGGCGACCACCTCGAAGGCACCGTCACCGCCTCCCGGTTCTCCCAGGCCGACAGCGCGAGCGGGGCCGTCGCCACCACCCTGGCCCAGCCCCTGGCCAAGCACCTCCAGCGGCTGAACCAGATCCGGCGCGCCGTGCCCGCCCTCCAGATGGGCCAGTACTCCACCGAGGGCGTCTCGGGCGGCGGCATGAACTTCAAGCGCCGCTACACCGACGCGGCCACCGGCGTGGACAGTTTCGCACTGGTCGCCGTCACCGACGGTGCCACCTACACCGGCATCCCGAACGGCACGTACAAGGACGCCGTCACCGGGGACGTCCGGCAGGTCACCGCCGGCACCCTGACCGTCGCCGCCCCGGGCAAGGGCGACCTGCGGGTCTACGTGCTCGACCTGGGCGGCAGGAACGCGGCGCCCGGCAAGGTCGGCACCGACGGGCCGTACCTGAAGTAGGAGCGACTGAAGGCACCTGAGAGCCGGAACGGGTCTGAAGGGGGCCCGAAGGAGGCTGAAGGGCACCGCCCCTGCCGGAAAGACCGGACGGAGACACGGCGACCGAAACCGGATGGTTTCCGGCCAACGGTGAATCGGTCAATTCCGTTCACCATTGATCTTTCACGGTGGGGGCGTCCCCCGCGGGCATACGTTCATGACCGCCGAGCACGGTGTGACAAGGGGGGCGCTCGGGCAGGTGGGGGCCTGTTCCGGCGACGCGGGCTCGGGGTCGTAGGCGCGCCCGGAACACTCCCGTGGGGGAAAGAACGTGCGCGTGGAAAAGGGGCTGGATCAAGCCCGACCCGTATGGCCCGAAGCCGCGTCGACGGCTGGATCGGCGCCTGCCGCCGAACGCGGTGCGCCGGATGCGCGAAGCGCTGAGGGGGACGACGGCACCCAGAGATTCCCGGAGACCGGTGCCGTGCCCGCGCTGCGGGTCGCGGACCCGTGGCAGGAGCCTTGGCCCTGCGTCCCCGTCCCGGACGAGCTGTCCGTCCGGCTCGACCGCACCGGACGCACAGGAAGTGCCGGGGAGGAGCCGGACGGCCGCAGCGGGGAGCGGGGGCCCGGCGGCTGTGACGGGCCGGTCTTCGTCGACGCGTCCGGCCGCCGCAGCCGCCGGTTCCGCCGGATCGGGATGGCGGCCGGGCTGAGCTGCGCGGTCTACGCCGCCGTCATCGTCGTCACCCTCGCGTCCGGCAACTCGACCGCACCCTGGCTGCCCGTGCCGGGCCAGGCGGACGACCGGCCCGCGAGCAGGGTCGGCACCTCGGCGGAGCCGTCGGACCCGGCCGGTGCGCCCGGCGCCGCCACGGGTGCCGGAGTGGGGGCGGGCGTCGCCGTACCGGGTGCGCCGGGCGCGTCCGGGCTGCCGGGGGTGCCGGGCGTGTCCGCACCGGCCGCCGGCGGCGCAGGGCCGGCGCCGGGCGCCGCCGGCGCCGCGGCCGGTCCGTCCGCCGGGCCGCACCGGCCGGGAGCCTCGCCCCCGCGGTCGGCCACCTCGGGAACCGCCGGGACCCGGCCGCCGGGTCCGGGCACGGGCGGCGGCCCGGTCACCGAGCCGAGCCCGCCACCGGTCACCACCTCGACCGAACCGGCGGCACCGGGCACCGGAGGCGGCGGCTCGCCCGGCCCCGACCCGTCGGCCTCGGCGGGGGGAGCGGGCGGAGCCGGCGGTGGGGGCGGAAGCGGCGGCGGGAGCGGGACAGGCAGCGGTGCCAGTGGCGCCAGCGGTTCCGGCGCGCCGGGAACGGTCGCGGACGGTCCCGGCACCCCGGTGCCGGTGACGTCGGCGCCCGGCCCCACCGGAGCCCCCGGACCCACCACCGCCCCCGGCCCGACCTCGGCCCCGGGCCCCGCCACCGGCACGCCCGCGGCCCCCGCCTCCCCGGAGCACCTCGCCTGATGGCCACCCACATCCACCGCAGGCGCCCCCCGGAGCCCGCCGACCCGCACCCCCCGGCCGACAGCGGCCCGCACCACCCGCCCGACGGCGGCCCGCACCACCCGCCCGACGGCGGCCCGCACCACCCGCCCGACGGCGGCCCGGCCCGTACGACGGACGGTGGCCCGCGTCGTACGGCCGACAGCGACCCGGCCCGTACGACGGACGGCGGCCCGGCCCGCGCGGTCGGCAGTGGCTCCGACCACACGACGGACGGCCCGGTCCGTACGACGGACAGAGGCCGCCCCCGCCAGACGACGGACGGCCCGGCCCGCACGCCCGACGGCGGCACCGGCCGCGGCACCGGCACCCACCGCGCCACGGATATCCACCGCGACCCCGTCTCCGACCCCGTCCCCGGCCGCCCCGCCGACTCCGGCCGCCCCGCCGACTCCGGCCGCCCCGCCGGCGTCGGTGTCCCGCACCGCCGGTCCGCCGTCCGCTCCGCCGCCCGTCCCCCGCTCCCTGGACCGCCCCGCCCTGAGCGTGATCAAGGGCAGGCTGCGCAGGCTGCTGCCCCCGCTGTGGGCGTTCGGCGCGGTGCTGCTCCCGCTGATGCTGCTGGGCGGCTGGAACCCGCTGAAGGACCCCGACCTCGGCGGCACCCTCGGGCCGGCCAGGCTGCTCGACTACGTCGTCCCGCTCGGCGCCCCGCCCTACCCCGCGCACCTGGGCTCCGGCTCGGGCCTGCTGGAGGCGGCCTGGCCGCAGGACGCGGCGGGCCCGCTGTGGTACCTGCGCGCCTACCTGTGGTTCGTCGTGGCCTCCCCGCTGCTGCTGCGCGCGTTCCGCCGGGCGCCCTGGCCGACCCTGCTCGCCCCTCTCGCCCTCACCGCGGTGCTCGCCACGGGCCTGCCGCGGATCCCCGGTGAGACGGGGGAGGCGGTGACGGACTTCGCGGTGTACGGCGGCTGCTGGATCCTGGGCATCGCCCACCACGAGGGCTTCCTGGCGAGGGTCCCGCGCTACCTGGCCGTCTCCGCCGCCGCCCTGCTGATGGCGCTGGGCCTGTGGTGGGCCGCCGGTCACCAGGGTCCCGACGGCTGGGACCTGAACGACATCCCGCTCGCCCAGGCGGCCTGGTCCTTCGGCGCCGTCGTGATCCTCCTCCAGTACGCCCCGGCCTGGCGGGAGTTCCCGGCCCGGCTGTGCCGCTGGCGCAAGCTCATCACCCTCGCCAACAACCGGGCCGTCACCGTCTACCTCTGGCACAACCTGCTCATCACCGCCACGGTCCCGCTCCTCGACCAGGCCTACGACCTGCCGTTCCTGCAGAGCGAGGGCGCCGCGTCGCTGCTCGACCGGACGTACGGCCTGTGGATGTCCGTGCTGGTGTGGCCGCTGATCGCCGCGGTGGTCCTCGCCTTCGGCTGGATCGAGGACCTGGCGGCACGGCGCGGGCCACGGCTCTGGCCGACGGGGACGGAGCACCGCCGCCCGGCCGAGCCCGCCCTCTCACCGCCGCACCCCGCGGCGTGAGACCGACGTTCCCTGGAGGTCACCCACCGCCACAGTGCCGAAACGCCGTCTTCCTACCTTCGGGAGCCAGGCACTCGGCACACGTGGAGGCGGGATGGCGGGCAGGCGTTGGATCGAGGAGTGGGACCCCGAGGACCGGGCCTTCTGGGAGGCGAGGGGCAGGCGGACCGCCCACCGGAACCTGTTCTTCTCCGTGCTCAGCGAACACATCGGGTTCTCGGTGTGGACCCTGTGGTCCGTGCTCGTGCTGTTCATGGGGCCCGAGTACGGGCTGACGGCGGCCGACAAGTTCCTGCTCACCTCCGTGGTGACCCTGGTGGGCGCCGTGGCACGGGTGCCCTACACCTTCGCGGTGGCGCTCTTCGGCGGCCGGAACTGGACGATCGTCTCCGCGAGCCTGCTGCTGGTGCCGACGGTGGCCGCCTTCGTGGTCATGCACCCCGGCACCTCCTTCGCCGGCTTCCTGTGGGTCGGGCTCCTCGCCGGGATCGGCGGCGGCAACTTCGCCTCCTCCATGACCAACATCAACGCCTTCTTCCCGATGCACAGGAAGGGGTGGGCGCTCGGGCTCAACGCCGGGGGCGGCAACATCGGCGTGCCCGTCATCCAGCTCGCCGCCCTCGCCGTCATCGGGGCGGGCGGCGGACCGCGCCTGCTGCTCGGGATCTACATCCCGCTGATCGTCGTCGCCGCCGTCCTGGCCGCGCTGTTCATGGACAACCTGGCCTCCGTGCGCAACGACACCGGCGCCGCCGTGGACGCAGCCAAGGACGCCCACACCTGGATCATGTCCTTCCTGTACGTGGGGACCTTCGGATCGTTCATCGGCTACAGCTTCGCCTTCGGACAGGTGCTGACCAGTCAGTTCGGCCGCACCCCGCTCCAGGCCGCCTACCTCACCTTCATCGGGCCGCTGCTCGGCTCCCTGATCCGGCCCGTCGGCGGCAGGCTCGCCGACCGGTTCGGCGGGGCGCGCATCACCCTGTGGAACTTCGTCGCCATGGCCGCCGCCACCGGCGCCCTCGTCGCCGCCGGGCTGCACAGGTCGCTGCCGCTGTTCGTGGCCGTCTTCGTCGTCCTGTTCGTGCTCAGCGGGCTCGGCAACGGGTCGACGTACAAGATGATCCCCGGGATCTTCCGGGCCAAGGCCCTCGCCCGGGGACTCGCCGGGGAGGAGGCGGCGGCGTACGCGCGGCGGCTGTCGGGCGCCTCCATGGGGCTCATCGGGGCCGTGGGCGCCCTCGGCGGGGTCGGCATCAACCTCGCCTTCCGCCAGTCCTTCCTCTCCTACGGCTCCGGCACCGGCGCGTTCGTCGCCTTCCTGGCCTTCTACGCCGTGGCCTTCGCGGTCACCTGGGCCGTATACCTGCGCCGGCCGGACGGCGACCGGGCCCCGGCGGCCGCCGACACCACCGGGACGCAGCCGCGGCTCGGCTACGCCGAGGTGTGAGGCCGCCCGGCCGGAGGCGCGACGTCGTCCCGCCGGAGGCGCGGCGCCGGCCGGACGGGCCGGGACGTAACACTGGTGACATGCCGGTGAACCGAGCCCGTCACGCGCGGTTGACAGGCTCTTGCGGCAGGACGGTACGGAACAGCGGGACGAGTCGAGCGCGGGACGATGAACCATGGGCGAGGTCGAAGAACAGCAGCGAACCGGAGACGGGCAGGCCGGGCCCCTGGCCGGGTTCACCGTGGGGGTGACGGCGGCCCGCCGCGCCGACGAACTGGGCGCCCTGCTCCAGCGGCGCGGCGCCTCGGTCGTGCACGCGCCCGCGCTGCGCATCGTCCCGCTCGCCGACGACGGTGAACTCCTCGCCGCCACCAAGGAGATCATCGGGCAGGCGCCCGACGTCGTGGTCGCCACCACCGCGATCGGTTTCCGCGGGTGGGTGGAGGCGGCCGACGGCTGGGGGCTGGGCGAGGCACTGCTCGGCCGGCTGCGGGAGGTCGAACTGCTGGCCCGCGGGCCCAAGGTCAAGGGCGCGATCCGGGCCGCCGGGCTCACCGAGGAGTGGTCGCCGTCCTCGGAGTCCCTGGCCGAGGTGCTCGACCGGCTGCTGGAACAGGGCGTGGACGGGCGCCGGGTCGCCGTCCAGTTGCACGGGGAACCGCTGCCAGGGTTCGTGGAGGCGCTGCGGGCCGGCGGGGCGCAGGTCGTACCGGTGCCGGTGTACCGGTGGCTGCCGCCGGAGGACCCCGGGCCGCTGGACCGGCTGCTGGACGCCGCCGTCTCCGGCGGCCTCGACGCACTCACCTTCACCAGCGCCCCGGCGGCCGCGTCCCTGCTGTCCCGGGCGCAGGAGCGGGGGCTGCTGGGCGCGCTGCTGGCCGCGCTCGCGCATGACGTGCTGCCCGCGTGCGTCGGCCCGGTGACCGCCGTGCCGTTGCAGGCGCACGGCGTGGAGACCGTGCAGCCGGAGCGGTTCCGGCTGGGGCCGCTGGTGCAGGTGCTGTGCCAGGAACTGCCGGGACGCGCGAGGACGTTGCCCGTCGCCGGGCACCGGGTGCAGATCCGCGGGCACGCGGTGCTGGTGGACGGCGACCTGAAGCCCGTACCGCCCGCCGGGATGGCGCTGCTGCGGGCGCTCGCGCGGCGCCCCGGCTGGGTGGTCTCCCGCGCCGACCTGCTCCGTGCCCTGCCCGGCGCGGGCCGCGACGAGCACGCGGTGGAGACCGCCATGGCCCGTCTGCGCACGGCGCTCGGCCTGCCCAAGCTGATCCAGACGGTGGTCAAGCGCGGCTACCGGCTGGCACTGGATCCGGCGTCGGACGCGAAGTACGCGGACGGGTAGTGGCGGCAGCGGCGGCGCACCGGCCGGGCAGCCCGGGGCCGCCGTCACCGGACGCCCGCGCACGTCCGTCGCCGTCCGGGCGCGCGCGTCGCCGTCCGCGCAAGGCCGGGCGCGGGGGGACGCGGGGGACGCGGGGCGGCCGTGCGCGGGGGAACGCGTGGCGGTCGGGGGGCTTCCGGCCGTGGGGGCGGGCGGGCACTGTGGGAGGGAAAGGTTCCCCAGCCCTGACGAGCACCCCGCCGCCCGCTCCCCGCGACCGGCCCCGGGTGTCGCCCCCTAGGCGGTGACAGGCACATGGCACTGGGTACGGCCACGCGGACAGCCACGGAGACGGCCACGCGGACGGTCACGGACGCGCTCCCGCAGGAACTGCGCTTCGACGCCGGGCGGATCTGTCTGGACCTCCTCTCCACCACCCACCCCGAGGAACGGCTCGGCTCCCTCCCGCCGCTGCGCGCGTGGATCATGGGCGCGGGCCTGGTCCCGCCGGGCACCGCCCTCGGCCACGCCGACCTGGTCTGGCTCGCGGAATTCCGCGAACTGCGCTCCTGCATCGCGCAGTTGGTCCGCGGGCACCTCGACGGACCCCCGTGGCCCGAACCCCGCGCCCGCGACCTCGCGCTCGCCCTGGCCCGGGTCAACGAGGCCGCCCGCGCCGCCCCGCCCGCCCCGCGCGCCGTTCGCGGTGCGGACGGCACCCTGCTGCGCGCCCTGGCCGCGCCGCCCGGGCGCGCCGCCGTGCTCGCGGCCGTCGCCCGGGACGCCCTGGACCTGCTCACCGACCCCGTCGCCCGGGCCGCCCTGCGCCGCTGCGCGGGCGACAACTGCCCGATCGTCTACCTGGACACCTCCCGGGGACGCAGGCGGCGCTGGTGCTCCAGCGAGGTCTGCGGCAACCGCGAACGGGTGGCCCGCCACCGCCGCCGCGCGGCCCTCGCCCGCACCTGAGCACACCTCCCGCCCGGACGGAGAAGCCCTGGGTCTGAACGCCGCGCCCCCCGCGTCCGTACTCGTGCACGAACGACCGACCGGGGGATCCCCCGGACACCGGAGGTGGGCGTGCGCGAGGATGCGGCCGTGGCCGACGAGCGTGGACCGAGGGCCCGGCCTCGCCTGCCCCCGCGGCCCCCGGGACCCGACGAGGAACTGGTGCGCGCGCTGTACCGCGAGCACGCCGGCCCCCTGCTCGCCTACGTGCTGCGCCTGGTGGCCGGAGACCGGCAGCGCGCCGAGGACGTGGTGCAGGAGACGCTCATCCGTGCCTGGAAGAACGCCGGCCGGCTCGACCGGGCGGCCGGTTCGGTACGCCCCTGGCTGGTGACGGTCGCCCGGCGCATCGTCATCGACAACCACCGCAGCCGGCAGGCCCGGCCGCAGGAGGTCGATCCGTCACCGCTGGAGGCCGTCCCCGCGGAGGACGAGATCGACAAGGCGCTGTGGCTGATGACGCTGTCGGACGCGCTCGACGACCTGACCCCGGCCCACCGGGAGGTACTCGTCGAGACGTACTTCAAAGGGCGTACCGTCAACGAGGCGGCCGAGACGCTCGGCATACCCAGCGGCACCGTGCGCTCCCGGGTCTTCTACGCCCTTCGGTCGATGAAGCTGGCTCTGGAGGAGCGGGGGGTGACGGCGTGATGAGCGGGTCCGGGGGAGATCAGGCATCCGGCACGGGTGGTCCGGGTGCGCCGGGCCCCGTGCAGGGACCACCGGCGCCGGACGAGCACGAGACCGTCGGCGCCTACGCCCTCGGCGTCCTGGACGACGCGGAGGCCACCGCGTTCGAGGCGCACCTGACGGCCTGCGAGCGGTGCGCGCGCCGGCTCGACGAACTGGCCGGAATGGAACCCGTGCTGGCGGCCCTCGCCGGCACGCCCCGTTCCGGTACGGGCGCGATCGGTGAGTCGCTCCCGGCCCGCCCGGGACCGGGGCCGGCGGACCGGCTCGTCGGCGAGGTGGCCCGCCGGCGCGCCCGCACGCGCCGGCGGAACCTCTTCCTGGCGGCGGCAGCGGCGGTGCTCGTCGTCGGCGGCGCGCTGACGGTCCACGCGGTGGGCGGTGCGGACGGCGGCGGCAGCGCGGCGGTGGCCGTCAGCACCGCGCAGGCGGCCTTCCGGTCGATGCCGGACAAGGTGACGGCGACGGATCCGGCCACACACGTCACGGCGACGGTCGCCCTGGAGAAGAAGGACTGGGGCACGAACGCCGTGCTCCGGCTGCGGAACGTGACAGGACCGGAGCGCTGTTCGCTCGTCGCCGTCGGCAGGAACGGCGAGCGCCAGACGGTCACCTCCTGGTCCGTCCCGGACCGGGGGTACGGCGCGCCGGGCGCCAGGACGGAGGAGGCCGGAAAGCCCCTCTACGTCAGCGGCGGCGCGGCCTTCCGGCCGGACCAGATCGACCACTTCGAGGTCATGACCTTCGACGGGCACGAGCTGGTCCGGGTGGAGGCGTAGCGCCGCTCAGGGCGCAGGCGGGGCCCGGTCCCGGCCCGGCGCGGGGATACGGCCGGGTCCGGCTTCCGCCGACGGGTTGCCTTCGCGTACGGTTGACGGCTGCCCAGCACGTCAGAAGGGGGCCCGGTGGCCGCTCAGGCTCAACAGGATTCCGCGGTCGGATCGGTTCACGAGGCCACGCGCGACGCCGCGCGCGCCGCGGAGGCCGACTCGGTCCGTGACCGGGAGATCAGCAGGGAGCAGGAACACCTGGACCGGGTGTACCGGCGCCTCGAGGTGAAGATCCACGAGGCCGAGTTCCTGATGCGGGACGCGGCCCAGCGCGGCCAGGTCGGCACGCCCGGTGCGCTGGCCGAGCGCGACGCGCAGGTGTTCCGGGCGGGCATCCACCTCAACCGGCTGAACAACGAGTTCGAGGACTTCCTCTTCGGCCGGATCGACCTGCTGCTCGGCAAGGACGGCAAGAAGGGCCCCGACGGGGCCTACACCGCCGTCGAACCGGCCGAGGGCGCGGTGCGCGAGGACAACACCGCCGACATCGCCGAGACCCTGCACATCGGCCGCATCGGGGTCCTCGACGAGGAGTACGCCCCGCTGGTCATCGACTGGCGGGCGCCCGCCGCCGCCCCGTTCTACCGCTCCACCCCCGTCGACCCCGGCCGGGTGGTGCGCCGCCGGGTGATCCGCTCCAAGGGGCGGCGGGTGCTCGGCGTCGAGGACGACCTGATGCGCCCCGAACTGAGGGCCTACCTGGACGGTGAGGAGCTGCCCGCGATCGGCGACGGCGCGCTGATGGCGGCGCTCGGCCGGGCCCGCAGCCACAGCATGCGGGACATCGTCTCCTCCATCCAGGCCGAGCAGGACCTCGTCATCCGCGCCCCCGCCGCCTCGGTGGCCTACGTGGAGGGCGGCCCCGGCACGGGCAAGACGGCGGTGGCGCTGCACCGCGCGGCCTACCTGCTCTACCAGGACCGCCGCCGGTACGCGGGCGGCATCCTCATCGTCTCGCCGACGCCGCTGCTCGTGGCGTACACCGAGGGCGTGCTGCCCTCCCTCGGCGAGGAGGGCCAGGTCGCCATCCGGGCGATCGGCTCGCTCGTCGACGGCGTCGAGGCCACGCTGTACGACAGCCCGGCCGTGGCCCGCGCCAAGGGCTCGTACCGGATGCTGAAGGTGCTGCGGAAGGCCGCCCGGGGCGCACTGGAACTCGGCCCCGGCGCCCGGCGGGGCACAGGCGCCCCCGCCGGGCAGCTCGCCCTCGGTGACGACACGGACGCGGAGCAGGAGACGCCGGCCCCCGCGGGGCCGCCGGCCCGGCTGCGGGTGGTCGCCTTCGGCCGCCGCCTCGAACTGGAGGCCGCGGAACTGGACCGCATCCGGCGCGCCGCCCTCGGCGGCACCGCACCGGTCAACCTGCTGCGCCCGCGCGCCCGCAAACTGCTCCTGGACGCCCTGTGGGAGCAGTCGGGGGCCGCCACCCGGCACACCGACCCCGAGCTGGCCGCCGAGCTGCGCTCGTCCTTCGACGACGACGTGACGGGCGAGGACTCCTTCGGCGCGTTCCTCGACGCCTGGTGGCCCGAGCTGACCCCGCGCGCCGTGCTGGCCGCCATGGCCGACGAACGGCGCCTGGGGCGCTGGGCCCGCCGGGTCCTCAACCCCGGAGAGGTGCGCAAGGTCGCCCGTTCGCTGCGCCGGGACGGCTACTCCGTGCACGACGTCGCGATGCTCGACGAGCTCCAGGCGCTGCTCGGCACCCCGGCCCGGCCCCGAAAGAAGCGTGAGCTGGACCCGCTGGACCAGCTCACCGGGCTGGAGGAGCTGATGCCGGTGCGCGAGGAGACGCAGCGCGAGCGCGCCGAGC
This sequence comes from Streptomyces sp. NRRL S-340, assembly GCF_000720185.1. GTDB lineage: Bacteria > Actinomycetota > Actinomycetes > Streptomycetales > Streptomycetaceae > Streptomyces. Next base: position 30,134 of record NZ_JOIY01000052.1, on the reverse strand, counting down.
GGCTGGCCGAGGAGCGCACCGAGTACGCCCACGTCATCGTCGACGAGGCGCAGGACCTCACGCCGCTCCAGTGGCGCATGGTGGGCCGCCGCGGCCGGCACGCCACCTGGACGGTCGTGGGCGACCCGGCCCAGTCCTCGTGGTCGGACCCGGACGAGGCGGCCGAGGCCCGTGACGAGGCGCTGGGCACCCGCCCGCGCCGCCGTTTCGAGCTGACGGTGAACTACCGCAACCCGGCCGAGATCGCCGAGCTGGCCGCGAAGGTGCTGGCCCTGGCCATGCCGGGGTCCCGTTCGCCCTCCGCGGTCCGCTCCACCGGCGTCCAGCCGCGCTTCGCGGTCGTGGGGGAGTCCCTGGGCGCCACGGTGCGGGCCGAGGCCGAACGGCTGCTGGAGCGGGTGGACGGCACGGTCGGCGTGGTCGTCGCGATGAACCGGCGCGAGGAGGCCCGCCGCTGGCTGTCCGGGCTCGGCGACCGGGTGGTGGCGCTGGGCAGCCTGGAGGCGAAGGGCCTGGAGTACGACGCGACCCTCGTCGCCTCGCCCGCGGAGATCGCCGACGAGTCCCCGGCCGGTCTGCGGGTGCTCTACGTGGCCCTGACCCGGGCGACCCAGCAGCTCACGGTGGTCTCCGGGGAGCGCGACGAGCCGGACGAGGCGGGGGTGCCGGACCTGCTGCGGGACTGACGGCCCGAGGAGGCGGAAAAGGATCCGCGCAGGGGGAATGGCCTTACCGGATCCGTTTGTTAGCCTTGGTGTGGCACCGGCCCGATCCAAGCCCCCGGGCCCAACCTTCGTCGCTACGAGCGACCACTTGCCGCGAGGCGAGCATGGCGGGTCGGTGTCACAAGCCTCCGAGAGGCCCACGTCACGAGGAATGTGACGTGGGCCTCTTTTGTTGCGCGGGCACCTTCCGCGTCACCCGTATCTCTCGTATGGTGGAAGTCACTTTCCGAAAACGCATCTGCGGGTGGAGCGCTCCCGGTGAACACAAAGTCCGCAATCCGGGGCGGCTACCACGTACTCAGGGGTAGGTGCGACGATCGGACGGCACAACTTCGCGACACGGTGAAAGCAGAGGAAGTCGGCCATGGCAACGGCGCCCAGCGTCTCCTACTCGATGACCATCCGGCTGGAGGTGCCCGCGAGCGGAACCGCCGTCTCGCAGCTCACCACCGCTGTGGAGTCCTCCGGAGGCTCGGTGACCGGCCTCGACGTCACCGCGTCCGGCCACGAGAAGCTCCGGATCGACGTCACCATCGCGGCCACCTCGACCGCGCACGCCGACGAGATCGTCGAGAAGCTGCGCGGCATCGAGGGCGTCACGCTCGGCAAGGTCTCCGACCGTACGTTCCTGATGCACCTCGGCGGCAAGATCGAGATGGCGTCCAAGCACCCCATCCGCAACCGTGACGACCTCTCCATGGTCTACACGCCGGGTGTGGCCCGCGTCTGCATGGCGATCGCCGAGAACCCCGAGGACGCCCGCCGCCTGACCATCAAGCGCAACTCCGTTGCGGTCGTGACGGACGGCTCCGCGGTGCTGGGCCTGGGCAACATCGGCCCCAAGGCCGCGCTGCCCGTCATGGAGGGCAAGGCGGCCCTCTTCAAGCGCTTCGCCGGCATCGACGCCTGGCCGATCTGCCTGGACACCCAGGACACCGACGCCATCGTCGAGATCGTCAAGGCGATCGCCCCCGGGTTCGCCGGCATCAACCTGGAGGACATCTCCGCCCCCCGCTGCTTCGAGATCGAGGCCCGGCTGCGCGAGGCGCTGGACATCCCCGTCTTCCACGACGACCAGCACGGCACCGCCATCGTCGTGCTCGCCGCCCTCACCAACGCCCTGCGCGTGGTGGACAAGCCCATCGAGAACGTCCGGGTCGTGATGTCCGGCGCCGGCGCGGCCGGCACCGCCATCCTCAAGCTGCTGCTCGCCGCCGGCGTGAAGAACGCGGTGGTCGCCGACATCCACGGCGTGGTGCACACCGGCCGCGAGGACCTGGTCGACGCCGCCCCGGAGTCGGCGCTGCGCTGGATCGCCGACAACACCAACCCCGAGAACCTCACCGGCACCCTGAAGGAGGCCGTGCGCGGCGCGGACGTCTTCATCGGCGTCTCGGCGCCCAACGTGCTCGACGGCGACGACGTGGCCGCCATGGCGGACGGCGCGATCGTGTTCGCGCTCGCGAACCCCGACCCCGAGGTCGACCCGGCCATCGCCCGTCAGACGGCGGCGGTCGTGGCCACCGGCCGCTCCGACTTCCCGAACCAGATCAACAACGTGCTGGTCTTCCCGGGCGTCTTCCGCGGCCTGCTGGACGCGCAGTCGCGCACCGTCAACACCGAGATGATGCTGGCCGCCGCGCAGGCCCTGGCCGACGTGGTGACCGAGGGCGAGCTGAACCCGAACTACATCATCCCCTCCGTCTTCAACGACAAGGTCGCCGGTGCCGTCGCCGGCGCGGTCCGCGAAGCCGCCAGGGCGGCCGGCGCGAGCGCCGTGACCAGCAGCACCAGCGGCATCTGAGAAACGGGACGAACCAGTCGGAAAGGGTGCCGGGCGGTACCCCCGGGCGTGATGATCGCCACGACGCGCCGGGCCCCGGCGCGTCGCGGCGGGCACTGTCACTGCCGCGCCCTATCGTGGCTGGTCACGGTCTGTCGTCTGCGGCTCTGTCCAGACGCGGACCCCGGGGCGCAGGCCCTCTTTTCGTGTGACTCCCAAGGGTGTTCTCACGACTCCTACGGGTGCCGGATTGGCTTTCCCGCCGCAGGTGGGGGCAGGATGCCTCCCTGGGCGCGAGGGTCTGACGAGGGACCCGGGTCCGGGGACCCACGAGGACCCTGGCAGCATCGGCTTGGCTGGCCCAACATGCGGCTTCGCCGCGTGGCACGCCTCAACGGCAAGAAGAACACGGGAGTAACAACATGAACCGCAGTGAGCTGGTGGCCGCGCTGGCCGACCGCGCCGAGGTGACCCGCAAGGACGCCGACGCCGTGCTGGCCGCGTTCGCCGACGTCGTCGGCGACATCGTCTCCAAGGGGGACGAGAAGGTCACCATCCCTGGTTTCCTCAACTTCGAGCGCACCCACCGTGCCGCTCGCACCGCTCGCAACCCGCAGACCGGCGAGCCGATCCAGATCCCGGCCGGCTACAGCGTGAAGGTCTCGGCGGGCAGCAAGCTCAAGGAAGCCGCCAAGGGCAAGTGACCTTGCCGCCGTACGCCACGGGACGGCGTACGGGGCCCGGCAGGGCCGAGAACGCCTATGGGGCGGCCCCCTCCGCGGGGGGCCGCCCCATCGCCGTACAGGCCCTCGGACGGCCGGCCGCCGGGCCGCCGCCCCGGGCGCCCGCCCGGCCGGCCGCGAGGCCGGGGCGGCCGGGAGCGCTCAGCCGGGCCGCCGGCCGGGGCCGGGCGGCCCGGGTTGACCGGCCGGGCCCCTCACCGGGGCCGGCGCGGCCCGCGGCGTTCAGCCGAGCGCCTGGCCGGGCAGTTCGACCTTCGCGCCCAGCTCGACCAGCTTCTCCATGAAGTTCTCGTAGCCGCGGTTGATCAGGTCGATGCCGTGGACGCGGGAGGTGCCCTGGGCCGCCAGCGCGGCGATCAGGTAGGAGAAACCGCCGCGCAGGTCCGGGATGACCAGGTCGGCGCCCTGGAGCCGGGTCGGGCCCGACACCACCGCGGAGTGCAGGAAGTTGCGCTGGCCGAAGCGGCAGTCGGAGCCGCCCAGGCACTCGCGGTAGAGCTGGATGTGCGCGCCCATCTGGTTCAGCGCGGACGTGAAGCCGAGCCGGGACTCGTAGACCGTCTCGTGGATGATCGACAGGCCGGTCGCCTGGGTCAGCGCGACCACCAGCGGCTGCTGCCAGTCGGTCTGGAAACCGGGGTGCACGTCCGTCTCCAGCGCGATGGACTTCAACTGCCCGCCGGGGTGCCAGAAACGGATGCCCTCGTCGTCGATCTGGAACGCCCCGCCCACCTTCCGGTAGGTGTTCAGGAACGTCATCATCGACCGCTGCTGGGCGCCGCGGACGTAGATGTCGCCCTCGGTGGCCAGCGCCGCCGAGGCCCAGGACGCCGCCTCCAGGCGGTCGGCCAGAGCGCGGTGGGTGTAGCCGCCGAGCTTGTCCACACCGGTGATGCGGATCGTGCGGTCGGTGTCCATCGCGATGATCGCGCCCATCTTCTGCAGCACGCAGATGAGGTCCTCGATCTCCGGCTCCACGGCCGCGTTGGACAGCTCGGTGACGCCCTCGGCGAGCACCGCCGTCAGCAGCACCTGCTCGGTCGCGCCGACGGACGGGTAGGGCAGCCGGATCTTCGTGCCGCGCAGCCGCTGCGGCGCCTCCAGGTACTGGCCGTCCGCCCGCTTCTCGATCGTCGCGCCGAACTGCCGCAGCACGTCGAAGTGGAAGTCGATGGGCCGGCCGCCGATGTCACAGCCGCCGAGGCCGGGGATGAAGGCGTGGCCGAGCCGGTGCAGCAGCGGGCCGCAGAACAGGATCGGGATGCGGCTGGAACCCGCGTGGGCATCGATGTCAGCCACGTTGGCGCTCTCCACCCGGGTCGGGTCGAGCACCAGCTCACCCGGCTCCTCACCCGGGCGGACCGTCACCCCGTGCAGTTGCAGCAGGCCGCGTACGACCCGCACGTCACGGATGTCCGGCACATTGCGCAGCCGGCTCGGTTCGCTGCCCAGCAGAGCGGCGACCATGGCCTTCGGTACGAGGTTCTTCGCACCCCGGACACGGATCTCACCCTCCAGCGGGGTTCCGCCGTGGACAAGCAGTACGTCATCAGTGCCGTTGACGGTCATGTATCTCGCGTTCCGATGAGGTGGGCAGGGGAGCGGCCGGTCACTTCGGGCCGGGGGCCGGAGAGGACAGCGTAATCGCCGGGCGGCCCCCGGAAGTAAGCCCGTGCGCCGCCCGCTGCGTCATGGCTGTGTCACAACACGATGCGTCGGGGAACGGGCACGTGCGGTCACCGCGGCGGCCGTGCGCCCGCCGCGCCCCCGTACCCCGTGCGCGCCCTCACCCCGGCAGCCGGATTGGCTCCCCACGCCGGGGGAAGATGCGGGATCATGTCAGGCATGACCGAGGTGTCCTCGCTCACAGGGCGGCTGCTCGTGGCAACGCCCGCCCTGGCGGACCCGAACTTCGAGCGTGCGGTGGTGCTCCTTCTCGACCACGACGAGGAGGGCTCCCTCGGTGTCGTCCTCAACCGCCCCACCCCCGTGGACGTGGGCGACATCCTGGAGGGCTGGGCGGCCCTCGCCGGGGAGCCCGGCGTCGTCTTCCAGGGCGGCCCGGTGTCGCTGGACTCGGCACTCGGCGTCGCCGTCGTCCCGGGCGGCGGCGCGGGCGAACGCGCCCCGCTGGGCTGGCGGCGGGTGCACGGGGCGATCGGGCTCGTCGACCTGGAGGCCCCGCCCGAGCTGCTCGCCTCCGCCCTCGGCTCGCTGCGGATCTTCGCCGGGTACGCGGGATGGGGTCCCGGCCAGCTGGAGGACGAACTCGGGGAGGGGGCCTGGTACGTCGTCGAGTCGGAGCCCGGAGACGTCTCCTCGCCGTCGCCGGAGCGGCTGTGGCGCGAGGTGCTGCGCCGCCAGCGCAGCGAACTGGCGATGGTCGCCACCTACCCGGACGACCCGTCGCTCAACTGAAGTCCGTGCGCTTCAGTACCCTTGCCGTATGAGCACTCTCGAGCCCGAGCGCGGCACTGGTACGGGAACCCTCGTAGAGCCGACGCCGCAGGTGTCCCACGGAGACGGCGACCACGAGCGCTTCGCCCACTATGTCCAGAAGGACAAGATCATGGCGAGCGCCCTGGACGGGACGCCCGTCGTCGCGCTGTGCGGCAAGGTGTGGGTGCCGGGCCGCGACCCGAAGAAGTACCCCGTGTGCCCGCTGTGCAAGGAGATCTACGAGTCCATGAGCGGCGGCGGCGACCAGGGCAAGGGCGGCGACAAGAAGTAGGCCCCGCCTCCCGCCGCCCGTCCGGGCCGCCGGGCCGACCTGGGCCCCCGAGTGCGTTTCGCGCACTTCGGGGGCCTTTGTGCTGCCCGGCGTTGCACAGGGTGCGTCCGGCGGTCACAGAGTGGTTGAGACCTCTTGTGGGCCCGTTCGCCGAGTACCTAGCCTCCGGTGTGTTGTGCAGAGCAAAACCGCCATTGCATATGTTGCAACACTCTGACCGGAGGATCGCTCCATGAAGCTCTCCGCAAGAATCCCCGGCCGGCTCGCCGTACTGCTGGCAGCAGCCGTCGTGACCGCCACCGCCTGCGCCCCGCAGACGTCCGGCGACTCCTCCCCGGGCAAGGACGAGAAGACCGGCACGCTGCGCCTGTGGCTCTTCCAGGAGGTCGGCAACAAGCCGAAGGAACGGGTGGTCGAGCAGGTCCTCGCCGGCTTCCGCAAGGCCCACGCGGACACGAGGGTCACCGTCGAGTACATCCCCGTGGAGACCCGCGCCCAGCGGATCAAGGCCGCCTTCAACGACCCGAAGAGCGCCCCCGACGTCATCGAGTACGGCAACACCGACACGGCCGGCTACGTGAAGGACGGCGGACTCGCCGACGTCACCGCGGAGTTCGGCGCCTGGGACGAGGCCAAGGACACCGACCCGACCGCCCGCCGGTCGGTCACCGTGGACGGCAAGGTCTACGGCGCCCCCTACTTCGTCGGCGTCCGCGCCCTGTACTACCGCACCGACGTCTTCAGGCAACTGCACCTCAAGCCGCCCACGACCCTGGCCGGACTGGCCGCCACCGCCCGCAGGGCACGGGCCGCCCGGCCCGGCCTGTACGGCCTGGCCGTCGGCGGCGCCTACACCTACGGCGCCCTGCCCTTCGTCTGGGCCGGCGGCGGCCGGATCGCCACCGAGAAGTCCGGCTCCTACACCTCCGCCATCGACAGCCCCGCGGCACGCAAGGGCATCGAGGCGTACACCTCCCTGTTCGGCGACGACAACTGCCCCGCCGCCAAGTGCGCCGGCATGACCGGCAACGACACCATCACCGCCTTCGCCGCCGGCAAGGCCGCCATGGCGATCGGCGGCGACTTCAGCCACCAGGCCGTCGAAGCCGGCCAGGTCAAGGGCGAGTACGCGGTCGTGCCGCTGCCGGGCGTCCGGCCCGGCTCCGTCGCACCGGCGTTCGCGGGCGGCAACAACATCGGCGTGCTCAGGAGTACCGCGCACCGCACCCTCGCCGTGGACCTGATGAAGCGGCTCACCTCGAAGAAGACCCAGGGCGAGATGTTCGACGCGATGGGCTTCCTGCCCACCTTCAAGGACGTGCGCGACCAGGCCGCCGCGAAGGAGCCGTTCGTCAAGCCGTTCGTCGACACCCTCGCGGCGGGCACCGAGTTCGTCCCGGCCACACCCGCGTGGTCCCAGATCGACTCCTCGCTGGTGCTGCCGACCATGCTCCAGGAGATCGTCAGCGGCAAGAAGGACGTCGAGGCCGCCGCCGGGGACGCGGCGAAGAAGATGAACGACGCGTTCGGCGCCGCCGGATGACCGCTCCGCCCATGAGCCCGGGGGCCGCGCCGCGGTCGCGGGTGCGGGCGCGCCGCGGCTCCCCGCCCCGCACCCCCCGCCCCCTGAAGGGCACCGCCGCCGCCCCCTGGCTGTACCTCGCGCCCGCCCTCGTCGTCCTCGGCGGACTGCTCGTCTACCCCGTCTACCAGCTCGGCCTGATCTCCTTCCTGCGGTACACCCAGGCCCAGGTCAGCGGCGGCGAGCCGACCGCCTTCCGGGGCCTGGGCAACTACGCCGAACTCCTGCGGGACGACCAGTTCTGGCGGGTCCTGCTGGCCACCGTGGTGTTCGCCGCGGCCTGCGTACTCTGCACCCTCGCCGTCGGCTGCGCGCTCGCCGTGCTCCTCACCCGGGTGCGCGCGGTGCCCCGCCTCGCGCTGATGCTCGCCGCCCTCGGCGCCTGGGCCACCCCGGCGGTCACCGGCTCCACGGTCTGGCTGCTGCTCTTCGACGCCGACTTCGGGCCCGTCAACCGGATCCTCGGGCTCGGCGACCACTCCTGGACGTACGGGCGTTCCAGCGCCTTCCTCCTCGTCCTGCTCGAAGTGGTCTGGTGTTCCTTCCCGTTCGTCATGGTCACCGTCTACGCCGGCATCCGCGCCGTGCCCGCCGAAGTGCTGGAGGCCGCCGCGCTGGACGGCGCCTCCCAGTGGCGGATCTGGCGCTCGGTACTGGCCCCGATGCTGCGGCCGATCCTGGTCGTGGTCACCATCCAGTCCGTCATCTGGGACTTCAAGGTGTTCACCCAGATCTACGTCATGACGGGCGGCGGCGGCATCGCGGGCCAGAACCTCGTCCTGAACGTCTACGCCTACCAGAAGGCGTTCGCGTCCTCGCAGTACGGCCTCGGCTCCGCGATCGGCGTGGTGATGCTGCTGATCCTGCTCGCCGTGACCCTGGTCTACCTGCGGCTGCTGCGCCGCCAGGGGGAGGAGCTGTGAACCTCGCGCGCGCGTGGGTGCGCCGTCCGGGACGGCTCGCGGCCGAGGCGTCGGCACTGGCCGTCGCGGTCGTGGTCGCCTTCCCGCTGTACTGGATGGTGCTCAGCGCCTTCAAACCGGCCGGGGAGATCGAGTCGACGAAGCCGCGCCCCTGGACGACGTCCCCCTCGCTGGACTCCTTCCGGCGCGTCTTCCAGCAGCAGGAGTTCGGCCGCTACTTCCTCAACAGCCTGATCGTCGCGGCCACCGTCGTGATCGCCTCCGCGCTGATCGCGTTCCTCGCGGCGACCGCCGTCACCCGCTTCCGCTTCAGGTTCCGCACCACCTTGCTGATCCTGTTCCTGGTGGCCCAGATGGTGCCCGTGGAGGCGCTCACCATCCCGCTGTTCTTCCTGATGCGGGACTTCGGCCAGCTCAACACCCTGGGATCGCTGATCCTGCCCCACATCGCCTTCTCGCTGCCGTTCGCGGTCTGGATGCTCAGGGGGTTCGTGAAGGCCGTACCGGAAGCCCTGGAGGAGGCCGCCTTCATCGACGGCGCGAGCCGTGCGCGGTTCCTGTGGCAGATCCTCTTCCCGCTGGTCTTCCCCGGGCTGGTGGCCACCAGCGTGTTCTCCTTCATCTCGGCCTGGAACGACTTCCTGTTCGCGAAGTCGTTCATCATCAGCGACACCTCCCAGTCGACGCTGCCGATGGCGCTGCTGGTCTTCTACAAACCGGACGATCCCGACTGGGGCGGCGTGATGGCCGCCTCCACGGTGATGACGATCCCGGTCCTGGTCTTCTTCGTACTCGTGCAACGACGACTCGTCTCCGGCCTCGGCGGAGCGGTGAAGGACTGACGTGACTGACGTGAATGACGTGACCCAGGTGACCGAGGCGACCGGCGAGGCGGCGGGTCTGATCCCCCGGCCGGGGCGCATGACGACCGACGAGGAACGGTTCTTCGAACTGGGCCCGGACACCACGGTGTCGGCGGGCGAGGGCACCGCCCGCACCGAACGCTGGCTGCGCGCCACCCTCGGCGCCGCCACCGGGCTGCCGCTCGCCCCCGCACCGGCCGGCGACGGCGCCCTGCGGCTGCGCCTGGACGAGGCCGTCACGCGCGACCTCGGCGCCGAGGGCTACCGGCTGACGGTCACCGCGCGGGGCGCCGACCTCGCGGGCGGCGGCCCGGCCGGCCTGTTCTGGGGCGCCCAGACGCTGCGTCAGCTCCTCGGCCCGGCCGCCTTCCGGCGCGCCCCGCTGCCCGGCGCACGGTGGAGGCTGCCGCTGACCGGGATCGAGGACACCCCGCGCTTTCGCTGGCGCGGCCTGATGCTGGACGTCGCCCGGCACTTCATGCCCAAGGACGGCGTCCTGCGCTACCTCGACCTGATGGCGGCCCACAAACTCAACGTCCTGCACTTCCACCTGACGGACGACCAGGGCTGGCGCGTCGAGATCAAGCGGTACCCGAAGCTGACCGGGACCGGCTCCTGGCGCCCGCGGACGAAGTTCGGCCACCGCGCCTCCCCGCTGTGGGAGGACAAGCCGCACGGCGGCCACTACACCCAGGACGACATCCGCGAGATCGTCGCCTACGCCGCCGAGCGGCACATCACCGTGGTCCCCGAGGTGGACGTGCCCGGGCACTCGCAGGCCGCCATCGCCGCCTACCCGGAACTCGGCAACACCGACGTCGTCGACACCACCGCCCTCGGCGTCTGGGACGACTGGGGCGTCAGCAGGAACGTCCTCGCCCCCACCGACGCCACCCTCCGCTTCTACGAGGGTGTCCTCGAAGAACTGCTCGAACTCTTCCCCGCCGACGCGGCCCCGTTCTCCGGCTTCTTCCACATCGGCGGCGACGAGTGCCCCAAGGAGCAGTGGCGCGCCTCGGTCACCGCGCAGGCCCGCATCAAGGAACTCGGACTGGCCGGTGAGGAGGAGCTCCAGTCCTGGTTCATCCGCCACTTCGACACGTGGCTCACCGCGCGCGGGCGCCGGCTCATCGGCTGGGACGAGATCCTGGAGGGCGGTCTCGCCGAGGGCGCCGCCGTCGCCTCCTGGCGCGGCTACGCGGGCGGGACCGCCGCCGCACGCGCCGGTCACGACGTCGTCATGTGCCCCGAGCAGCACGTGTACCTGGACCACCGGCAGGACGCGGGCGCCGACGAACCCGTGCCGATCGGCTTCGTCCGCACCCTGGAGGACGTCTACCGGTTCGAGCCGGTTCCGCCCGGCCTGGAGGCCGCCCACGTCCCCCATGTCCTGGGCACCCAGGCCAACGTGTGGACCGAGGTGATGGAGAACCCCGCGCGCGTGGACTACCAGACCTTCCCCCGGCTGGCCGCCTTCGCCGAGGTCGCCTGGAGCGACCTGCCCCCCTCACCGGAACGGGACTTCGCCGGCTTCGAGCGGCGGATGACCGCCCACTACCGGCGCCTGGACGCCCTGGGCGTCGGCTACCGCCCGCCCGCCGGACCGCACCCCTGGCAGCGCAGGCCCGGCGTCCTGGGACGCCCCATCGACGGCCCGCCGCCGGTCAGGTAGCGGCGCGGGAGCCGTACGGGCCGCGGGGACGCGGGCGGCCGGGCGGCGGGTTCCGCGCCCGCGTCCCGCCGTCCTGGGCGGTCACCCGCGGCCCGGACCGGGCCGGTCACCGGCCACCCGCCGGCCGGGCCGGTGTCCCGCGGTCCGGCCAGGGCGCCCCCGCCGCCCTGGCCGGACCGCGCCCTGTCTCGAACTGGTAGCGGAAAAAGCCCGCAAGAGTCAGCGAACAGCGCTAATTCGCTCGCACCGGTGATCCCGTGTCAAAAGGGACCATGTCCCCGATGAGGTGGGCGAATGCCTCCCGGCGGACCCGTGTCCGCGAGCCCTGCGAAGATGTGCCAGAGTTGCCACGTCCGCCCTGTCAGGCCGTACCGTACGGCAGCACGGGTGGGACCAGTGGGGCAGCGGGAAGGGGCAGCCGGTTTGACCACGCACGCACCACAGGCGGCGCAGGCCGTCACGCTGCCCACGACGCTGGACGAGGCGGTGGCGGCACTCACCGCCATGCCCGCCGCCGTACCCGTGGCGGGCGGCACCGACCTCATGGCCGCCGTCAACTCCGGGCAGCTCAGGCCCGCCGCGCTGGTCGGCCTCGGCCGGATCAGCGAGATCCGCGGCTGGCAGTACCAGGACGGGCACGCGCTGCTCGGCGCGGGCCTCACGCACGCGCGCATGGGCCGCCCCGACTTCGCCGCCCTGATCCCGGCGCTGGCCGCCGCCGCGCGCGCCGCCGGCCCGCCGCACATCCGCAACGCCGGGACCCTGGGCGGCAACATCGCCTCGGCCGCCCCCACCGGGGACGCGCTGCCGGTGCTGGCCGCGCTGGAGGCCACCCTGATCGTCGCGGGCCCGGGCGGGGCCCGCCGCGAGGTCCCGGTCTCCCACCTGCTGGCCGGCGTGGAGATGCTCCGCGGCGGCGAACTCATCGGCTACGTGCGGCTGCCGCTGCTGCACGCCCCCCAGGTCTTCCTGAAGGCGACCGGCCGCACCGGACCCGGCCGCGCGGTCGCCTCCGTGGCGCTCGTCCTCGACCCGGCCCGGCGCGGCGTGCGCTGCGCGGTCGGTGCCATAGCGCCGATGCCGCTCAGGCCGCTGGAGGCCGAGCAGTGGGTGGCCCGGCTCATCGACTGGGACAACAACCGCGCGATCGTCCCCGAGGCGCTGGACGCCTTCGGCGAGTACGTGGCCGCGGCCTGCATCCCCGATCCCGTCCCGGCGGAGGACGGCTCGGTGCAGCAGCTTCCGCCCGCCGTACTGCACCTGCGGCGCACCGTCGCCGCGCTGGCCCGACGAGCACTGGGGAGGGCGCTGTCGTGACCGACGACCAGCACGGACAGGGCGCGCCCCACGGCGGCGGCCGCTGGGACCCGTTGCCGCAGGGCGACTACGACGACGGCGCGACCGCGTTCGTGAAGCTGCCCGAGGGCGGCATCGACGCCCTCCTGGCCGCCGACAGCCCGCTCGCCGCGCCGGGACACGGCTACGTGCCGCCGCAGATAACGGTCACGTCCGCCCCGGCCGAGGCCACCGACCCGGCGGCGACGGGCAGCTGGGCCGTGCCCGGCGTGCCGGCCGCGCCCGCGCAGGGCGCCGGGTGGCCCGACCCGAACGCGGTGCCGCGGCGGGGCGACGAGGAGCCGGGGACGGGTGCGGGCGAGGGGTTCACCTACCGGCCCGAGGCGACCCAGCAGTGGAACTTCCAGGAGATGCAGGGGCATCAGGAGGCCCCTGGACACCAGGAGACCCCGGCCCATCAGGGTTTCCCCGGGCACCAGCGGATCCCCGGCCACCAGGAGATCCCCGGACATGGGGAGACCGACGGGCACCAGGAGGTTCCCGGGCATCCCGGGGGCCGGTCCGGCGGGGCCGCGACCGGGCACGACGTGACCGGTCAGTGGTCGATCCCGGTCGCCGGCGGTGACATCCCGGACGAGTCCGGCGAGTTCACCACGTCGTCGCTGATCGAGCAGTGGGGCGGCACGCCTCCGGCCACCCTCCCCGGCGGCGCCCCCGCCCCGTGGGCCACGGAGACCGCCGGGCACTCGTGGGGCCGGACGGCGCAGGAGCCCGCCCCGGGCGCGTACGAAAGCGACCCGTCCGGCCGGTCCTACGGTGCCGGACTGCCCGCACCGGCCCCCGGACACCCGGCCCCCGGACACCCGGCCCCACAGCATCCGGCTCCCCACCATCCGGACCCCGAACTCCCGGCCGCCGGGCACCCGGTGGACGCCCCCGGGCACCACACCGAGGCCGGGCCCGCGCCCGCGCCGCGGACGGGACCGCAGGCGCCCCCCGGCCCGCCCGAGGAGGCACCGGCGCCCGAGGCGCCCGCCGCGCCCCAGGAACCGTCCGGGCACCAGGAGCCGGCCGGCCGCCAGGCGCCCTCCGAGGACCAGGTGCCTGCCGCGCCCGAGGCGCCCACCGGGCTCGTGACGGACCCGGACCCGGCGCCGGACGCCCCGGGGACCGCGCCCGCCTCCGCGCCCGCCGCCGGAAACCAGCCGGAGGAGGAGCCGCGGGAGCGGCCCGCCGACGCACCGGAGGCCGCGGAGACCGGCGCGGAGCACGCGGAGACCGGCGCAGGGCCCGCAGCGGCCGCCGGCGGCTCCGCCGAGCCGCCCGCCGGGCCCGCACCGGCCGAGGACGCCGCCGCGGAGCCCCGGGCCGCCCAGGAGCCCGCCACGGCCCCGGAGGCCGGCGCAGGGCCCGCGGAGACCGACGCCGGACCCGGCCCGGCCCCCGACGCGGACGCGGCGGCCGACGCGGACGCCGGTCCGCAGGAGCCGCCCGCCCGGCGGGAGACGGCGGCCGAGCCGGACCCGCAGGGCCCGCCCGCCGCGCCGCCGCAGGACGAACACCCCCTCGCCTCCTACGTGCTGCGCGTCAACGGCGTCGACCGGCCCGTCACCGACGCCTGGATCGGCGAGTCGCTGCTGTACGTGCTGCGTGAGCGGCTCGGCCTCGCGGGTGCCAAGGACGGCTGCTCGCAGGGCGAGTGCGGCGCCTGCAACGTGCAGGTGGACGGCCGCCTCGTCGCCTCCTGCCTGGTGCCCGCCGTCACCACCGCGGGCAGCGAGGTCCGCACGGTCGAGGGCCTGGCCACCGACGGGCAGCCCTCGGACGTGCAGCGGGCGCTGGCGCGCTGCGGCGCTGTGCAGTGCGGCTTCTGCGTGCCCGGCATGGCGATGACCGTGCACGACCTGCTGGAGGGCAACCCGGCGCCGACCGAGCGGGAGACCCGGCAGGCCCTGTGCGGCAACCTGTGCCGCTGCTCGGGCTACCAGGGCGTCCTGCGGGCGGTCGGGGAGGTCGTCGCCGAGCGCGAGGCGTCCGCCGCCGAGCACCTGGAGGGCGAGCACGGCGGATCCGGGCAGACCGGGGCCGGGCACGGCGGGGCGGAGCACGAGGAGGCGGGCGCGGGCGAGCCCCGTATCCCGCACCAGGCGGGCCCCGGCGCGGGCGGCGTCCACCCGTCCGCCTTCGGCACGCCCGGCCCGCACGCCCCCCACGAGCCCCCGCCCGCTCCCCACGAACCACCGCACCACCCGCACGACCCCTACGGCCAGGACGGAGGCCAGGCGTGAGCAACGAAGCCACCGCCGCCACCGCTTCCGCTGCGGAGACCGCGCCCGCGTCGCCGGAGCCGCTGCCGCACGGCATCGGTTCCTCGCTGCCGCCCGCCGACGCCCGCGCCAAGACGGAGGGCACCTTCCCCTACGCCGCCGACCTGTGGGCCGAGGGCCTGCTGTGGGCGGCCGTGCTGCGCTCACCGCACCCGCACGCGCGCATCGTGTCCATCGACACCTCCCACGCGCGCGAGATGCCCGGTGTCCGCGCGGTCGTCACCCACGAGGACGTGCCCGGCCGCCCCCTGTACGGCCGGGGCGTGGCCGACCGGCCGGTGTTCGCCTCCGACGTCGTACGCCACCACGGCGAGCCCATCGCCGCCGTCGCCGCCGACCACCCGGACACCGCGCGGATGGCCGCCGCCGCGGTCATCGTCGAGTACGAGGTGCTCGACCCGGTGACCGACCCGGAGCACGCCTTCGAGGCCGAACCCCTGCACCCCGACGGCAACCTGATCCGGCACATCCCGCTGCGCCACGGCGACCCGGAGGCGGCCGGCGAGGTCGTCGTCGAGGGCCTGTACCGCATCGGCCGCCAGGACCCGGCACCCATCGGCGCGGAGGCCGGGCTCGCGGTCCCCCGTCCCGACGGCGGCGTCGAGCTGTACGTGGCCTCCACCGACCCGCACGCCGACCGCGACACCCTCGCCGCCTGCTACGGCCTGGCCCCCGAGCGCGTGAAGATCGTCGTCACCGGCGTGCCGGGCGCGACGGCCGACCGCGAGGACCAGGGCTTCCAGCTCCCGCTGGGCCTGCTGGCACTGCGCACCGGCTGCCCGGTCAAGCTGACGGCGACCCGCGAGGAGTCGTTCCTGGGCCACGTGCACCGGCACCCGACCCTCCTGCGCTACCGCCACCACGCGGACGCCGAGGGCAGGCTGGTGAAGGTCGAGGCGCAGATCCTGCTGGACGCGGGTGCCTACGCCGACACCTCCGGCGAGGCCCTGGCCGCCGCCGTGTCCTTCGCCTGCGGCCCCTACGTCGTCCCGCACGCGTTCATCGAGGGCTGGGCGGTACGCACCAACAACCCGCCCTCGGGCCACGTGCGCGGCGAGGGCGCCCTCCAGGTCTGCGCCGCCTACGAGGCGCAGATGGACAAACTGGCCAGGAAACTCGGCGTCGACCCGGCCGAACTGCGCCTGCGCAACGTGCTGGCGACCGGCGACGTCCTGCCCACCGGGCAGACGGTGACCTGCCCGGCCCCGGTCGCGGAACTGCTCCAGGCCGTCCGGGACCACCCGCTGCCGCCGCTGCCCAAGGACACCCCCGAGGACGAGTGGCTGCTGCCCGGCGGCCCCGAGGGCGCGGGCGACCCGGGCGCGGTGCGCCGGGGCGTGGGCTACGGCCTGGGCATGGTGCACATGCTGGGCGCGGAGGGCGCCGACGAGGTCTCCACGGCCACCGTGAAGGTCCACGACGGCGTCGCGACCGTGCTGTGCGCGGCCGTCGAGACCGGCCAGGGCTTCACCACGCTCGCCCGGCAGATCGTCCAGGAGACGCTGGGCGTCGACGAGGTCCACGTGGCCCCCGTCGACACCGACCAGCCCCCGGCCGGCGCGGGCTGCCGCGGCCGGCACACGTGGGTGTCGGGCGGTGCCGTGGAGCGGGCGGCGAAGATGGTCCGCACCCAGCTCCTGCAGCCCCTGGCGCACAAGTTCGGCATGTCCACCGAACTGCTCCAGATCACCGACGGCAAGATCACCTCCTACGACGGCGTGCTGTCGACCACGGTCACCGAGGCCATGGAGGGCAAGGAGCTGTGGGCGACGGCACAGTGCCGCCCGCACCCCACGGAGCCGCTGGACGAGGCCGGCCAGGGCGACGCCTTCGTGGGCCTCGCCTTCTGCGCCGTCCGCGCGGTGGTGGACGTGGACATCGAACTGGGCTCGGTACGGGTGGTGGAGCTGGCGGTGGCCCAGGACGTGGGCCGGATCCTCAACCCCGCGCAGCTCGCCGCGCGCATCGAGGCGGGCGTCACGCAGGGCGTGGGCATCGCCCTCACGGAGAACCTGCGCACCCCGCGCGGCCTGGTCCGCCACCCCGACCTCACCGGCTACGCGCTGCCGACGGCCCTGGACGCGCCCGACATCCGGATCGTGAAACTGGTCGAGGAACGCGACGTGGTGGCCCCCTTCGGCGCCAAGGCGGTCAGCGCGGTCCCCGTGGTCACCTCGCCGGCGGCGGTCGCCTCGGCGGTGCGCGCCGCCACCGGCCGCCCGGTCAACCGGCTGCCGATCCGCCCGCAGGCCGCGGTCGTCACCGGCCGGTGACCTCCCGTTCCCCGGGCGTTCGCGCAGGCCGGGGGCGTTGTCAGTGGGGCGGCGTAGTGTGCTGGGCAGTGGGGACGACGGTGCCCGCCCGCCGCGTGCGGGCCCGGCCGCGCCCCGCCCCGGACCGGGCCCCGCCCGCGTCAGGGAACCGTTCGGCACGGGGGACACGGGGGACAGATGAGCACGACCGGAACCGCCACCGCGGTGATCACCTCGCCGGGGGCGGGCCCCGGCCCGTACGGGCCGCACACGCCGGCGTGCCGCAGGCCGGCCGGCCCCGGGCTCCCGGCCGACGGCACCCTGCTGACATGCGGGGTGCTGCGCCGCGACGGCCCGCGCGCGGCCGCCGACTTCGCCGGTGACCCCGGCCGCCTCACGGCCGAGCCGCGGGAGCGGCCGGTGCCGGGGCGTGCCGCGAAAGTCGCTCCCCCGGCCTTCGGCCGGCAGGTGCCCCCCACCCCGCGACGCCTGGCACGCGCGCTCGCTGCGCTGCCGGGGCCGTCCGCGTGCGCCCGGTACGAGGACGCCCCTCCGCCTCGCGACCGCCCGCACCGGACGCCGCAGGGTCCGCCCTCCGGGCGGACGGCGCTCCTTTCGAAACACGCGCCGGGCGCTCTCCTGAGCCCGGGCGGCCCGGAGTCCGGGCCGCGGCTGCCGGACGGCGGCACCGGCGAGATCTCCACGACGTACCTCCCGCACGGCCGCCCGGCCCTGATGGACGCCCGCCCGCCGGCGCCGTCCCTGCGGGCGCTGGTCCGGTTCGCGGCGGTCACGGAGGAACTGGCCGGCCTGCGCGGCAGGTTCGCCTCCCGCGCCGGGCGGTACGGCCCGGAGGCGGTCGCCGAGGCGTCCCGCCGGCTCCTCGCGGTGTTCGAGGCCGGCCCGGACGGCCGGGTGCCGCCGTTCTGGAAGGCCGCAGCCCTCGTCCGCCCGCTGGCCCTGACCGCGGGTCCCGGCACGCGCTCGGGCCTCACCCTGGACCTGCCCGCCCGCCTCCTGGAGCGGGAGTTCGGGCCCGGCCGCGTCGCCCGCTTCGAGGACATCGACTTCCCCGCCACGCTCACCCACGGCCCCACCCGCCGTTTCCTGCGCGAGACGGGCCTGCCCGAGGACGGCTCCCTCTTCCGCCTGAACACCGAGGTCCCGCTGCCCACGCTCGCCGAGCACTACGCCGACGAGGACTCCGCGGGAGTCCGGCCCACCCGACTGCCGGTCCCGGCCGGCCGGTTGATACGCCTGGGCCACCTCGTCGAGGGCAACAGCCTGGTGGTCGACGGCGGCACGGGCGCCGTGTGGAACTGGAGCGAGTCCGAGGTCGCGCTCCACCCGCTCAGCACGGACGTCTCCACCCTGGCCTTCACCCTCTGGCTGCTGCACCGCGAGAAGCGGACCGACGCCGGCCCCGGCGGGGAACCCGGCACCGAGGCCTACGACCAGCTCGCGACGTCGATGATCCAGGTCCTCGCCTCGGCCGGCCCGGCGGGAGAAGAGCCCGGCACCGACCGGCACCGGTGGGCAAAGACGTTCCGGGACGGAGCGGGCGGCGTGCTCTGAGGCACACCGCCCGCCGTCTCCCCCGGGGCCGCACGGCCCGGGGGCCGCACCTGGAGGCCGTGGCGGGAATCGAACCCGCGTAAGTCGCTTTGCAGGCGACTCCCTGAACCACTCGGGCACACGGCCGTGCCGGAGAACCGTTCGCTCGTTCCGGACTCCGTGCACCGACCGTAGGCCGGGCCGGGGAGGCGGCTCAAGGAGCCGGCGGGCGCCGCAACGGGACTGCCACACGCCGTTCATGAAAGGGACGGGGAAGGAGGACGCCGTGCGTCCGGTCGTACGACCGAGGTCCCGGGCCGGGACCGACTCCCGACAGGGGTCAAAGCCGCTTGCGGGCCTTACCCTGACGACCATGACCGCCCTCGAACCACGCGACACCGACGTCGCAGGCATCCCTGAGCCACGCACGACGCCCGCCTCACCGGAGGTCGCGGCCGAGGACGCCGGCTCGGTGCTCGGCCGCGCCCACCGGGCACTGAGCATCGGCATCGTCTCCGTCGTCCTCCTGATCGCCTTCGAGGCGACCGCCGTCGGCACCGCGATGCCGGTCGCGGCGCGCGAGCTGGACGGGGTGTCGCTGTACGCGTTCGCGTTCTCGGGGTACTTCACGACCAGCCTGTTCGGGATGGTGCTCGCCGGGCAGTGGTCGGACCGGCGCGGCCCGCTGGGCGCGCTCACCGCCGGCATCGGCGCGTTCGCCGCCGGTCTGCTGCTGGCCGGGACGGCGGGCACGATGTGGGTCTTCATCCTGGGCCGGGCCGTTCAGGGACTCGGCGGCGGACTGGTGATCGTCGCCCTGTACGTCGTCGTCGGACGCGCCTACCCCGAGCGGCTGCGCCCGGCGATCATGGCGGCGTTCGCGGCGGCCTGGGTGGTCCCCTCCATCGTCGGCCCGCTCGCCTCCGGTGCGGTCACCGAGCACCTGGGCTGGCGCTGGGTGTTCATCGGCATCCCCGTGCTGGTGGTCCTCCCGCTGGCGATGGCCCTGCCGCAGATACGGCGGCGGGCGTCCGGCCCGGTGAGGGAGGGCGGCGGCGCGGACACCGCGCCGTCCTCGGCCCGGCGGCGCATCCGGCTCGCCCTCGCCATCTCGCTCGGCGCGGGACTCCTCCAGTACGCGGCCCAGGACCTGCGGTGGGCGGCGCTGCTCCCCGCGGCGGCGGGCGCCGCGCTGCTGGTGCCGGCCGTGCGCGGGCTGCTGCCGCACGGCACGTACCGGGCGGCGCGCGGGCTGCCGTCCGTGGTGCTGCTGCGGGGCGTGGCCGCCGGGTCCTTCATCGCCGCCGAGTCCTTCGTCCCGCTGATGCTCGTCACCCAGCGCGGGCTGTCCCCGACCCTGGCCGGGTTCTCGCTGGCCGCCGGCGGCGGCACCTGGGCCCTGGGCTCGTGGGTGCAGGCCCGGCCGCGCGTGGCACCGCACCGGGAGCGGCTGATGACGCTCGGGATGGTGCTGGTCGCCGCGGCCATCGCCACCGCGCCGAGCGTGCTGATCCACTCCGTGCCGGTGTGGACGGTCGCCGTCGCCTGGGGCTTCGGCTGCTTCGGCATGGGCCTGGTCATCTCCTCCACCAGCGTGCTCCTGCTGCGGCTGTCCGCCCCCGAGGAGGCCGGGGCCAACTCGGCGGCCCTCCAGCTGTCCGACGCCCTCTCCAACGTCCTCCTGCTGGCGGCGGGCGGCGCCGCCTTCGCCGCGCTGGGCGGCGGCACGGTGTCCCGCACGGCGGAGGCCGCGACGAGCGGGTCCGGTGCCCACCCGGCCGCGTTCGCGGCGGTGTTCCTGCCGATGGCGTGCGTGGCGCTGGCGGGGGCGTGGGTCACCGGCCGGCTGCGGACCGGCGAGGGGGACGAGCGGTGACGCGGAGCCCACGCGACCGGTGACGGGGGCCGGCACGGCCGTGCGGCGCCCCGCGGCCCGGATCCCCGTCGCCCGGACGCCGGCGACCGTACCGGTGATCTGTGACCCGCGTCGCACCCGTGCCCGGGGGAGTGTCGTCGGCTCCGGGGACGGGTGAGGACACCGGTAGGGTGGCCCGGTTGTCATACGTAGCCGAGACCGACCCGCACCACGAACCCGGAGACCGTGACTACCGCCCGCCCGTCGCCCGCCACCACCCTCAACGGAGGGCCCTCCGGGCCCACACCCATGTCTGCCAACTCCTCGCACTCGCACCACCTCTCGCCCGCCTTCCCCGGCCGCGCCCCGTGGGGGACCGCCAGCAAGCTGCGTGCCTGGCAGCAGGGCGCCATGGAGAAGTACATCCAGGAGCAGCCGCGCGACTTCCTCGCGGTCGCCACCCCGGGCGCCGGGAAGACCACCTTCGCGCTGACGCTCGCCTCCTGGCTGCTGCACCACCACGTGGTCCAGCAGGTGACCGTGGTCGCACCCACCGAGCACCTGAAGAAGCAGTGGGCCGAGGCCGCCGCGCGCATAGGCATCAAGCTGGACCCCGAGTACAGCGCGGGCCCGCTCGGCCGGGAGTACCACGGCGTCGCCGTGACGTACGCGGGCGTCGGCGTGCGCCCCATGCTGCACCGCAACCGCGTCGAGCAGCGCAAGACCCTCGTCATCCTCGACGAGATCCACCACGCCGGTGACTCCAAGTCGTGGGGCGAGGCCTGCCTGGAGGCGTTCGAGCCCGCCACCCGCCGGCTCGCGCTGACCGGTACGCCGTTCCGCTCGGACACCAACCCCATCCCGTTCGTCACGTACGAGGAGGGCAACGACGGCATCCGCCGCTCGGCCGCCGACTACACCTACGGCTACGGCTCCGCCCTGAGCGACGGCGTCGTCCGCCCGGTCATCTTCCTCTCCTACAGCGGCAACATGCGCTGGCGCACCAAGGCCGGCGACGAGATCGAGGCCAGGCTCGGCGAGCCGATGACCAAGGACGCGGTCAGCCAGGCCTGGCGCACCGCGCTCGACCCGCGCGGCGAGTGGATGCCGGCCGTGCTGCGCGCCGCCGACCAGCGGCTCACCGAGGTCCGCAAGGCCATCCCGGACGCCGGCGCCCTGGTCATCGCCTCCGACCAGGACTCCGCCCGCGCCTACGCCAAACTGATCCGCGAGATCACCGGCAGCGGCCCGACCGTCGTCCTGTCCGACGACACCGGCGCCTCGAAGAAGATCGACGAGTTCAGCGACGGCGACGACCGCTGGATGGTCGCCGTCCGCATGGTCTCCGAGGGCGTCGACGTGCCCCGCCTGGCGGTCGGGGTGTACGCGACGACGATCTCCACCCCGCTGTTCTTCGCACAGGCCGTCGGCCGTTTCGTACGGTCCAGGCGGCGCGGCGAGACCGCCTCCGTCTTCCTGCCGACCATCCCCGACCTGCTCACCTTCGCGGGCGAGATGGAGGTCGAGCGCGACCACGCCCTCGACAAGCCGAAGAAGGAGGGCGAGGAGGACCCCTACGCCGAGTCCGAGAAGGAGATGGACGAGGCGAACAAGGAGCAGGACGAGGACACCGGCGAGCAGGACATGCTGCCCTTCGAGGCGCTGGAGTCCGACGCCGTCTTCGACCGGGTCCTCTACGACGGCGCCGAGTTCGGCATGCAGGCCCACCCCGGCAGCGAGGAGGAGCAGGACTACCTCGGCATCCCCGGCCTGCTGGAGCCCGAGCAGGTGCAGCTGCTGCTCCAGAAGCGGCAGGCGCGGCAGATCGCGCACAGCCGCAAGAAGCCGGACGACGAGGCGGACCTGCTCGAACTGCCCGCCGAGCGGCGGCCGGTGGTCACCCACAAGGAGCTGATGGAGCTGCGCAAGCAGCTCAACACCATGGTCGGCGCCTACGTCCACCAGAGCGGCAAGCCGCACGGCGTGATCCACACCGAGCTGCGCCGCGTGTGCGGCGGCCCGCCGAGCGCGGAGGCCACGGCCGGGCAACTGCGCCAGCGCATCGCCAAGGTGCAGGAGTGGGCGACCCGGATGCGCTGAGGGGCACCGCCCCCGGCGTCCGGGGGCGTGTGAGGACCTTGTGCAGAGGTGTGCGGTACGTATCGGGACGTACGCGAACAGTTCCCGTCGGTCACTGCCCGGATTCTGGACGGAGCCTTCCGCTCAGCGAACCGGCTTCGCTACTGTCCCGCTACGCACACGCCCCGTGGCAGCGCCGCCGCGGAGCGCAGCCGTGAAGCGACTGAGTCCGGGAGCGCCCCGGACCGCCGGCCGATCGGCGGCCTCTGTCGCGCGTCACTGACGGGACTCGGTGACGCACCCGCCGCGAGGAGCGCCGCCGACCTCACCACTGAAGGAGTGGGCGTCGTGACCGCGGAGACATCCCAGACGCTCGACCGGGGACTGAGGGTCCTCAAACTGCTGGCCGACACGGACCACGGGCTGACCGTCACCGAGCTGTCCCAGAGACTGGGCGTGAACCGGACCGTCGTCTACCGGCTCCTGGCCACCCTCGAACAGCACGCGCTGGTCCGCCGCGACCTGGGCGGACGCGCCCGCGTCGGGCTCGGGGTGCTGCGCCTGGGCCGCCAGGTGCACCCCCTGGTGCGCGAGGCGGCGCTGCCCGCGCTGCGCTCCCTGGCCGAGGACATAGGCGCGACGGCGCACCTGACCCTGGTCGACGGCGCGGAGGCGCTCGCGGTCGCCGTCGTCGAGCCCACCTGGACCGACTACCACGTGGCCTACCGGGCGGGTTTCCGCCACTCCCTGGACCGGGGCGCGGCGGGCAAGGCGATCCTCACGGCCCGCCGCCAGCCGGCCGCCGAACCCGGCTACACCCTCACCCACGGTGAACTGGAGGCCGGCGCCTGCGGGGCGGCTGCGCCGTTGCTCGGCGTGAGCGGGGTCGAGGGCAGTGTCGGCGTGGTGATGCTCGCGGACGCCGTGCCCGACCGGGTGGGGCCGAGGGTGGTGGACGCCGCCCGTGAGGTGGCCGAGGCACTCAGGTGACCGTGACACACCGTCGCGTAGATTGAACCCGTGCTCTCTCGCCTCACACGCCCCCAGGCCCTCACCGTCTGCGCGCTGCCCGTCGTGGCTCTGATCGCCACGGCGGCGTTCGCGCCGCTGCCGTTCTCGGTGGCGCAGCCGGGGTCGACGGCGAACGTGCTGGGCACCTTCAAGGGCAACCAGGTGATCACCATCTCGGGTGCGCCCGTCCGGAACACCACGGGCCAGCTGCGGATGGTGACCATCGAGGCGACCGGTCCGGACGCGCACATCTCGCTGGGCGACGTGATCGACGGCTGGTTCGCCACCGACCGCGCCGTCATGCCGCGCGACGCCGTCTACCCGAGCGGTGACAACGTCCGGCAGATCGAGCAGCACAACGCGGCGCAGATGAAGCAGTCGCAGGACGCGGCGACCCAGGCCGCGCTGAAGTACCTCGGCAAGTCCGGCCAGAAGATCGACGTGAAGCTCGACCTCGCCAACGTCGGCGGCCCGAGCGCGGGCCTGCTGCTCTCCCTCGGCATCATCGACAAGCTGCACGGCGCCGGCGCCGGGGCGGACCTCACGGGCGGCCGCACGATCGCGGGCACCGGCACGATCAGTCCCGACGGGACGGTGGGCGCGGTCGGCGGTGTCGCCCTCAAGACGCAGGCCGCGCGGCGGGACGGCGCCACGGTCTTCCTCGTCCCGAAGGACGAGTGCAAGGACGCCGGAGCGGAACTCCCCAAGGGCCTCAGACTGGTCCCGGTGACCACCCTGAAGGGCGCGCTCGGCGCCCTGACCGCCCTGCGCGAGGGCAAGGAATCGGCCGTACCGAGCTGCTAGTGCCGTGGCCGGGTGCCGCGAGCCGGTGAGCCTTTCCGGTCACAGGGCCGAGCCGGGCCTAGGCGGTCACGGCCTTCGCGGCGGCGGGGGAGGCGGTGGCCAGGCGCAGGCCGACCTCGACGAGGGTCCAGCCGAGCCGGCCCCGCAGGTCGCGCGGCCCGCGCCGGCGCCGCTGTCGGCGTACGCCGTCGGCCAGACGGTCGGCCGCGGCCTCGGCGTGGAGTTCGGCGGCAAGGGCGTGGTGCAGGACGAGGTGGGTCTCGGGATGCATCGGGCTGTCCTTCAGGCCGTGTGGGTGGGGAAGAGGTGGGTGTGCACGCGGACCTGCTCGCGCTCCGGGGTGCCCTCGGCCGGGGCCAGGGCCCGGTAGCTCTCGACCAGCGCGTGCATCTTCTCGATGAGGTCGAGGGCGAGGGCGGGGGTGAGGTGCAGGGTCCAGTCGCTCATGTCGGAGGCGCTGGTCCACGCCTCGGACCAGGTGTTCTTGCGGGCGATCCAGGTCGCCAGTTCCCTGGTGTGCTGGTTGGCGATCTCGTGCAGGAAGAGGTCCGCGGCGCCGCGGACCGCCGGGTCGGGGTCCTTGAGCAGTTGCTCGTCGAAGCTCACGCCCCCGTCCGCCGCCTGCCACCAGCGCTCCCTGCCCTTGCCGTGTCCCGGCGCGTCCTCGACGAAGCCGTGGGCGGCGAGCTGGCGCAGGTGGTAGCTGGTGGCACCGCTGGACTCGCCGAGTTTCTCGGCCAGCCGGGAGGCGGTGGCGGGGCCGCCGTGGCGCAGCGCGGTGAGCAGCTGCATCCGCAGCGGATGGGCCAGTCCCCGCAGGGAGCGGGCGTCGAGTCGGCGGACGGCGGGCTGCTGGGGCTTGGTCATGGATGCAAAGATAGCCTTGCAAAGAACGCCTTGCAACTAGTTCTTTGCAATCAGTCCTTGGTGTGGCCGCTACTCCTCCGCCGCCTGCTCCACCAGCGGGATGATCCGCAGCGGCACCGGGTTCTCCATCACGATCGCCGTGGACGCGCGGACGATGCCCTCGATGCCGACCACGCGGTCGATCACGCGCTGGAGGTCGGCGTTGGACCGGGCCACCAGCCGGCACAGCATGTCGCCGGTGCCGGTGGTGGTGTGCAGTTCCAGCACCTCCGGCACGGTCGCCAGGTGGGCGCGCACGCCCGCGCCCTGCCCCTGCCGGATCTGCAGCGTCGCGAAGGCCGTGACCGGATAGCCGAGCGCGGCCGGGTCCACCTCCGGGCCGAAGCCGCGGATGACCCCGCCCGAGCGGAGACGGTCCAGGCGGGCCTGGACCGTCCCGCGCGCCACCCCCAGCCGCCGGGACATCTCCAGCACGCCGATGCGCGGCTCACGCGCCAGCAGCACGATGATGCGGCCGTCCAGATGATCGATCGCCATGAGCCCCGCCTCCCAGGTGGTCATCCTGTACAGACAGCCCGCCGGTGCCGGGCTTTCACTGCTCACTTTGCCCAGTGAATACGCGAACTATTGCGCACCTTGCGGACCCGGGTGACGCTTCCGCTATGACGCAGACCACACAGCACACTCCCGACGAGACCGCACGGCAGGCCGACCCCTTCCCGGTCAAGGGAATGGACGCGGTCGTCTTCGCCGTGGGCAACGCCAAGCAGGCGGCGCACTACTACTCCACCGCCTTCGGCATGCAGCTGGTCGCCTACTCCGGACCGGAGAACGGCAGCCGCGAGACCGCGAGCTACGTCCTGGAGAGCGGTTCCGCCCGCTTCGTGTTCACCTCGGTGATCAAGCCCGCCACCACCTGGGGCCACTTCCTCGCCCAGCACGTGGCCGAGCACGGCGACGGCGTCGTCGACCTCGCCATCGAGGTCCCGGACGCGCGCGCCGCGTACGCCTACGCCGTCGAGCACGGCGCCCGCTCCGTGGCCGAGCCGTACGAGCTGAAGGACGAGCACGGCACCGTCGTCCTCGCCGCGATCGCCACCTACGGCGAGACCCGTCACACCCTGGTCGAGCGCACCGGCTACGACGGCCCGTACCTGCCGGGCTTCACGGCCGCCGCCCCCATGGTCGAGCCGCCCGCCCAGCGCTCCTTCCAGGCGGTCGACCACTGCGTCGGCAACGTCGAACTCGGCCGCATGAACGAGTGGGTGGAGTTCTACAACAAGGTCATGGGCTTCACGAACATGAAGGAGTTCGTGGGCGACGACATCGCGACCGAGTACAGCGCCCTGATGTCGAAGGTCGTGGCCGACGGCACCCTCAAGGTGAAGTTCCCGATCAACGAGCCCGCGATCGCCAAGAAGAAGTCCCAGATCGACGAGTACCTGGAGTTCTACGGCGGCGCCGGCGTCCAGCACATCGCGCTGAACACCAACGACATCGTGCACACGGTCCGCCAGATGAGCGCCGCCGGCGTCCAGTTCCTGGACACTCCGGACTCGTACTACGACACCCTCGGCGAGTGGGTCGGCGACACCCGGGTGCCCATCGACACCCTGCGCGAGCTGAAGATCCTCGCCGACCGCGACGAGGACGGCTACCTGCTGCAGATCTTCACCAAGCCGGTCCAGGACCGCCCGACGGTGTTCTTCGAGATCATCGAGCGGCACGGCTCCATGGGCTTCGGAAAGGGCAACTTCAAGGCCCTGTTCGAGGCGATCGAGCGCGAGCAGGAGCGCCGCGGCAACCTCTGATCCGCGCTCCCGCCGGGACGGGCCGCCCGTCAGGCCGTAGGCTGCCGCCCATGGCCAGGATCAACGACGTGGGCGGCACGGTCGGCTTCGGCCCGGTCGACACCACCGACGACCCCGCGCCCTTCCACGCGGACTGGGAGGCGCGGGTCGTCGGCCTCCTCAACGCCCTGCGCGCGGAAGGGCTGTTCAACACCAACGAGTTCCGGGACGCCATCGAATCGATGCCGCCCACCGAGTACCTCACCACCTCGTACTACGAGCGCTGGTTCGAGGCCATCCGCATCCTGCTGGAACGCAAGGGTGTGCTGAGCCCGGGAGAACTCGATGCCGTCTGACCGCTTCGCCCCCGGCACCCGGGTGCGCACCTTCCCGCACGACCCGCCGCACCACACCCGCCTGCCGCGCTACGCCCGCGGCAAACAGGGCGTCGTGGTCGAACCCGAGGGGCGGGCCCCGCTCGCCGACGTCAGCGCGCAGGGCCGCGCGGACGCGCCCGTCGAGCAGGTCTACGCCGTCCGCTTCGCCGCCCGCGACCTGTGGGGCGAGGGCGACCACCACGTCGTCCTGGATCTGTGGGAGAGCTACCTGAGCGGTACGGAGGAGCAGCACGATGAGCGGTGACCACGCCGACGCGGCGATCGCCCGGCGGGTACGGCGCCTGGAGGCCCTGCTGGAGGAGAAAGGGGTGCTCTCCGGTGCCCGCCTCGACGAGATCATCGACGCCTCCCTCACCGGCGCCTCCCCGGCGAACGGCGCCCGCGTCGTGGCCCGCGCCTGGACCGACCCCGCCTACAGGGCGAGGCTGCTGGCCGACGGCACCGCCGCCGTCCGTGAACTCGGCTACATGGAAGGCTCCTACCAGCGGCTGAGGGTGGTGGAGAACACCGAGACGACCCACAACGTCATCGTCTGCACCCTCTGCTCCTGCTATCCGCTGCGGCTGCTCGGGCCGTCCCCGAGCTGGTACAAGTCGGAGGCCTACCGCTCCCGGGTGGTGCGTGAACCGCGGGCCGTACTGGCCGAGTTCGGCACGGAACTGCCGGACGGCACGGACATCACCGTGTGGGACTCCAGCGCGGAGACCCGGTACATGGTGCTGCCCCGGCGGCCCGCCGGCACGGAAGGCCTCGACGAGGAGCGACTGGCGGCCCTGGTCACCCGCAACGCCCTCATCGGGACCGCGACGCTGTGAGCCGGGTCCCCGCCGCGGCCTGCGGGGACCGTGTTCCGGCCCACGGGGACCTTGTCCCGGCCCACGGGGAGCGGGCCGCGGGCTCCTGACGCCGTGCCGCCGCCTGCCGGGAGCGTGGCGCCGCCCCCACGGGCACCGCGTCGCCGTCTACCGCGGCCGCGCCGCGGGCTCCTGGGGGATCGAGGCGGTGAACTCCGCCGCCACGCTCACCCCCTCCGGCGCCTCGGCGGGCACCGGTTCGCCCAGCTCGTCCAGGGCCTCGACGGCGTCCGGGGCCCACAGCGGCGAGAACCAGGGGTTGGTGCGCAGCGCCTGCGCCAGCTGCCGGCGCGCGGACCCGGACAGCCCGAGGTCCTGCTCGACCATCGCGCGGTGGTACTCGTACAGCGCGTAGCGCACCCCGCCGCCCTGCTTCTCGTCCGTCGCCGCCGTGGCGAACTTCAGCGCCTCCTGGTCCTGCCCGTCGCGGTGCAGCGCCCAGCCCAGCGCGTCGGCCACGGCGGTCGAGGGCTGCCGCTGCCACTCGGCGCGCAGCCGCCGCACCGCCTCGCCGGTGTCGCCGTGGTCCGCCTCCAGCCGGCCGAGGACCAAGTCGTCGTCGATCCCGGCCGCCGCGTCCTGGGCGGCCCGCTCGCGCACCCGGTCGTACCGGGCCTCGGCCTCCTCCTCCCGCCCCAGCGACTCGTACAGCTCACCGAGTTCCAGCAGGTGCTCCGGGCGCGGCCGGGTGCCGAGCGCCAGGCCGTAGGCCCGTACGGCCTCCTCGGGACGGCCCAGCGAGGCCAGCGTGCGGGCCTGCCCGGCGCGGGCGTCGCGCAGCGCGGGATCCAGGCGCAGGGCCGCCGCGAAGTGGCGCAGCGCCTCGTCCAGGGCGCCGCGCTCCCACGCGTAGCGCCCGGCCTGCTCCAGGTACGCGGCCCGCTCCACGGGCGCCGTCGCGGCCGCCGCCGCGTCCGCCACCTGCGCCTCGGCGTCCTCACGCCAGCCGCGGTCCCGGTAGACGGCCGCCGCCCGGGCCCGCGAGGCGGGGGAGTGGTCCAGCCTCAGCAGCTCGTCCAGGGAGTGCGCGACCGCCTTGTGGTCGCCGGTCCCCGTACAGGCCTCGATCAGCAGGGCGTACGCCCTCGCCCGCTTCGGCGCCGCCTTCACCGCCGCCTCGGCCCAGGTGCGCGCCGCCGGGAAGTCCTGCCGCTGGACGGCCAGCGCCGCGAGCGCGGCCGACGCGTCCGCGTTGCGCTCCGGGCTCAGCCGCAGCGAGGTTTGCAGCGCCCGGTCGGCGGCCGGGAGGTCCGCCGGGTCCGCCGTGCGCCGCCCCCGCTCGACGTACGCCGCCCCCAGCACCGCCCACGCCCGCGCGTCCCGCGGATGCGCCCGCACCCAGCGCTCCCGGTCGGCGATCAGCTCCGTCAGGCCGGGCAGCGCCGCCGGCACCCCGGCCGTCACGGCACTCAGCGCCACCGCCTTCCCGGGCGGCCCGGGAGCGGCCGGGACCCGGGGCGCGGCCGGCTGTCCCCGGCCCGGCAGTGCCGAGCGGACCGCGCCGAGCGCGCCGCCGAGCACGACCAGCGCGACGAGCAGCCCCAGCAGGAGCCGCCGCGGGGGGCGGCGCCGCGGCGCGGGTGCCGTCTCGGGCTGCGGGGACGTGGCCGGACACCGCACAGGCTTCTCCATGGCGCACACTGTGCGCCGCCGCACCGGCCCGGCCCGCGCACGACCCGGCGCCCGCGCCCCACCGCCACCCACCGGACGGAACCGACCCCCACCGGGCGGGCGACACCCCGGCGGACGTTCCGCCCGTGCCGGCCGGCAGCCCGGCGCGCCCGCCCGTTCGCCTGGCCGGCCCCCGCCCGTCCGGCAGGACCCGATCCGCCCGGGCGCCCGCCCGGCCGGCCCCGATCCCCTCCGGTGGCCGGGCGGATCCCCCGGTTGCCGGATCCGGTCCGTGCCGGGGCCCGGCGGCCGGGGCCGACGCCCATCAGCGGCCGCGGGGCGAAACCCGGCGGGCCGAAGCCGCTCTCCGCCGCGCGCCGGACCAGCCTCCCCACCGCCCGCCAGGCCCCCCCG
>NZ_JOIY01000051.1 GCF_000720185.1 Streptomyces sp. NRRL S-340 | reverse complement strand
GCGACATCAACCGCCTCATGACCACCGCCGGCATCACCCCCCACATCACCCCCGTCCGCGCAGGC
The DNA here is from genome assembly GCF_000720185.1 of Streptomyces sp. NRRL S-340. Taxonomy (GTDB): domain Bacteria; phylum Actinomycetota; class Actinomycetes; order Streptomycetales; family Streptomycetaceae; genus Streptomyces. Next base: position 53,802 of record NZ_JOIY01000051.1, on the reverse strand, counting down.
GACACCGAACTCCACCGCATCACCGGCGCCCGCATCCCCACCGGCACCCCCGTCACCATCACCGAACCGGAGAGGGAACGTCCGCGCGGCGCGTCTTCCCCGGCCCGTGGCCGCCGGGGCTCCCGGGGGCGCGCAGGACAGGGCCGGCCCGCGGGCGAGGCCGCGCGCCGCGGCGCCCCACGGCGGGCCGGCCTCGGCTCGGCCGCGTAAGCCCTGATCACCAGCCCGTTCCTTCCGGCAGGAGGCACCTGTGACGACAGTTCAGCCGCAGTACCAGGCAGCGGACGGCTCCCCCCAGGCCGTGCCCGGCGGCAGGGGCCCGTCCGGGCCCCGGGTCAGTGACGACATGACGGTCGAGGTGGCGCTGTCCCTCATGGCGGGCGCCCGTGTCGATCACCTCGTCCTGTGCGACGGCGACGACCGGAGCACGGGCCTGATCACCCTGGCCCGGCTCGCCGTTCTCCGCGGCAGCCCCGCGTACACGGACCGGATCCGTCTGCGGGACGTCCTCGCCCCCACCGGCTGATCCACCCCGCCCGGAGCGCGAAGACAGGCGGAAGACCGCCGCGAACACCTGATGAGGGCCCTGCCGACACGCGTCGGCAGGGCCCTCGTCGTCGTATCGCCCCCCGCGCCGCCCCGCATCCGCCCCTCATCCGCCCCTTCGTCGCGGGTCACCGGAGAGCTGCGGATCCCGGGCGAGAAAATCTGCTCTTGCCAGAGTAGACATCGGCCTCTCACGCAGTTAGCCTTTTTCTCGTTGAGACGGTCCAGTGAGAGCCGGCAGACACGAACTGCCGGGGAGCAGTAGCGCAGTACCCGTTCGCAAGTGGTCGGTTCGGAGAAAGGACGGAGGAGCAGACGCCATCAGGATCGCCCGGCCCGAGCAGTTCTCGGCCCGGGTACCGCAAGACCCCGGATTGGATGGTGGTCCCCGGTCACGCAGCCGCGATCCCCGCACCCCGCCCCTAGCCGGGCCGGGTAGCGGAAACAGAAGGTCGGCCGAGCATGAGGGCCGGCAGATGGTGTTTCATTTCCTTCGGGGCCCTGGTGCTGTACGGCACCAGGGCCCCTCGACGCGTTGTACAACGAGGTGACATGGCAGCAGATACTCCGCTCAGCAATCGTCTGGACGACGACGACTACCCCGCCTACACCATGGGCCGGGCCGCCGAAATGCTCGGCACCACCCCTGGCTTCCTGCGAGCCATCGGTGAGGCCCGTCTCATCACCCCCCTGCGCTCGGAGGGCGGGCATCGCCGGTACTCCCGCTACCAGCTGCGGATCGCCGCCCGCGCCCGCGAGCTCGTCGACCGGGGAACCCCCATCGAGGCCGCGTGCCGCATCATCATCCTCGAGGACCAGCTCGAGGAGGCTCAGCGCATCAACGCCGAGTACCGCCGCGCCGCGCACGAAGCACCCGAAAGCCCCGGCCCCGGTTCCGGCTGACCGCTCGGGCGCGTGCAGGCGGAAGCGAACCGTTCCTCCCGGGCCCGTGGACACCCGCGCACCGGCGCGGCCCGCAGATGCCGGCGGCGCGCCTGCGGGCGGGGCACCGGCCCGCCCGGCCGTGCGGTTCCCGCTCGGACGACCCGCCGGTCACAGCACGGGGCGAGGCGCCGGGGCGATCGGATCCCTCCTCCAGACGAAGACCTCCGTGCTCGGCCGGCGTTCGGAGAACCGTCCTGACGGGGAGGCTTTCCGGAGCAGCCCGCGCAGCTCCGCCTCGAAGTCCTCGCGGCGCGGGCCGAACAGGTGCGGGGCCGAGAACGACATCGAGAACACCCAGGCGACGACGTCGTCGTCAGCGCGTTCCAGCGCCTGCCCGCCGCTGACGACATGGCGGTCGGGACCGCCGAACCCGGCCCGTGCGAGCACCGCCGCCTCACCGCCGGGCGTTCCCTGCGGCAGCGTCCCCCTGCCCGCCCGCCGGACCGGCCCCAGGTAGTCCCTGACCAGCTGCTCGATCGCCGCGTAGGGGACGGCGGGGTGCGGCAGACCGACCGCGGTGAGGGTCTCCGTCTTCAGGTCCGAGATGTGCACCAGGGCCCCGCCGGGGCGGAGCATCGTACGGACGGTCGCCGCCACCAGATCGCGGTCCATCCAGTGGAAGGACTGGCCGAAGGCGGCGACGGTGAACGTCCCGAGTCCCGCCGGCAGTTCCTCGGCCCGGGCCCGCACCCACCGCGCCTTCCCGCCCACGCCCCGCTCACCGGCCACCCGCGCGGCCTCGGCGATCATCCCGCGGTCCGGGTCCACGCCGACGATCTCGCCGAACAGGGGCGCCAGGTCCAGGGCGAGGGTTCCCGGTCCGCATCCCACGTCGAGGAGGCGCCCGCGCCCGTCCGGTTCCAGTGCCCCGGCGAGCACGTCCGCCAGCCCGGGGGCGTAGGGAAGCCTCCCGCGCCGGTAGTACGCGGCGGTCCCCGCGAACAGCGTGTCGTCCCACTCCCAGCCGGCCACCACCGTCACCCACCGCCTCCGCGCTCGGACCCGCACCCGTTGGACGGGCGATGGTCCCATGGGCGGTCCGGTCCCGGCAGGGCGTTCTCAGAGGGCCGGGGTGACGGCCGCCCCGGCGCCGCCGAGGCCGGCGGCGAGGGCGGCTCCCGGCCGGCCTCCCCGCCCCGGCGGAAGAACCGGTCGAGCGCGATCCGGCCCGGTCCGGCAGCGGCGAGGGCCGACTCACGTTTCCACAACGGCGGCCGTCGCGCACCTCGGACCGCCACCCGCAGGGCGCACGCCGCACCGCCCGGGCGCGGTTCCCGCGTGCAGCGCCCGCGGGCGGCGTCTGTGTACAGTCCGCGCACCTCATGTGATCATGACGGCTGCTGCGATCACCGACCATGGTCGCGAGCGGACGCCGCCCGGGGCGGCAGGGGAAGCGCCGCCCAGGGCGGCACAGGGAGCGCCGCCGCGGGGCGGCGCGGGAAACGCATCGGGGGGTGCGAAGTGACACGGACGACCTCGGTGGTCGCCATCTGCCTGGCCTTCGCCGGCATCACGGGAGGCGTCTTCGTCGGTGCCTCGGGTCTGGACACGGTGGTCGGCTGCGGCGTCCCCGACCACACCTATCCGGACCAGAGCGCGCGGGACTGGGTCACACAGGCCGACCACGTGGTGGTGGGCACTCCCGTGCAGGAGGAGGACACCGGACGCCGGGACTTCACCAAGGGCCCGGTCGGTCACCAGACGGACCGCAAGGTGACGTTCCGTACGGACCGCCTCCTGTGGTCCGCCGGCCGGCCCCGGCAGTCGCTGGGCCGGAGCTTCGACCTGGTGGCCCCCGGGTGGAGCGTGATGCGGCAGAGCGGCGACCGGATCAAGAGGACGACCGGGGACGCCCCCCGCCTGGAGACCGGCCACACCTACCTGCTCGCCCTGCGCTGGAGCGGCGGCCGGTGGGCGGTACTCGGCGAGGGCGCCTCCGTGCCGTTCGACGGGCACACCGCCGGCCGGGGGGAATGGTGCGGACGCGTGCTCGGCACGGAGGACGTGGCACGCGGCGAACTCTTCTCCCGCTCGGACGACCACAGCCTCGAGAAGAGCCTGCTCGGGCAGGGCGAGGAGGCCGTCGTCCGCGCACTCGACCGGGCGGCCCGCAAGTGACGTCCACCGGCGGGCCGCCGTCCTCACGGTGACGCCGCCCGCGTGGCGCGCGCGTCCGTGACATCCACCTGGGACGTCCACCCCCGGCACCTGAGACGTCCACCCCTGGCCTCCACCCGTGAGGTCCTTGCGGCTTCCTCCCGTCGCGTGCGCCCCTGACGTGGTCCGGGACGTGATCCCGGACGGAGCGGCGTGCCGTTCGCCGGAAGGGTGGCGCTCCGGACAGCGCGGCCCGGCTCCGCGCCCTTCGCGGCGACCGCCGGTTTCCCTCCCCGCGCGGCACTACGTACTGTAGGGTCCGGCTCGCCATCCAACCGTCGACGGGGGATCCATGCAGGAAGCGCGCTGCCCGGCGCCCGGCGCCTCGCTCGGCGAGGAGGCTAAGGGCGGGCTCGGGCCGACGGTCGCGGTCCTCGTGGTGAGCCTGGCGGTCGCCGCCGTCGGGGTCTACGAACTGTGCGGCTTCGGGCTGCACAGCCTCGCGCAGCACCCTCACCTGTTCAACGACGGCTTCGCCACGGCGGGCGTCATCGGCGCCACGGTGGCGGCCGGTGCCGCGGCGGGAAACCTGGCCTGGCTCCTGACGGCGCCCCGGAGGCAGGCGGCCACCGGCCCCGGCCGTCATCCGCACACCGGTCCGGCGGAAGATCCCGCGCACGGCGACCGCGGCACTCCGGTCACCGGCAGCGGTATCCCCGCCCACGATGCCGCACCCGGCGCCGCGGGGACCGACGCCACCGGCCGCGACCGCCCGCCCGGCATCCCCGCCGGCGGCACACCCCCGGTTCACCACCCCGGTCCCGCCGAGTAAGCGCCGCCCCACCCGTTCCTTACCTTTTCCCGGAACAGTGGGAGGCGGCAGTTCACCGGGCTCCGTTACCCTACAGACTGTAGGGCCGCCTCGCCCGAGCCCCTTCCGTCCCCCTCTCCCGTCCCCCTCCGCCTCCCCGGCGGCCCTCTCCGAGGTGACGAGTCACCCATGCCCGCACGGCAGTCCGTCCTCATCCCCCCGCAGCGCGAGTCCCGCGCCCCGGTCCGCCTCGCCCCCGGCCCCCGGCTGCGGGCGGGAGCCGCCGCGGCCACCGTCTGGTACCTGCGGGTGCTCGCGGCCCTCAACATCGTCGCGGTGCTCTCCCTGCCGTTCCGCGAGGAGGTGCACGAGCACAACGGCGGCGAGTTCTTCACCCCGTACCTGGCCACCGCCGGCCTCGTCTCGGCCGCGCTCGCGCTGTTCCTGGCCATGGTGATGCGCCGCCGCAAGCGGGCGGCCTGGCTGTTCAACCTGCTGTTCGCCGGACCGCTGTTCCTGCTCTACGTGCTCGCCCTCACCCAGGACCGCTACCAGGACCACCTGTTCAACTGGGTCTCCGCCGCCCTCACCGGGGGGTTCGTGGCCGCCCTGCTGCTCGGCCGCCGCGAGTTCAACGCCATCGGCGACCGCTCCAACCCCCGGGACGCGCTGGCCGTCGGCGCCGGCGGCATCCTGCTCAGCGGCGGCCTCGGCACCTGGCTGGTCGACGCCACCAACAAGGTCTCCGGCGCGCCCCTCGCCGACAAGGTCGTCTACACCCTGCTGCGCAGCATCAGCGTGGGCCCGCTGGCCGACCGCGTCCCCGCCGTGCACGCGCCCCGCTGGGTGGACATCACCATCAACCTCCTGATGGCGGCGACCTTCCTGCTGGTCCTCTACGTCTGCTTCCGCTCGCCGCGCGGCCGGGCGCTGCTCGGCGAGGAGGACGAGAGGCGGCTGCGCGACCTGCTCGACCGGCACGGCGACCGCGACTCCCTCGGCTACTTCGCGCTCCGCCGCGACAAGGCCGCCATCTTCTCCCCCACCGGCAAGGCCGCCGTCACCTACCGCGTCGTCGGCGGTGTCAGCCTCGCCTCCGGCGATCCCATCGGTGACCCGGAGGCCTGGCCCGGCGCCATCGACGCCTGGCTGTCCGAGGCCCGCAGGCACGCCTGGGCACCCGCCGTCATGGGCGCGAGCGAGGAGGCCGGCACGATCTACGCCCGGCACGGCCTGGACGCCCTCGAACTGGGCGACGAAGCCATCGTCGACGTCGCCGACTTCAGTCTGGACGGGCGCGCCATGCGGGTCGTACGGCAGGCCCACAACCGGGTGCGCCGGGCCGGTTACACGGTCACCATCCGCCGCCACGAGGACATCCCCGACGACGAGATGGCACGGCTCGTCGAGCGTGCCGACCAGTGGCGCGACGGCGCCACCGAGCGCGGCTTCTCCATGGCGCTCGGCCGTCTCGGCGACCCGGCCGACGGCCGCTGCGTGATGCTGGAGTGCCGCGACGCGCAGGGCGAGCCGCGCGCACTGCTGAGCTTCGTGCCGTGGGGCGAGCAGGGACTGTCGCTGGACCTGATGCGCCGCGACCGCGACAGCGAGAACGGCCTGATGGAGTTCATGGTCGTGGAGCTCCTGCTGCGCGCGGGCGAGATCGGCGTACGGCGGGTCTCGCTCAACTTCGCGATGTTCCGCTCCGTCTTCGAACGCGGCGCGCGGCTCGGGGCCGGCCCGGTGCTGCGGCTGTGGCGTTCGGTGCTCACCTTCTTCTCCCGCTGGTGGCAGATCGAGTCCCTGTACCGCGCCAACGCCAAGTACCGGCCGGTGTGGGAGCCGCGGTTCCTGCTGTTCGCCAAGAGCGCCGACATCCCGCGCATCGGCATCGCCAGCGCCCGGGCCGAGGGCTTCCTCACCCCGCCCGCGCTGCCGTCGTTCGCCCGCCGCGGGCGCCGGTCCGTGCCGGACGCTCCCGCCGGACCCACGGATTCCACGGATTCCGCCGGTTCGGCCGGGTCCGCCGGTTCCGCCGGTTCCGGCGCCAAGTCCTCGCGCTGACAGGGGATTTCGCGTTCGGTAGCCTTCGGGGCATGACGGGGTCCGGGGGAGACGGGAACACGGCGGAGAACGGCGACGGGAACCGCACGGAACGGGACGGGAGCCGCGCGGAGCAGGACGGAAGCCGCACGGAGCAGGACGAGAGCCGCGCGGAGCAGGACGGGAACCGAGGTCGCGGGCTCGATCTGGGCGGCAGCGGCGCCGAAGCGCTGCGGGCGGAGGATCCCCTCCGTATCGGCGCCATCCCGCTGGTGGGCAAGCTCGGCACGGGCGGCATGGGCCGGGTCTACCTGGGGGTGCACGAGGGACGGTACGCCGCCGTCAAACAGGTGCTCCCGTTGCTCGCCGAGGACCAGGGGTTCCTGCGGCACTTCGGACACGAACTCGACAACCTCGCCCGCCTCCCCGAACACGCCACCGCTCCGCTGCTGGCCAGCGACCGCGAGGCCAAGCCGCCCTGGCTCGCCACCGCCTACGTCCCCGGCCTCACCCTGAGCGAGGCCGTCGGGCTGCACCGGGACGGGCTGACCGGCGACGCGCTGTGGCTGCTGCTGCGCGAGTCCGCCGCGGCGCTGCGCACGGTGCACGACCTGGACATGGTGCACCGGGACCTCAAGCCGTCGAACGTGATGCTGACGCTCGACGGCTGCACCCTCATCGACTTCGGTGTCGCCCGCGCCGCCGACCAGAGCCGGCTGACCAAGACCGGCATGGTGGTCGGCACCCCCGCGTACATGTCACCCGAACAGGCCTCGGGAGCGCGGACGCTGACGGGTGCCACGGACGTGTTCGCCCTGGGTTCCCTGATCTCCTTCGCGGCCAGCGGCAGGTCGCCCTTCGGCGAGGGCGCGGGCCTCGACCTCCTCTACCGCATCGTCCATGACGAGCCCGACCTCCAGCGGCTCCGGGAGTGCGACGCGGCCCTCGCCGACATCGTCACCGCCTGTCTGGACAAGGACCCCGAGGGGCGCCCCACCGCCGCCGAGCTGGTGCGGCTCGCCGACGCGAAGGGGCCGTTCACCGAGCCGCTGTGGCCCCCGTCGGTCACGGCGGTGCTGGCCCGGCGGGCGGCGTTCGCGGCCGCGGTCCCGGCGGCCGAGGCACTCCTGGCCGCGCGGCCCGCGTCGCAGGAGCCCGGGGCCACCGAACCGGCGGAGTCCGGCACCACGCAGGAACCGGAGGGCTCCGACGGCTCCGGGAACTCCGGGGACTCCGGGGACTCCGGGTACAGGAAGGAACCGGAGGGCCGGGAGCCCGGGGGCCCGAAGGAACCGGGAGGCCCGAAGGAACCGGGAGACTCGAAGGAGCCCGCGGCCGTGGAGCCGGCGAAGTCCGGCGGGCGCAAGGAACACCGGCGCCGCAACCGCATCCTGCTCGCCGTCGTACCCGTCGTCGCCGTCGCCGGTGCCACCACCGCCGTCCAGCTCCTCCCCTACTTCTCCGCCGGGCCCGACGCCCGGGCCGGCGCGTCCCCCCTGTCCTCGGCGAGCGCCGGGGTCACCCCCTCCGGGTCCGCGTCGGGCTCGCCCTCGGGTCCGGCCAAGCCCACGGCGTCCGCTTCCGCCTCGCCCGGCAAGAGCGGGAAGGACGGCAAGGACGGGAAGGACGGGAAGGCAGCGGCGGGTTCGGGCGGCCACGGCGGTGGCGGCGCGGACGACCGCACCGGCTCGAACGGAGCGGGGACCGGATCAGGGACAGGACCAAGATCCGGCACCGGCACCGGAAAGGGCTCGGACTCAGGATCCGGCTCGGGGTCCGGCACCGGATCCGGCACCGGATCCGGCACCGGATCCGGCACCGGATCCGGTTCGGGTTCGGGCTCTGGCAGCGGTTCCGGCAGCTCGGCGGGGGGCGGCTCGGCGGGGGGCGGCTCCGGTGGGCAGCCCCCGTCCGGCGGCGCCCACCTCTACAAGAACGGCGACACCGGAAAGTGCCTGACCAGCCAGTACATGGCCGCGTCCACCGGTGACTGCGCGGACTCGACCGCCGCGTGGACCGTCCGCAGCGCCTCCGGCGGCGCCTTCCAGCTGGTCAGCAAGCAGAGCGGCCAGTGCCTGAGCGCGAACTTCAGCGGGCAGAACGTGCTCGTGGGCGCCTGCGACGGCGGAAGCCCGCGGCTGTGGCGCGCGGGCTCCGGCAGCACCCTGGTCAGCGTCTTCAACGGCAGTTGCCTGGACATCGGTTTCGGCGGCAACGTGTCGGCCACGCCCTGCACGACCGGGAAGGCGTCGCAGCGCTGGGCGAAGGAGTGACCGGCACCAGGGCCGCGTCCACCTCCCCGGAACTGCCCGGACCGCCCTTGAGGCTGCCCTGACCAGCGCCCGAACCCGTTCTGAACCCGTTCTGACCAGCCCCCGCACGTCACCGTGGCGCCGCACGTCACCGTGGGCATCGCACGTCACCGTGGCGCCGCACGTCACGGTGGCGCCGCCCCTCACCGTGGCGCCGCGCCGCCCTCGGCCCGGTCCCGTTCGGCGCCCACGGTGAACCCGATCACGGCGCCGCCCCCCTCGCGCCGGCAGGCGAACGGCGCGCCCCCGTGGGCGATGGCCACCTCACGCACGATCGACAGGCCGAGGCCCGACCCGGGCAGGGAACGGGCGTCGGCGGCGCGGTAGAAGCGGTCGAAGACACGGATCAGGTCGCCCTCCGCGATGCCGGGACCCCGGTCCAGGACCTCGACGCGCACCGTGCCCGGCCGGGCCGGCCCCAGCACGGCGATCTCGATGGGCGCCGTGCCGCCCCGGTCGAACTTGGCCGCGTTCTCCACGAGGTTGGAGACGGCCCGCTGGAGCATGCCGGGCCGGCCGTCCGCCGTCGTGTCACCGCTCGCGCGGACCACGATGTCGCGTCCGGTGCGGCGGCGGGTCAGGCCCGCGACGTCCTCGGCGATGTCGGCGAGGTCGACGCGTTGCGGCGGCTCGGTGTCGGACTGCCCGGCGGCGAGGTCGACCAGCTCGTTGACGAGGTCGGTGAGTTCGCGCGCCTCCTGGGCGAGGTCGGCGACCAGTTCCTCGCGGGAGGCGGGCGGCAGTTCGTCGATGCGGCGCAGCAGCGAGATGTTGGTCCGCAGCGAGGTCAGCGGGGTGCGCAGTTCATGGCCGGCGTCCTGCACCAGACGGCGCTGGTCCTCCTCGGACTGGGCGAGGCGGCCGAGCATGCGGTCGAAGGAACGGCCCAGGCGGCCCACTTCGTCGTAGCCGGTGACCGGCACCTGGACGCCGAGCCGCCGGGTGCGGGCGACGTCCTCGGCGGCGGAGGTGAGGACCACCAGCCGGCGGGTGATGCGGCGCGCCAGCCACCAGCCGCACAGGCCGGCCGCGATGACCACGATCGCCATCAGGATCAGGGTGCGCTGCTGGAGCGCGCGCAGCAGGTCCTCGGTGTCGCTGAACTCCTGGGCCACCTGCACGGCGCCGCGGCCGTCGCCGAGCGCCACGGTGGCGATGCGGTACACGTCGTCGGCGACGGGCACGTCCTGGTACTCGATGGTCTTGCCCGCGACGTCGTCAAGGGCGACGGCCCGGTCGTCGGCGGTGACGGGCAGCGGGGGGCTGCCGCGGTCCACGATCTGGCCCTGCGCGCCGAGCACCTGGACGTCGGTGCGGCTGGGCCGGACGACCTCGTGGCCGGGGCGGGAGGAGGAGAAGTCCTCGGGCGTACGGTCGTAGCGCCGGACCTCGTCCTGGACGTCCTGGACGACCTGGGTGAACACGGACTGCTGGTCCACGCGTACCAGACGGGCGGCGGAGTTGTACGACAGGATGCCGACCAGGACCGTGACGACGGCGGTCACCGCCGCGAACGACACCGCGAACGTGGTCCGCAGCGACGAGAGCCGGCGCCGCGGTCGGTCCGTCAGCCGCGCGAGGCGGCCCACTCAGTCCTCCCGCAGCACGTACCCCACACCGCGGACGGTGTGGATGAGCTGCGGGGCGCCCGGCTCGTCGAGCTTGCGCCGCAGGTAGCCGACGTACACGGCGAGGTTCTTGGAGCCGGGACCGAAGTCGTAGCCCCAGATGCGGTCGTAGATGGTGGAGTGGTCGAGGACGATGCCGGCGTTGCGCACCAGCAGTTCGAGGAGTTCGAACTCGGTGCGGGTCAGTTCCACCTCGCGGGCGCCGCGCCACACCCGGCGGGCCTGGACGTCCATGCGGATCCCGGCCGCCTCGACCTGCCGCTCGGGCAGGTGCGGGGCCTTCGCCGGCGCTTCCTCGGCGGCGGGGGCGGCGGCCGGTTCCGCGGGGGCCGGGCTGGTGCGGCGCAGCAGGGCGCGGAGCCGGGCGAAGACCTCCTCGACGTCGAACGGCTTGACGACGTAGTCGTCGGCGCCCGCGTCGAGGCCGGCGATCCGGTCGGCGGTCTCCACCAGGGCCGTCAGCATCAGGATCGGGGTGCGGTCGCCCTCGGCGCGCAGGACCCGGCAGACCTGGAGCCCGTCGATGCCGGGCATCATCACGTCCAGGACGAGGACGTCCGGCGGTGTCTTGTGGGCCTGCGCGAGTGCCTCGACGCCGTCGGCCACCGCCGTCACCTCGTAGCCCTCCAGGGTCAGGGCCCGCTCCAGGGCATGGCGGATGGCGCGGTCGTCTTCGGCGAGCAGCACAGTCTGGGGCACGCGCCCAGTCTGCCAAGGCCGGGTCGGGGCGAAGCGGGTGCGCGGGCCTACGATCACCCCTTTTTACCCGGCTCTCACCGTCTCGGACGCAACCGGCGGCAGGTGCCTACCGTCCTCTCACCCACCGCCGCCCCCGTCCACCTTCGTACTCAGGTACGGAACTGCGACCACAGAGCCTCAGACGCAGGGCCGCTGGTACGGCGGCTTCGGGTGCGGGGCCTCAGCCACGAAGCCGGGCCAGCTGCTCCGCGAACGGGACGACGGTCAGGTCGTCCGCCGCCCGCCCGGGCGCCCCGTCCCGCCGCGCCGGGCGCCCGGTCATCAGGGCCGCCAGTTCGCCCGCCGCCCGTTCGGTCCGCTCGGGCAGCCCTTCCGCGCCCCAGTCCTCGGAGGCGGCGTAGACACCGGTGGGGACGACGACGGCCCGCAGGTAGGAGAAGAGGGGCCGCAGGGCGTGGTCCAGGACCATCGAGTGGCGGGCGGTGCCGCCGGTGGCGGCGACCAGTACCGGCTTGCCGGCCAGGGCGTCCTTGTCCCGCGCCCCGAGCACGTCGAAGAAGGACTTGAACAGCCCGCTGTAGGACGCGGAGAACACGGGGGTGACGACGATCAGGCCGTCCGCCCCGGCCACCGCGTCCAGCGCCTCCGCCAGGGCGGGGCCGGGGAAGCCGCTGGTGAGGTTGTGCGCGATGTCGACGGCGAGGTCGCGCACCTCGACCACCCGGACGTCCGCGCCCGTGTGCGCGGCGGTCGCGGCGGCCAGCCGGTCGCCGAGCAGCCGGGTGGAGGACGGGACGCTCAGTCCCGCCGACACGACGACGATGTTCATACGGCGCTCGCCTCCTCCGGAGCCGCTTCCGCGGCCGCGGCCAGCAGGGACGTGTGGGTCGGCGCGTCCGGCACGTCCGCCGGACGGTTCTTGGCGAACTCCTCGCGCAGCACCGGTACGACCTCCTCGCCGAGCAGGTCGAGCTGTTCGAGGACGGTCTTCAGCGGCAGCCCGGCGTGGTCCATCAGGAACAGCTGGCGCTGGTAGTCGCCGGCGTACTCGCGGAAGGACAGGGTCTTCTCGATGACCTGCTGCGGGGAACCCACGGTCAGCGGTGTCTGGGCGGTGAAGTCCTCCAGGGAGGGCCCGTGGCCGTACACCGGGGCGTTGTCGAAGTACGGACGGAACTCGCGCACCGCGTCCTGGGAGTTCTTCCGCATGAACACCTGGCCGCCGAGGCCGACGATGGCCTGCTCGGGGGTGCCGTGCCCGTAGTGGGCGTAGCGGGAGCGGTACAGCTCGATCATCCGCTTGGTGTGGTCGGCGGGCCAGAAGATGTTGTTGTGGAAGAAGCCGTCGCCGTAGAAGGCGGCCTGCTCGGCGATCTCCGGGGAGCGGATCGAGCCGTGCCAGACGAACGGCGGTACGCCGTCCAGCGGGCGGGGCGTCGAGGTGAACCCCTGGAGCGGGGTGCGGAACTTGCCCTGCCAGTTCACCACGTCCTCGCGCCACAGCCGGTGCAGCAGGGCGTAGTTCTCGATGGCGAGGTTGATGCCCTCGCGGATGTCCTTGCCGAACCAGGGGTAGACCGGGCCGGTGTTGCCGCGGCCCATCATCAGGTCGACGCGGCCGTCGGCGAGCTGCTGGAGCATCGCGAAGTCCTCGGCGATCTTCACCGGGTCGTTGGTGGTGATCAGGGTGGTGGAGGTGGACAGCACCAGGCGCTCGGTGCGCGCGGCTATGTAGCCGAGCATCGTGGTCGGCGAGGACGGGACGAAGGGCGGGTTGTGGTGCTCGCCGGTCGCGAAGACGTCCAGGCCGACCTCCTCGGCCTTCAGCGCGATGGCGACCATGGCCTTGATGCGCTCGCGTTCGCTCGGCGTCCGTCCGGTGGTGGGGTCCGGCGTGACGTCACCGACGCTGAAGATCCCGAACTGCATGGTCGCTCACCCTCCAAGTTGTTGATTGTTCAACTATACCCCGCTGAACGGCGCGGACCCCGCGGGTATTCCGCGGCTGGAAGAGGGCTCGACTGGGAGAGGGCTTGCCTGGGAGGCGGACCGGCTGGAGCAGGGCGGCCGGGGGGCGAGGCTGGGAGGTGCGGCCGGGGCGGCTTGGCGGAGCGGGGCTCGGGCGGGGGCGGCCGGCCGGGCAGGGCGGCCGGGCACGGCGGCTGGGAACGGCTCGGCCGAGGGCAGGGCGCCGGGGGGCGGTGCGCCCGGACGCAGCGCCGAGGCAGCGTGGGCGGCGCGGCCGAAGGCGGCTCACCGGGCAGAGCGGCCGGGGGCTGCCTGGCTCAGCGCGGCTCGGCCGGGGCGGGGTGCGGCCGCGGTGGGGTGCGGCTGGGGGCGGCTACGGGGCAGCGTGGCCGGCGCGGCAGAGGGCGGCCGGTCGGGCAGAGCGGCCGGGGGCGGCTTGCGGCTGAGGGCGGCTTGGCCCGGGTGGCTCCGGGGCAGCGTGGGCGGCGCGGCCCGGCAGGGGGCCCGCGCCGCGCTCCGGGTCCGCGCGCGCTACGGCTGCGGCTGGGGCCGGGGCAGCGACCCCGGCTCCGGCCGCGGCTCCCGCCGCCCTTCGCGCCACGGCAGCAGCAGCGGTGTGGCGAGCAGCAGCAGACCCGCCAGGCCGATGGCGGTGCGGGTGCCGGCGAGGGCGGCCAGCAGTCCCCACAGGGCGGTCGTCGCCGCCGTGGTCAGCTTGCCGGTGACGGACCAGGCCGAGAGGGTCCGGGCGACCCGGTCCGACGGGGTCTGTTCCAGGCGGTACGTGGAACACACCGGGTTGAACACCCCACAGAGGGTGATCAGCACCAGCTCGACCGCCATCACCAGCACGAGCCCGGCCACCCCCGGCCGGACGAAGGCCAGCCCGGCCGACCAGCACACCCGCAGCGCACCCGTCGCGAGCAGCACCCGGCGCTGCCCGTACCGGTCCACCAGCCGCCCCGTCAGCCGGGAACCCGCCAGCCCGCCGAGACAGGGCAGCGCGAAGGCGAGACCGTACTGCCACGGCGCGAACCCGAGCGGCCCCAGCATCAGGACGGCGAGCAGCGGCGCCACCGCCATGATCAGGGAGTTGGCCAGCACCGTGTGGAAGAACAGCGGGCGCAGCGCCGGATGCGCCAGCACGAACCGCCAGCCGTCGAGCAGCTCTCCCGCCCGCAGTCCCGGCGCGCGCCCCTTGCCCCCCGGGCCCCCGGGGTCCGCGGAGCCCCGGGGTCCCGCCGGGGGCGCCGGCTCCGTACCGCCGATCGCACGGATCCCCAGCGCCGACAGCAGATAGCTGACCGCGTCGGCCACCACCGTCACCACCGGCCCGAACGCCCCGACCAGGGCGCCCCCCACCGGCGGCCCCAGCACCGACGCCGTCCACGTCGTCGACTCGAAACGGCTGTTCGCCACCAGCAGGTCACCCGGCGGCACCAGGGCCTTGAGGTGCGCCCCGCTCGCCGCGCGGAACGCGAGGTCCGCCGCGGCGACCACCACCGACACCACCAGCAACTGGGCGAACCCGAGCCCGCCGAGCGCGTAGGCGGCCGGCACGCTCATCAGCGCCGCGCACCGCACCAGGTCCATCGCGACCATCACCGGCCGCTTGCGCCGGAACTCGATCCACGGCCCGAGCGGCACCGCCACCACCGCGCCCACGGCCAGCCCCACGGCCGACAGCACCGAGACCTCGGCCGATCCGGCGTGCAGCACCAGCACCGCGATCAGCGCGAAGGCGTCGAACGCCAGCCACGTGCCGAACGTACTGGCCGCGTAGGCCGCCCACAGCCACCCGAACCGCCGCCCCAGCGCCCGCCGCCGTACCGCCACGCCCACACCTCCGCACCACATGCCACCGACACCGGAACCGCCGTCCACGCCCGCACACCCATGCACCGCACGCCCGCACGCCCGCACGCCGCCCACCGCGCCCGCCCACCGGGCTCCTCCCGGCAGACCGGGCCCCTCCCGGCAGACCCCGCGCACGGCGGACCCCGCGCCGGCTCCTCCGGCGGACCGGCGGACCGGCGGACCGGCGGACCGGCGGACCGCGTCATCCAAGCCCGGCACCGCCCGCCGGAGCAAACAACCACGGCCAGGAACCTCACAACCGGTGGTTGTGGCACCACGCGGGTACGGCCACCACGCACCCCCGGCCCCGGGCCCCGCCCTCGCCCCCGCCCGCATGCGAAGCTGCCGCCATGCCCGTGATCCTCCGCTCCGCCGCCCTGTTCGTCCTCGCCGCCCTCTTCGAGATCGGCGGCGCCTGGCTGGTCTGGCAGGGCGTGCGCGAGCACCGCGGCTGGCTGTGGGCGGCCGGCGGCGTCCTCGCGCTCGGCGCGTACGGGTTCGTCGCCACCTTCCAGCCCGACGCGCACTTCGGCCGCATCCTCGCCGCGTACGGCGGGATCTTCGTCGCCGGTTCGATCCTGTGGGGCATGGCCGCCGACGGCTACCGCCCCGACCGGTGGGACGTGGCGGGCGCCCTGGTCTGCCTCGCCGGCATGGCGCTGATCATGTGGGCGCCGAGGAACGGGGGCTGACGTTCCCCTACCCTGGGCGCAACCGAGCGTACGAACCCCAGGAGCAGCCCATGCCCACCGCCGCACCGTCCGCCGCCTCCCGCATCGCCGTCGTCACCGGTGCGAGCAGCGGCATCGGCGCCGCCACGGCCCGGCAGCTCGCCGCCGCCGGTTACCGCGTCGTGCTGACCGCCCGCCGCAAGGACCGCATCGAGGCACTCGCCGAGGAGATCACCGCGGCCGGGCACGCCGCCACGGCCTACCAGCTCGACGTCACCGACCGCGCGGCCGTCGACGAGTTCGCGACCGCGTTCAAGACCGTCGGAGTCCTCGTCAACAACGCGGGCGGCGCGCTCGGCGCCGACCCGGTCGCCACCGGCGACCCGGCCGACTGGCGCACGATGTACGAGACGAACGTCATCGGCACCCTCAACGTCACCCAGGCCCTGCTGCCCAGGCTCGCCGCGAGCGGCGACGGCACCGTCGTGGTCGTCTCCTCCACGGCCGGCCACGGCACCTACGAGGGCGGCGCCGGGTACGTCGCCGCCAAGCACGGCGAGCACGTCCTGGCCGAGACCCTGCGCCTGGAGATCGTCGGCCAGCCGGTCCGGGTCATCGAGGTCGCACCCGGCATGGTCATGACGGAGGAGTTCGCGCTCACCCGCTTCGGCGGCGACCGGCAGAAGGCCGCCAAGGTCTACGAGGGCGTCGCCGAGCCGCTGACCGCCGACGACGTCGCGGACACCATCACCTGGGCCGTGACCCGTCCCAGCCACGTCAACATCGACCTGCTGGTCGTGCGTCCGCGCGCCCAGGCGTCGAACACCAAGGTCCACCGGGAGCGGTGAGACCGCTGACGACACCGCGGGACACTCCCGAGCACCCGCCCGGACAGGCAGCCCCCGCGCGGGACACCCCCGCGCAGGGTGCTCCCGGCCGGGACCGGGCCGCCGAGCAGCGGCGCCTGGCCGAGGAGAAGAAGCGTGAGCGCTACGTCTGGTACTACCTCGGCTACTTCCTCTTCGGCATCCACGTCGTCGCCTTCGTCATGATCTACGCAGTGCGGCACGCGAAGTGAATCCCCGGCCGGGACCGCCCTCCCGGCCGTAGGGTGACCGACCGTGGACAGACACATACGCTTCGACGCCCTGCGCAACATGCGCGACCTCGGCGGGTACGCCACCGACGACGGCCGGCGGGTCGTTCCGCGCCGCCTCTTCCGCGCGGACGGCCTCGGCAAGCTGCGCCCGGGCACCGCCGACTGGGACCGGTTCCTCGCCCTCGGCATCGGCACGGTGATCGACCTGCGCCACGGCTGGGAGGTCGACCGCCAGGGCCGCGTGCCGGAGCACCCGTCCTTCGCCTACCACAACCTGAGCATCGAGCACCGCCCGTACGACCAGCCGGCCCTGGGCCCGGAGGTGGAACCGGGACCGTACCTGGCGGAGCGGTACATGGAGGTGGCCGAGGACGGCACCAAGGAGATCCGCGAGGCCCTGGAGCTGATCAGCGACGCGGCCGTCTCCGGTACCCCGCTGGTCTTCCACTGCGCCTCCGGCAAGGACCGCACGGGCGAGATGGCCGCCCTGGTCCTCTCCCTCCTCGGCGTCCCCGAGCCGGTGGTCGTCGAGGACTTCACCCTCACCGAGCTGGCCACCGGGGCCCTGCTGGCCGACTGGCGGGCCAGGAACGGCGGCCGCTCCCCGGACTGGCCGGGATACGGCCGCGCGCCCGCCGCGGTGATGCGCCTGTTCCTGGCCGCGCTGAAGGCGAAGTACGGCTCGGTCGAGGGGTACGTGAGCGACGCGCTGGAACTCGACGCGCAGGTCCTCACCGCCACCCTCCGGGCGCACCTGCTGGAGCCCGTCCCCACGTCCTGGCCGGCCCTGACCTACCGCCCGGCCGTCCCCGCCGACGCCCCGCTCCTGGTGCGCCTGCGCGACACGGCCGCCCTGCGGCAACTGGCCCGCGGCATCGACCAGTGGAAGCCCGGCGAGAAGGACGAGGCCCACTTCGTCACCCGCATGCGCGAGGGCGAGGTGTGGCTGGCGTACGCGGGGGACGACCTGGCCGGCGCCTGGGAACTGTGGTGGGACGACCCCGCCGCCTGGGGCCCCCGCCCCCCGGAGGCCGGTTACATCCACCGCCTCATGACCATGCCGCACACGGCACCGCCCGCCGCCGGCCGCGCTCTGCTGGCCGAGGCCGAGTCCCGCATCGCCGCCGCCGGCCGCAGCCACGCCCGCCTCGACTGCCTGTCCTCCAACCCCCGTCTGCGCGCCTACTACGAGGCGGCGGGCTACACGGCCGTCGGCGAGCAGCCCGTGAAGACCGACGGCACGGGCAGCCCGTACGCGGTCACCCTCATGGAGAAGCGGCTGCGGGACTGACGGGCCCTCAGCCCTTCACGCACACGACCTGCTTCAGCTTCGCCACGACCTCGACGAGGTCCCGCTGCTGGTCGATGACCTGCTCGATCGGCTTGTAGGCACCGGGGATCTCGTCGACCACGCCGGAGTCCTTGCGGCACTCCACGCCCCGCGTCTGCTCCTCCAGGTCCTTCGTGGAGAAGCGGCGCTTGGCGGCGTTGCGGCTCATGCGGCGGCCGGCGCCGTGCGAGGCGGAGTTGAAGGCCTTCTCGTTGCCGAGGCCCTTCACGATGTACGAGCCGGTGCCCATCGAGCCGGGGATGATGCCGTACTCGCCCGCCCCGGCGCGGATCGCGCCCTTGCGGGTGACCAGCAGGTCCATGCCGTCGTAGCGCTCCTCGGCCACGTAGTTGTGGTGGCAGGAGATCTCCGGCTCGAAGACCGGCCCGGCCTTCTTGAACTCCTTGCGGACCACGTCCTTCAGCAGCGCCATCATCAGCGTGCGGTTGTACTTGGCGTACTCCTGCGCCCAGAACAGGTCCGTGCGGTACGCGGCCATCTGCGGGGTGTCCGCGACGAAGACCGCCAGATCGCGGTCGACCAGGCCCTGGTTGTGCGGGAGCTTCTGCGCGACGCCGATGTGGTGCTCGGCCAGTTCCTTGCCGATGTTGCGGGAACCGGAGTGGAGCATGAGCCAGACGGAACCGGACGTGTCTGTGCAGACTTCGACGAAATGGTTGCCCCCGCCAAGCGTTCCCATCTGCTTGATGGCGCGTTCCTGGCGGAACCTGACCGCTTCCGCCACCCCGTCGAACCGCGCCCAGAACCCGTCCCAGCCGGCCGTGGGCAGCCCGTGGAAGCGGCCCGGGTCGAGCGGGTCGTCGTGCATGCCGCGGCCCACCGGGATGGCCTGCTCGATCTTCGTGCGCAGCCGCGACAGGTCGCCGGGCAGGTCGTTCGCGGTCAGGGAGGTCCTGACCGCGGACATGCCGCAGCCGATGTCCACGCCCACCGCCGCGGGGCAGACCGCGCCCCGCATGGCGATGACGGAGCCGACGGTCGCGCCCTTGCCGTAGTGCACGTCGGGCATGACGGCCAGGCCCTCGATCCAGGGGAGGGTGGCGACGTTCTGCAGCTGGCGCAGCGCCACGTCCTCGACCGAGGCGGGGTCGGTCCACATACGGATGGGGACCTTCGCGCCCGGCATTTCCACGTACGACATATCGTCCTCATTCCCCCGGAAAACAAACAGAAGTCTCAGAAGCGGTGAATCGCAATACCGGCGCCAAGGTCGACGAAACAGGGCATCGGACCGGCGTCCACGGCAGTGCGTGCGATAGACATTGTCTCCAGGAGACGCCCCCGGCCGGCAAGCGAATAACCGGGGCGGGGCACCCCGGCCCGACATCGTCGAGAGGAGCCTGACCGTGCTGCGGAAGGCGTACGTATCCGGCCCGGCCGCGTTGCTCGCGGCGCTGCTGCTGGCCGGCTGCACCGGCGGCTCGTCCGACGACGGCCCTGCCGACAACGCCAACGCTGACGGCCCGGGCAAGGCGACGGCGGCGGCCCAGCCGGGCAAGTACCGCACGCTCCCCGAGGCCTGCCGCGCGGTCGGCCACAGCACCCTGGACGCGCTGCTGCCCGGCATCCAGCAGATCACGGACCCGGACCAGCGGGAGAAGGCCTACGACGGCGAGGCCACGCTCACCTACGACACCGAACGCAAGGTCGGCTGCCGCTGGAAGGTGGACTCCGCGGACGCCACCGACCACCTCCACGTCGACTTCGAGCGGGTCGTCTCCTACGACAACGCCGTGAGCGACGACAGCCAGGCCGAGGCGGTCTTCGCCACCAAGCAGACGGCAGCGGACCTGCCCGCGCCGCCCGCCTCCGCCACCGGCTCGGGCTCCGCGACGGGAACGGGCACGGGCACGGCGGCCGGTGCGCCGGCGGGCGGCGACTCCGGCGGCACCCCGACCGCCCCGGCCTCGGGCTCCTCCACGGCCCCCTCCTCCCCCTCCTCCTCGGCCTCCGCCCCGGCGTCCGATCCGGCCGAGGTGCAGCCCCGCACGCTCGACGACCTCGGCGACGAGGCCTTCGTGGACGACACCCTCAGCAGCTCCGGTTCGACGGTCAAGCAGCGGACGGTGACTGTGGCGTTCCGCACGTCGAACGTGATCGTGACCATCGAGTACGAGGAGCAGCCGACCGCCGTCGGCGTCGTCCCGGACAGCAAGGAAATGCAGGACAAGGCCCGGAAACTGGCGGCGCAGCTGGCGGGTTCGCTGGGCGGTTGACGTGCCGGGGGCGGCACTTGGCGCGGTGCCGTGCTCCCGGGGAAGGCGGACCACGCGGCTGACCGATTGCGTACGGTGGCCCTCCCGGCCCCGGTCGGACCGCACCCGGCCGGACCCGCACCCGATCAGAACGCAGGGAACCACGAGCGTCATGAGTGAAGGAACCATGCAGCGAGCAGCTCAGCGAGAACAGCGTGACCGGCGTGATCAGCGGGAGGGACGCGGCCCGCGGGCGAAGCGGCTGCACCGTGCCCTCGTCTGCGCGGGTGCGGTGCCCGTGCTGCTGCTGGCGGCGGCCTGCTCCTCCTCGGACTCGAATCCGGGTTCGGACGACGCGTCGAAGAGTCCCGCGGCCGGCGCGAAGACGTCGGCGAGCCCGAGCGCTTCGCCGACCGTGCAGCCGGCGAAGTACGCCAAGCTGCCGGACGCGTGCAAGGTGCTGGCGCGCAAGACGCTGGACGACCTGGTCCCCCGGGGCGCGAAGTCCGCGAAGGCGGGCACGTCGAGCGACGTGGGCACCCGGTCCAGCTGCTCGTGGAACGGCCTGGACAACAACGGGGTGAAGGGCTCTCAGTACCGCTGGCTGAACGTGTCCCTGCTGCGCTTCGAGTCCGACACGGCGCGCGGCACGGGCGAGGAGCAGGCGCAGGTGTTCTACCGCAAGCAGGTGGGGGACGCGCAGGCCGTGGCGGACGCGAAGAACACCAAGTCGCAGCCGGTGTCCGGGACGGGCGACGAGGCGACGGCGGTGCGCTACGACCTGAAGAAGAAGGAAGGCACCTTCAAGCAGCAGACGGTCGTGGCCCGGGTCGAGAACGTGGTGGTCACGCTGGACTACAACGGCGCCGGACTGGCCGGTGACAAGGCGCCGGACGCGGACGACCTGTCGAAGGACGCGGTGAAGGCCGCCAAGGAGGTGGTGGCTTCGGTGACCGAGGCCAACGGCGGCACCGGGACGGGTTCGGCGGGTTCGGGTGAGGGCTCGTCGGGGAAGCCGGCGTCCGGGTCGGCGTCGGGCACGCCGTCCACGTCGCCCTCCGGACCGGCGTCCAAGTCCGCTTCGCCGTCGGCGTCGCAGTCCGCGTCCAAGGCGTCGGACGACCGCTGAGCGCGGCGGGTCATCGGATCCGGACAACCGTTCCCCGGACAGATGTGCCACTCTGTTGCGCGCAACAGGACGTAAGGGGAGGGGAGTACGAGTGGCCGCGCCACTGCAGCTGACTCGGATGCACCGGGTTCTCATCGGCGTGGTCGTGACCGGCGCCGTGATCATCGCCGGTATCGGCTTCGCCGGTTCGTACGCGGCCGTGCGCGAGCTGGCCATCAAGAAGGGCTTCGGGGACTTCAGTTATGTGTTCCCGATCGGCATCGACGCGGGCATCTGCGTGCTGCTCGCGCTGGACCTGCTGCTGACCTGGATCCGGATCCCCTTCCCGCTGCTGCGCCAGACGGCGTGGCTGCTGACGGCGGCGACGATCGCGTTCAACGGCGCCGCCGCCTGGCCGGACCCGCTGGGCGTGGGCATGCACGCGGTGATCCCGGTGCTGTTCGTGGTCGCCGTGGAGGCGGCGCGGCACGCGGTCGGCCGGATCGCGGACATCACCGCCGACAAGCACATGGAGGGTGTCCGCCTCACCCGCTGGCTGCTGTCGCCGCTGCCGACGTTCCTGCTGTGGCGGCGGATGAAGCTGTGGGAGCTGCGCTCCTACGAGCAGGTGATCAAGCTGGAGCAGGAGCGGCTGGTCTACCAGGCGCGGCTGCGCTCCCGGTTCGGCCGGGCGTGGCGCAGGAAGGCGCCGGTGGAGTCGCTGATGCCGCTGCGGCTGGCCCGTTACGGGGTGCCGCTGGCGGAGACGGCCCCGGCGGGGCTGGCGGCGGCCGGGATCGAGCCGGTGCTGCTCCCGCCGGCGCCCGCGCCGCAGCCGGTGGTGACGGCCGACGCGCAGCGGGCGGCGGTGCCGGGCGGCTCCGGGCCGCGGGCGCTGGTGGCCGAGCGCGGCCCGGAGCCGGAGCAGCAGGCGTACGTGCCGGACCCGGAGGAGAGCCCGTGGTTCCAGTCGCAGCGGCAGATCGACTACCACGGCGGGTACGACCCGACGTACGAGCCGGAGCCGTCCTACGGCCCGGAGCCGCCGTACGAGGAGTGGTACGAGGAGCAGCAGCCGGACCACCCCGAACACCGGCCCGAGCAACCGGCGCAGCACGCGCCGCAGCACCCCGGGCAGCACGCGCCGCGGCAGCCCGCCCCGCAGCCCTCTTCCGAGGACACGGGCGGCTTCCCCGTCCCCGCCGGCCCGGGCCGCACCCGTGAGCTGGGCGACGGCGGCGGCACTCCCGCGCAGGCGCCGGACGAGGAGGGCCTGTACCAGGTGTTCCGGTACTCGATAGAGGGCGAGGGCATGCCGACGCCCGGCACCTTCGCCGCGAACGTCGAGGCGGCGTACGGGGTACGGCTGAACTCCCGTGAGCTGGGCAAGTACATGGACCTGTTCACGGCCCGTCTCAACGAAGAGCTGATGGAAGAGCACATCGCCTAGCCACGGCGGCAGGCGACGGGAAGGGGCCCTCCGCCTGGAGGGCCCCTTCCCGTACGGCGTCCCGCGGGCCTACGCGCCGAGCAGCGTCCGGACCCGCTCCTGGCCCACGGCGAGCAGCAGCGTGGGCAGGCGCGGGCCGGTGTCGCGGCCGACGAGCAGGTGGTAGAGGAGCGCGAAGAACGTCCGCTGGGCGGTCTTGATCTCCGGCGGCAGCTCCTTGGGCGTGGCGTCGGCGGAGAACCCGGCCTGGACCTTGGGCACCCCGTAGACGAGGTGGGTGAGCCCGTCCAGCGACCAGTGCTCGGCGAGGCCGTCGAGCAGCAGGCGCAGGGACTGCCGGGAGGCCTCGTCGAGGGACTTGAGCAGGTCGGTGTCGGGCTCGTCGCGGACGATGGTGCGGGCCTCGGCGGGGACGTGGGTGTTGATCCACGCCTCGGCCTTGTCGTACCGGGGGCGGGCCTCGTCCAGCGAGCCCAGCGGGTTCGCCGGGTCCAGCTCGGACAGGATCCGCAGCGCCTGGTCCTGGTGGCCGGCGGTGATGTCGGCGACGGAGGCGAGCGTGCGGTACGGCAGCGGGCGGGCGGTCTTCGGCAGTTCGCCGGCGGCGGTGCCGACCGCGCGCGTGTACGCGGCGACGTCACCGGGCAGCGCGGAGCCGTCGGCCACCTTCGCGGCGAGCTTGTCCCACTCGTCGTACAGCCGCTGGATCTCCTGGTCGAAGGCGATCTTGAAGGACTGGTTGGGGCGGCGGCGGGCGTACAGCCAGCGCAGGAGCTGCGGCTCCATGATCTGGAGCGCGTCGCCGGGCGTGGGCACCCCGCCCTTGGACGAGGACATCTTCGCCATGCCGGAGATCCCGACGAAGGCGTACATCGGGCCGATGGGCTGCTTGCCGCCGAAGATGCCGACGATCTGTCCGCCGACCTGGAAGGACGAGCCGGGCGAGGAGTGGTCGACGCCGGACGGCTCGAAGATCACGCCCTCGTACGCCCAGCGCATCGGCCAGTCGACCTTCCAGACCAGCTTGCCGCGGTTGAACTCGCTGAGCCGGACGGTCTCCGAGAAGGCGCACACCGTGCAGGTGTAGGTCAGCTCGGTGGAGTCGTCGTCGTAGGAGGTGACGGTCGTCAGGTCCTTCTCGCAGTTGCCGCAGTACGGCTTGTACGGGAAGTACCCGGCGGAGCCGGAGCTGCCGTCGTCCTCGGCGGCGGCGCCCGAGCCCTCGGCGGCCTCCAGCTCGGCCTCGTCGACCGGCTTCTGCTGCTTCTTGGCGCCGGCCTTCGGCTTGGTGCGGTACTGGGCGAGGATCGCGTCGATGTCGCCGCGGTGCTTCATCGCGTGCAGGACCTGCTCGCGGTAGACACCGGAGGTGTACTGCGCGGTCTGGCTGATGCCGTCGAACTCCACGCCCAGCTCGGCCAGCGAGGCGGTCATCGCGGCCTTGAAGTGCTCGGCCCAGTTCGGGTGCTGCGAGCCCGCGGGGGCGGGGACCGAGGTCAGCGGCTTGCCGATGTGCTCGGCCCACGACTCGTCGACGCCGGGGACGCCCGCCGGGACCTTGCGGTACCGGTCGTAGTCGTCCCAGGAGATCAGGTGCCGCACCTGGTGGCCGCGGCGGCGGATCTCGTCGGCGACCAGGTGCGGGGTCATGACCTCGCGCAGGTTGCCCAGGTGGATGGGACCGGAGGGGGAGAGCCCGGACGCGACGACAACGGGTTTGCCGGGGGCCCGACGCTCCGACTCCTCGATGACCTCATCCGCGAAACGGGAGACCCAGTCGGTGGTCTCGGTGCTCTGAGCCACGATCGGCACGTCCTCTTTCCTGAAGTTCTCCGTGAGCTGCCAATGCGGTCGCACGGCTGACCGCTCCATTGTCCCAGGAGGGTCGGCATCCACGAAAACGCCTTATCACCGCGTTGGACGGGTCCGCGGACGCCGGGGTTGGCCGGGCGGCGGGAAAATTCGCTTTGCCCCCCATGGGATACTGGCCGTGACTGTCCATCCCCACGAGGAGAACGGCACCCATTCCTATGGCCTCGGTCACGTCCCTCACCGCCTCCGTCCACCAGCGCCTCGCGAACGCCCTCTCCGCCGCCCTGCCGGAGACCGCCGACGCGGACCCGCTGCTGCGACGAAGCGACCGGGCGGACTTCCAGGCCAACGGCATCCTGGCGCTGGCCAAGAAGGCGAAGGCCAACCCGCGCGAGCTGGCGGCGCAGGTCGTGGAGCGGGTGACCGCCGGTGACGTGATCAAGGACATCGAGGTCTCCGGACCCGGCTTCCTCAACATCACCGTCACCGACAGGGCGATCACGGAGAACCTGGCCGCGCGCGCCACCGACCCGGCCGGCCGCCTCGGTGTGCCGCAGGCCGGCCACCCGGGCACCACGGTCATCGACTACGCCCAGCCCAACGTGGCCAAGGAGATGCACGTCGGCCACCTGCGCTCCGCGGTGATCGGCGACTCGGTGGTGCAGCTCCTGGAGTTCACCGGGGAGAACGTGGTGCGCCGCCACCACATCGGCGACTGGGGCACCCAGTTCGGCATGCTCATCCAGTACCTGGACGAGCACCCGCACGAGCTGGACCACGAGGCCGGCGAGGTCAGCGGTGAGGAGGCGATGTCCAACCTGGACCGCCTCTACAAGGCCGCGCGCAAGAAGTTCGACGCCGACGAGGAGTTCAAGACCCGCGCCCGGCGCCGGGTGGTCGACCTCCAGGCGGGCGAGCCGCACACCCTCGCGATGTGGCAGAAGTTCGTCGACGAGTCGAAGATCTACTTCTTCTCCGTCTTCGAGAAGCTGGACATGGAGATCCGGGACGCGGACATCGTCGGCGAGTCCGGTTACAACGACATGCTGGCCGAGACCTGCCGCCTGCTGGAGGAGTCCGGCGTCGCGGTCCGCTCGGAGGGCGCGCTGTGCGTCTTCTTCGACGACATCAAGGGCCCGGACGGCAACCTGGTCCCGCTGATCGTCCAGAAGTCCGACGGCGGCTACGGCTACGCGGCCACCGACCTCTCCGCGATCCGCGACCGCGTCTTCAACCTGAAGGCCGACACCCTGCTCTACGTGGTGGACGCCCGCCAGTCCCTGCACTTCAAGATGGTCTTCGAGACGGCGCGCAGGGCGGGCTGGCTGGGCGAGGACGTGAAGGCGCAGCAGCTCGCCTTCGGCACGGTCCTCGGCAAGGACGGCAAGCCGTTCAAGACGCGTGAGGGCGAGACGGTCCGCCTGGTCGACCTGCTCGACGAGGCGATCGACCGCGCCTCGGCGGTGGTGCGCGAGAAGTCGCTGGACCTGTCCGAGGAGGAGATCGCCGAGCGCGGCGCCCAGGTGGGCATCGGCGCGGTGAAGTACGCGGACCTGTCGACGTCGGCGAGCCGGGACTACAAGTTCGACCTGGACCAGATGGTCTCGCTCAACGGCGACACGTCCGTCTACCTCCAGTACGCGTACGCCCGTATCCAGTCGATCCTGCGCAAGGCGGGCGAGGTGCGCCCGGCGGCGCACCCGGAGCTGGAACTGTCCCCGGCCGAGCGGGCCCTCGGGCTGCACGCCGACCAGTTCGCGGAGACGGTCGCGGAGGCGGCCGCCGAGTACGCCCCGCACAAGCTGACGGCCTACCTCTACCAGCTCGCGTCCTTCTACACGACGTTCTACGACAAGTGCCCGGTGCTGAAGGCCGAGACGCCCGAACAGGTGGAGAACCGCCTGTTCCTGTGCGACGTCACGGCCCGCACGCTGCACCAGGGCATGGCGCTGCTGGGCATCCGGACGCCTGAGCGGCTCTGATCCGGCCTGACCGGCGACGGTCACCGAGCGGCCCCCGGGCCTCACCACCCGGCCCGGGTTCCGCTCTCCCCGCTTGTCACCGAGGGCGGGCGCGAGCATCAGCCCGCGTCCGCCCTTTCTTGTCCCGCCGGCCGCTCGGGAAGCCTCCACGACCGCGCCGGAGGGAGCGGTCGTGGCGGAGGGCACCACCGGCATGGCGCGGCTCCTGGAAGGCCGTCCGATCACCGGCCACCCAGCCGTGCACGCCGCTCGGGCGCGCCCGGGACGGCCACGTCGTGCCGCCCGGTCTCAGGTTCCCAGTTCCCGTTCCCAGCCGTGGCCGCCCAGCGGATTGACGTAGTGGTCGCCCGGGGCGCCGCTGGTGCGGAAGGGCTTGCCGTGGTCGTCCACGCGCACGGTGCCGTGCCGGTCGCCGCTGGACCAGTCCAGCTCCAGGTACCAGCTGACGTCGTGTCCGGTGGTGTGCCCGTTGACGTAGAAGACCTCGGGGTCGGACTCGTTGACCTTGTACGGGAAGTTCCGCTGCCCGCCGATGGGCTGCGCCAGCGGGTTGCCGAGGTCGAGGGAGACGTCGAAGGACTTGGTGTCCACCCCGCCGCCGCAGCCGTTGCCCATGGCGTACGAGTTCCAGGTCAGCGGTGCTTCACTGCGCACCACGCGCACGTGCAGCGCCTGGAGCACGACCGTCTCGGCGCCGGTGCCCTGCACGGTGAGCACCACCGTCTGGTGGTCGGCGGCCACCGCGCCGAGCGGCGTGGCCCAGCCGACCACGTCCTGCAGTCCGGCCGGCGGCGGCACGTTCTTCGGGCTGCGGTCCACCAGGAAGCTCTGCTCGCAGGGCACGTCCCAGTAGTAGGGGGTGGTGGCGACCGTGACCGGCACCGCGCCCGGCCGGCCGTTCCCGAGGGACGCGGTGGCGCTCGGGGCGGCGGTGCGGTGCGCGGGCGCCGAGGGGGACGGCGAGGAGGAGACCGGCCGTGAGGGCGAGGGGGACGTACTGGCGCTCGCGCCGCCGGCCGGGGGGACGGTGTGCGGGGCGGTGGCGCCCGTGGAGGAGACCGTCGCGGCAGCGTCACCGGCGGCGCCGGAGGGGTCGGAGCGACCGCCCGGCACCAGGTTCACCACGAGCGCGGTGACCGCGGCGACCACCGCGATCCCGGCACCGGCGAGCAGGGCGGTGGGACGGCGCCTGCGGGGGGCGGGCGCGCGGGCGGGTCCGGGGGCCGGGGCGAGGGAGGGCTCAGGGGCCGGGGCGGGCCCGGCGCCGGGAGCGGAGGCGGGCGCGCTCTCCTCCACCGGTTCCCCGATGGCCGGCTCCGCCGTCGCCTCCCCGGCGGGGTCCGCCCCCTTCGTCCCGCGCAGCGCGTCCGCGCGGACCCAGCGGCGGTGCAGTTCGAGGAGTTCGTCGGGGGTCGCCCGGCAGAGGCGGGCGAGCCGTTCGACCGGGGCGTAGTCGGTCGGTACGACGTCACCGCTGACGTACCGGTGCACGGTCGAGGCACTCATGTGCAGGCGCTTGCCGAGCGCTCCGTAACTGAGCCCGGACCGCTCCTTCAGCTCCCGCAGCAACCCGGCGAAATCGTCCCCCGCCACCTTCTCTTCCTCTCCTCACATCCCCGGACGGCGTCCCAGACGGGTGATGTTTCCGCAGCTCAGGGCCCGTTTCTGCGTTCCACCGTCCCGGGTGCCGCCGCGTCTGTGGCACCCGGGACGGATCCTCCCACAAGCTGTGGATCAGCCGAACACGGCGCTCCCGTCGGCCGCCTCCCCGGCGAAGGGCCGAGCGCCGTCCTCCACCACCGCGTACCAAGGAGTTCCCATGTCCCTGTCCCCCCGCACCCGCCGTCCCCGCCGCACCCGCCTGTTCACCGCCGCGGCCGTCGCCGCCGCCGCGCTGTCCCTGACCGCCTGCCAGGCCGGCGGCGACGACAGCGGCGCGGGTGCCGCGTCCTCCGCCGCCCCCGCGGGGTCCGTACAGAACGAGCAGCCGTCGGGCGCCGCCTCCGCCGACCCGCAGTCGCCCGCCGGGACGGGTTCGGGCGCCGGCTCGGGAGCGGGCGCCGGCTCGGGTTCGGGCTCCACCGCCGGGAAGGGCGGCTCCGTCAGCGGCGGCACCGCCAAGGGCGGCGGTTCCGGCAAGGGCTCGCAGGCCTCCGGCTCCTCCGACGCGTCCTCGGGCGAGCTGGCCAAGTGCGGCGCCAAGAGCCTGCGGCTCAAGGCCGCCGAGGTCTCCCGTCCCCTCAACCACCTGCTGCTGACCGCGACCAACACCGGTTCGAGGACCTGCATGCTGCCGATGTACCCGGCCACCCGGTTCGGCGAGGCGCAGTCGGTGCCGCCGACGGCCGAGGACACCAAGCCGCAGGCGCTGACCACGCTGGAGCCGGGGCAGTCCGGATACGCGGGCGTGCTGCTGTCGGGCGACGGCGGCCACGGCCACACCGTGCACACCCTGACGATCCCGTTCGACGACGGCTCCATCGCCACGGTGCGACTGCCCGCCCAGGGCGTCTTCGTCGACGACAAGCTGACGGTGTCGTACTGGGAGAGCACCATGGCACCGGCCGTGGACTTCTGACGCGCCGGATGCGGACGTCTGGTTCCGCGTCCCGTACCGCATCCCACAGGGACGCCGTTGCCGCAGGTCACAGGGGGTTGTGGCGGTCCGGCGTCCCGCATCGGCGGCCGGGTGTGGCGCGAGAGCGCCCCCGCGGACCACGCTGGACCCGACCACCCGCGCCC
Source organism: Streptomyces sp. NRRL S-340 (assembly GCF_000720185.1). Lineage (GTDB taxonomy): Bacteria > Actinomycetota > Actinomycetes > Streptomycetales > Streptomycetaceae > Streptomyces. Next base: position 24,486 of record NZ_JOIY01000051.1, on the reverse strand, counting down.
GCCGCCGTACCGCGCCGCGCCGCCTTCGCTGTCCCGCACCGCAAGAACCGCTCGTGCCCGCTTCCAGGGGGATCTCCCATGTCCGCACGCCCCACCCGTGCCCGTCTCCGCGTCCGGCTGCTCGCCGCGACGGCGCTCGTGATCACCGCCTCCGCGGCCCTGACGGGCTGCAACGACGGTGAGGGCGTACGCGACGAGGGGCCGTCCACGGACTCGGCGTCGCTGGGGCGGCCGTGTGCGACGGCCGCCGACCAGCCGGACGCTCAGCGCAGCTTCTGCGCGACCTCGACCGCCCAGTAGGTGAGGATGTTGCGCGCCCCGGCCCGCTTGATGCCGGTGAGGCTCTCCAGGATGGCCCGGTCCCGGTCCACCCAGCCCTTCTCGGCGGCGGCCTCGATCATCGAGTACTCGCCGGAGATCTGGTACGCGGCGACCGGCACGTCCACGGCGTCGGCGACCCGGGCGAGGATGTCGAGGTAGGGGCCGGCCGGCTTGACCATCACCATGTCGGCGCCCTCCTCCAGGTCGAGGGCCAGCTCGCGCAGCGACTCCCGCAGGTTGGCGGGGTCCTGCTGGTAGGTCTTGCGGTCACCCTGGAGCGAGGAACCGACGGCCTCGCGGAAGGGCCCGTAGAAGGCGGAGGAGTACTTCACGGTGTAGGCGAGGATCGCGACGTCCTCGCGGCCGATCTGGTCCAGCGCGTCGCGCACCACACCGATCTGGCCGTCCATCATCCCGCTGGGACCCACGACGTGGGCGCCCGCGTCGGCCTGGACCTGCGCCATCTCGGCGTACCGCTCCAGCGTGGCGTCGTTGTCCACCCGGCCCTCGGCGTCGAGGACCCCGCAGTGGCCGTGATCGGTGAACTCGTCCAGGCACAGGTCGGACATGACGAGCAGGTCGTCGCCGACCTCGGCCCGTACGTCCCGCAGGGCGACCTGGAGGATGCCGTCCGGGTCGGTCCCGGCGGTGCCGAGGGCGTCCTTCTTGGCCTCCTCCGGCACCCCGAAGAGCATGATCCCGGAGATCCCGGCCTCCACGGCCTGGGCCGCGGCCTTCTTCAGGCTGTCCCGCGTGTGCTGCACGACACCGGGCATGGCCGCGATGGGCACGGGCTCGCCGACGCCCTCGCGCACGAAGGCGGGCAGGATCAGGTCCGCCGGGTGCAGCCGGGTCTCGGCGACCATGCGGCGCATGGCGGGGGTGGTGCGCAGCCGACGAGGACGCGTACCAGGGAAGGATCCGTACTTCGTCATGACCTCTACGCTACGCCCGCCCCGGACGCCCTTTTGCCGACGCGGTGTCGACCGCCTGCCCGCCGCCCCCGCCCCGCTCCCCCGCCCGCCGCGGACCGCCTGGGCAGGCGGCGTCGGAGCGCTGCGCGGGCGGGTCGTCCCCGTGGGGGCGGTGCGCTCCGGACGGGACTTCGCCCCCGCCGGCGCGCTGCGCACCGGCCGAGCACGCCTCCCCGACAGCGCGCTGCGCGCCGGGCGGGTGCTCGTCCCCACGAGGGCTGTGCATACCGGCCAAGTACGCGTCCTCGTCGGCCCGGTGCGCGTCGGGCGGGTGCTCGCCCCCGCGGGGGCTGTGCGTACCGGCCGAACACGCATCCCCGTCAGCGCGCTGCGCGCCGGGCGGGTGCTCGTCCCCGTCCGCCCGGTGTGCACCGGGCAGGTGCTCCTCCCCGTCGGCGTTGGCGGCGAGGAGTTCGCGGGTGTGCCGTACCAGGGCCTCGCGTACGGCCGCCGGGGCCAGCACCCGCAGCGGTACGGCCAGCCCGAGCAGGTACCGGGCGAGCCCGTCGGCGTCGGGGCCCCCGACGTCCACGACCGTGGCGTCGGGGCCGTCCGGGCGGTGCGTGCCGACCGTCGCCGGGATCAGCCGCAGCGCCTCTTCCCCGGACAGCGGGAGCCGGACCGTCGCGGTCAGCGGGTAGGGGCCGTTCGCGGTGGAACGGGAGACGAGCCCGGCCGGGTCGGGCGGGTCGGCGGGCGCCACCGGCTGCCCGGTCGGCTGGACGTGCTCGACCCGGTCGGCGCGGAAGGTGCGCCACTGGTCCCGTGCCACGTCCCGGGCGACGAAGTACCAGCGGCGCCCGGTGTGGACGAGCCGGTAGGGGTCGACGTCCCGGACGGTGGCCCGTCCCTGCCCGTCCCGGTAGGCCAGCCGCGCCCGCTCGCCCCGGCGGCACGCGGCGGCCAGTTCCAGCAGCATCCCGGAGGTGATCTGCGGCTCGCTGGCCCGGGGCGTGTGCACGAACGCGGCGTCCATCTCCTCCAGCCGCTCGGCGATCCGCCGCGGCAGCACCTGCCGCAGCTTCAGCAGCGCCGACAGCGCGGCCTGGTCACCGCCGAGCGCCCCGCTCAGCGCCGCCTCGCGCAGCCCGACGGCCACGGCCAGGGCCTCCTCGTCGTCGAGGATCAGCGGCGGCACCCGGGACCCGGCCCGCAGCCGGTAGCCGCCCCACGGCCCCGGCTCGGAGTCGACGACGTAACCGATCTCCCGGAGCCTGGCGACGTCCCGCCGCACCGTGCGCTCGGTGACCCCGGTCCGCTCGGCCAGCTCGGCGCAGGTCCATGAGGGGCGGGCGGCCAGCACGGAGACCAGTCGCAGCAGCCGGGCGGACGCACTGATCACGCCGGAAGTGTTCCACAGTCCTCGCACATCCAGGACCGGAACTGTCCTGGTCCCGTCCTACGGTCTTTGCATGAGCACCGAGAACAGCACCTCCGCACCCGCCTACCGCTACGCCGCCGTCACCTTCGACTGCGCCGACCCCGCCGAACTGGGCCGTTTCTACGGCGAGATGCTCGGCCTGCCCGTCGCCTTCTCCACCGACGACTTCGTCTTCCTCGCCAAGGACGGCACCCCGGGCCTCGGCTTCAACCGCATCGCCGACTACCGCCGCCCCACCTGGCCCGACCCCGCCCAGGGGAAGCAGGCCCACCTGGAGATCGGCGTCGACGACCTGGACGCCGCCGAGTCCCACCTGCTCACCCTCGGCGCCACCAAGCCCGCCGACCAGCCCTCCCCCGACCGCTGGCGGGTCCTGCTGGACCCGGCCGGGCACCCGTTCTGCATCACGACGCTGGTCTGAGTCCCTGCGCCCCGCGACTCACGCGGGGCACAGGGCGCCGCCCACCCCGGCCTGCTCCGCCCGGCAGTCCCGGCAGCGGCCGGGGGCGGGCGCCCGGAAGACCCGCTCGCAACCGTCGCAGTCCTGCAGGGGATGCGGACGCCGGGGCCCCTCCGCGTGCGTCGTCGCACCGGCCGGGAGCGCCGGGACGACGGGAAGCCGCGGCGGCAGCAGTTCGCGCAGGCGGTAGGCCAGGACACCCGCCGGGTGGTTCATCTCGGCGGGCAGACCGCTCACCAGGGCCCGGCGGATGTCGACTAGGGGGACACCCCTGTCCAGCCAGTCGACGACTCCCGGGACCAGAGCGTTCACGTCGCGGAGGGAGAGGACGAGCCGGCCGTCGGCACGGCGCAGCCCGGCGAGCAGCGTGACGGCCTTGTCGTAGCGCTCGTCATCGCTCCGGTCGCGGGTTCCCGGGCCGTTCGGCGGCAACGGCCTCACAGGCGTCGACGGCCGAGGCCGCCCGGGCACGGACCGCTGCCGGGGCACTCCGGGAACCGCCACGCCTTCGCGAACGGCCCCGCCTTCGCCGACCACCCCGCCTTCCCGTACCGGCCCGCCGTCCGGCACCGCTTCCGCCTGCCGGACGGCTGGATCATCCTCCTGGGACGTGTCCGTGCCCTGCGCAGGCGTCCCGTGCGTTCGCTTGGGCGCGCGGGCGTGCGGCACGACCGGACGGGCGGCCGCCTGCGGCGGCACCGGCGGGGGCACGGCTGCCCGCTGGGCTGCGGCGGGCGTGTGGTGGGCGTACGTCCGCGTGACCAGACGACCCGCCGCCGTGTGCTCCCGGACCCGCTCCAGGTAGCCGTGCGCCTCCAGCTCGCGCAGCGCGGAGGCGATCCGGTCGCGTCCCTCGGGGAAGCGCTCGGTGAGGCTGCGGATGTCGACCGGGGTGCCCTCGGGCACCGACATGATGTGCGTCGCCAGCCCGATCGCGGTCAGCGACAACTCGCGGTGCTGCGCGAGGTGGTTGCCGACGACGACGTACTGGCCGGACTGGTACGTGCGTACGTGGGTGACCCCGGTGGGGGTGGTACTTGCCCGAACCTCGTGATTCGGACGCGGGGCAGCACTAGGCTTCTTCACAGCCATGGGGAAGGGTTCGCTTCCTCGTTGGTCAGGCCCTCGCACTGGGATGGCAGTCCCGGCGGGGGCCGACGTATGTGTGGGTTGTCTGAGCCGAGACTGCCCGCCTGACCAGCCGCCGCGCCACCCACACCGACCGATTTCACCCACCCGGGTGACCTACGCCGGGTTTGGTTTGGTTGGTTGGTTATTTCCCTGGGTTCTTTGGTCTTTTTACGTCCCGAAGCCCCGGCGGCCGCCTCACCGGATCACGTGTTCCCCGGCGCCGGTGGAAGGCGGCCCGGCGAACCGGCGAGATCGAACTCGGCCCACACGGTCTTGCACGGGAACGGCCCTTCCCGTACGCCCCACCGGTCGGCCAACTCCTCGACGAGCAGCAGCCCGTAACCGGACTCGGCGGGTTGTGCGACTGCCATGGCACGCTCGGGGACCGGGAGCCGGTCACCCCGGGCGTCGGTCACCTCGACGCGCAGCACCCTGGGCGCGAGGAGGGAGAGACCGAGCCGGAAACTCCGCCCGGGAACCTTGCCGTGCAGTACGGCGTTCGCCGCGAGTTCGGCGACCACGAGCCGCGCCGGGTCCAATGGGACTCCCCACGCGTCCAGCCGCTCGGCCGCGAGCAGCCGGGCGAGACGGGCGCCGCGGCGCGTGGCGGAGAGCGGCACGGAGAAGTGGTGCAACGACGTGTGCGCTGCGGCGATCTGCTGATTCACGTCACTCAGCGTGTTCACGCCTGCGTACTCTGTGAAGACAGATGCCCCGTGCGGCCGGTGGCTGTCCGGGAGGTGTCCGGTTCCGTCCGGGCTGCCCGGGATAACGGCGTGCGGAGGCGGCGGGTTGGACGGGGAAGGGTGCGGTGGGAGGGCAGACGTGAACGACAGTGACATGAGCCCGGATGACGAGGAAGCCAGCGCGGTCGTGCGGGCCGTCGCACGGCAACTGAAGCTCTGGCGCGAGTCCGCCGGCCTCACCCAGGCGGAGTTCGGTGCGGCCATCGGGTACGGCGAGGAACTGGTCTCTTCTGTGGAGCGGGGACGAAGGATTCCCCGGCCGGAGTACCTGGAGGCGGCGGACCGAGTGCTGAACGCGGGCGGCCGGGTCGCGGCGATGACGCGAGACTTGGCGGAGGTCAGGTATCCGAAGAAGGTGCGGGACGTCCGCCGCCTGGAGGTCGAGGCCGTACAGATCTGTTCGTACAACAACTCGGTTGTGGACGGCCTACTCCAGACCGAGGACTATGCGCGGGCCGTCTTCTGCTCGCGCCGACCCCCTTTCACGGATGAGGAGTTGGAGCGGCAGCTGACTGCGCGCCTGGCCCGTCAGGAGATCATCGACAGCGCAACCGCCAAACCGCTGTTCAGCTTCGTGCTGTGCGAGGCCACGCTGCGGCGACCGATCGGGGGCAGGGTGGTCATGCGTGCGCAGCTTGAACGGCTCTTGGATGTGGCCCGGCTACCCAACGTCGACCTACAGGTGCTTCCCCTGACCAGCGAGGAAAACTCGGGACTCGGCGGGCTCTTCCGGTTGCTCAAGCTCAAGGACGGGACAGCCGTGGGGCTCAGCGAAGCGCCGCTCGTCAGCCGGGTGTTCTGCGGTCCCAAGGAGACGACCGTCCTCGATGTGCGCTATGGGATCATCCGGGCACAGGCGCTCACGCCACGGGAGTCCCTGACCTTCATCGAGCAACTGCGGGGAGAAACATGAGCCTCAAACGCAGCTCTGAGCTGGAGTGGATAAAGAGCAGCTACAGCACCGACGACGGTCCATCCTGCGTCGAAGTGGCCTGGAGGAAGAGCAGCTACAGCACGTCCAGCGGCCCCGACTGCATCGAAGTAGCAGCCGTCCCCGATCACATCCTCGTCCGCGACTCCAAGAACCCCCGCGGCCCCCGCCTCGCCCTCACCCCCACCACCTGGGCGGCCTTCCTGCCGTACGCCTCCGGGCGCTGACGGAGTCCCCGAGGCACCACGCACGACGGCGGGGCGCGCCCCTGAAGGCACGCCCCGCCGTTCCGCTCACCCGTGGCGCCGCTACGTCGAGGACCGACGCCTCCGCGCCCCCGGACGCCGCTCGCTCGGCCGGGTCACCGGGTCGCCGGCCTCCAGGGCGGCGGCCCTGCGGCGCAGGCCGAAGTCGGCGAGGGCCTCGGCCAGCTTGAGGACGGACGGCTCGGGGGCCATCACGTCGACCCGCAGGCCGTGCTCCTCCGCCGTCTTGGCCGTCGCCGGGCCGATGCAGGCGATCACCGTGACGTTGTGCGGCTTGCCCGCGATGCCTACCAGGTTGCGCACCGTCGAGGACGAGGTGAAGAGCACCGCGTCGAAACCGCCGCCCTTGATCGCCTCACGCGTCTCCGCCGGCGGCGGCGAGGCGCGGACCGTGCGGTAGGCCGTGACGTCGTCGACCTCCCAGCCCAGCTCGATCAGCCCGGCGACCAGCGTCTCCGTGGCGATGTCGGCGCGCGGCAGGAAGACACGGTCGATCGGGTCGAAGACCGGGTCGTAGGGCGGCCAGTCCTCCAGCAGGCCGGCGGCCGACTGCTCGCCGCTCGGGACCAGGTCGGGCTTCACGCCGAAGGCGATCAGCGCCTTGGCGGTCTGCTCGCCGACCGCCGCGACCTTGATGCCGGCGAAGGCACGGGCGTCGAGACCGTACTCCTCGAACTTCTCGCGGACCGCCTTGACCGCGTTGACGGAGGTGAAGGCGATCCACTCGTAGCGTCCGGTGACCAGGCCCTTGACCGCGCGCTCCATCTGCTGCGGGGTGCGCGGCGGCTCCACGGCGATGGTGGGCACCTCGTGCGGGACGGCACCGTAGGAGCGCAGCCGGTCGGAGAGCGACACGGCCTGCTCCTTGGTGCGCGGCACGAGGACCTTCCAGCCGAACAGCGGCTTGGACTCGAACCACGACAGCTGGTCGCGCCGCGCCGCGGCGGCGCTGCGCTCACCGACCACGGCTATCACCGGCCGGCCGCCGTCCGGAGACGGCAGGACCTTGGCCTGCTTGAGGGTCTGCGCGACCGTGCCGAGGGTGGCGGTCCAGGTCCGCTGGCGGGTGGTCGTACCGGCGACGGTCACCGTCATCGGGGTGTCCGGCTTGCGGCCGGCCGTGACGAGTTCACCGGCCGTGGCGGCCACCGAGTCCAGGGTCGTCGACACGACGACCGTGCCGTCGGAGGCGCCGACCTCCGTCCAGCAGCGGTCGGACGCCGTACGGGCGTCGACGAACCGCACGTCGGTGCCCTCGGCGTCGCGCAGCGGGACACCGGCGTACGCGGGCACACCGACGGCGCTCGCGATGCCGGGGACGACCTCGAAGGGGACCCCCGCGTCGGCGCACGCGAGCATCTCGGCGGCGGCGTCCGTGTCGAGTCCCGGGTCACCGGTCACCGCACGGACGACCCGCCTGCCGCCCCGCGCGGCCTCCATGACAAGATGTGCGGCATCCCGCACCGCGGGGGCCCCGACGGTGGCTGACGTGCTGTCAACCACTGTGAGCTGAGGTGCGCCCGTGCCCGGAACGGCGTCCGGCGAGGAGCCGGAGGCCGTGTCCACGACGGTCACGCCCTGCCGGGCGTGCGTGCGGACGACGTCGAGCACCTCGTGCTCGGCGACGAGGACGTCCGCGTTCGCCAGCGCCTCCACGGCGCGCAGTGTGAGCAGTCCCGGATCTCCGGGTCCGGCACCGAGGAAGGTGACGTGCCCGTGTTCAGGACCGGCGGGAAGGGTGGTGGGGCTCAATGTGCTCGCTCCCCCATCAGACCGGCCGCGCCCTGGGCGAGCATCTCGGTGGCGAGTTCGCGACCGAACGCCATCGCATCGTCGTGCGTGTGGGGCACGGGACCGGTGGTGGACAGCTGCACCAGCGTGGTGCCGTCGGTCGTGCCGACGACGGCCCGCAGGCGCATTTCCTTGACAGTCTGCCCGTCGGCCAGGAGGTCGGCCAAAGCACCCACAGGGGCGCTGCAACCGGCCTCCAGGGCGGCGAGCAGTGACCGCTCGGCCGTCACGGCGGCCCGCGTGAGCGGGTCGTCGAGCCGGGCGAGCGCGGCGATCAGCTCAGTGTCCTGGGCGGTGGTCCCCGCCCTGCACTCGATCGCCAGAGCCCCCTGGCCGGGGGCGGGCAGAACCGTGTCGACCGACAGGAAGTCGGTCACCTCGTCGCTGCGGCCGATCCGGTTCAGTCCGGCCGCGGCCAGGACCACCGCGTCCAGCTCACCGCTGCGGACGAAGCCGATGCGGGTGTCGACGTTGCCCCGGATCGGGACCGTCTCGATGTCCAGTCCGTGGGCGCGGGCGTACGCGTTCAGCTGGGCCATGCGGCGCGGGGCGCCGGTGCCGATGCGTGCCACCCCCGTCGGGGACGACGCGGCGAGGTCGGTGACCTTCAGCGCATCGCGGGCCACGACCACGTCGCGCGGGTCCTCGCGCTCGGGTATCGCGGCCAGGACCAGGTCCTCGGGCTGCGTGGTGGGCAGGTCCTTGAGCGAATGAACCGCGAAGTCCACCTCACCCCGCAGCAGCGCCTCGCGCAGCGCCGCGACGAACACGCCCGTGCCGCCGATCTGCGCCAGGTGCTCGCGGGAGACGTCGCCGTACGTGGTGATCTCGACCAGCTCGACGGGCCGTCCGGTCACCCGGCTCACGGCGTCCGCCACCTGCCCGGACTGGGCCATGGCGAGCTTGCTGCGCCTGGTCCCGAGTCTCAGTGCCTTGTTACTCATGCCGGCCCTCGGTTCTTGCCGTTCTTCTCGGAGTCTTCGTCGGCCCGGGAGACGGAGGCCACCGTCTCCGGGTCGAGGTCGAACAGGGTGCGCAGCGCGTCGGCGTACCCGGCGCCGCCGGGTTCGGCCGCGAGCTGCTTGACCCGCACGGTCGGGGCGTGCAGCAGCTTGTCCACGACGCGCCGCACGGTCTGGGTGATCTCCGCGCGGTGCTTGTCGTCGAGGCCGGGCAGCCGCCCTTCGAGGCGGGCGATCTCGCTGGCCACGACGTCGGCGGCCATGGTGCGCAGGGCGACGACGGTCGGCGTGATGTGCGCCGCCCGCTGGGCCGCCCCGAAGGCCCCGACCTCGTCGGAGACGATACGGCGGACCTGGTCGACGTCGGCCGCCATCGGCGCGTCGGCCGAGGCCTCGGCGAGCGACTCGATGTCCACCAGGCGCGCCCCGGCCAGCCGGTGCACGGCCGCGTCCACGTCGCGGGGCATGGCCAGGTCGAGGACGAAGAGGACCGGTTCGGGGCGCGGGAGCACGGCGACCGGCTCGGGCTTGCGCAGTTCGGGGACGCGGCCGACGGTGGCGGCGGTCGCCGCGAGCGCGGTGATCAGCTCGGCGTCCGCGCCGGCCTCCGCCTGCGCGTCACGCGCGCGGCCCCGCTCCAGCAGGGAGGTGCCGCCGTCGACCCAGGCCCCGTGCTGCTCCAGGGTGGCCGCGTCGATACCGGCGACCGCGGACTCGCCGAGCAGGGAGAAGCCCGGCTCCACACCGGCCAGTTGCTCCACGGTGGCCAGGTCGAGCGGGCAGCCCTCCTCGGCACCGGCGGCGGTCGGCTGCGTCGTCTCGCGCGGGCCCGGCTCCACCGCGGCTGCCGTACGGCTCCCCGCGGGCTCCGGGGCCGTGCGGCCGCCGTCCGGCCGGGCGACGGGCTCGGCCGTACGGCCCTCGACCGCGGCGGCGACCGCCTCGGCCGTCAGGACGAGTCCCGTCGCGCCGGTGCAGGAGACGGCGATGTCTGCACGTGTCAGCTCGACCGGTACCGCGTCCATCGGTACCGCGCGGGCCGGCACGTGCGTGTCGTCGCCCTCGGTGAGGATCCGCGCGAGGCGCTCGGCGCGCTCCCGGGTGCGGTTGGCGATGACGATCTCGCCGACACCGGCGCGTGCCAGCGTGGCGGCGGCCAGCGACGACATCGAACCGGCGCCGATGACCAGGGCCTTCTTGCCGCGCGCCCAGTCGGTGACGGCCGTGCCCGCGGACAGCTGCTCCAGGCCGAAGGTGACCAGGGACTGCCCGGCGCGGTCGATGCCGGTCTCGGAGTGCGCCCGCTTGCCGACCCTCAGCGCCTGCTGGAACAGGTCGTTCAGCAGGCGTCCCGCGGTGTGCAGTTCCTGCGCGCGGGCGAGCGAGTCCTTTATCTGGCCGAGGATCTGGCCCTCGCCGACGACCATCGAGTCCAGGCCGCAGGCCACCGAGAACAGGTGGTGGACGGCACGGTCCTCGTAGTGCACGTAAAGATGGGGAGTGAGTTCCTCCAGGCCGACCCCGCTGTGCTGGGCGAGCAGCGTGGACAGCTCGGCGACCCCGGCGTGGAACTTGTCCACGTCGGCGTACAGCTCGATGCGGTTGCAGGTGGCCAGGACCGCGGCCTCGGTGGCGGGCTCCGCGGCGACGGTGTCCTGGAGCAGCTTGACCCGGTCGTCCGCGTTCAGGGAGGCGCGCTCCAGGACGCTGACGGGGGCGCTGCGGTGACTGAGTCCGACGACGAGAAGGCTCATGCCGGCATCACGGCGGGGACGTCCCCGTCGGGTCCCTGGTCGGCGGAGTGCTTCCGGGCGGCAGCGGCGGCGGGCACCGCGCCCTCGGCGGCGGCCTCCTCGCCGGCCTTGCGCTGCTCGTGGAAGGCCAGGATCTGCAGTTCGATGGAGAGGTCGACCTTGCGCACGTCGACGCCCTCGGGGACGTTCAGCACGGTCGGCGCGAAGTTCAGGATGGAGCTGACGCCCGCGGCGACGAGCCGGTCGCAGACCTGCTGGGCGGCGCCCGCGGGCGTCGCGATGACGCCGATCGAGACGCCGTTGTCCCGGATGATCGCCTCCAGCTCGTCGGTGTGCTGGACCGGGATCCCGGCGACCGGCTTCCCGGCCATCGCGGGGTCGGCGTCGATGAGCGCGGCGACGCGGAAGCCGCGGGAGGCGAACCCGCCGTAGTTGGCGAGCGCGGCGCCGAGGTTTCCGATGCCGACGATCACAACCGGCCAGTCCTGGGTGAGCCCCAGTTCACGGGAGATCTGGTAGACGAGATACTCGACGTCGTAGCCGACACCACGGGTCCCGTAGGAGCCGAGGTAGGAGAAGTCCTTGCGCAGCTTGGCGGAGTTGACTCCCGCAGCCGCCGCCAGTTCCTCGGAGGAAACCGTCGGGACCGAGCGCTCCGACAGTGCGGTCAGGGCTCGGAGGTACAGCGGAAGCCGGGCGACGGTGGCCTCGGGAATCCCTCGGCTACGGGTCGCCGGTCGGTGAGTTCGGCCAGTTGCCACGGTGCTCCTGCGGGTAGAGCGGGGCTGTGGGCGGTCATACGTTCCCGGACCGCCCCGTCGACAGCAGGCTATGTCTTTGTGAACGCGTGCACAAAGATGGTGTCCGATTTGCCCGGCCAACGTGACCGGGGTCACGCGCCCCCGGCGTGAACATGCGGAACCGACGCACCCGCGTCCGCGTTCCTTACTCGTTGGGGGCAAAACCGCACACGCTCCTTCACGATCACCGCCCCCGAGACCAAGTCGCCGTCGATCCTAAGCGACTTTCGGCCACTTTGTACCCGCCGGTCAGTTCGCGGCCGGCCTCTCGGGCCCGCTGATGCGCGGCTCAGCCGGCCAGCGCGCGGCGCAGCCGCTCCTCGTTCACCCGCCAGAAGGTGTGCTGCTCCCCGTCGATCAGGACGACGGGGATCTGCTCCCAGTACCGGTCGTGCAGCCGCGGGTCCTCGGTGATGTCCTTCTGCTCCCAGCGGACACCGAGATCCGCGCACACCTTCTCGACGACCTCCTGCGCGTCGTCGCACAGATGACAGCCGGGCTTGCGGACGAGGGTCACCAGCCGGTCCTGGGGAGCGGGGGGCCTGCGGCGGAAGAGCGGACTCATGCCGGACATTGTCGCCCCGGCGGCGCCCCCGCTTCCAGGACCGCCCCGCCCGGCCGTCCGGCCCTCCCCCGGCTCCGAGGCCGTCCTGCCGCGCGCCCTCCGGCGGCTCCCCGCCGCGGATCCCCCGGCGGCCCCGCCGCCGCCCCCGCGGCCATCCCGCCGCCCTCCTCCGGGCCGTCCCGGGGCGGCCCTCGGCGGTCCCCTTCACGGCGCCGTCGCGCAGAGTTCACGGCGCCCGAACCTCGCGGCTGAGGAACCCCCGAACAGACTGGCTATGCTCACAGCCATGGCCGCTCTCGGATGGCTCACCCCCCGTAGGCGCTCCGCCACCGCGCGGAGCGTGCTGGCAGGCGAGGCCTCGGCGGAGGCAGCGCGCAAGTCCTCCCAGGAGGCACAGGCCCCGGCGCCCGCCCCGGCGGAACCGGAGTTCCCCGTGCACGGCGACGACCGCGCCGCCGCCTTCTTCGACCTGGACAACACCGTGATGCAGGGCGCCGCGCTGTTCCACTTCGGCCGGGGCCTGTACAAACGGAAGTTCTTCGAGACCCGCGACCTCGCCCGGTTCGCCTGGCAGCAGGCCTGGTTCCGGCTGGCCGGCGTCGAGGACCCCGAACACATGCAGGAGGCCCGCGACTCGGCACTGTCCATCGTCAAGGGCCACCGCGTCTCCGAGCTGCAGTCCATCGGCGAGGAGATCTACGACGAGTACATGGCCGAGCGCATCTGGCCGGGCACCCGGGCCCTGGCCCAGGCACACCTCGACGCCGGCCAGAAAGTGTGGCTGGTCACCGCGGCCCCGGTGGAGATCGCCCAGGTCATCGCCCGCCGGCTGGGCCTGACCGGCGCGCTCGGCACGGTGGCCGAGTCGGTCGCCGGCGTCTACACCGGCCGCCTGGTCGGCGAACCGCTGCACGGCCCGGCGAAGGCCGAGGCGGTCCGCGCCCTGGCGGCGGCGGAGGGCCTGGACCTGTCCCGCTGCGCCGCCTACAGCGACTCGCACAACGACATCCCCATGCTGTCGCTGGTCGGCCACCCCTACGCCATCAACCCCGACGCCAAGCTCCGCCGACACGCCCGGGAGAAGGACTGGCGCCTGCGCGACTACCGCACCGGCCGCAAGGCGGCGAAGGTCGGCATCCCCGCCGCGGCGGGCGTCGGCGCGGTCGCGGGCGGCACCGCCGCGGCGATCGCCCTGCACCGGCGCCGCCGCTGACCTCCGGCGCGCGCCCCGCGGGCCCGGACCCGGCCCGCAGCGGCCCCGCAGTCGGCCGCCGGACCCGAACCGGTCCCCGCGCCCAGCCACCGGACCCGGCCACCCGGCCGCCGTCGTCCCTGACCGCGCACCCCCGGCGCCGGGCGGCCGCACACCACCGGTCACGGAAAACACAGTGACACCACCGGTCACAGTCGCTCCGCGCAGCCGGATTCCGGTCAAACGACCGAACGCCCCCATGTACCGCGCCGGCCTTACCCGTTGGCGGTACACCGCCACAACACGCCCCTGTCCTACCCCGATCACGAACCAGAACGATCAGCAAACGGTCACTCTGCGACACACGAACGGTCATCAACCGGTTACCGAAACGACGTAATCGGTGATTTGAGCAACTCGGTGTAGCAGGGCCTGTACGAAGCGTTATTCTCCTCAGACGCAATCCGGCACCCCTCCGTCGCTACGACGGGTGAATGGTTCCGCACTGCACGTGATGCAAGCTCTGCCTCTGGGAGTCCCGTGTACCCACACGTCGGGGTTGACGCCTCGGGCCTGGCTACGCTCCGCGCAACGGTCCTCGACCTGCTGCGCACCATCGTCCCCACCGCGTACCCCGGCCCCGCCTTCGCCACCGCCGCGCCGCTCGGCCCGTGCTACGCGCTGGCCGACGGCATGGAGCAGGGGCCCGCGCGCAGCGCCGTCGTCGAGGGGCGGCGTTCCGGCGACGGGCGGACGGCCGGCAGACGCGCGCGCTCCGCCCCGGCGGCCACCGTCCGCCGCCCCGCCGCGGACAGCGACAGCGCCCGGATGATGGACCTCGTCGAACGCGCCCAGGCCGGCGAGGCCGACGCCTTCGGCCGCCTCTACGACCAGTACAGCGACACCGTGTACCGGTACATCTACTACCGCGTGGGCGGCAAGGCGACCGCCGAGGACCTCACCAGCGAGACCTTTCTGCGGGCCCTGCGCCGCATCGGCACCTTCACCTGGCAGGGCCGCGACTTCGGCGCCTGGCTGGTCACCATCGCCCGCAACCTCGTCGCCGACCACTTCAAGTCCAGCCGCTTCCGGCTGGAGGTCACCACCGGCGAGATGCTCGACGCCAACGAGGTCGAGCGCTCCCCCGAGGACTCCGTCCTGGAGTCGCTGTCCAACGCCGCCCTGCTGGACGCCGTACGACGGCTCAACCCCCAGCAGCAGGAGTGCGTCACGCTCCGCTTCCTCCAGGGCCTCTCGGTCGCCGAGACCGCCCGGGTGATGGGCAAGAACGAGGGCGCGATCAAGACCCTCCAGTACCGGGCGGTGCGCACCCTGGCCCGGCTGCTCCCCGACGACGCCCGCTGAGACCGCCCACCCTGAGCGACATTCAACTCACCCTCCGTCGCGGCGCGTTGACTTCTCCACCGGATCCCGGAACGTCCGTAACCGAAGTGCCGGGGCGCTCGTTGTGCGGGATACAGGCTCCCTGTGGTCATGCCTTGGCCCACGCTGATCACCCGATCGGGTGGTCCGGTCGTGGGCGTGCAACCCCGCAGGACCCCCGTGGAGTCGACCGTCATGACGAGAGGAGGTGCCGCCAGTGATCGCGAACGTATCGGCGCACCGGCGGGCGAACGCCTTCGCCCAGGCCCTGGAGGAGCTGTCCGACCGGGGCCCGGCGGCCGAGCAGTCCGAGGGACCGGAACCGGACCCGGCGGCGGACCAGACCGAGCAGGGGCGCTTGACGGCCCTCGCCACCGGTCTCGGCGCGCTGCCCAGGCCGGAGCTGGACCCCGAGGTCAAGGCCGTCCAGCGGGCCCAGCTGGTGGCCGCCATGGAGGCCATGCTGCAGGAGGGCACCGCGGCGGGCGAGGCGAGTGAGCTGTCGGTGCCCGGTCAGCGGGGCCACCGGGGCAAGGGCGCGCACCGGGCGAGCGGCCTGGGGAAACTGCGGCCGCGCACACGCCTGACCAAGGGCCTTGCCGCGGGCGGGCTCAGCGTCGGGGTGGCCGCGAGCGCCTTCGGCGGAGTGGCAGCCGCCAGCTCCGACGCCCTCCCCGGTGACTCGCTGTACGGCCTCAAGCGCGGCATCGAGGACTTCAAGCTCAACTACCTGACCGACGGGGCCGACGACCAGGGACAGGCCTACCTGGACCTCGCCTCGATGCGGCTGAGCGAGGCCAGGCGGCTGCTGGAGCGGGGCCGCGGTGGCCACCTGGACCACGAGTCCCTCGGTGAGATCCGCCGCACCCTGTCCGGGATGCAGCACGACGCCACCGAGGGCCACCGCCTGCTGCACGAGGCGTACGAGCGCGACCCGGAGTCCCTGGGCCCCATCCAGGCGCTCTCCGCCTTCTCCAAGTCCCACCGCGACGCCTGGGGCGCGCTGCGCGAGAAGCTGCCCGTGCAGCTCGGGGACGTCAGCGACCAGGTCTCCTCGGTGTTCGACGCCATAGACCAGGAGGTCGCCCCGCTCCAGTCGCTGCTGCCCCAGCCCGCCGCCCCCGCCGACGGCGGCGGACGGCACCGGAAGGCACCGGCGTCACCGTCCGGCCCCACCGGTTCCGCCGGCCGCTCCGCCCCGCCCAGCACCGGCAGCGGCAGTCCCTCGGGCGCTCACGGGCCCGGCAGCGGCAGCCCCACGGCGTCGGCGGGCAGCGGCAGCGAGAGCGGTGACGGTCTGCTCGGCGGCACCACCGGCGGTCTGCTCGACCCGCCGCAGTCCAGCGGCAGCGCCTCCCCGTCCGCCGGCAAGTCGCCCGGCAGCGACCCCGACGTCACGATCCCGCCCCTCCTCCCGGGTCTCCTGCCCGGCCTGGGCATCGACGGCGAGGACGCCAAGTAGCACCCGCCCCGCAGCAGTACGGCGGCCAGGGCGCCCCTCCCGGGGGGCGCCCTCGTCCCGGGCGGGCGCCCCGGGGCACATCTCAGAAGAACACCGACCGCCGCTGCACCAGGAGCTTGTACAGCGTGTGCTGGATCTGTTCGCGGACCTGGTCGGTGAGGTTGAACATCAGCATCGGGTCCTCGGCCGCCTCCGGCGGATAGCCGTCCGTCGGGATCGGCTCACCGAACTGGATCGTCCACTTCGTCGGCAGGGGCACCGCACCCAGCGGCCCCAGCCAGGGGAAGGTCGGCGTCAGCGGGAAGTACGGGAAGCCGAGGAGCCGCGCCAGCGTCTTGGCGTTGCCGAGCATCGGGTAGATCTCCTCCGCCCCGACGATCGAGCACGGAATGATCGGCACTCCCTGGCGCAGCGCCGTGGAGACGAAACCGCCGCGCCCGAAGCGCTGGAGCTTGTAGCGCTCGCTGAAGGGCTTCCCGATGCCCTTGAAGCCCTCCGGCATCACCCCGACCAGCTCCCCCTGGCCCAGCAGCCGTTCGGCGTCCTCCGCGCACGCCAGGGTGTGGCCCAGCTTGCGGGCCAGCTCGTTGACCACGGGCAGCACGAAGACGAGGTCGGCCGCGAGGAGCCGCAGGTGCCGGCCGGCCGGGTGGTGGTCGTGCACCGCCACCTGCATCATCAGCCCGTCCAGCGGCAACGTGCCCGAGTGGTTGGCGACGAGCAGCGCGCCGCCCGTCTTGGGGATGTTCTCGATCCCCTTCACCTCGACCCGGAAGTACTTCTCGTACACCGGCCGCAGCAGGGACATCAGGACCTGGTCGGTCAGCTCGGCGTCGTAGCCGAAGTCGTCGACCTCGTACTCCCCGGTGAGGCGCCGGCGCAGGAACGCCAGGCCGCCGGCGACCCGCCGCTCCAAGCCGCCGGCGCCCTCCTCGGCGCCCCGCGGCGGCTGCGGCGGGCGCTCCTGTTCGGGCTCACCGCTCTCGGCACCCTCGTCCTGCGCCGCCGCGCCCGTCGGCAGCGGCTGGACCTCCCTGACCACCGCGGCGTCGCCGCCGGAACGCCGGCTGCCCGTGCTCCGGCGCCGCGACGGCCGCGCTCCGCCGCTCCCTCGGGAACGGTCGTCGTCGAACGGAATGACCTTGGCGTCCGCCATCGTTGCTGCGCTCCTCAGTTGGCGCTCGGCGTCGGGGGGTGGCCGCCGCCCTGTCGGGACAGCGCGGCGATCCGGTCGACGGCCCCCGCGAGGGCCTCGGGCGGCAGCAGTCCGGGGCCGCGGCTGCGGGCGAAGTCCGCGAAGGTCTCGGCGGTCGTGTACCGGGGCGCGAATCCCAGCGTCCGGCGCATCTCGTCCGTGGCCACGACCCGGCCGTGGGTGAGCAGCCGGATCTGCTCGGGCGAGAAGTCCGTCATCCCCAGCGTACGCACCAGCGAGCCCGCCCAGGTGACCGCCGGCAGCAGCAGCGGCACGGTCGGGCGGCCCAGCCGGCGCGCGCACTGCGACAGCAGCAGCACACCGTCCCCGGCGATGTTGAAGGTGCCGCTGTTCAGCGTGCCCCGGCGGGCTTCGTGCGAGGCGATGCGCAACACCTCGATCACGTCGTCCTCGTGCACGAACTGCAGCCGCGGGTCGTAGCCGAAGACCGTCGGCAGCACCGGCAGCGCGAAGTACGAGGCGAGCGGCGTGTCCACGGTCGGCCCGAGGATGTTGGCGAACCTGAGCACGCACACGGCCACGTCGGGGCGGCGCCGCGCGAAGCCCCGCACGTACCCCTCGACCTCGACGGTGTCCTTGGCGAAGCCGCCGCTGGGCAGCGACTTGGCCGGGGTCGTCTCGGTGAACACCGCCGGGTCGCGGGGCGCGGAGCCGTAGACGTTGGTGCTGGACTTCACCACCAGCCGCCGGACGTTGGGGGACTTCTGACAGGCGCCCAGCAGCTGCATGGTGCCGATGACGTTGGTCTCCTTGACCGTGGCCCGGCTGCCGCCGCCGAGCGCGGTGCCGGTCACGTCCATGTGGACGACCGTGTCGGCGGCCGTCTCGGCCAGCACCCGCGCGAGGGTGGGCTGACGGATGTCCGCCTGGATGAAGTCGGCGCCGCCCAGATGGTGCTCGGGCGGGACCGCGTCCACGGCGACCACCCGGTCCACCTGCGGGTCACGCTGGATCCGCCGGACGAACCGGCCGGCGAGCCGGCGGGCCACTCCGGTCACGAGCACGATCTGTCCCAAGCTCAGCGCCTTCCTTCACGTCGCGTCCCGCGTTCCCCGTGTGCGGCCAACCTATCCTGGCCGGTGTCGCGCTGTGATGACCGCCGACTGCGCTGTGTGACGCGCGTGGCCCCCCACCGCACGGGTGGGGGGCCACGGACACGCTCTCGCGATGTCGCGCACTACACAGTGGCGACCGGCGTCACTACTTCTTGTTGCGACGCTGGACGCGGGTGCGCTTCAGCAGCTTGCGGTGCTTCTTCTTGGCCATCCGCTTGCGCCGCTTCTTGATAACAGAGCCCACGACTACCCTCGCTCACTTCTCATCACTCGGTGTTTGGGCGCCATGGGCCCACACGACCTACGAGGGGCTAGCCTACCCGCAGGAGCGGCGCACTTGTTAATCGGTGGGCCGGGAGGGACCCGGCGGTGCCCGGTACGGGTCCCCCTCCGCTGCCGTCAGGCGGTTTCCACCCCCACATAGCTCTCGCGAAGGTACTCGTGAACCGCTTGCTCCGGGACGCGGAAGGACCGCCCCACCCGGATCGCGGGCAGATGACCGCTGTGCACCAGCCGGTACACGGTCATCTTCGACACTCGCATCACCGAGGCGACCTCCGCCACGGTAAGGAACTGAACCTCGTTCAGAGGCCTCTGGTCAGCTGCAGCCATGACACACCTGCACCTTCCGCACTCGACGGCCACCGGCTTCCCCTTCCGGTGACTCTTCGTCGCTGCGTGCTCACTCCCCAGACTAGGGGCGGGTGGTGCGAGTGGGGAAGAGGTGCACGCATCACCGGACTAGGGCGACAGACGCGCTCGATTGAGCACGTAGCGGACCAGCGGACGGTAGTAGTCGGCTCGCACACCGTCATCAAGTGGAACGACGACGGACACGCGCCCCTCCGCCTGCCCGACGAACGGCGCCGGGTCGTCGGTGTCGGCCAGGCCCATGGCCTCGAACCCCAGCTGACCTGCCCCGCAGACCCAGCCGTGGTCCCCGATCACCAGCTCGGGCAGCGGGCCGCCGGCCTCCGCGGCCGCGTCGAGGGCCACCCGAACCGGGAGCGGCGAGTGCGTGTGTGCGCCGGGCTCACAACCGGGGCGTTCGGGGCCGGCGGACCGTACCAGGGCGACGCGGCGTACGTAGTCGAGGCGGTGCGTACGTAGACCGAACCGGGTCGTTATGTCGACACAGCGACCCTGCGCCGGGGTGAGGACAGTACATCCCGCCGCCGACAGGGCGTCCGCGAACGCGGCGTAGAAACCGAGCAGCCGGTGCGGGTGCCCGGTGCCGAGCAGCACCGCCGTGCGGCGCCGGGCGGCCAGGCCGAGCCGGTCCGCGAAGGCACCGAGGGCGGCCAGGGTCAGCTCCGGGTCAATCACATCATGGCCGAAGGTGTGCAGCGGATCGGCCGAAACGCCGCACTTCTCGGCCATCAACCCGATCAGTTCCCGCTGCCCCCAGGACCGTTCGGGGTCGATCCCGATCAGCGCCCGGGGGTCACCGGCCGCGAACAGCCGGTAGCTCCGCAGGCTCACCTCCCGCGTGGTGGCCACCACCCCGGCCAGTCCGGCGCGCACCAGGTGGGCGCGCAGTGCAGCGGTGCTCGACACGAAGCGATGGTGCCGGACACGCGGCGGGCACGTCCCGGGAACCGGGAGAACACCGCACGGTCGGCGTAACGCAGGCACGTCCGCCACGGGACGGCCGTTCCGCCGGGCAGCCCTTGCACCCCCGGCCGCCGCACGTCGGCCACCGGCCGCCGAACGTCGGCCACCGGCCGCCGAACGTCGGCGACCGGATGACGACCGCTGTTCGCCACCCGCCACCCGTCGACCGCCGACCGCTGTCGGAGCTGCGAACAAGACGGGAGTCCGGTCAGCCCGCGGCGCCCGGCGCGTGCGAGCGCAAGCCGCCGGAAGCTCCTCGCAGCGGAGTCACCGGGGCCTTTCGGCAACGCCGCGAGCGTGTGCGGGCCGGGCGTCACGAGCCGGGCGCCCGTTCTGTTCGCAGCTCTTGGCCGCCCGCTACGCGAGCAGGCCCCGCAGGGGGAACACCGCCCGTCGCGTCGCGCGGATCGCCTGGTCCAGCCGGTCCGCCGGGTCGTACCCCGCCTCCCAGTCGGCCCACGTCACCGGCCACCGGCCGTCCGTCATCCGCATCGGCCCCAACTGCCGCGTCCGTGCGTACACTTCCTGCCGCCAGCTCTCCGGGATCACCGTCTCCGGCTCCACCGGCCGCCCCGCCGCGATGCCCACCAGATGCGACCACGATCTGGGGACGACGTCCACCACCGCGTAACCGCCGCCGCCGAGTGCGACCCATCGCCCGTCGGCGTGCGCGTGCGCCAGTTCGTGGCAGGCCACCTGCACGGCCCGCTGCGCGTCCAGGGACACGGCCAGGTGCGCCAGCGGATCCTCGAAGTGGGTGTCGGCGCCGTGCTGCGTCACCAGGACCTGCGGCCGGAAGTCCGCGATCAGCTCCGGGACGATCGCGTGGAAGGCCCGCAGCCACCCCGCGTCCCCGGTGCCGGCGGGCAGCGCCACGTTCACCGCCGAGCCCTCCGCGCACTCGGCGCCCGTCTCCTGCGGCCAGCCGGTCTGCGGGAACAACGTCCGCGGATGCTCGTGCAGCGAGACCGTCAGCACCCGCGGGTCCTCCCAGAAAGCCGCCTGCACCCCGTCGCCGTGGTGCACGTCGACATCGACGTACGCGACCCGCTCGGCGCCGAGTTCGAGGAGCCGCGCGATGGCCAGCGCCGCGTCGTTGTACACGCAGAAGCCGGACGCCGCGCCCGGCATCGCGTGGTGCAGCCCGCCCGCGAAGTTCACCGCGTGCAGCGCCTCCCCGTGCCACACCGCCTCCGCCGCGCCCACCGACTGGCCGGCGATCAGCGCGGAGACGTCGTGCATCCCGGCGAAGGCGGGATCGTCCAGCGTGCCCAGGCCGTACGCACCGTCCGCGGACCCCGGATCCGCCGACGCCGACTTCACCGCCTCGATGTAGTCCAGCCGGTGCACGAGCCGCAGCGTCGACTCCCCGGCCGGCTTGGCCGCGACCAGCCGCACCTCGCGGTCCAGGCCCAGGGCGCCGACCAGCTTCCGGGTCAGGGCGAGGCGGACCGGGTCCATCGGATGGTCCCGGCCGAAGTCATACCCCGTTACTGCCTCGTCCCACATCAGCTGTGCGCGGCCGCTCATGCCCGCCACCGTATCGGTCCGCCCGCGGCGCGAACGACCTGGCGTACACCAGCGTCACCAGCACCAGGACCATCGGCACCAGCATCGCCCCGCGATAGCTCCACGCGTCGCCGAGCGCGCCCACCAGCGGTGAGCCGACCAGGAAACCCACGTAGTTGAAGATGTTCAGCCGTGCGATCGCCGCGTCCGACGCCCCCGGGAACAACCGCCCGGCCGCGGCGAAGGTCTGCGGCACCAGCACACACAGCCCGAGCCCCAGCAGCGTGAACCCGAGCATCCCCGCCCAGGCACCGGGCGCCCCGGCCACCACCGCGAATCCCAGCGCCGCCACCAGCGCGCCCAGCCGCACCACGGCCACCGCCCCGAACCGCCGTACCCCCACGTCCCCGATGGCCCGGCCCAGCAGCGTGGTCACCATGTAGACGTTGTACGGCACCGTCGCCAGCTGCTCCGAACTCCCCAGCGTGTCCTGGAGGTACTTGGCACTCCAGTTGGACACGGTCGAGTCGCCGATGTACGCGAAGGTCATCACCAGGCAGAGCGGCAGCAGCAGCCGGAACACGAGCGTGCCGGCCGCACCCCCGTCGCCGGCCCCCTCGGTCCCGGCCCCGGCGGTCCCGGCCCCGGCGGCCTTCCCGTCGACGTACCACAGGCTCCCCACGAGGGCCGCCGGCAGCAGCACCGCCACCACCGGCAGGTACGACACCCACAGCGCCAGGTGCCAGTGCGCCCCCGCCCAGGCCAGCGAGGCGCCGACGATCCCGCCCAGGCTGTAGGCGGCGTGGAAGCTGAGCATGATGCTGCGGCCGTAGGTCCGCTGCAGGCTCACCCCGAGCATGTTCATCGACGCGTCCAGCACGCCGACGGCGAGCCCGAACACGGCGAGTGCGGCGGCCATCGCCGCGATGCCGTGCCCGGCACCGGCGCCCAGCAGGGCCAGCAGCACCAGCGGCTGGGACCAGCGGAGCAGCCGGCTGGGGCGTATCCGCTTGACCAGTTGCTCGGTCGTCACACTGCCGACCCCGGCGAGGACGGGGACGGCGGCGAGGACGATGGGGAGCTGGGCGTCGGTGAGGCCGTAGTGGTCCTGGATCGCCGGGATGCGCGTCACCAGGAGGGCGAAAGCGGTGCCCTGAGCGAAGAAGCTGAACGCCAAAGAGGCCCTACCGCGCCGCAGCACATCTGTCATGGCGGCGAGCGTAGGGCCCGAGGCTACCTGTGGGTAGATCCGGTCAAAGATGAATTTCCTTCAGCTTCGCGCGGACGGTTCAGACGGCGACGGGGGTGGGGGCGGGAACCGCCGGGGCGGCAACCGTGGTGGCGGCGGCCGACGGGACCGCGGCGGTGGCGTGCTCCGGCTGCCCGGCCCCGGTCGCCCCGGCCTTCCCGGCCTCGACCTCGGCGGCCAGCATCCCCTCCATCGGACCGACGGCCGCCCCGCCGCTGACCACGAACGCGACGGCCATCGCGCCGACCATGATCACCGAGCCGAGCCAGACCATGGTGTCCACGGGCAGGGTGTACGCGCCCACGACCCGCGCCACGCACTCGGCCAGCAGCGCCACGCCCCAGACGGCGGAGAACACGCGTTCCTTGCCCCGGAAGGCCGCCGACCCGGCCGCGGTGCCGGACATCAGCCGCCCCCAGGCGGCTTCCCTGCCGGCGTCGCCCTTCACCAGGAAGGGCTTCATCCCCGCGGTCATCATCGGCTTGCCGAGCGCCACGGAGACCAGGATCCCGATGGCGACGGTGCTGCTCACCCCGCTGTCCTTGGCGAGCATCAACCGCGGGTCACCGGAGACGAAGCTCAGCAGCAGCGAGACGACGTTCACGAAGAGGATCAGAGTCGCCAGGGCGTTGGCCCGGCGCTCCCGGACCAGGCTCCACACCGTCCGCAGGGCCGGCGCCGCGCTGCTCCAGGCCAGCGCCGCGAAGGTGCTCATCCCGAGGGCATCCTTGAAGGCGTAGTACGAGCCGAGCGGCAGCGCCACGTCCAGGATCAGCGGCTTGAAGTTGTCCAGCACGCTCGGGTTCTCGGTGGTGTTCCGGCTCTGGTTCCCCGTCTTCTTCGTCATGCCCTCAGCTTCGCCGCCGAGGGGGGTCCGCCGACAGAAACGATCGTCCGGAGGTCCGCATGACAAATGTCAGCCCGGCGCCGGTGGCCCCGGTCATACGCCGGCTCATACCAGCAGGTCAGGCAAGTCCGCCATGTCACCGAAGAGTTGAGTGGCTCCGCTGAGCCGGCAGGCGGGCGTCATCGCGGTGAACCCGTACACGTCCATCCCGGCCGCCAGGGCGGCCCGCACGCCCAGCGGGGAGTCCTCGACCACCACGCACCGCTCCGGAGCGACCCCCATCCGCTCGGCCGCGTGGAGGAAGAGGTCCGGTGCAGGCTTGCCCCGTCCCACGTCCTGCGAGCTGAAGATCCGCGCGTCGTCGAACCACCGGTCGAGGCCCGTCGTGCGGTGCCCCACCCGGATCCGCTCATGGCTCCCCGACGAGGCGACACAGTACGGTGTCCCGTCCGCGGTCAGCTTCTCCAGGACGTCCACGACACCGGGCACCGGCTTCAGCTCCCGCTGGAACGCGGCGAAGACCCGGGCGTGGAAGACGTCGTCGAAGTCGTCGGGCAACCGCTGCCCCGTGCGCTCCAGCACGAAGTCGTGGACCCTGTGCATCGCCGCCCCCATGTAGTCCCGGAGGGAGTCCTCGTACGAGGTGGGGTGTCCCAGTTCGGTCAGATAGGCGGCGAGGAGACGGTTCGAGATCGGCTCGCTGTCGACGAGCACACCGTCGTTGTCGAAGAGGACGAGGTCATAGCGCATACCAAGGAGCCTAAACAGGTCCGGAAAAGCAGAAAACCCCGCACCGTGAGGTGCGGGGTTCTCCCTAAAATTTGTTCGGCGGTGTCCTACTCTCCCACAGGGTCCCCCCTGCAGTACCATCGGCGCT
>NZ_JOIY01000050.1 GCF_000720185.1 Streptomyces sp. NRRL S-340 | reverse complement strand
GCCGTGGGGTGGGGTCCGGCCTCGCCTTCGGCCTCGGTCCCGGGGTGGGGGGCGGTGCCGGTCGTGGGGGCGGGCTCGGCCCCGGCTTCGCCTTCGGCCGGGGATCCGTTCCCACCCGCACCACCCGTGCGGCTTTCGCCGTCGGGTGCGGGTGACCCCTGCGGGGCTTGCTCACCATCGGCGGGCTGCGGGGACGCCGGGGTCTCCCGCGCCTCGCCGGTCTCCGTAGCCTCGGCAGCCTCAGCGGGCTCCCGCAGCTCATCAGCCTCAGCTGTCTCAGAGGTCTCAGAGGCCTCAGAGGTCTCGCTGGGCTCGACCGCCTCGGCAGACTCAGAGGGCTCGCTGGACTCCGCGGCCTCAGCGGTCTCCGTGGCCTCCTGCCGGTCGTCGGCCTCCCTGGCCTGCGATGGCTCTGAGCCGGCCTGGGCCTCCCCGTTGTCCTGGCTCTCCGAAGCCTCCACGGGTTCGGTGGCCTCCGGGGTCTCCGGAGCCTGCGGGGGCCGGGCCGGGGTGGGCTCCGCCGCTGACGGCGGGTCCTCCGGGTGTTCCCGTTCCTCCCGTTCCTCCTGCTCCTCCGGTTCCTTCGGCTGCTCGTCCCTCGGCCTCGGCGGGACCGTGACGTTGTCGAAGGCCGCCGCCACCAGTTCGTGTTCGTCGCCGGCGGAAGTGCGCTGATCGGGGACGTGGGCGGTGGGGGCGGGCTCCGGTTCCGCGGCCGGGGCCGGGATCTTCGGCGCCGGCTGCTGCGCCTCGGCCGGGGCGGGGTCCGCCGGTTGGGGGGTCGTCGTCGGAACCTGCTCCCGCTCCGCACCCTCTGCTGCGGCCGCACGTTCCTTGCGTGAGCGGCCGAACGCGTTCCGCAGGCGAGTGAGAATGCCCATGTGCGCAACCCTTCGCGTGAGTTGATCCCGTCGATCCCTGGCCAGGACGGACACGTAAGGTTAGCGGCCCCTGGTGGCGCGCCAGGCCAGGGGAGAGGGACGCGGGCAGGGCCGTGTCAAGGCGGGCCGGGCGTGGCCCGCAGCACGTGCAGTCACAGGGCCCGAGAGCCCGGGACCCCAGGTGAACCCCGAGAGCCCCGAGAGCGGCCCCGGTAGCCCCGGGAGCCTCTGGAGTCCCGGAAGCCGCGAGCCCGGGAGCCCGGGAGGCACCCAAGCACCGCGAGTCCGAGAGTCACCGAAGTCGCGAGCCCCGGGGGCCGGGAAACCCCCAAGCACCGACAGTCCCAGGAGTCCCGGGAGGCACCCGAGCACCGAGAGGCCGAGAGTCCCGGAAGCCGCGAGCCCCGGGAGCCCCGGAGACCGCAAGCTCTGGGAGCCCGGGAGGCACCCAAGCACCGCGAGTCCGAGAGTCACCGAAGCGCCGAGAGTCCCGGAGCGGCCCCGCTGAGCCGGAGCCCCGTAAGCCTCGCAAGCCCCGGACGTCCTGGAGCCCCGACAGCCCCGGTCCGTCCGCAGGCGGGGCCGGGGGTCCGCTCGGGTCCGTTCAGGCCTCCACCCGGGTCGGTTCCTGCGGCGGTGCCGGGGGCGTCGTCTCGGGGGAGCGTCCGCGCCGGCCGGGGCGCAGCCGCGGGAGGCGGCCGCGGGGGCGCGGGCCGGCGCCGGGCCGGGGGCGGTCGCGGCCCGGGCGGCGCCGGGTGAGCCAGGTCAGGGCGGCCACGGTCAGCCCCAGCGCCACCAGCAGCCAGGACGTCGTGCGCAGCGGGGCCGTGAGCGCGTCGTAGACGGCGCCCACGGCGGGCTGGGAGACCTCCGGGGGCAGGTCGGACAGGGTCAGGCCGCGGCCCACGGCCAGGGCGAGGGCGAGCAGCGCGCCGCCGAGCGCGGTGCCGAGTGCGGTCGCGGTGACCGCGCGGCGGCGGCGGGCGGCCAGGCCGATGCCGGCGACGGCGAACGCGACGGCCGAGACGGGCAGCCAGAAGCCGGCGACTTCGAGCACGTGGAACCCCTTCCGCATGCGGCCCAGATCCTGGGCCGGGAGCAGGGCGACCTCGGTGTGCTCGACGGGGATGCGGTCGGCGAGCGGCACGTGGTCCTGGGCGAGCTGGGCCTTGACCTGGGCGGTGACCGGGGCGAGGTCGACGGTGACCGGGCGGCCGCGGTCGTCGTCCCCGTCGCGCAGGGCGCGCAGGACGGCGTCGTGGGCGACCCGGTTGCCCTCGTTCCAGGCGGTGCGGAAGGCCGCGGTCTGCGTGAACGAGCGGACGGCGTCGTGCACGAAGGGCGCCACGGTCGCGCGCAGCACCCGGGAGTCCGTCTCCTGCCCGATCTGGTCCAGGATGCCGTTGCCGACCGTGTCCGCGATCGCGTCGCGCACGTCCGGGTCGGCGGCGAGCGGCGCCATCGTGGTGACGTAGTGGCCGGTGTCGGCGAGCCCGTACGCCGCCCAGGCCGTCAGCGCGCCGAACGGCACGAGCAGGCACGAGAGGCTGATCAGCACGGCCGACAGGCCGCTGCGCAGGCGTCGGGTCACCCTCCCCAGCGAAGTCTCCCGGCGACGGCCGCGCGAGTGGACGCACGGCATTCGGGTGACCGCGCCGCGTACGCGGGGAGGGTCGGGTGAGCAGGAGCCGGGCGAGGCGCGGCGCGGGGGAGGGCGCGGGAGGCGGGGCCGTCCCGTGAGGCGGGGCGCCGGAGGGGAGCCGGGGCGGCACGGCGTCCGGCCGCGGGTCCCGGTGTGCTGCCGGGACCCGCGGCCGGGGTGCCTGTCCGGGCGGCCGGGTCAGCCGATGCGGTGACCCCTGGCGTCCTCGTGCGTGTAGACCCAGTAGAAGCAGATCAGCCCCACGGCCACGCCGAAGGCCAGCGAGAGGCCGATGGCCAGCAGGACCGATTCGCCGGACTGGGCGTAGAGGAACCCGAAGGCCGCGCCGGTGAAGAGGAACCACAGGAAGGCGTGGAGTTCGCGCGGCAGCCGGGGGGCCAGGGTCAGCACGCCCGCGGTGACCAGCGTGAACACCACGGCGGTGACGAAGCCGAACACCAGGTTCCCCACGGTGATCGGGCCGCCGGACCGCCGGATGGCGGCGGCCCAGTAGCCGTAGACGAGGCTGATGGCGAACGGGGCCGCCCACCGGGCGATGCGGTGGGTCCGGGCGCTGAAGATGTCGGGTGACCGGGGATGCCGGGCGCGGGGGGCCGCGGTGCGGCCGGACACGGGTGCCGCGTGAACCATGAGAGCGCTCCTCTCTCTCCTCGCCCCCGCCTACCAGAGCACACCTGGGGGACGGCCCTGGCAAGTCGGCGGCCGCGGACGTGCCCCGGCCCCGCACCCCACGCCCGGATGCCAGTCCCGCACCCCGGATCCCAGCCCCCGCACCCTCGGACTCCGGACCTCGGACCTCGGACCCGGCCCCGCACCCCACGGCCGGATCCCAGTCCCGCACCCCGTACCCCGGACGACGGACCCCAGCCCCCGCACCCGGGCCCCGGACCCCAGCCCCGCCCTCTGGCCCCGGACCCGGATGTTCCACGGTCCGGCACCCGCCCGCGCACCAGCAGCGGTTACGGTGCTGAGGTACGCGAACGACGACCGGATCACCGCGGGGGGACCATGCCCGGAACCGTGCTGCTGCTCGCGGCCTCGCCCGTGGGCAAGGGCCGTCTGGTCGACGCGGCGTCCGTGCTGCCGGTGCTGGCGGCCGTGGAGCCCGCCGTGCTGTCCGGCACCCGCACCGCGAGCGTGGTCGAACTCGCCGACCCGCTGGAGCCGCAGGCCGTCCTCAGCCGGCTGCGCGCCGCCGCGGCCGCCCCGGGACCGCTGACCGTCTTCGTCACCGGCCAGCTCCAGTTCGACCGCCGCCAGAACCTGCCGCACCTGGCGCTCGCCCGCACCACCCCGGCGACCGTCCGCTACACCGCCCTGCCCTGGCACTGGCTGCGCGAGGAGCTGCGGCTGCGCCCGGACGGCACGACCACCGTCGTGGCCGACCTCTACGCGGACCAGGAGAGCTGGCGGCAACTGGGCGAACGCCCCCTGGACACCGGGCGCAACATCGCCGTGTACGGCCGTGTCGCCCCGCCGCCCGCCCGGCGCGCGGTGGCCGCGCCCGCCTACATGAAGGCGGTGGCGACGATCCTGCGCAGCGGGCACCGTCCGCCGGTGGACGAGCTGCACGAGCAGGCGCTGGCACGGCTGGCCGTGGAGGAGGGCGGCGGGGGGCGCGGGGCGCACGGCGGCCCGGGCATCGTGCTCGCCGCCGGGCGGCCGGCGGCGGCCGACCCGCACGCGGCCATCGCGGCCTGGGTGGAGTCCGGGCGGCACGGTGACGCCGACGCGCTCGCCGCACGCTGGGAGCAGGCCGCCGTGCGCGAGCACGGAGCGGCGTCCGAGGAGGCCCTGCACTGGACCGAGGTCCGGGCCGACCTCGCGATGTTCGCGGGGGACCCGGCCCGCAGCTGTCGTGCCTGGCTGTCCGTCGCCGCGACCCGGCTCGCCCTGGGGCAGAGCGCCGGCGCCCCGCAGGTGGAGGCCGCCGTGGACCGGGCGCACCACCAGTGGGGCCGGATCCGCGAACCGGAGCGTGCCCGGGAACTCGGACCGCTGCTGGCCGAGTTGCGCGGCCGGGTGCCGGGCCGCCGGCAGGGCGCACTGGACCACCTGCGGCGGCAGCTGCGGCAGTTGGAGGACGCGGGGCTGACGGCGGGCTGACGGCGCACCGGGCCCTGACGGTCCGTCGGCGAAGCGCCGGCCGACGGCGCGCCGCGCCTGGCGGTCCGTCGGTGGGCGAGGCGGCGGGCGCGGGCAGGGGACCGGTGCCCGTCGTGTCCGCCCCCTCCCCAGGGCGGGCGCGCGGTGCCAGAATGGTGAGTCATGGCTGAGGGGGAGGGCGTGGCCGGCCGAGGTATCCGGGTCCGGCTGGACGGAAGTGCGAGCAACCGGGACATCGACGCGCTGAAGGCGTGGCTGGAGCGGGAGAATCCGCTGGAGGAACTGGTCGCCGACGGGCGGCTGCGGATCCTCGAACGGCCGCGGTCCGACGCGCCGCCCGGCCACATGGGCGCGGGCATGGAGATCCTGCTGGTCCTGGCCGGTGCGGGCGCTGAGGTGGTGTTCGGCGAGCTGCTGGAGCAGACCAGACGGGCGGTGGCGGCCTGGCGCGAGAACCGCCGCCGGGTGGAGCCCGGCCCGCCCCCCGAGGAGAGCGTCGATCCGGTGAACACCGGCGGGGAATAGTGCCGTGAGCCGTTTCGACCCGCGGGGGCGGGTGAACCGGGCACTGCTGGTCGGCGTATCGGAGTACGAGCACACGCAGCCGGCCGCCTGGGACGGGGTGGCCGGTCAGCTGCCCGCCGTCCGGCACAACGTCAGCCGGCTGCGGCAGGCACTGCGGGGCGGGGTGTTCGAGGACCGGGAGATCACGGAGCGCCGCTCGCCCTCCCACGACGACTTCGGCGAGGACCTGCGCAAGGCGGCCCACGAGGCCGAGGGGCTGCTGCTGTGCTACTTCGCCGGGCACGGTGCCGTGCCGAGCGCGGGCAACGAGCTGTTCCTCCAGATGCGCAACGCGCGCGTGGTCGCCGGCGCCCAGGCGGTCTTCCCGAACGCGACCTCCTTCACGGAGGTGCTCACCGTGCTCGCCGGGAGCGGAGCGGAGCGGATCGTGGTGATCCTCGACTGCTGCTACGCGGGCAACGCCGCCAAGGTGTGGCACGACTTCCCCGGCCGGCAGAAGATCCTGCTGCTGATGAGCGTCCAGGCCAACCGGCTGATCGACTCCGGTGACGGCACGGGGCCGACTCCGTTCACCGACGCGCTCGTACGGCTCCTGGGGACGGACGGGGAGCTGTCGCTGCTGGAGGCCTTCGCGCACCTGCGGGGACGGATGCTGGCCGCGGGTCTCACGACCGCCTTCGGGGACCCGTGGGAGCCGCAGCTCGCCGCCGCGCCGGACACGGACGTACTGCTGGCGGGGGCCAGTCCGGCCGACCCGGACCCGGTGCCCGGTCCGCCCCGGCCGGTGCCGCCCGGTCCGCCCCGTCCGGTCACGCAGGATCCGCCCGCGCCGGTCTCACCCGAGCCGCAGGTCACGCCCATCCCGCCCGTCACCTTCATCCCGCCGGTCACCTCCGCCCCGCCGGACGCACCCGGGCCGCCGGGCCCGCACCCAGGGTCCTCGCCCGGCCCGGAACCCGGGCCGTCCCACGAGCAGGAGGGCGGGGAGCCGCCCAAATCCTGGGTCCGGCGCGCGCTCGCGGCCCTGCTCCGCGCCGTCCGGGCCCTGGCCGCGGCGGCCGGAGCGCCGGTGCGGTGGGCCGGGCGCCGCGGAGCACCGGGCCGCGTCGCCATGGCCGCCGCCCTCGTCCTGGCGCTCGCCGGTGTCGGCTACGCCGGGCACCGGTTCCTCACCACCGGCGGCGGAGCCGAGTGCGGGCCGCCGCTGGAACTGCGGGTGCTGACCGACCCCGACCTGGAGCCGGTGGTCCGCACGGCCGCGGACACCTACCTCACCTCGGACGCGAACACCGACGGGCACGGCTGCCGCCGCACCGGGATCACCGTCTACAGCGCGGGCGCCAGCGCGGCGCTCACCGCGCTGCGCGAGCAGACCGACGCCTGGCAGGAGCCCCACGAGGAGGACACCAATCCGCAGCGGGACGTCGGTCCGCAACCGGACGTCTGGATCCCCGCCTCCGCCACGGACGTGGCCCGCGTCACCACCGACCCGGGCGGGCGCTCCTTCGCCGAACTGCGGCCGGACACCCGGCCGTTCGCGTACTCGCCGGTGGTCCTGGCCGTGCCGCGGGACATCGCCGGACAGCGGGCGCAGGAGCGCTCCGGGCTGCCGCTGGCCCGGCTGGTCGCGGACCTGCGCAAGCGGGACGCGGGCGCCGGGGTGCTGCGCGCCGACCCGGAGGTCACCGACTCCGCGCTGCTGGCGACCATCGGCCTCTACGGCGGCGGCGCCGATCCGCGCGGCGCCGAGCAGAGCGTGCGCGGCACCGGACCGCCCGCCGCGACGGCGGCCGCGCTGCTGTGCTCGCTGCCGGCCGACCCCGCCGCCGACAGCCGTACGGCCGTCCTCGTCCCCGAGTTCCTGCTCGACAGCGGCGTGGGCTGCGCTGAGCGCACCCGGGTGCCGCGGACCGGGGAGTACCCCTCCGACGTACCGGCGCTGACGCCCACCTTCGTGCGGGTCGGCTGGGACGGCGGGGACCGGGACGCCGCGGCGCGGCAGGACGCCGTGGACCGCTTCCGCGCGTGGCTCACCGGCGGGGACGGGCTCGCCGCGTTCGCCGGCGCCGGTTTCCGCTCCGCCGCGGGCGCCGGGCACCCGCTGCTGGATCCCGGTCCCGCGGGCACCGGCGTGCTGCGCGAGGCCGGCCCGCTGCCGGGGGCCGCCGGGCGGGTGGCGATGGACACGGCACTCGCGCGCTACCGCAGCGCCGACGGCCCCGGCCGGGTCCTCTTCCTCCTCGACAGTTCCGGCTCGATGCACAGGTGGTGGCCCGGACCCAGTGGCGGCCCCGGCATCCTGAAGCAGTCCCTGGGCGGGCTCGGCACCGAGGACGAGTACGGCGTGTGGGGCGTCTACGAGGGCTCCGGCGGGCAGCATCACGACGAGGTGCTGGACTTCGGCCACCACCGCCGCGCGGACGCCGAGCGGCGCGTCGGCGCGGCGGCGCGGGTGCGGGACGCCGAGTCCGATCCGCACGCGGCGCTGCTGGCCGCGCTCGGCTTCATGGCGCAGCGTGGCGCCGACGACAAGCGGCCGCAGCTGATCGTGTACATCACCGACGACGAGGACGACAACCGGCTGACCGGGAAGAACCTCTCCCAGGTGCTGGACCGGGCCGGGCACGGCGGGGTGCCGGTGGACATGGTGTCCCTGGTCGGCGGCTCCTGCGACCAGGGCCGCCCGGCGGCGGCGGTCGCCGCGGCGAGTCACGGCCGCTGCCTGGACGTCGGCGACGACCTCGGCACCGTCCTGCACGACGAGGTCGCCCGGGTGGGGACGGGGGAGGACTGATGCGGCGAGGGACCGACCGGCGCGCACGGCGGCCGGGACGCCTGCCCGAGGGCCGTCCGCGGGGGCGGTACGGGGCGTCCGGGCGGGCCGGTGTGCTCACGGGGGTGGTGCTGTTGCTCGGTGCCGCCGCCTGCACCGGCGGGGACCCGGACGCGGCGCGGTCGCCCGCCGCCGACGTGCCCGGGGAGATCGTCGTGGCCAGCGGCCGGGACGTGACCGGCAAGAACGGCATCCGGCAGCAGCTCATCGACGCCTGGAACCGGCAGCAGGACAAGGAGAACACGGGCTACCACGCCCGCCTCGTCGAGCTGCCCGGCTCCGCCGACGAGCAGCGCAGCCAGCTGCTGGGCGCCCTGCAGTCGGGCAGCGCCGACTACGACGTGGTCAACCTGGACGTGACGTGGGTCCCGGAGTTCGCCGAGGCGGGACTGGTCGCGCCGCTGCCGCGGGATACCCTCGACGGTGACGTCATCGGGTCGGTCGCCGCCACGGCGTACTGGAAGGACCGGGTCTACGCGGTGCCGTTCAACACGGACGTGGGGCTGCTGTACTACCGGCGCGACTACCTGCGGGCGGCGGGGATCCAGCAGACCACGCTGGAGGCGGGCACGACCTGG
Source organism: Streptomyces sp. NRRL S-340 (assembly GCF_000720185.1). GTDB lineage: Bacteria > Actinomycetota > Actinomycetes > Streptomycetales > Streptomycetaceae > Streptomyces. Next base: position 45,518 of record NZ_JOIY01000050.1, on the reverse strand, counting down.
ACGGACCTGCGCGACCTCGCCGACACCCTGGACGCGCACCCGCCCAAGGGCTTCGAGAAGGCCTGGACGACCCAGCTCGCCGCCTACGAGGGCCGCACGGTCAACGCCGTGGAGGCGTTCGCCTCCGCCACGAAGGACTTCGCGCTCACCGACGCCTCCGGTCACTACACCGCGAGCCGCCAGGAGCTGGCCGACGGCATCGCGGAACTGCGCCGGCGCACGGAGAAGCCGTACACCCTGGACCACGCGTTCGCCTCCGACGAGGCCGCCTCGCTCAGTGACTTCGCGAGCGGCCGCACCGCCTTCCTGCGGCAGTGGCCGTACGCCTACGGCACCCTCCACCAGACCTTCTCGGCAGGTCAGGTGGGCGTGGCCCCGCTGCCCGGCCGGGCGGTGCTCGGCGGGCAGAACCTGGCGGTGGCCCGCTCCTCCAACCGGGCCGGGAAGGCCGCCCAGCTCATCGCCTACCTCACCGACGCGCAGAGCGAACGGTGCCTGCTGGACGCCGGGTTCGCCGCGACCCGCACGTCGGCGTACACCGACGACCACGTGAGGTGCGCGGCGGCCGGGGGTGCGTCGGCGGCACCCACCGGGGAGAGCACCGACCGGACGCCGCGCGACGCGGCCGGCCGGCCGGACTACGCCCGCCGCATCCTCTACCCCGCCCTCACGCACGCGGTCCCGCGCCCGCGCACCCCCCTGTACGGCGCCTTCACCCAGACCTTCAGCACCGCACTGGGCCGGCTCTTCACCGCCGACCCGCCGAGCGACGCGACGCTGGCCGACAGCTTGGACGAGGCCCTGCGCAAGGTGCTGCCGCGCCGCTCCTAGCGGTCCTGGACGGCGGCCCGCTGGACGGGTGCGGGGTCGGTGGCGGCCGGGGCGGGGTTCGCGTTGGCCGCCGCGACCAGGGCGGCGACGGCGACGAGGGCCGCGCCGAAGCCCCTGACGTGACGTCCACGGATGTGACCAGGGCGCGCGACAGGGCGTCCGAGCACGGCGACCGACCTCACAGCGACAGGGAACGACAGTGGGGGGTTAAGCAGGTTTAACGTACTCCCCAACCTAGGGGGTGGGAGCGCTCGGCCGGAAGAGGGGCAGGGTCCGAACAAAGGGAGGAACAGGACGGGGAGAGGCGGGAGTTGAGACCGTACGGGCGGCTCGTCCCGGTGGCGGGGACAAGGCGGTGCCAGCCGCTTCGCAAGCCGGCTTACTGGCATGATGAACCGCATGGCGAAGCGGGACGACCCGGAGACCATCGGGCGCAGGGTGCAGCGGCTGCGGCGCGAACGGAGCATGACACAGCGGCAGTTGGCCGAGCCCGCGTACACACCCGCCTACGTCTCCACCCTGGAGGCCGGCCGGGTGCGCCCCTCCGAGACCGCGCTGCGCCACCTCGCCGAACGGCTCGGCGTCGCCTTCGAGGAACTGGCCACCGGCCGCCCCGCCCACCTCGCCACCGACCTGCGCCTGCGGCTGACCGAGGCGCAGCGGACCCTGGCCACCGGGGAGACCGGCAAGGCCGCCGGCCTGTACGCCCGGCTGCTCGCCGAGGCCGAGGACCACGAACTCACCGACATCCAGGCCGACGCGCTCCTCGGGCTCGGCGAGTGCGCCCTGGAGACCGGGGAGCTGGAGAGCGGACGGCAGTACTTCGAACGGTCCGAACGGGTGCTGGCCGACGCCCCGCTGACCGCCCGGGTCCCGGCCCTGCGCGGCCGTGCCGTCTCCCACTACCTCACCGGCGAACTGCGGTACGCCGTCTACCTCTTCGAGTCCACGCTCGACGAACTCAACCGCGCCGGGCTGCACGACCCCGACGCCCTGCTCCTGCTCTACGCGAGCGTCATCGGACCGTACATGGACATGGGCGCGCACGCGCGGGCGGCGCAGGCGGCCGAGTTCGCCCTCGCGCTGGCCCCGCAGGCGGGCGATCCCGCGCTGGTGGCCCGTATGCACCGGTCGGTGGCCCGCACCCTGCTCGCCGAGGGCCGGATCGCCGAGGCGGACGCCTCGCTCGCCAAGGCCGCCGAACTGTACCGGCACCTCCAGCTGCGCACCGAACTCGCCAACTGCCACTGGATGCGCGGCTACGTCTGCGCGCAGAACGGCGAACTGGAGCGGGCCGAGAGCGAGCTGCGGGCCGCGCTGGACATGCTGACCGCCAAGCGGGCCGCGCTCTACACCCGGCAGGTCGCCGTCGAGCTGGCCGACGTCCTGCACCGGCGCGGCCGGTCGCGGGAGGCCTCGGACCTGCTGCGGGACGTGCTCGGCGACCTCTCCTCCGAACGGGGCGCGATGCACGCCGCCGCCGCGCACCGCCTGCTCGGCATCATCGCCGAGGACGCCCGCGACGCGGAGGCCGCCGAGGAGCACTACGTCCGCGCGCTGAGCCTGCTGGAGCGGGCCGGCGCCGCCGGTGACCTGGCCGACCTCTGCCGTCTCCTCGGTGACCTGCTGCGCCGCACCGGCCGGGTGGAGGCGGCCCTGGACGCCTACCGCACCGGTCTGGGGCACCGGACGGCGCCGGGCACGACCACCCTGGGCCCGGCACCGGCGCAGCCGCTGCTGTGACCCCAAGGGCACCGGCCCCCGCCCGGCCGGCGCTCAGGCCTGGGCGCGGCCGGCGCGGCGGACGGCCTTCAGACGCTCGACGCCCTTCTGCACCGCCTGGACGGTGGCGTCGGAGGTGAGGGTGCCGGGGGCGCCGTCGGTGAGGGTGAGCGCGTCGCCGCCGACGCGCACGGCGACGACGTCCAGCGTGAGCGTGGTGACGTCCGCCCCGCCGGAGCCGTCCGAGCCGTCGCCGTCCGCCTCGTCCGTGCCCTCCGCGCCGTCCGCGCCGTCCGGCGGTCCGGTGAAGGTGACCCGCAGTCCCTGGCGGGCGTCCCCGGCGGCGGGCAGGGCCAGGTCGCCGACCCGCACGGTCTGCTCGCCCGCCCGGGTGGTCGTCGCCGTGAACCGGGCGCACGTCCTCGGCAGCGTGCGCAGCCACGCCAGCGCGCGGTCCACGTCCGCCGGGCGCGGCGAGAGGACCTGGTGGCGCAGTTGGGCGCCGTCGTCGCCGTCGTCGAAACCGGTCACCGCGTACGTCCCGGTGGGGGCGCCGAGCGGCTGGTCGGCGTAGAGCGCGTCGAGCAGCCGCCGGCAGTCCGCCGGTGCCGCCTCGGCCCGCGCCTTGAGGATGCCGTCCCGCCAGGTCGCGGCGCCGTCGGTCGGCTCCCAGGGGACACCGAGGTCGGCCGCGGTGAGCAGCGCGGCCTGTGCCTGGGCGGCGGTGAGCGCGGCGGCGGACGGCGAGGCGGGGGCGGCCGGCCGGGTGGCCGCGGCGGCGGACGGCGAGGCGCCGGCGGTCCGCTCCACCGGTCCGGAGCCGCAGGCGGAGACCGCCGGCAGGGCGCCCGCACAGAGCACGGCGGCGGCAAGGGCACGGGCGGCCGGGGGACGGGGCATGGGCGGGTCCTCCACAGGAACGGGCACGACGCGAACCGGACGGTCCTCCCACGGCACCACCGAGTCGGGCCCCCCACCACCGCGCCGGTCCGTCCGGGTGAGGCCCGCCCGCGGCACAGGCATAGGGTCGGTACGAAGGAGCGCACGCACCGCCGTTTCCGAGGGAGCCCGACGTGACCGAGCAGTCCGCCTCCGACGCCACGCCCGTGATCATCGACTGCGACACCGGTGTCGACGACGCGCTCGCCCTGCTGTTCGCCGTACGCCACCCGGGGATCGACCTTCGCGCGGTGACCTGCGTGGCCGGGAACACGGACGTGGACCAGGTGGTGCGCAACACGCTGACCGTGCTGGAGCAGGCGGGCGCGCCCCGGATCCCCGTCGCGCGGGGCGCCGAACGCCCGCTGATCGAGCCCCTGCGCACCGCCCACCACGTGCACGGCCGGGACGGCATGGGCGACCTCGGGCTGCCCGCCCCGGGCCGCCGGGCCGCCGGCGTGGACGCGGTGACGCTGCTGCGGCGCGAGATCCTCGGCTCGCCCCGCCCGGTCACCCTGATCCCCACCGCGCCGCTGACCAACATCGCCCTGCTGCTGCGCACCCACCCCGAGGTGACGCGCAACATCGAGCGGATCGTGTTCATGGGCGGGGCGGTGGCCACCGGGAACGCCACGGCGGTCGCCGAGTTCAACGTCTGGCACGACCCGGAGGCCGCCGCCGTCCTGCTCACCGCCGGGGTGCCGATCACGATGTACGGACTCGACGTGTTCGAGCGGGTGATCGTCCCGGCCGGTGACGTGCGGCGGCTGAGCGGGAGCGGCGAGGCGGGTGCGCGGCTGGCCGGCCGGCTGCTGTCCCACCGCGACCCGGTGACGAGCGAGGAGGACCCGGCGGGCGGTCTCGGTGACGCGGGCGCGGTCTGCGCGGTCGCCGACCCGGCGGGCCTGACCACGCGCCGGCTGCCGGTCGAGGTGAACCTCGCGCCCGGCCCGGCGCGCGGCCAGACGGTCGTCGACCGCCGCGCGCGCCCCGGCGAGGCGGAACTGCACGGCGAGGCGCGCGAACAGCAACTGGTGGACGTCGCCCTGGACATCGACGTGGAGCGGTACGTGAAGCTGTACCTGGCCACCGTCGAAGCGGGCGGCGCGGGGGCCTAGCCCCGGCCCCGCGTCGCCGGGCGGGCCCGGCCCCCCCAGCCCCGTCGGGCAGGCCCGGCCCCCGCTCCCGCCGGGCGGGGCCTCGCCCGGTCCGGCCGGGCGGGGCCTAGTCGATCTCCGCGGTCCCGACCCGCACCGCCCAGCGCTGTTCGACGCGGGCCACCTTCCAGTACGCCAGCGCCGCCGCCCACACCACCACGAACAGGCCGACGATGACGTACCCCACGTGGTCGAGGTCGAGTCCGGCGATCCAGCCGGTGACCGTGTCGCTCAGGTCGAGCTTGTCGTGCAGGACGCCGACCAGCTCGATCGTGCCGATGAAGAAGGCGACCGCGATGGACAGGCCGGTGATGGTCAGGTTGTAGAACACCTTGCGGACGGGGTTCGAGAACGCCCACTGGTAGGCGAAGTTCATGAACGTGCCGTCCAGGGTGTCGAACAGGCTCATGCCGGCCGCGAACAGCAGCGGCAGGCAGAGGATCGCGTACCAGGGCAGTCCGGCCGCCGCGCCGGAACCGGCCATCACCATCAGCGTGACCTCGGTGGCGGTGTCGAAGCCGAGGCCGAAGAGGAAGCCGAGCGGGTACATCTGGCCGGGCCGGGACACCGACTTGGTGAGGCGGCCCAGGATCCGGTTCATGAACCCCCGCGAATCCAGGTGGGCCTCCAGCTCCCGCTCGTCGTACGTGCCCGCCCGCATCGCCCGGAAGACCTTGAGGATGCCGACGAGGGCGACCAGGTTGAGGGCGGCGATGAGGTAGAGGAAGGAGCCCGAGACGGTGGTGCCGACGATGCCGAGCGTCTGGTGCGTACGGGAGTCGTCGTTCATCAGCGTGCCGGCGAGCTGGGCGCCGCCCGCCACCAGCGCGGCCATGGCCACCACCACGCTGGAGTGGCCCAGCGCGAACCAGAAGCCCACCGACACCGGCCGCTTGCCGTCGGCCATCAGCTTGCGGGTGGTGTTGTCGATGGCGGCGATGTGGTCGGCGTCGAAGGCGTGCCGCATGCCGAGGGTGTAGGCGGTGACGCCGAGGCCGATGCCGAAGGCCTTGGTGCCGACCTGGTAGTGCTCGGGGACGACGAGCAGGAACAGGATGCCGAAGGCGACGACGTGCAGGGCGGCTATCACCGCCAGCAGGCCCGCGGTCTTGAGGGTGTCCTCACGGCGCCAGCGGAAGGACGTCCGGGGGGCCGCCCCTCGGGGGGCGGACGTCGGCGTCGGGACAGGCTCGGGCAGGGTCATCCGGTATCACGCTCCAGCACCTCGTGGATCACTTCGTGAGCTGCCGTGGCCGGTCTCCTGGCTTAGGGGTCGTGCGCCCGCCCTCCCTGCCTTCCCGGTCGTGCGACCAGTGGCCCGGCGGATGCCGGACGGAAGGGGAACTCCCCGATCACAGTGGCGAGGGCCGCGTCGGCTTCGCACCGACTTCCCGAGCACCACGGCCCGCCCACGGTAGAGGGACGGACCGTCGCCTGCATAGCTGCATACCTGCGCAGGTGCCGAAGATCACCCCGCGGGCGCCTGCGAGGATGGGGGCATGCATCTCGTCCCTGCCGACCGCGCGGAGCGTCGCACCATCGACGGCCACCGGGTGTGCGACGCCATCGCGGCGATCGGGGAGCCCGGTCACGTCCGCGCGTGGGCGGAGCGCTTCTCGCTGCTGGCCGACCCCAAGCGGCTCGCCCTGCTGCTGGCCCTGCACCGCACCGGCCCGCTGGCCGTCTCCGACCTCGCCGTCGCCACCGGAATGAAGGACCCGGCGGTCTCCCAGGCCCTGCGGCTGCTGCGCGCGGCGGGCACCGTGGAGGGCGAGAAGGAGGGCCGCGTGGTGCGCTACCGGCTGGTGGACGAGGACGTACGGCACCTGCTGGAGCACTGCGCGGCGGACACGGACTGACATCACTGCACCCGGCCGGCCCGGCAGCCGGATGAGCGCCGGGCCCGGGCCACGCCGCCCCCGCCCGGTGCGACGCCCGTTCGGTCCCCCCGGTCCGGCGTCCGCGTCCGCCACGGCGGCCGTACTCGACCCGCCGTCCGCGTCTGCCCGTTGGCCACGTCCGCCACGCCGCCCGCACCCACCGCCGTCCACGTCCGTCACGGCGGCCGTACCCGTCGGGCGTTCGCGCCTGCCCGGCGGCCGTACCCGTCCGGTGCCGCGGCGCCGGCGGCCGGCGTTCGGGTCCGTGGGGCGCTTGCGGCCGTGCCGCGTCCGCACTCGTCCGGCGACCGCCCCCGCCCACTCGCCACGGCGCCCCGCCAGGCGCCGCCCCGTCGCCCCCGCCCCCGTCCGGTCGTCCCCCTGTGCGCCGGTACGGCACGGCGTGTTGGCTTTTCCGGTGATCTGGACAGATTCTCTGTGTCGCTCCGACGCACACAGAGGAGACCGCGTGACCGACCGCACCGACGACGCGCCGCCCGACCTGTCCTCCCGGAGTCCCGACTGGTGGCGGCAGGCCGTCGTCTACCAGGTCTACCCCCGCAGCTTCGCCGACGCCGACGGCGACGGACTCGGTGACCTCCGGGGCATCACCCAGCGGCTGACGCACCTCGCCGCCCTCGGCGTGGACGCCGTGTGGCTCAGCCCGTTCTACCCCTCCGAACTGGCCGACGGCGGCTACGACGTCACCGACCACCGGGACGTCGACCCGCGCCTGGGCACCCTCGACGACTTCGACGCGCTGGTCACCGAGGCGCACCGCCTGGGTCTGAAGGTGATCGCCGACATCGTCCCCAACCACAGCTCGCACCGGCACCGCTGGTTCCAGGAGGCGCTGCGGGCCGGGCCGGGCTCGACCGCCCGCGACCGGTACGTCTTCCGGGACGGGCGCGGCGCCCACGGCGAACTGCCGCCCACCGACTGGCAGTCCGTCTTCGGCGGCAGCGCCTGGCGGCGGGTGTCCGACGGACAGTGGTACCTGCACCTGTTCGCGCCCGAGCAGCCCGACTTCAACTGGGCGAACGAGGAGGTCCGCGCCGACTTCCGCACCACCCTGCGCTTCTGGTCCGACCGGGGCGTGGACGGCTTCCGCGTCGACGTGGCGCACGCCCTGGTCAAGGACCTCGACGAGCCGCTGCGCGACGTCGGGAACCTCGGCGCCACCGGCGAGGACGCGCTGCCGCACGTCGAGCCGGGCAGCCACCCGTACTGGGACCGCGACGAGGTCCACGAGATCTACCGTGACTGGCGCAAGATCTTCGACGCCTACACACCGCCCCGCACGGCCGTCGCCGAGGCCTGGGTGCCCGACGCGCGGCGCGCCCTGTACGCCCGCCCGGACGAACTGGGCCAGGCCTTCAACTTCGAGTACCTGCAGACCGGCTGGGACGCGGACGCGCTGCGCCGGACCATCGCCGCCTCCCTGGACACCGCCCGGGCCGCCGGCGCCTCGGCCACCTGGGTGCTGTCCAACCACGACGTGGTCCGCCACGCCTCCCGGCTGATGCTGCCGCCGGGCACGGACGAGAACGCCTGGCTGCTGTCCGGCGGCCGCGCGCCCGCCCTCGACGCGGAGGCCGGACTGCGCCGGGCCCGCGCGGCGACCCTGCTGATGCTGGCGCTGCCCGGTTCGGCCTACCTCTACCAGGGCGAGGAACTGGGCCTGCCCGAGGTGGCCGACCTGCCCACCGAGGTGCTCCAGGACCCGGTCTGGGAGCAGACCGGCCACGTCCGCAAGGGCAGGGACGGCTGCCGGGTGCCGCTGCCGTGGACGACGACCGGGCCGTCGTACGGCTTCGGCCCGGCCGGCGCCTGGCTGCCGCAGCCCGCGCACTTCGCGGCGTACTCCGTCCAGGCGCAGGACGGTGTGGCGGGCTCGACGCTGGAGCTGTACCGCACGGCGCTGCGGCTGCGCCGCAAACTGCTCGCGGGCGAGTCGCTGACCTGGGCGGAGGACACCCCGGAGGGCGTACTGGCGTTCGCCCGCCGTGACGGCTGGCGGTGTGTCACCAACCTCTCGGACACCGAGGTCGCGCTGCCGCCCGGTGAGGTGCTGCTGAGCAGCGCGCCGCTGAGCGGACGCCGGCTCGCCCCGGACACCACCGTGTGGCTCGCCTAGCCGGGGGCCCTGAGCAGAGGCCGGCCTCCGCCTGTCCCGCCCGCGCCGGCCGGCCTCCGCCCGGTCCGCCCGGTCCGCCCGCGCCCGGCCCGCTCACTCCGCCCTGGGGCCGGGCCCGGGCGCCGGGCCGCCGCCGGGGGCGGGAGCACGAAGTGGCGTCCGGCGGCGGGCAGGCCAGGCGATGCCGATCACCGGGACGGTCCCGCGGCAGCTCGCGTCCGGCGCGGGCGGCGGCCGGAGCGGCCCCCGGGCCCGGGCCGCCGGCCGCGGTGCGGACAATGATCACCACGGGGCCCGGGGTGATGCGGACGAGGGGGAGACGACGATGCCCGAGCGGCGCAGGTGCGCAGCGGTGATCGCGGCCTGTGCGGTGCTCGCGGGCTGCTCGTCCGCCGGCCAGGACGCCGGGAGCGGCCCGCGGGACGTGCTCACCCGGACCCTGGCGGCCGGTGACCGCCCCGCCGTGCCCGACCTCACCGGGACCTCCCTGGAGGGCCGGGAGATCCACCTGTCCGACTACCGGGGCAAGGTCGTCCTGCTCAACGTCTGGGCCCACTTCTGCGGCCCCTGCCGGGCGGAGGCCCCGGAACTGGACAGGATCCAGCGGGAGTGGTCCGCCCGCGGGGTGCAGGTGCTCGGCATCGCCGACGACAGCAGCCGCACCGCGGCGCTCCGGTTCCAGCAGGAGCACCACCTGAGCTACCCGTCCCTGCACGATCCGGCGGGCAAGCAGGTCCTGCGGCTGCCGCACGGCCTCGTGAGCACCCAGACGATCCCCTTCACCGTGGTCGTCGACCCGGAGGGCAGGGCCGCGGCCGTCCGGATCGGCACGACGTCCGAGACGCGGATGGCGAAGATCCTCACGCCGCTGCTGCCGGGCCCGGCGAAGGCGGCGGGCAAGCCGGAACACTGAACCGGGCGGACAATGACCGGGTGCACGGGATCCGTTCACAGGCCTCGCGAAGGGAACGACATGGCTGACCTGACCACCGGGACCCGGACCGTCGGTGTGCTGGGCACCGGCATCATGGGCGCCGCGATGGCCCGCAACCTCCTGCGTGCCGGACACACCGTCCGGGTCTGGAACCGCACCCCCGCCAAGGCCGGCCCCCTGGCCGCCGACGGCGCACAGGTCGCCGGCTCCGCCGCCGACGCGGTCCGCGACGCGGACGTGATCCTGACGATGCTGTACGACGGCGGCACGGTGCTGGAGGTGATGCGGGAGGCCGCGCCGGCGGCCCGCGCGGGCGCCGTCTGGGTGCAGTCGACCACCGCCGCGGTCGAGTCGGCCGGCGAACTCGCGGACCTGGCCCGCCGGTACGGCCTGCTCTTCTACGACGCCCCCGTGCTCGGCACCAGGCAGCCCGCCGAGGCGGGGCAGCTCACCGTGCTGGCCGCCGGGCCCGCCGAGGGCCGTGAGGCGGTGGCGCCCGTGTTCGACGCGGTCGGCGCGCGCACGGTGTGGGCCGGCGAGGACGGCGCGGCGGCCGGGGCGACCCGGCTGAAACTGGTGGCCAACAGCTGGGTCGTCGCGGTCACCGCGGCCACCGGCGAGACGCTGGCGCTGGCCAAGGGGCTCGGCGTGGACCCGGCGGGTTTCTTCGACCTGATCTCCGGCGGCCCGCTCGACATGGGCTACCTGCACGCCAAGGCCGGGCTCATCCTCGACGGCGGGCTGCTGCCGCCGAGTTTCGCCGTGAACACCGCGGAGAAGGACGCACGTCTGATCGTCGAGGCCGGTGAGCGGCACGGTGTGCGCCTCGACGTGGCCGCCGCGAGCGCGGAGCGCTTCGCCCGCGCCGCCGCCCAGGGGCACGGCGGCGAGGACATGGCCGCGGCCTACTTCGCCAGCTTCGACGAGCCGCGGTCCGAGGCGGGCTGACCGGGCGTCAGCCCAGGCAGAGGACCAGCAGGCAGAGCTGCGGGGACGACGGGGAGGACGGGGAGGAGGGGGACGCCGGGTCCGTGGCGGCGGAGCCGGCCGGCGCGGTGCCGGAGGAGGAGCCGCCCGCCGCACCGGAACCGGACGACGGATGCTGCGCCGTCGTACCCGAGGAGCCGGCCGGGGCCGCACCGCCGGTGCCCGAAGCGGAGGACGATCCGGAGGAACCGGAACCGGAACCCGAGCCGGAGGAGTGGTCGGGGGCCGTGGTCCCGGACGTGTCCGCGTGGTGGTCCTGGCCGGCCGCCGCGTGCGGGGAGCCCGGCCCGGCCGGGTCCACCGCCGCGGGCGGGGCGGCGGCGTAGGGGCGGACGCCCTCCGGCGCGGTGGCGTCGAGGGAGGCCCCGGCGGACGTGGACCGGGTGTGCGCGGGGCCGGTCGCGGAGGTCCGGGCGGGGGAGGCGGGCTTCGCGTGCCGGGCGCCGGGGGAAGGTGCCGTCCCGTCCGGCTGGGCGGGCTGCGCGGCCAGGCCGTCCGGGTGCAGGGCCTCCGGTGCGGAGGCGGCCTGGGCGCTGTCGGCGGTGTGCCGGTCCATCGAGGCGACGGTCAGACCGCCGCCGACCAGGGCCACCGCCGTGGCGACCAGGGCCCGGCGCTGTGTCTTCTTCCAGCGGGCCTGCTGCCGGCGCCGCGCCGCCCGGCCCGGCCGCTGCCGCACCGGCGCCCCGTCCGGCGCCGCCGACGGCAGGTCCTCCGTCACCGGCAGGTCCAGGGAGTCCGGGCCGCCCGGATCGGCCGGGCCCCCGGCGGCGGCGAGGGGTGCGCCGGGCTCCGCGAAGGGCTCGTGAGCCGGGTCCGCCGCCGGGCCCGGGGCGAACGGCACCGCCGCGTCGGCGGTGGCGTTCGGGGCTATGTCCGGCGCGTACGCCCCGCAACCGGGGCAGACCAGAGCACCGTTGAGGTGCCGTCGGCATGTGGAGCAGTAGTCCATGCGGGTCTTCCTGGGTCGGCTGCCGGGCGGCCAGTCACGCTAACAAGCGCTCCGGGGCCCTGTGTGGAGCCTGTGTGACACTCCTGCGCGGATTCGGCGCCCGGTCTCGTCCGCCGGAAGGATGTGGCACCCCCTCATGATCGCCGAGGATGACGGGGACATGCTCGGACCCGAGGGAAGGGAAGTCCCTTGCGCATCCGCAGGATCGCCGCAACCGCCGTCGCCGCCACCGTCCTGTCACTGACCCCCGCCGCCGCCCCCGCGGCCTTCGCCGGCACCTTGGCCGCCGGTCCCGCCGCCTCCGCGCCGGCCGCCTCCGCCCTGGACCCCGCGGCCCTGGGCAGCGCGCTCGGCGCCGTGCACGACGCGGGCATGTACGGCATCTACTCGTCCGTCCGCGACGGCGGCCGGCGCTGGGCCGGCGCGTCCGGCGTCGCCGACGTGGACACCGGACGCCCGGTCCGGCCGGACATGCGGCACCGGGTGGGCAGCATCAGCAAGTCCTTCGCCGCGGTGGCCGTGCTCCAGCTGGCCGAACGCGGCCGGATCCGCCTGGACGCGCCCATCGGCGACTACCTGCCCGGCCTGATCCCGGGCGAGCGCGGGCGGCGGATCACCGTCCGCATGCTGCTGAACCACACCAGCGGCATCGGCGACTACGTCGTGGGTGCCTTCCCGTCCCTGGCCAAGGGCTCGACGGCCAGCCTCGACGAGGAGCGGTTCCGCTCCATCCGGCCCGAGGAACTGGTCCGCCTGGGCCTCGCCGCGCCCGCCACCGGAGCGCCCGGCGCGCTGCCCGGCCACTACTCCAACACCAACTACGTCATCGCCGGACTGCTCCTGGCCAAGGTCACCGGCCAGGACCCGGAGGCGTACATCACCCGCCACGTCATCGACCGGGCCGGGCTGCACCACACCTCCTACCCGCGCACCCCGGCGATCCGGGGCCCGCACGCGCGGATGTACGAGAACTTCTACGGCCTGATCGACCCGCCCCGCGACTACAGCGTCTACGACATGTCGTGGGCGTACACGGCGGGCGCGGTGGTCTCCACCACCGACGACCTGAACCGCTTCTACCGCGCCCTGCTCACCGGCCGTCTGATCGGGCCGGCCGCGCTCGAGGAGATGCAGCGCACGGTCCCGGTGGACGGCATGGACTACGGCCTCGGCCTCTACGCCGTCGACATCCCCGGCTGCGGACGCTTCTGGGGCCACGACGGGGCGGTGTTCGGCGCCGGGACCATCGCGCTGTCCAGCCCGGACGGCAGGCGGCAGGTCGCGGCCGGCTGGAACCTGATGAAGTACGAGCGCCTGAACGCCGACAACACCGGCTTCGAACCGAGCCCGGTCGACGAGGCCCTCAACCGTTACGTCATCGGCGCCCTGTGCGGGCCGTCCGCGCCCGCGCCGCAGGTGAGGGCCGCCGCCCGCACCGTCCTCGACGGCGCCGACCTCTCTTCACCCGCCTGGGCTAGGGTGCTGCGCTGAACCGTACCCGGCCGATCCGCATCTGACTGGGCGGCCATGTGACGGAAGGACGGAACGTGCGGAACGGCGAGAGAGCGGCGGGCACGGCCGGCGGCGGTGGGCGGCTCGGCCGCATCGGCCGCTACCCCCTGCGCCGGCACACCGCTCTGCTGACCGGGTGGACGGTCCTGTGGTTCCTGGTGGCCGAACGGCACGGGGCCGTGTCCTGGCACTATCTGAGGAGCGGTGAGGAACTGCTCTTCAACCAGGTGCCGGGCGGCGGCCTCGCGCTGTACGCCCACCACCCGGAACTCCAGATCGGCCCGGTCTCCTTCCTCGTCGCCGCGCTGTTCGGGCCGTTCCCGGCCGCCCTGGGCGAGAACCTGGCCGAGGCGTTCATGTCCGGCCTGGGCCTGTACATGCTGGTGCTGATCGGCCGGACGGCCGCCGAGTACGGCCTGGGCACCGGGACCAACCACAAGCGCCTCCAGCAGCGCGTCCTGGTGGCCGGTGCCGCCTTCATCCCCATGTGGGTGGAGGTCTCGGTGCGGTTCGCGCACCTGGACGACGTGCTGGCGCTGTTCTTCACCACCCTGGCGGTCCGTGCCCTGGTGCGCGGCAACGCCACCGCCGTCGGGGTGTTCCTCGCGCTGGCCGTGGACTCCAAGCCGTGGGCGGTGGGCTTCCTGCCGCTGCTGCTGGCGCTGCCCAGGCCCGGCCGGCTGCGCGCGGCGGCCTGGACGGTGGGTCTGGTGGCCGCCGCCTGGCTGCCGTTCTACCTGACCCACCTGGAGACGTTCGCCGCCGCCCGGTTCACCATCCCCAACCAGCCGGCCTCCGCGCTGCGCTGGTTCGGGGTGAACGACCCGGCCACGCCCTGGTGGGACCGGCCCGCCCAGATGGGACTCGGGATCGCGCTCGGCGCGCTGGCGGTGCGCCGGGGCCGCTGGGCGGCCGTGGTGGTGCTCGCCGCCGACGCGCGGATCGTGCTGGACCCGAGCGTGTACACGTACTACAACGCCTCCGTGCTGCTCGGCACGCTCATCTGGGACTCGGTGGGGCAGCGGCGGCTGGTGCCGTGGGTCAGCTGGATAGCGCTGATCTCGCTGTACGGCAGCGCCCTGCTGGTGCCCTCGGACTCCGCGCAGGGCCTGATCCGGCTGGCGTTCGCGGCCGGTTCCGCGCTGTACGTGCTGTTCTGGCCGCAGCGCCGGCCGCGCCGGGGGCAGGGGGCCGCGGCACGGACCCTGCACCTGCCGGGGCAGCGGCGCGCGCCGGACGGCTCTCAGGCCCGGTCGGTCAGCTCCTCGGCGTAGACCTGGGAGAGGGGCTGCGGGCCCACGTAGCGCCGGCAGTTGCACTGGCCCGGCTCGTAGCGCAGCGGCTTCTTGTTCTCGTCCCAGGCGGTGGGCACCTCCACGCGTTCGTGGCAGCGGCCGCTCCGGTCGTGCTTGGCGAGGTGGTGCGTGCACCCGCAGACGGGCTCGGGTGGCTGGTGGGCGGCCTCGACGGCCGGCCGCTCCGCCTTCTGTGCCTCCATCAGCTCCAGCTTGCGCTGGTGCCGGTTGCGCAGCGCGGTGCGCACGGTGTCGGCGAACCAGGCGAAACCGCCGGTCCAGAACAGGATGAGCACCCACCAGATCCAGTTCATCTCTCCCCCGCCCCTTGCCCGGCGCGGCCGCCCGGCACCCGCTCGCCGTGGAGCGCCGGTGCCGCGTCCGCGCACTCCAGCACGGGCTCAGGACAGACAACCGCGGGCCGTGTGGCAGGGGGCTCGACGGGGGCGGCGGCGCGAAGGCCGCGCGGCAACCGCAGGCGGCGCCAGGCACGTTCGTGGACCAGGGCCAGGACGATCGCGGCGGCCACCGCGATGAGGTGCTCGCGTCCGGCCAGGTTGGGCCGGACGATCGACTCGACGACCATCGAGCCGCCGGTGAGGAAGAAGACGACCGGGGCGCGGCGGACCACGGAGAGGTAGGTGAACAGGCCCACGACGGCCGCCGACGGACCGGTGTCGAGGACGTGGCCGGTCTCCGGGGGCAGGCCGAGCCCCCACCACCCCGGCCCGATCGCGATCATCACGCGCACGGTGAAGGTGCCGGCGAGGGTGGCGGCGTAGGAGATGAACAGGGTGCGGGCGCGGCCCAGGGTGAGTTCGGCGAGGGCGAAGGCGAGGAAGAGCTGGGTGATGCCCGCCCAGACCGGCAGGTCCAGGGCGGGCACGTAGAGGGAGACGGGGGTGCGGGCCAGGGCCAGCCACAGCGGCAGGTCGGCCTGGACGCCGCCGACCGCCCGGACCGCCGCCTCACCGGCCGGGTGCTGGGCGACCGCGTGGAAGAAGATCACGCCGAAGGCGGCCACGAAGGCGAGCACCAGGCCGGACAGGCCGCGGCGCAGCAGCTGCCGCACCGGGTCGACGACCATGGCGTGCCACTCGCCGCGCAGGGTGCGTACGACGAACAGCGCGAGCCGGGACACCGTGTCCCGCCCGCGCCGTCGGGCGTTGGGCCCGCCGGGTCTCACACCGTCGCCCTGTCCGGCTCCACCGGGCTTCCGTTCCGTTGCACCACCGCTCGGCTCCTCGAAGCAGTTCCCACCCAAACGTGCGCACAACCGTATGGACCGGAATCCGGCCCCGCGCGTTGCCCGGAGCCGGGGTGATGTGTCTCAGCGCACGGGCGCCCGGCCCGGCCGGCGCCCGGCCAGTGTGCCCCGGACGGCCCCGCCCCGGGAGCGGTACACGACGTAGGGGCGGGCCAGATAGCCGAGCGGGGCGGCGAAGGCGTGCACCAGACGGCTGAAGGGCCACAGCGCGAACAGGGCCATGGCCAGCAGCGCGTGGATCTTGTAGACGAGCGGCGCGTGGGCCATGGCGGTGACGTCGGGGTCGAGGGTGAACAGGCTGCGGAACCAGACGGAGACGCCGAGCCGGTAGTCGTAGGGGTTGGCCGCCGAGGAGACGGTGGCGGTCAGCCCGGCGAGCAGGACGAGGGTCAGCAGCGGGTAGGTCAGGCGGTCGCCGCGGCTGGTGGCCTGCCGCACGGCGCGTACGCGCAGCCGCCGGTACAGCAGCAGGCCGAGTCCGGCCACGGCGGCGACGCCCGCGGTGCCGCCCATGGCCAGGGCGACCACGTGGTACTGCTCCTCGCTGACCCGCAGCCGCCGGGTCAGCGCCTCGGGGACGAGCAGGCCCATGACGTGGCCGCCGATGACCAGGAAGAGGGCGTAGTGGAAGAGGGGACCGCCGACCCTGAGCATGCGGGACTCGTGGAGCTGGCTGGAGCGGGTGGTGAAGCCGAAGCGGTCGTAGCGGTAGCGCCAGGCGGTCCCGGCGACCAGCACGACCAGGGCGAGGTAGGGCAGCACGCCCCACAGGGCGATGTTCAGGTGCTGCGCGTGCAGGTGGGGAGGGTTCATCAGCGGCGTACTCCTTCGTCGCCCGGCGCGTGCCGGACGGGGTACGGCACGGGCAGGGGCACGGAGACGGGCGGGGGGAAGGGCAGCAGGTGCGGCTCGGCGGCCGGGTGCGCGGGGCGCGCCGGGGCGGGCGCGCCGGCGGGCAGGGTGGTCAGGACCGCGCGGACCACGTCGGCGTAGGGGCTGTGGTGGGTCTCCAGGCCGTGGGCGAGCAGGGCGATGGCCGGGCGGTGCTCCTGGAGGAGACCGGTGCCGGGGCCGGGACAGCGGGCGGCGAACTCCAGCAGGGAGGGCAGGTGGTCGGGGAGTTCGCCGGGGGGCGGCTCCCAGCCGTGCTCGCGGTAGACGGCCTTGAGCGCGGCGAGGGCGGCGCCCCGGCGGCGGGTGTCGCCGTCGGTGTAGTGGGTCAGGTGCAGGGTGCGGCGGCGGGTGCGGTCGAAGGTGGCGACGTAGCCGGCGGCCAGGTCCATCGGTGCGGTGCCGGCCGCCCACCGGCAGAAGCGCAGCAGCAGGGCCGGGGCCTCGCCGGGCAGCGGGCCGATCGCGCCGGCCACCGTCTCGCGCCGGTGCGGCCAGTCCTCGCCGGGATGGTCCAGGAGCAGGGCGGCGGCCTGGTGGACCGCCCGGTGCAGGTTCATCCCTCGGCGCTCCCGGTGGCGGACCGGTCGGGGAAGAGGCCGCGGGGCCTGCCGCGCCCGTTCCAGTTGAGCAGGTTGACCCGGCCGCGCAGCGCGGACCGCTCGGCCGGGGCGGCGGCCGGGACGGGGGAGGCGTGGAAGGCGCCGGCGCCGTCGGTGCCGTACATGCCGGGTCCGCCGTCGCCCTCCAGGCTGCAGCCCGACTCGTGCGGGCCGCCCGCGCCGCCGTCGGCGACGTACGTGGTGGGGATGACGTACCGCTCCTCGTACTTGGCCAGCGCGAGCAGCCGGTACATGGCCTCCAGGCCGCGTTCGTCCATGCCGACGCCGCGGGCGATCGCCGGGTCACGGTCCTCGCCGAGGTTGACGCGGCGCATGTGGGCGCGCATCGCGGCCAGCCGGCACAGGGCGGCCTCCACCGGGGCGGTGT
Organism: Streptomyces sp. NRRL S-340; assembly: GCF_000720185.1. Lineage (GTDB taxonomy): Bacteria > Actinomycetota > Actinomycetes > Streptomycetales > Streptomycetaceae > Streptomyces. The sequence continues at coordinate 28,024 of NZ_JOIY01000050.1, read as the reverse complement.
CGCCCGCGGTGAACAGCCCGGCCAGGTACTCCAGCGGGATGCGCAGCGCGTCGATGGCGCCGAACAGGGGGGCCGGGTGCTCGCCGTCGTGGCCGCTGCGGGTGAGCGCGTCGACCACCGGGGAGAGCGGCGGCACGTACCAGACCATGGGCATGGTGCGGTACTCCGGGTGCAGCGGCAGGGCGATGCGGTACGTCGTGATGAGGTCGCGCACCGGGGAGCGGCGGGCCGCGGTGATCCAGTCGTGCGGGATGCCGGAGTCCTCGGCGGCGCGCACCACCTCGGGGTCGTGCGGGTCGAGGAAGCAGCCGAGCTGGGCCTCGTACAGGTCCTTCTCGTCGGCGACGGAGGCGGCCTCGCCCACCTTGTCGGCGTCGTACAGCATCACGCCGAGGTAGCGCAGCCGGCCCACGCAGGTCTCCGAGCAGACGGTCGGCTCGCCGGCCTCGATGCGCGGGTAGCAGAAGGTGCACTTCTCGGCCTTGCCGGTGCTGTGGTTGAAGTACACCTTCTTGTACGGGCAGCCGCTCACGCACATCCGCCAGCCGCGGCAGCGGTCCTGGTCGACGAGGACGATGCCGTCCTCGATGCGCTTGTAGAGCGCGCCGGAGGGGCAGACGGCCACGCAGCTCGGGTTGAGGCAGTGCTCGCAGATGCGCGGCAGGTGGAACATGAACGCCTGCTCGTACTCCAGCCTGACCCGTTCGTTCATCGACTTGAGCACGGGGTCGGCGGACAGGTGCTCGGGGCCGCCGCCGAGGTCGTCGTCCCAGTTGGGGCCCCAGGTGACGTCGGTGGGGCGGCCGTCGATCAGGGAGCGCGGGCGGGCGGTGGGCAGGTCGTCGCCGAGCGGGGCGGAGATGAGGGTGTCGTAGTCGTAGGTCCAGGGCTCGTAGTAGTCCTTGAGCGAGGGGAGTTCGGGGTTGGCGAAGAGGCGGGCGAGGCGGCGGGCGCGGCCCCCGGAGCGCGGGACCAGCCGGCCCCTGCCGTCCAGCCGCCAGCCGCCCTTCCACCTGTCCTGGTCCTCGTGGCCGCGGGGGTAGCCCTGGCCGGGGCGGGTCTCGACGTTGTTGAACCAGGCGTACTCGGTGCCGGTGCGGTTGGTCCAGGTCTGCTTGCAGGTGACCGAGCAGGTGTGGCAGCCGATGCACTTGTCGAGGTTCATGACCATGGCGACCTGACTCAAGACGCGCATGTCAGTACTGCACCTCCTGGGCGCGGCGGCGGATGACGGTGCGGGCGTCGCGCTGGTTGCCGGTGGGCCCGTAGTAGTTGGGGGCGAAGGAGAGCTGGGCGTAGCCGCCGATGAGGTGGGTGGGTTTGACGAGGATGCGGGTCAGCGCGTTGTGCACGCCGCCGCGCCGGCCGGTGGTCTCGGAGCGCGGCACGTTCACCAGGCGTTCCTGCACGTGGTACATGAACACCGTGCCGGGCGGCATGCGGTGGGAGACGACGGCGCGGGCGACGACGACCCCGTTGGGGTTGACCGCCTCCACCCAGTCGTTGTCGGCGGCGCCGATGGCCTCGGCGTCGGCGACGCTCATCCAGATCACCGGGCCGCCGCGGGCCAGGGTCTGCATGAGCAGGTTCTCCTGGTACTCGGAGTGGATGGACCACTTGGAGTGCGGGGTGAGGTAGCGGACGCTGACCTCGCGCTCGCCCGCCACCGTCTCGGCGGTCAGGTCCAGCGGGGGCCGGTAGACGGGCAGTTGCTCGCCCAGTTCGGCCATCCAGTCGTGGTCCAGGTAGAAGTGCTGGCGGCCGGTGAGGGTGTGCCAGGGCTTCTTGTGCTCGGTGTTGACGGTGAAGGGCGAGTAGCGCCGGTCGGGTGCCTCCTTGCCGGACCACTCGTAGCTGGTGCCGACCTGGACGGGCCGCTGCTGGGTGTCGGAGAAGACCACGCGCCGCTCGTGCACGGCCTCGGCGAGCGTCTCGAACCCGGCCTCGGGCCCGCAGCGTTCGGCGAGGCGTTCGAAGCCCTCGGCCGCGATCCGGCCGTTGGTGGTGCCGGACAGGGCGAGGATCGCCTCGCACAGCTTCACGTCGGTGTCGAGCAGCGGGCGGCCCCGGACCGGGCCGGGGCCCGCGGCGGTGCCGCAGCGGGCGCCGAGCCAGCGCACCTCGGGACCCGGCCGGACGGTGACGCCCTTCACGGTGACGCCCTGCTGCTCGCACAGCGGTCCGAGCGCGGCCAGCCGGTCGGCCACGGCGGTGTAGTCCCGTTCCACCACGGTGAACTGCGGCAGGTCGCGGCCGGGCACGGGGGAGCGCCCCTCCTCGCGCCAGTCCCGGACGGTGCCGCCGGGCTGGGCGGTCTCGCCGGGGGTGTCGTGCTGCTGCGGGGTGGCCACCAGGTCGTACGCCACGTCGAGGCGGCCGGCGGCCAGTTCGCTGAACTTCCGGGCCAGCGCGTGGAAGATCTCGAAGTCGGTGCGGGCCTGCCAGGGCGGATTGATCGCGGGCGAGAAGGCGTGCACGTAGGGGTGCATGTCCGTGCTGGACAGGTCGTGCTTCTCGTACCAGGTGGCGGCGGGCAGGACGAGGTCGGCCATCAGCGTGGTCGAGGTCATCCGGAAGTCGAGGGCGAGCAGCAGGTCGAGCTTGCCGCGCGGCGCCTCCTCGTGCCAGGTCAGGTCCCGTGGCCTGGACTCGGGCGGCGCCTCGGCCGCGTGCGCGTTGTCGCTCGCGCCGAGCAGGTGGCGCAGGAAGAACTCGTTGCCCTTGGCGGAGGAGCCGATCAGGTTGGCCCGCCACACGGTGAGCACGCGCGGCCAGTTCTCCGGGGCGTCCGGGTCCTCGCAGGCGAACGACAGCTTGCCCGCCGCAAGTTGGGACGCCACCCACTCGCCGGGCTCGTGCCCGCTCTCGCGCACCGCGCGGCCCAGGTCGAGCGGGTTGGCACCGAAGGCGGGCGCGGACGGCATCCAGCCGAGCCGCGCCGACTGCGCCACCAGGTCGGCGGTGTGCCGGCCGGCGAACAGGCCCTTGCCGGTGGACGCGGCGAGCGTGTCGGCGCCGTGGCCGTCGTAGCGCCACTGGTCGGTGTGCAGGTACCAGTACGGGGTGCCCGCGACCTGCCGGGAGGGGCGGACCCAGTCGGCGGCGGACTGGAGCTGCTGCCAGCCCGCGTAGGGCCGCACCTTCTCCTGGCCGACGTAGTGCGCCCAGCCGCCGCCGTTGACGCCCTGGCAGCCGGTGAGCAGCAGCAGGGTGAGGAAGGAGCGGTAGATCGTGTCGGAGTGGAACCAGTGGTTGGTGCCCGCCCCCATGACGATCGTGCAGCGGCCCCGGGACTGCTCCGCCGTGCGGGCGAACTCCCGTGCCACCCGCACCACCGCCGCGGCCGGCACCGACGTGATGGCCTCCTGCCAGGCGGGTGTGTGCGGCTGGGAGGCGTCGTCGTAACCGTCGGGCCACTCGCCGGGCAGCCCCTCGCGGGCGACGCCGTACTGGGCGAGGAGCAGGTCGAAGACGGTCGTCACCCGCCGTCCGCCCACCTCCCGCACCGGCACGCCGCGCACCGAGCAGCCCCCGGGCTCCTGGCCGTCGAAGCGGGGCAGCAGCACGCGTGCGCTGTCGCCGCCGCCCCCCGGCCGGTGGAAGGTCAGTTCGGGCTCGACGTCCCCGAGGTCCAGGTTCCAGCGGCCCTCGCCCAGCTTGGACCAGCGGTCGCCGAGGGTGCCGTGGGGGACGACGGGCCGTCCGGAGACGGCGTCGAGGAGCACCGGCTTCCACCGGGCGTCCTCCCCCGACTCCTCGTCGAGGCCGAGCATCGCCGCGGTGACGAACTTGCCCGGCACCCAGGACCCCCGCCGGCGCGGGTCCTCCTCCAGCTCGATCAGGAAGGGCAGGTCGGTGAAGCGGCGGACGTAGTCGGTGAAGTACGGGACCCGGCGGCGCACGAAGAACTCGGTGAGGATCACGTGCCCCATGGCCATCGCCAGCGCCCCGTCGGTGCCGGGGTGCGGGTGCAGCCACTCGTCGGCGAACTTGGTGGCGTCCGCGTAGTCCGGCGAGACCACGACGACCTTCTGGCCGCGGTAGCGGGCCTCGGTCATCCAGTGCGCGTCCGGGGTCCGCGTCACCGGCACGTTCGATCCCCACAGCATCAGGTACGCGGCGTCCCACCAGTCCCCGGACTCCGGCACGTCCGTCTGGTCGCCGAAGACCTGCGGGGAGGCGATCGGCAGGTCCGCGTACCAGTCGTAGAACGACACCATGGGCGCGCCGATCAGCGACATGAACCGGGCGCCGACCGCGTGCGAGGCCATCGACATCGCCGGGATCGGGGAGAACCCGGCGATCCGGTCCGGCCCGTGCGCGGCGATGGTGTGCACATGGGCGGCGGCGGCGATCTCCAGGGCCTCGTCCCAGCCCACCCGCACCAGGCCGCCCTTGCCGCGCGCCGCCTGGTAGCGGCGCCGCCTGTCCGGGTCCGAGGTGATCTCGGCCCAGGCGGCCACCGGGTCGCCCAGCCGGTCGCGGGCCTCGCGGTACATCTCCAGGAGCACACCGCGGGCGTGCGGGTAGCGCACCCGGGTCGGCGAGTACGTGTACCAGGAGAACGAGGCGCCGCGCGGGCAGCCGCGCGGCTCGTACTCGGGCCGGTCGGGGCCGGTGGAGGGGTAGTCGGTCTCCTGGGTCTCCCAGGTGATCAGCCCGTCCTTGACGTACACCTTCCACGAGCAGGATCCGGTGCAGTTCACGCCGTGCGTGGAGCGCACCACCTTGTCGTGCGCCCAGCGCTCCCGGTAGGGGGCGTCGTTGACGCCCTGGTCGGTGCGGAAGACCGCCCGCAGGTCGGGAGTGGTCACGGAGCGTCGCAGTATGCGCCCCGCCTGAAGCAACTGATCGGCGGCCAGGGCCGCCATTCGTTCCGCTTCCTTTCGTGCCGCGCGCCGTCCCACTGCGCTCACATCCCCTATGAAGTCGGCGGCACACCGGCCGCGGGTGGTCACGCCCGGACGGCCGGTGCTGGTGGGGCCAGCCTTACGCATCGGAACGGTGCGTTCCCATAGGGCTACGCAGAGTTGAGCATAGCTATACAGGGCCTTTCTTTGCGCTTTGCAATAGTTGCACCAAGCAAGGGTCCGGAAAGCTATGTTTCGGCTCGCTTGCGGCTGGGCATGCTCCGCCGACCACGGCTGTGCAGCGCGACCGCGGCGGGGACGGCTGTGAACACCGACGAGTACGTCCCGACGGCGAGCCCGACGAGCAGCGCGAGCGCGAAATCGGCCAGGGAGTCCCCGCCCAGGACGGCCAGAGAGCAAAGAATGAGCAGGGCGCCCGCCCCGGTGTTCACGGTCCGGGGCAGCGTCTGCGCGACCGCCAGATCGGCGAGCCGGTCCAGCGGCGCCCGGGGCTCGCGCCGCACCAGTTCCCGCACCCGGTCGAAGACCACGACCGAGTCGTTCACCGAGTAGCCGGTCACGGTGAGCAGCGCGGCCAGGAACACCCCGTCCAGCGGCTTGCCCAGCCAGGCGAAGACCCCCACGAGGACGACCACGTCGTGCGCGAGGGCGGCGACCGCCGCCGTGCCGAACAGCCACCGGAAGCGGACCGCGAGGTACAGCAACTGGGCGCCCAGGGCCACCGCGAGCGCGATCAGGGCGTCCCGGCGCAGTTCCTCGCCCAGACTCGGACCGATCAGCTCGTCGCGCACGGTCCGCGCACCCCCGCCCAGCGAGGCGACGGTGCGCTTCACCCCGGCCGCCTCGGCGTCGGTCAGCTCCCCGGCGCGCACGGTCAGCCCGCGCTCCCCGGAGGACTGCACGACCGCCCGGCCGAGCCCCGCGCCGGCCAGCGCGGCACGGGCGCGCTCGGGGTCCACGGCCCGCACGGTCTCGTACGCGATCATCCGGCCGCCGGTGAACTCGACGCCGAACTGCGGGCCGCGCACCAGGACGCCCGACCCGGCGAGCACCAGCACCACGGCGGACACGGCCAGCAGGCGGCGCGGCCGGCGCATCAGCCGCGGCGCCCGCCGCACCAGCGCGTCGCGCACCCGCCCGGTGGTGGCCAGCCCGGTGGCTCCGGGGCGGCGGCGCACCCACCGGCGGCCGACGGCGAGGTCGGCGAGCGCCCGGGTCACCACCAGCGCGCTCACCATGGACGCCAGGACACCGATGCCGAGCGTGACCCCGAAGCCGCGCACCGGACCCGAGGCCAGGAAGAACAGCAGCCCGGCCGCGATCAGCGTGGTCACGTTGGAGTCGGCGACGGCGCTGAAGGCGTTGCGGAACCCGGCGCTCAGCGCCGAGCGGACGGTGGGCCGGTGCCGGGAGGCGTACTCCTCCCGGGCACGCTCGAAGACCAGCACGTTGGCGTCGACGGCCATGCCGATCGCCAGCACGAAGCCGGCCAGGCCCGGCAGGGTCAGCGTCGCACCGAGCGCGGCCAGGGCGGCGTAGGAGATCAGCCCGTAGCAGAGCAGCGCCACCGCCGCCAGGACGCCCATCAGCCGGTACATCACGACGATGAACAGCGCGGTCAGCGCGGTGCCGACGGCCGCTGCCCAGGCGCTCGCCGTGATGGCCCGCGCGCCGAGGGTCGGGCCGACGGTCTGCTGCTCCACCGTCTCGACCGGTACGGGCAGGGCGCCGCCGCTGACCAGCAGGGCCAGTTCGCGGGCCTCGCGGTCGCCGAAGGAGCCGGTGATCTGCGTGGAGCCGCCCGTGATGCCCGTGCCGCAGCCGACCGAGGGATCGACCTGGGGCGAGGAGATGATCCGGCCGTCCAGCACGATCGCGACCCGGCGCGCGGGGTCGCCGACCGGCCGGCACGCGGCCCGGCCGGTCAGCTCCGCCCAGCGGTCCTGACCCGTCCGGTCGAAGCCGACGGTGACGTGCCACCCGGCGCCGCTCTCCGCGTCGAAGCGGGCGTCGGCGCCCCGCACGTCCTTGCCGGTCAGGGCGGGCGCGGCGAGCCGCAGCCGCTGCCCGGACCCGTCGGGCAGGACCTGTTCGCCGGCGGGGGCTCCGGCGGAGGGGGGCGCGGTGGCGCCGGTGCGGGCGCCGCCGCCGGGCGTGCCGGTGCCGGCCGGGCCGAGGACCGGGTGGAAGGTCAGCTGGGCGGTGCGGCCCAGCACGCGCGCGGCCTCCTTCGGGTCCTGGACGCCCGGCAGCTCGACGATGATCCGGTGCGCGCCCGAGCGGACGAGGACCGGTTCGGCGACACCGAGCGCGTCGACCCGGCCGCGCAGCACCTCCAGGGTGCGGTCGGTGGCCGCGCGGCCGGCCTCGGCGGTCGGTGTGGACCGGGTCTCCAGCACGATCCGGGTGCCGCCGCGCAGATCGAGTCCGAGACGGACGGGCACGGTCAGGGTGACGTACAGGGACACGGCGACGACGGCGAGGGCGAACAGCGCCCTCACCCGGGCGGAGCGGATCAACGGATGCCTCCGGCGGCACGCAAGGGGTGAGTGGAGCGAGGGGTCAGGTGCCGGAGGGCGCGGGCGGGGCGCGGTCCCGGCCGGGGACCGCGGGGGCGGGGGAGGCGGCGGCGGGAGCGGGGGACGGCGGTGCGCGTCCGGGGCCCGGCGCGGGGACCGCGGTGACGGGGGCGGCGGTGACGGGGTGGCCGGGCGCGGCCGGACGTTCGCGCTGCGGCTCGGGCCGCGGCCCGGCGTGGAGGACGCAGGCGGCGGGGCAGGGGGCGGTGGCGCGGGGGGAGGTGTCGCTGCGGGGGCCGCCGGTGTGCGCGGCGGGGGCGGCAGTGCCGCGAGGATCGCCGGTGTGCGCGGCGGGGGTGCCGCGGGGGGCACCGGTACGGGGAACGGGGGTGTGGCGAGGGTCGCCGGTGTGCGGGGCGGGGGCCGGGACGGAGACGTGGGCGGAGGGGTGCGCGGTCGTGCCGTTCGCCGTGGCGGCCGGGAGGAAGGCGTGGGCGGAGGGGTGCGCGGGCGTGGCGGCCACCGGGTGCCCCGTGGCCGTCGCGTCCGCCGCGAAGGCCCGGAGCACGGGCGGCAGGAGCAGCAGGGCGGCCGCCAGCAGGACGAGGAGCGCCGGGGCGGTGCTGCGTGACACGCGGTGCATGCGCCGTTCCCCTTCCTGCGGGCCGGTCGGTGGCGGTCGTACCCGGGACCCCGGCCGGGGAGTGGCGGCCGGGATCCCGGGTGGTCGTGGGGGTGGCGGCACCCGGCCGTACGGGGACGGGGACCGCGACGGGGACGGGGACGGCCGCGCAGCGGTGCGGCGGTCAGGGTTCGACCAGTCCGGCGCGGATGGCGTACCGCGTGAGTTCGAGGCGGTCACGCAGGCCCAGCTTGTGCAGCAGGTTGGCGCGGTGCCGCTGGACCGTCTTGATGCTGATGAACAGGATCCCGGCGATCTCCTTGGAGGAGTGGCCCTCCGCCACCAGCTTGAGGACCTCCTCCTCGCGGGGGGTCAGGACCTGGTCGGGGGTCTCCTCGCCGTGCCGGACCCGGTCCAGGTAGTTGCGGATCAGCGCGGTCACCGCGCCCGGGTACAGGAACGGTTCGTCGCGCATCGCGGCCCGGCAGGCGGCGACCAGGTCGCGGTCGGCGACCGACTTCAGCACGTAGCCGCAGGCGCCGGCCTTCAGCGCCTGGAAGAAGTACTGCTCGTTGTCGTGCATCGTGAGCATGAGGATGCGCAGGTCCGGCTTGAGGGAGGCCAGTTCACGGGTGGCCTGCAGACCGGTCAGCCGGGGCATGGCGATGTCCAGGACCGCGAGGTCGACGTCGTGCGTGCGGGCCATCTCGATGGCCTCCGCCCCGTCGCCGGCCTCGGCGACCACTTCGAGGTCCGGTTCCTGGTCGAGGATGAGCCGCACGCCGCGCCGGACCAGCGCGTGGTCGTCGGCGAGCAGGATGCGGACGGGCGCCGGGGCGCGGCCGGTGCCGGTGCGGGGGTGTGCGGGCCGGTCGCCGGGCACGGGTGCGGGTGCGGCAAACCGGTCGTCGGACAGGGGCACGTGCATGGTCAGGGTCGCTTTCCGGGGACGGGCGCGGTGAGCCGGACACGGGTGCCGGGGCCGCTCGCGGGGCTGGTGGCGTCCCGCGGGGCGGTGGCGCTCGCGGGGCCGGTGGCACCCGCCGGGCCGGGGGCGTCCACCGGGTCCGGGAGGCCGGCCGGGCGTGCGGCGCCCGCCGGACCCCCGGTGTTCGCGGGTGCGGTGGTCGCGGGGCGGCGTGCGGCGTCCGCCGGACGTGCGGTGCCGCCGGGTCCTGGGACGGCCGCCCGGCCCGCGCCGTCCGCCGGGCCGGTGGCGTCGCCGATGTCCAGGGCGGCCCCGATGAGCAGGGCGCGCTCGCGCATTCCGCGGATGCCGGCCCCCTCGCAGGCCGTCCTGATGCCGCGGCCGTCGTCGGTGACGGCCAGCACCACGGCGCCCTCGGCGCGGCGGAGGCTCACCTCGACGCGTTCGGCCTCCGCGTGGCGGGCGGCGTTGGTCAGGCTCTCCTGGGCGACCCGGTAGAGGACCAGCTCCGTCTCGGGCTCCAGGGCGGGCAGGCCGGGGTCGAAGCGGCGTACGACCTCCAGTCCGGTGTGGGTGGCGAAGTCCGAGGTGAGCGAGGTCAGCGCGCTGATCAGGCCGAGGTCGTCCAGGACACCGGGCCGCAGCCGGCGCACCAGCCGGCGCACCTCGTCCAGGCTCTCCCGGGTGATCTCCCTGGCCTGGTGCAGCTCGTCGCGCAGCGGCGGCCCGGCCTGGTCGGCCGCCCGCTTGAGCGCCAGCAGGGTCGCGGTCATGCTCTGTCCCACCTCGTCGTGCAGTTCCTGCGCGATACGGCGCCGCTCGGCCTCCTGGGCGAGCAGGACCCGGGCGCTGCTGGTGGCGCGCTCCTGTTCCAGCCGGTCGAGCATGGCGTTGAACGTGCGGATCAGCTCGGCGACCTCGCCGCCGCCCGCGGCGGGCAGCCGCTGGCCCGGCCGCAGCAGGTCGACGGTGGTCATCAGCTTCGTCAGCCGGTCCAGCGGGGCCAGGCCCCAGCGCAGCAGTGCCGCGTTGGCGACGAGCATGACGACGAGTCCGCCGACCAGGATGACGGCCTCGGTCAGCACGACCGGTACGGAGACGGTCACCGGGGCCCACAGCAGCAGCGCGGTGGCCGAACCGAGCACCACGGCGTTGAGCCCGAAGATCCGCCAGAACAGCGACACCGGGGTCGTTCCTCCTCACCTGACGCGGCCCGCGCACCTGACGTGACCGACGTGGCCTGTACTCCTCCACTGTCGGCCATCGCACGTCGCGGGCGGGCCGCGGGCCCCGTCCCGGTCGTCCCGCCCTGCCGTACGCCCTCCGCAGGGGCGTACGCCTTCCGTGGTGCCGCACGCCCGTCGTGGTGACGTGGTGACGTGGTGACCTCGTGGTGTCGTGCCGTACGCCGTCGAGCCTCCCGCCTGCCGGGCCACCGCGTCGATGGGTCGTGGCGCCCATTTCGCGGGGCGCGCCCCACCCATGTCCGCCGGTCCGCCCGGTCCGGTCCGCCCGGTGTGGATCCCGCGACCCCGCGCAAATGGGTTCCGGGACCGATGGCCGCCGGCCGCCGCACGCGCCAGGCTGACGAACGCACGCCCCCGTCCCCGTCCCCGCCCCTCCTTCGGAGAAAGGATCCGCCATGCCCTCCGACGCCATCCGGACCGCGCCCCGCCTCGAACGCCTCACCGCCGAGGAGGCCCGCCGGCGACTCGAACACGCCCGGGGCACCCGGCTGGTCCAGCTCCAGGCGCTCACCGACACCGGGCAGAGCGCGGACGACCACCTGATGTCCGCCCAGCGCGACGCCATCGGGCGGGTGCTCAAGGAGATCGACGCCGCCTTCGCCCGCATCGAGGACGGCACCTACGGCACCTGCGTGGCCTGCGCCGCACCGGTCCCCGCCGAGCGCCTGGAGATCCTCCCCTACACCAGCCACTGCGTCGCCTGCCGGCGCGGGGCGGTCTGACCGCCCGCCGGCAGGCCCTGCCCGCACTCGTCTCCCGCCCTGCCCGAGGGGTGAACCGGTGAACCACCAGACCATCGCCGACCACGGCACGCGACCGCCGCGCCGTTCCCCGTCCTCCGGCGCGCCACGCTCCGGCGCGCTGACCGCCGAGGACCTCGCCGCGCTCCGCGAGAGCCTGCACGAGCAGCGCCTGTTCCGGCGGGAGCAGTTGCAGCAGATCACGGCCGCCGCGCTCTCCCGCGCGGACGCCCTGCTCGAACAGCGGGCCGCCGCCCAGGTCGAGGTCCGCGTCCAGCTCGCCGCCTCCGCCCGGATGGTCCTGGCCGACGTGGAGGCGGCCCTCGCGCGCATGGACGACGGCAGCTACGGCGCCTGCCACCTGTGCCGGGGGCCGATCGCGCGCGAGCGCCTGGAGATAGTGCCGCAGGCGCGCTACTGCGCCCGCTGCCAGCAGGTCAGGGAGGCGGACAGGTGACGCTGTCCCGCGGGCCGTGGCCGGCGCGCTGCCCGTGGCCGGTGCCCCGCGCCGGCTGCGGCGTCGCCCTCGACCTGGGCAGTGCCCGCACCCGGGCGTGGGTGGCCGGCCGGGGCCTGGTCCTGGACGTGCCGACGGTGACCTTCCCCGGTGCCGGGGCCGCGTACCCGATCCAGCGGGGCACGATCGTCGACACCCCGGGCACCGCCCGCATGCTGTCCCGCCTGCTCGCCCACCGGCTGCCCCGCTTCGGCCGCCCGCTGGTCGTGATCACCGCGCCCGTGCTGGACGGCGTCGCCTTCCGTGCCCAGGCCCGTACGGCCCTGCAGGTGCTGCGCCCGCGCGGTGTCCTGACCGTCCCGGGCGCCCGCGCGGTCGCGCTGGGAGCGGGCGCCGACCTGTCCCGGCCGCTGCTCGTCGTCGACGTCGGCGCCCAGCTCACCGAGGTGGTGCTGCTGGCGGACGGCGCGGTCGTCGACGCGCGCCGCACCGCGCTCGGCACCGGTGATCTGGACACTGTCGCCCCGGCGGAGATCGGCGGGGCGGTGGCCGCCATGGTGAGCGCGATGGAGCGCCAGGACCGGACCACGCTCACCGCGGACGCGCTGCGCCGGGGCGCGCTGCTGGCCGGCGGCGGCGCCCTGCGCCCCGAGATCGTCCACCGGCTCACCGGCCGCCTGCACACCCCTCTCGTTCCCGTGGCGGCCCCGCACACGGCGGCCGTCCGGGGCGCGGCCACCCTCCTGCGAGCGGCCCGCGCCCACCCGTCGACGGGAGGCCCCCTCCCTCTCCGCTCCCCTCTCCGCCGGCCCCTTCGGTGACGCCCCTCGCGGGATCACGAGGGGCGGAGCACCGGCGGAGTCTTCCCGGCCGCCGTCGCCGACCGCCCCGCCCGACGCCCTCACCGGGCCGCGCCCCGACGCCGGTCCTGCGGGAGCCTCACGAGCGACGGACGGCAACACCGTGTCCCGGACGGGGCGCCGGACGCACCGGACCGGCCCGGTCGGCCTGGCCGGCCCGCTTGCCGGGCCGGGCCGCCCCCTTGCCGCGGTCACGGGTGCGGTCCCGGCATGGAGGCAGGGGGGAAGACTGCCGGGAACCGGCAATGCGCGAGGCGCCTGTACGCGGGCAGGATGGCGGCAGGGGAGCACTACGGACGGTTTCCGGTGCCGGGACCCGGCAGTGCCGGGCCGCGCCGGGAACCGTACGGGGGAGAGGGGGATTCACCCACGCGGCCGTCACGGCCGCCGGGGGGCCGCGCGGAAAGGGCCGTCCGGATCCGCACGGCCGGGACGGCCGCCCGCAACCGGCCGCGCCGGGCGCGGAGCCGGCACCGGAACCGGTCTTCGTACACGGGGACGGGCGCCGGAACCGGTCTTCGTACACGGCAACGGGCGCCGGACCCGGTGCTCGTACGCGGGCACCGGCACCGGAACCCGTCGTCGTGCTCCGTGCGGGGAGCGGGCCCGGGAACCGGCCGCCGTACGGGGGAACGGGGCCCGGAACCGGCCGCCGTACGGAGGGCGTACACCGGAACCGGTGGCGCGCGCGGGGGCCGCGGGAACGGCCGCGGAAAGCGGTGCGCGCGGATCAGGAACCGGGACCGGCGGCCGGGCGTCGATAGCTGACACCGAGACGCCGGGCCCGGTCACCGGGTCCGAAGTCGCCGCCCGCACGCCACAACTTCGTTACTCCAGGGGACGTTTGCCATGGTTGTCATCGGCGCGCTCGTCGCGGCCATCCTGATTCTCGTACTGCTCGCGCTGTTCGTCTTCTCCCGGCTGTTCCGCAAGGTGGAGCAGGGCAAGGCGCTCATCGTCTCCAAGACCCGCAAGGTCGACGTGACCTTCACCGGGCAGGTCGTGCTGCCGGTGCTGCACAAGGCCGAGGTGATGGACATCTCGGTGAAGGCCATCGAGATCACCCGCTCGGGGCGCGACGGGCTCATCTGCCGGGACAACATCCGCGCCGACATCCGCATCTCGTTCTTCGTCAAGGTCAACAAGACCGCCGAGGACGTCATCAAGGTCGCCCAGGCCGTCGGCACCGCGCGCGCCAGTCACCAGGACACCCTGCAGGAGCTGTTCCACGCGAAGTTCTCCGAGGCGCTGAAGACCGTCGGCAAGCAGATGGACTTCACCGACCTCTACACCAAGCGTGAGGAACTGCGGTACCACATCATCGAGTTGATCGGCGTCGACCTCAACGGGTACCACCTGGAGGACGCGGCGATCGACTACCTGGAGCAGACGCCGCTGTCCCAGCTCGACCCGGCCAACGTCCTCGACGCGCAGGGCATCCGGAAGATCACCGAGCTGACGGCCGTCGAGCACGTGCGCACCAACGAGGCGCAGCGCACCGAGGAGAAGGAGATCACCCGGCAGAACGTCGACGCGCGCGAGACCATCCTGGAGCTGGAGCGCCGGCAGGCGGACGCCGAGATCAAGCAGAGGCGGGAGATCGAGACCTCCCGGGCCCGCGAGGAGGCCGAGACGGCCCGGGTCGTCGAGGAGGAGCGGCTGCGCGCCCAGAGCGCTTTCCTGCGCACCGAGGAACAGCTCGGGGTGCAGCGCGAGAACCAGGCCCGCGAGGTCGCCGTCGCCGCGAAGAACCGCGAGCGGGTCATCGCCGTCGAGAACGAGCGCATCGAGAAGGACCGCATGCTGGAGGTCATCGCCCGCGAGCGCGAGACCCAGCTGACGAAGATCTCCGCCGACAAGGAGGTCGAGGCGGAGAAGCGGGAGATCGCCGAGGTCGTGCGCGAGCGGGTCGCGGTGGACCGCACCGTCGCCGAGCAGGAGGAGTCCATCAAGAAGCTGCGCGCCGTGGAGGAGGCGGAACGCGAGCGGCAGGCGATCATCATCGCCGCCGAGGCGGAGGCGCAGGAGAAGCTGGTCAAGGACATCAAGGCCGCGGAGGCCGCCGAGCAGGCGGCGACCCACCGCGCCGCCGAGTCGCTGACCCTGGCCGAGGCCCGGCTGAAGTCCGCCGACCTGGAGGCCCGCGCCAAGCTGCGGATGGCCGAGGGCATCCAGGCGGAGGCCGCCGCCGAGGGACTGGCCGCCGTGCAGGTCCGCGACAAGGAGGCCGAGGTCGTCGAGAAGACCGGCCGCGCGGAGGCCGGGGCCACCCAGGCGCGGATGCTCGCGGAGGCCGAGGGCACCCAGGCGCGGCTGCGGGCCGAGGCCGAGGGCGCGCAGGCCAAGGCGCTGGCCGAGGCGACCGCGATCGGCGAGAAGCTGAAGGCGGAGGCGGCGGGCCTGACCGAGAAGGCGGCGGCGATGGCCGCCCTGGACGAGGCCTCGCGCGGCCACGAGGAGTACCGGCTGCGCCTCCAGGCGGAGAAGGAGATCCGGCTCGCCGGGCTCGACGTGCAGCGCCAGGTCGCCGAGGCGCAGGCCACGGTGCTGGCGACCGGCCTGGAGAACGCCGACATCGACATCGTGGGCGGCGACTCGGTCTTCTTCGACCGGCTGGTGAACGCGATCTCGCTCGGCAAGGGCGTCGACGGGTTCGTCGAGCACTCGGGGACGGCGCAGGCGCTGGCCGGCCCCTACCTGGACGGTTCGGCGAGCCTCGCCGAGGACCTGGGCCGGATCCTCGGCTCGGTCTCCACGGCCGACGTGCAGAACCTGACCGTGTCCGCACTGCTGATGAAGCTGATGAACTCCGGCGGTACGCACGCCGGCCGGTTCCAGCAGCTCCTGGACCGCGCGGGCGAACTGGGCCTGGCCGACACCCCGGTCACCGCCCTCGCCGTCAACGGCACCGCCCGGGCCTGACGGTCCAGGGGGCCCGGCGCGGCCGCCGTACGGGGGACGGCGGCCGCGCGGGGCCCGCGCTCCCCCCCATCCCGAGCCTTCGAAGGGACGCACGTCGATGGCAACCGCCCAGCAGCCGGGTCCGTACGGCGCCGTGGACAGCGGCACCTACGAGGTGCTGCGCGACCGGCTGGCCGCGCAGGCCGCGGAGCTGGCCCGCGGCGCCGAACAGCTCAACGCCCGCCGGGCCGCGGAGTTCGGCGCCACCCGGCTCGGCCTGACCGGCACCGGGCGGCTGCGCACCGAGCGGCCGAGCGTCCCCCGGGACGTCGTCGCCGTCGGTGACCGGCTGCTGTTCGGGTACAACGGCGCGCACGCCGGCCCGGACGACGGCACCCGGCCCGAGCCCCGGATCGGGGACGTCCTCGCCCTGTACGACCGGGAGCTGGAACCGCTGCCCGAGGACGCCGTCCCCGGCCTGCTCGACGACCCGGCGTTCGTACGGGAGTTCGCGGCCCTGCACCGCTACTACCGGCAGGCCCGGCTGCTGCGGCTGCACCGGGTGGAGGGGCGGCTGCTGGCCGTCTTCCGCACCGGTGAGAAGGCCGGTGACATCCGCGTCCTGCGCTGGAACCTGACCGGTGACGGGCGGGCCGCCTTCCTCGACGCGCGCGGCGAACGCGACCACGTGCTGCCGCCCGCCCACGACTTCACCTGGACCGAGGCGACCCGCGAGGACCAGCGCCTCGGCCGCCACCCGCACGTCGCGGTCGCCGGTGAGATCTACGTCTCCACCGTCGGCGGCACCCTCACCGTCAAGACCGAGGACGACACCGAGACCGGCGAGGGCGTCCACAGCGAGCCGGTGGACGAGCCGCTGCAGGCGCTCGCCGACGCCGAGATCGCGCACGCGCGCGTCGGCGCGCTGATCCTGCTGCGCGTCCGCCCCTACAAGGAGGACGCCCACCGCCACCTGGTCTTCAACACCCTCACCCGCTCGGTCGTCCGCCTCGACGGCATCGGCCGGGCCTGCCGCCGCCTGCCCGAGGACCAGGGCATCGTCTTCCCCGGCGGCTACTGCCTGGCCACCGGGGCGTACAAGACGTACGAACTGGACACGAGCAGCCTGGAGTTCGAGCGCGAGGTGCGCTCGCCCTACGGCGAGGACGTGCTGTACGCCTTCCACGCGCCCGCCGGGGGACGCGGCCTGCTGCTGTCGTACAACACCATCCGCGAGGAGGTCGCGACCCCGCTGACCTGCCACGGCTGGGCGCTGTTCGAGGACGGCGCACTGCTCGCGCTGCGCGCGGAGGCGGCGGGCACGGCCCCGGAGCCGGCCCGGGTGCACCCGGTCCAGCGGTGGGCCTCCCCGTACGTCTCCGACACGCACGCCGCCGCCACCGCGGGCACCGGCCCCCTGGCCCGCGTCGGCAACGCCGACCTGGTGCGCGGCATCTCCGACTGCCTGTCCATCAGCCGCGCCGTCGCCGAGACCACACCGACCGTGGAGGTGTACGAGGCGCTGGCCGCCGCCTGCGTGCGCGCCGCCGACACCCACCACTGGCTGGGCGAGGCCGGCCTCGGGGACCTGCGCACCCCCCTGGAGGCCGTACGGGCCACCGCCGAGCAGGTGCTGGGCGAGTTCCGCACCGTGCGGGACCTGACCCGGCGGGCGGCCGAGGCGCTGGAGGAGGCCGCCGAACGGCTCGCCGCCGTGGTGCGGCGGCTGCGCGGCGAGGCACCGCGCGGCGCCGCCGCCTGGGTGAGCGGCCTGACCGAACTGCGCCGGGCCCAGGGCCACCTGCTCACCCTGAAGGAGATGCGCTACGCCGACACCGCCCGCATCGACGAACTCGCCGCCGGTGCCGAGAGCGACCTCGCCGCCTTCGGCAAGCGGGCCGTGACCTTCCTCGCCCGCGAGGACGCCTTCGCCGGCCACCACCGGGACGTCGAACAGCTCGCCGCGGACGCCGGGGCGATCGAGTCCGTGGCCGCGGCGCGGCCGGTCGCCGCCCGGCTCGACGACCTGGCCGGCACGCTGCGCACGGTCACCGAGGTCGTCGCGGGCCTCGACATCGGCGACGCCACCGTGCGCACCTCGGTCCTCCAGCGCGTCGCCGGAGTGCTCGGCGGGGTCAACCGGGCCCGCGCCCTCCTCGACGCCCGCCGCCGGGAGCTGGGCGAACGCGAGGGCCGCGCCGAGTTCGCCGCCGAGTTCGCGCTGCTCGGACAGGCCGTCACCGGCGCGCTGGCCGCCGCCGGCAGTCCCGAGGCGTGCGACGAGCAGCTGTCGGGCGCGCTGGCGCGGCTGGAGGACCTGGAGTCCCGCTTCGCCGAGTACGACGACTTCCTCGGCGAGCTGACCACCAAGCGCACCGAGGTCCACGACGCGTTCTCCGCCCGCAAGCAGGCACTCCTGGACGCCCGCGCCCGCCGTGCCGGACAGCTCGCCGAGGCCGCCGGCCGCATCCTGCTGACGGTCGCCCGGCGTGCGGCCACCCTCGCCGACGCCGACGCGGTCAGCACCTACTTCGCCTCCGACCCGATGGTCGCCAAGGTCCGGCGCACCGCCGCCGAACTGCGCGAACTCGGCGATCCGGTACGGGCGGAGGAACTGGACGGCCGGCTCAAGGCCGCCCGCCAGGAGGCCGGCCGGGCGCTGCGCGACCGCACCGACCTGTACGACGACGGCGGCCGGACCATCCGCCTGGGCAGCCACCGCTTCGCCGTCGCGACCCAGCCCCTCGACCTCACCCTGGTCCCGGACGGCGACGGCCTCGCCTTCGCGCTGACCGGCACCGACTACCGCTCCCCGGTCACCGGCCCCGGCGCCGCCGCGCTGCGCGCGTACGCGGACCGGCAGCTCCCCTCGGAGTCGCCGGAGGTCTACCGCGGCGAGTACCTGGCCGCCCGGCTGCTGCGCGAGCACGGCCCGGCCGCGCTCGCGGCCGCCGACGACCTGCCGGGGCTGGTCCGCCGGGCCGCCGAGGAGGCCTACGACGAGGGGTACGAGCGGGGCGTCCACGACCACGACGCCACGGTCGTCCTCACCGCCCTGCTCCCGCTGTACGAGCGGGTGGGCGTGCTGCGCCACGAGCCCGCCGCCCGCGCGGCCGCCCAGTTGTTCTGGGCCCACGGCACCGCGCCGGACGCCCGCGCCGCCTGGACCCGGCGGGCCCGCTCCCTGGCCCGTGCCCGCGACACGTTCGGCCCGGCGGCGGCGGGTGCCGTGACCGAACTGGAGGAGGAACTCGCGCAGGCGATCGGGGGGTGGACGGCCAAGACCGCCGCCCGCACGGGCGGGTGGGGGCCCGCCCCGGGCGAGGACGCCGGGGCCGGCTCCCGGGGCCGGGGGGCCGGGCTCGCGCGGGCGGCCGGCGGGGTGCCGGGGGCGTCCGGCGGGGGCGGCCCGGGGGCTGCCGGGGAGCGGCCGGAGGGGCACCTGGCCGGGGACGTGGACGGCGCGCGGGAGGCGGCGCGCGCTGCCGCCGCGTACCTCTTCGAGGAGCTGACGACCGGACCCGAGGGCTTCGCCGTCGCCGCCGCCACCCGCACCCTGCTGGACAAGTTCCGCAGGACGGTGGGCGGTTCGGCCTACGACGAGGACCTGGCCGCGCTCGGTGACCTCGCCGCGCGCCGCCAGCTCGCCGGGGCGTGGCTGTCGGCGTACGCCGACTCCACCGGCAGCGAGGTGACGGCCGGTGACCTGGCCGAGGCGGTGGCCGCCGAGCTGTGCGCGGACCTGCCCCGCTACGAGTGCGACGCCTCCCCGGTGACCGTGGCCGAGGGGCTGCTCGGCACCCACCCGCGCATCCACGGCCGCTCCCTCGCGCTGCGGATCGACGAGTTCCTGGCCCGCACGGGCCGTTTCGCGCGCGATGACGTACCGGCCTTCCGGGCGCACCAGCGCCGGCGCGCCGAACTGGTCGCGGCCGAGCGGGCGCGGCTCCGGCTGGACGAGCACCGCCCGCGTTCCCTGGCGGCCTTCGTCCGCAACCGCCTCATCGACGAGGTGTACCTGCCGCTCGTCGGCGACAGCCTGGCCCGCCAGATCGGCACCGCGGGGCAGGACAAGCGGACCGACACCGGCGGTCTGCTGCTGCTCGTCTCCCCGCCCGGCTACGGCAAGACGACGCTGATGGAGTACGTCGCCGACCGGCTGGGCCTGATGATGGTGCGGGTCAGCGGCCCGGCCCTCGGCCACGCCGTCACCTCGCTCGACCCGGCCGAGGCCCCGAACGCCACCGCCCGCCAGGAGGTCGAGAAGATCAACTTCGCGCTGGCGGCGGGCAACAACACGCTGCTGCACCTGGACGACATCCAGCACACCTCACCCGAGCTGCTGCAGAAGTTCATCCCGCTGTGCGACGCCACCCGCCGCATCGAGGGCGTGCGCGACGGCGAGCCGCGCACCTACGACCTGCGCGGCAAGCGCTTCGCGGTCTGCATGACCGGCAACCCGTACACCGAGTCGGGCGAGCGCTTCCGCGTGCCCGACATGCTCGCCGACCGCGCCGACGTGTGGAACCTCGGTGACGTGCTCACCGGCAAGGAGGACGTCTTCGCGCTGAGCTTCCTGGAGAACGCGCTCACCGCGAACCCGGTCCTCGCGCCGCTGGCCGGCCGCGACCGCCAGGACCTCCCGCTGCTGGTCCGGCTGGCGCAGGGGGACCCGGCGGCCCGCGCGGACCGGCTCGCTCACCCCTGCGCCCCGGCCGAGCTGGAGCAGATCACGGGCGTGCTGCGCCACCTGCTCACCGCGCGGGAGACGGTCCTCGCGGTGAACGCCGCGTACATCGCCTCCGCCGCCCGCTCGCAGGAGACGCGTACCGAGCCGCCGTTCCGGCTCCAGGGTTCGTACCGCACCATGAACAAGATCGCCCAGCGGCTCCGGCCGGTCATGAACGAGGCCGAGGCGGCCGCCGTCGTCGAGGACCACTTCACGGCCGAGGCGCAGACCCTCGCCACCGGGGCGGAGGCCAACCTGCTGAAGCTGGCCGAGCTGCGCGGCACGCTCACCGGGGAGCAGGCGGAGCGCTGGGCGGCCCTGAAGGCCGCGTACGCCCGCAGCCGGGCGCTGGGCGGTCCCGCCGAGGACCCGCTGGTCCGCGCGACCGCCGCCCTCTCCCTGCTGGCCGACCGCCTGGCCGCCGTCGAAGCGGCCCTCAGGGGCGGGACGGCTCACCCGGGCGGCGCGGCGCACCCCCGGCACGCGGCGGCCCCGGCCGCGGGGGCCGGGGCCGGGAACGCGGCCGGGGAAGGCGCTCAGGGCGTCTGAGCGGCGAGCAGCGGGCGCAGCGCCCCCGCCCGCAGGCGCTGCACCAGCGGGGTGCAGAACCGGAAGGCCAGCAGGACGACGGCGACCGAGACGAGGCTGCCGACCACGGCGCCGACGGCGACGTCGTGCGGGTAGTGGGCGCCGACGTAGACCCGCGAGGCACCCATCGCCACGGCGGCGAGCAGCGCGATCGAGCCCAGCCACCGGCTGACGATCAGCAGCGCGACGGCGAAGGCGAAGGCGACCGTGGTGTGGTTGCTGGGGAAGGCGTAGTCGTCCACCGGGGGGCACGCCTCGATGAGGAAGTCGTGCGGCAGGGCCCGGCAGGGGCGGGGCTCCTCGAAGACGTCCTTGATGCCGGTGTTGGCGACGTAGGCGATGACGACGGCGAACGGCGTCGCCAGTACGGCGGTCATCACGGAGTTCCCCTGCCGCCGGGCGCCCCACCAGGCGGCCAGCAGCAGGACCACGAAGACGCCCATGCCGACGGAGGAGTAGGCGGCGGCCGTCCCGTTCAGCCAGTGCGTGTGGCGGGCGAAGTCGGTGACGTCGGTGTAGAGGCCGCCGTCGATGGACGCGCCGTCGAGCGCAAGGGCGGTCGGGGAGGAAGTCGTCATCAGGTGGATCTCCGGGCCAGGTTCTCTAGGGCGGGAGCGCCGCGGTGAACGCTCGTGGGTGCAGGAGTGGAATCCTCGTGAAGTCGGGTTGTCCGACAGATGAACGTCTACAGGTTGGTAGACGTTAGCAGCCGGAGGTGTGGTTGCCCGGACGGCCGGGTCGGTGCCGTGCGCCGGGACACATGCGGGGCGGGAGCCGTGCGGGGCGGGGGCGCTGCGGGGGCCGGGGCGCGCGGGCCGCGGTCGTGCGCGGGGGCCGTGGAAGGGTGCGGCGTGGAAGGGCGCGGCGGGCGCGGCGGGCGAGGCCGCCGGGCGCCGCACGCGCCGGGCGGGGGCGTACCGCGGCCTGGGACGAGGCGTCAGGCGACGGACGGGGCGGCGTCCCGCTGCTCGGCGAGGACGGCGTCCACGTACACGGCGATGGCGTCCCGGCTGCGGACCAGGCACTCGATCCGCCGCGTCATCCGGTCCCGCTCGCGCTCCAGTGTGGCGATCGTCTCCGGGGTGGCGTCGGCGACCTGGATGGAGCGGGGCTTCTTCAGGCAGGGCAGGATCTGCTTGATGACCCGGGTGGGCAGCCCGGAGTCCAGCAGCCCCCTGATCTGGAGCACGCGGTCCACGCTGCGCTCGTCGTAGTCGCGGTAGCCGTTCGGGCGGCGGTCGGAGGTGAGCAGCCCCTGCTCCTCGTAGTAGCGCAGCAGCCGGCGCGGGGTTCCCGTGCGGTCGGACAGCTCCCCGATGCGCATGTGGCCCACCTCACATCATGTCGCGTTGACCCTCACATACATGTGAAGGTTGAACCCTAACAGGCATGTCGATGTCGCAGATGTCCGAGCCCGGACGCCCGACGGACGTCCCCCCTGCCGAGCCCTCCACGGCCTCCACCGCGCCCCCGTCCGGCCGGGAGCGCGGGGGGCTCCCGCTCTCCCCGCTGCTCGCCCTGGCCACGGCGGCCTTCATGGCCATTCTCACCGAGGCCCTGCCGGCCGGTGTGCTGCCCGAGATGGCCCGCGGCCTCTCCGTCGGCGAGTCCGCCGCCGGGCAGACCCTGACGGTCTACGCCATCGCCACCGGCCTGACGGCGCTGCCCGTGACCGCGGCCACGGCGGCCTGGCGCCGCAAGCGGCTGGTCGTGGCGGCCGTCGTCACCTTCGCCGCGGCCAACACGGTGACCGCGCTCTCCTCCGACTACCTGCTGACCATGGTGGTCCGCGCCGCCGCCGGGGTCGCCGCCGCCGTGGTGTGGGCCGAACTCGTCGGGTACGCCCGCCGGCTGGCGCCCCCGCACCTGGTGGGCCGCGCCATCGCGATCACCATGGCCGGGGTTCCGCTGGCGCTCTCCCTGGGCATCCCCCTCGGCACCCTCCTGGGCGGTCTGATCGGCTGGCGGGCGACGTTCGTCCTGGTGAGTGTGGTCTCGGCGGGGCTCGCGGTGTGGATCGCCGCGTCGGTGCCGGACCACCCCGGCCGGCGGTCCGGGGCCAGGGAGCCGGTGCTGGGGGCGCTGCGGCTGCCCGGAGTGGTCCCGGTGCTGTTCGTCGTCGCCGCCTACGTCCTGGCGCACAACATCCTCTACACCTACGTCGCCGCGTTCCTGGACGCGCGCGGCATGGGCGGTGCCCGGGACACGGTCCTGCTGGTGCTCGGCGTCGCGTCGGTGGCGGGCATCGCCGTCACCGGCGCCCTGGTCGACCGCCTGCTGCGGCCCCTGACGCTCGCGAGCACCGCCGCCTTCCTGCTGGCCGCCGCACTGCTGGCCGCGCCCGGCGGCGGCGCCGCCCTGGTGTACCCGGCGGTGGTGCTGTGGGGCCTGGGCTGGGGCGGGGTGTCCACCCTGCTGCAGACGGCGGTGACCGGGGCGGGCGGCGACCGGGCGCAGCCCCTGCTGGTGACCACCTGGAACTCGTTCATGGCCGTCGGCGGAGCGGCGGGCGGCGTCCTGCTCGACGCGGCCGGGCCGGGCTCCTTCCCGTGGACGGTGCTGGCCCTGCTCGTGCCGGTGCTGCTCGTCGTGGCAGGCGCGCGGAGGCACGGCTTCCCCGCCCTCCGCGCCCCGGAGAAGCACTGAGGGGTGCGGGGAGAGGAGGTGTCGCTCCTCTCCCCGCACCCGCTCGGGCGGCCGGCAGGCCGCGGGGCTCAGCGCAGGCGCAGGGCCTCAGCGCAGGCGCAGGGCCTCGCGCACGGTGGTGAACAGGTCGGTCTGGTTGGTGACGCCGAGGACGCGGTAGGCCTGCGGGCCCTGGGCGGCGATACGGACCTCGGTGCCGGTGTGCTCCTGGGACTGGCCCGGCGTGTTGGTCGAGTAGTTGACCTTCAGCTGCTGGCCCTCGTCGGTGACCAGGGTGGAGGACAGCCCGGGCGGGGTGGCGTCCACCGGGACGATCTGGCTGCTGTGGCCGTGGTCGGCGGTGGTCACCACGAGCGTGTCGGGGTGCTTGGCGGCGTAGTCGCGGGCCACCTTGACCGCACGGTCGAAGGCCGCGGTCTCACCGATCTGGCCGCACGGGTCGGCCGCGTGGTCCTGCTTGTCGATCGAGGCGCCCTCGATCTGCAGGAAGAAGCCCTGCCCGGAGTGGCCGTGCCGCTGCTTGGCCTCCAGGAGCTGGATCGCCTTGGTGGCGGAGTCGGCCAGGCTCGGCGTGCTCGCCGGGCGCTGCGGGTTGGAGGTCACGCACCGCTGCGGGGCGGTGCCGCCGACGGCGGCCGCCTTGCCGGTCCACTCCACCGGGACGTTGCCCTGGGCGAACAGGCCGAGGACCGGCCGGCCCGCCTTCGCCGCCTTCATCGACGCGGCGTCGGTGACGACCTGGTAGCCGAGCTTCTGCGCCTGCTGGGTGACGGTCAGGCCCTTGTACTTCCCGTCGGTGACCTTCTGGTCGAAGCGCTGCCTGCCGCCGCCGAAGAGGACGTCCACCTTGTGGTTGACGGACTGCTCGGCGATGGAGCCGGGGCCGCCGGCCTTGAGGGTGTCCGTGGGGCACTTGGCCATGTCGGCCGGTCCCTGGCAGGAACGGTCGGTGGCGTGCGAGGCGAGCACCGCCGGGGTGGCGTCGGTGAGTTCCGCGGTGGTGACGCTGCCGGTCGCGTAGCCGTTCTTCTGCGCCAGCTCCAGGATCGTCGGGACGGCCTTGTCCGTGCCCGGCGTCTTGGAGATGCGGCCGTTGACCGTCTTGTGGCCGGTGGCCCAGCCGGTGCCGCTGGCGGCGGAGTCGGTGACGTAGTCGGGGGTGCCGTCGGCGTGCACCGCGTACGTCGTGTAGGCGCCGGTGAGCGGGAACCGGTCCATGTTCAGCCGGCCGGCCGCGCCCACCGTGTAGTCCCGGGCGAGGGTGATCTCGGAGTCACCCATACCGTCGCCGATCAGCAGGATGACGTTCTTCGCCTTGCCGCCCTGGACGGCGTGCCGGGCGTGCTGCGCGGTGTCCGAGGCGCCGGCCACGGTGGTGGCGGTCAGGGCGGCCGCGGTGGCGGCGGCCAGCGCGGTGGCGATCGTGAGCTGGCGACGGGTGGGTCTGTGCATGGGAGCGACTCCTTGGAACGGCCGTACGACGGGTGTGGCGTACGGATGCCTTGCGGCTGCCGACGGAGTGCAGCCCACCAGTCCTTGGTGAACCAGGGGGAAAGACCTGACCCGGCCTTGGTTGCGCGGGCATGACGGCCACCGTGTCCGTACGGGAGTGACGGAGGTGACGGCGTGACGGGCGTGTCGGCCGCTGCCTCCGGTACGGCCGTCACGGACTCGGACCGCGGGCGGGACGCCTGTTCCTCGGCCGCGAGGTTCCCGGCGTCCGTGCCGGCCGCGGACGTGCGGCAGGACGGCCGCCGGTGGGATGGGTGTGACGGCCGCCGGTGGGATGGGTGTGACGGCTGCCGGTCGGGCGGGTGTGACGGCCGCCGGTGGGATGGGGGTGTGACGGCCGCCTCCACGCGCGAGCGCGCCGTGCGGCGGCCGTCCGCGGTCAGTCGCCGCCCTCCGGACCGGTCGGCCCCGCCAGGACGAGCTGGGTCAGCGGCGTGTCGTCACCCGAGTCGAGCGTGACCCGGTACAGCCCCGGCGACGGCACGGTGACGCGCCCGGTGACGACCTCGTCACCCCACTCCCCGGCGCCCCCCGCGTCCCCCGCCTCCTCCGCGTACTCGGCGTACAGGGCGGCGCGGGCGCGGAAGCCGCCCGGTGCGCCCACCTCCTCGACCGTGCACTCCAGCCCCGCAGGGCCGTCCGCGCCGTGCACCCGGACCGCCCACGGTGTGCCGGGCGCGACGAGGTCCGGCACCCGCAGCCCCAGGCCTGCCGCGGCCTGCGGCGGGCCGAGGTGCTCGTCCTCCTCCAGGAAAGAGGTGACCGCGTCCAGCGCGGCCTGCCCCTTCGCCAGTGCCCCGTGCTGGAGGGCCAGCGGCACCGTCACCCGGGTCAGGGAGGCGGACTCCTTGTGCACGGTTCCGTCGCCCGCCACGTCGAAGCGGCGCGGCACACCGTCCGCGTCCCGCATCAGCTCGCCGTCGCTGTGCTGCCGGTAGCAGTGCTCGAAGGGCACCACGACGCCCTGGCGCAGCGCCAGCGACTGCACCGTGCGCTGGCTGATGCCGACCACCGCCCGGTGCCCGGGCAGCGTCCGGCCGCGCAGCCGCTCGTGGAACGCCCGCGACTGCTCGGCGAGGTCCTTGTCCCCGCCGAGATCGGCGACGTCGACGGGGGTGAGCGCGCGGACGTCCAGGCCCTCGTCCAGGCACGGGAACGTCGGCAGCAGGTCGTGCAGGCCGGGCAGGGTCGTCGCCAGGTCGCGCAGCCGCCCGTGCGGCAGCGGCACCGGCGTGCCCCGGCCGGTGTTGAGGATCAGCGCGGCGGCGGCCGACCCGTGGAAGGGCGTACCGAGCGTGAGCACCCCCCGGGTGTCCGCCGCGAGGTCGCCGTCCGGGCCGTCGGTGAGCGCGGCCAGGGTGAGCAGCCCGCCCATGGAGTGGGCGACGAACACCAGCCGGCCCTCGCGCTCGTCGACGCGGTGCCTGCGCGCCGCCGCGTGCGCCGGGTGCGCGCGCCACTGTTCGAGATGCGCCCGCGCCGCCGCGGCGAGCAGACGCGCGTTGACGGCCACGGGCAGCCGCCAGTCGTAGGGGAACTCCAGGACCGCCGCCGGGTCGGCCACGCTGCGCGTGACGGTCGCGACCAGGTCGGTGTACGGCTCCACCCCGCGCAGCACGGGACTCCAGGCGGGCGTCGCCAGCAGCCGCCGGGCGCGGATGCGGCCCAGCCGCCCCTCGCGCTCGTCCGGTGTCAGGTGCAGCGGGCGCAGGCCCCCGGGCGTGGTCCAGGCGCGCAGCAGCCAGCCGGCGTCCGCCAGCCCCCAGACCACCGCGTCGCGCTCCGCGTCGTACAGCTCGCTGCCCATGATGCCGGGGACGACGACCACGGCGTCCTGGGTGGTGTTCGGGGACAGACCGGGCAGGTGATAGGGCCGTTGGGGTGCCGGATACTGCTGCGACGCTGGGCTCATGACGGAAGAATAGGGAGCATGCAGCGGGGGGCGGGCGCACTTGCCGGAAGAGGGAACACGCCGTCGGCCGGGCTGCCGGGCGACCCGGGCGAGGGCGGCCCCGGTCCGGCCGGAGAGCCGGCCGAGCGCGTGCTGGTGACCGTCGCGGTCCGCGACTACGGCGACGACGCGGGCGAGTTCGCCGACGGCATCGACGAACAGCTCGCCGTCCTCGACGAGTGGTGGTGCCCGCCGGGCGCCGCGGAACCGTTCCACAAGGTGCCCCAGCCCGAACTGCTCGAACGCCACGACGTGGAGCGGTTCCTGCACGAGGCCGGGGTGCGCGAGACCCGGGGCAAGGCACTGGTCCTCTTCGTCACCGGACACGGCAGACTGGGCGCCTCGGGCACGCACTTCCTGCAACTGCCGAGGACGGAACCCCGCCGCCAGCTCGCCACGGCCGTGCGCACCAGCGAGATCGTCGCCGCCGCCCTGGACTCGCACGCCGAACACGTCCTGGTCATCGTCAACACCTGCTACGCCAGGGGCGTCGCCGACGAACTGGTGCGGCTGTGCCGGGAGATCGGTCCGAAGCGGCGCCACGGCGGGTCCCTGGAGGTGATCGCCACCTGCGACCACGACCAGCTCGTCCACGTACGGCGCTTCCCCTCGGTGCTGCGCCGCGTCCTCGACCGGCTGCGCACCACCGCGCAGATCACCAGCCCGTGGCTGAGCGTGGCCCATCTGATGACCGAGTTCGAGAACGAGCTGGGCTCCGACGCGGAGCGGCGCAAGCACCGGCTGCACCGGATCGTCGAGGGCGCCGGGCAGACCACCCCCACGCCGTGCCTGCCCAACCCCGGGTACCGGCCGCCGCGCGAGGTGGTCGCACCGGCGCGCCGCCAGGTCGCCACGCCCGCCGACGACATCGACGTATGGCTCGCCCGGGCCAGCGGACGCCCCCAGGAGGACGACCCGGGCTGGTACTTCAGCGGACGGCGCCGGCTCAACCGGGAACTGACCGGCTTCCTCGGCCGGCCGGGCGGTGTCCTGCTGCTGACCGGCACGGCCGGGAGCGGGAAGTCGGCGGTGCTGGGGCGGGCGGTGACGCTCAGCGACCCGCTGTTCCGCACCCACCCGCGCTACCGCGACGCCGTCGGCTCGGCGCCGCCGGGGACCGTCCCCGCGCCGGACGCCGTGACGGTCGCCGTCCTGGCCCGCCGGCTCTCCGCCGCCGACGTGCTGCGGGAACTGCTCCTGGGGCTGGGCGTCGAGCCGTCCCCGCCCGGCCCGACGGACGACCCGGTGGAACGGTGGACCGCCCTCCTCGACGCCTACCTCGCCGAGCCGGGCGACCCGGTGACCGTGGTGCTGGACGGGCTCGACGAGGCGGTCGAGCCGTTCCGCATCGTGTACGGCGTCCTCGCCCCGCTCAGCGCCCACTGCACCCCCCCGCCCGCGGCCCCCCTCCCGGCCCCCCGCCGCCCCGCCTGCGCCCGGCGACGCCTCGGCC
>NZ_JOIY01000049.1 GCF_000720185.1 Streptomyces sp. NRRL S-340 | reverse complement strand
GGCAGGATGAGGCTGTCTGTGGGCAGAGGCCACCGACAGCTCGGGCAGAGCCGCGCCACGGCTTCGCCGAAGGGGACGTCGATCTGGTTCACGGAGGCGGCTGACCGCAGCGTGCGGCACTCGGGGCTTCCGTGGAGCTTGCCCTTGCCTGTCGCCGAGACGTGGCAGGTGATGAGGATGTCCCGGGTCGACCCCAGGGGAACCTCAGATGTGAAGTCACCGCCAGAACGGTGATCCTGGGGACCAGTTGGGGACCACCCGGTACGCGCCGTGGTGCACGATGCATGCTTCCATGCACAACTTTCGCGCGGATTGGGTCTGTTATGTCCAGAAAATATGCTTGACTCGTACTCCTGGGGGTCAAGGGGTCGCAGGTTCAAATCCTGTCGTCCCGACGGTGTGAAGGGTCTTCGCGGGCGAGAGTCCGCGAGGGCCCTTCTCGCGTAGGGGGGCGGCTGCCGCACCGGCCCTGCGTCCCACGAGACCCTGGCCCGCCGCCGTCACGCCAGGCGGGCTTCGATCACGTTCTGCGGCGGAGTGGTGGGCGTCACCGAGGTGAGTGCGAAGCCCGCTCGCTGGAGCAGTGCGTGCCACTCGGCGCGCGTGCGCTCGCGTCCGCCGTTGTTCGCCATCACCTCGATGTCGATGAACTTCGCCCAGTCGAACCGGTCGTCCTCGGCGACCACCGTCTCGATGAGGACCAGCCGCGCGTCCTCCCGGCCCCGCATCGCGGCGGCGACCTCCGCGAGCAGCTCGGCGCAGGCGTCGTCGCCGTAGCAGTGCAGCACGTTCTTGAGCACGTAGGCGTCGGCGTCGGCGGGGAGTTCACCGATCGGGCGGAAGGTGATCCGGGAGGCCAGAGTGCCGCCGGCGAGCCGGGCGCGCGCGGTGTCCAGGGCGTCGGGGCGGTCGATGAGGATCCCGCGGGCCTCGGGGAGCGCGGTGAGCAGCCCGGCGAGCAGCTCGCCGTTGCCGCCGCCGACGTCGGCGAGGACCCGGTAGCGGCTGAAGTCGTAGTCCTTCGTCACGTCTTCGGCGAGTTCCGCCGTCAGCGGGCCCCAGGCGCCCTGGTAGCGGCGCGCCAACTCGGGTGCCTGTGCCAGGTGTTCGAACAACGGGCGGCCGTGCACCCTGTCGAACGCGGGGCCGTTGCCCCGTACGGTGTCGGTGAGCGCGGCGAAGGAGGCCATCGTCGCCGGGTCGCCCATGAACAGGGCGAAGTCGCGCAGGCTGTTGGGCACGCCCGCGCGGAGCTTCTCGCCCACCTCCGTGGTGCGCCAGCCCCGGCCGTCGGGGTCGCGTGCCACCACGCCCAGACAGGCGGCGGCGCGCAGGATCCGCTCCAAGGCGCCGGCGTCGGCGCCGACCCGCGCGGCGAGCCCATGGGTGTCCAGGGGGCCGTCCGCGAGCGCCTCCGCGACATCGAGTTCGGCGAGCGCGATGATCGGCTGCGCCATCCACTTGCCCGCGACCAGGCTCATGAGCCTTACGTGCGGCGGGAGTTGGGGCTGATCGTATCCGGTCGACGGGGTCATGGAGTGCCTCCTGGGCGGCGGATTCGAGACGTTCGCACCGAGCCTGCTAACACTGTTCGCACATGATGCTAGCCTCGGTTCCACGAGCACGACAGACCCCTCTGGTCGGCATCGATCGGCAGCAGCGCGACACGGCGCCGGCTTGAGTTCGACACGGGTTCAGGTGGGGAGGAACCATGAGGTGGCCGTGGCAGGGCGATCCGGAGGAACGGGCCCGCCGTGACGTGGAGCAGCGCGAGCGCGACGAACTGCGGCGCCAGGCAGAGGAGTTGCGTGACGAGCGCCGCGCCGCCGAGGAGGCCGAACGCGACCGGGCGCAGCGCGAACGCCAGCAGGCCCGGGAGCAGGCCCGCGCACAGGCGCAGCAGGAACGGCGGCAGAACCGGCGATGGCGCCGATGACCCGCTGCCGCCGCGCATCGCCCGGTGCGCGGCGGGGCGGTTCACGCCGCGCCGGACTCCGCGATCCGCAGGGCCAGCCCGTCGAGCAGCAGGTCCAGTCCGTAGCGGAACCGCGCGTCCAGGCCCGGCTCGGCCAGGTACGGTGCCGCCTCGCGCACCCGCGGGAAGTCCTCGTCCGGGAAGTGTTCGAGCAGGTCACGGGTGGTCGTGAGGACCAGCTCCCGGCTCAGGCCCGCCGCGTTGGACGCGGACAGCGGCGCCTTCTCGTGCAGCACGAAGCCCTGCACGTGGACGACCACCAGGTACAGCACGTACGCCGAGTCGCGCTCGTTCAGGCCGGCGGTCCGCAGCGTCTGCAGCATCGGCTCCATCAGCCGCACCAGGTTCTTGCCGACGGCGAACCGGCCGGCCACGACGCGCTCGGCGTCCTTGTGGTCCAGGAGGAACGCGCGGTAGGTGGTGGCCACCCGGGTCAGGTACGAGCGCCAGTCGTCGTCCGGACCGTGCTCGACGGTCGGCTCGAAGTCGCCGAAGAGCGAGTCGGCCACCAGGTCGACCAGCTCCTCCTTGTTGTGCACGTGCCGGTACAGCGAGGCGGCCTGGGTGTCCAGGCGCTCGGCGAGCCGACGCATCGACAGGGACTCCAGGCCGTCGTCCTCGATCAGCTCCCGGGCGCAGCGCGTGATCGCCGCGGCCGACAGGGGCACGGCGCGACGGGCGGTGCCCCCGGGTGACCGGCGCGTCATCGCGATGACCTCATCCCGTTCCCACCGAGTGCCGGGCGCGCACGGCGCCCGGCCGACGCAGACGTATTGGAGTGATCATGCCCGCCGTTCATCCCGACCCCCGCAGCGTGAGCGCGCCCGCACCCGCGCCGGACACCGTCGGAGCCCCGCTGAGCCGCGGCCGCCGCACCGCGGCGCTGCTCGTGCTGTGCGTGTCCCTGTTCATGGCGATGCTCGACAATACCGTCGTCAACGTGGCGTTGCCCAGTCTGCAGCGGGAGCTGGACGCCGGCATCAGCGACCTGCAGTGGATCGTCGACGGCTACAGTCTCAGCCTCGCCGCGCTCATGCTGACGGCCGGCACGATCGGTGACCTCTTCGGGCGCCGCAAGGTGTTCCTGACCGGGCTGCTGCTGTTCGGGGCGGGCTCGGCGGTGTGCGCGCTGGCCGGTCATGTCGGGGTCCTCGTCGCGGGCCGGGTGCTGCAGGGCGCGGGGGCCGCCGCGTTCATGCCCGGCACGCTGTCGATCATCCGCCAAATCTACACCGACGAACGCGAACGGGCCGTGGCGATCGGCATCTGGGCCGGTGTCTCCGGGCTCGGCCTGGGCGTCGGCCCGATCGTCGGCGGACCCGTCGTCGACCACCTCGGGTGGGCGTGGGTCTTCTGGCTCAACGTGCCGGTCGCGCTGATCGGACTCGTCGGCGGCCTCCTGCTCGTCCCCGAGTCCGCCGACCGGGCCGGCCGCGGGCTCGACCCGGCCGGGCAGCTGCTCGGCGTGCTGGTGACCGGCGCGGCGGTGTACGCCACCATCGAGGGCCCGGTGCGCGGCTGGACCGACCCGTACGTCGTCGGCGGCTATGTGCTGGCCGCTGTCGCGCTGCCGCTGTTCGTGCTGGTGGAGCGCAAGGTGCGCAGCCCCATGCTCGACCTCGCCATGTTCCGCGACCGGTTGTTCACCGGCGCCCTGCTCAACGGCCTCTTCCTCTATCTCGGCATGTTCTCGGTGCTGTACTTCCTGAGCCTGTGGCTCCAGCAGGTGCTCGGCTGGTCGGCGACCGGCGCGGGTCTGGTCGTCATGCCCGCGATGGTGGTCGTGGCCGCCGTGACCCCGCTGGCGGGCTGGATCGCCGGGCGGTTCGGCGCCGGGTACCCGATGACGGCGGGGCTGCTGGTGTCGGCGTTCGCGATGGCGATGATGGCGCGGTTCGGCGCGGACGCCTCGTTCCGTTCGTACTGGTGGCTGCTGCCGGTGATCGGCCTGGGCATGGGGCTCGTGCTCACGCCCATCACGGCCACGGCGCTCGCCCGGGTGCCGGCCGAGCGGGCGGGGCTCGCGTCGGCCTCCAGCAACACCCTGCGGGAACTCGGCGGGGTCATCGGGGTGGCGGTCCTCGGCTCGGTGCTGACCGCGCAGATGAACCGCGACCTCGGCCACCGGCTCGCCTCGCTCGGTGTCCCGGCGGGCGAGCGCGCCGGTTACGTCGAACGGCTCGCAGGCGGCACCCGGCTGGGCGGGGCCGACCTGCCCGCGAAGGTGGCGCACGCGGCCGACCAGGCCTTCGTGCGGGGGCTGCACGTGGCGGAGTACAGCGGTGCCGGGGTGCTGCTGTTCGGCTGCCTGCTGTCGCTGGTGCTGGTGCGGCGCGGGCGCCTGGGGGAGAAGGCCGGCGAGGAGCGCACGGCGCCGTCCGCCGCCGGGCTCGGGGAGGGCGCCGGGGAGCGGGGGTGAGCGGTGTGCGGCGGCTCGCGCAGGCGGGCCGCCGGGCGGGCGTGAGGGGGGCGCGGCGGTCCGACGGGGGCCCGGGGCGGGTGTGAGCGGTGTGCGCGGGGGTGAGCGGTGCGGCAAGGCCCCCGCGGCCCTGGCGGGGGAGGTCAGGGCCGCGGGGGCGGATCGGGGGCCGGGCGGGGGGCCGCGGAGGGGCCCGGTCAGGCGCGCGTACCGACCGGCATGAGCAGCAGCGGGATGTCCTGCTTGCCGTCGAGGCCGAGGACGCCGCCGACACGGTCCGCGTCGAAGCCCGCCACCGCGCAGATGCGCAGGCCGAGCGAGGCGGCGCACAGATAGAGGTTCTCGCCGACGAACCCGGCGTCGAGGTGGGCGAAGCAGTAGGAGCGGTCCCCGTACTTCCACCGGCCGCGGGAGAGCGAACCGGCCAGGACGAGCACCGCGCCCGCGCTGTACATCCACTCGGTGTCCGGGCACGCCTCGACGACGAGACGGCGCATGTCGCCCCGGTTGAGCAGGCGCAGCGCGCCGCCGTCCTGCGGGGCGTACAGGTACGCGCCCGGCGCGACGCCCGTGACGTCGTTGACGATCACGTAGATGTCGGTGGACTGGACGCCGCCCGCGCTGGGGGCGTAACGGGTGGGGAACGAGGGGCTGTTGTACGCCGCGGTGGTGCCGCGGACGCCGTAGGAGTGGGCGAGCAGGCCGGCGACGTCCTCCAGGGAGAGCGGCCGGCCCGCGAAGTCGCGGCGGGAGGCGCGGGCCGCCAGTACGTCCTGCAACAGGTGGGTCAGCTTGGGCAGTTCGCCGGGAAAGGCCACTTCGGCCCGCCCGGCGCGCACCGGAAGCACCTGCGGGGCCGGCGCGGCGCGTGCGCTCACCTTGTCGGCCATGGTCTCCGGGGCGTTCAGCGCCCGGTGGGCCATGGACACGACGTCGAGAGCGGCGCGGTCGCCGGTGCGCTCGCGCTCCCGCAGTGCGGGGCGCAGCAGCGCGGCGACCGCTTCGCGGTCCCGTCGGGACAGGCCGGCCAGCAGGGTGTCGAGCTCGTCGGCGGTCGTCATCGGCTGCTTTCTGCGTCGGGTGTGTCAGGTGCGTCGGGTGTGTCGGGTGTGTCCGGGGTGCCGGACGCCTCCGGCAGGTGGGGCGCGCCGTCGGCACGGGGGGAGTGCTGTGCCGCACGGTCCGGCCACGGCAGCGGCACGACGGCCTGCACCGCGCGCTCCACCCCGTCGAGGCCGAGCAGCCGGTGCAGTCGGTCGTCGTAGAAGTCCAGGAGCACGGGCGGGGCCGCGCCGACCGCGTCGGCGACCGCGCGCGTCAGCCGGTCGGTGAGACGGCCCGCGGTGACCAGCAGCCTGCGGTAGCCGCGCGGCCCCTGCAGAGAGGTCAGGCGCGGGGCGACGCCCACCACGAAGAGCAGGGCCTCGGCCCGCGGGCCCCGGGAGGCGTGCGACGGCAGGAGGCAGTCCCGGATCGCGGCGACGGTCTCCTCGGGGTGCCGGGAGTCGGTGAACAGCCAGTCGCGGCCGGGGAACCAGCGGTAGAGCCTGCCGTGCAGCAGGAGCATCAGATCGGTTCCGTAGAGGAGTTCGTCGCCGTCCTCGCCGAGCGAGCCGGGCAGTTCCACGTTCCAGGCCGCGCGCAGGGCGGCCGCGGGCAGCACGGCGCCGCCCGCCTGTGCCTCCTGCGGGTCCCATTCGTCCTCGTGCGGGGCGAAGGCGCTGCCGTGGAACCACGTCATGACCTCGTGGAGACGGTCCTCGTCCAGCGGCGTGTTGTGCGCGCCGGTGGGGGACAGGGCGGAGTTGACGTGGAAGAACTCCGCCGGGTCGGGGGTGCGGGCGGTGAGCCGTTGCTGGTGTGCCGCGGACGGCGAGGGCCGCAGCACCAGCGTCTTGGCCGGGTCCGGCACCGGCGTCTCGTCCAGCGGTACGCCGCCCCGGCCGGTCGGGGGGAACGCGGTCTCCATGGTGGCTCCTGTCACAGGAACGGGTTGCGGTAGGGGGCGCGTTGCGGGCCGCAGGCCGGGCAGCGCGGCAGCCGCATCACGTCCTGGTAGTCGATCTCCATGCGCTCGAAGTCGAACCGCACGGCGCGGGCGGCGGTGATCCGTTCGCCGCCCGCCAGGTGTGCCAGGAGCGCCTCGACGGCGAGGCCGGAGACGATCTCCAGCTGGTGCGCCGGGGCGGCGGCGGTCGGGCCGTACGCGTCGGCGCCGTGCCGCAGCTCCAGGACGTGGCCGTTGAAGCCGACGGAGGAGTCGGTCAGCAGCTCGAACTCCAGGTGGCAGGCGCTCTCGCCGGGCACGTGGGTCGGGCCGACGACGCCCTCGCCGCCGTCGAAGTACACCGGCATCCAGGGCGTCTTGCCGCGCAGCGCCGTGTCGTTGAGGGCGTGCAGCAGCGTCGAGTCGGGCCGGTCGAGGGCCACGACGACGAAGCCCGCGCCGGCGAACAGCTCCTCGGGCACCTCGTCCGGTGCCGGGAGCGGTGCCTCGCGGACCGTGGCACCGGCCGCCGTGAGACCGGAGGCGGACAGTTGCCGCACGACGGTGGCGGCGAGCGCGCCGTCCCCCACGACCGTGACCGGAACGGACGGCTCCGGCGTACCCGCGGGGGCCGGGAACACCGTACGGAGATGGGTGTGGGCGGGGTCGGCGCCGGCCGGTACCACGATGCCCTTGCCGGCGAGGTGGGCGAGGACGGCGGGGATGTCGAGCCGCGCACCGGGCGCGTGCTCACGGGCCCATTCGGTGAGCGCCTGTGCGTCGGCCGGGGTGCGCAGCCGTTCGAGGAGGTCGGCGAGGACGCCGCCGCCCGCGTCGTCGCGCAGCAGCTCCGAGTGGATCGAGCGGCTGCCGCGGCTGATCAGCACCTCGTCGTCGGTGCGCCGCAGGAAACGCAGGTGGGGATTGAGCGTGTAGGAGGTCATGGGTGCCTTCTGCGGGGTGGGCGGCTGGGACCGGGGGCCGGAGGGGGCGTGCGGGATGCCGTGTCCGGCGTGGTCGTGCGGGCCCCGGGGAGGGGCCCGCACGGTGGTCTCACCGGCCGGCCGGGACCAGCTCCGCCTCGGTGGTGCGGACCGCGCTCATGCCGGTCGCCACGCCGCAGCAGCAGCAGCACAGGACGGAAGAGCAGCAGCAGGACGCGGCCAGCAGGGCCTGGCTCTCGGGGTTGGTGCTCCACTTCTCCGTGGGCACCTGAGCGGTGGAAAGGTTCATACGTACCTGACTCCCTCGTGTCGGTCTGACGGTCGGACAGGGAAACAGCGCGTGGATCACGCGCCCCCGGCCGGAAGGTCCCGGCCGGAGCTCGTGGGGCCGTCGCGCGCGCCGGCGCGGGCGACGCGGGCGACGCGGGTCAGGGGTAGGGCAGGGGCGGGGACGCCTGCGGCTCGCCGGTCAGCGGTGAGCGGTCCCCCAGCAGGTCGCGCACCCGGGCGAAGCGGGGATGGCCGAGCATCGGGCGGGACTGGAGGAAGGGCTGGGTCAGCTCGGGCGCGAACACCCGCATCAGCCGCAGGTGGGACAGCCCCTCGGGGGTGCGGTCGAGGACGACCGGGTCGATGCCGTGGCGTTCGAGCACGGTGCACAGCGCGGCGAGCCGTGCGGCGTCGGCGGGGCCCTCCCCGTGGCGCTGCGGCGCCGCGCCGAGGTCCGCGAGGGCGACCTCCTCGCCGCCGTGGCGGTGTGCGGCCAGCAGTCCGCGCAGCTCGCGGTTGCCGTAGTAGCCCATGGCCTGCACGTAGGTGAGCATGTCCGTGAGCGGCGCGTCGGGGGCCATGCCGAACTGGCGGGCGAACAGCTGGGAGACGGGGCGGTCGGGGGCGAGGAAGGAGGAGCGCAGAATGCGTTCGGACTGCCCGAACTCCCCGATGGCCTCCGCGAGCGCCGTCTCCGCGTCGAGGTCGGCGCCGGCGCCGGCGCAGAACGCGAACCGGTGCCGCCAGGGCTCCACGCGCAGCGCGGTGAAGACGGGGATCTCCGGGATGTCCAGGGAGTGGTGGAGCAGCTCCACCGGCTCGTTGTGCGTCGCCAGTTCCGCGAGCAGCGTGCGCAGGCGGTGGCTGCGCGGCGCGGTGGTGACGGTGACCCGGTCCGGCGGCACCCGCAGGTACCAGCGCAGGTTGGTCGCGTCGCGCTCGACCAGCTCGCGCACCCCGTGGTAGATCGCGGCCTCCCGGGTGACGTGGCTGCTGAGGCCGCCGGAGGAGGCGTAACCGATGGACGCCTCGCCGGGCTCCATCAGGTGGACCAGCTCCACCAGCTGGGTCGGCACCCACACCTCGTCGCCGGAGACCAGACGGCGGCCGCGGCTCCAGCTGACGGGCGTGGTGCGCGTGAACGGCTCGTAGAGGAAACCGGGGCGCGCGTACTGGGCGGCGGAGAACAGCGGTATGCGCTCCGGGGCCATGCACGGCACGCCCGCCCTGCGCAGCTCGTCGTACGTGCCGAAGCGCTGCTCCGTGTCGCCGGTGCCGCGCAGTGAGCCGATCACCCGCTCGACGGTCTCGCCGGCGCTGGAGGCGAACATGTCGAAGAGCGAGTAGCCCTTGCCGCCCGCGCTGATGCTGTCCTGGGTGCCGGGGTCGAGCGAGGGCACGCCGGTCAGCCGCCGCAGCAGCCGGTCGATGCTGCTGAACGAGGCGGTGGCGACGTTGCTGTGCAGCGGTCCGGGGCCGCCGAGTTCGGTGAAGACCTTGGTGATCGGGCCGCCGATCGGGTTGTACAGCGCGAGCAGTTCGCCCAGCGCCGCGTGCTCGTGGTCCGTCATGGTCGCGGGGAACGCCTCGTGGCCCCGGTTGACCCAGGTGGAGCGGAGGGCAGGGGCGGCGGTCACGGCGCGATCCCCCCGTCCGGGCCCGGCACGACGGGCAGTGCGGTCACGCCGCGCATCATCAGGTTGTCCCGCCAGGAGAGTTCCCCGGCCGGTACGGCGAGACGTATGCCGGGGAAGCGCCCGAAGAGGGCGGACAGGGCCACGCGGCTCTCCAGCCGGCCGACGGCGGCGCCCAGGCAGTGGTGGATGCCGTGGCTGAACGCCAGGTGCGGGCAGGAGGGACGGTCGAGCCGGAAGCTGTCGGGGTCGTCCACCACCTCGGGGTCGCGGCCCGCCGAGTTGAGCAGGGCCAGCACGGCGTCCCCGCGCCGCACCGGGGCGCCCGCCAGGTCGAAGTCCTGGTTGGCGAACCGCCACGTGGGCACCTTCACCGAGCCCTCCAGGCGCAGCGCCTCCTCGACCACCGCTTCCATCAGCTCCGGCTTCTCCCGCACCTGCCGGCGCTGCTCGGGGTGGGTGAGCAGGAGCAGGGCGGTGTTGCACACGAAGTAGGCGCTGGACTCGTAGCCGGAGAAGAACAAGTGGTAGACGACGTCGATGAGCCGGTGCGGGTCGAGTTCCTCCTCGCCCTCGCCCGACGCCAGCAGCCCCACCAGGCTGTCGCCGCCGCGCTCGCGGGCGCCGAGCACCCAGGGCACCAGGTGCTCGCCCAGCGCGTCGGCGGCCTCGGCGAAGGCGTCGCCCTCGTCGAGTTCGGCGCGGGAGAACGACCGCGCGCAGGCGAGGAACGGCTCCGTCATCTCCTCCGGCACGCCGAGCAGCCGGCACACCACGTCGACGGCGAGCGGCACGGCGTACTCGTCGAGCAGGTCGAAGCGGTCCCGGCCGGCGGCCGCGTCGAGGAGCGCCTCGGCCCGCCGGCGCACCGGCTCCTCCAGCGCGGCGGTGCGCCGCGGTGTCATCGCCCGGGACATCAGGCGCCGCATCGAGGTGTGCTCCGGCGGGTCGGTGCTCAGCAGGTGGCGGCCGAGCAGCGACACCTTCTCCTCGGGCCGGCCGCGGCCGATGGCCTCGCGTACGGGATCCGCGGCGACGGCCGGGTCGGTGCTCAGACGAGGGTCGCCCAGCATCGCCTTGACGTCCGCGTACCGGCTGACCACCCAGGGTTCGAGGCCCTCGCGGACGCGGACGCGCCGCACCGGCCCCTCGGCGCGCAGCCGCGCGTACGCAGGGTGCGGGTCGGCCGCCCATTCGGGGCCGAAGGGTGCTTCGGGAACGTCCGGGGAAGCGCCGGGGGCGTCCGCGTGCGAGGTGCGCGCGCTGGTCGTCATCTTTCTCCTTCCGGTGGGCGGCGGGGGCCGGCACCGTCAGCTATTCAATCTTTCCGACCACCGCTGCTAACACTGTTCATCGGTGCAGAATCCGATGCACCCAAGGCCCATTGTTCGGCCGCCGCGGACTGTGGTTGCCTGACGGCGGCCGGAGCGCCTCGCGGCTTTCCCGGCCGTGCATGGCAAGGGCTGAAACCAGGTCGGATGTATTTCGCCGGCCATATGGGAAGCCCTTGGCACTTTCCTTGGAAAGCCTTTACCGGGCATTCACCAACAGGAGGTCCCCATGAAGATCACGACCACCACCGCCAGCGAGAAGCGCGACGACCGCGAGGTCGTCGTGCCGGGTGCCTGCTCCTCCTGCTGTGGCGCCGTCGTGCGCCGCCGCGGCTGAGTCTCGGCCCCGTGATCGCCGGGCGGGGGCCGGCGGCCAGTGCCCCGGTCCCCGCCCGGGTCCGTCCGCCCGCGGCCGGACCGCAGGCCTGGGCGCAGGTCCGCGAGACGGCCCGGCGCACCTCGTAGGCCTTCTCGAAGAAGGATCGTCCGTGCTGAGGAAAGAGTGTCCGTGACCGACCCGGTTTCCGCCTCGCCCTCCCTCTCCCGCGCAGCCGTGCTGGCCACCGCGCGCCGCTCACGCGCCCCCGAGGCCGGTGGCACGGGGCTGCGTACGCACTCCTTCCGCGCGGACAACGCCGACGACCCCCGGCTGCCGCGCGTCGCCGAGGAGTTCCTCGTCGCCTCCCGCCTGCGGCGGTGGGACCGCCAGACACAGCTGTCGATCTCGGCGTACTCCTCCGACCCGCTGGCGATGTGCTGGGCCCACCAGGGCGCCGAGCAGGTGCCGGCCGAGGCGCTGACCGCCCTGCCGCCCTCGGCGCCGCTCACGGAGCCGCTGACCGAGGTGGTCGAACGCAGGCGCAGCGAACGGGACTTCGCCGCCGGGCCGCTCGCCGCCGGACAGCTGGCGGCGCTGCTGCGGCACGGCGCGGGCCGCACGGCCGACGCCGAGGTCCGCACCGCCGACGGCGTGCCGCTGACCGGGGCCTTCCACGCCGTGCCCAGCGCCGGCGGACTGCGCCCGGTCCAGGTGTGGGTGGCCGCCTCCCGGGTGGACGGCGTGCCGCCCGGCGTCCACCGCTACCTGCCGGAGCGCGACGCGCTCGCCGCGCACACCGGACCGGAGGGCCTGTCCGCGCTGCTCGACGCGCTGCAGGACGCCCCGGGCGGCCCGCACCCGCGGGACGCCGCCGCGGTGCTCCTGCTGGTCGCCCGCCCCTGGCGGTCCATGCGCAAGTACGGGCCGCGCGGCATGCGCTTCGTCTTCCACGAGTGCGGCGCCCTGTCACAGAACATCCACCTCGCGGTGACCGGAGCGCACCTGGCCGCCACCGACTTCTCCGGCTATTACGACGACGAGGCGAACGCTGCCCTCGGTATCGACGGAGTGCTGGAGACCCTGCTCCACACCATTCTTGTCGGCCTTCCCCTGTGATTCGTATCCGGTCCGCCATCCGGTCCGCACGACATTCGACCGAACGAACAACTCACCTTTACGGGCTGGAGGTTTCTCGGTGACGGGAAAGAATCCCCGAGTAAGCCAATCGGTCACGGTGATCGGGCACAGTCCGGACATCGTGGAGTTCCGAACGGGCATATGGAACATGGAGTCCCGCACCGTCACGGACGAGGGCGGCGGCGGGAAACTGCTCGCCCTCGTGACCGACCTGGACGGCACCGCGTCCCCCGCGGAACTCGCCGTGCGCCACGGTGTCACCCCCGCCGAGGTCGAGGCCCTGACCGGCCATCTCGCGGAGCTGGGAGTGCTGCGGGAGGGGCCCGGCAGCGCGCTCGACGCCTACCTCGACGACGTGTCCTCGCTCGGCCGGACCACACCGGCCGAGCACGCCACCCAGGTGCTGCTCCTGGGCGATCCGGAAGTGACCGCTCGTGTGCGCGACGCGCTCGGGGACGGGCACGGACTCCCCGTCGTGCGCCCCGGCTCGGACGACCCGCTGGTGCGCCGGCTCGCCGGCGTCGACCCGGCCGTCGTCCACGACGGGCTGCGACTGCGCGCGCTCGCCGACGAGTTCGAACCCTGGCGCGGCGCGTACGCGGTGCTGACCGCCACCGTGATCGACCCGCAGCGCTTCCAGGTGTTCAACCGGCTCGCCGCCCGGCTCGGCATCACCTGGCTGCACGGCGCCGTCGACGGACCGTACGTCTTCGCGGGCCCCACCGTGGTGCCGGGCCGCTCCGCCTGTTACGAGTGCTTCGAGACCCGCGTGGTGATGAACCTGCGCGAGAAGGCGTCCTACGTGCGCTACAAGGAGGCCCTGGCCCGCGGCGCCGTACGCCTGGGCACCCCGCCGGTGGCCGCGCCGGTCACCGCGCTGCTCGCCTCCCACCTGGCCCTGGAAGCCGTCAACTACCTGCACACCGGCACCGCGTTCACCGTGGAGAAGGTGCTGGGCATGCACCTTCCGACCATGGAGATCGCCTACAACGAGGTGCTGCCGCTGCCCGGTTGCGTCGGCTGCGGCACGGTGGCCGAACGCGACGACTCCCCGCTGTACTACGACCCGAGGGCGTGGCTCGATGTCTGAGCCGTCGTCCGTGCCGCTCGCGCCGAACGTCCGGCAGGACGAGATGCAGCGCGCCGAGGCGCTCCGCCGCCGTGTGCACGGCGGACTGTGCGGCATCGTCCCGGTGCTCGACCACCTCACCCGCAGCCGCAGCGACCCGCGCATGCTCATCGCGAGCGCCGACCTCACCGGCGTACACCTGCTCCAGGACCTGCCCGCGCCGAAGGCCGGCAGTTTCCACCTCGGCGGCTTCGGCACGGAGCCGTTCGAGGCGCGGATCCGGGTGCTCGCCGAGTCCCTCGAACGCTACGCCTGCAACGTCGCCCCCCTGGAGGGCCGCTTCCCCGTGCGGTACGCCAGCCACCGGGAGCTGACCGCGGCCGGGGAACGGGTCCCGACCGAGGAGCAGTTGACGCTCTTCACCCCGGCGCAGCACCGGGCGAAGGGCTTCCTCTTCGACCGGTTCGACCCGGACGCCGAGATGGGCTGGGTCCGGCTCCCCTCACTGCTGGGGCGGTTCAGCGGGCTGATCCCCGCCCAGTGGTACTTCCTCGGCTACGTGCCGCGCGACGACGAACCCTGGCTGGCGCCCGCCGTCACCACCGGCGCCGCCGCGCACACCGATCCCGACGCGGCGCTGGCCGCCGCGCTCTCGGAGGCCGTGCAGATCGACTCGGCCATCGGTCACTGGCACGGCACCCGGCCCAGCG
Organism: Streptomyces sp. NRRL S-340; assembly: GCF_000720185.1. Taxonomy (GTDB): domain Bacteria; phylum Actinomycetota; class Actinomycetes; order Streptomycetales; family Streptomycetaceae; genus Streptomyces. The sequence goes on along the minus strand of NZ_JOIY01000049.1, from coordinate 62,495 downwards.
TGCGCATCCGCGGCGACCGGCGCACCCGGATCGTCGACGACCTGGTGCGCGAGGTCTTCCCGCGCGGTGATCTCCCGCCCGAGTTCCACCTGCTGACCAACCCCGACCTGCCCGGCTTCACGGTGGCCTGCCTGCTGCGGCGCCCCCCGGGCCTCGTGCCGCAGATCGCGGTCGGCCTCGGCAGCGGCACCAGGCTGGCCGACACGATGTACCGGGCGCTGCTGGAGGCGGCCGGCGTGCGGTGGCTGGCCGGATGGCTCGCGGTGGAGAAGCGCATCGACCACGGCCCCGGTGCGGCGGAGGAGGCCCCGGAGGACTTCTACGACCTGGAGGCCAACGTCGGCAGTTACGCGGCGGCCGGGGGCGCCAAGGAGGTCGAGGACCGCTTCGCCGCCTGCGAGGAGGCCGCCGCGAGCGATCTGCCGGCTGACGACACCCGGCCGCGCCGCGAGCAGATCGCCGCGCTCGTCGACGCCTACCGCGCCAGTGGCAAGGACCTGTACTTCGCCGACCTGACCACCGCAGACGTCCGCGCGCTGGGATTCACCGTGGTGCGGGTGTTCTCGACCGGCACCCTGGTGCTGCCGCTGCCGGCCGCGCCACCGGCCGCCCACCCCCGGTTCGCCGCCTACGGAGGCTTCCACGGTGCTGCCCCTCACCCTTACCCCTGAGCTGCGGCTCTACCTGCTCACCGGCCTCGCGCTGTGCGCACTCGCGACGCTGAACCTGGCGGGAGCCGTGCACAACCGCTACCTGGACGACCGGGGTACGCCGATGCTCCCGGTCTACGTCGCCCTCGGCGCGGCGGTCACGGCGGGCGGGCTGCTGGTCCAGGGACCCGCCGTGCTGTGGCGCGCGGCGCCGTCCCTGCCGCCGCCGTGGCGGGTGGCCGCGGCGGTCGCCGCGGGCGGCGCGGTGGCGCTCGTGGCGACGGCCGGCGACCGGGCGGTGCTGCGGGCGCTGGGACGGTCGCGCGCCACGGGGCGCGAAGGACCCGGGCGAGGAGGCCGCGGGCCCGGCGCCGTGCCGGGCCGGGAGGCCGTCGCCGCGCCGTCCCGGCAGGAACGTGACGGGGCGTGGCGGCCCAGCGCGAAGGACCGGCGGCTGCCGACCGGCCCGGCGTGGACGCTGTCCGCCGCCGTGGTGGAGGAGACGGTGTTCCGCGGCGTCTGGTACGACGTGGCGCTGCGCGCCCACGCCCCGCTGCTGCGCCTGGCGGCACTGGCCCTGGGCGTGCTGGCCTTCGGCCTGGCCCACCTGTTCTTCGGCTGGAACCAGGTGCTGGCGAAGCTCCCCCTGTCGCTGGCGGCCACCGTGGCGGTGGCCGCGACCGGCACCGTGCTCGCGCCGGTACTCGGCCACGTGCTGTTCAACCTGCGCGCCTGGCTGCACCACCGCGCCGTGTCGCGGGCGAGGACGGAGGGCGCACGGTGACCGCCGGCGCCGTACCGCCGCTGCTGGTCCTCGCCTGCTGGGCGGTCCCGGCCGTCCGCGCGGGCCTGGCCGGCCGCTCAGGTGCGGCGGGCCGCTCGGGTTCGGCCGGCAGCCCGGGTACGGCGGGCCGCGCGGACACACGCTCGCCGGCCGCGCAGTGGGCCGCGCGGTTCGCTCCGCCGCTGGCGGCGCTCGCGCTGACCGGCGCGTGGTGGGCGCTCACCTCGCCGCGGGACGCCGGCGACCCGTTCCGCCTCTGCGGCCGGTCCTGGCAGCTGCTGCCCGCCGGGCTGCTCGTCGGTGCCGGGGAGTTGGCCTGCGCCGCCCTGCTGTGCGGCACGCTCGGCGAACTCGCCGCCGTCCGGCGGGACACCGGCGCACAGCCCTCCGTCTCACAGTGGGCCGCCCTGCAACGCAGCGCCTGGATGCGGCACGCGTCCGCGCTCCCCGGCGCCGGAGCCTGGCCGCCTCTCGTACCGCTCGCGCTCGGCCTGCTCGCGGCCTGGGCCGAGCAGGCCGCCGTGTTCGGGGTCGCGGTGGCCACCGCCCTGGACCGGGCGGGCCCGGTGGCCGGCTGGGGCTGCGCCCTGCTGCTGGCGGCACTGGGCTGCCGCGGCCCGCACGCGCGGCGCTCCCCGCGCGTCGCCCCCGCCGCGACACTCCTCACCACCGCGGTCGACACGGCCCTGTTCCAGGCCGTCGCGCTCGTCCTGCCGCTGGCGGGCGCGCGGTGGACCTTCCTGCTCCTGGCCCGTTCGCGGCGGGAACCCTCGTCGACCGGACGAACGGCCGGCGTCACTACCATCGGAGGCTGACCATGAAGCACGGCATCTCGTTGCTGCCCGACTGCCGACCCGCGGTCCGCTCGGCGCGCGACTACTTCCGGGACGTGCTGACGCTCTCGCGCATCGCCGAGGACGAGGGCCTGCACTACGTGAAGATGACCGAGCACTACCTGCGCGACTACGGCGGCTACTGCCCCGACCCGCTCGGCTTCCTGTCCGCCGTCGCCGCGCGCACCAGCACCATCCGGCTGATGACCGGCGCGATCCAGGCGTCCTTCCACCACCCGGTCCAGATCGCCGCCCAGACCGCCATGGTCGACGCCATCAGCGGGGGCCGCCTCGACGTCGGCTACGCCCGTGCCTGGCTGCCCTACGAGTTCGAGGCGTTCGGCATCCCGATGGACGAGTCGCGGGCCCGCTTCCAGGCGACGGTCACCGCCGTACGCAGGCTGTGGACCGAGGAGTCGGTGGACGAGGAGAACCCGTACTTCGCCTTCCGCCGCGCCACCAGCCTGCCGCGCCCCGAGCAGCGCCCGCACCCTCCGGTGTGGGTGGCCGCGGTGCGCTCGCGGCAGAGCTTCGCCTGGATCGGCGAGCAGGGCTTCGGACTGCTCGTGACGCCGCCGCCGCACAAGGAAGCCCTGGCCGGCACCCGGGAGATGGTCGAGGTCTACCTGGAGACCTTCCGCTCGACGCACGGACCGGACGCCCGGCCGCGGGTCGCCGTCAGCGTCCCGCTGTTCGTCGCCGAGACCGACGAGGAGGCCTACCGCGTGGCCGATCCGCTGCTGCGCGAGTACCTCACGGTGTGGGCGGAGTCCGCGGAGGACTGGAGCGGCACCACGTCCAAGGACTACCCGACGTACGAGGCGATGGGCCAGGTGCTGCGCACCATGCGCATCGACGACTTCCGCAGCGTGGGCACGGCGGTCGTCGGCTCCCCGGAACAGGTGCTGGAACGGGCGCAGCACCTCTCGTCCCAGCTGCACGCCGACACAATGCTGTGGCAGGTGGACTTCGGCGGCCAGACGCTGGCGACGATGGAGCCCAGCCTCCGGATGTTCGCCTCGCAGGTCATGCCGAAGCTCGCCTGATGTCCGGGGGAGCGGGAGCGGAGGAGCGGGCCCGGGGCGCGGCGCCGGGAAGCCTCACCACCCTGCCCGTCACCGAGCCGTGGGAGGGCGTGCTCGTCGAGCCGGAGGGCGGCTGGGACAGGGCCGTCCTGGTGCTCGGCGGCTCGGGCGGCGAGATCGCCGAGGAGCGGTGCCGGCTGCTGGCCGCCGAGGGGCTGGCGGCGCTGTCCGTCCGCTGGTTCGGCGGGCCCGGCCAGCCGCCGGGCATCTGCGAGGTCGACCTGGAGACCTTCACCGCCGCCGTGGACCTGCTGGCCGGGCGCGGCGCGCGGCGGGTGAGCGTGCTGGGCGAGTCGAAGGGCGCGGAGGCGGCGCTGCTGCTCGCGGTGCACGATCCGCGGGTGGCGGCGGTGGTGGCGCTCTCGCCGACCTCGGTGGTGTGGGCGAACCTCGGCCCCGGCACGGACGGCCGCGCGTACCCCTTCCGCTCCTCCTGGCGTCACGGCGGTACGCCGCTGGCGTTCACCCCCTACGACACGGCGTATCTGCCGCAGCCGGGCGGGCCGGGACCCGCGGCCTTCCGGGCGCTGTACGAGCACAGCACGCGGACGTTCGCGGAGCGGGCGGCCGCCGCGGCGATCCCGGTGGAGCGGACGGCGGCGCGGGTGGTGCTGGTGGCGGGCGGGGCGGACGCGATGTGGCCGTCGCTGACGTACGCGGGGGAGCTTCAGCGCAGGCTGCGCGCGCACGGACGTGAGGCCACGGTGGTCGGTGCCCCCCGGGCCGGCCACCATCCGCTGCTGCCGGGCGAGCCGGCCCTGGCGGGGGATCCGCTCTACGCGCTGGGCGGGGACCCCGTGTCCGACGCGGCGCTCGGCACGGCCGCCTGGCCGCACATCCTGTCGGCGGTGAAGGGGACGGAACCGATCGCCTGAGCGGGGCCCGGCGCATCACGTGAGCGGGACCGAGCGGATCACCCGGAAGGAGGCGGCTGCCGCATCGTACGGAGTGCACGCACCACCCGGATCGCGCGGAACAGGGGGATCAAGTGACCGGCCTGGTAGGGTAGTTCCTGCTAACAGTGGTAGCACCTCTTCCTGGCAGGTGCACGACCGGCATCGCCAGGGCGTGAGGCTCGCGCGTGACCGGCGCGGGCCTGCTCACGGTAAGAGCGGACGCCTGGTTGCGGCGCCATCGTCCGTTCGTACGCGACGATGGGGGATGCGCGTGGCCTACCAGCTCAGGGATGCTCAGGCGGCGACCGGCGCGAGCGGGATCGCGGCCGCCACGGCACATGCGCCGGCGGCAGGGGTACGGATCGGCGTCCTGGGCTCCCTCACCGTCGAGGTCGACGGGGTCCGGCACAGCTCCGGGCCGCCCTTGCGGCAGGCGGTGCTCGTCCGCCTCGCCAGCCCCTGCGGCAGCGTGGTCTCCAAGGAACAGCTGATGGACGCGGTGTGGGGCGAGGAGCTGCCCGGCAACGCGAGCGGCAACCTGCACACGTACATCGCGGCCCTCCGCAAGCAGTTGGACCCCGGGCACAAGCAGCGTGCCACCGACGGCGTGCTGGCCACGGTCGCCGGGGGCTACTGCCTGCGGCTGCCGCCCGCGCACCTGGACAGCACCGGGTTCCTCGACCTGTGCGCGCTGGCCAGGTCCCTCCGCGACCGCGATCCCGACGCCGCCGCCAGGCAGTTCCGCGCGGCGCTCGACCTGTGGCGCGGCACCCCGCTCCAGGGTGTGCCGGGGCCGTTCGCGCAGGCGGAGCGGGAACGGCTGACCGCGCTGCGGCTGTCGGCCGTCGAGGACTACGCGCGGCTGATGACGGGCCTGGATCGCACCGACATCGTTGTCCAGGAGCTGACGCAGGTCATACGCGACCACCCGTTGCGCGAGTCCGCGCACGCCCTGATGATGACCGCACTCGAACGCGGCGGCCAGCGCGACGAGGCCATGCGCCTCTACGAACGCCTCGACCGCCGGCTGCGCGCGGAGCTGGCGGTGCGGCCCGGGGCCCGGCTGCGCGAGCTGTACCGGCAGCTGCGCGAGGGCAGCGCGTTACGGGTGCCCGGGCCGGGCGGCGCCAGGGCGCCCGGCGCACCTGCCGCGCCCGCGGCCTTCGGCGGACCGGCCGGACCGGTGGCGCCCGGCGTGTCCACGGCACCGGCGGCGGTGCCGGCCGCACCCGGTGAACGCGCCGCACCTCACCGCTCCGCCACACCCGCCGCCCCGCCCCCCGGAGCCCCCGCGCACGCACCGGCGGCCGGCTCCGGCCACGGGGCCGACATGCGCCAGCTGCCGCCGCGAGCGGGGCGGTTCGTCGGACGGCACAGAGAACTGGCGCGGCTCGGGGAGGTGTTGACGGCGGCCGGGGAGGGGCCGCGGCTGTGTCTCGTGACGGGCAGCGCCGGTACGGGCAAGACGACGCTGGCGATGGAATGGGCGCACCGGAACCTCGAGAAGTTCCCCGACGGCTGTCTCCACGTCGAACTGCGGGGCTTCCACCCCGGTGCGCCGCCGCTCAGTGCGGGCGAGGCGCTCTACGACTTCCTCGTGGCGCTCGGCGTCGCCCCGGACCGGATACCGCTCACCGGCACCGCCCGGTCCGCTCTGTTCCGGTCCCTGACCAAGGACCGCAGGCTCCTCGTGCTGCTGGACGACGCGCACTCCACCGAGCAGGTGCTGCCGCTGCTGCCGACCGGGGCGGGCTGCGCCACACTCGTCACCAGCCGCCGCCGCCTCGACACCCTGGTGGTGCGCAACGGCGCACACGCCCTCTTCCTCGGACCGATGAGCCACGAAGGGGCCCGCGAGCTTCTGGACGCCTGCGCGGGCGTCGGCCGCACGCGCCCGGAACCCACCGCGGCGGACGAACTCGTGCGGTACTGTGCCGGGTTGCCGCTCGCGGTCGCCGTCATCGGCAACCGCGTGGTCAGCAGCCCCGGGATGCCGCTGAGCGAACTGCTGGAGCGGGTGCGGGCCGGCGGCAACCGGCTCGACGTGCTCTCCTCCGGCGTGCCGGACACCGGCGTCGACCTGCGCACCGTCTTCCGCGCCTCCGTCGAGGAGCTGTCGCCGCGGGCGCGGGAAGCCTTCCGCCTGCTGGGCCTGTTCCCCGGCACACACATCGACCTCCGGGCGGCCGGCGCCCTGCTGAACCGTTCCGCCCGCGAGTCGGCCGCGATCCTCGCCGAGCTGACCGCGAACACCCTGCTCACCGAGGCCGGCCCGGACCGTTACCGGTTCCACGACCTGCTGGGGGAGTTCGCCCGCGAGGAGGCCGAGGCGCTGCTCACCGAGGAGGAACTCGCCGGGGCCCGCCTGCGCCTGCTGCGCTGGACACTGCACGCGGTAGGCGAGGCGAGCGCGCTGATCGCGCCGCGCCCGGTGCGGGACCTCCTGCCCGCGCAGCCCACCCCCTGGTCCGCCGGCGGCCCCACCGACCGGCGCGGCGCCGTGCGCTGGCTCACCGCCCACCAGCACAGCCTGGTGGCCATCAGCGAACTGGCGCTGAACTGCGGCCAGTACGACCTGGCCTGGCGCATCCCGGTGGCCCTGACCTCCTGGTTCTACCTGCACAAGAACTGGTCCCTGTGGCTGCGTTCGCTCCGGGTGGGCGCCTCGGCGGCGCGCCGGGCGCAGTCCCGCGAGGGGCAGGCACAGATCCGGGCCGCCTCCGGCCTCGCCCACCTGTACCTGCGCCACTACCGCCGCGCGCGCAAACAACTGGTCCGCGCGGCGGCGGAGTTCCAGCGGACGGGCGAGGACTGGCAACTGGGCACCGTCCTCGTGCCGCTCGGCGACCTGTACCTGCGGACCGGACGCCCGGCCCAGGCCGCGCACGCCTACGAGACGGCCCGCCGCGCCTATCAGCGGGCCGACGACCACTGGGGCACCGCCTGGGCCCTCAGCGCGCTGGGCCGCGCCCTGATGGCGGCCGGGAGCCCGGGCCGTGCGACCGACGCGCTGCAACGCGCGATGGGCCACTGGCACAAGTCCGGCTACCCGCGCGGCGAGGCGGACGCCATGATGCACCTCGGCCAGGTGTACCTGACCCGGGGCAGCGTCCGGGACGCCGAGCGCTACCTGCACCGGGCCGACGCCCTGTACCAGAGCCTGGGCGACGGTTACCGGCACGCGCAGGCGCTGGTCTGGATCGGCAGGCTGCGCGCGGCCACCGACGACCGGGCGGGCGCCCGCGAGGCGTGGCGGTCCGCCCAGGAGGTCTTCGAGGGGCTCGGCGCCCCCGGGGGCGCCGAATGCAGCCGCCTGCTGAGCGACTGCTGAGGGCTCCTCGCCGAGGCCCGCCGACGCGGCTCCCGACCGGGGCCCACCGGGCAGGGAGGGCCGCCGGGCGGGACGGCCGGCAGGGAGGCCCACGGGCGGGAAGGCCCGGGCAGGCACGCGGGGCGGGGTCAGATCAGCCCCTCCCGGAGCGCCCGGGCCACCGCCTGCGCGCGGTTGCGGGCCCCCAGATGTGAAATGACGGAGCGCACCGAGTTCTTCACGGTGCGCTCCGAATAAGCGAGCTTGACGGCGATCTCGCTCGTACAGAGCCCCTCCGAGACCAGCCGCAGCACTTCGATGTCGCGCGGGTTCAGCCCCATGAGGGTCTGGCCCGCCGGTTCCAGCACCTTCTCCTGGAGCTGGCCGAGCTGAACCACCAGGGACCCCTGGAGCGACGGCGGGAAGATCCCCTCGCCGTTGTGCGCGCAGTGCACGGCGCGGTCGATGAGCGGGCCGTCGGTCTCCGCCCGGCTCAGTACCCCGTGGATGCGGCAGGTGACCAGGTTGTGCAGGCAGATGGCCGGTATCTCCCCGACCACCAGGACGTGCTTCGCGCGGCACCGCTCCGCCTGCTCACGCAGCCGGCTCAGCTCCGTGCCGGTCACCGCGTGCGAGGCGTACACGACGACGTCCGCGTCGGCCGCCGAGCCGACCAGGGACACCGACCCGGGTTCCAGCTCCCGGAGCATCGCCCTCAACCCGGTGGCGGACAGGGTGTCGGACGCCTGCGGGTGCACAAGTACGGCGGACATAACTCTCCCGACGGCCGAGCAGCGTTCGTGTCGGACCATTGTTTCCGCCCGCTCTGAAGACGCTCTGTACGCCGTCTCAATGCGCCCCGCACCAGCCCTCTCGCCCGCCGCCGGGCCGCCGGTCCGCAGACCCGCCGGCAGTCCGGCCGACCGCCCCGCCGGCCGTGGAACTGCGCGCCGGGGCGGTGACGGCGCCGCTCGCCGGCCCCCGGGGAGTGGCGTGTCCTGAGCGGGAAGCCCGGTGCAACCTGTTCGTGATCAGTGACCCCCTGTTGCGCTACGCGCGTTGAACATAGGCTCCGCACAGCCTGAACAGCCTCGTACTCACACAGGGGAGCCCATGACCCACCCGATCCGGCCAAGACGCCGCGCCCACCGGATACTCGGAGCCGTGGCGGCTCTGGTCACGGCCGGTGCGCTGAGCGCGGCGGCCGCGCCCGCGAACGGCGCGCCGGCAGCCCACCGCCACGGGCACGGCGGGCCTGCGGTCGACGTCCAGTTGCTGTCGTTCAACGACTTCCACGGGAACCTGGAGCCGCCCGCCGGTTCCTCCGGGCAGGTCACCGAGACCGAGCCGGACGGGACGACGAAGAAGATCGACGCGGGCGGCGTCGAGTACCTGGCGTCCTCGCTGCGTACGGCGCGCAAGGGCCACCCGTACAGCGTCACGGCCGCGGCCGGTGACCTGATCGGTGCGAGCCCGCTCCTGTCGGGTCTGTTCCACGACGAGCCGACCGTCGAGGCGATGAACAAGCTCGGCCTGGACGTGACGAGCGTCGGCAACCACGAGTTCGACGAGGGCGCGACCGAACTCGCCCGCATGCAGAACGGCGGCTGCCACCCCAAGGACGGCTGCTACGAGCCCGGCCGGACCTTCGGGGGCGCCGACTACCCGTATCTCGCCGCCAACGTGACGGACGAGAAGACCGGCAAGCCGATCCTCAAGCCCTACTGGGTGTGGAAGCACAACGGCGTCAAGATCGGCTTCATCGGCGTGACGCTGGAGGGCACGCCGGACATCGTCACCGCCGAGGGCGTCAAGGGACTGAAGTTCCACGACGAGGTCGCAACCGTCAACAAGTACGCCGACATCCTCGACAGACAGGGCGTCAAGTCAATCGTCGCGCTCATCCACGAGGGCGGCCGGCCCGCCTCCGCCTCGTACGACTACGACTGCGACTCCCCGGGCGCCGGCGACGGCATCTCCGGACCGATCGTCGACATCGCCGAGAACATCACGCCCAAGGTCGACGCCCTGGTCACCGGTCACACGCACCAGGCGTACGTGTGCACGATCCCCGACCCGTCGGGCCGGCCGCGCATGGTCACCTCGGCGTCCTCGTACGGCAAGCTGTACACCGACACCACGCTGACCTACGACCGCCGCACGCAGGACATCGTCCGTACCAGCGTGAAGTCCGCGAACCACGTGGTGAGCCGTACCCAGCCGAAGGCCGCCGACATGACGGCACTCATCTCGCGCTGGAACGCGCTGGCCGCGCCGGTGGCCGACCGGCCCGTCGGCTACATCTCCGGCGACATCGACGGACGCGGGGCGACCACTCCCGAATCCCCGCTCGGCGACCTGATCGCGGACGCCCAGCTCGCGCACGCCAAGTCGCTCGACCCCAAGGCCGCGTTGGCGCTGATGAACCCCGGCGGCATCCGCTCCGACCTGGTCTACAAGGCCAGCGGAAGCGAGGGCGACGGCGTCGTGACGTACGGCGAGGCCTTCACGGTCCAGCCGTTCAGCAACACGGTCAACCTGGTCGACCTCACGGGCGCTCAGCTGGTCACCGCTCTGCAGCAGCAGGTCAGCGGCCCGAACGAGGCCTCACCGAAGATCCTTCAGGTCTCGCGGGGACTGACCTACACCCTGGACCTCACCCGGTCGGGCGCGGCCCGCGTCGTCGCCGGCTCCGTCCGGCTGAACGGGACGCCGATCGACCCGGCCGCCACGTACCGGGTGGCCATGAACTCCTTCCTCGCGGGCGGCGGCGACGGCTTCACCGAACTCGGCAAGGGCAACAACCCGCTGGTCGGCGCGGACGACCTGAAGGCGTTCAACGACTACCTGACGGCCAACTCCTCGGCGGCGGCGCCCATCGAGCCGCCGGCCGCCGACCGGATCACCGTCCTGCGGTAGCGACGTCCGAGGGCAGGGAGCGGGGCGGCCGGGGGCACGGTGCCGCACTGCCTGCGTGCCCCCGGCTCACGGCACGGGCCAGCGGCCCGCGCCCGGGGGCGGTTGCGGAGAAGTCCGCAACCGCCCCCGACCGTCGCCGAGGCTCGCTCCGCGCCGGCACCGGCTCAGCCGGTGTGGAGGATCCGGAAGCGGTCCGGTTGCGCCGGGTCCCGGTCGACGACCTGGACCGGTGCCCACTCCCACTGCCACACGCTGATGCCCGGTGCGCGGGAGAACCGGATCGGCCCGCGGGTGCCCTCGACCGCGACGTGCGGCCAGGCCGCGGCGGTGCGCGCCCGGTCGTCCGTGCCGTGGGAGCGCAGCACGTCGGCGAGGACGGCGATCGTGTCGTAGCCCTCGAAGGCGACGAACGACGGGGCGGCGCCCGACTCCTCGCGCAGAGCCGTCCCGACGCGTGCGCCGAGGGGACCGAAGCGCTCGGGCAGGTAGCGCAGGAACGGGACCGCGGCGCCGTCCTCACCCAGCGAGGCCGCCCATCCGGTGAACTCGGGCTGCCCGGCCGGAGCCCCGATCAGGACACCGGCCAGGCGCGGGTCACGGCGTACGGCCCGGACGACCGGCACCGCCGGTTCCGGGTGACCGGCCAGCAGGAGCAGGGCCGTCGCGCCGCTGCCGGCGAGTTCGTCGCACAGCGCCGCCGGGGTGAGCGCGCGCACGTCGAGTTCGACGACCGAGCCGGCGCGCGGGGTGAGACGGTCCCGCAGGATGCGGGTGCCGGACGCCCAGTAGACGCTCGGCTCGGCCGCCACGGCGATACGGCTGTGGCCCGCGCCGAGGAGGAAGTCCGCGTAGATCCGCCAGCCGTGGGACTGCGCCGGGGGCAGCCGCGCGACCCAGTCCGTGGGCTGTTCGGTGAGTGCGTCGAAAACGGCCGACGAGCACAGGAACGGCACGCGCAGGGCGTCGGCCCTGGCGGCGGCGGCACGGGCGACGACGCTGTGGTACTCGCCCGCCAGGGCGGCCACGCCCAGGCGGGCCAGCTCGTCCACGGCTTCCGCGGCCCTGCCCGGATCGGCGGCGGTGTCCCTGACCAGCAGTTCGATCGGCCTTCCGGCGATCCCGCCCGCGTCGTTGACGTCCCGAACGGCCAGTTCCAGGCCGGCGAGCAGGTGCCGGCCCGCCTCGGTCCAGCCGGGGCGGGTGAGCGGCACGAGCGCGCCGATCCGGACGGGCGTCCCGCCGGCCCGTGCCGCTTCCGGTGACGATGATGGCGTGTGCATGCGTGGGCGTCTCGCGTCTTCTGTGGGACGAACCGGCCGCGGCTCGGCCGGCCGGATCGCGGAGTGAACGGGGGCGGCGCCGACAGTAGCCGAGCGGGCCACGGACTCCTGCGCCGCCCCTGCGGAGCGGTCCGGCCTCCGGAACAGCCGCTCGGGCCGGGGCCGTTCGGTGCGGTGCTCCCCTGGGCCGGGCCGGGAACCGGCGCGCACCCGCCGCCCGGTGGACGCCCCCTTGACTGCGGCTCCGGGCGGCCCGACACTCCAGAGAGGAATCCTAGTGAACGGGTAGGGAATCATGAGGCGCCTTGAGCCGGTGACCGGCCGTGCGAGCCGTACGTCCCGGCCGTCGCCCGCGCCCGGCGCGCCCCCGCGTGACCTGCCCCCGCGCGGCGCGCCTTCCCCGCCCGGCGCGCCTCCGGGCAGCCGGCGTTCCCCGCTCGCCGGGCCGCCGCTCGCCTCGCCCCTGCTGACCTCGCGCCGCCACATCGACCTGCTGCGCGTCTGCAGCGCGCTCGGCGCACCCGCCGCCGCCCAGGGCGCACTCGCCGCCCCCACCCCGCTCGGCGCCCTCCGCGCCCTCCGCTGAGCCGGGCGCCCCAGGTCCGCAGGCCCGGGGCCCGGTTCCACGCTTGACACCGCTTCCGCGGCGCGTGCCCCCGCGCGTGCCCGTACCCGGGGAGACCCATGTCCGTCACACCGCAGGCCGCCCGTCCCGCCACCCGCCCCGCACCGGCCTTCCGGGGGCGCATCGGCCGGGACGCGCGCAGCGGCCACTACGCCGTGCCCGGCCGCTACCGCCTCCACCTGTCCACGGCCTGCCCGCAGGGACTGGCCATCGCCGTCACGCACAGCCTGCTCGGCATCGGGGACAGCTGTCCGGTGACGTTCCTGCCGGCCGTGCCGGACGGTCCGGACGGCGGGCACTCGGCCCTGCGCCCGCTCTACGACGCGAGTGCCCACCGCCACCCGGGACCGGCCCTCGCGCCGGTCCTCAGCGACGGCTGGTCGGGCCGGATCGTCAGCACCCACGCCCCCGACATCACGCGCGACCTGGACCGTCACTTCGGCGACGGCAGGGCTGCCCTGTACCCCTGCGGCTCCGCCGACGCCGACGCCGACCCGTGGAACGACGTCGAGGCCGTCGAGCGGTTGTGCGCGCGGGGTGTCGAGGAGGCCGCCCAGCGCGCCGGGCGGGCGGACGGCGACCCCGCGGAACGCGCCGGGGCGCTCGACGTCCTGTTCCGTGCCCTGGACGAACTGGAGCACCGGCTGAGGGACCACGACCACGTCGCGGGTCCCCGGCTCACCGCCGCCGACGTGACGCTGTGGGTCACCCTCGTCCAGCTCGACACCGTGCACCGCCACCACCTCGACGCCCGTGCCGTGCACCGCGTCGCGGACCACCCCGCCCTGTGGGGCCACGCCAGGCGTCTCACCGCGCACCCGGCCTTCGGCACCCACCTCGACCTGGCCGGGACCGCCCGCCGCCACCAGGCCCGCTGCCGGGGCCGGGAGGCGGCCGGCGCGGCCGTCCCGATCCTCGACTGGGCCGCCCACGCGGACCGCGCCAGGCGGGCCGGCCGGCCCTGAGACCGCGGCGCCGGCCGGCCCGCCGGACCGGCCCGCCCGGCTGTCTGGCCGGCCGGTGCGCCTGCCCCGTCCGACGGACGGACCGGCGCCGACTTCCGCACGGACGACTGACTCGACTCGGAGCTGCGAACAAGACGGGCGCCCGGCTCGCGACGCCCGGCACGCACGGTCGCGGCGTTGCCGAGAGGCCCTGGCAGCTCCGCCGCAAGGACCTTCCGGTGCCTTGAGCTCGCACGCGCCGGGCGCCGCGAGCTGATCGGACTCCCCTTTCGTTCGCGGCTCTCACGGCTCGGAACGGCCGCGCACGGGTGCCTCGCACCCGCCCGGGCCGTACGGCCCCGGGGACTTCGGAGGGCCGCCGTCCGACCGTCGGGCGACAGGTGAGGGACATGGACGCAGCTCCCCGGACGGCCGCAGGCCTTGGCCCCGGGCCGCGTACCGGCGTCCGCGCCTGGTCGCAGACCGCGCCGTCGACCTGCTGCGGGTCAGCAGCGCGCTGTGCACCGCCGGGAGGCGCCCGCCGCCGGGACTGACGACCTCCGGCCCCGCGCGGCCCCTGGCCGCGCACCGCCCGGACCCGGCTTCCGGCCTCCGCTCGGGGGGGGGCGGGGGAGCGGTACGAGCGGGGTTCTCCTCCTCCGCAACCCCTGGTCCTCGGTCACCTCGCCACGCCCGGCCGCGCCTGCGGTTGCTCACCGCCGTCCCGCCCGTGCTCCGTCCGTCCTGCCGGCGGTCCCGCTCAGGCGGCGCCGAACGCGCAGAACGCCCACCCGGTCGCCTGGTGCGTCGCGTCGCCGGGCACGGCGGCCCGGGCGTCGCGCAGCGCCTCGGCCAGGGAGAGCCCGGCACCGATGCCCTTGTGCAGCGCGAGCATCAGCGGCACCACCGCCTCGTCGTTGACGGGCGCGCTGCACGCCACCACCCCGGCCGTGCCCAGCGGCAGCAGCGCGGTCACCAGACCGAGCAGCTCGTCCGCGCCGACGGAGGCGAACCGGGCCGTGTCGCAGCAGGACAGGATGATCCGGTAAGGGCTGCGGTCCAGGCGCTCGAAGTCGTGCACGATGAGCGGACCGTCCGCCATCGTCAGCGACGAGAACAGCGGGCTGTCCGCGCGGAAGGTGCCGTGCGCGGCGATGTGCGCGAGCGCGGCACCGTCCAGCTCCCGCAGCACCCGCGAGACGTGCGCCGCGCCCTCCTCCAGCACGGTCGCCGTCCCGTACCGGCCGGCCAGCTCCGCCACCTCCGCACCGCCGGTCGCGAGCCCCGGGCCGCGCACCAGGACCGGGCGGCCGACCGGCGGCGGCGCGGTCTCGCGCGCCCGCAGCCAGCTGCCCGCCGACGGGGACACGCTCAGCACCCGCTCGCGCAGCGCCGGCAGCAGCGCCCACGGCACCCGGTGCAGCGAACCCGGCGGCACCACCACGACCGGACCGGAACCCAGCTGCCCGGCGGCCGGACCGAGCAGCAGCTCCTCCAGGCGGCGGCCCGCCGCCTCCACCAGCGGCAGCCGGGCCGCCGCGCCGGGATGCGCCAGCCGCCGCAGTCCCGCCTGCACGTGCTCGGCCTCCGTCACCGCGTCCGCGAGCCGCCCCGCCTCGAACCGCCGTACCCGCCCCTGCCCGCACAGCAGCACGTGCACCCGCCCGTCCAGCACGGCCAGTTCGACCAGGCACCCGTCCCCGAGCCGCTCCAGCAGCCGGGCGGGCGCGAAGCGGTCGCCGCCGCCGGGCGCCTCGCCGCGCAGGTGCAGGGTGCGCGAACGGATCTCGCGCTCCAGGCGCCGCTGCTCGCGCTCCAGGGCGGGCACCGGATGACCGTCCTGCCGGGCCTCCTGCGCACGGGCCGCGATCTCGCGGAACGCGGTCAGACCGCTGAGCAGCGCCGGATCGGCGGGCGGCCGGGTGGGCGGCGCGGACAGCACGGTGGCCCGCCAGCGTTCGCTCCACACCAGCAGCCGCCGCGGGCTGCCGGAGGCCAGCGCCGCCTGCTGGGCCAGCGCGGCCAGTTCGGCGCCCTGCGCGGTCGCCCGGGCCCGCAGCTCGGAGGCGCCCAGCGTCATCCGGTGGTCGTCGAGCACGTCGAGACCGCGCCGGCACGCCTCCAGCACACCCCGGCCCGAACCGGCCGCCCGCGCCCGCAGCGCCTGCGCGGCCCAGCCCGTCATCCGGGCCAGTGGCGGCCCGCCGCGCCGGCTGCGCGCGGCTACCGCCAGATGCCGCTCGGCCTCCGCGGGGCGGCCCAGGGCGAGCGCGATCCGGCCCGCCAGCAGCGCCGCCTCGGGGGCGGCCGGCGAACCGAACGCCGCCAGCTGCCCGGCCACCGCCGCCGCGTCCGCGACCAGCCGCCCGGAGCGGCCTCCGGTGGCGGCCCGCGCCTCCAGGAGCACCAGCCGGGCGTGCGCCGCCCACCAGGCGCGCCGCTGCCCGCCGAACAACCGGACCGCCTCCGCCGCCCGGGCGATCGCCGTGTGCGGGTCGTCGGCCAGCCGCGCCGCGCGCGCCGCCGCCAGCAGCAGCTCCGCCTTACGGGTCGACTGCCCGCCCAGCCGGTCGAGTTCGGCGATCGCCGCGTCCGCCTCGGCCAGCGCCTCCGGCGCCAGACCGGCCGCCATCAGCACCTCGCAGCGCCGGATGTTCAGCATGAACGTCGGCGTGCCCAGCTTGGCGTACCGCTCCTCGGCCTCGTCGAGCAGCCGCAGGGCCGCCGGCACGTCACCGCGCCGGAACGCCGCCAGACCGCGGCTCTCCACGGCGTCCGCCTTGTCGTGTTCCTGCCCTGTGGTGTCCCACAGCGCCTCGGCCGCGGTGAAGTCGGCGTCCGCCCGCTCCACCGCGCCGAGCGCCAGGTGCACGGTGGCCCGCAGCGTCAGCGCCCGCGCCGTCCAGATCACGTCGTCGGCCTGGCGCAGCACCCCCACCGCGCGGCGCACGTCCTCCAGCGCCTCCCGGTGCCGCCCCAGCACCCACCACACGTACGCCCGCCGGTACCTGACCCGCGCCCGGGTGTGCCCGGTCCCGCGCGCCACCCCGCGCTCGAACGCCGCGAGCCCCTGCCGGGTGCGCCCCGCGTGCACCAGCGCCACCCCGAGCGTGGCCAGCACGTCGGCCTCCCGCTCGGCCGACTCCGCCCGCGCCGCCAGGTCCCGGGCCCGCCGCAGGTGCCGCAGGGCCAGCCGCAGGTCGCCGAAGTCCCGCTGCCAGATACCGATCACCTGGTGCGCCACCGACGCGTGCAGCGGCGAGGGACGGGAGTCGAGCAGCGCACGGGCCCGCGCCAGCGCCTCGCCGGGGTCGGCGAACACCATCGGCAGCAGGTCGAGCACCGATTCGCTTCCCGCTGTCACCTACCGGATGGTAGTGGTCCTCGTGCGGCCCCGGAACCGCGTCCCAGGGCTCCGGCACCCCGCCCGCTGTATCAACCGGGGCCCCCGCGGCTCTGACTGACGACCACCGTCCCGACGGGAGGACACGCGCGCCATGGCACCACAGCGTTTCCACGAGCAGTTCGCGCAGATCCAGCGCTCGATGCCGCACGTCCCGCTGGCGATGGGCCCGGACGACTCCGCCGAGTTCCTCTACGAGAAGGGCGTGGTCCTCGCGCGCGACGGCGAGGAGGCCCAGCTGGTCGAGGACACGGTGCGCACCCACTTCGAGGCGGCGCCGGAACTGACCGCCGACCGGGTGCGCCGGGCGGGCCCCCAGGCCAACCGCACCGGCGTCACGCGGATCCAGGTGGGCGACGCCGGGGAGGGCGGCCGCGGCGGCGACCTCGCCGTCGCGCACGCGCTGCGCGCCCTGCGCGAGCACGAGGGACGCGCCGGACGGCGGCTGGTCAGCCGCAACCACGTGGTGTCCATCGCGGTCAACGCCTGCCCCGGCGACGAGCCGGTGCCCGCACCGCGCACCGCGGGCACCAACCCCGCCCCCGACAGCACCCCCTACGACCCGGACACCGCCGTGGACGTCCTCGTCGTCGACACCGGACTCATGCACGACCACGGCGCCGTTCCGCTGCTCGCCCGCGTGCGCGGCGACCGCCAGGTCCGGGAGACCGACGAGAACGGCGTCCTGGAGCAGTACGTCGGGCACGGCACGTTCATCGCCGGACTGGTCGCCGCGGTCGCCCCCAACACCGACATCACCGTCCGCGGCAGCCTCAACGACGCGGGCGCCGTCCTGGAGTCCGACTTCGGGCACCGGCTGTTCGAGGCCGTCGACGCCGGTGGCTGGCCCGACATCATCAGCCTCTCCGCCGGCACCTCCAACGGCCGCACCGACGGCCTGCTCGGCGTGGACGCCTTCATGCGGGAACTGCGCGCGCGGGGAACCCTCCTGGTCGCCGCCGCCGGCAACAACTCCAGCGCCACGCCGTTCTGGCCCGCGGCCTACGCCGACCGGCCCGGCTACGAGGACTCGGTGCTGTCGGTCGGCGCGCTGCGCGGCGACGGCGAACACGGCGCCTGCTTCAGCAACCACGGCCACTGGGTGAAGGCGTACGCCCCCGGCGAGCGCCTCACCAGCGCACTCACCGGCTTCGAGACGCCCGTGCCGTACGTCTACCGGCACTCCACCTACGACGCCTGCCGGTTCGGCTTCCGCTACGCCTGCACCTGCCAGTGGCCCCGGCACGCCGGCCTGTTGAGCGAGGACGGCGACAGGACCCCGGCCAAGCCGGACCAGGTGATGTTCGACGGGTACGCGCACTGGAGCGGAACCTCCTTCGCCGCCCCCGTGGCCGCCGCCATGGTCGCCGCCCACATGACGGCCCACGGGGAACGCGACCCGAGAGCCGCCCGCCGCCGGCTCCTCGCCGCCAACCGGGAGTACGCGGAGGTGCGCGGGGCGCACGTACCGGCGCTGCGCCCGCCCACCTGGCGGCCGGTCCCCGTCCGACGGCCGGCTCCGCCGGCATGAGAACCGGAACGCTCCCCTCCACGGCGTACGATGACAGGCCGTACACGAGGGGTGGAACGGTGGACCGTGCAGATGTCGGCGTGCTCGTCCAGTCCGCGGTCGACGGTGACGCGGCGGCCTGGAAAGCACTGGTGGAGGGGCTGAGCCCGCTGGTGTGGTCGGTGGTGCGCGCCCACCGGCTCTCCGACGCCGACGGGCACGAGGTGTACCAGACCGTCTGGTTCCGCTTCGCCCAGCACCTCGGCCGGATCAGGGAACCCGACAAGGCGGGCTCGTGGCTGGCGAGCACCGCCCGCAACGAATGTCTCAGGACGCTGCGGAGCCTGAGCCGGCTGACGGTGACCGACGACCCGCACCTGCTCGACGGGGTCAGCGAGGTCGGGGCGCCCGAGCAGTCGCTGCTCGACGCCGAGGAGGCCGCGGCGCAGAGCGAGCGGATCCGGCGGCTGTGGCAGGAGTTCGAGAGACTCGGCGACCGCTGCCGCCAGTTGCTGCGGGTCCTGATGGCCTCGCCGCCGCCCAGCTACCAGGAGGTCTCGGCCGCGCTCGGCGTCGCCGTGGGCAGCATCGGACCTCTGCGCCAGCGCTGCCTGCGGCGCCTGCGCGCACGACTCGACGACGCACGGGGGACCTCGTGAACGACCAGACCGGCAACCACGACCACGACTGCGAGGGCGGTGACGTCACGGAGGCGGCACAGGGCCTGCTGGAGGAGGAACTGCGGCAGGCCGCCGCCGTCCTCGACCCGGTCCCCGACGAGCTGCGCCAAGTCGCCCTGGAGGCCTACGCGCTGCACGACCTCGACGCCCGGATCGCCGAGCTGACCTTCGACTCGCTGCTCGACGCCCTTCCGGTCAGGGGCTCCGGGGAGGTGCCGCGGATGCTGACCTTCCAGGCGGGTGACCTGACCGTCGACGTGGAGGTCAGCGGGGACGGCCTGCTGGGGCAGGTGATGCCGCCGCAGCCGGCCCGGATCGAGGTGCTGCACGGCCCCCGGCCCGGCGCCCGGCTCACCGCCGACGACCTGGGCCGCTTCGCCTCCCAGGCGCCGCCCGCCGGCCCGTTCGCCCTGCGACTGCGCACGGGCTCGGACGTGGTGGTCACCGAGTGGCTGCGGGCGTGAGCCGCGCGGGGGCGCCCGGGGCGGTCCTCACCAGGTGACCGGCAGGCTCTGCGGGCCGCGGATCATCGTCCTGCGGCGCCAGGCGACGTCGCCGGGCGGCACCGCGAGCCGCAGCCCCGGCAGCCGGTCGAGCAGGGTGTCCACGAGCAGTTCGGTCTGCAGCCGGGCGAGGACCGCGCCGGTGCAGTAGTGCGGGCCGTTGCCGAAGGCCAGGTGCGGGTTGGGGTCCCGGTCGGGGTCGATGGTGTCCGGGTCGGGGAAGACCGCCGGGTCACGGTTGGCGGCCAGGTAGGAGACGTAGACGGGATCACCCGCGGCGATGCGCACGCCGCGCAGCTCGACGTCCTCCAGGGCGATCCGGGCCAGGCCCACGGTGCTGCGGTGCGGGATGTGGCGCAGCAGCTCGTCCAGGACCGGGCCGCGCTCGGCGGGCCGCTGCCGCATCCGCGCCATCAGCTCCGGCCGGGTCAGCAGCAGGTACAGCATCTGCCCGCAGTTGTGGGTGACGGCCTCGCCGCCGATCTGCAGCGGCCCGGCCAGGCCCACCGCCTCGTCCTCGCTGATGTCGCCCCGGCCCACGGCCGCGCCCAGCAGCGACAGCACGTCCTGGCCGCCGCTGTCCCGGCGCGCCCGGATCGTCCGCGCGATCCACCCGTACATGCCCTCCTTGGCGCGGTCGGCGGCCTCGGCGCCCCCGCACATGGAGATGATCTGCCGGGTCCAGGTGTGCACCTGCTCCCGTTCGGCGGGCGGCACCCCCATCACCTCCGCGACCACCGCGATCGGGAAGGGTTCCAGGATCCGCTCCACCAGGTCCGCGGGCGGGCCGGCGCGCAGCACCGGCTCCAGGAGCGCGTCCAGGAGTTCCTGCGCGCGGGGCCGCAGCCGCTTCATCGCGCCGACGGTGAAGGCGCCGGCGACGGGCCTGCGCAGGCGGTTGTGGTCGGGCTGGTCGGCCCAGGCGAGCGAACCGGGCCGCGGCTTGAAGTGCGGGGCCAGCCGCGTCACCTGGCGGCCGGTGACCTCGGCACGGCTGAAACGCGGGTCGTTCGTGATCAGCTTGACGTCGTCGTAGCGGGTGGCCAGCCACGCCCAGCCCTCACCGTGGGGCAGCCGTATTCGGGTGATCGGTCCCTCGCGCATCAGCGCGGCGAGTATCGGGTCGAACTCCGGGCCGTCCAGGTCCAGTGCGGGCCACTCCCGCACCGGGGGCGGCGAGGGGGCCGGCGGTTCCGCGGTGATCGGCACGACCCGGGCGGCGGGCCGCGGAGCCACCCGGTCGGGTGAGGGCGTCGTGATCTCCTGCGTCATGCATCCACCCTCACCGCGACGGGAGCGCTTGTCGCGTGGGAGTGCTCCGGCGTTGGGCCGTGCGAGGGACCGGTGACGCCGGGCGCCGGGTCCGGTGACGGCGCGCGCCGCCTGCGCCGACGGCGCCGCGGCCGGTTCGGTGACCGCGTCGCTCCGGGCGACCGTATCGCTCCCGTGCCCCGGTCCCGGCGCGCGGCACGTCCGTCGGCGCTGGCGGTGACCGCGTCGCTCCCGGTGCGGTGACGGCACCGCACCGGCCGTCCCGGCGCGCTCCGTACGGGTGCCGCGGACGGCTCCGCCCCGGACCGCGTGGTGCGGGCCGGGGCGGAGCGGGCGGACCGTCAGGTCGGAGGTGTCACCCGGGTCAGCCCAGGGTCGCCAGCGTCTCGTTCCAGGTGGCCGACGGACGCATCACCTCGGCGGCCTTGGCCGGGTCGGGCTGGTAGTAGCCGCCGATGTCCACCGGCTTGCCCTGGGCGGCGATCAGCTCGTCGACGATCTTCTGCTCGTTCGCCGCGAGGGCCTCGGCCAGCGGCGCGAACGCCTTGGCGAGGTCGGCATCGTCGGTCTGCCGGGCCAGCTCCTGCGCCCAGTACAGGGAGAGGTAGAAGTGGCTGCCGCGGTTGTCGATGCCGCCGACGCGACGGGTCGGGGACTTGTCCTCGTTGAGGAAGGTCGCCGTGGCGCGGTCGAGGGTGTCGGCGAGGACCTTGGCCCGGGTGTTGCCCGTGGCCTCGGCGTACTGCTCGAAGGACGGCACCAGCGCGAAGAACTCGCCGAGGGAGTCCCAGCGCAGGTAGTTCTCCTTGACCAGCTGCTGCACGTGCTTGGGCGCGGAACCGCCGGCGCCGGTCTCGAAGAGGCCGCCGCCCGCCATCAGCGGGACCACCGACAGCATCTTGGCGCTGGTGCCCAGCTCCAGGATCGGGAACAGGTCGGTCAGGTAGTCGCGCAGCACGTTGCCGGTGACGGAGATGGTGTTCTCGCCGCGGCGGATGCGCTCCACCGACAGCTTGGTCGCCTCCACCGGGGAGAGGATCTTGATCTCCAGGCCCTCGGTGTCGTGCTCCGGCAGGTACTGCTCGACCTTGGCGATCAGGTTGGCGTCGTGCGCGCGGGTCGCGTCCAGCCAGAAGACGGCCGGGTCGCCGGTGGCGCGAGCGCGGGTGACGGCCAGCTTCACCCAGTCCCTGATCGGGGCGTCCTTGGTCTGGCAGGCGCGGAAGATGTCACCGGCCGAGACGGCCTGCTCGATCACGACCTCGCCGGCCTGGTCGACGAGACGGACCGTGCCGGTGACCGGGATCTCGAACGTCTTGTCGTGGCTGCCGTACTCCTCGGCCTTCTGCGCCATCAGACCGACGTTCGGGACGGAACCCATGGTGGACGGGTCGTAGGCGCCGTTGGCGCGGCAGTCGTCGAGGACGGCCTGGTAGACGCCCGCGTAGGAGGAGTCCGGCAGGACGGCGAGGGTGTCGTGCTCCTGGCCGTCGGGGCCCCACATGTGGCCCGAGGTGCGGATCATGGCCGGCATGGAGGCGTCCACGATCACGTCGGAGGGCACGTGCAGGTTGGTGATGCCCTTGTCGGAGTCGACCATGGCCAGCTCCGGGCCCTCGGCCAGCTCGGCGTCGAAGGACGCCTTGATCTCGGCGCCCTCGGGCAGGTTCTCCAGGCCCTTGAAGATGCCGCCCAGACCGTCGTTCGGGGTCAGGCCGGCCGCGGCGAACGTCTCGCCGTACTTCGCGAACGTCTTCGGGAAGAAGGCGCGCACCACGTGACCGAAGATGATCGGGTCGGAGACCTTCATCATCGTGGCCTTCAGGTGCACGGAGAACAGCACGCCCTCCGCCTTGGCCCGGGCGACCTGCGCGGTGAGGAACTCGCGCAGTGCGGCGACCCGCATGACCGAGGCGTCGACGACCTCGCCCTTCTGCACGGGCACGGACTCGCGCAGCACCGTGGTGGAGCCGTCGTCGCCCTTCAGCTCGATGCGCAGCGCGCCGTCCTCGGCGACGACGACGGACTTCTCGGTGGAGCGGAAGTCGTCGACGCCCATGGTCGCCACGTTCGTCTTGGACTCGGCGGTCCAGGCACCCATGCGGTGCGGGTGGGTCTTGGCGTAGTTCTTCACCGAGGCCGGGGCGCGGCGGTCGGAGTTGCCCTCGCGCAGGACCGGGTTGACCGCGGAGCCCTTGACCTTGTCGTAGCGGGCGCGGATCTCGCGCTCCTCGTCGGTCTTCGGGTCGTCCGGGTAGTCCGGCAGCGCGTAGCCCTGGCCCTGCAGCTCGGCGACGGCGGCCTTGAGCTGCGGGATCGACGCCGAGATGTTCGGCAGCTTGATGATGTTGGCCTCGGGCGTCTTGGCCAGCTCGCCCAGCTCGGACAGCGCGTCGGGGATCCGCTGGTCCTCGTTCAGGTACTCAGGGAACACCGCGATGATGCGCCCGGCCAGCGAGATGTCACGGGTCTCCACAGCCACACCCGCCTGCGAGGCGTACGCCCGGACCACCGGCAGGAAGGAATACGTCGCCAGGGCCGGGGCCTCGTCAGTGTGTGTGTAGATGATGCTCGAGTCAGTCACCGGGTGCTCCGCTCCACGTCTGCAACATTGCTCGACATCAAGATATCTCGTGATCGGCCTCGGCTCGACAGGGGTCCGCGCCGGATCCGGCCACCACACGGCCGACGGGCCGGATCCGCCCGCGCGGCACCCGCCCGGACCGTGTCCGTGCGGGCACCCCGTGCGTGCGGTGACCGGCGGGACCCCGCCGGTGCGGCGCCCGCCCGCGACCCCGGCCGTACGGGCACCCCGTCCGGATCCGGTTCCGTGCGGGCGCCCGGCCGGTGCGGCGCCTACCCGGCCGTCGTCCGCACGAGGACGCGGCCGTGCCGGGACCCGCCCGGATCCGGTCCCGTGCGGGCACCCGCCCGGACCCGGTCCCGTGCGGGCGCCCCGTCCCGGTCCGGTCCCGCGCGCGGGCACCCGCCCGGACCCGGCTCCTACGCCGAGACCGCGCCGTCCCCCGCGCCGCGCGGCTGCGGTATGACCACCGGGCTCTGCTGGAGCGCCACCGTCCGGGTCGGGGCCGGGATGCTGATGCCCTCCCGGCGGTAGCGCCGGTGCAGCCGCTTGATGAACTCGTGCTTGATCCGGTACTGGTCGCTGAACTCGCCGACGCCGAGGATCACGGTGAAGCCGATCCGCGAGTCCCCGAAGGTGTGGAAGCGCAGGGCGGGCTCGTGCTCCGGCAGCGCCCCGGTGATCTCGTGCATCACCTCGGCGACCACCTCCAGCGTCACCCGTTCGACGTGCTCCAGGTCGCTGTCGTAGCCCACGCCCGCTTGCACCAGGATCGTCAGCCGCTGCTCGGGCCGGGTGAAGTTGGTCATGTTCGTCTTGGCGAGCTGCCCGTTGGGGATGACGACCAGGTTGTTGGAGAGCTGGCGGACCGTCGTCTGACGCCAGTTGATGTCCTCCACGTAGCCCTCCTCGCCGGTGCTCAGCCGGATGTAGTCGCCCGGCTGCACCGTCTTGGAGGCGAGTATGTGGACCCCGGCGAACAGGTTGGCGAGGGTGTCCTGCAGGGCCAGCGCGACCGCCAGACCGCCCACGCCCAGGGCGGTGAGCAGCGGGGCGATGGAGATGCCCAGGGTCTGGAGCATCACCAGGAAACCGATCGCCAGGACCAGTATCCGGGTGATGTTGACGAAGATCGTGGCCGACCCGGCCACCCCGGAGCGTGACTGCGTGACCGTCCGCACCAGCCCGGCGATCACCCGCGCCGCGGAGAGCGTGACCACCAGGATCAGGAAGACGGTCAGCGCCTGGTGCACATGGTGCCGGGCGGCCCGGGTCAGCGGCAGGACCGCCGCCGCGCCCGCCGCGCCGCCCGCGATGGCCGCCCACGGCACCACCGTGCGCAGCGCGTCCACGATGACGTCGTCACCGCTCCAGCGGGTCCGCTTGGCGTGCCGGGCCAGCCAGAGCAGCAGCGTGCGCGACAGGAAGGCCACCGCCACCCCCGCCGCCACCGAGATCCCGGCGAGGACCAGATCGTCCAGGGTCACGGCGCGGTTCACCGGCCGCCTCCGCGCAGAGCGTCTGCACGATGGGTGGCCGTCCACGGCCGTGGGCGATGCTGCGTCACGTGATCACCTGCTCGATTTTCGGATGCGCGACCGCTCATCCTGCCCCATGCGCAAGGGTAGTTCGTACATGACCGGCGCCCGGGGCGCACGCCACCGGAGCCCGGGAGCCATCCGGCCGGCGCCCCGGGCGCGCCCGTGCGCCCTCACCCCCCGCGGCCCGGTGTTGACCTCAACGTTGCTTGAGGTCCTAGGTTCTCCTCCATGAGTATGGAGACCACCGCCTGGACGCAGCTGCACAGCGTGATGAACGCCCAGCAGGAGCGCCGCCCCTTCGCCCGCGAGACGCTGCGCCGCATCGGTGCCTTCGCCCGCCCGCACCGCCGCCGCATCGCCCGCTTCGTCGCCCTCGGAGTGGTGACCGCCCTGCTCGCCGTGGCCACCCCGGTCCTCGCCGGACGAGTCGTCGACGCGATCGTCTCGCGCGGCGACCGGGCCACCGTCGTCCACCTCGCCCTGCTGATCGCGGCCATCGCGATGGCCGAGGCGGCGCTCGGCATCCTCGGCAGACGCCTGTCCGCGACCCTCGGCGAAGGACTCATCCTCGACCTGCGCACCGCGGTCTTCGACCACGTGCAGCGCATGCCCGTCGCCTTCTTCACCCGCACCCGCACCGGCGCGCTCGTCTCCCGCCTCAACAACGACGTCATCGGCGCCCAGCGCGCCTTCAGCAACACCCTGTCCGGAGTGGTGAGCAACGTGGTCACGCTGCTGCTCACGCTCGCCGTGATGCTCACCCTGTCCTGGCAGATCACCCTGCTCGCCCTCGTCCTGCTGCCGGTGTTCGTGATCCCGGCCCGCCGGATGGGCAGCCGCATGGCCCGCATGCAGCGCGAGGCGGCCACCCTCAACGCGGCGATGGGCACCCGGATGACCGAGCGGTTCTCGGCCCCCGGCGCCACCCTCGTCAAGCTCTTCGGCCGCCCCGAGGAGGAATCGGCGGAGTTCGCCGCCCGCGCCCGCCGGGTCCGCGACATCGGCATCCGCACGGCGACGGCCCAGTCCGCCTTCATCACCGCCCTGACCCTCGTCTCCTCCCTCGCCCTGGCCCTGGTCTACGGGCTCGGCGGCTGGTTCGCCCTGCGCGGCACCCTGGAGCCGGGCGCCGTCGTCTCCCTCGCCCTGCTGCTGACCCGCCTGTACGCGCCGCTCACCGCGCTCGCCGGGGCGCGCGTGGAGGTGATGAGCGCCCTCGTCAGTTTCGAGCGGGTCTTCGAAGTCCTCGACCTCCAGCCGCTCATCGAGGAGAAGCCGGACGCCCGCGAGGTGCCCGAGGGCCCGGTCGCGGTGGAGTTCGACGGCGTCCGCTTCGGCTATCCGTCCGCCGACAAGGTCTCCCTGGCCTCCCTGGAGGAGGTCGCGAGCCTGGACACCCGGGGCGGCGCCGAGGTCCTGCACGGCGTCTCCTTCCGCGCCGAACCCGGACAGACCGTCGCCCTGGTGGGATCCTCCGGCGCCGGCAAGTCGACCATCGCCCAGCTGCTGCCGCGCCTGTACGACGTCGACGAGGGCGCCGTGCGCATCGGCGGCGTCGACGTGCGCGACCTGAGCGCCGCCACCCTGCGCGCCACCCTCGGCATGGTCACCCAGGACGGCCACCTCTTCCACGACTCGGTGCGCGCCAACCTGCTGCTGGCCCGCCCCGATGCCACCGAGGAAGAACTGTGGGACGCCCTGCGCCGCTCCCGCCTCGACGACCTCGTCCGCTCGCTGCCGGACGGCCTGGACACCGTCGTCGGCGAACGCGGCTACCGGCTGTCCGGCGGCGAGCGCCAGCGGATGACGATCGCCCGGCTGCTGCTGGCCCGCCAGCGGGTCGTCATCCTCGACGAGGCCACCGCGCACCTCGACAACACCTCGGAGGCGGCGGTCCAGGAGGCTCTGGCCGAGGCCCTGGCGGACCGCACCGCGGTGGTGATCGCCCACCGGCTGTCCACGGTGCGCGCGGCCGACCTCATCCTCGTCGTGGAGGCGGGCACGGTCGTCGAACGCGGCACGCACGACGAACTCCTGGCGGCGGACGGCCGCTACGCGCAGCTGTACCGCACGCAGTTCGCCCAGCAGCGCCACCAGGGCGGACAGCGGCCGGGGGAGCGGCCCGGGGGAGAGCCGCAGGAAGGGGACCGTTCCACGGAGGGGAACCCGTCCACGGAGGGGGAGCAGCAGCCGGCCGGCGCACCGCCGGCCGCGGACAGCCCGGTCGCGGCGGGGCCCGTCACCGACGGCGCGGAGGCGGTGGCGTAAGCGCGGTGCGCCCGGCCGGACCGGTGCACCGTGCCGGGGTACCGCGCGGTGCCCCGGCACGGTGCACCGGCTCGGGCCTCCGCGTACCGGGATCAGGACCGTCGTGCGCCCTGGCCCGGCCCCGCGACCGGGCAGGGGCCGTGGTGCGTCCCGGACGGGCCCCGTACCGGGCCACGACCCTCGTGCACCGGGACCCGGACGCCACGGCGCCGCAACCGGGACCCGGGCGCCCCGGTCCAGGTGGCGGCACCGCCGTACGCCCGGCCGGGGGCCGTTTCTCAGCGAGGGCCGGTCGGCAGCAGCGTCCGCCGGTGCGTGGCGTTGATGACGGCCGCCGCCGAGGCGTACCAGGCGGTGAGCCCGGTCACGATGCCGAGCCAGCCGCCGACCTGCGTCATCACGCGCGGCGGCGCCCCGCCCTGGAACGCCCCGACGGCCAGGAAGACGTAGGTGAGCGTGAGCAGCACAAGCACCGCCAGCACGGCGAGGCTGACCCGCAGCGCGGCCACCGCCATGTAGGCGGTGAAGATGCCCCAGCCGAGCAGGTAGAGCCCGAGGGCGTTGTGCACGTCCCCGGCGACGCCGAGGTGCTGCACGAGCCACCAGTAGGTCAGCCAGAAGGCGCCGTAGGACATGAACGCCGTCGCGCCGAAGGTGTTGCCGCGCCGGAACTCGAACAGTCCCGCGACGAACTGCGCGATGCCGCCGTAGAACGCCGCGACGGCGAGCACCGGGAGGATCGCGCCGCTCTCCTTGAGGAGGCCGGTGTTGATGATGGACAGCAGCAGCGTGGTGAGCGCGAAGCCGGCGAGGCCCACCGGGGCCGGGTCCGCGTAGGCCCGTGCCTGGGGGTCCGCGGGCCGCGCCTCCTCACGGACGGAGCCGCTCGTGTCGTCAGCCATGACCACAAATCCCTTCGCCCCGAGGCCGGCAGGACGGGCCACCGGGTACCCCGGCCCGCGTACTCTCAGTCGGCGTCGGCGGGTGCCCCGGGAACGAAGTGACGGACGCCGGCCCGGCGCCGTGGCGCGCGACCGGGCGCCCGCCGCGCGCAGCCGCCCCGCCCCCGGCACGCGAGTCCGGCAGCCCTGACGTCCGCCTCCTCCGCCGGGCCCGCCGCGGCCGGCCCGGCCCGGCCCCCCCGGGTGTCCGTGTCAGCGCCTGGTGCGCCACAGCCACCCCGCGGCCGACGCGGGCAGGACGATCTCGACCGCGGCGGCGAGGCGCTGGGGCGTCACCCCGGCCGGGTCGACGAAGTACAGGAACACGTCCAGCGCGGCGGTCAGCACGACCGCGACGAGCGTGGCGAGCGACTTGTCCCGCACCGACCAGCGCGGCGAGATCCACAGCAGCACCAGCGCCGCCACCCGCGCCAGCACCCCCAGCGGAAGCCAGAGCACGGCCAGCAGCCCGACCAGCGCCAGCAGCAGCACCACGACCAGCGGCGGCAGGCCGCCCCGCCGCTGCCCCGCGTCGCTCTTCCCGGCCCGGGGACGGGCGCCGGCCTGTGCGTCGTGCGAAGTACTCAATTCGCACTCTCTCGCCGTGAACGGACGGGTACGGACCGTGTGACCACGGCACCTTCATGATCATCATGCCGGTCGGTCCGCCTCCGGAAGCGGAGAGTCCGCGCGGATGCGGCAAAGGCCCCGCGAAAGCCGCTGCGACGGAGCGCGACCCGGAATTCCGCCTCGGTCCGGGCCCACGCCTGGGACGTGACCGGGACGGGTTCGCTGTGGAGGCTGCTCGTCACGGGAGGTGTGGACGTCTGATCAGCCTCCTTCGAGACCGCCGATGCGCGAGGAGCCCTCCGGGACGGAGGCGGCGGCCGTGGGCGCGGGCGGCGGGTCGCCGAGGAAGCCGGCGGTGGGCACGTGGAAGAGGCAGCCGGTGACCGCGGTGGAGAAGTCGAGGATCCGGTCGTGCACGCCGGGCCGGTCGCCGAGGAACATGTTCCGCAGCATCTGCTCGGTCACCGCGGGCGTGCGCGCGTACCCGATGAAGTAGGTGCCGAACTCGCCCGCCCCGACCCGGCCGAAGGGCATGTTGTCCCGGACGATCTTGTGTTCGGTGCCGTCCTCGTCGGTGATCGTGGTGAGGGCGACATGGGAGTCGGCGGGTTTGACGTCGTCGGGCATCTCGACGTTGTCAGCCTTCGAGCGGCCGATGACCCTCTCCTGCTCCTCGGTGGGCAGCGCCTTCCAGGCCGTGAGGTCGTGCAGGTACTTCTGGACGATGACGTAGCTGCCGCCGGCGAAACCGGGGTCCTCCTCGCCGACGAGGACGGCGTCGGCGGCCGGCCGGCCCTCCGGGTTCTCGCTGCCGTCGACGAAGCCGAGCAGGTCGCGCTCGTCGAAGGACTTGAAGCCGTGCACCTCGTCCACCACGGTGGCGGCGCCGCGCAGGCGTTCGCCGATCAGCTGGGCCAGTTCGAAACAGAGGTCCATGCGCCGGGCCCGCAGGTGGAACAGCAGGTCGCCCGGGGTGGAGGGGGCGTGGTGACGGGCGCCGGCCAGCGGCACGAACGGGTGCAGGTCGCGCGGGCGCGGCCCGTCGAAGAGGCGGTCCCAGGCGGTGGAGCCGATGCCGACGACGCAGGTGAGGGCGTCGTCCGGTGCCCGGAAGCCCACCGACCGCTTCAGCCCGGCCACGTCCGGGAGCAGGTCGCGGACGGCGGCCTCCCCGCCGGGGGCGACGGTGCAGACGAGGAACAGCGCGGAACGGGCGGGCGGGGCGATCACGGACTGTGACTCGGCCACGAAGCATGCCTCCAGGCTCGGTGCGCACGGTGACGCGTGGTCATGGGCTTCCGGGGCGCGGGCGCCCTCCGGGCGGACTTCGCGGGCTCGCCTTCACGACGGACCAGGACCCGCCGTACGGCTCCCGGTCACGAGCCGTGGCGGTCCGCACCGTTCAGCCAGGCGGCGAGCACCGCGGCCTCACTGCGGTCCACGTCCTTGGTCGCGGTGAGCAGGGTGACGTCGTCATGGGCCATCAGGTCGTGCAGGCGTTCGACGGCGGGGTGGTGGTCGGGGTCGTCCAGCTCCGCGAGGTAACGGCGGCGGAACTCGGCGAAGCGGTCGGGGTCGTGGTGGTACCAGCGGCGCAGATCGGTGGAGGGGGCGACGTCCCGCAGCCACTCGTCGAGCCGCGCGTCCTGCTTGCTCACGCCACGGGGCCACAGCCGGTCGACGAGCACCCGCTTGCCGTCCCGCGGCGACGCGTCCTCGTAGATCCTCCGGTAGCTGATGCGTCCGGTCATGACGGCACCTTTCCCGTCGCGTGAGCCGGCGGCCGGCCCGGTCACATTCTATCGGCGGGCCCCGCGTTCAACCCGGGCAGCGGCCCGGCGGGGGACGCGTGGCGGTGCGAGGGGCACCAGTACGTCTTCGCTGTACGGCGCGGGCGGGCGGGGCGGACTCTGGCTCCGGGACGGAACCGGCGTGAGCACCGCGGGCGGTCGCGGGGCGAAGCCCCGTCCGCTCGAACAGTCACCCCCGGAAAGGACGCAGGGGAGGCCGAGTGCGCTGCCAGGCAAACCGCAGTGCGCTCACCAGAAACCCGGGCAGGGCCGACCGGCATAGCGTGACCGGCGAAGCGGCCGCCGCGGCACGGCCTCCGTGCACCTCGCGGACATCCCGTCCGGTCCGAGCGCGCGGCCTCCCGGCAGATCCCACGCAGTTCGTCCCGCAGGAGGTTGTCGAAAGGTGTCCACAATGCCGGTCGGCGGGCTGATTCCCCGCGCCACCGACGACGCGGCGGACCTCGTCGTCCGCGACTCCTCCCCGGCCGGCGGCCCGGCTCCCGGTCCCGGCCGGCGCGTTCCCTCCGTCCTCGTCATGTCGCTCGGAGCCCTCGCGGGAGCCCTGCTCCTGGGGCACGCCGAGCCCCTCCCCGTCCTGGGGCCCGTCCTGCTCCTGCTCACCGCCGCCTCGTCAGCCGCCCGCCGCCTGTCGGTCCGCGCCCCCGCCTGGACGGGGCCCACCGCATGAGGATCGCGGACGATTCGGCCTGGGCGCCGCTCGCGGCGCGTGTCTTCCGCGCGCTGTGGATCGCGCAACTGGTCTCCAACACGGGCACCTGGATGCAGACGGTCGGCGCCCAGTGGCTGCTCGTCGGGCACAGCGCCGCCCTGGTCACGCTCGTGCAGACGGCCTCCAGTCTCCCCGTCGTCCTGCTCGCGCTGCCGTCCGGTGTGCTGGCCGACCGCTACGACCGGCGCAGGGTGCTCCTGGCCGCCCAGTTCGCCCTGCTCGCCGTCTCCACCGTGCTGACGGCGCTCGCGTTCGAGGGCGTCCTCGCCCCGGGCGTTCTGCTCGGCCTCACCTTCCTGCTGGGCTGCGGCACCGCGCTGATGGGCCCGGCCTGGCAGGCCATCCAGCCGGAACTGGTCGAGCGCGAACAGCTGGGGCAGGCGGCTGCGCTGGGAGCCGTGAACATGAACCTGGCCCGCGCCGTGGGCCCGGCCCTCGGCGGCGCGGTGGTCGCGGCGGCCGGCGCGGGATGGGTGTTCGCCTTCAACGCCCTGTCCTACCTGGGCATCGTGTCGGTCCTGCTGCTGTGGCGAGGGTCCGCCGCACGGCAGCCCCTGCTCCAGGGCGAAGGACTCCTGGCAGCCGTGCGGGCCGGCCGCCGCTACGTCTGGCACGCCCCCGGCGTCCGCCGGGTCCTGCTGCGCACGGTCTTGTTCATCCCGGGCGGAGCCGCCCTGTGGTCGCTTCTTCCGCTCGTGGCGAGCCGCACCCTGGGACTGGGCCCCGGCGGCTACGGGCTCCTGCTCGGTGTCGTCGGTGCCGGAGCGGTGGGCGGCGCCTTCGCGCTGCCCGCGATCCGCCGCAGGACGGGCGCCAACGGCACCCTCGCGGCAGGGGCGGCGGTCTTCGCCGCGACGCTGGTGGTGCTGGCCACGACCCGCACCCCCTGGCTCGCGGCGGCTGCCCTGCTGCCCGCGGGCCTGGCCTGGATCGGGGTGCTGTCCACCCTCAACGCCGCTGTCCAGCAGAGACTGCCCGGCTGGGTCAGGGGCCGGGGACTCGCCGTCTACCTCGTGGTCTTCCAGGGCGGGCAGGCACTGACCGCACCCCTGTGGGGGGCGCTGGCCGACACGGCGGGACTGGGCGCCGCCCTGCTGGTCGGCGCCGGGCTCCTGGTGGGCAGCGCCCTGAGCGTGCGCAGGTGGCCGTTGCACGCCACGGAGGGACTCGATCCAAGTCCCTCCGCGCACTGGCCCGTTCCGCCCCTGGTGTTCGAACCAGGGCCGCGGGACGGCCCGGTCCTCGTCTCCGTCACCTACCGGATCGCCCCCGAGGACTGGGCCGCCTTCACCGGCCGGATGCGGCAGGTGGCCCGTTCCCGGCGCCGCACCGGAGCGGTGACCTGGGGTCTCTTCCAGGACGGCGACGACCCCGGCCGGTTCATCGAGAACTACCTGGTCGCCTCCTGGTCGGAGCACCTGGCCCAGCACCACAGCCGGCTCACGGCGAACGACCGCCGCTTCGAGGACGAGGCGCGGAAGCTGCTCGTGGAAGGCACCGTCCCCGAGGTGACCCATGCCTTCGACGCCTCCGCCGGACCCGTCGTCCGCGGCCCGGCCGGAGAAGACCCGGCCCCGCTCGCACCTGACAAGGGATAGACGCAACGTTCCAGTACGTTCTCGTGGCGGTCGCCCCGGCCCTTCCCGCCGCGGCCGCCGGGCTCCCGCCCGGAAGGTCCGCTACGGGCTCGTGCCGGTCACTGGACCAGCTCGATGTGGGGATGGGACGGGTCGGCAGGACAGGCGTGGAGCTGGAGGTTGTAGCCGCCGACGATGTCGATCCGGGTGAAGTCGCCGTCCCGGGCGCCCAGAGGAGGCGGGCCCGGGTTCGCCGGTTCCTCCTCGGCGATCCAGGACTTGCTGATGCCGTCCCATTCCGAGGAGGCGATGG
This sequence comes from Streptomyces sp. NRRL S-340, assembly GCF_000720185.1. Taxonomy (GTDB): domain Bacteria; phylum Actinomycetota; class Actinomycetes; order Streptomycetales; family Streptomycetaceae; genus Streptomyces. Next base: position 29,484 of record NZ_JOIY01000049.1, on the reverse strand, counting down.
TGAGGAGCGGGACCTCCTCGGTACCGCACTCGGGACAGGGGCGGTCGACGGGGTCGGTGGGGTCCCAGCGGGACCAGCCTCCTGTCTTCCAGCCGGGGGCGGTGGAGAGGCTGCCGAGGTAGAGCTCGCCCGGGTCGTACGCGTACGCGTCGTACCGCGCGGGATCGATCGTCTCCCAGCGGCTGGAGTCGTCCAGCTGGTCCCGGATCTCCTTGCCCAGCTCCCTGGGGTGGGGGTATTCGGTGACCTGCTCCGGTGAGAGCAGGCACGGCTCCGGGAGATAGTGCGCGGACTGGATGACCGGCGGCTCGGGCGGCGCGTCGAGGACGTCGGTGACGGTGGCGGCGGAGCGCCAGAAGAGCGCGGTCCGGGGATGGGGGTGTTCCGCGTGGTCGAAGGGGCACCACAGGACCTGGAGGAGGTCAGCGTCGGCGGGGCGCGGGAAGGGGACGTCGCGGGCGTAGAGCTGGGCGACGGGGAGAAGAGGGACCGGGCCGTCGGACCACGGGCGGCCCCCCTTGATCCGCTCCCAGTTCTCCCGCTCCTCGGGAGTGACCTCGGGGGCCTCGGGGTCGAGACGCAGCCGCTCGGTCGCTGCCGCGAGGTCGCGGCGCAGGAGCCGGACGTCGTCCGGGGAGTGGACCACCGGCGCCGCGTTCCGGTCGTGCGGCTCGTCGCAGTGCGGCCAGGGCTCGCCGGCGGGCCACAGCAGCGGCCCGCCGACCGAGCTGTCGTGCACGGTCGGCGACGCCGGCCGCGGGTGCAGCCGGGTCGCGATGCGCGCCAGCGGGGCCAGTTGAGGGAAGAGCGCGGTGACGTCGAACGGCCGCGGTGGGGTGGTGAAACTCATGCAGGCTCCCGTTGGCGCGAACTGGGCGGGTCAGTTACCCAGGTTGAGTGATCCGGTGTTCTGGTAGGTGTTGGTGACGTAGACGTTGGGGAACAGTTCCTCGGTCGTCCCGTCCGCCCGTTGGATCGTCGCGTTCATCGTGACACCCGTCGGGATGGTGCTGTTCGTGTCCTTGTAGACGGGCGTCACCTGGTAGAAGAGCGCGTCGTTCGCTCCGAAAGCGGCGATGGGGCCCTTGATCAGGTCCTGCGCCTTGGTCTCGAACGTCCGCATGCTGGGCGTGCCCGTGTTCATCCCCGACTGCCAGCAGGGGACGAGGTTGTAGCGAGTGAGCGCACTCGTGCCCTGTCCGCCGAGGATGTTCGCGATGAGATGGCACCTGGCCAGCTGGTAGGTGACGTTGTTCGCCTTCTTGAACGCCTCGGCGTCCTTCATGCCGGTGACGGGGTCGCTGGTTCCGGTCCCTCTGCCGGTGTTCCGCCCCAGGCAGGCCTGCGCCTGGGTCGGCCGCTGTCCGGGCCCGCTCGTCGGGTCGGTCTGGTTGACCAGCGCAACCGGCTCGGTGGTGTTCTTGAACCAGCCGTCACCGTTGGGAAGCGCGCCGGCCGGCGGCTGGTCGTTCAGGCAGCTGGCCTGCGGTCCCGTGTCCGGCGTCGAGACCGTCAGCTCGAACTGGTCGGCGTCGATCACCCGCTGGTCCGCGAAGCCGCCGGCGAGCTGTGTGTCGGCGAACTGCTTCTCGGTGGGCGTGACGTGGGCCTGCACACAGGGTGAGGAACGGTCCAGGGCATGACCGTCGTTCAGGATGTAGGTGTCCCATTCGCCGTTGCCGAGGTTGGGGATCACCTGGACGCACTGGCTGCCGGCGGCGCCACCCTCCTTCGCCTCGCCGAACGGGAAGTCGCCGCAACTGTCGGCGTCGACGAGATCGGTCTGGGCCGTGAAGCCGGTGCAGGTGGCGGCGGTGCGGCCGGCCACGCCGCTCGTCGAGCGGGTCAGCGGCCTGCCCTTCGTCCCCCAGGCCCCGTCGAGGTTCTTCTGGGCCCAGCCGTAGGCGGCCACGGCGCCGCCCGCGTCCGCGCTCGTCGCCTTCATCGGCACGACGGCCATGACGGAGGGGACGGCACAGCCCGCCACCGAAGTGCCGCCGACCGCGTCGTCGCACCTGATCTGACGCGCGTTCTTCCACGACGCGTTCGGGTCGGTCGCCGTCGCGCCCGGGGACGTCACGTACATCGCGTACGCCGTGTAGAAGGAGGCGGAGGAGCCCGCCGTCTGGGGCGAGGAGTACGTGACGGTACCGGTCAGGGTCTGGCCGAGGGTGAGGCCGCCGCCGTACCAGGGCGCGGTCTTGGTGGCCGTGCAGCCGGCGTCGCAGGAGGCGCGGAACTTGGCGTTCAGCGCGGCGACGTCGCCTTGGGCGCTGGTCATGGTGACCGTGACCTGCTCGTTCCAGGTCGTCGCGGTCGGGGAGAGGCCGGCGCTGGTGGACACCGCCAGGGTGCCGCGCCCGATCTCCCGAGCGTTGCTGTCGCGCAGGATGTAGGTGACGTTGATGCCGGTCACGCAGTACGAGAAGCGCTCGTAGCTGTAGGTGCCGGGGCTGGTGAGGTCGCAACTGCCGGCGGCGGCCAGGGTGGTGGCGGGCGCGGCGACACCGGTGCGGGTCTTCGCCCGCACCGGTGCGGGGGCGACCGTCACACAGGACTCGACGGCACCAGCGCGGCGCTCCTTGGAGCCCGGCGCGGTGGGGGTGCAGTCCTCACCGGAGCCCGCCGCGAACCTGCTGGACCCGGTGGTCCTCGCGCCGGACGCCGTGGACTTGGCGGCGGACGGGGCCTTCGCCGTCGCGCGCGGCTCGGCCGCCTGGCTCGTCGCGGCCGTCGTGAGGAGGGTCAGGGCGGTGAGGACGGTCAGGACCGTCGAGCGGGCGCGTCTCCTTGCCGCGCGCCCGCCACGTATTCCATGCATGGGGACAGGAACTTTCCGTGAGAGGAGGGGAGAAGGGGGCGCCGCCCGGCGGCGGCGCCCCGGAAGAGGGGGCGGGCGGGATCAGGCCGCCAGACCCCACAGGTCGCTGAGGCCCTTCGTGATGCCGGAGACCAGGTCCTCACCGGTGTCCGTGATCTTGCTGACGACGGGCTTGACGAGGCCGCCGCCGAGCGCCTTGTCAGCGGCGCCGACCCACTTGTAGGCGCCGAAGGAGACCAGGCTCAGGCCGGTGCCGGCGGCGGACTCCCAGAAGGCGCTGCTGGTGAAGCCGTGCTCGATGCCCGTGAAGAGGGTGCCGAGGGCGCCCGCGCCCGCGGAGACGCCGGCGAAGAAGCCGGCCGCGCCGAGGGCCGGCGGGAAGACGATGGCGGCGAGGGCGCAGCCGGCCGACAGGAACCCGGCGCCGACGCTGATCGCGTTGGCGGCGTCCGCGTAGAACTGGGCGTCGTTCCACCACTCGTCGGCGTCGCCGTCCGCGGTGCCGTTCGGGTTGACCTGGTTGTTCTTGTCGGAGTTGGCCGGGTCCTGCTTGGCGTCGCGCAGCTTCTGGGCCTGGGCCGCGGCCTCCTTGGCCTTTGCGATGTCCTCGGCCCGCTTCTTGTCTGCGGCGATCTGCTTGGCCTGCGCGTACGCGGCGGCGGCGGCCTTCGCGTCCGCGGAGGCGGCGAGTTCGGCGGCGCGGGCCGCGGCGGCGGAGCGCTGGGCCGCGGCGGAGGAGGCGAGCGCCGCGCGCGCCGAGTCGACGGCCTTGTTGGCCGAGTAGTTGGCGGAGCGGGCGGCGCTGCGGGCGGTGGCGGCGGCGTTCTTCGCCGTGTTGGCGGAGGCCTGGGCCGCGGCGGCCGACTTGTCGGCGGCGTCGGCGTTGTCCCGCGCCTGCTGGGCGTAGTCCTCGGCCTTGGCGGCGGAGTCCAGCGCCTTCTGCGCCCACTCCTGGGCCTCGGCGGCGGCCTTGCGGGCGTCGGCGGCGGCCTTCGAGGCGAGGGCCGCGTCCTCCTGCGCCTTCTGCGCGATCTTCGCGGCGGCGGCGATGGCCCCGCGGATGGCGGCGACGTGAGTGGCGGTGTCGAAGTCGAGCTGCGCCGTGCGGTACTGGATCACGGTGATGAAGTTGCGCAGCATCCACGCCGGTCCTTCGAGCGCGACCTCCGCGTAGGCCTTGGTGAAGGCGCCCGCGGTGTTGATCAGCTCGGAAGCCCGGACCCGGTCGTCCTCCTGGACGGCCAGCGGGTAGTCGTGGTCGAAGAAGTAGTTGAGGGACTCGGTGGTGTTCTCGTCGAGCGCCTTGTTGGCGGCCTCCTTGACGGCCTTGCCCGCGTCATCGTCGATGATCTTGTTGATGGCGACGCGCAGGTCCTCGTCCGAGGCACGCTTCATGCCGCCGGTGAGGAAGTCGCCGACGGCCTTGGAGTCGCCGCTCTCCAGCGCGGCCGCGGCGGCCGCGGCGACCTTCGGTCCGCCGACCGTCGCCACGTGGAGGGTGGTCTCGCGGTCGTCCTGCGTCTGGGCGAGGGCCCGGTCGAGGTCGATCCAGGCGTAGACGTCGTCGTCGGAGCCGGCGAGGGCGTGCTGGGCGGCCTGCCGGGTGTTGGCCCCGCGGGCGTCCATCAGGGCGACCGCGGCCTGCCGGCCCAGGGTCGCGGCGGCCGCCATGTCGCCCGAGTACAGCGCCTGTTCCGCCTTGGCGATGAGGTCCTTGGTCGCCTGGGTGGTGCGCTCCTCCATCAGCCGCTTCTCGCGGACGTCGTAGAGTTCGGTCTGCTCGATCGCGGCGAGCTGCCGGGCCTCCTCGATGGCCTGCTGCTTGTCCTGCTCCAGGGTCTGCGCCTCGGCGGCGCGGGCGTTCTTCTCCACCTCCAGGGCGTCGCTGACGGCCTGGGTGGCGGTGTTGGCGGCCTTCACGGCCTCCGCGGCGTGGGCGGTCGACTTGTTGGCGTAGTCGACGGCCTGACCCGCGTACTTCACGGCCTCCTCGGCGGCGTCCGCGGCCTTGTCGGCGTGGGCGGCGGCGGAGTTGGCGGCGTCGCGGGCGGTACGGGCCGCCTTGGCGGCGGCGGTCGCCAGGGCCTGGGCGGCGGAGGCGGCGTTGGTGGCGCGGTTGGCGGCGCTGGTGGCGATGGCGGCCTGGCGCTTGGCCTCGGCGGCCTCCGCCTGGGCGGCACCGGCGGAGACGGCGGCCTGGGCGGCGGCGGTCGCGGCGGCGGCCGAGTTGCGGGCGGCGGAGGCGGCGGCCAGGCCGGCGTCCGAGGCCGCGTCGCCGGCGAGGGCCGCCTTGTCCGCCGCTGCGGCGGCGCTGCGGGCCTTGGCCGCGGCGTTGCGGGCGGCGACCGCGGCGTTCTTGGCGTCCTGCGCCTTGCCGGCGTCCTTGGACGCGGCGATCGCGGCGTTGTAGGCGCGGGCGGCGGCGTTGCCGGCCTTCGCGGCGGCCTGGGCGGCGCCCGCGGCGGCCCAGGAGGCACGGCGGGAGGCCTGCACGGCCGCGTTGGAGGCGTTGACGGCGTTGCGGGCGGCGTCGGCCGCGCCCTTCGCCGCGCTCGCCGCCTTGCGGGCCGCGGCCCCTGACTTCTGCACGTCGCTCTGGGCGGCGGCGGCCTCGGCGGCGGCCTTCTCGGCGGCCTCCTTGGCCTTGGCGGCGGCGGTCTCGGCGCGCGCTCCGGCCTCGATGGCCAGGTTCGTCTCGCGTTCGGCGCGCTTGCCCTCGCGCTCGACGACGGCCACCAGCTCCTCGATGGTCGCCGACTCCTGGTCGCGGGCGCGCGCGATGTGCTGGCCGGTCTCGATGAACCACTCGACGTCCTTCGCGGTGCCGCTGAGCGCGCGGTCCGCGTACTTCTGCACCTCCGGACCGCCCGTCATCAGCATGACGCTGACCTGGACCCGGGTGTCCTCCAGCCGCGCGTCGTACTGCTTGTCGGCGAGGAAGGCGAGGAGCGCCGGCTCGGTGCCGGCATCGAGGGCGGCGTTGGCAGCACGCACCACGCCCTTGTCACCGGTGGACGCGACGATGCTGGTGGCGACCTGGAAATCCTCCAGGATGGCGGGGGCGAAGCCCTTCGAGAGGAAGCCGGCTATCGCCTCGTCGCCGTTGTCCAGGGCGGCGACGGCCTCACGGCGCAGGCCCTTGCCCGCACGGTCCAGACTGCGGACGATCGCGACCCGGTTGTCCTGCACGGTCTGCTGCGGCAGCGTCTCGGCGAGGAAGGTCCGGATCTCGGTGTCGGTCCCGCACAGGGCCGTGGTGGCGGCGGCCTTGACGCCCTTGCCGCCGGTCAGCCACGCGCGGACGGCCTTGGCGCGCTCGGTGTCCGGCAGCGGCACCGGGTCGGCCCCTCCCGTCTCGGCGGCCGCGGCGGTGGCCGGCCGCAGGACCGAGGGGGTGGCGGCGACAGCGGTCGCGGCCGCGAGCGCGCCGAGGACGCGGCGTCTGCTCCAGAAAGCTGTCTGCATGCGGGGCTTGCCCTTCTACGAATGATGCGGTGACGTGTCGGATTTCGCGCCGTGACGGACGGCGGCTCCGTGGACCGGCCCCCGCCACAATTCGTGGACAGTATCAACATGCTCGAAAATCCGGGGAAGTTGTGCCCACCAATACGGCAACAGTGCATCGAATCATGAGGATGTGACGATCCGGCACCTTTCTCCATGAAATCGTGACGTCAGCACCTGCGGCCCTTTCCCGGCGTGACGCAGGTCACCGCGAGCTTGCTTTCAATGTCCGGGTATGGGCAGTTCACGGCGCTGGACGTGGGTGCGTCACCGTGCTGGGATGCCAGGGCCGATGACGATCACCGGGGGTTCGGGCAGTGCGTCGCGGAGGCGTGCCGAGGGTGCGCGAGGGGGGCTTTCATTTCGTGTGTGCGGCTTCCCCTGTCCGCGACGGGTCTGGGCGACCGGTTTCGGAACCGGTGTTTTTTCAGGCCCGGGCGGTGGCTACGGAATTGGGGATGCAATGAAGGAAATCAGCACCGACGCCGGAAAGTCGCGGAGAATGCGGCTCACGGTACGGGTACTCGCCGCCGCCGCCGTCGGCGGCGCGCTGGCCTGGACCGCGGTGGCCGGCGGCGCGCAGGGCTCGGGTGCGGGCACCGCAGAGGCCGCCGACACCGCCGCGCTGGTCGCTGGGGACGCCCCCGGCTATGCCGTGGAGAACTTCGACTACCCCCAGGCCGACAAGATCCTGGCGGAGCGGAACATCGTCCTCAAGCGCGGCGACGGCCACATCACGCTCGCCGACTGCGTCACCGGAACGGGGCAGTTGGAGCTTCTGGCCCGGGACAAGGCCGACAAGATCTGTTTCAACACCGTCGGCAACGAGGGCTGGCTGACCCTGGAGATCCCCGCCGTCTTCTCGATCAGGGGCAACGACTACTCCACCACGGTCGACATGACCGTGGGCAGCGAGGAGAAGTCCTACGAGATCAACAAGAACAGCTGGACGCCGGTGGGCGAGTCGGCGGACCCGGAGGGCCGCGACCACATGCTCGTGGAGATCAGGACCTCGAAGTAACCCGTCCTCGGCGTCCCGTGCGCCGGGATCTTGCCAGGCCACCTGCGACTGGCCGGACGTCACCGCCTCGCCACGCTCCCCACGGCGCGCGGCGAGGCGCCGCCGACGCCGGGCGCCGCGCCCGGGAGCGTCGCCTTCGGTCCGGCGTACGGAGCGCACGGTGGTCCCGTCCCGGCGATCTCGACGGGTATCAGGCCGGCGAGCCGGGCACGCGGACCCCTCGGTGCTCCCCGGTCGTCGTGCCACCCGGCAGGCACTGGCAGGCACTGGCAGGCACCGGCAGGAACCGGTGGAGACCGAAGGACACCGGGCGGCACCGCCCCTGCCCGGCGCTGGCCGCCACAGCGTCTCCCGGCCCGTCCTGGCATGCCCAGCCACTGTCACGTCGGCCTGTCCGTCTCACGTCGGCCTGTCCGTCTCACGTCGGCCTGTCCGTCTCACGTCGGCCTGTCCGTCTCACGTCGGCCTGTCCGTCTCGCGTCGGCCTGTCCACCTTGCGGAGGACCAGCGTGCGACCGTGACGGGCCCGCGCCGCCGCCTACCGACCGTGGCGGTCCAGCCCGCCACAGTGACGGACCACCTGCTCACATCGTCTTGCCCCGCCCGCGATCAACCCCAGGAGGAAGTACCTTGCGCACCACAGGAATCCGCACCCGGCGGGCTCGCGGCGCCATGACCGCCGGCGTCGTCCTGGCGGTCGCCGCGGGCGTGCTCAGCGCGGCGCCCGCCGCGCAGGCGCTCTCGGGCAAGCCCGCGGCCGCGGGTGACCAGGCTTTCACCGCCCGGCTCGTCATCGGTGAGGGCGATTCCATGCGCTCCTGTTCCGCCGCTCTGGTGCACCAGCAGTGGCTGCTGACCGCCACGAGTTGTTTCGCGCCCACGCCGGGTGCTGTGGTCAAGCCGGGCAAACCCGCGCTGAAGACCAGGGCGACCGTGGGCAAGCAGACCCTCGACGTCGTCGAGGTCGTCCCGCGCGACGACCGGGACGTGGCCATGGCCCGGCTCGCCGAGCCCGTGACCACGGTCACGCCGGTGGCCCTGGCCACCGACGCCCCCGAGGCGGGGGAGACCCTGCTGGGTACCGGATTCGGGCGGACCGGTACCGAGTGGGTCCCGGACCAGTTGCACACCGGTGAGTTCCGGGTGGACTCCGTGGCCGACACCACCGTGGCGCTGACCGGTCAGGACGGAGCCTCGGTCTGCAAGGGTGACGCCGGTGGCCCGGCCCTGCGCGGCAACGGCGGCGCGGTCGAGCTGACCGCCGTCCACAGCGTCTCCTGGCAGGGCGGGTGTCTCGGTGAGACGGAAACCCGGACCGGTGCGGTGGACGCCAGGGTCGACGGCCTGGCCGACTGGGTGAAGGACGTCCGCAACCGCGACCGGAGTCACTCGGCCGACGTCGACGGTGACGGCAAGGCCGACTTGATCGTCCTCCGCTCGAACGGTGACGTCGTCGTCTACCGCAACCAGGGTGACACCTTCGCCCCGGGCAAGGTCATGTCCGGCGGCTGGGACCGCTTCGTGACCTGGAAGGATCTGGGCCGGCTGTACTTCGCGGACGTCGACGGCGACGGCAAGGCGGACATGATCGTCCACACGACGGACGGGAACATCGCCGTCCGCACCAACCGCGGCACGTACTGGGACCAGGGCAAGCAGTGGTCGGGCGGCTGGGCCCGCTTCATCGGATCGTCCACACGGCGGACGGGAACATCGCCGTCCGCACCAACCGCGGGATCGTCCACACGGCGGACGGGAACATCGCCGTCCGCACCAACCGCGGCACGTACTGGGACCAGGGCAAGCAGTGGTCCGGCGGCTGGGACCGCTTCGTCGACGGCACCGGGCTGGGTGTCCTGGAGTTCGGTGACGCAGGCGGCGACGGCAAGGCCGACTTGTTCGTCCTCACCAAGGACGGCAAAGTCGCGGTCCGTACGAACCACGGCACCTACTGGGACCAGGGCAAGGTCGTGCTCACTCTCTGACGCCGCAGCTCCGCGGGCAGGGAACCGCCTCGTCCGATGTGAAGACCGGTATCCCCGGCGTGAGTCGTGCCCTGTGTTAATGTCATGCGTTTGCGTGGTCGTCGCGGTGGGCGATTCTGCTTGTTCGGTTCCGCTCGTCCGTGGGCTGTGCCATCCTGCCGGGCCTTCCTCGGTACGTCTCCCTGCGGAAGGCTGTTCATGAAGCACCCCGACGACTCCGGCACCGCTCACGGCGGTCCCGCCCAGCCCGGGGCCGGGACTCCGGCGCTGCTCCCGGCCCCCTCCTTCGCCGGTCTCGGACTGCCGGCGGAGGTGCTGCGGACACTGAGCGGCCTCGGGGTGCACGCACCCTTTCCGATCCAGGCCGCCACGCTGCCCGACGCCTTGAAGGGGCGTGACGTCCTGGGGCGCGGACGCACCGGATCGGGCAAGACACTCGCCTTCGGCCTGCCGCTGCTGACCCGTACGGCCGGGCGGCGGGCCCAACCGAAGCAGCCCCTCGCCCTGGTCCTCGTGCCCACGCGGGAGCTGGCCCAGCAGGTCACCCAGGCGCTGGCGCCGTACGCCGAAGCGCTGCGGCTGCGGATGGCCACGGTCGTCGGCGGCATGTCGATCGGCCGGCAGATCGCCGCGCTGCGCGAGGGGGCCGAGGTGCTTGTCGCCACCCCCGGACGCCTGCACGACCTGATCGAGCGCAACGCCTGCCGCCTGGGACGGGTAGGGATCACCGTGCTGGACGAGGCCGACCAGATGTGCGACCTGGGATTCCTGCCGCAGGTCGTCGACGTGCTCGACCAGGTACGCCCCGACGGTCAGCGGATGCTGTTCTCGGCCACCCTGGACGGCGACGTCGATCAGCTGGTCCGCAGCCACCTCCACGACCCCGTCGTCCACTCGGTCGATCCGTCCGCGGGCACGGTCTCGGCGATGGAGCACCACCTTCTCGTCGTCCACGGCCCTGACCGCTACGCCGTCACCACGGAGATCGCCGCCCGCGACGGCCGCGTACTGCTGTTCCTCGACACCAAGCACGCCGTCGACCAGCTCACCCGCCATCTGCGGGCCAGCGGGGTGCACGCCGGGGCCCTGCACAGCGGCAAGTCCCAGCCGCAGCGCACGCGGACCCTGGCGCAGTTCAAGAGCGGCCAGATCACGGTTCTGGTGGCGACCAATGTGGCAGCCCGCGGCCTGCACGTCGACGACCTCGATCTCGTCGTCAACGTCGACCCGCCCACCGACCCCAAGGACTACGTGCACCGGGCCGGCCGCACCGCCCGCGCCGGTGAGTCCGGCAGCGTGGTCACGCTCGTGCTGACGGGCCAGCTCCGTGAGACGAGCCGCATGATGGCCGGGGCCGGCATCCAGCTGACCGTCACCAAGGTGCGCTCGGGCGAGGCGGAACTGAGCCGGATCACCGGCGCCAAGGCTCCCTCCGGCACCCCGCTCGACGCAGGTCCCGCCGCTCCCCGGCCCAAGAACACCAATGCTCCGTTCCGCGGCCTGGGCACCACCAAGGACCCCTCCCGCGGCGCCGGCGGCAGGTCCCGGAAGGCCGGCGAGGCCCGCAAGCTCGCCGAGGCCCGCAGGGCCGCCCTCGTACGTCGCAACGGCTGAGAGTCGTCGCCCTGGCAGTGAGTGTCCGGGCCAAGGGTTCGACCACCCTCGGCCCGGCCCGAAGCCCGCCCTGTCCCCCTTCCATTCACGAAGCGAACGCCTTCGACGGCGCCGGGGACACCCGCAGAAACGGAGCGGGATGAGGTGGCCGGCGCCCCGCACCACGCCCGGCATGACAAGCTGTGCTTGCCCACCCCCGAACCCAGGAGGTCACCATGACCGCAGAGCCCGGAACGACGGAAGGTTCGGAGCCGGACGGCGCCGAGACGTCCCCTCTGGCGCCGGACGAAGACGGCAACTACGACCTGAAGCGCAAGTTCCGTGAAGCTCTGGCGCGCAAGCGCGGTGCGCAGGCGGAGGCGGCCGACGTCGCCGCCAACCCGGACGCGTCCAAGGTGCGTGCGGCGCACGGTCCGGCTGCGAGCCAGCGGTCGTTCCGGCGCAAGAGCGGCGGCTGAGCCGATCAGTCCCGCGGTCCGGCCGCCTCACCGGCACTCCGCGCGCCGTCCACTCGCGCGCCCGGTGCCATGGCCCGCAACGTGCGCATGTCCATGTGCGCGTTGCGGGCGAGGCGCGGCCGGCGGCCTCGCCCGCGGGAGGGGCCGTGGTCGTGGCGGTACCGGTACTCGCCCACGCCCAAGAACTCCCGAAGAGCGACTGGTCCTACGGCCGTCATGCCGTCATGTTTCTGATGTGCCGCCAGGTAAGTCAGCATCTGAGCGGCGCCAGTCCCCGCGCATTCCGGGACAGGTGTCCGAACCGACGCTTGGCCGACGGTGCCACAAGCTCGCACGGATGCACAGGTTCGGACCCGCCTCGTCGGGGGAAACGACGGGATCCTTCCGGCCCGGCTCGGCAACTCGCTCGCGGTACGGGGTCGTTCTTCAAGGACTGCGGCTGAGCCAGGCCGACCCGGTGCCCGCACCCCTGCACGATCCGTTTCCGCGACGGTCTGGGCAAGCAGGCCGAAGAGGGCGGTTTCGGCACGGAGGGACCACGAGATCGAGCGCCTCACGCTGATCCGTGCGGAGAAGGAGCGCACGGCGCAGTCTGTCGCAAAAACGCGCCGTGAGCTGGGGCGGAAGACGGTCGCGGACCACATGAAGCGGTGGCTGCCCCGGCGCGCTGGAGGACCGGATACTCCACGGGCGAGCAGGTCAACAGCTCCATCAACGTCGCTCCTCGCTCCGCGCCCGGGCTCACGAGAGCTGATATCCGTGATCCCCGTCGTGGAGGAACGATTCCTGGACGAGTTGTGGGCCGACGGCGTCGGCCGGGGCGATCAGCTCGCCATTCTGCGTACTCGCCCACTACCGGGAGGGGCTTCAGCTCGGCCCGGCGCGCCTTGAGGGAGGTGCCCGGTTCTTGCCGCCGCTCATGGTTCCCGTGTGGCAGCGGCCTCATCGCAATGGGGTCAGCCGGGCAGCGAGCGGTCGGTATCGGTGCTGGTGTCGGTGGGGGCTGAAGCCGGGGCGTTGGCCCAGGAGGCGAGGATGCGTAGAGCGTCGTGGGAGGGGGAGCCGGGTTCGGCGGACCAGACCACGAGCTGCTGGTCGGTGTCGGTGGTGGCGGCGAGGGTGTCCCAGTCGAGGGTCAGCTCGCCGACGACCGGGTGCCTGAGCGTCTTCGTACCGACGCCGCGCGTCGCGACGTGGTGGGCGGCCCACCACCGGCGGAAATCAGCGTCCTGGACCGACAGCTCGCCCACGAGTGTGGTGAGGCGCGGATTGTCGGGGTCGCGGGCCGCCTCCATGCGCAGCTGGGCCACACAGGTGTGGGCGACGTTCCTCCAGTCGGCATACAGCTCCCGCATCTTCGGGTCGGTGAAAACCAGGCGTATATAATTCCGGTGTTTCTCCGGAATGCTCGAAAAATCGGCGACGAGAGCTGCTGCGAGCGGATTCCACGCGAGAATGTCCATGCGCCGGCCGAGAATGATTCCCGGGATCGTGGCCAGGTCGTCGAGCAGTCGCTGCAGCCGGGGCTGTGCTTTCTGGACGGCGCGACGTGCCGGCCGGTCCGAGAGGCGCCCGGCAAGCTGGAACATGTAGGTGCGCTGGTCGTCGTCCAGGTGAAGGACGCGTGCCAGTGTGTTCAGCACCGGGGCCGACGCTTGCATGCGGCCCTGTTCCAGGCGGGTGTAGTAGTCCGTGCTGATCGCGGCCAGGGCGGCGACCTCCTCGCGGCGTAGCCCCGGGACACGGCGGCGGCCTCCACTCTCGGACAGGCCTGCCGTTTGCGGGCTCAGGTCGGCCCGGCGGGCCTTCAGAAAGGCCCCCAGCTCATCGGGGCGCGCACCACTGCTCATGGTCTCCAGTATCCCCCGGCACGCCACTGCGGAGGCAGGGATATTTTTATCCCTGGATGGACCCCTCCCAGGATGGAAGTCTCCTCTGGTAGGAGTGCCTGGCGCGTGCGAGTGTGGTCCTGTGACCAAACGAAGAATGACGGAGAGGCGGATATCGCCGATCTCTCATGATTCAGAGCCGAGACCTTTCGTGTCCGGCTGACGGAATCGAGCAGGCGCCATGATGCCGTCTCGGTGCCCCGCCCACATGGCCTTGTACGGCAAGAACCAGTACGAGTGGCCGGCTCGCCCCCCCCGCCGGCGGAATTCTTCACGGAGAACTTCTCGGCTCGGGCTGCCCCGACGACGAATCGGACGCGTCCTCCGCTCACGGGCCACCCGCCCTCTTCCAAGCAGCAGGGAAATCGGAGCCACCCTCCTTATGAGCGTCGAGGACACCGCCGACCTCCCCCTGGGGCGCCGATCGAACCGGCCCGCGTCAAGAACGACCTTGCGTACCGGCGCACCCACTGAAACCACACCACACCGCACCCCCAACAGCAGGAGCAGACGATGGAAGCCATCACCTTCCCCAACGGCCAGATCACCATGGCGGGCAACCTCTACACGCCCGAGGACTTCGACCCGAACGGCAGCCACCCGGCGATCGTCGTCGTCCACCCCGGTGGCGGTGTGAAGGAGCAGGCCGCCGGCCTGTACGCGAGCAAGCTCGCCGAGCAGGGCTTCGTGGCGCTCGCCTTCGACGCCTCCTTCCAGGGCGACAGCGGCGGCGAGCCGCATCACCTGGAGGACCCCTACGCCCGCGTCGAGGACGTCCGCGCCGCTGTCGACTACGTCCAGTCCCTCGACCACGTCGACCCGGAGCGCATCGGCGCCCTGGGCGTCTGCGCCGGCGGCGGCTACAGCGTCAACGCCGCGATGACCGACTACCGGATCAAGGCGCTGACCACCGTCAGCGCCGTCAACATCGGCACCTCCTTCCGCCGCGGCTGGTACGGCACCGACTCCGACGCGGCCGCCGTGCCCACACTCAGGGCTCTCGCCGAGCAGCGGACCGCCGAGGCCGTGAAGGGCGCCGACCCGGCCTATCTGCCCTACGTCCCGCCGGAGCCTGATGAGAACACCCCGCGCGACCTGGTCGAGGCCGGCGACTACTACCTCACTCCGCGCGCCCAGCACCCCAACGCCAAGAACAAGTTCCTGTTCACCAGGAGCGTCTCGCGGATCTTCACCTTCGACGCCTTCCACATGGTCGAGGACCTGCTCACCCAGCCGATCCTCATCGTGGCCGGCAGCGACGCCGGGTCGCTGTGGATGTCCACCGAACTGCACGGCCGGGTCCGCAGCCCCAAGCAGCTCCAGGTCGTCGAGGGCGGCACGCACATGTCCTTCTACGACGTGCCCGAGTACGTCGACCGCGCCGTCTCCCAGGCCGTCCCGTTCTTCCGGGAGCACCTGACCGGCGAGCCCGCCGACCAGGGCTGACCACGTCCGCGACCAGTGGTCCTGCCACCGGTCGCTCGCAACCCCGCTTCACCGACGAGGAGTCGTACCCATGACCGACAACATCCAGCACGTCGCCGTCAGGGCGCTCGCCTGGGACCTGGCCGCCGACATCTACCTTCCGCCGGGCTTCGACGAGAGCAAGGCCTACCCCGCCATCGTCAGCGTCCACCCCATCGGCTCCTGCAAGGAGCAGACCGCCGGGAACGTCTACGGCTCGGCGCTGGCGGACGAAGGGTTCGTGGTCATCGCCTTCGACGCCAGCTTCCAGGGCGCGAGCGGCGGTGAGCCGCGGTCGGTCGAGGACCCGGTGTTCCGTGCCCAGGACATCAGCTATGTCATCGACCACCTGGTGACGCTGCCGTACGTCGACCCAGCCCGCATCGGGGTCATCGGCGTGTGCGGTGGTGGCGGCTACGCCGTCAACGCCACCATGACCGACCGCCGTATCAAGGCCGTCGGCAGCGTGACGGGCGTGAACTTCGGGCGCCTCATGCACGAGTCCTTCAGCGGCTACGACCCCATCGGCGCCCTCGACGCCGTTGCCGAGCAGCGGACGGCCGAGGCGCGGGGCGGGGAGCGGCGGGTCACCCAGTACCTGCCGACGTCTCCCGAGGCCGCCGAGGAGCAGGGGCTGACCGAACTCGACCTGTCCGAGGCCACCGAGTACTACCGCACCGAGCGCGGCGAGAAGCCCGGCGGCCGTACCGAGGGACTGTTCTCCCGGCAGGGGTCCGCGATCGGCTGGGACGCCTTCCACCGTGCCGAGGTTCTCCTGACGCGGCCGCTGTGCGTCGTCGTCGGGGACCGGCCGGGTGCGTTCGGCGCGTACCGGGACGGCCTGGAGATCTACCGCCGCGCGGCGTCGGAGGACAAGGAGCTGGTCGTGGCGGAAGGCTTCTCCCATTACGACCTGTACGACCAGCCCGAGCCGGTCAAGATCGCCCTGGATCATCTGATCCCGTTCTACAAGAAGCACCTCGGTCGGTGAGGCCGCCCCGCCCGGCCGGACGGCCGTCGGCTGGGCGGGCTGTACCTGACGGCGGCGGCCGGGCGGTCATGTCCGGCCGCCGCCACCCGGCCCCGACCGGGGTAGACGAAACGCCTGCCCGCAGCTCAGACGCAGGAGAACCCGAAGATGAGCAGCGTGCCCGAGCCACTCAGACCGCGTCGGCCGGCCCCCCTGGAACTGTTCTACGACCTCGTCTTCGTCTTCGCCGTCTCGAAGCCCTCCCACCACCTGCCCGAGCACCAGGACGGGCGCGGAGCACGAGAGACCGCGGTGTTGCTCGTCGCCGTGTTCGGCACCTGGACCTGCACCGGCTACGAGCACCCGTCGCAGGACGCCTCGACAGTGTGGGCGCTGCTGTTTAGGATCACGCGTACGCATCGCGTGTCGGTCACCGGCTGGGTGAGGCATGGAGGTGCCGTGAGGTGCCTTACGGAGGCATTCCACACATGTCAGTCGAGTTGAATCACACCATCGTCCATGCACGCGACAACCGCGAGTCGGCCGAGTTCCTCGCGCACATCCTGGGACTTGAGGCCGGGACCGGGTGGGGCCCGTTCATTCCAGTGGCCACCAGCAACGGGGTCACCCTGGACTTCGCCGCCGTTCCGGCGGAGTCGATCGTCATGCAGCACTACGCGTTCCTTGTTTCCGACGAGGAGTTCGACGCGGCCTTCGCGCGTATCCAGCAGGCCGGGATCATGTACTACGCCGATCCGCAGATGAAGCAGCCTGGAGAGATCAACCACCATCACGGTGGGCGCGGACTGTACTTCCTGGATCCAGCCGGGCACGGCATGGAGATCATCACGCGGCCCTACGGCAGCCATCAGGAGTAGCCGACGGCACAGTGAGGCAGTGGCAGGCCAGGGCGTTCCCCGGCCTGCCACTCCGGGCGGGCATCAACTGCCGTGAGGTTCCTGCGAGTCCGGCCTGCCGGCGACGTGAGGAGAAGCGGCTGCGTGCCGAGGGCGTCGAGAGCGTCGTGCCGCTGCGCGAGGAGCCGTGGGGTGAACGCCTCTTCCAGGTCACCGACACCAACGGCGTGATCGTCCAGTCGGTCGAGCGGGCCGCCCCGGCCGGGGCCCCAGAACGCCTGACAGCCCACTGCGTCAGGCCGCGTCCGGGCCCCGCCCCGGCGATGCACACCCCGGACCGTGTACGGCATTCTGCAACCGCGCAGTCCCACAACGCCCGCAAAGGAATTCAGCCTTGTCACCTGATCCGACCACCGTGCACCCGCTGCCCGCCCACGACCGCGTGGTGTTCCTCAAACCGCTGGTCACCTCACCGAACATCGCCGTGGGCGAGTACACCTACTACGACGATCCGGACGGTGCCACGGACTTCGAGCACCGCAACGTCCTCTACGCCTACGGGCCGGAGCGTCTGACCATCGGCAGGTACTGCGCGATCGCCGCGGGAACCAGGTTCCTGATGGCCGGTGCCGAGCATCCGGCGATGGGTGTGTCCACGTACCCGTTCACCATGTTCGGCGGCCGGTGGGCCGAACAGACCCTGGACATCGTCACCGCGATGCCCAGCCGCGGCGACACGGTCGTCGGCAACGACGTCTGGTTCGGCTACCAGGCGACCGTCATGCCCGGCGTGCGGATCGGCGACGGCGCCATCATCGCGGCCGGCGCCATGGTGACCGCCGACATTCCGCCCTACACGGTCGTCGGCGGCAACCCGGCCAGGCCGATCCGGCAGCGCTTCGGCGACGCCGACACCGAGCGGCTGCTGCGCGCCGCGTGGTGGGACTGGCCCGCCGACCTGGTCACCGAACACGCCCGTACCATCATGGCCGGAACGCCGGCCGACATCGAACGCATCGCCGCCGAGCACGGTCTGGAGAAGCCCCTTTGAGTCATGCGCCCCAGGTGTCCGTCGAAGAGTACGCGGTGGCCGACGCCGCGGCCGGACCCTACGCCCTCACCACGGGACCGGACGGCGCGCTGTGGTTCACCCTCGTCCGCAGCGGCCGCAGCGGCCGCATCGGCCGGCTCGTCCCGGGCGAGGAACCGACGAGCCACCGGCTCGAGCCCGGCTGCGGGCCGACCGTCATCACGCCCGGCCCCGACGGTGCGCTGTGGTTCACCGAGTACCGGGCGGACCGGATCGGGCGGATCACCACCGACGGCGTCATCGGCGAATTCGGCGTGCCCACACCCGGCTGCGGGCCGTTCGGCATCGCGGCAGGGCCCGACGGTGCGCTGTGGTTCACCGAGACCGCCGCCGACCGCATCGGCCGCATCACCGTCGACGGCCGCATCACCGAGTTCCCGCTCCCCGTCACAGGCGCGTTCCCGTCCGCGATCACCGCCGGGGGCGACGACGGGATGTGGTTCACCCTCAACCAGTCGAACGCCATCGGCCGGATCGGCATGGACGGTGCGATCACCCTGCATCCCCTGCCGACGGAGGCGGCGGCGCCGGTGGGGATCGCCGCGGGCAGCGACGGCGCGCTGTGGTTCGCCGAGATCGCCGCCGGTCAGATCGGACGGATCACTCCCGGCGGGCAGATCACCGAGTTTCCGCTGCCCGATCGCACCGCCCGGCCGCACGCGGTCACCGTCGACGCCGACGGCGCCGTCTGGTTCACCGAATGGGGAGGCAACCGCGTCGGCACGATCACCCCCGACGGCTCCCTCACCGTCCACGACCTGCCCACCCGCCACAGCGAACCGCACGGCATCACCCCTGGTGCCGACGGCGCCGTGTGGACCGCATTGGAGATCGGCGCACTCGCCCGTATCACCCGCCTGGACGTCACCGCTTGACCAGGCTGCCCACACACCGTCAGCAACGCTCGCCCGTACGGCGGCATGTTCACCGTTCTCCCAGGTAACGGACCCCGATCCGGCACGGGCCGGAAACCGGTGGGAACCGAATCGGCCGCCGCGGTGTAACAAGAGTGTGAGGACGCGGGAGGGGGGGCCGCATCGTCGATGAGGCCGCGGTGATCGCACGCGTACGCGCCGGAGAGCCGGAGGCGTACGCGGAGCTGGTGCGGGCCCACACGGGCATCGCGCTGCGAGCGGCCGCCGCGCTGGGCGCCGGTGCGGACGCGGAGGACGTGGTGCAGCAGGCCTTCGTCAAGGCGTACTGCGCGCTGGGACGGTTCAGGGACGGGTCCGCGTTCCGGCCGTGGCTGCTGTCGATCGTGGCCAATGAGACGAGGAACTCAGTGCGTACGGCGGTGCGGCAGCGCACGCTGGCCGGCCGGGAGGCAGCCCTCGTGGAGGCGGAGCCGTTGCTGCCGGAGTCGGCGGACCCGGCCGTCGCGACGCTGCACACCGAGCGCCGCGCGGCGCTGCTGGCCGCCCTGGAGCGGCTGAGCGAGGAGCACCGCCTGGTCGTCACCTACCGCTACCTGCTGGAGATGGACGAGGCCGAGACCGCTCAGGCCCTGGGCTGGCCGCGTGGGACGGTGAAGTCACGCCTCAACCGCGCACTGCGCAAGCTGGAGCGCCTGCTGCCGCAGTTCCGGCCGCAGGAGGAACAGGACCTGCCAGGTGGTCGGGAAGGAGGTGGTGAGCGTGGGGGCCGTGGGTGAACCGGAGGGCGTGGCGGAGCACGGGTCGGCGGAGACGCGGTCGTCGCTGCCTCACGAACTGCGGGCGCTGGGACGGTCGCTGGGCGGCCCGGCCGGCCCGGGCGGGGCGACTGGACCGGCCGGAGCGGAGCCCGCGGGGCCCGGAGACCTGGGGTCCGCCCTGAGCGCGGAGACGATGGTCGAGCGGGTGCTGGCGCAGATACTCACCGAGCACGTGCCGGCCCCGGTGGCCGAGCAGGAGGGTCCGGGTGAGCGGCTGCGGGCCGCGCGGCGCTGGACCGGCAGGCGGTGGCGCTCGCTGACGGCGGCCCTGTGCGGACTGCTGACGGTGCTCGCGCTCACGCCTCCGGTGCGGGCGGCGGTCCTCGACTGGTTCGACTTCGACGGGGTGAAGGTCAGGTACGAACCGTCGGCGGTGCCGTCGCCGGGCGCCCAGGTGCCCGGCTGCGGCCGGTCGCTGTCGCCGGCCCAGGCCGGCCGGCGGGCGGGTTTCACACCGCTGGTCCCGGACGCCCTGGGCACACCGGACGCGGTGACGGCCGTCGCCGAGCCGGGCGGGCGGTTCCTGCTGACGCTGTGCTGGCGCGGGCAGGACGGCAGCACGACCCGGCTCGACGAGTACCCGGCGCGCCTGGACCTGGGCTTCGTCAAGACCGTGCGCGAGCCGCCGGAATGGGTGCCGCTCGGCCCCGGGCCCACGGCCGGGGACGTCCCGGACTACGCCCTGTGGTTCCAGCGACCGCACCTGCTGACGTTCTGGCTGGTGGACGCGGACGGTCACCGTGTCACCCGCACACGGCGTACGGCCGGCCCGACGCTGCTGTGGACCCGGGCGACCCCAGAGGGCGCGATGATGCTCCGCCTGGAGGGGATCACGGATAAGGGGCGTGCCGTGGCCGTCGCACGGAACAGCCGGGGTTGGTCGGCCCTGAGCGGGAACCGCTGAGGCCCGGCCGGTGTACCAGAAGTGACAGGCGGCCGGGACGGGCCGCTCGGGGATCGACCTGACGGTTGGGGGGTCGGATGGTCAGGAAGGCGAGCAAGGACGGGCAGGGCGCGCAGGGCAGGCAGCAGGGGCCGAGCCGGCAGGACGGGCGGTGTCGGCGGGCTGGGCGCGGGAGACGTGAAGTGCGCGCGCTTCTGACAGCTTTGGCGGTGCTGTGCGCGCTGATGCTGTGGGGGGCCGCCGCTGCGGAAGCCGGCGGGCCGACGAGTGTGCTCGTGACCTCGCCGCGCAGCGGAGAGGCGGCCGCCCTGTTCTTCTCCGACGCCAAGTACGAGGAGCTGGAGCAGCTTCTGGGCCCGGCCGGCGAGGCCGGTGAGGGTCTTCGTGTGGTCCCGCCGCAGGCCGACCTGGCGCGCGCCCGGCAGATCAACGTCACGTGGATGGTGCACGACACCACGCCCCAGCGGATCGACCGGCTCTTCTCGGTGAGCGGCGAGGACGTCGTCTGGATCCACACGGCGGCGGACGTGCCGGGCTCGCTGGCCGGTCACTGGCACCGCGCCGCGCACCCCGCCCGGTTGCGTGCCTTGCTCGGGAGGCTGGGCGTGCTGGGCAAGGACACGGGTGCCGGGTACGAAGGCGTCTTCCCGGCCCCCTGGCAGACGGTGCCGCCGAACCCGGCGGCGCAGGAGGAGAAGGTCACCAGGGTCACGATCCGCACCGGCGGCGAGGAGGGCGGCACGGACCGGTGGTGGGCGATACCGGGTGCGGCGGCCGGAGTGGTGGCCGGGCTGCTGCTGCGGTCCTTCGCGTCGCGCGTGCCGCTCGGCCTTCCACGGCGCGGCGAGGACCCTGGGCCACGGCAGGAACTGCGGGACGTGTGACCGGTGAGAGCAGCGGGAGTGAAACGGCGGGAGTGGGATGTGGAGCGCGGCGGGAGCGGTGGAGTACGGGGACAGAGGAGGGGCTGATGGGGGCGCGGGGCCGGAGGGTTCGCGGACGGTTCGCGGCTGTGCTGCTGCCCAGCGTGGTGCCGGTGCTTGCGGCGGGGGCGGTCGTCCTGGGAACGGCCCCGGCGGAGGCCGCGGCCGGTGGAGAGGCGAGGCGCGTACCGGATGTGGCGCTGGTCGTCGCGGGCGGTTCGGGGCGGACGACGACGCTGCGTTCCGGGGAGTCCGGTTTCCTCCGGCTGCGTCAGTTGCTGGAGCCGGAGCGCACCGGGACGGAGCCGGTGCCGGACGCCTGGGCGGAGGGCCGGTATCCGCCGGCGCGGCTGACCGTGGTGTGGGGCCTGACGGGGGTCGGCGGGTGGCCGCAGACCGACCGGGCGCCCGGTGGTGACGTAGCCGTCGAGCGGCAGGACCAGCTGATCGTGGCCGCGGACGGCACGCCGTGGGTGCGTTCCGATCCAGCGCCGGACGTGGAGGACGACGACATCCGGTGGCACCGGGCGCCGCGGGCGCTGTACGGACGGTTCGACTGGCAGGGGCTCCTCGGCAGCGGGGCCGAGGCGGCGGTGAGCGGTGGGGGCCGGCACAGGGCCGGGGGGCTCTCGGCCGGTGGGCGTGGATGGTGGGCGGTCGGAGGGAGTGTCGCGGGGGTCGGCACAGGAGCCGTCGGCGTGCTGCTGGCCGGCCGTATACGCCGCGCGGCGGCCCGGCGTGGGGCCGGACCGCCGCGACAGGAGCTGATCGACCGGTAGCGGCCGGCCGTGTGCGGGCGGGGCCGGCCCGGGGCAGCCGAGGTCGGTCCCCGGCCACGATCCGGCTCCGTGCGCTGGGCGATGCCGGCACGCACGGTGGCGCGCCCGGAGCCCTGTACGTCACCGAGCGCGTCCATGGCTGATCCACCGCGCCGTATTCGGCCAGTTCCGATGGTTTTGTGCCATTCGTCGGCAATCCGCCTCCGACATCACCAAGACGCCGCTACACAGGAAGGCCGGGGCGGCGTCCTGCCGCCCCGGTGGCGTGGTGGCCGGTCGGTGGGGGAGGTCTGGACGGTTGCTGACCATCGATGTGACGCTGCTGCTCGCAGTCATCGTCGTCTGGCGACTGCGGCGGCGTACGGAAGCCCGCAGCCGCTTCGACGAGAGGATGACCGTCGTCATCGTTCTGGCGCTGGGCGTCCTGATCGCACCCACCCCGGCGGGCCATGGAATCTTGAGCATCCTGGGGCAGCTCGCGAACGGCGTCACCCGGGCCAGCCGATGAACCCCCGCACAAGCACGGGCCGGACGGAGCCCGTCGGCGCCCGCCTCGGACCGCTTCTCGCAGGAGTGGGGGAATGATGGCGGCACGCCGACGGCGCCGGCGCCTGAAGAAGCGGACCCGCAGGCAGCTGCAGGGCTGGGGCGCGGTGGCGGCGGTGATCGCCGTGGTGTGGGTGGCCGGGCACTGGTCGGTGGTGTGGCCCGTCCTGGTGGCCGTGCTCGTCGCGGCCGCGGTGGGCGGGGCCGGATGGGCGCTGTGGCGGGCGCACCGCCTGGCGGTCGGCCAGGACCGTGCGTGGCGGGCGCAAGAGGAGGCCCGTGCACGGGAGTTGTCGATGGCCCAGGTCGACGCGCTGTCGTGGCAGGGGTTCGAGACGTACGTCGCCGAGCTGTGCCGGCGGGACGGCTGCACGAAGGTCGTCGTCAGCGGCAGGAGCGGCGACCTGGGCGCGGATGTCGTCGGCTACCTGGCCGACGGCCGCAAGCTGGTGATCCAGTGCAAGAAGTACGCGCCGCACCGGAGCGTGTCCTCGCAGGACATGCAGAAGTTCGTCGGCACCGCACGCCCCGAACACGGCGCGGACGTCGCCTTGTTCGTCA
Organism: Streptomyces sp. NRRL S-340; assembly: GCF_000720185.1. Classification (GTDB taxonomy): domain Bacteria; phylum Actinomycetota; class Actinomycetes; order Streptomycetales; family Streptomycetaceae; genus Streptomyces. The sequence goes on along the minus strand of NZ_JOIY01000049.1, from coordinate 6,405 downwards.
CCACAGGCCGCACGTTCACGAGGGACGCGCTGGGCCTGGCGGTGCGCCAGGACATCGTGGCCCTGCACCGCGATCTGCTGGGCTCCTGGGTCAAGGGCGCTCACCTGGAGAGTCTGATCCCGCTGAACGGCAGCGGCGGCGGTACCAGGCGGCGTCCCTCTGCCTGACCGCCGGCGTGGGCCGGCCCGGGCCAGGGACACCGCAGCGACACCGTGACCCGGACCGTGGCTTCCGCCTCACGGCGTCCAGCCGGTCGGGGGCGTCGGCATCAGCTTGGTGCACCGGTGTGGTCAGAGCGTCAGGAGGCGTCCTCGACGGTGCCGGAGAGGCGGTAGGCGGTGGAGGTGTCGTCGCCGAGGACAGCGAGCAGGTCGAGGGCGGCGGTGAGGGGCGTGGCTCCGGCCAGGCGAGCGGCGGCAAGGCCGGCGGGCAGGCGGCCGGTGGCGATCAGCGCTGTCCACTGAGTGCCGGAGAGGGCGAGGTAGCGCAGGCCGGCGAGATCGGCCAGCAACGACAAGTCCGGCGTGGGGCAACGCGACAGGTCGAGAGAGCGCAGCGCAGAGAGGGTGCGCAGCGGAGCGAGGTCGAGCGGGGTCTCGGAGCCGACGGCGAGCGAGGCCAGGTGCGGGTGGCCCGCGAGCGGGATGAGGCCGGCCTCGGGGGCGAGGTCGACGGCCAGGTCCTCGACGGGGAGCACTGCCAGGGGCGACAGGTCGGTGGTGGCGCATCGGTTGAGGTGCAGGCGCCGCAGGACCGGGGTGGCGGAGAGCGGGGCGAGGTCGACGGGCGACGGGGCGTCATTGAGATGGATCGCCTGGACACCCGGCGCGAGCCGCTCGTCCAGGGTCGAGACCACCAGCTGGCGAGAGCCGCCCGCGGACTGCCGCGGGGCGTACGGATCGGGCCGGCCCAGAGTCTGGCCGAGCCAGGCGGTGACCGAGGAAGCGACGTAGCGCGGGCCGTCATGGAAGTCGCGGCCGACCTCGATCACCTGGCCGGGACGGCCGTCCGCGGCAGGCGCGAGGTCCACGGCGAGGAAATTGCCGTCGAAGCAGGTGGCGAAGGGAAGCCAGCCCGGATGCCCCGAACAACGGCGCACCGTGTTCGGCGGGTCGGCGTCGAAGACCACCTGCTGCCGGCCGAGTTCCCAGCCGAACCAGGTCGGCACTCCGATGTAGTCGTCGCGCTCGGCCAGGGCCTCGTCGAGCGGCAGCCAGCAGTATCCGGCCAGCGCCTCGCTGCCGCCATCCCCGTCTGCCTCCAGGTAGAGCGCCCGCAGGTCCGCGGGCAGCGGCCGGCCCAGGTGGCGTTCCGCGGCGGCGAGCTGCGCCTCGGTGACGGGCGCTGGCATCTCCGGTTCCGCGCCGAAGTGCTCGGCGTGCTGCCGGAGCACAGCGCGCAGCCACTCGACCGCCTGCGCCGGGTCCCCGGCCTGGCGCAGCCCGGACGGCTCCGCGCTGTCGGTCGCGCCCGGTTCGGACCGTTGGAAGCCGGGGCGGAGGGTCAGTGTCCAACCGTCCTCGGGGCCACCCCCGGGCTGCAGTACGTCCTGGAACACCACCAGCTCGAAGGCTCCCGACGGGCGGCTGACCAGCTCCAGGACGATGCCCTCCCAGCCATGGGTGTCACGGAACCAGGCTGCCAGTGAGCCGAGGCCCTGGTGCGGGAACGGCATGTCGAAGAAGAGGCCCGGACGGCTCGGTACCACGTACCCGCCGCCGGACAGGCCCACCCCCCTCTGGCTCCCGTGCCCCCGCAGCACGCACTCCGTCCAGCCCTCCGGCGCCCGGGCGACGACCTCCGCCGTGATCTGCCGTGCCACCTGGTCCACCGTCAGGTCCATTCCCGCCCTCTCGTCCGCACAGTTCGGACGATCATGTCAGCAGCCTGTGACAGCGCGTCCGGCGCCCGGCCCCGACGAGTCACTGCTGCCGCCTCCGGTCATCCACGGCACTGTCCTGGACGTCCCCAGGGCTCGTCATCCCGGCGCCGGCGCGACGGCTCGGCCGAGGCAGCAATGTTCCATGGTCACGAGAATCGCCGGTTTGACAAAGCAGTGGTTCCTTGATCAATAGTCGCGTCCATTCGGCGCTCGGGATCCTCGATGAACCTCGGCCGCCTGCACCTGCTGGGCGGTACGGAGGCGCTCCGGCCGGCCGACCCACGGCGATGCGTGGTCCGGCTCCCGCTCGAGCGCCGCCGCCTCGGACTGCCCTCCAGGCCGCCCGAGTGACGGTCATCACGGATGCCATCGAGGGGGTGCTGCGTAGGCTTGAGCCGTCGTCGCCGCGTGGGCCGGGAGAGCCGGTGGGGCTCTCCTCCAGTCGCCTGACGACGCGTCAGTGAGGTCGGCGAGTGGTCAGCACGGGTCCTGGAAAACCCGGGGGAAGCCGCCCGGGCACACGACTCGTTGTAGGGTGTGGAAACAGCCCTTGACCTGCAAAAACGCAGGCAGGGAGCCTACTTGTGGGAGTGCCCCGATGTTGCGTACCATGTTCAAGTCCAAGATCCATCGTGCCACCGTGACCCACGCCGACCTGCACTACGTCGGCTCGGTGACCATCGACGCCGATCTGCTCGACGCCGCCGATCTCCTGCCCGGAGAGCTGGTCCACATCGTCGACATCACCAACGGTTCGCGTCTGGAGACGTACGTCATCGAGGGCGAGCGCGGGTCGGGGGTCATCGGGATCAACGGAGCCGCGGCACACCTCGTGCACCCCGGGGACCTGGTGATCCTCATCAGTTACGCCCAGGTCACCGATGCCGAGGCGCGGGCCCTGGTGCCGCGGGTGGTGCACGTGGACGCGGACAACCGGATCGTGGAGCTGGGCGCCGATCCGTCCGCCCCCGTGCCCGGCTCGGACCAGGAACGCAGCCCGCGGTCCGTGCCCGCCTGACCGACACCCACCCCGGGCGGCGGCCGTCCGGACACTGCGAGGAGATTGCCCATGAGTGACATCGAGATCCGCGACGACCGGGAGGCCGGCCGGCTCGAGGCCGTCGCGGAGGGTGAAGTGGTCGGCCGTATCGAGTACTTCGTCCTGGAAGCGCCCGGGCGTGCCCTCGTTCCGGTCCACACGATCGTGGAACCGGCCCACGAGGGCCAGGGCATCGCCGGCTCCCTGGCGCGCGAGCTGTACGCGACGGCGGAGCGCGAGGGCGTCGCCGTGGCCCCGCTGTGCCCCTACGTCATCAAGTGGGCCGAGCGCCACCCGGACGAGGCCCCCGCGCCCGCCCCCGGGATGCGGCAGGCCGCCAAGGCGTGGCTGGCGGCGCACCCGGGGCGGTTCTGAGCACGACCGGGGAGCCTGCCGTGCCGTCCGCACCGGCCGGTCCACGCGCTCCGGCCGCGCCCGTCGTGCTCGCGCTGCTGCACACCTCGCCCGTGCACGTGCCGGTGTTCGACGCCCTGCGCGAGCAGGACCATCCTCGGCTGCGGGTGCGGCACTTCGTCGACGAGGACCTGCTGCGCAGGGCCCGCCGGGACGGCCCGGAGACGGTGGCCGACGACGTCACGGCGGTGCTGGAGCGGGCCGTGGCCGAGGGCGCGGGCGCGGTTCTGTGCACCTGTTCGACCATCGGCGCGGTCGCGGAGGCCGCCGGTGCCGGACGCGTGCCGCCCGTGCTGCGGGTCGACCGTCCGATGGCGGCCCAGGCGGTGGCCGCGGGGCCCCGGGTGGTGGTCGTCGCGGCGGTGGAGAGCACCCTCGCCCCGACCGCCGCACTGCTCCTTCAGGAGGCCGAACGCGCCGGGCGCCGCCTCCGGGTGCGCCCCCTGCTCGTGCCGGGTGCCTGGGCGCGGTTCGAGGCCGGTGACACCGACGGGTACGTACGTGCGGTCGCGGAAGCCGCCGACTCGGTCACCGGTGCCGAAGCCGACGCCGTCGTCCTCGCCCAGGCCTCCATGGCCCCGGCGCGGAACCTGACGACGACATCCGTGCCGGTCCTGTCCAGCCCGCGCCCCGGCCTCGCTGCGGCGGCGCGGGCCGCGACCCGGGCAGCGGGAGCGGCAGCCCCGGCCTGACCAGGACGGAGGGGCCGGCTGCTCATGGGCGCGCTGACGTCCGGAGGGGCGGACGTCCGGGACGGTAGACGTTCGGAACGGCGGAGGCCCCGGCGCGGCCGGGCCGCCCGGGCCGGATGAGCCCAGCCGGGTCCTCGCCGTCCTGCCCCCGGGTGACTGGCGGGGCGGGTGGCGGGTAGGCGGGGGAGTAGTCCAGAGCCGATGTCGACCGACTGGCCGGAGGACGCCATGACCGACCCGTACCCCGACCCCGTAGCACCACCGCCCACTCCGGGCCCCCGCCCGGACCCCGCTCCGGGCCCAGGACCCGGCCCGGACCCGGTGCCCACACCCCAGCCGCACCCGGCGCCCCAGCCGCCCCCGGTTCCGGCGCCGCCCGGCCCCGGACCGACGCCTCCCGACCCGGCCCCTCCCGGACCGCCGCCGGGGCCGGTGCCCACGCCACCGCCCCCGGGACCGCCGGAGCCCTCCCCGTCCCCGATCCCGCCGGGCCCCGAGCCGGTGCCGAACCCCGAGCCGGGGCCGCCCCTGTCCTGACGGCGGCCCGCACGCCGTCAGGCGCGGCGGCGCGGGCGGCCACCGGCAGCGGTCCCCGCGTGCCGCCTACGCGGTCACCTCGGAGCGGTCGCCGCCCCACAGCGTGTGGAAGGTGCCGTCCCGGTCCACGCGCCGGTAGGTGTGCGCGCCGAAGAAGTCACGCTGCCCCTGGGTGAGGGCGGCGGGCAGGCGCTCGGCGCGCAGGGCGTCGTAGTAGGCCAGGGCCGCCGCGAAGCCGGGGGTGGCCACGCCCTGCCGGGTCGCCGCGACCAGGACCTCGCGCCAGTCGTCCTGGGCCGCGGCGATCTCCTGCGCGAACGTGTCGTCCGACAGCAGGCTCGGCAGGTCCGGCCGGGCGTCGTAGGCGGTCCGGATGCGGTCCAGGAACGCCGCCCGGATGATGCAGCCACCGCGCCAGATCGAGGAGACGGCACCCAGGTCGATGCCCCAGCCGTACTCCTCGCTGCCCGCCGCGATCTCGTGGAACCCCTGGGTGTACGACACGATCTTGGAGGCGTACAGCGCCTGCTCGACGCGGTCGGCGAACGCCGCCGCCTCGGACTCGGACAGCGCCGACGCCTTCGGGCCCGTCAGGTGGCGGGAGGCCTCCCGCAGGGCCGCGTGCCCCGACAACGACCGTGCGAAGACCGCCTCCGCGATGCCGGACACCGGGACGCCGAGGTCGAGCGCGATCTGCACCGTCCAGCGACCGGTGCCCTTCTGCTCGGCCCGGTCCACCACCACGTCCACGAACGGCTTGCCCGTGGCCGCGTCCACGTGCGCCAGGACCTCCGCCGTGATCTCGATCAGGTACGAGTCCAGGCGGCCGGTGTTCCAGGTGCGGAAGATCTCCGCGATCTGCGCCGGGGAGTACCCGGCCACCTCGCGCAGCAGCTGGTACGCCTCGCCGATCAGCTGCATGTCGGCGTACTCGATGCCGTTGTGGACCATCTTCACGAAGTGGCCCGCGCCGTCCGGACCCACGTGCGTCACGCACGGCGCGCCGTCGGCGGCCTTCGCGGCGATCTTCTCCAGCATCGGACCGAGCGAATCGTACGACTCGGCCGAACCGCCCGGCATGATGCTCGGGCCGTGCAGCGCGCCTTCCTCCCCGCCGGAGATGCCCGTGCCGACGAAGTGGATGCCCTGCTCGCGCAGCTCCCGCTCGCGGCGCCGGGTGTCCGCGAAATGCGCGTTGCCGCCGTCGATGATCATGTCACCGGGTTCGAGCAGCGGCGCGAACTCCTGGATCACCGCGTCGGTCGGCTCGCCCGCCTTCACCATGACGACCAGCCGGCGCGGGCGCTCCAGCGCCGCCACGAACTCCTCGGCGGTCTCGGCCGGGACGAAGTCGCCTTCCTGCCCGAACTCCTCCACCAGCGACCTTGTCCGCGACACCGTCCGGTTGTGCAGCGCGACCGTGTAGCCGTTGCGCGCGAAGTTCCGGGCGAGGTTGCGGCCCATGACCGCGAGTCCCGTGACGCCGATCTGGGCTGTAGTGCTCATACCGCCTGCTCCTCAAAGATCCGTTGGACCGCAGGGTCCTGCCGTCGGTCCGTGGGGCTTCCCGAGCCGCCTGATCCGCCCGGAACTGTCAGGCTTCCCGCCTTGCGACCATCCTGGCCCGCCGGTACGCCGGCCGCACATCCGTGCCTCCTGCGTGCCCTCCCCCCCCGGCTTGACCTCCCGCCCCGCGTGCCCTTCCCCCCCGGCGCTCTCCCGTCCCGTGTCACCTCTCGTCCCGCGCGGCCCTCGCGCCTTGCCTCCCGTCCCGTGTCACCTCTCGTCCCGCGCGGCCCTCGCGCCTTGCCTCCCGCCCCGCCTCGCCCTCCACCCCGCAC
>NZ_JOIY01000048.1 GCF_000720185.1 Streptomyces sp. NRRL S-340 | reverse complement strand
GGCGACCACCGAGATCTACACGTAAGGAGTCGTCGGCAGCGTCAGATGTGTATAAGAGACAGGGCCAGGACAGGGGCGAACAGGCGGGGGCAGAACGAGGGCCGCGGGCGGAACGAGGGCCAGGGGACGGAGAGGCGGCGCGGGGCGGGCCGTCTGGAGAAGCGCGGTGGTCAGCCGGTGATTCCCCGCAGCGCCATCCCGACGGCCGCTTCCGCCACCACCTGCGGTTCCTCGGCGCCCAGTTCGATCCGGCGGACCGCCGCGTCCACGACGCCCTGCAGCAGCATCGCCGCCAGCCGTGGCTGCGGGTGTCCCGCCTCTCCCAGGGCGTCGACGATCAGGGCGACCAGTCCGCCGTGCGCCGCCCGGATCTTCTCCCGGGCGCCCGCGTCCAGTTCGCGCGCGGAGATCGCCACGACGGCCCGGTGCCGCCGGTCCCCGACCAGTTCGAGCTGGCTGCGGACGTACGCCTCGATCCGGGCCCGGGGACCGTCGGCCGCGGCCATCGCCGCGGACACCTCCGCCGCCCACACCGGGAAGTCGGCCTCGCACAGCTCCTCGACCACGGCGGCCCGCGACCGGAAGTACTCGTACACCGACGACCGCGCGAGCCCGGTCCGCTCGGCCAGGGCCGGGAAGGTCAGCGCTTCCGTACCGCCCTGGGACAGCAGGGTCCGCGCCGCGTCCAGCAGGGCGGCGCGCTGCATCGACCGGTGCTCGGCCACGGAGGCCGCTCGAATCCTTGGCACGTCGTCCACTTTACGGAGGCGCCGCCCGCGGCGGGAGCCGCACCGGCCGGGCCGCCCGCCCCGGTGCCGGCTGCCGCCCTCGCCGTCACCGCCCGAAGCCCGCGAGTTTGGCGCGCAGCTGGAGCACCGACTTGGTGTGGATCTGGCTGACCCGGCTCTCGGTGACCCCGAGCACGTTGCCGATCTCGGCGAGCGTGAGGCCTTCGTAGTAGTACAGCGTGACGACGGTCTTCTCCCGCTCGGGCAGGGTGTTGATCGCGCGGGCCAGGAACCGGCGCAGTTCCCGGTCCTCGGCCACCTCCACCGGGTTGTCGGCGGCGGTGTCCTCCAGCGTGTCCATCAGGCTCAGCCGGTCGCCGCCCTCGCCGCCGACGTGCAGCAGCTCCTCCAGCGCCACCACGTTGGCCAGTGACAACTGGCTGAACACCGCGTGGAGTTCGTCGATCGCGATGCCCATCTCGGCGGCGACCTCGCCCTCCGAGGGGGTGCGCCGCAGCCGGGCCTCCAGGGTCGCGTACGCCCGCTCGACGTTGCGCGCCTTCTGCCGCACGGAGCGGGGGATCCAGTCGAGCGCGCGCAGCTCGTCGATCATCGCGCCGCGGATCCGGGTGATCGCGTACGTCTCGAACTTGATCTCCCGGTCGATGTCGAACTTCTCGATCGCGTCGATGAGCCCGAACACGCCCGAGGACACGAAGTCGGCCTGTTCCACGTTGGGCGGCAGACCGACGCTCACGCGTCCCGCGACGTACTTCACAAGCGGCGAGTAGTGAAGGATGAGCTGTTCCCGCAGTCTGTCGTCCCCCGTCGCCTTGTACGACCGCCACAGCTCGTCGAGCGTCGAGGGAGCGGGCGGCCGCACGCTGCCACCGTCGCGGGCGGCTGGGGGGATCGCCGCCCGGTCGGACCCGGAGGTGTGCTGGGGCATTCGTCGCCTTGTGCCGTTCTGCCGTGGGATGCGGCTTTCTGGGTGAGCTGTCGGTCTGGGTTCGGTATCGGGTGTCCTCGTCGAAACCACGTGAGCGTAGCGTGACTGGAGTGTCGCGGTGCGCGAACGGCGGGGCGCGGGGCGTGCGCAGATACGTTCCGCAAGGCGCTCCACCGGGTCATCCGCGTCACCCTGGGTGACAGGGTGAACGCTCAACTGCGGGAATTTACGCAGGCGTCGGCGTTCCCCCGGACGGCCGAACACGCTCGGTCAGCACGCGTCCGGATCGGCTCGGCCCGAGATCATCGCCTGGCGTGTCAACTTCCATCCGTCGCCATGTCGTTCGACGTAACCGAGGGCGCGCAGTTCGTACAGTCTCGCGACCGCGTCGTCCGGTGTCGTCCGGGCGTCGCGGGCGATGTCCGCCGCCGACGGCGCGCCGCGGGCGGGGAGCGCGGCCAGGATCTGCCGGGCCTCCGGTTCCAGCAGGTCGCGCGGGAGGACGGGGCCGCGCCGGTCGGGGGCGAGCTCGCCGATGTCACCGACCAGTTCGACGACCTCCGCGGCGTCGGTGACGAGCGTGGCGCCGCCGCGCAGCAGTTCGTGGACGCCTGCCGAGCGGGCGCTGGTGGCCGGCCCCGGGACGCCCATGGTGTGGCGGCCCAGGCGCTGCGCGGCCCGTGCGGTGACGAGGGAGCCGCTGCGCAGGGCGGCCTCCACGACCACGGTGCCGCGGGTGAGGGCGGCGATGACCCGGTTGCGGACGATGAACCTGTTCGGCGTGGGGTGGTCGCCGGGCGGCAGCTCGCCGATCACCAGGCCCTGCTGGGCGATCCTGGTGATGAGCCCGGTGTGGCCGCGGGGGTAGGGCCGGTCGACGCCGCAGGCCAGCACGGCGACGGTGGCGCCCCCGCCGGCGAGCGTGCCCCGGTGGGCGGCGCCGTCGACTCCGTAGGCGCCGCCGGAGACCACCACCCAGCCGCGCTCGGCCAGCCCTGCGGCCAGGGTGCCGGCCATGTGCGCGCCGTACTCGGTGCAGGCCCGGGCGCCGACCAGGGACACCGACCGCAGGGCCCACATGCGCAGGCTGGGCCGGCCGCGCACCCACAGGCCGGTGGGCCGGGCGTCCGCAAGGTCGTCGAGCTGGGCGGGCCACTCGCCGCCGCCGGGGCACACGAACCGCACCCCGGCCTCGCGTGCGGCGGCGAGGTCCCGCTCGGGGTCGGCCCGTGCCGCACGTGCGCACAGGCCCGCCCAGCGTCTGTCCGACACGCCCGGCAGCGGCGGCGTGCCTTCCCGCAGCCGCCGGGCGGTGTCCACCGCGCCCAGTTCCCGCACCCACCGCCCGCCGGTCACGTCCCCGGGCTCCAGGACCCGGCTGAGGAAGACCCGCGCCAGCACTTCGGGGCCGGGGAGGCCGGGGGCGGGGCCGGGAAGAGCCGCGGTGTGGTCGTCGCGCCCGCGGGCGGGGCCGGGGAGGCCGCCCGGGTCCGGGTGGCGCGGGACGGCGCTCATGCCGGCGCCCCGAGGGCCATGGGCACGCCACGCGGCACTCCGGTGCGCAGTTGCAGGGCGAGGGCGACGTCGGTCGCGTCGGGCCGGTCGTGGCCGACGAGGTCCGCGACGGTCCACGCCACGCGCAGCACCCGGTCGAGTCCGCGGGCCGTGAGGACACCGCGCTCCAGGTTGCGCTCGGCCTCGTCCATGGCGCCGGCGGCGGCGTGCCAGCGGCTGCGCAGCTCGCGTCCGGGGATCTCGCTGTTGGTCCGCCAGGGCGTCCCCGCGAGCCGGGCCGCCGCGCGCTCCCGGGCGGCCCGCACCCGGCAGGCCACCGTGCGCGTGGACTCGCCCGCGGCGTCGCGCCGGGCCAGTTCGGCGCGGGTGACCGGGTCCACCTCGATCCGCAGGTCGACCCGGTCCAGCAGCGGCCCGGAGAGCCGGGCCTGGTAGCGGCGGATCGCGGAGGGCGAGCAGTCGCACAGGGTGTCGCGCTGCGAGAACCGTCCGCAGGGGCAGGGGTTGGCCGCGAGGACCATGAGGAACTTCGCCGGGAACCGCACCACACCCGCGCTGCGGGCGATCACCACGTGCCCCGCCTCCAGGGGCTGGCGCAGGGCGTCGAGGGCGTGACTGCTGAACTCGGGGGTCTCGTCGAGGAAGAGCACGCCCCGGTGGGCGAGGGAGACGGCTCCGGGGCGGGCGACGCCCTGGCCGCCGCCGACGAGTGCCTGCATGGTGGCCGAGTGGTGCGGGGCGCAGTAGGGGGCGAGGTCGATCAGCGGTTTGCCCGGCGGCAGGAGCCCGGCCACCGAGTGGACGGCGGTGACCTCCAGGGACTCCTGGCGGCCGAGCGGGGGCAGGACGGCGGGGAGCCGTTCGGCGAGCATGGTCTTGCCGGCGCCCGGTGGGCCTTCGAGGAACAGGTGGTGTCCGCCGGCCGCGGCGACCTCCAGCGCGGTGCGCGCGGAGCGCTGGCCGACGACGTCGGCGAGGTCGTGTCCCTGGTCGTGCTGGGCGGCTCCCATGCTGTGCATGCCGGTGGCGGCCGCCGTGCCCGGCACGCGCAGGCCGGCCAGGAGCGGGTCGGGGCGGCCCGGCTCGTCCCTGTCCTCCTCCGGTACGGGTTCGTCCGTCAGGACGGCGATCAGCTGCCGCAGGCTGCGGATGCCGAGCACCGAGACGCCGGGTACCAGGGATGCCTCGGCGGCGGCGCACTCCGGTACGACCACTTGTTCGTATCCGGCGTCGGCGGCGGCCAGGACCGCCGGGAGGATGCCCCGCACGGGGCGCACCCGGCCGTCCAGGCCCAGCTCGCCGATCATCACGATGTCGGCGAGCACGCGGGGGTCGATCCGTTCCGCGGCGCCGAGCACCGCGCAGGCCACGGCGAGGTCGAAGCCGCTGCCGGCCTTGGGCACCGAGGCGGGGCTGAGTCCCACGGTGAGCTTCTTCTGCGGCCATTCGGCACCGGAGTTGACGACGGCCGCCCGTACCCGGTCGCGGCTCTCGGTCAGGCTCTTGTCGGGCAGTCCGACCAGGGTGAAGGCGGCGACGCCCGGTTCGAGGTCCGCCTGGACCTCGACGACGACGCCCTCGACCCCGACCAGGGCGACGGAGCAGGTGCGCGCGAATCCCATCACGCCACCCCCCGTACGTGCTCGACGAGGGGCGCGCCGCGCCGGGGCAGCAGGACGCCCACCAGGTCGATGCGGACGCCGCCGGGCGGTGCTCCGCCGTGGGACTGGATCCAGCGTTCGGCGAGGCCGCGCAGCCGCTCGGCCTTCTCGGGCGTGACCGCGGCCATCGGGTGCTGGAAGGCTCCGGCCCTGCGGCTCTTCACCTCGCAGACGACCAGGACGTCACCGTCGCGGGCCACGATGTCGATCTCGCCGGTCCTGCCGCAGCGCCAGTTGCGCTCCAGGACGGTCATGCCCGCCTCGGCCAGCCGGCGCGCCGCCAGGCCCTCTCCGTACCTGCCGAGTGCACTGCGTGCTTGATGCGTGGTCATGTCGGCACCACCTCCGGCGCCCACCGTCACGCATCGGGACCCATCGAGTGGATCTTGGTGGGTTACTCACCGGTTGTGGACAACCGCGTCACCCGCACGAGCGATCTTCCCGCAGGCGGGCGGTCTTCCGGGCACCGCCCGGTCCCCCGGGCTCACCCGCCGGGCAGTTCCAGGTCGCTCTTGTTCAGCTCCTCGATGTTCACGTCCTTGAACGTCAACACGCGCACCTGCTTCACGAACCGGGCCGGCCGGTACATGTCCCACACCCACGCGTCGGCCATCGTCACTTCGAAGAAGACCTCGCCCTGAACGGAGTGCACCTGCATCTCGTAGTCGTTCGTGAGGTAGAAGCGCCGCTCGGTCTCGATCACGTATTTGAACAGACCGACGACATCGCGGTACTCCCGGTAGAGCTTCAGCTCCATCTCGGTCTCGTACTTCTCGAGGTCCTCGGCGCTCATGGCATGTTCCCCTTCAGCCGTACGGTCCCCCCATTGTGCGCCAGTCCCGTGAACCCCTAGACGATTTCGGTGTCCAGGGTCACGGGCGCGGCCGGGGGACCTTCGTCGAGCAGCGTGCGCAGCAGCCCGGCGAGTCTGGTGGGATACACGGTCTCATGCGTGCGGGCCAGTTCCCGACACGTCCACCAGCGCGCTCCGAAGACGCTGCGCCGCTCCAGCTCGGTCAGCGCGGTGGCCGCCGTCGCCGTGCGCGTCGTCCGCGCCAGGAAGTACCACTCGTCCTGGTCCCAGCGGCGACCCGCGAACGGGAAGGAGCAGCGACGGCGCCAGAGCACCGGGCCGAGGTCCACCTCGGTGATGCCGGTCTCCTCCGCGAGTTCCCGCAGGGCGGCCTCCTCGCGGGTCTCGTCACCCTCCAGGCCGCCGCCGGGCGTGAACCACCAGTCGTCGGCCGGATCGTCCGGCTCGTGGCCGTGCAGGAGCAGGATGCGGTCGGCCGGGTCGAGCAGGACGACCCGCGCCACCTTGCGCGGCTCGCCGCCGGACCCGTTCACGCCGTGGCCCGCGTCCGCGGTCTCAGCGGGCACGGACCGGCTCCGTCCGTCCGCGGGCGCGGGAGCCGCCCAGCAGCTTGGCGAGCGGCCCGTACGCGCCGCCGGCGAACACCAGGACCACGCCCGCGATGATCAGGAAGAAGATCGTGCGCAGCGGACCCGGCGGGGACAGGGCGCCCAGCGCCTGGAATCCGGTCGGCCGCTCCAGCATGCCCTTGACCGGCCAGATCACGGAGTCGACCCGGGCCGTGACGTCGGCGCGGGAGACGGTGCCCCGGGCCGCGTCGGTGAGGTGGGCGGTGGAGTCCAGCGAGCCGTGGCGCTCGTCGCCGAGCAGGAACAGACGCCCTTCGGGCACCTTGACGGTGGGGAAGCCGGTGAGCTCGGCGGGGCCGCCCTTCAGGTACGGCTCGTCGATCTGCTTGCCGTTGACGGTGAGCTTGCCGTCCGTGCAGCACGCGACCGTGTCCCCGCCGACGGCCACCACCCGCTTGACGACGGGCGCGTTCGCCACCCAGGTCTTGTCGTGGAAGACGACGACGTCACCACGGCGCACCTCGTCGCCGTCGACGCGCTGGGCCAGCACGCGGTCGCCCACACCGATCGTCGGCGTCATGGAGCTGGTGGGCACGGTGTAGGGCCGGTACACGACCGCCGCCCAGGCGAATCCGCCGAGGAACAGCACCAGGCCGAGCGCCACGGCGAGCCCGGACAGCCGCTGCCCCGTCCTGCCACCCGCGGACTTCCTGCCTGTGCCGCCGCCGCGCGGGGCCGTACGTGTCGTGCTCTCGCCACCCATGGATCCGCACCCTACCCGGCGGTACCGGGCCCCGGGAGTCCCCTTCCGCGGCCGGAGCCACAGCTCCACGGGGGTTTCACAGGGGCGCACGGGTGTATGGCACGGGCGGGAGTGCGGCGGCGGGCGGCGGGCCCCGGCCGAGGCGAGCGGTCGCCGCCGTGGTCGGGGTGCCGGTGCCGGTCAGCGGCTACCGGCCGCCGTGGTCGCGGAACCGGTACCGGTCAGCGGCTACCGGCCGCCGTGGTCGGGGTGCCGGTGCCGGTCTGCGGCTTCAGGGTCCGCTTGCGCCGCCAGACGACGAGCGGCACCGCGGCGGTGAGGGCCACCCCGCCGGGGGCCACCGTCAGCGCGCCGGCCGCCGAGGACTGCTGCCCGATGCCCTGCTGGTCGAAGGTGTCCGGGACGGGCAGGGTGCCCCAGCGATTGACCGGCCAGGCGCGCACGATGGCACGGCCCACGACCTCCTTGACCGGGACCATGCCGTGGTTCTTGTCGGCCTGGTTGTAGCGCGAGTCCCGGGAGTTCTGGCGGTGGTCGCCCATGACCCAGATGAAGCCCTCGGGGACCTTGACCTTGAACTGGCCGCCCTGGTCGTCCTGGCTGCACGGGGTGTTGCCCGGGTAGACGTAAGGCTCGTTCAGCGCCTTGCCGTTGACCTTCAAAGGGCCCGTGCCGTTGCACTCGACGGTGTCGCCGCCGACGCCGATGACCCGCTTGATCAGGTCCTTCTCCTCCGCGGACGGCATCAGGCCGATCCAGCTGAGCACGGTCTGCAGCGCGTTGGGCTTGGCCGTCGGCTCGCCGGCCAGCCAGTCGTCCGGGTCGTGGAAGACGACGACCTCGCCGCGGTCGGGCTCGGAACCGAACCACGGGGTCAGCTTGTCGACCAGGACCCGGTCACCGCGCTGCAGGGTGTTCTGCATCGAGTCGGACGGGATGGAGAACGCCTGGACCAGGAACGTCTTGATCAGGAGCGCCAGCACCAGGGCGATGACGATCAGGATCGGCAGTTCCTTCCAGAAGGACCGCGGCTTCCTCGCCTCCGGGCTGCCTGTGCCGGGGGCCTGCTCATCACTGTGGTTGTGCTCCGTCACCGTGCCGTCCTCGGCTGTCGTGCTCTCGTTCCCGGAGGTCACGGCGTTGTCCGCAGCAGGGGCCGCCGCGTCCACGGGGTGTCCGCGGTGCTCCTCGCCGTCGCTGCCGGACCGTGCGCCAACCGCCACATCCCCCACGCCAACTCCTCACTCCGCGCCACCGCCTGCCCCGTCCACGGCGCAGGCCCACCACTCCCATAACGAGCGGGAGTTCCGCAGGGCTCGGGAGTTGAACCGATCTGTTGGGATCGTAGGGGGCAACCCTATGCGACGGCGGCCCGGCGGCGTCCGACCCGGCCGCCGAGTCGGAGACCGCGGCGAAGGTTTCCGGCTCCCGCAGCGTGGCCCAGTGGCCGAAGGGCCAGCCGATCACCAGCGCCCGTCCCACCACGGACTTCTCCGAGACCGTACCGCCGTAGGCGGTGTTCCGGTGGGCGCGGGAGTCGGCGGAGTTGCCCCGGTGGTCGCCCATCACCCACAGCCGGCCCTCGGGGACCGTGATGTCGAACGGGGTGTCGGAAGGCGCGTTGTCCGGATAGAGGTAGTCCCCCTCGTTCAGGGGAACGCCGTTGACGGTCACCCGCCCCTGCTTGTCGCAGCACTTGACGTGGTCGCCGCCGACCCCGATGACCCGCTTGATCAGGTCCTTCTCGTTGTCGGAGGGCAGCAGCCCGATGAAGGTGAGGGCCTCCTTGACCTGCTTGACCACGATCGGGTCGTTCTTCTTCGCGGTCTCCTCGCCGGCCAGCCAGCCGCCCGGATCGCGGAAGACGACGACGTCCCCGCGTTTCGGCTCGGCGCCGAACCAGGGGGTGAGCTTGTCGACGAGGACCCGGTCCCCGATGCGGATCGTCTGCTCCATCGAGCCCGACGGGATCACGAACGCCTGTACGAGGAAGGTCTTCAGCACCAGCGCTATGAGGACGGCCACGCCGACCAGGAGCGGGATCTCCCGTACGGCGGAGCGCCGGCGCTTGCGCTTGACCTTGCGCTGCAGCTTGCGCCGCTCCGCCCGGGTGCGCCCGCCGGCCGGGCCCGCCGGCCGCCGGACCCCGGTGGGCAGCGGGTCGTCGGCGGGGCCGGGCTGCGCGCCGCGCGGTCTGCCGCGGTTACCCATGGGCACCGCCCGCCGGGGTGGGAGCGGGCACGCGCGCGTAGGCACCGGGCCGGGTGAGGCGGGTCCAGTGACCGAGGGGCCAGGCGATCCAGTCGGCCCGGCCTATCACGTCCCCGACCGGGACCATGCCGCCGCCCGGGGAGCCCAGGTGGTCGCGCGAGTCGCTGGAGTCGCCGCGGTGGTCGCCGAGGACGAACAGCGTGCCCTGCGGCACCACGACGTCGAAGGGCACCGCGGAGGGACTGTCACCCGGATGAAGGAACGCCGACTCGTCGACCGGCTCTCCGTTCACCTCGATCCTGCCCTTCTCGTCGCAGCAGACCACGTGGTCTCCCCCCACACCCACCACGCGTTTGACGTAGTCGGCGTCCCCGAAGTACCCGGTGCCGTCGAACACGACGACGTCCCCGCGCCGCGGCCCGGCACCGAAACGGTAGGCCACCTTGTCGACGAGGATCCGGTCCCCGACCCTCAGTCCCGGCTCCATGGACCCGCTGGGGATCTGGAACGGCTGCACCACGAACGCGTTGAGGAGCAGCAGGAGGACCAGGCCGGTCAGCGCGGACAGGGTGGTCCACCCGCCGGGGACGCGGCCGGCGAGGCGCGCCGCCAACGACGAACGCGACCGGTCCTCCGCCCCCTGCGTGTCCGGAGTCCGTTCGGATCCGGCGGCGGAAGGGCGGGAGGAGCGGTCGCGCTCGGTCGGCTGTGCTTCGGTGTCCATCGGGGCGGAATGCTATCCCGCCCCGATGTGAACCCCCGAAAGCGCTCAGTTGTCGCGCTTCTCCTTGATCTTCGCGGCCTTGCCGCGCAGCTCACGGAGGTAGTACAGCTTGGCGCGGCGCACGTCACCACGGGTGACCAGCTCGATCTTCTCGACGATCGGGGTGTGCACCGGGAAGGTGCGCTCGACGCCGACGGAGAACGAGACCTTGCGGACCGTGAAGGTCTCGCGCACGCCGGAACCCTGGCGGCGGATCACCACACCCTTGAACTGCTGCACACGGGAGCGGTTGCCCTCGATGACGCGGACGTGCACGTTGACGGTGTCACCCGGACGGAAGGCCGGGATGTCGTCGCGGATCGACGCGGCGTCGACGGTGTCGAGCAGGTGAGACATGTCTCTGCTTTCTTCGCTGATGCCACAGGTCATCAACGGGAACTAGGATTTTCCGGAAGGTCTGCCGGGCGGTCGGGGCGGTCGTCGTGTCCCCCTGTGGCAGGGGCGCCCGCCGGACAGCACACAGCAGCGGCCTATTCTTCCACGTCGCCGGTCCTGCGCCAAAATCGGCCGTACGGCTCCCCCGCCGGGTCGGGCGACCAGCCCAGGATGGACAGCATCTCGCGGTCCTTCTTGTCGAAGGCCGCGGGGGCGCAGCGCTCGATGAGGTCGGGCCGGTGGGCCGTGGTGCGCCGCAGCGCCTCGTCGCGGCGCCAGCGGGCGATCTTCCCGTGGTGGCCGCTGAGCAGCACGTCGGGGATCTCCCGGCCGCGCCACAGGGGCGGCTTGGTGTAGACGGGGCCCTCCAGGAGGCTCGCCATGGCCCCGGGCGCGAAGGAGTCGTCCCGGTGCGACTCGGCGTTGCCGAGGACGCCGGGCAGCAGACGGGCCACGGCCTCGGTGACGACCAGGACGGCCGCCTCCCCGCCGGCGAGGACGTAGTCGCCGATGGACACCTCGTAGACGGGTATGCGGGTGGCGTACTCGTCCATGACGCGGCGGTCGATGCCCTCGTAGCGGGCCGGGGTGAAGATCAGCCAGGGGCGCTCGGACAGCTCGACGGCGAGTTCCTGGGTGAAGGGGCGGCCGCTGGGCGTCGGGACGATCAGCGCGGGCGCGCGGGAGCCCGTCTCGTAGCCGTCGGCCAGGACGCTGTCCAGGGCGTCGCCCCACGGTTCGGTCTTCATGACCATGCCGGGGCCGCCGCCGTAGGGCGTGTCGTCGACCGTGTTGTGGCGGTCGTACGTCCACGCGCGCAGGTCGTGCACGTGCACGTCCAGCTGTCCGCGCGCGCGTGCCTTGCCGACCAGGGAGACGTTCAGCGGTTCGAGGTACTCGGGGAAGATCGTGACGACGTCGAGGCGCATCAGGAGGCTTCTCCCGAACCGCCGGAGCCGCCGTCGGCGGCGGCGCCGCCGGATCCGGCGTCGGAGCCCTCCTCGCCCCGGGCGGAGGCGATCTCCGCGCGGTCGTCGATCAGGCCCGGCGGCGGGGCGATGACGGCCCGCTGCTCCTCCAGGTCGATCTCGGTGACGATCTCCGCCACGAACGGGATCATCACCTCGCTGCCGTCGGCGCGCTCGACGATGAACAGGTCCTGGGAGGGCAGGTGCGAGATCTCGGTGATCCGGCCGACCTCGGTGCCGTCCTCGGTGACCACGTCGAGGTCGATCAGCTGGTGGTCGTAGTACTCGTCCTCCTCCTCGGGCAGCTCGTCCGGGTCGACGTCCGCGATGAGGAGGGTGTTGCGCAGCGCCTCGGCGGCGGTGCGGTCGGTGACGCCCTCGAACCGCAGCAGGAGGCGCCCGCTGTGGACGCGGCCCGTCTCGATGGTGAGCGGTCCCGCCGAGGCGGGATCGGTGGCGAGTACGGCGCCGGGCGCGAGCCTGAGTTCCGGCTCGTCGGTACGTACCTCGACGGTGACCTCGCCCTTGATGCCGTGGGCGCGGCCGATCCGTGCGACTACCAGCTGCACGTGTCCAGATCTCCTGTCGTACGACTACGGGCCGGGGACGGCCCTTGACGGCCCTCCCCGGCCCGAGCCGGTTGCGATGCGATGAAGCGTCAGCGGACGTCGTCCACATCGACGAGGTCGACGCGGACACCCCGGCCGCCGATGGCGCCCACGACGGTGCGCAGGGCGCGTGCGGTGCGACCGTTGCGGCCGATCACCTTGCCGAGGTCGTCGGGGTGGACCCGCACCTCGAGCACACGTCCGCGACGCAGGTTGCGCGAGGCGACCTGCACATCGTCAGGGTTGTCGACGATGCCCTTCACGAGGTGCTCAAGCGCCTCTTCGAGCATGCTGCTCAGGCCTCGGTGGACTCGGACTCGGCAGCGGCCTCGTCCTTCTTCTCAGCCTTCTTCTTCTGGGTGATGGCCTCACCCTTGCCCTCGTCCTCGCCGCCGAGCGACTCGAACGACGGACGGGCGGCCTTCTCCTGCGGCTGCAGCAGGGGCGCCGGGGCGGGCTCGCCCTTGAACTTCTGCCAGTCGCCGGTCTTCTTCAGGATGGCGAGCACGGGCTCGGTCGGCTGGGCACCGACACCGAGCCAGTACGCCACGCGCTCGGCGTCGACCTCGATGCGCGAGGGGTTCTGCACCGGGTGGTACAGACCGATCTCCTCGATGGCCCGGCCGTCACGGCGGGTACGGGAGTCGGCGACGACGATGCGGTAGTGAGGCGAACGGATCTTGCCCAGACGCTTCAGCTTGATCTTGACTGCCACGGGAGTGGGTTCTCCTGGATTGACGTGGTGGGGCACGGCGGGACGCCGCGTGGGGTTGCGGTACCCGAATGCCCGATGGACGCGTCAGCCGGAGGAGAGAGGGGTCCTGTGCGGCTGTCGAGTACAGCTAGCCATTGTGCCATACCCGGCGGCACCCTCCCGGCGCAGGGTGGGCGCCGCCGGGGCACGCCACAGGGGCACCCGGCGGCCGGGTGCCGTCGTGTCCGGGCCGGCGGCCGGAGCGCGGCTGCCACGAGCAGCCGCGCCCTCAGCCCGCCGCGCCCACGACCTCCGGGATCCGGAACGGCTTGCCGCACCCGCCGCACACGATCGGGGCCTGGGCCAGGACCGAGGGGACGACGCGTACGTTGCGCCCGCAGTCGCAGACGGCCTTGACCCGGACCCCGCCGCCGGAGGAACCGTGGCGGGCGGCCGGGCCGCGGAAGCTGCGGCCGGTGTCGGCGGTGGTGGCCGCCGTGTGCGCCTTCAGGGCGCGCTGGAGGCGCTCGATCGTCGGGCGGTAGCGGCGCTTGGCCTCGGGGCTGAGCGTGACCAGGGAGAAGCCGCTGCTCGGGTGCGGCTCGTCCGGGTGGTCGAGGCCCAGCTCCTCGGCGATGGCCAGGAACCGGCGGTTGTGGTAGCGGCCGGCACGGGAGGTGTCGCGCACCCCGCGGGCGGCGGCGATGCCGTGGACTGCCTCGTGGAGCAGTCGCTCGAAGGAGAGCTCGTGCCCGCACGCGGACGACGACTCCCCGATCAGGGACTCGGGGGCGGCGAGATCGGGCAGCTCGGGGTGGTACCGCTGAATGTCGGCCCACGCCTGCGCCAGCTCCGCTGCGAGAACAGGTGGTGTCTGTGTCGTGCTCACGTAATGACAACGAGCGGGAGTGCCACTGTGTTCCTATTCCGGGGCATCCCAAATAATTTGCACGTACCCGTCAGTTGCCACTGATGCGTCCTGACGAGGGCGGGTGCGCTGATCTGCGGAGAAGCCTCACAGCTGATACCAAGGTGGTGCGTAGCCCCGCATACGCACCGGCGTGCATGCCTTCACGCACGCCGGTGCACAGGTACGCGCGCGGTGTACAAGAGACGTTTCGGCCGCTTCCCCGGCGGAAGGCTGTACGCGGTGAGCGTGCGCGGCGACGGTGACGTTACCGGGCACGCCCCAGGTGTCCCGCACCACCCCACCCCCGGCCGTCCGCGACGGGACGGCAAGGCCCGGGTTTCCGGGATGTGAAATCTCCGGGCGAGGGGCCCGGAACGGACGAAGAGGCCCTCACGACCCCTGGACGCCATGCGGAGCGGGGAGTTACCTGGCATACGGAAGTGCGCGCGCACTGCACGGGGGCCACGGAATCGGCACAGCGGCAATTCTCGGCGGATTGGGGCGCTTATCCATGACACCTACGCTCGTGCGTCAGCACCTGCCTCACGCGGGCCCGGCGCCCGGGGTGGACCTGCGTGCACGCGCGCGTGACTGGTCGGAGATCCAGGAGCGGATGCTGGTGCCGCTCTACGAGGCCGTCTACGAGCGGCTGGAGGTGGGCACCGCCACCCGGCTGCTGGCCCTCGGCTGCGGCTCCGGGCTCGCGCTGCTCATGGCGTCCGCCAGAGGGGCGGCGGTCACCGGCGTCGACACCTGCCCGGAACGGCTGGCCCTGGCACGGCAGCGGCTGCTGCCCGAGGCGCCCGGAGCGCCGGGCACCCGCGCGCGGGCGGACGCCCGGATCGTCCAGGGGCCGGTCCCGGACGTCATCGGCGGTGCGCCGTCCGGCGCGGACCGCGGTGGGACCCGCGGCACCGCCGGGGCCCACGGCGTCCCCGGCGACCCCGGCGCCGCCGGTGTCCACGACGGCCGCGCCCCCCACAGCCCCCTCGGCGCCGACGCGGCGGCCGGCCCGGCACCGGGCGCCGCGCCCTACACCCTCGTGACCGCCTTCGAGCCCCTCGGGTGCCTCGCGGACGACGCGCAGGACCCCGCCGGACCGCTCGCGGCGGCGGTGCCGCTCGCCGGGCGCGGCGCGCCGGTGGTGCTGGCGGGCTGGGGTCCGCCGGAGCGGTGCGCGGCGTCGGCCGTGCTGCGCGCGGCCACCCGGGCCGCCGACCCGCCCCCCGTCGCGCGCGACGGCCTGGAGGACGTCGCCCGCCGCGCCGGACTGCGCCCCGACGGCTCCGGACGCGTCGCATGCCCGTTCGGCTACGCGGACCTGGACAGCGCGGTACGCGGCATGCTCTCCACGGGCCTGTTCGACGCGGCCGTCGAGGCCGCCGGACCCGACCAGGTCGACAAGGAGCTGACCGAGGCCCTGCACGCCCACCAGCGGCGCGACGGGACGGTGTGGCTGCCCAACGTCTTCCGCTACCTGATCGCGCGGACGCCGTAACCCCGCCTCACTCCGCCTCCGCCTCCAGGTCCTTCTTCAGGCGGGTGATGCCGGCGACCCGGTAGGCGTCGGCCTCCTCCAGCGTCTCGTTCTCGAGCAGGGCGTCGGCCAGCGCGTCCAGTTGCGGCCGGTGCTCGCGCAGTTTGCGGCACGCCTCGTCGTAGCACTCGTCGACGATGCGCCGCATCTCGGTGTCGATGGCGTCCAGGGTCTGCGGCGCGGCGGAGAGCCCGTAGGCCTGCTGGGCGTCGTTGGGCAGGGCGGACAGGCGGCCCAGGTGCTCGCTCATCCCCCAGCGGGCCACCATCCCGCGCGCGATGTTGGTGACCTGTTCCAGGTCGCTCTCCGAACCGGTCGTGATGACGTCGTAGACGACGTGCTCGGCCGCCATGCCGCCGAGCGCGCCGATGATCCGGCCGCGCAGGTACTCCTCCGTGTACGCGTACTTGTCCGACTCCGGCGTGGACAGGGTCACGCCGAGCGCCCTCCCGCGCGGGACGATCGTGATCTTGCGGACCGGGTCGGCGCCGGGCTGGAGCATGCCGAGCAGGGCGTGGCCGCTCTCGTGGTAGGCGGTGCGCCGGCGCTCCTCCTCGGGCATCACCAGGGCGCGTTCGGCTCCGAGCTGGACCTTCTCCAGCGCCTCGGAGAAGTCGGCCTGCGTCACCTCGCGCTGGCGCCGCTTGACCGCGAGCAGGGCGGCCTCGTTGGCGAGGTTGGCCAGTTCCGCACCGGTCATGCCCGGGGTCGTACGGGCCACCCGGGCCAGGTCGACGCCCGGCGCGAGGGGGATCTCGCGGGTGTGGATCCGCAAGATGGCCTCCCGGCCGCCGCGGTCGGGGGGCGCGACGCTCACCACCCGGTCGAACCGGCCGGGCCGGGTGAGCGCGGGGTCCAGGACGTCGGCGCGGTTGGTCGCGGCCAGCACGATCACGCCCTCGGAGCCGGAGAAGCCGTCCATCTCGGTCAGGATCTGGTTCAGGGTCTGTTCGCGCTCGTCGTGCCCGCCCATCGACGCGCCGCCGCCGCGCGCGCGGCCGATGGTGTCGATCTCGTCGATGAAGACGATCGAGGGCGCCACCTTGCGCGCCTCCGCGAACAGTTCGCGCACCCGCGAGGCTCCGACACCGACGATCATCTCGATGAACTCGGACGCGGACGCGGAGAAGAACGGCACGCCCGCCTCCCCGGCGACGGCCCGCGCGAGCAGCGTCTTGCCGGTGCCCGGCGGCCCGGTGAGCAGCACGCCGCGGGGCATCTTGGCGCCCATGCGGCGGTAGTCGTCGGGGTGTTTGAGGAAGTCGACGACGTCGTCCAGTTCGCCCTTGACCTCGTCGATGCCGGCCACGTCGGCGAACGTGGTGCGCTGGGTGCCGGGCTGCAGCTCGACCGGCCGCGGCGGTGTCTTGCGGCCCAGCAGGCCGCCGGGTCCGCCGAGGCCGGAGCCGATCCGCCGGGCGAAGAAGATCCACAGCGCGGCGATGACCACGATCGGGGCCAGCGACAGCAGCAGGTTGGGCAGGAAGCCGCGCTCCTGGACTACGGGCTGCGCGGTCACCGTCACGTGGTGGCCGCTCAGGCTCTGCCAGAGCCGGTCGTCGGCGAAGGCGGGGCGCTGGGTCCTGAACTTGGTGTACGTGCCGTGGCCGCTCGGCCTGGCCCGGGCGCTCTTGAGCTGCCCCTGGATGGCGTCGCCCTTGGAGTAGATCTTGCTGACGTTGCCCGCGTCGACCTGCCTGCTGAACTCGGTGTACGAGATGGTCGGCTCGTTGCCGGTGCTGTAGTAGCTCAGCCCGCCGTAGGCCAGCAGGAAGACGATCACCGCGGTGACGAGCAGGCCCCACCACCGGCCGCGCGTCCGTCTGCCGCCGGGCCGCCGGGGCGGCTCGTCCGGGGTGCCCTCGGTGCGCCACGGCTGGTCAGGGGCCTTGCGTGGTGGCGCGGCATTGCTCATATCTGGACGTTACGGCACTCGGCGGGCCCCGGCACGCGCTGAGGGCGCCCCCGGGAGACGGGGACGCCCTCGGTGCCTGCGACGGCCGCGGCGGGCCGCGGTGGCCGTCAGCCCATGAACTTCTTGAACTCGTCGGGCAGCTCGAAGTCCTGGGCCCCCTGCTGCGGCAGGCCGAGGGCGCCGCCCTGGGCGGCCGCGGCGCGGCGCGCGGCCTCCTCCTGCTCCTGCTGCTTGCGCTTCATCGGGTTGCCCGAGCGCTGCTTGCCCTTGGCCTTCTTCGGCTGCTTCTTGCTGCGGCCGGGGCCGCCGCCCATGCCGGGGATCCCCGGCATGCCGGGCATGCCGCCGCCCTGGGCCATGCGGGACATCATCTTGCGGGCCTCGAAGAACCGCTCCACCAGGTTCTTCACGGCGCTGACCTCGACACCGGAACCCTTGGCGATACGGGCGCGGCGCGAGCCGTTGATGATCGTCGGGTCCTGGCGCTCGGCCGGGGTCATCGACTTGATGATCGCGGCGGTGCGGTCGACGTCCCGCTCGTCGAGGTTGTTGATCTGGTCCTTGATCTGCCCCATGCCGGGCAGCATCCCGAGCAGCTTGCTGATGCTGCCCATCTTCCTGACCTGCTCCATCTGGGACAGGAAGTCGTCCAGGGTGAAGTCCTGGCCCTTCTTGGACGCCAGCTTGGAGGCCATCTTCTCGGCCTCTTCCTGGCTGAACGTCTTCTCCGCCTGCTCGATCAGGGTGAGCAGGTCACCCATGTCGAGGATGCGGGAGGCCATCCGGTCCGGGTGGAAGGCGTCGAAGTCGTCGAGCTTCTCACCATTGGACGCGAACATGATCGGCTTGCCGGTGATCTGCCGGATCGACAGGGCGGCACCGCCGCGGGCGTCGCCGTCGAGCTTGGAGAGCACCACACCGTCGAAGCCGACGCCGTCGCGGAAGGCCTCCGCGGTGTTCACCGCGTCCTGACCGATCATCGCGTCGACGACGAAGAGGATCTCGTCGGGCCGGACCGCGTCGCGGATGTCCGCGGCCTGCTGCATCATCTCCTGGTCGATGCCGAGGCGGCCGGCGGTGTCCACGACGACGATGTCGTGGACCTTGGACTTCGCGAAGTCGATGGAGTCCTCGGCGACCTTGACCGGGTCGCCCACGCCGTTGCCCGGCTCCGGCGCGTAGACCGCGACGCCGGCGCGCTCGGCGACGACGCTCAGCTGGTTGACGGCGTTCGGCCGCTGGAGGTCACAGGCGACCAGCAGCGGCGAGTGCCCCTGCTCCTTGAGCCACTTGCCGAGCTTTCCGGCCAGGGTGGTCTTACCGGCACCCTGCAGACCGGCCAGCATGATCACCGTGGGCGGCTGCTTGGCGAAGCGGAGGCGGCGGGTCTCGCCGCCGAGGATCGTGACCAGCTCGTCGTTGACGATCTTCAGGACCTGCTGGGCCGGGTTCAGGGCCCGGGAGACCTCGGCGCCCAGGGCCCGCTCCTTGACGTTCTTGATGAACGTCCGGACGACCGGGAGGGCCACGTCCGCTTCGAGGAGGGCGATGCGGATCTCGCGCGCGGTGGCGTCGATGTCCGCCTCGGAGAGCCGTCCCTTGCCGCGCAGGTTCTTGAAAGTCGCTGACAGGCGATCGGAGAGAGTGTCGAACACGGCGCTCGCGGTCCTCGGGGTCGGGGATGGCTTAAGGAATCGCCCTCCAGGGTATCCCGGCCGGGCAGAACCGGGTCACGGTCGGGCCCGCAGCGTCTCCTCCAGCCGCCGCGCGAGCAAGAGCGCCTCCTGCCGCGGCAGCGGCTCGCCCGCCGGGTCCGTGGCGTAGAAGGCGTCCACCGCGTTGGCGCCGAGCGTGCTGACGTGGGCGCTGCGCACCCGTACCTTCGCCTCCTCCAGGGCATGCCCGATGCGGAACAGCAGGCCGGGCGCGTCCTGGGCGCGGACCTCGATCACGGTGGCGTGCCGGGAGGCGGCCGGGGCGAGGGTCACCCGCGGCGGGGGCGCCGCCACGCCCCGGCGGCGTGGGTGGGCGGCGTCGCGTTCGGCGAGCCGGGAGGCGATGTCCAGGGAGCCGTCCAGCGCCCGGACGAGGTCGGCACGCAGCCGGGCGGCCTGGGGCAGCGAGCCGTACTCGGCGGCGACCCGCCAGTTCAGCAGCAGGACGGTGCGTCCGCCGAAGCCGTCGGGCAGGTCCACGGTCCGCAGTTCGGCGGTGCGGACGGTGAGGCGGTGCACGGCGAGCACCCCTGCGACGGCGGGCAGCACGCCGGGCTGGTCGGGGACGGCGATGAGCAGTTCCACACCCAGCGGTTCGGCCGGGCCGGAGGGTTCCTCGGCGGGCGGGGCCCCCTGTGTGCGCAGGGCCAGGACCGGGCCGTCCGTGCGGTGCGCCTCGACCGCGAGGCGTTCCTGCTCTGCGGTGGGTTCGGCGGCGGGTGCGGGACCGTCGGGCAGGTCCCCGGCGAGGACCGCGGCGGCCCGGCGGACCAGGTCGGCGACGAGGGAGCCCCGCCAGGAGGACCAGGCGGCCGGGCCGGTGGCCAGCGCGTCCGCCTCGGTCAGCGCGTGCAGCAGCTCCAGGGTGCCGCGGGTGCCCACCGCGTCGGCGACCGCGCGGACGGTGGCCGGGTCGTCCAGGTCGCGCCGGGTGGCGGTCTCGACGAGCAGCAGGTGGTGGCGTACGAGGGTGGCGAGGACGGCGGCGTCGGCGGGGCCGAAGCCGATGCGCGCGGCGACGTCCGCGGCGATGGTCGCGCCGGCGGCCGAGTGGTCGCCGGGCCAGCCCTTGCCGATGTCGTGCAGCAGCGCGGCGACCAGGAGCAGGTCGGGGCGGCCGACGCGGCGGGTGAGCGCGGAGGCGCGGACGGCCGTCTCGATGAGGTGGCGGTCGACGGTCCAGACGTGGACGGCGTTGCGCTGCGGGCGGCAGCGCACCCGTTCCCAGTCGGGCAGCAGCCGGGTGACCAGCCCTTCCGCCTCCAGGGCCTCCCAGACCTGCACGGCGGGCCGGCCGGAGCCGAGGAGGGTGACGAGTTGTTCGCGGGCCTCGGCGGGCCAGGGTGTGGGCAGGGGGCGCGCGGTGGCGGCCAGGTGGCGTACGGCGTGCAGGGAGAGCGGGAGACCGGCCTGTGCGGCGGCGGCCGCGGCACGCAGGGGGAGGACGGGGTCGCCTTCGGGGCGCGCGGCGCGGGCGAGCACCGCTTCGCCCTCCTGTTCCACCACCCCTTCGGCGAGCGGGGTCCGCTCGGCGCCCTGTCTGCCACCGCCGAGCAGGGCGCGCAGCCGGGGCCGCACGGCGCGGGCCCTGAGTACGCGCCCCACTTCGCGCCAGGTGACATCGCTCGCGTACGAGATGACGCGCGCCGCCTCGTACACCTGGCGCAGCAGGGTGTCGGCGTCGAGCAGGCCCAGCCCGGCGGCGACCTGGTCCTGCTCCTGCAACGCGAGCCGGTCGCCGGCGCGGCCGGTGGCCAGGTGCAGGGCGTCGCGTACGTCGAGCAGCCGGCGGCGCGCGTCGGCGAGGCCTTCGCGGGGGGCGTCGGCCAGCCAGGAGGCGGCCACGGCGCGCAGGGCGGTGGCGTCGCGCAGGCCGCCGCGGGCCTCCTTGAGGTCGGGTTCCAGCAGGTACTGGAGTTCGCCCTGGCGTTCGGCGCGGTCGGCGCACAGTTCCCGGAGTTCGGGGAGGCGGCGGGCGGCCTGGTTGCGCCAGTCGGTGAGGACCGCCGTGCGCAGGCCGGCGGTGAGGGCGGGGTCGCCGGCCAGGTGCCGGGCGTCGAGCAGGCCGAGCTGGACCCTGAGGTCGCCGCCGGCCGTTCCGCGTGCCTGGGCCGGTGTGCGTACCGAGTGGTCGAGATCGAGGCCGAGGTCCCACACGGGGTACCAGAGGCGGTCAGCCAGGGCGGCGACGGCGGACGGGTCGCCGTCGTCGTGCAGCAGGAGCAGGTCGAGGTCGCTGCGCGGGGACAGCTCGCCGCGGCCGTAGCCGCCGACGGCGACGAGGGAGACGCCTGTCAGTCCCCCGGCGTCTGCGGCGGCCGTGGTGAACAGCCGCGCGAGCCAGTCGTCGGTGAGCTGTGCGAGGGCCGCGCGGCGCGGCGGCCCGGACCGCGCGTCCTCGGTGAGGAGGCGCAGCCGGGCCGCCGCGTAGCCGCCGGGCCGCGACGGGCCCGTCTCGTCCGTCCGGCCGGCCCGGCCGCTCTCGCTCTCACTCTTGCGCGTCACCCGGTGACTCCTGTCCTCGATCGCTCGCCGAAGCCGTCAGAGCGCGTCGGGGCCGCGCTCGCCGGTGCGGACCCGGACCGCCGTGTCGACGGGCAGGGACCAGACCTTCCCGTCGCCGATCTTGCCCGTGCGGGCCGCCTTGACGACGACCTCGATCAGCTCTTCGGCGTCGTCGTCCTCGGCCAGCACCTCGATGCGGATCTTGGGCACCAGGTCGACGGTGTACTCGGCACCGCGGTAGACCTCGGTGTGTCCGCGCTGGCGGCCGTAGCCGCTGGCCTCGGTGACGGTGAGCCCGTGGACGCCGAAGGCCTGCAGGGCTTCCTTGATCTCGTCGAGCCGGTGGGGCTTCACGACGGCGGTGATGATCTTCATGCGTCCACCTTCTTGCTCGGCGTGCTCTGCGGGTCCGGCTCGCTCTGCGTGCTCTGCGGGTCAGGCCTGCTCCGCCGGCCCGCCGCGGCGGCGGCCAGGGCGGAGACGGTGCCCGCGACACCGCCGCCCGCGCCGCTGAAGTCGTAGGCCGTCTCGGCGTGCTCGGCCTGGTCGATGCCGGAGACCTCCTCGTCCTCGGTGACCCGCATCCCGATCGTCCTGTCGATGAGGAAGGCGAGGACCGCGGAGGCGACCAGGGAGTAGGCGAGGACGGCGAAGACCCCGGCGCACTGCTTCCAGAACTGGTCCAGGCCGCCGCCGTAGAAGAGGCCCTTGACGTCGGACTGGCCGGTGCCGCTGGCGAAGAGGCCGACCAGGAGGGAGCCGATGATGCCGCCGACCATGTGGACGCCGACGACGTCCAGGGAGTCGTCGTAGCCGAACCGGTACTTCAGGCCGACCGCCATGGCGCACAGGACACCGGCGACGGCGCCGACCGCGATGGCGCCGAGCGGCGAGACCGCGCCGCCGGACGGGGTGATGGCGACCAGGCCGGCGACCGCGCCGGAGGCGGCTCCCAGCGTGGTGCACGCGCCGTGCCGGATCTTCTCGTAGCCGAGCCAGGCGAGCATGGCGGCGGCGGTGGCGATCTGCGTGTTGACGAACATCAGCGGGCCGACGCCGTCGTCGTTGCCGAGCCAGGAGCCGGCGTTGAAGCCGAACCAGCCGAACCACAGCAGCCCGGCGCCGAGCATGACCAGGGGGAGGCTGTGCGGGCGCATCGGGTCCTTCTTGAAACCGGACCGCCTGCCGATGACGAGGATCACGCCGAGCGCCGCCGCACCGGCGTTGATGTGCACCGCGGTGCCGCCGGCGAAGTCGATCACACCGAGGTCGAAGGCCCAGCCGCCGCTGCCCCAGACCCAGTGCGCGACCGGGAAGTACACGATCGTCGCCCACAGCACCACGAACAGCGACCATGCGGTGAACTTCACCCGGTCCGCCAGCGCACCGCTGATCAGTGCGGGGGTGATGATCGCGAACATCAGCTGGAAGACGGCGAAGACGAAGACCGGGATGGTGTAGCCGGGCCACAGGTCGGCCTTGCCGATCCCGGAGAACCCGACGAAGCCGGAGGTCCAGCCGACGAGCGAGCCCCTGTCGGTGCCGAAGGCGATCGAGAAGCCGTAGAGCACCCACAGGAGGGTGATGATCCCGAGGCTGATGAAGCTCATCATCAGCATGTTCAAGGTGCTCTTGACGCGGACCATGCCTCCGTAGAAGAAGGCCAGGCCCGGGGTCATGAGCATCACCAGGGCGGAACAGATCAGCATGAAGCCTGTGTTGGCGGACGACAGCTTCGGTGCGTCCGCCGCAAGCATGATGGCTGGTGCCATCGGCGTCTCCTCGTCGGTTGGTACGGCCCCGTGCGGGCGAAGCCTGGCGGCCCCGGCAGCGGTACCGAGGGCATGAGGGGTGGGCCGGTTCTGCGCGACGAGATTCGCGCAGCGCGGTTTCCGTGGACGCCCCTCGTTGTTTCGCCGGGGTGACGAAGACGCCTGGTGTGTTACGCGTCGGTGAATTGCGGGCGGACGGCGAACCGGCCGCGACGGCCTTCCGGTGACCTGGCGCGGGGGAGCCGGGTCGGGCGGTTCGGGAGGGCCGGCCGCGGCCGGGGTTCTGGGCCTGCCTGCCCGGAGGCCGGGTCAGACCGCCTGGGCGGTCTCGGGGAGTTCGGCGGCGAGCTGCTCGGTCAGGTCGATGACCTCGGCGAGGTCGCCGTAGTCGCGCACGGCGTTGTCGACGGTCTTGCGGATACGGGTGTTCAGGCGCTCGGAACGGACCTTCTTGGCCACCTCCATCGCGTGCGCGGCGTAGCGCGTGCTCTGCTCGGGCTCGCGCTGCAGGAGGTGGACGGTGGCCATGCCGATCAGGTTCAGCGCGTAGGAGCGCTGGTGGTCGGCGTCCTCGGCGAAGAGCTGGACGGCCTTCTCCATCAGCGGCTCGGCCAGCGACGCGTAGGCGGGGCTGCGGCCCGCGACGTAGGCGAGGTCGCGGAAGGAGTGGGAGTTCTCGCCGTACAGCTCGGCCTCGGAGAAGAAGCGGATCCAGTCGGGGTCGGGCTCGTCCCAGTCGTCCACGTCGGTGAAGGCGTCCTCGGCCATCCGCACCGCCCGCTTGCACTTGCCGGGCTGGCCCATGTTGGCGTAGGCGCGGGCCTCCATCGCATACAGCATGGACTGGGTGCGCGGACTTGCGCAGTCGCGGCTGCCGTACTGCGCGAGGTGGATCAGCTCCAGGGCGTCGTCGGGGCGGCCCAGGTGGATCATCTGGCGGCTCATGCTGGACAGCACGTAGGAGCCGAGCGGCTTGTCGCCGGCCTCCTTGGCGGCGTGCAGGGCGAGCACGAAGTACTTCTGGGCGGTGGGCTGGAGCCCCACGTCGTAGCTCATCCAGCCGGCCAGTTCGGCCAGTTCCGCGGCGACCTTGAACAGGCGCCGGGTGGTGCCCTCCGACTGGGGCTCCTGGAGGAGGTCGGTCACCTCGTGCAGCTGGCCGACGACGGCCTTGCGGCGCAGTCCGCCGCCGCACTGGGCGTCCCACTTGCGGAACATCACCGTGGTGCTCTCCAGCAGCTCCAGCTCGGGGCGGGAGAGGCGGCCGGGGCGGCGGGTGGCGGCGGCCGGCTCGGGGGGCGCGAGCGGGGCCGGGGGCGAGGGGACCAGCCAGCGCTGGAGCGGTTCGATGAGGGAGGGGCCGGCGGACAGCACCAGGGAGCTGCCGAGGAAGCCGCGCCGGGCCAGCATCAGGTCGCTGCGGGAGAACTCGCTGAGCAGGGCGACGGTCTGGGGGCCCGTCCAGGGCAGGTCGACGCCGGTCGCGGAGGGCGTCTGGCGGGCCGTGCGCAGTCCGAGGTCCTCCACGGAGACGACGCAGCCGAAGCGCTCGGAGAACAGCTCGGACAGGATCCGCGGGATCGGCTCGCGCGGGTTCTCCCCGTCCAGCCAGCGGCGCACGCGCGAGGTGTCGGTGGAGATGTGGTTCGCCCCCAGCTGGCGGGCCCGGCGGTTGACCTGGCGGGCCAGCTCCCCCTTGGACCAGCCGCTGCGCACGAACCACGAGGCGAGCAGCTCGTTCTGGCGCTTGTCCGCACTCGCTGCGTTCGTCCCGCCGTCGCCGTTGCCGCTCACTGGAACGCCCCCATTCCTGAGACCACTTGTCGCCGAGTGCGCCAAGCCCTGTCAGAATGCCGGTCGGCACCGCCCTCCGTCCGGCGGTCGCCACCCTTCGAACGGACTGCCGACTTGCCTCCGGCATACCCACGAGCGCATGTGCCCCCAGGACTCGCACACTCACAGTAATCCTACGATCACGGCCCCAGCCATGGCGATTTCAGAAACGCCACCATTCGCCACCCCAACGAATGAACTCTCGGTGGCGTTGGCGCGATTCACTTGACACAGGACGACCGCGACCGGGCGGAGCGGCGCATCAGCAGGCGCGTGCCGTCCCACGCACCACCCGGGTCACTTCCGGACGCCGCCCGCACCGGACGGCGCCGGGGAGGCCGCGGGGACAGAGCGTCACGTTCCGCATCCGCCTCGTAACCATCGGGGGGACGGATCCGTTGGAGGGGGCATGGGGTTCACGATCGGCGGCATTCGCGAGATCCGCTCCGGCGCGCGGCGGCGCGGCCGGTCGTACCGCTCGTCGGAGTGCACCGCGGTGGCCGAGTACACGGGACTGTGGGGCTGGGACGTGGTGCGCGGCGCGCGGGCCGTGGGCGGCGCGTGTTCCTGCGGGCGCACGGACTGCCCGGCCCCGGGCGCGCATCCGCTGGAGTTCGCGCCCGGCATCCCGGCCGGGGCCACGCTGGACGAGGTGAGCCGGGCGTGGGCCGAGCTCCCGGGGGCCTCGGTGATGCTGGCGGTCGGGCACGCGTTCGACGCGATCGAGGTCGCCGAGCCCGCCGGGCGCAGCGCCCTGGCCCGGATGGAGCGCATGGGACTGCCCCTCGGCCCGGTGACGGCGACCCCGGACGGCCGCGTCCACTTCTTCGTCGCCCCCGGCGCCGCCGCCGAGCTGCCCGCACTCCTCTACCGCATGGGCTGGGACGACCCGGCCGCCCTCGACCTGCGCGGCCTCGGCCCGGGTACGTACCTCACGGCCCCGCCCTCCGACCGGGGCGGCCGGGGCCCGGTCCGCTGGCTCCGCTCCCCCGCGCTCGACACGGCCGACCCCCCGGAGGCCCGCCTGCTGCTGGGCACGCTGGCGTACGTGGCGCACCGGTCCCGGGGGTAGGACTCCCGGGGGCGGTGCGGTCCGCCCGGTCCGGCGGGGCGTCGGCGCAGGATCGTTCCTCCGGCCGGGCGACGGGGCGGCCCCGTACGATCGCCTGATGACGATCACCTACGAGTGGCGGGGCGAGGTCGAGGACGCCGCGCTGGACGCGCTGCACGCCGGGGGTTTCGGGTATCCGGCCGGCCGGGGCCAGTGGCGGGAGCGGTTGCTGCGGCACAGCCTCGGCTGGGTCTGCGCCCGCCGGGACGGCCGCCTGATCGGCTTCGTCAACGTCGCCTGGGACGGCGGGGGCCACGCCTTCCTGCTGGACACGGTGGTGGCCCCGGACCACCGGTCGCACGGGGTCGGGGCCGAGCTGGTCGCGACGGCGGCCCGGCGGGCGCGCGCCGCCGGGTGCGCGTGGCTGCACGTCGACTACGAGGCCGGCCTGCGCCCCTTCTACATCGACGCGTGCGGTTTCCGGGAGACGGCGGCCGGACTGCTCGCCCTGTGAGGCGGCCTCGGCCTGACTGCTCGCCCGGTGCGGGCGCGGCGGCCGGTCTCGCCGCGCCGCGGAAGCACCGGGCGGCCTGCGCCGCACACGGCAGCGGCGCCCGTCCCCACCGGATCCCGGGGGCGGGCGCCGCTGCCGGTGCGGGCGCGGGCCGGCGAGCGGCCGGCGGTCGCGCCGGCCGTCAGTCGCCGATCAGGGCGTCGACGAACGCCTCCGGCTCGAAGGGCGCCAGGTCGTCCGCGCCCTCACCGAGGCCGATGAGCTTGACCGGGACGCCCAGCTCACGCTGGACCGCGACCACGATGCCGCCCTTGGCGGTGCCGTCGAGCTTGGTCAGCACGATGCCGCTGATGTCCACGACCTCGGCGAAGACCCGGGCCTGGACCAGGCCGTTCTGTCCCGTGGTGGCGTCGAGCACGAGCAGGATCTCGTCCAGCGGGGCCTGCTTCTCGACGACGCGCTTGACCTTGCCCAACTCGTCCATGAGGCCGGTCTTGGTGTGCAGCCGGCCGGCGGTGTCGATGAGCACCACGTCGGAGCCCATCTCCTTGCCCTCCTTCACCGCGTCGAAGGCGACGGAGGCGGGGTCGCCGCCCTCCGGACCGCGCACGGTGTAGGCACCGACCCGCTCGCCCCAGGTCTGGAGCTGGTCCGCGGCGGCGGCACGGAAGGTGTCGGCGGCGCCGAGGACGACGCTGCGGCCGTCGGCGACCAGGACCCGGGCGAGCTTGCCGGTGGTGGTCGTCTTGCCGGTGCCGTTGACGCCGACGACCATCACGATGCCCGGCTTGCCGGTGGCGGGCTCGGTCTTCACCGTACGGTCCAGGTCGGGGCCGACCAGGGTGAGCAGCTCCTCGCGCAGCAGGGCGCGCAGCTCCTCGGGGGTGCGGGTGCCGAGCACGCGGACGCGTTCGCGCAGCCGGTCGACCAGCTCCTGGGTGGGCTGCACGCCGACGTCGGCGGTCAGCAGGGTGTCCTCGATCTCCTCCCAGGTGTCCTCGTCGAGGTGCTCGCGGGACAGCAGGGTGAGCAGGCCCTTGCCCAGGGCGTTCTGCGACCGGGAGAGACGGGCGCGCAGCCGGACCAGGCGGCCGGCGGTGGGCTCGGGGACCTCGATCTCGGGGACCGGGAGTTCCTCGACGACGGGCGGCTCCTCCACGGCGGTGGGGGCCGAGCCGCCCGGAAGGTCCACCTCCTCGATCGTCCGCCGCGGCTCCTCGCGCGGCGTCTCGGCCTCGTCGCCGACGTGCGGTTCGGCCGGAGGGGCGGCGGTGATGTCGGGCGGGCTGGGCGGTGGCGGGGGCAGCGGCTTCCTCCGCCGGCTGCCGACGACGAGCCCGCCGAGCGCGCCGAGCACCACCACGGCGATGACTACAGCAAGGATGATGGTTTCCATAACGCGTCCAGTATCAGCCATGGGCCCCGGCTGGAGGCGGCTTGTGGCTTCACCCAAGAGACAAACGCCACCTAAAGACGCGAGTAGTATCAAAGTACGATGGTGGTGCGTGGGTCAACACGCGTAGAGTCCCGACATCGCCGCTCGGACGGCGCCCGCCGCTCCCCCGCGAGCCGCACCCCACCCCCACGAACGAGGCACGGACCCTTCTTCATGAGCAATACCGCCGAGGGCGAAGGCGCCCTGGAGACCCGCGGCATCGAACAGGTGCCCGACCGTGAGCGCACCGCACGGACCCGCGAACTGTTCCCCACCTGGGTCGGCGCCAACATCAGCGTGCTGCTGCTCACCATGGGCGCGAGCCTCGTCGTGGCGTACCACCTCAACTTCTGGCAGGCGCTCGTCTGCGCCGCCGCCGCGCCCGTGGTGTCGTACGGCCTGGTCGGCCTCATCGGTATCGCGGGCAAGCGCGGCGGCGCGCCCGGCATGGCTCTGTCCCGCGCGGTCTTCGGCCAGCGCGGCAACCTGCTGCCCGGTTCGCTGATCTGGGTCGCCCGCTGGGGCTGGGAGACGATCAACGCGGTGACCGGCGCCTACGCCATGCTCAGCGTGCTGGACATCGTCTTCGGGCTGAAGGCGAACAGCGTGCTCGACCTGGTGATGCTGCTGATCTTCGTCGTCGCCACGTTCGCGATCTCCGGCCTCGGCATCAACGCCGTCCAGAAGTGCAACAAGTACGCGACCTACCTCTTCGGCCTCTTCTCCGTCCTGGTGCTGGTCTACCTGATCGTCGACACCGACTGGTCGAAGGTGTTCGCGCACTCTGCGGGCTCCACCGCCGCGGTGATCACCGGCATCGGCATGATCGCGGCGGGCGGCGTCAGCTGGATCCCGACCGCGCCGGACTTCACCCGCTACCTGCCGCGCACCGCCTCGTCCAGGGCGATCGTGGGCACCTCGGTCGGCGGCGCCGGCATCGTCGTCCTGCCGATGGTGCTGATGGGCGCGGTGATGGCGGTCTCCACGCCCGACCTGGCCTCGGCCTCCGACCCGGTCTCCTTCCTCGGCGAGATCCTGCCGACCTGGATCGCGGTGCCGTACCTGCTGATCGCGCTGATCGGCATGCTGCTGATCAACTCGATGTCGATGTACTCGGCGGGCTTCACCGCGCAGACCCTCGGCTTCAAGGTGCCGCGGCACTGGGCGGTCTCGGTCAACGCGGTGATCTCGCTGGCCTTCGGCGGGGTGCTGATGCTGGTGGCGACCAGCTTCATGGGTTCGTTCATCGCCTTCCTGTCGCTGCTCGCGGTGGCCTTCTCCGCCTGGGTCGGCGTCTTCGGCGCGGACATGCTGCGGCGCACCGAGTACGACGGCGCCGCCATGGCCGACACGACGCGGACCAGCGCCTACTGGTACAAGGGCGGCTTCTCTCCCGCCGCGGTGGCCGCCTGGGCGATCGGCCTGGCCGCCGGTCTGATGTTCACCACGTCCGACTGGTTCACCGGCCCGCTCGCCCACAACAACGTCATCGGCGAGTACGGCCTCGGCTGGGTCGCCACGATCGTGATCTCCGGTCTGCTGTACGTGGTGCTGCCCAAGCCGGCGGTGGTGACGCCGGGCACGGCGGGCGCGCGGTCCGCCGAGCGGCAGGAGTCGCTCGCGCTCTGACCCGAGCCGCGCCGGGCGCCGCCCGGACCGACCGCTCCCTTGCCCCCTCCGCTGCCCGGCAGCGGAGGGGGTTTCGTCTTGTCCTTCCACGCCGGCGTGACCGCAGGACCACAACTCGGAGGACCGGACCGATCCAGCCGGTCCGCGGTCCTGGCGTCCGGCGGTGCGGGGGGGGGCGCACGCCGTACGGTCCCTTTGGCGCGTGTCCTGTCGCAGGTGCGCGGCGCCGAACGGACGTGCAGGTGGAGACCGGGGCGCCGGCCGAGTTCCCGGACGGAGGCCTCGCCCGCCGCGAACCAGAGCCACACAGGGCAGTCAGACTGCGGCCGGGCGGCTCCGCGCTCCCGCCCGGACATGGTGACCGCCGACGGCCGAGTTCGCGGGCCGGGCGCGCGTCGCCGCGCTCCCGCGCGGACGCGACCGCCGCCGCCGTCGCAGGCCCTCGGACGGCCGGGGCGTGGCAGGCATCCCGTCCCGCGACGGGACGGGCGGGACGGGCGGGACAGGACGGCATCCAGGCGGCGCGTGCCCGGGAACCGGCCGGGGGCGCGTGCCCGGGAACCGGCCGGGGGCGGGTGCCCGGGAACCGGCCGGGGGCGGGTGCCCGGGAACCGGCCGGGGGCGGGTGTCCTCGTCCGGTGACGTACGGAAAGAACCGCCGCCCCCGCTCGGTGGTGACCGAGCGGGGGCGGCGGACGGTTCGAGGAGAGGGGCAGCGGGGACTTTGGCCCTTCTCCTCGGGTTCATGGACCTCTTGCGAGGCTCAGCCCATCTCCTCCAGTGCCTTGCCCTTCGTCTCCTTGACGAACTTCAGGACGAACGGGATGGAGAGCGCGGCGAAGACCGTGTAGATCACGTAGGTGCCGGACAGGTTCCAGTCGGCCAGCGACGGGAAGCTCGCCGTGATGGCCCAGTTGGCGATCCACTGCGCGGAGGCGGCCACGCCCAGGGCGGCGGCACGGATCCGGTTCGGGAACATCTCGCCGAGGAAGACCCACACGACCACACCCCAGGACAGGGCGAAGAAGAGGACGAACACGTGGGCGGCGACCAGGGCGACCCAGCCCTGGGTGGCGGGCAGCTTGCCGTCGACCAGGTGGTACGAGAACGCCCACGCCTCCAGGGCGAGACCGACGACCATGCCGACCGAGCCGATGAGGGCGAGCGGCTTGCGGCCGATGCGGTCCACGAAGATCATCGCGATCACGGTGCCGATGATGTTGATGATCGACGTCGTGAAGGAGTAGAAGAACGACTGCGTCGGGTCGACACCGACCGACTGCCACAGCGTCGAGGAGTAGTAGAACGCGACGTTGATGCCGACGAACTGCTGGAAGACCGACAGGCCGATACCGATCCAGACGATCGGCTTGAAGAAGAAGCCGCCGCCGAGCAGGTCCTTGAAGGTGGACTTGTGCTCGCGCCGCATGGCGTTCTCGATCTCGGCCACGCGGGCGTCGAGGTCGGTCTTCTCGCCCTCGACCTCGGCGAGGATCGCGCGGGCCTTCTCACGGCGGCCGACGGAGAGCAGGAAGCGCGGGGACTCGGGGATGGCGAAGGAGAGCAGGCCGTACAGGACGGCCGGGACGACCATCACGCCGAGCATGACCTGCCAGGCCTCAAGGCCCATCAGCTTGCCGCGCTGGTCGCCGCCGGCGGCGTTGAGCAGACCCCAGTTGACCAGCTGCGAGATGGCGATGCCGACGACGATCGCGGCCTGCTGGAAGGAGCCGAGCCGGCCCCGGTAGGCGGGCGGGGCGACCTCGGCGATGTAGGCGGGGCCGATCACGGAGGCCATGCCGATGGCGAAGCCGCCGATGATGCGCCACAGCGCCAGGTCCCACAGGGCGAACGGCAGGGCCGAGCCGACGGCGCTGATGGTGAACAGGACGGCGGCGATCTGCATGCAGCGGATGCGGCCGATCCGGTCGGCGATGCGGCCCGCGGTGGCGGCGCCGACGGCACAGCCGATCAGCGCGATGGCGATGACCTGGGCCAGCGCGGCGGGACCGATGTCGTAGCGGTCCCGGATGGCCTCGACGGCGCCGTTGATCACGGAGCTGTCGTAGCCGAAGAGGAACCCGCCCATGGCGGCCGCCGCCGCGATGAAGATGACATGCCCGAGATGATCGGGGTGAGCCGTACCGGCTCCTGGCTTCGGCGCCTGCGCTGTGCTGGTCACGTGTACTCCTCGGGCACTCCGGCAGCGCTGCCGGGGTGGGGTCAGCCCTCCCGGGTCTTGAGACCCTGAAGGTGAAAGCAACGTTGCAGAGACTATGCCTTCAAGTTTCGAAGTCAATACTTCTTCTGCTGTGAGTTTGCCCCACCCGCGTGGCGAGCTTGCATTCAAGTATTGAAATCAAGTAGCGGGACATGCTCCGACTACCCCGAAGCCGCGCGGACACGCGAAGGAGCACGAGGCGCGCGCGGGCGCCGGAACGCGGGCCGGGGCCCGGTCGGCGTGCGCGTGCACGCCGGCGCCCGCGTGAACGCGGTCGCCCCGGACCCGGTCGCCGCGGACGTGCCTGTTCAGCGGAGCCGCTGGCTGATGACCTTCGACACACCGTCGCCCTGCATGGAGACGCCGTACAGGGCGTCGGCCACCTCCATGGTGCGCTTCTGGTGCGTGATCACGATGAGCTGCGAGGCCTCCTGCAGCTCCTGCATGATGCGGATGAGCCGCTGGAGGTTGGTGTCGTCGAGGGCCGCCTCGACCTCGTCCATGACGTAGAACGGGCTCGGACGGGCCTTGAAGATCGACACGAGCAGCGCGACGGCGGTCAGCGAGCGCTCTCCGCCGGAGAGCAGGGAGAGCCGCTTGACCTTCTTGCCCGGCGGGCGCGCCTCGACGTCGACGCCCGTGGTCAGCATGTTGTCCGGGTCGGTCAGCACGAGACGGCCCTCGCCGCCCGGGAAGAGCCGGCCGAAGACGCCTTCGAACTCGCGTGCGGTGTCCCGGTAGGCCTCGGTGAAGACCTGCTCGACGCGCTCGTCGACCTCCTTGACCACCTGCAGCAGGTCGGCGCGGGTCTTCTTCAGGTCCTCCAGCTGCTCGCTGAGGAACTTGTGCCGCTCCTCCAGGGCCGCGAACTCCTCCAGGGCCAGCGGGTTGACCTTGCCGAGCTGCTGGTAGGCGCGCTCGGCGGCCTTCAGCCGCTTCTCCTGCTCGGCGCGGACGAAGGGGCGGGGCCGGTTGCGGGGGTGCTCCGGGTCCTCCGGCAGCTCCTCCCCCTCGGCCGGCAGCGAGGGCGGTACGGGCTGGTGCGGCCCGTACTCCGCCACCAGGCCCGCCGGTTCGACGCCCAGCTCCTCCAGCGCCCGGGCCTCCAGTTGCTCGATGCGCAGCCGCTTCTCCGCGCCGAGCACCTCGCCCCGGTGGACGGAGTCGGTCAGCTTGTCGAGTTCCGCCTTCAGGTCGCGCCCCTCGGCGCGGGCCGCGGTCAGCTCCCGTTCCCGGTGCGCCTTGGCGGTCTCGGCGGCGGCCCGCTCCTGCTCCGCGCGGGCCAGGGAGACCTCGACGTGCGCCAGCAGTTGCCGCGCCCCGGCGCCGACGGCCTCGGCGACGGACGCCTCGTGGCGCAGCCGGGCGTGCCGCTGTTCGGCACGCGCGCGTGCCTCGCGTTCGGCGCGGGCGGCCCGGTCCAGGGAGTCGGCCCGGCCGGCCAGGCCCCTGACCCGTTCCTCGTGCGTACGGACCTGGAGACGGGCCTCCATCTCGGTCTGCCGGGCGTTGGCGCCGTCGGCGGCCAGACGGTCCCGTACGTAGGTGTCGGGCTCCTCCTCGACGGGGGTCTCCTCGGCGACGGCGAGCCGTTCGGCGAGTTCCTCCACCTCCTGCTGGGCCCGGTCCAGGGCCTCCTGGGCGCGGGCAGCGGCGGCCGTGGACCGCTCGGCCTCCCCGGCGGCACCGCGCGCCTGACCGGCGAGCCGCCCGAGCTGCTGTGCCACCGCCGACTTCTCCCGGTCGGCCGCGCGCCGGTGCTCGCCCAGTTCCTCGACGAGCGCGGCGCACTCCCCGCGCCGCTCGGCGGCCCGCTGCTGGGCTTCGGCCGACTCGGTGCAGCGCAGGGCGAGGTCCGCCAGCTCGGCCGCTGCCTCGTCGACGGACGCCTGCACTTCGAGGAGGCTGGGCGCCCCGGCCGAACCGCCCTGCGCGAAGTGCGCCCCGAGCAGGTCGCCCTCGGCGGTGACCGCGGTGAGCGCGGGGTGCGCGTAGACCAGGTCCTCGGCGTCCTCCAGGGTGCCGACCACGACGATGCCGTGCAGCAGCCGGCGTACGGCGGGCATGAGGTCGGCGGGCCCGCGCACGAGATCGGCGGCGAACCGGTGCCCTGCCCCCGGCCCGTCCCCGCCGGCCCGAGGGCCGGTCGCGACGGGGCCGCGGGGAGCGTCGTCGCCCGGACCGGTCAGGGTGGGAGCGCCGGAGGCCGCCGCCGGGCCGGTCGCGGCGGGAACACCGGAGACCGCCGCCGGGCCGGTCGCGTCAGTGGCGGCCCCTGCGCCGTGCGAGCCGGGCGCGTTCAGGCCGTCGCCGGGGCCGGCAGCGGGCCGGCACGGGGGCTCCGGGGCTCCGGCGAGCAGCAGGGCCGCGCGGCCCGCGTCCTGTTTGCGCAGCAGGCGGATGGCGTCGGCCGCCGCGGCGGGGGTGGAGACCGCCAGTGCGTCGGCTGCGGCGCCGAGTGCCGCCGCCAGGGGGGTCTCGTAGCCCGGGGTGATCGTCAGGACCTCCGCCGCCGGGCCCAGCAGGCCGGTGAGCCGGTCCGTGGCGTCGAGCAGGGCGCCCGTACCGTCCTTGCGGCGCAGCCCGAGGGCCAGGGCGTCGTGGCGCGCCTGGGTCGCCGCGC
Source organism: Streptomyces sp. NRRL S-340 (assembly GCF_000720185.1). Classification (GTDB taxonomy): domain Bacteria; phylum Actinomycetota; class Actinomycetes; order Streptomycetales; family Streptomycetaceae; genus Streptomyces. The sequence continues at coordinate 20,310 of NZ_JOIY01000048.1, read as the reverse complement.
GCCGGCGTTCGGTGGCGGTGGCGGCCTCGCGGGCGGCGGTGAGGGCGGCGTCCGCCTCGGCCAGGGCGGCCTTCGCCGCGTCGTGCCGTTCCGCGAGGTCGTGGTCCTCGGCGTCGAGGCCGTCGACCTCGGCCTTGAGCGCCTCGTACTCCTCCTGGGCGCGTACGGCGCGTTCCTGGGCCTCGTCGCGGGCGGCGGCCAGGCGGTCGATCTCGGCCTGGGCGGAGGCGGCGCGGGAACGGGCCGCGTTCACCTGGCCGCTGAGCCGGGCCAGGCCCTCACGGCGGTCGGCGATGGCGCGGGCGGCGTCCTTCAGGCGGCGTTCCTCGGCGGCGAGTTCGCGTTCCAGTTCGGCGCGGTGGGTGACGGTGTCCTCGAGCGCCCGCTGCGCCGCCTCCAGGGCGGCCTCCAGCTCGGCCTCCTGTTCGCGGACGCGGGCGGCCTCGCGCTCCAGGTCCTCGGGGTCGCGTCCGCGCCGTTCCTCGACGGGGGCCGAGGTCGCGCTCTTCACCCGGGCGTCGGCGAGCGAGACGGTGCCGCGGACGCGTTCGGCGAGCTGGGACAGCTCGTACCAGGTCTGCTGGGCGCGGGTCAGGCGCGGGGCGAGCCGGCGCACCTCGTCCTCCAGGAGCGCCTCCCGCTGGAGCGCCTTGCGCAGTTCGCGCTCGGCGTTCTCCTTGCGTTCCTTCAGCGCGGCCTCGTCGGCGACTTCGGCGCGCAGGGCCTCTTGGAGGCGTACGAGGTCGTCGGCGAGCAGGCGCAGGCGGGCGTCGCGCAGGTCGGCCTGGATGACGGCGGCCCGGCGGGCGACGGCCGCCTGGCGGCCCAGCGGCTTGAGCTGGCGGCGCAGTTCGTCGGTGAGGTCCTGGACGCGGGCGAGGTTCGCCTGCATCGCGTCCAGTTTCCTGAGCGCCTTCTCCTTGCGCTTGCGGTGCTTGAGGACGCCGGCGGCCTCCTCGATGAAGGCGCGGCGGCCCATCGGGTCGGCGTGCAGCACGGAGTCGAGCTGCCCCTGGCCGACGATGACGTGCATCTCGCGGCCGATGCCGGAGTCGGAGAGCAGTTCCTGGATGTCCAGGAGGCGGCAGGTGTCGCCGTTGATCTGGTACTCGCTGCCGCCGTTGCGGAACATGATCCGCGTGATGGTGACCTCGGCGTACTCGATGGGCAGCGCCCCGTCGGTGTTGTCGATGGTCAGCGACACCTCGGCGCGGCCCAGCGGCGGGCGGCCGGTGGTGCCGGCGAAGATGACGTCCTCCATCTTGCCGCCGCGCAGCGACTTGGCGCCCTGCTCGCCCATGACCCAGCTGAGCGCGTCCACGACGTTGGACTTGCCCGAGCCGTTCGGGCCGACGACGCACGTGATCCCCGGTTCGAACCGGAGCGTGGTCGCCGAGGCGAACGACTTGAACCCTCTCAGGGTCAGGGCTTTGAGGTGCACGCCGTCGGACTTTACCCGCCGCCGCTACCGCACTTCATGAACCCTCGCAACCGCGCGGTTTCACCCGTGTACACGCAGGGCACACCAGACGTTGAAGAGACTGAAAGGATGCAGGGGGCAAGGAAGGCCGGGCGCGGGCCGGGACCGGGCGGGCCGGACAGGGCCGAGGGGTCCCAGGGGGGAAGAGCGGGGGCAAGAAAGAAGGGACGCCGAAGCGTCCCTTGCGACTCTGACGACTGAGCGGTTGATACGGGCAGCCCAACCACTGTGTCGCTGTGCCGATGCAGTGATCAGGTGAGCGCAGGCTCCGCCTGGTGTGCGTCCACGCGCTCCATGATCCTGTCGTGAGAAGCGGCAGCCGCCAGCGCGTCGTTCTCGGCCTGGATTCGTACCAGCTCGGATTCCAGGTCCTGGACACGCTGCTGGAGCCGTCGCATCTCGGCGAGGAGTCGAGGGTCGGAGCCGCCGACGTAACCGAGAAGCGCCTTTGCCATGATGGATGGTCCTCCACAATGAGTGACCGACCGAAGCGGTTTGGGTCGTGAGGGATTCGCACCCGTGGTGCTTGGCACTGTTCAGTTTTTCGTGCCGTTCTTCCATGCCAAACAGCTGAGGTGCGCGGGCTTTCAGCGTCTCACCAAAAAGTTTGACGGTCAACACGATCACGCCCCGTACCGATGGGCGTCCCGGGGGCGCGCGACCGGAAATCGGTGGCGCTGCGGCTCCTGCGGGCCCCGGGGGGCGTGGCGATCATCCTGCCGTGCGAAGCGTGCCGCGGCAAGTGCCTCTCCGCAATCACCTGCCGTTTTGCCTCCGGGCCCATGCCGGTGGCAGGTGCGGTCCGCCGCGTGCCGGGACGGCGGCGAGGTGGGCTCAGCGGATGGCGAAGCCGTCGTAGCCGCCGCGTGGTGTGTCCCAGATCTCGGTGACGCCCTCGACCCGGCCGGGCGTGTCGCTGCCCTCCAGCCAGGCGAGAAGGCGCTGGCATGCCGCGCGGGACCCCTCGGCGACGACCTGCACGCGGCCGTCGGCCAGATTGAGAGCGAAGCCGCTCAGGCCGCCGATCTCCAGCGCCGTGGCCCGCGTGAACCAGCGGAAACCCACGCCCTGGACGTGTCCGCGCACCCAGGCGACCAGTCGAACATCCTCGCTCATGCCTGCAACCTAACCGGGCGGTACCGTGCGGGGCACATCCGCCCCTGACCCCATGAGGTGGCGGGGCACCGATCCGGGACATCCCATAGGAAAACCACTCGATCGAGTGATGCCGGTTGACCGGGCCGGCCGGCCCGGCGCCCACGTCGGGGGCGGCCCGCGGTGGACACAGGTCTTCGGCCACCGGTCGACGCCGCTCACCCGCCCAGCGAGCACTGGCCGACAGTTAGCGCAATCTGCCGGTTCGCGCTGTGTTCGCGTACGCTCAAGCCATGAGCATCATGCCGGAGCCCGCCGCGGAGCAGGACCTCCCGTACAACGTGTTCGCCAAGGCCTGCCCCTCGCGCGGCACGCTGGAGCACGTCACGGGACGCTGGGGCGCACTCACCCTCGGTGCCCTGTACCAGGGGTCCCTGCGCTTCAACGAACTGCGCCGCCGCGTCGACGGGGTGAGCGAGAAGATGCTCTCGCAGACCCTGCACGCGCTGGAACGGGACGGTCTGGTGCACCGCGAGGCCCAGCCGACAAACCCGCCCCGCGTGGACTACGAGCTGACCTCCCTCGGCCGCGAGGTCGCCGAGCGGCTGCTGGCCCTCATCCACTGCGTGGAGGGCCGGATGGACGAGGTCCTCACCGCCCGCGAGACCTACGACGCCCGCCGGGCCTGACGCTCAGCCCCGGCCGGACGGCCCGGGCGCGGCCGCCCGCGTGCGCGGTGCGGGCTGGCACTTCGGGCAGTAGTAGCTGGAACGGTTCATCCAGGGACGGCGGCGCATCGGCGTGGCGCAGCGGCGGCAGGGCATGCCCTCGCGGCCGTAGGCGTCCAGGGAGCGTTCGAAGTAGCCGGATTCGCCGTTGACGTTGACATACAGGCTGTCGAAACTGGTGCCGCCGACCGCGAGCGCCGCGTTCATCACGTCCCTGATGTGACCGAGGAGTTCGGCCGTGCGCGGGCGGGTGAAGCCGGTGGTGGGACGCTCGTAGTGCAGGCGCGCCCGCCACAGCGCCTCGTCGGCGTAGATGTTGCCGACGCCGCTGATCAGCGACTGGTCGAGCAGGGCCCGTTTGATCGTGGTGCGCTTGCGGCGCAGTGCCTGGTGGAACGCCTCGTCGTCGAACAGCGGATCGAGGGGGTCACGGGCGATGTGCGCGATGACGTCGGGCAGGCCGTCCGGTGTGTTGTCGTGCAGGGAGAGACCGCCGAAGGTGCGCTGGTCCACGAAACGCAGCTCGGTGCCGAGGGAGTCGGCGAACCGGACGCGGATGCGCAGGTGCTTCTCGTCGGGCGCCTCGTGCGGCTGCACCAGCAGCTGGCCGCTCATGCCGAGGTGGGCGAGGACGGACTGGTTGGTCTCCTCCAGCGGCAGCCACAGGTACTTGCCGCGCCGGGCGGCGGCGGCGATGTGGTGGCCCTTGAGGCGGTGCGCGAAGTCGTCGGCGCCCGCGACGTGCCGGCGTACGGCGCGCGGGTGCAGCACCTCGACGTCGGCGACGGTGCGGTGGGAGACCCACCGTTCCAGGCCGCGCCGGACGACCTCGACCTCGGGCAACTCGGGCATCGGGACCCCCGTCAGGACCGTGACCCCACGGTCCGCTGGACGAATCCGAGCGCCCGCCCGGAGCCGTGGGCTCGGGGCGGGCGCTCGGTCACGCTGTACTGCTCGTACCGGTCAGGCGGTGGCGGACGACGGGTCGCCGTCCTGGGCGGCGGCCTGCTCGGCCGCCTTGGCGCGCTCGTCCGCGGCGGCCTTGATGGCCCGCCAGGCGGACTCGGCGGCCTGCTGCTCCGCCTCCTTCTTGCTGCGGCCGGTGCCGGTGCCGTACGAGACGCCTCCGACGCGGGCGGCAGCAGTGAAGGTCTTCTCGTGGTCGGGGCCGGTCTCCGTGACCAGGTACTCGGGTACTCCGAGCCCTTCGGTCGCGGTGAGTTCCTGGAGGCTGGTCTTCCAGTCCAGGCCGGCTCCGAGGTTCGAGGACTTCTCGATCAGCGGGTCGAACAGGCGGTGCACCAGTTCGGAGGCCGCGTCGAGGCCCTGGTCGAGATAGACCGCGCCGATCACCGCTTCGAGGGTGTCGGCGAGGATGGAGGCCTTGTCCCGGCCGCCCGTGCCCTCTTCGCCCCGGCCGAGCCGGATGAAGGAACCCAGGTCGAGTCCGCGGCCCACTTCCGCCAGCGCACGCGAGTTGACCACCGCGGCCCGCAGCTTGGCCAGCTGGCCCTCGGGCAGGTCGGGGTGGGTGCGGTACAGCGTGTCCGTGACGACGAGGCCGAGGACGGAGTCACCGAGGAACTCCAGCCGCTCGTTCGTCGGCAGGCCGCCGTTCTCGTACGCGTAGGAACGGTGGGTCAGCGCGCGCACCAGAAGGGCGGACTCGAGCTGGTAGCCGAGCCGCCCTTCCAGAAGCGTGTGGGACGAGGCCGTGTTGTCCGACGGAACACCCCCGCGTCGGCGGGAACTGCTGGCGTCGGCGTCAGCCGCCTTCTTGGCAGTGGACACGGTGCCTCTCACCAGCCGCTCAGACCTCGAGGACCTGGCGCTTGTTGTAGGTGCCGCAAGACGGGCACGCGATGTGCTGCAGCTTGGGCTCGTGGCAGCGCTCGCACGCAACCAGGGTGGGGACCGCAGCCTTCCACTGCGACCGGCGGTGGCGCGTGTTGCTGCGCGACATCTTCCGCTTCGGAACAGCCACGGCTACTTCTCCTGCTTCTCGTCGACGCCCGCTTCGGCGCCGCTCATCTCGTCCTTCTCGCCGTCCGACGTGGTGCCGGCGAGTCCCTGCAAAGCCGCCCAACGGATGTCGACGGCGTCGTGGTGGTGGTCCGGGTCGTCCGCGAGCCGTACTCCGCACTGGGAGCACAGGCCCGGGCAGTCTTCCTGGCACACCGGCTGCATCGGCAGTGCGAGCACCACCGCATCGCGCAGCAGAGGTTCGAGGTCGAAGAGTCCGTCCTCGAGAAGGAGCCTGTCCTCGTCGTCCTCGGCGTCGTCGCCCGGTTCCGCGATCACGCGGCCCCGGTCGTCGGCGTCAGGGTACGAGAACATCTCCTGGAAGTCCGCTTCGAGCGCAAGCCCGACCGGCTCCAGACACCTTACGCACTCCCCCTCGGCCTGTGCACGGGCGGTGCCTGTGACGAGCACACCTTCCATGACCGACTCGAGCCGGAGTTCGAGTTCCACCGGGGCGCCTTCCGGCACTCCGATCACTCCGTGGATACCGAGGTCCCGGGGGGCCGGGACCTCGCGGGTCAGGCGCTGCAGCGCGCCGGGCCGCCGCCCCAGCTCATGTGTGTCGAACACGAGAGGGTTGCGGTGGTCGAGGCGGGAGCTGTGAGCCATTCCTGCTTTCGGTTTCCGAACTCGGAGGGACGCCGCCTCGGAGGTGCACCCGGGCAGCGCTGACCGCGCACTTACGCGCGACCGAAGAGCCAGGATACTTGACCTTTCGCTCTCGGCCCAATCCGGTCCCCGGGGCCGGAGCACGGCGGCCCGGAGCTACAGGCCGCGCCCCTGTTCGTAGGCCCGCAGCTGCTCTGCGCTGATCATGCCCGTGTCGAAGAGGCTGGTCTCGTCGAGCGCGTACCCCTGGTGGGACGGGCTCTGCTGCGCCTGCCGGCCCTGGTGCGCCTGCTGGACGTCGTGGGCCTGCTGCGTCTCGTGCGCCTGCTGGGGCTGGTGCGGGTCGTAGGCGCCGCTCTGGCCGGGGTCGTATCCCCCCTGGTAGCCGTAGGGGTCGGCCTGCTGGTAGCCGTACGGGTCCTGCTGGCCGCCGTAACCCTGCTGGTAGCCGCCGTAGGGATCGCCCTGGGCGGGCTGGGGCTGCTGGTAGCCGTAGGCGGGCTGGGGCTCGTACACCGGCTGCTGCGGCTGCTGCGGGCGGTCGGGCCGCTCGGCGGCCGGGGCGGCGGGACTCTCGGTGAGGTCCGCGAGACCGGCGAGGTAGTCGGCGTCGCTGGAGTGCTGCACGGTGCTGGTGTCGTCGGCGAGGGCGCCGAGGTCGTCGGTGGCGATGCGGCCGTGCAGCTTCTGCCGGCCGCGGCCGACGGCCTCCAGCGTCTTGGCGAGCACGGCCTCGAAGGCGCCCAGCTTGGCGTCGACGTAGGCGTCGGCGTCGCGGCGCAGGGTCTCCGGGTCGTGGCTGCGCTCGGGGGCGTCCTCGTCCTCGTAGCCGTCCTCGTTCAGGCCGGGGCCGGTGCCCAGCAGCTTCTCCCGGCCGCGGCCGACCGAGCCGAGGGTCTTGGTGAGGACCACCTCGAAGTTGGCGAGCTTGGAGTCGACGTAGTCGTCGGCCTCGGCGCGGACCTCCTCGGCCTCCCGGCGGGCCTCCGAGAGGATCCGGTCGGCCTCCGCCTGGGAGCGGCGGGCCACCTCGGTGTCGGAGATCAGCGAGCCGCGCTCGGCGTGCGCCGTCTCGATGATCCGCTCGGCCTCGCGCCGGGCCTCCTCGACCATCTGCTCACGGTCGCCGATCAGCTCCTGGGCCTGTGCCAGCGAACCGGGCAGGGCCTGGCGCACCTCGTCGAGCAGCGCGAGCAGTTCGGCGCGGTTGACCACGCACGAGGCCGACATGGGCATGGACCGGGCGCCGGAGACCCTCGTCACGATCTCGTCGAGCTTCTTCTGCACGTCCACGGTGTGCTCGCCACTCTCTACCGATGTGCGGGTAACGGACGGGACGACTGTACGACCATGAGGCTGCCGCCGGACACCGGGTGACGGGCCGTCAGGACGTCACTTCTTCTCCAGCCGGGCGGTCAGCGCCCGCAGGACCACGTCGGGCACCAGGTGGGCGATGTCGCCGCCCCAGGCCGCGACCTCCTTCACCAGGGAGGACGACAGGAAGCTGTAGGTGGGGTTGGTCGGCACGAAGAGCGTCTCGACGCCGGAGAGGCCGTTGTTCATCTGGGCCATCTGCAGCTCGTAGTCGAAGTCGCTGACCGCGCGCAGGCCCTTGACGATGGCGGGGATCTCGCGCTGCTTGCAGAAGTCGACGAGGAGGCCGTGGAAGGACTCGACGCGGACGTTGCCGTAGTCGGCGGTGACCTGGCGGATGAGGTCGATGCGCTCCTCGATCTCGAACAGGCCCTTCTTGGACTGGTTGATCATCACCGCCACGTAGACCTCGTCGTACAGACGGGAGGCGCGGGCAATGATGTCGAGGTGTCCATTGGTGATCGGGTCGAACGACCCGGGACAGACGGCGCGGCGCACTTGAGATCCCTCGCTCTCCGGTCCGGTCATCGTGCGTCTTCGCACGTAGAGGCGGCGCGACCGTACCAAAACGTTCCCTCGCCGTAGCGGCGGGCCCGGATCGCGTCGAAGCCGGGCGGCCACCCGAACTCGCCGCCTCTGGTGCTGCGCTCCACGGTGACGAGGGCCCCTGCGGCGAGCCACCCCTGAGAGCGGAGTGTGAGCAGAATCTCCCGAAGATCGTCGTCGGAGACGGCGTACGGCGGGTCGAGGAAGACGATGTCGTACGGGCCGGCCGGGGGCGGTGACTGGACGGCCTGCTCCGCGCGGCCGGCGCGCACCTCCGCGCCGGGCAGGCCGATGGCCTTCACGTTCTCCCGGACGGTGCGGGCGGCGCGGGCGTCGGCCTCGACGAGGAGGACGTGCCCGGCGCCGCGGGACAGGGCCTCCAGACCGACGGCGCCCGATCCGGCGTACAGGTCGAGGACCCGTTCGCCCTCCAGCGGGCCGCCGAGCAGGGACTGCCAGGTGGAGAACAGGCCTTCGCGCGCGCGGTCGGAGGTGGGGCGGGTGCGGCCTCCCTGCGGGACGGCAAGGCGACGTCCGCCGGCTTTGCCGGCGATCACGCGGGTCATCTGAGGTCCTTGATGGTGAGCGGCTTTGCGTTCAGTGTGGCCGGTCGCGCGGTCTGCCGCGCCCCTGGGCCGGTGTTGTCCGGTCTGTTCAGCCCTTTTCCAGGTACTGCTCCCTGTCCTCGTCCAGCAGGGCGTCCAGGGCCGTGCGCAGCCCGGGCAGGTGCTCCAGGGCGGGGTCGGCGGCCACCACGGCGGCGGCCTCCTCGCGGGCCTGGGCGATGATCTCCTCGTCCTCGATGACGGCGAGCACCCGCAGGCTGGTGCGCGCGCCGGACTGGGCCTGGCCGAGGACGTCGCCCTCGCGGCGCTGTTCGAGGTCGATGCGGGAGAGTTCGAAGCCGTCGAGGGTGGCCGCCACCGCGTTCAGCCGCTGGCGGGCGGCGCTCGCCTCGGGCATCTCGGTGACCAGCAGGCACAGGCCGGGCGCCGAGCCGCGGCCGACCCGGCCGCGCAGCTGGTGCAGCTGGGAGACGCCGAAGCGGTCGGCGTCGGTGATCACCATCACGGTGGCGTTGGGGACGTTGACGCCGACCTCGATGACGGTGGTGGCGACCAGCACGTCGGTGTCGCCCGCGGCGAAGCGGCGCATGACCGCGTCCTTGTCGTCGGGCTGCATCCTGCCGTGCAGCACCTCGACCTTCAGCCCCTGCAGGGGTCCCTTCGCGAGCTGCTCGGCCACGTCCAGGACCGCGAGCGGGGGACGCTTGTCGGCGCCTTCCTCCGGAGGCTTCTTCCCGGCGGCCTTCCCGGGGCCCTCCTCCTCGTCCCCGATGCGCGGGCAGACGACGTAGGCCTGGTGCCCCTGGGACACCTCTTCGCGCACCCGCTCCCAGGCGCGCGCGAGGAAGTGCGGTTTGTCGGCGGCCGGGACGACGTGGCTGGCGATGGGCGAGCGGCCGGCCGGGAGCTGGTCCAGGACGGAGGTCTCCAGGTCGCCGAAGACGGTCATCGCGACCGTGCGCGGAATGGGGGTGGCGGTCATGACCAGCAGGTGCGGTGGCTGCTTGCCCTTGCCGCGCAGGGCGTCGCGCTGCTCGACGCCGAAGCGGTGCTGTTCGTCCACGACGACGAGTCCGAGGTCGTGGAACTGCACCTTGTCCTCGATCAGCGCGTGGGTGCCGATCACCAGGCCTGCCTCGCCGGTGGCCAGGTCGAGCAGGGCCCGCCGGCGGGCGGCGGCGCCCATGGAGCCGGTGAGCAGCACCACCTTGGTGGCGTGCTCGGCGCCGCCCAGCATCCCTCCCTCGGCCAGCTCACCCATCATCTCGGTGACCGACCGGTGGTGCTGCTGGGCGAGCACCTCGGTGGGCGCGAGCATCGCGGCCTGTCCGCCCGCGTCCACGACGGCGAGCATGGCGCGCAGGGCCACCAGGGTCTTGCCCGACCCCACCTCGCCCTGGAGCAGCCGGTGCATGGGGTGGTCGGTGGCGAGGTCGTCGAAGATCTCCCGGGAGACCTTGCGCTGGCCTTCGGTGAGGGTGAACGGGAGGCGGTCGTCGAAGGCGGCGAGCAGGCCGTGCGGGCCGGGCTTCCTGGGCACGGCGGGAAGCTGCGTCTCGGCGTGCCTGCGGCGGGCCAGGGCGACCTGGAGGACGAACGCCTCGTCCCACTTGAGGCGGGCGCGGGCGTCGGCGACGTCCGCCTTGGTGTGCGGGCGGTGGATCTTGAGCAGGGCCTCGGGGAGGGTGACCAGGCCGCGGCCGGCGCGCAGGGCGGCGGGCAGCGGGTCGACGGCCTCCTGGGCGCTGGGCAGGACGGTCTGGACGGCCTTGCCGATCTTCCAGGACTCCAGTTTGGCGGTCGCCGGGTAGATCGGGATGAGGGCGCCGGCCCAGGACTCGACGGTCTCCTCGGCGTCACCCTGGAGCAGTTCGTAGGCGGGGTGGGCCAGCTGGAGGCGCCGGTTGAAGACGGAGACCTTGCCCGCGAACAGCGCGCGGGTGCCCGGCAGCAGTTCCTTGTGGGGTTTGTGCACGCCGTTGCCGAAGAAGACCAGCTGGAGCCGGCCGCTGCCGTCGGTGATCGTCACCTCCAGGCGCTGGCCCTTGCCGCGCGGCGCCCGGGAGGAGGCGAAGGTGTGCAGGCGGGCGTCGGCGACCTGGGCGACCACGGTGACGTGCTCGTCCATCGGGAGGTCGGCGAGGTGGGTGAGCTGGCCGCGCTCCTCGTATCTGCGGGGGTAGTGGTGGAGGAGGTCACCGACGGTGTGCAGGCCGAGGTGCTCGGCCATCACCTTCGCGGTGGCGGGGCCGAGCACCGACTTGAGCGGTTGGCGCAGTGGTTCTGGCAGTGCGGGCACGAGATCCATTGCACACCACCGCACCGACAATGCCGTAGCCGTCCGGGGAAACCCCTGGTCGCGCGGGGTGCCCGGGCTGTGGACGAGGCTCAGCCGGCCTCCCCGCGCGGCAGGCGCGGGCGGGAGGAGGAGGGCGGCGCCGGGCCGCTACTCCACGCCGATGAGCAGCAGGGCGCCCTGCCTGCCGCCCCGGTAGACGACCGTGTCGACGGCCAGGTAGGAGTCGCGGACGCGGGCTTCGAGGTCGCCGGCGACGGTGTCGGGGACCTCGTCGCCGAGGACGAGGGTGACCAGTTCGCCGCCGGCCGCGAGCATCCGGTCCAGGACGGTCCGGGCGGTGGCGGTGACGTCCGGGCCGATGACCGCGACGTCGCCGTCGATGAGGCCGAGGACGTCCCCGGCCTGGCAGATGCCGGCGGTGGTCCAGGAGCGGTGCTCGGCGACGACGACCTCGGCGTGGCGGGTGGCCCCGGCGGCCGCGGTCATGGCCACGACGTCCTCGTCGAAGCGGCGGCCGGGCTCGTGCACGGCGAGGGCGGCGATGCCCTGGACCGCCGAGCGGGTCGGGATGAGGGCGACCCGGATGCCCTCGCGGCGGGCCTGCTCGGCCGCCGCGGCGGCGGTGTCGCGCAGCTCGGCGTCGTTGGGCAGCAGCACCACCTCGCGCGCGTGCGCCCGCCGCAGGGCCTCCACCAGCTCGCCGCTGGCCGGCGGCTCGCCCGGGCGGGCGAGCACCGGCATCGCCCCGGCCTCGGCGCACAGTGCGGCCAGCCCCTCGCCCGGGACGACGGCCACCACCGCGCGCGGGGCGGGCTCGCGCGTCCGCTCGGCGGTGGCGGCGGTGTGCGCGTCGCCCGCGCCGAAGTGCGTGATCCGGATCCGGTGCGGACGGCCGGCCTCCACACCGGCCTCCACCGCGGCCCCGGCGTCGTCCACGTGCACGTGGACGTTCCACAGCCCGTCGCCGCCCACCACGACCAGGGAGTCCCCGAGCGCGTCGAGCCGCTGCCGCAGCCGGGCGACGGCGAGGTCCTCGGCCTCCAGGAGGTAGGTGACCTCGAAGGCGGGGCCGCCGCCCGCGGAGGCGGCCGAAGGGGCGGCGGAGGCGGTGGGCGGGCAGGGCGCCGGGGGCCCGGCCGCCGCGCAGGACCCGGGAGTCTCGGCGGGTTCGGCGTCGTCCCGCACGCGCGCGTGCGGGACGACGGACCGGTTTCCGGCCGCGCGCACCGGCGGGGCGCCGCCCTCCCCCGGCCCGCTCCGCGCGCCCGGCCCCCGGGAGGCGGGCGTCTTCCCCGCGGGCGCCTCGTGGCCGGCGGACGGCGCCCGCCCCGTGAACGTCTCGACCAGGGCCGCGAGGACGGCCACCAGGCCGCGTCCGCCCGCGTCGACCACCCCGGCGCGCTCCAGGACGGCCAGTTGGCCGGGGGTCGCGGCCAGGGCCGTGCGCGCGCCCTCGTAGGCCGCCCGTGCCACCGCCCCGCAGTCGCCCTCGGCACCGGTGGCCGCGTCGGCGGCGGCCGAGGCGACCGAGAGGACGGTGCCCTCGACGGGGTGGGCCACGGCCTGCCGGGCCGAGTCGGCGGCCCGCCGCAGGGCGAGCCGCAGCCCGCGGCCGTCGGTGTGGGCGCTGTCACCGTCGGCGGCGAGCACCTCCGCCATGCCGCGCAGCAGCTGGGCGAGGATCGTGCCGGAGTTGCCGCGGGCGCCGATGAGCGCCCCGTGCGCCATCGCGCGCGCGGCCTCGGAGAGCGAGGGGCCGCCGGACGCCGCGCCGCCCGCCTCGTGGCCCGCGAAGACGGCCTCGACGGCCGCGGCGGCGGACTCGGCGGTCAGGTAGAGATTGGTGCCGGTGTCACCGTCGGCCACGGGATAGACGTTGATCGCGTCGATCTCCTCGCGCGCGCGGCCGAGGGCGCGCAGGGCCAGGCCGCACCAGGTGCGCACCGCCGGCGCGTCGAACGTCTGCGCCACCTGCGCCACCTGCGCCTCCTCGAGCTGCTGGACCGGACGGCAGCGTAGACCCAGGGGCGGCGCCCGCCGGAGGAGGGCCCGGGCGGGCCCCTGAGCCGCCATGGTAGTTTCGTTGTACGGGAGCAGGCGTTGTATGCTGCTCCGGTTGCCCGATCCGTCGGGCTCTTCCCCCTGGCACCGCCACTCAGATTCAGCGTGCTCTCCGAGCCTCCGGATCCTGATCCCGGCATGCCGGGATCAACCGTAAGTGCATCTGAAGTCTTTGGAGTGACCCGTGGCTGCCAACTGCGACGTCTGCGGCAAGGGGCCGGGCTTCGGCAACAACATCTCGCACTCGCACCGCCGTACGTCCCGTCGCTGGAACCCGAACATCCAGCGTGTGCGTACCGTGGTCGGCGGGACGCCGAAGCGCGTGAACGCTTGCACCTCGTGCATCAAGGCCGGCAAGGTCTCGCGCTGACGCTCAGCTGAGCGCGCGGCCACTGCCGGTTCGCTGCACTGAGCCGGTCCACCTGTCAGGTGGGCCGGCTTTTTGCCGTACCCGGACGCCGCGCACCGCGCCCGCCTGCCGGGATCGGGGAATGCCTGCGCGCCGCCGACGGGTGGCACGTACGCCGCCGGGCCGGACGGACCGGCTGCCCGGCTCGCGCGGGGTGGCCCGTTCCGTCAGGCGGCTCACCGGGAGGGCGGCCACCGCGGTCGGGCCGGCGGGCTACCCGGCGGTGTGCGGTGTGCGGAACCTCCAGCCGTGGTCCACGGGACCGATCCCGCCGCCGAGCGCGAAGCCGGCCGCGATGGCCCCGGTGACGTACTCCTTGGCGGCCCTCACGGCCTCGGGCACGGACTGCCCCTTGGCGAGCTGCGCGGCGACGGCGGAGGCCAGGGTGCAGCCCGTGCCGTGCGTGTGCCGGTTGTCGAGGCGCGGGGCGCGCAGCCAGTGTTCCTCACGGCCGTCGGTGAGCAGGTCGACGGCGTCTCCCGCGAGGTGGCCGCCCTTGATCAGCACCCAGGCCGGGCCGTACGCCAGGACGGCGTCGGCGGCCTCGCGCAGCTGGTCCTCCGAGGTGACCTCGACGCCGGTGAGTTGGGCGACCTCGTCGAGGTTGGGGGTGGCGACGGTGGCCGTGGGCAGCAGCGCGGCGCGCACCGACTCCAGGGCGGAGGCGGCCAGCAGCGGATCGCCGTGCTTGGAGACGCCGACGGGGTCGACGACCACGGGCGCGTCCGTGCCGGCCAGCAACGCCGCGACCGTCTCGACCAGTTCCGCCGAGGACAGCATGCCGGTCTTGACCGCCTGGACGCCGATGTCGTCGACGACGCTGCGGTACTGGGCCCGGACCGCCTCCACGGGCAGTTCCCAGGCGCCCTGCACGCCGAGGGAGTTCTGCGCGGTGACCGCGGTGAGCACGCTCATGCCGTGCACGCCGAGGGCGAGCATCGTCTTCAGGTCGGCCTGGATGCCTGCGCCGCCGCCGGAGTCGGAACCGGCGACGGTCAGGACGCGGGGGGGCGCGGCGCTCACGACTCGATGTCCCCGAAGTGGTCCCAGCCGCCCTTTTTGGTCCAGGGGGCGCCGTCGACCGTGACCTGGGGCAGGGCCGAGGGGTTGAGCACTTCGCCGATCACCTTCCAGCGGGCCGGCAGTTTCACGTCCGGGGGGAAGGTCGCCACGATCGCGTGGTCCTCCCCCCCGGTCAGCACCCACTGCAGCGGGTCGACGCCGACGGCCTGCCCGATGTCGTTCATCTGCGAGGGGATGTCGATGGCGCCGGAGCGGACATCGATGCGGACCTTGCTGGCCTCCGCGATGTGCCCGAGGTCGGCGATGAGTCCGTCGCTGACGTCGCACATCGCGGTCGCGCCGAGTCCGGCGGCGGCCGGGCCCGCGTGGTACGGCGGTTCGGGCCTGCGGTGGGCCTCGACGAAGGCGCGCGGGGAGCGGAAGCCGCGGCAGAGCACGGCGTACCCCGCGGCGGACCAGCCCAGCCAGCCGGTGACGGCGACGAGGTCACCGGGCTGGGCGCCCGCGCGGGTCACCGGTTCGTGGTTGCGCAGGTCGCCGAGGGCGGTGATCGACACCATGATCGTGTCGCCGCGGACCACGTCGCCGCCGACCACGGAGGCTCCGGCGACCTGGCACTCGTCGCGCAGGCCGTCCATCATCTCGGTGGGCCAGGTGACCGGCAGTTCGGCGGGGACGACCAGGCCGAGCAGCAGCGCGGTCGGCACGGCACCCATGGCGGCGATGTCCGCGAGGTTCTGGGCGGCGGCCTTGCGGCCCACGTCGTACGCCGTGGACCAGTCGCGGCGGAAGTGCCGCCCCTCCAGGAGTATGTCGGTGCTCGCCACGACCCTGCGGTCGGGGGCGGCGACCACCGCGGCGTCGTCGCCGGGGCCGACCCGGACCGCCGGGGTGGTGGTGAGACGGGAGGTGAGCTCCCTGATGAGCCCGAACTCCCCGAGCTCACCAACAGTGCCCTTCATTGCCCTTACGCCCCTTCTGTCCCTGTGCGTTCCCGGTCGGGTTCCCACTCGCGCGTCCGCGCGGGCCTCGTTACGGTCGTGGTGTCCGTCGACTTCAGTCCTACCTGCACCCCGGCGCGCGGGCCACGTCGGTCCCGGGTCTCCCCGTGGCGTGCGGCGACGCGATACCGTGGCGTTCCTTTTCCCCACATGATCCTCGTGGCCGCCCTGGAGGTTCCGTGGTACAGGCGTACATCCTGATCCAGACGGAGGTCGGCAAGGCGTCGACCGTCGCCGAGACGATCAGCAAACTGCCCGGAGTGATCCAGGCCGAGGACGTGACGGGTCCCTACGACGTCATCGTGCGCGCGCAGGCCGACACCGTCGACGACCTGGGCCGCATGGTGGTCGCCAAGGTCCAGCAAGTGGAGGGCATCACCCGCACCCTGACCTGCCCGGTCGTGCATCTGTAGCCCCCGTCTACCCTTGGGCCGGTGAGTTCCTTCCGTCACCGGCTGCTCGGCCTGCCCGTCGCCCTCGCCGCGCTGATCACCGCAGCGGGCTGCTCCTCAAGCGACGACCGTGCCACCGCTGCGGTTCCCAGCCCGGACACGGCGGTCGCGAAGCTGTGCGGGAACCTGGACAGAGCACTGCCGCAGAAAGTGGACGGGCTGAGCCGCAAGGACCCGCGGCCCGGCTCCGCGCTCACCGCGGGCTGGGGAAGCCCGGCGATCATACTGCGCTGCGGTGTCCCCCGGCCCGCCGAGATGGACGACCCGGAGGCCGACGGCGCGGAGGTGGACGGGGTCGGCTGGCTGCTCCAGAAGCAGCCGGACGGCTCGTTCCGCTTCACCACCACCCTGCGCAAGGCCTACGTCGAGGTCAGCCTGCCCGCGAGCCGCACCGGGAACGGCGTGGCCCCGCTGGTCTCCCTGGCCCCGGCCGTCAAGAAGGCGATCCCCGAGGGGATCGCCGACTGAGATCTTCGCCGGGTGCGAGGAGCGGGGGGCCGCCGTGGGGCCCGGGCCGGCGGCCGGCCCCGCACCCACGCGGCGGAGCCGCGTGCCGGTCCCCCGCGCCCCGTGCGGGGCGCTTTCAGCGCAGGCCGGTCGACCGGTTCAGCGCCGCCTGGATGAGGCGGTCCACCAGTTCCTCGTAGGAGACGCCGGTGGCCTGCCACATCTTCGGGTACATCGAGATGGGCGTGAAGCCGGGCATGGTGTTGATCTCGTTGATGACGAACTCGCCGTCCTCGTCGAGGAAGAAGTCCGCGCGGACCAGGCCCTCGCAGGAGGCCGCCTCGAACGCCTCCACCGCCAGCCGCCGCACCTCGGCGGTCTGCTCCCCGGTGAGCGGGGCGGGCACGATGCCGGGCGTGGAGTCGATGTACTTGGCCTCGAAGTCGTAGTACGCGTGCTGCTGGGGCGGCGGGATCTCGGCCGGCAGGGAGGCGCGCGGGCCGTCCTCGAACTCCAGCACCCCGCACTCGATCTCCCGGCCGCGCACCGCGGCCTCCACGAGCACCTTCGGGTCGTGCCGCCGGGCCTCCTCGATCGCCTCGTCCAGGCCGGAGAGGTCGTCGACCTTGGTGATGCCGATCGAGGAGCCCGCGCGCGCGGGCTTCACGAACAGCGGCCAGCCGTGCTCGCCGGCGAAGTCGACGATCTTCCTGCGGGCCGCCGACCGGTCCCCCGCCCACTCGCGCGGGCGGATCACCACGTACGGGCCGACCTTGAGCCCGAAGGAGGTGAACACCCGCTTCATGTACTCCTTGTCCTGGCCGACGGCCGAGGCGAGCACGCCCGAGCCGACGTAGGGCACGCCGGAGAGCTCCAGCAGGCCCTGGAGGGTGCCGTCCTCGCCGTAGGGGCCGTGCAGCACCGGGAAGACGACGTCGACCTCGCCGAGCGCCTTGGGCACCGAGCCCGGCTCGCTGTAGACGACTTCGCGGCTGCCCGGGTCGACGGGGAGCACCACGCCGCCCTCACCGGTCTCGGCGAGGTCGTCGACGCTGGGCGTACGCCGGTCGGTGATCGCCATGCGGTCCGGGTCGTCCGCGGTCAGGGCCCAGCGGCCGTCCCGGGTGATGCCGATCGGCAGGACCTCGTACTTGGTCCGGTCGATGGCGCGCAGCACCGCACCGGCGGTGACCACGGAGATCCCGTGTTCGGAGCTGCGGCCGCCGCAGACGACGGCCACGCGCGGCTTGCGAGGCGGCTGCTCGGGGCTCTGGGGGAGGTTCTCGGTGCTCATATCGCGATGAGAGTACCCGGTGGTAGGGCCCGGGGGCAGGCTGGGAAACGCGGGTCGCTCAGCGTCGTTCGGGCTTCGCGCTGCGCGACATCAGCTCCTTGAGGGCGTCCTTCGGGGATTTGCCTTCGTGCACGATGCCGACGACCGTCTCGGTCAGGGGCATGTCGACGCCGTGCCGGCGGGCCAGATCCAGCACCGACTCACAGGACTTGACGCCCTCGGCGGTCTGCTTGGTGACCGCGATGGTCTCCTGGAGCGTCATGCCCTTGCCGAGGTTGGTGCCGAAGGTGTGGTTGCGCGAGAGCGGCGAGGAGCAGGTGGCCACCAGGTCGCCGAGGCCGGCCAGGCCGGAGAAGGTCAGCGGGTCGGCGCCCAGGGCCATGCCCAGGCGGGTGGTCTCGGCGAGCCCGCGCGTGATGAGGGAGCCCTTGGCGTTGTCGCCGAGCCCCATGCCGTCCGCGATGCCGACGGCGAGGCCGATGACGTTCTTGACGGCGCCGCCCAGTTCGCAGCCGACGACGTCGGTGTTGGTGTACGGCCGGAAGTACGGGGTGTGGCAGGCGGCCTGGAGCCGGCGGGCGACGGCCTCGTCGGTGCAGGCCACCACGGCGGCGGCCGGCATGCGGGCGGCGATCTCGCGGGCGAGGTTGGGTCCGGTGACCACGGCGATGCGGTCCGGCCCGACCTTCACGACGTCCTCGACGACCTCGCTCATGCGCATGGCGGAGCCGAGTTCGACGCCCTTCATCAGGGAGACGACGACGGTGTCCGGGGCCAGCAGCGGCCGCCATGCGGCCAGGTTGGCGCGCAGGGTCTGGGAGGGGACGGCGAGGACCGTGAAGTCGGCGCCGCGGGCGGCCTCGGCGGGGTCCGTCGTGGCCCGCACGGTACGCGGGAGTTCGATGCCGGGCAGGTAGTCCGGATTGGTCCGGGTGGAGTTGACCGCCTCGGCCACCTCCGGGCGGCGGGCCCACAGGGTGACGTCGCAGCCGGCGTCGGCGAGGACCACGGCGAAGGCGGTGCCCCACGATCCGGTGCCGAAGACGGCCGCCCTGACCGGCTGGTCCGGCTTGCTCACGTGCCCTGCCCCTCTTCCTGCACCGCTTTCTCCCGCGCTGCCTCGTCCTGTTCCCGCGCGGCCCCGGTCCGGCCCTGTGCCGTCTGCGCCTGGGTCCTGCGGCGCTGTTCGATCCGCTCGCGGCGCGGGTCGTACGGCACGGCCGGCGCCTTCTCGCCGCGGATGTGCTCCAGCTGGCGCGTGACGGCGGCCATGATGACCTCGGTGGCCTCCTTCAGCACCTCCGGGGTCATGTCGCGGTCGTAGAAGCGCGAGAGGTCCACCGGCGGCCCGGCCAGCACGTGGTGGGTCTTGCGGGGCAGCAGCCTGGGCTTCTTGGCGTAGGGCGGCAGGAGTTCGTTGGCGCCCCACTGGGCGACCGGGATCACCGGGCACCGGGTCTGCAGCGCGACCCGGGCGGCACCGGTCTTGCCGGTCATCGGCCAGCCGTCGGGGTCGCGGGTGAGGGTGCCCTCGGGGTAGAAGGCGACGCACTCGCCGCGCTCCACGGCGTCGATCGCGGCGCGGAAGGCGCTCAGCGCGTCCGTGCTCTCCCGGTAGACGGGGATCTGCCCGGTGCCGCGCATGGCGGCGCCGACGAATCCCTTCTTGAAAAGCCCGCTCTTGGCGAGGAATCGCGGGACGCGGCCGGTGTTGTACTGGAAGTGGGCGTACGCGAAGGGGTCGATGTGCGAATTGTGGTTCACCGCCGTGATAAATCCGCCCTCCCTCGGCATGTTCTCCATTCCACGCCAGTCCCGCTTGATCAGAACCACCAGCGGCGGTTTGCAGATCACCGCTGCGAAGCGGTACCAGAAGCCGATTCTGCGGCGGGGCACACGAACACCTTCCTCTAGGGCTGACCTGTGGGCCGGGGGGCCGCACAAGTGTCGCCCCAGGCCGCCGGTCTGTCGAGGGACACCGTACGCCCCGGCCTGCCCGCGACCCGATGGGCCAGGGAGAATGTCCGCGACGAGAGAGGGACGAACGCCCGTGCAGTGGACCTTGGTGATCCCCCTGAAGCCCCTGTCGCGGGCCAAGAGCAGACTCTCGGACACCGCCCACGACGGCGTACGCCCGCACCTGGCCCTGGCCTTCGCCCAGGACACGGTGGCGGCGGCGCTGGACTGCCCCGCGGTCGCGGATGTGGCGGTCGTCACGGACGACCGGCTGGCCGCACGGGAGCTGGCGGTGCTGGGCGCGCGGATCGTCCCCGACGCCCCGCGGGCCGGCCTGAACGCCGCGCTGGCGCACGGTGCGGCGACCGTACGGGCGGCCGGCGGGGCCCGCCCGGTGGCGGCCCTGAACGCGGACCTGCCCGCACTGCGGCCGACGGAACTGGCCCGGGTCCTGGAGGCCGCGACGGAATTCCCGCGCGCATTTCTCGCGGACGCCGCACAGATCGGCACCACCTTGCTCGCGGTCGCCCCGGAGCAGGAATTGCGGCCGGCTTTCGGCACCGGTTCCCGCGGCCGCCACCGGGAATCCGGGGCGGTGGAACTGCGGCTCGACTCGGTGCCTTCGGTACGCCAGGACGTGGACACCGGCGACGACCTGCGGGCGGCCCTGGCCCTGGGGGTCGGCCCGCGCACGGCGGCCGCGGCGGCACGCCTGCTGATCGCCGGGCAGTGAGAGCGGGCGGGCAGGAATGAAGGCGATCCCGGAACAAGCGGGTCCCGGGAACGGGAGGCCGGGGCCGGGGAGACCAGGACCGGGGAGACCGGAGAACGAAAGACCGGAAAGCGGAGGGCCGGGGAACGGAAGGCCGGGGAAACGGCAGGCCGGGATCCGGGAGGCCGGGCGGGGGCGGGCGGGCAGGGGCGGGCGGGCTCCGGAGGGGGCAGTAG
>NZ_JOIY01000047.1 GCF_000720185.1 Streptomyces sp. NRRL S-340 | reverse complement strand
GGCCTGGCGGCCTGAGCGCAGCCGCCCCCGGGCCCGGCCCGCGGGCCCCCCCGCCCGCCCCCCCGCCCGGCCCGGCAGCGCCCCCCACCCGCCGGATGAGCGCGGCGCCCCGCCCGCGGCACCCGCCCGCCCCCCGAACACGGACGCCGGGGCGCTCCCGGCCACGGACACGGGCCCCCGCACGGACCCGCACACGGGCACGCGCTCGGCCACGCACAGGGGACCACCCACGGGCACAGACACCCACGCGGACACGTCCGCGGGCACGCACACGGACACGGGCCCGCTCACGGACACGTCCACGGCCATGGCTTCGGGCCCGCACACGGCCAAGGCGGCGGTCGCCGGAGCGGACGCGGCTGCCGGCCTGCCGTTCACGACGTCCGGCACCTCTCCACGAACCGGCGGGCGGCGCCGGGTGCGGCGGCCCAGTGCGTGTGCACGTAGCTCGCGTGCACGTTGCCCTGCACGAACCCTTCGAGGCGCCGCTCGGGTCCGCGCAGCCCCCAGGCGGGGGCGGCCCCGGCGCCCGGTTCCACGACCGTCCGGTGGAACTCGTGCCCCCGCATCCGTTCGCCGGCGCCCGCCAGCACGCTGTCGGTGACGGCCACGGCGTCCCGGTAGCCCAGCGTCAGCCGCCCGCTCATCCGCGCGGACGCCTCCAGCACCCCGCACATCGGCTTCCCGTCCAGCTCCCGGCACAGATACAGCAGCCCGGCGCACTCGGCCGCGACCGGGGCACCGGTGCGCGCGAGGTCGCCGACGGCCTTGCGCAGGGGTTCGTTCGCGGACAGCTCGGCGGCGTAGACCTCCGGGAAGCCGCCCCCGACGACCAGCCCGCGCGTCCCCTCGGGCAGTTCCTCGTCGCGCAGCGGATCGAACGGGACGACCTCGGCACCGGCGGCCGTCAGCAGCTCGGCGTGCTCCGCGTAGGAGAACGTGAAGGCGGACCCGCCGGCGACGGCGACGCGCACGGGCGAGCCGTGACCGGAGCCGGCGGCTCCCGGGGCCGGGGCGGGGACGGACAGCGCGGGCGCGGCCGCCACCGCCCCGGCCGCGTCCCAGGCCGCACACGACAGCGTTCCCGCAGTGCGCGCCAGCGCGACCAGTCCCTCCAGGTCGCACCCCGCCTCCGCCTGCGCCCCCATCGCCGCGACCGCCTCGACCGCGGCACCGCGCCGCTCGGCGACCGGCACCAGCCCGAGGTGGCGCGAGGGGGTGTCGACCTGCGGCGCCCGGCGCAGCACCCCCAGCACCGGCACGCCCACCGACTCCAGCGCCTCCCGCAGGAGCGCCTCGTGCCGGTCCGAGGCGACCTTGTTCAGGATCACGCCCCCGACCCGTACTTCCGGGTCCCACGAGACGAACCCGTGCACCAGCGCCGCCACCGACCGCGACTGGGAGGAGGCGTCGACCACGAGCACCACCGGCGCCCGCAGCAGCTTCGCCACCTGCGCGGTGGACGCCAGCTCGCCCTGCCCCGCCGCCCCGTCGTACAGGCCCATGACCCCTTCGACGACGGCGATGTCGCACCCGCGCGCCCCGTGCAGGAACAGCGGCCCGACCAGTTCGGGACCGCACATGTACGCGTCCAGGTTGCGCCCCGCCCGCCCGGTGGCGAGCGCGTGGTACCCGGGATCGATGTAGTCCGGCCCGACCTTGTGCGGGGACACGGCGAGCCCCCGGCGCGCCAGCGCGGCCATCAGCCCCGTGGCGACCGTGGTCTTGCCGCTCCCCGAGGCAGGCGCGGCGACGACGATCCGGGGCACGCACCCCGGGGCGGAGACCGCCCGGGTCGCGGGGCCCGGGGCCGGGGTCAGCACGGCGTCACCACTCGATGCCCCTCTGGCCCTTCTGGCCCGCGTCCATCGGGTGCTTGACCTTGGACATGTCGGTGACGAGGTCGGCGAAGCCGACCAGCTTCTCGGGAGCGTTGCGCCCGGTGATCACGACGTGCTGGGTGCCCGGCCGGCCGCGCAGCACCTCCACCACCTCGTCCGTGTCGATCCAGCCCCAGTGCAGCGGGTACGCGAACTCGTCGAGCACGTACAGCCGGTACGTCTCGGCGGCCAGGTCCCGCTTGACCTGCTCCCAGCCCTCCCGTGCCTTGGCCTCGTTGTCCGTCTGGGCGTCCCGCTGGACCCACGACCAGCCCTCGCCCATCTTGTTCCAGACGACGCTGCCGCCCTCGCCCGAGTCGCCGAGCACCCGCAGTGCCCGCTCCTCGCCGACCCGCCACTTCGCCGACTTGACGAACTGGAACACTCCGATCGGCCAGCCCTGGTTCCAGGCGCGCAGCGCCAGTCCGAACGCGGCGGTCGACTTGCCCTTGCCGGCGCCCGTGTGCACGACGACCAGCGCACGGTTGCGCCGCTGACGCGTCGTCAGCCCGTCGTCCGGCACCACACTCGGCTGTCCCTGCGGCATTACGCGGCCCTCCTCGAAGTTCCCTGCACATCCCGGACGAGCCCGGCGATGCTGTCCGCGCGCAGCCCGTCCAGTGTCACCGCCGTGGCGCCCAGTTCACCGGCGAGCCGTCCGGCGAGCCCCAGCCGCACCGGTCCCGTCTCGCAGTCCACGACCACCGAGGCCGTCCCCTCGGCGGCGAACAGCCGCGCCGCGCGCTCCGCGAGGGCGACCGGTTCCGGGCCGCCGGTGGCCCGCCCGTCGGTCACCACGACCACCAGCGCCCGCCGCGCCGGGTCCCGCAGCCGCTCCACGCGCAGCACCTCGTGCGCCCGCAGCAGCCCGGCCGCCAGCGGCGTACGACCGCCCGTGGGCAGCGACTCCAGCCTCACCGCCGCCGCCTCCACGGACGACGTCGGGGGCAGCGCCACCTCCGCGGACGTCCCCCGGAACGTCACCAGACCCACCTTGTCCCGCCGCTGGTAGGCGTCCAGCAGCAGGGACAGCACGGCACCCTTCACGGCGCTCATCCGCTGCCGCGCCGCCATCGACCCGGACGCGTCCACCACGAACAGCACGAGGTTCCCCTCGCGCCCCTCCCGGGTCGCCTGCCGCAGATCGTCCCGCCGCACCACCAGCCCGGGACCGGAGCGTTTGCGTGCCCGCTGGTGCGGGGCGGCGGCGTGTACGGTGGCCGCCAGGTGCAGCTTGGTCAGGGTGCCCCGCGGGCGCCGCGCGCCGGTGGTACGGCCGTGCTCGGTACGCGCCCGCGAGCGCCGCCCCGCGGCCCCTTCGCCGATGCCGGGCACGCTGAGCACCTTGGTACGGAACGGCTCCGCGGCCCGGACGGCGGACTGCTGGCCCGCTGCGGCCCCGGCCGGCCGCGGCCGGCCCGCGCTCTCCCCCTCCCCGGGCGGCACGGCGCCGTCGTCCTCGGCCTGCGCGCTCGCGTCGTCGCCTCGCGCGCTCCCGTCGTCCCCGCCCCGCGGGGTGCCGCCGCCGTGGTCGGGGCCGGGCTGTCCGCCGCCCCCACCGCCACCGCCGCCACCGTCCGGCCCGTCCGGGCCGGGATCGTCGTCGTCCTCGGGCTCGCCGCCGAACTGCTCCAGCGTCTCGTCGAGTCTGTCCTCGTCCAGGCCCGGCGCGTCGAACGGATTGCGCCGCCGCCGGTGCGGCAGTGCCAGCAGCGCCGCCTGCCGTACGTCCTCGGCGAGCACGTCGGTGCGCCCGGCCCACGCGGCCAGCGCGGTCGCCGTCCGCGCCATCACGATGTCGGCCCGCATGCCGTCCACCTCGAAGGCGGCGCAGGTCGCCGCGATCTGCCGCAGCGCCCCGTCCCCGAGCCGCACCCGCGACAGCAGTTCCCGCGCGGCCGCGATGCGGGCCCGTACGGCGGCCTCCTCGTCGGCCCAGCGCGCGGCGAAGGCGGTGGGATCGTCGTCGTACGCCAGCCGCCTGCGCACCACCTCCACCCGCTGGTCCGGCTCCCGCGAGGCGGCCACCTCGACGGTCAGCCCGAACCGGTCGAGCAGCTGCGGGCGCAGCTCCCCCTCCTCGGGGTTCATGGTTCCCACCAGCAGGAACCGCGCGGCGTGCCGTACGGAGACGCCCTCGCGCTCGACGTAGGAGGCACCCATGGCGGCGGCGTCCAGCAGCAGGTCGACGAGGTGGTCGTGGAGCAGGTTGACCTCGTCGACGTAGAGGATGCCCCGGTGGGCGTCGGCGAGCAGGCCCGGCTCGAACGCCTTCACGCCCTCCGCCAGCGCGCGCTCGATGTCCAGCGCACCGACCAGCCGGTCCTCGGATGCCCCGACGGGCAGTTCGACCATCCGCGCCGGCCGCGTCTCGAACGCCCCCGGCTCGTGCGGCCCGTCCGGGCAGGCGGGGTCGGGGGAGTCCGGGTCGCACGAGAAACGGCATCCGGCGACGACGTCCACCGCGGGCAGCAGCGCCGACAGCGCCCGCACCGCCGTGGACTTCGCGGTGCCCTTCTCACCGCGTACCAGCACCCCGCCGACCGCCGGGGAGACGGCGTTCAGCAGCAGCGCCAGCCGCAGGTCGTCCTGACCCACGACGGCTGTGAACGGAAACGGGGTACTCACTTCTCCTCGCCCTCCAAGTCGCCCTCGAACTCCAGATGTGCGGCGGTGTTCACGCGGGCGCCCCCGGCGGGACGAACGGCAGGCCCTGCGGCGCGCCCGACTCGATGAGCCGCCACAACGCGTCCGTGTCCGCGTGTTCTTCGATCAGGTCGCCGAGCCGGTCGAGCTGCTCCTCGCGCAGCGCGGCGAACGACGTGCCGGGCGCGGGCACGAAACGGCGGCCCGCGGCCGAGGCCACCTCGCGCAGGAAGGCCCGCCGGAATCCGTCCGACTCCAGCGAACCGTGCCAGTGCGTGCCCCAGACGGACCCGGCCCGGCAGCCGTCCAGGAACGCCTCACCGCCGGTGACCTCGGCGACCCCGTGGTGGATCTCGTACCCCTCGACCCGCTCGCCCAGGGCCTCGCCCACGGGCCGGGCGAGGGTCTTGCCGGCGGCGAAGCGGACCCGTACCGGCAGCAGCCCCAGCCCGTCCACGTCCCCGCGGCGGCTCTCCACCTCGTCCTCGATGTGCTCGCCGAGCAGCTGGAAGCCGCCGCAGATCCCGAGCACCGGCCGC
This sequence comes from Streptomyces sp. NRRL S-340, assembly GCF_000720185.1. GTDB lineage: Bacteria > Actinomycetota > Actinomycetes > Streptomycetales > Streptomycetaceae > Streptomyces. Next base: position 51,104 of record NZ_JOIY01000047.1, on the reverse strand, counting down.
CCCTCGGCCGCCCTGCGCGCCAGCGCGCCGGCGAGGCCGCGCTCGCGCAGCCAGTCCAGCGCCCGCACCGTGCCCCGGGTGCCCGGCACCACCACCAGGTCGGCGTCGGCCAGTTCCTCGGGCCGGTCCACGAACCGCACGACGACGCCGGGTTCGGCGGCCAGCGCGTCCACGTCGGTGAAGTTGGACATCAGGGGCACCGCGCACACGGCGACCCGGAGCACGTCCTCACCGACCGGCGGCGCGACGGCGGACTCCCGCACGGCGCCCCGCAGGGACACTCTCAGGCCGTCCTCCTCGTCGATGCCGAGCCCGTGTTGGAACGGCAGCACGCCGTAGGTGCGCCGGCCCGTGAGCCCGTGCAGCATGTCGATGCCGGGTTCCAGCAGGGAGACGGCGCCCCGGAACTTGTTGACGAGGAACCCGGCGACCAGCTCCTGGTCCTCGGGGGACAGCAGGGCCACGGTGCCGAAGAAGGAGGCGAAGACACCACCGCGGTCGATGTCGCCGACGACGACCACCGGCAGCCCCGCGCCCCGCGCGATCCCCATGTTGACGATGTCGGTGCGGCGCAGGTTGATCTCGGCCGGGCTGCCCGCCCCCTCGCAGATCACCGCGTCGTACGTGCCCCGCAGTTCGGCCAGGCAGTCCAGCACCGTACCGAGCAACTGCCGCTGGCGTCCGCCGTGGTAGCCGCGGGCGCTCATCTCGCCCACCGGCCTGCCCAGCAGCACGATCTGGCTGCTCTGCTCGCCGCCCGGCTTGAGCAGCACCGGGTTCATCAGCGCGGTCGGCTCGATCCGGCAGGCCTGCGCCTGCATGGCCTGCGCCCGCCCGATCTCGGCGCCCTCACGGGTGACGAACGAGTTGAGGGACATGTTCTGCGCCTTGAACGGCGCGACCTTGACGCCGCGCCGCACCAGCCACCGGCAGATCCCGGCGGTGACGACGCTCTTCCCGGCGTCGGAGGTGGTCCCGGCGACGAGCAGACCGCCGCCGCGTCGAGCGCCGCTCATGACGCACGTCCTTTCGTCAGACGGTCGCACAGCAGCTTCGCGGCGGCGCACGTGCCGAGCGCGAGCCAGCTCACGCGCCGTGAGAGCCGTACGGCCCGGTCGATGTCCCTCACCTGGACGGCGCGCCCCCGGTCATTGAGCACCGGCCGGTGCTCCACCCGCCCCCCGTACGACAGCGTGCCGCCCAGCCGCACCCCGAGCGCCCCCGCGAACGAGGCCTCCACCGGCCCGGCGTTGGGACTCGGGTGGCGCCCGGCGTCGGCGCGCCAGGCCCGTACGGCCCCGCGCGGATCACCGCCCGCCACGGTGGCCAGCAGGGCCGTCAGCCGGGCCCCCGGCCAGCCCGCCAGGTCGTCGAGCCGGGCGGACGCCCAGCCGTAGCGCCGGTAGCGGGGCGACTTGTGCCCGACCATGGCGTCCAGGGTGTTGACGGCCCGGAAGCCGGCCAGGCCCGGCACGCCCGCCAGGGCACCCCAGGCGAGCGCGCCCACCACCGCGTCGGAGGTGTTCTCGGCGACCGACTCGACGACGGCGCGGGCGATCCCGTCGGCGTCCAGGGCCTGCGGATCGCGTCCGCACAGGTGCGGCAGGCGCGCCCGGGCCGTCTCGACGTCGCCCGCCTCCAGCGCCCGCCCGATGGCGCCCGCCTCGCGGGCGAGCGAGGTGCCGCCGACCACGGCCCAGGTGGCGGCCCCGGTCAACAGGACCGAGCCGGCGGGGGAGTGGCGGACGGCGCGGGCGGCGGCGGCACCCAGCGCGGCGGCGCCACCGGCGCACACGACGGTGTGCAGCGCGCCCCACCCGCGGTGGTCCCGCCACAGCACACGCTCCACGGCGCCCGCGGCCCGCCCGAACACGGCGACCGGATGTCCGCGGCGCGGATCGCCGAGGAGCAGGTCACCGAGGAGGCCGGCGGCGGCGCCGTACGCGAAGACGCGGTCGGCACCCATGGGTTCAGCCGGCCGCGGGGTCGGTCGGGCGGTCGGTGCTGGGCCTCGGTCGGCAGCCGCGCATGGCGATAGGTCCTCACTCAGGGTGTCCGCGCCCTGGTTCGACGAGACCGGCGGAGAGAGTTCCTGGCTCCCGGGGAACGTCCTCCCCGGTGACAGTGGCGGGACCGCGCCGGATTCGCACCGGCTTCCTCTGCTGCCGCCGTACATGGCCCCGGAAGTCCACCACGGCCCCGGAACACCCGTCAACTTGCCGTTGACCTGCACCGCGCCGGTGTGCCGAGGCTCATATCCCCGACGGGAGGCTGCCGCAGGGGCGCCGGAGGCGAGCCGGCGCGGCAAGAACCCCCGTGAGCGCCACGGAAGGGCTCACGGGGGTCGATGCCGAAGTCGCGGGACGTGCCCCTCGCCGGGGCAGGGGTGCGTCCCTGCGGTCAGCCCAGGATCAGGGAGATTCCGTAGGCGACGGCTGCCGCGCACAGCGCGAAGCACGCATAGGCACCGGCGGTCGCGGCGAGGGCCGACTCACCGCGGGTCGACGCGGCCTCCCGGCGGGACAGGCCCGCGATGCCCAGGGTGAACAGGGCCACGAGGCCGACGGTGACCACGAGGCTGACGCCGAAGACGGAGCCGATGGCTGCCCAGTCGATCTTCATCTCGATGCTGCTTTCTCGATTGCCGGGGGGAGGGGCGGCGGTGTCAGACCGCCGCGGCGGGCGGGGTCGCCGCCGCCGGGCTCGCGGCAGAGGCCGTGCCGAGCGCGGACGCCGGGGCCGGGATGGTGGCCGTGAGGCCGTCGGCCACCGGGGCCGCCGGTGGCGGCGCCACAGCGGCGATGGCCTGCGTGACCACACCGGCCGGCTCCTCGGCGTCCGCCCCGTTGACGTTCGTGTGGTCGACGACCTGGCGGCGGGAGATCTTCCAGATCGCGGCGCTCGCGGCCACCAGGAACACGGCGACCAGCGCGGTGCCCCAGTCACCGAGACCGGTGACGGCCTCCGCGCCCGCGCCGACCACCGCGGCGGCCGGCAGCGTGAGCACCCAGGCGACGGCCATCCGGCCCGCCGTGGACCAGCGGACCATGCCGCCCTTGCGGCCCAGACCCGCGCCCATCACCGAGCCCGAGACGACGTGCGTGGTGGAGAGCGAGAAGCCCAGGTGGGAGGAGGCCAGGATGGCCGCGGCCGCGCTGGTCTGGGCGGCGAATCCCTGCTGCGGCCGGAGGTCGGTCAGGCCCGTCCCCATGGTGCGGATGATGCGCCAGCCGCCGATGTAGGTGCCGAGCGCGATGGCGAGACCGGCGGAGAGGATGACCCAGGTGGGAGGGTTGGAGCCCGGTGCGACGGCGCCGCCGGCGATCAGGGCGAGGGTGATGATGCCCATCGTCTTCTGCGCGTCGTTGGTGCCGTGCGCCAGCGAGACCAGGCCCGCCGAGGCGATCTGCCCGATCCGGTGGCCCTTCTCGGCCGCCTTGCCTTCCGTCTTCCGGCCGATCGTGTACGACAGCCGGGTCGCGGCGACCGCGGCGACGCCCGCGACGACCGGCGCGGCGACCGCCGGGAGCATGACCTTGGTGACCAGGACGTCGCCGTGCACGGCGCCGACGCCGGCCGAGGCGATGGTGGCGCCGATCAGACCGCCCAGGAGGGCGTGGGAGGAGCTGGACGGGAGCCCGACCAGCCAGGTCAGCAGGTTCCAGAGGATCGCGCCGACCAGGGCGGCGAAGATGACCTCGGGACGGATGCCGGTCTCGTCGACGAGACCCTTGGAGATCGTGTTGGCGACCTCGACGGAGAGGAACGCGCCCACCAGGTTGAGCACGGCGGACATGGCCACCGCGACCTTGGGCTTGAGTGCGCCGGTGGAGATGGTGGTGGCCATCGCGTTGGCGGTGTCGTGGAAACCGTTCGTGAAATCGAACGCGAGTGCGGTAACGACCACAATCGCGAGGATCAGCGAGAAGCTTTCCATTTACCCAGGCAATCGTTCGAGCGTCATTGGCTCGTCGAACGTAGGTAACCCGGGTGAACGGAAGATGAACTGGGGCGGTCGCAGTGGTGTCCGATTCTGTGTCTTCGGCCTCCTGTGTCTTCCGCCTCCTGTGTCTTCCGCCCTTCTCCGTCTTCGGCCCTTCACCGGGGCCGGTCCTCCCCCTTCCCTCTTCCCGGGCGCCCGGGAGCCCGGCGCCCGGGAAGTCCGGCCCGGGGGCCGCGGGAGACTGGCAGGATCACCGCATGGCCGAACAGCAGCAGGACGCGGAGCGCGCGAGCGGAGCGCGGCAGGAGCCGGAGGGGCGGGAGGGGCAGGCTGCGCAGGAGGTGCGGGAGGTGCGGGAGGTGCGGGAGGTGAGGGAGGTGAGGGAGGTTCGGGACGAGGAGTCCCGCGCGTGGCGCGAACTGGTGTCCACCGCCCGCCGTACCGTCACCGACGGACTCGTCGTCGGCACCTCCGGCAACGTGTCGGTCCGGGTCGGGGACACCGTCCTGGTCACCCCCTCGGGCGTCCCGTACGACCGGCTCACCCCGCAGGACGTCACCGGCGTCGCCCTCGACGGCCGGCAGGTGCTCGGCACCCTGGTCCCCACCAGCGAGCTGCCCATGCACCTCGCGGTCTACCGCACCACCGGAGCGCGTGCGGTCGTCCACACCCACGCCGTGCACGCCACGGCCGTCTCCACGCTCGTCCCCGAACTCCCGCTGATCCACTACATGGCCGGCGCCCTCGGCGGTCCCGTGCGCGTCGCCCCCTACGCGGCCTACGGCACCGAGGAACTGGCCGCGCACGTGCTGCGTGCCCTGGCCGGCCGCTCCGGCTGCCTGCTCCAGAACCACGGCACCCTCACCTACGGCGCCACCCTCGACCAGGCGTACGACCGCACCGCCCAGCTGGAGTGGATGTGCCGCCTGTGGCTGACCGCGTCCTCGGTCCCCGGCCTGACCCCCTCCCTGCTCTCCCCGCAACAGCTCGCGGAGGCCGGCGAACGGCTGCGCGGCTACGGTCAGCGGCACCCGCGGACGCCGGGGGCCTGACGGGTGCCGCCCCCGGGGCCGGCACGGGATCCGGCGGTCCGCAGGGGTGAAGAGCGCTGTTCCTGGAACTCGCAGGAGCATGTCACCCCGACCGTTCCTTCCGCTGGCCGGTGAACCGGCACGCCATGACACTGGACCCGTGCGCACAGTCAAAGCGACGGCCGCGGCCGTCACCGCGGCCCTCGCGGCCGGCGCGGCGAGCGTCGCCGCCGGCCGGCTCGCCAGCGACGCCGCGCTCAAGTCACCCCCGGGCCGGCCCCTGCCCACCGAGCCCCGGCTCACCGTGCACGGCACGGCCGCCGGCCAGATCACCCTCACCCGGGACCTGGCCTCGCTGCGTCCCGGCACCTACGGCCTGGCGGGGGACGGCTCCCACGCGGTCGTGGGCCCCGTCCTGCAGGGCGCCCCGCACCTGCCCGACACCGTCGTACGCCGCCTGGAACGCGTCACCCACGGCCTGCTCCACCCCCGCGACCGGGTCTGGCTCACGCCCAACCTGCACGTCGGCGACCCGCGCTCCGCCCTCGGGCTGGACCACGCCGACGTCGACGTGCCCGGCGAACTCGGCCCGCTGCCCGCCTGGTTCGTGCCCGGCGTCCGCGAGACCTGGGTGATCACCGTGCACGGTCTCGGCGCCACCCGCGAGCACCCCCTGAACATCATGCAGTTCCTGCACCGCAGACACTTCCCGGTGCTGGACGTCGCCTATCGCGGGGACCTCGGCGCACCCCGCTCCCCGGACGGCCTGAACCACCTCGGCGAGAGCGAGTGGCGCGACCTCGACGCGGCGATCCGCTACGCCGTGGACCACGGCGCCGAGCGCGTCGTCCTGCACGGCTGGTCCACCGGCGCCACGATGGCGCTGCGCGCCGCCGTCCACTCGGAGCTGCGCGACCGGATCTCCGGGCTGGTCCTCGACTCGCCCGTACTCGACTGGGAGGCGACGCTGCGCGCCCTCGCCCGGGCCCGGCACACGCCGGGGCCCCTGCTGCCGCTCGCGGTGCGCGCCGCGCAGGGACGCACGGGCCTGTACGCCGACCGGGTCGCCGACTCCGCCGGGCCGGCGCGGCTCACGGCACCGACGCTGATCTTCCACGGCCCCGGCGACGAGGTGGCCCCCTGGCGGTTCTCCCGCCGCCTGGCCGAGCACCACCCCAACCTGGTGGCCCTCCACACGGTCCGCGACGCCCCCCACGGCGCCATGTGGAACGCCGACCCCCAAGGCTACGAAGAGGCCCTGCGCCGCTTCCTGACCCCATTGATGTGACCTGCCCGGCCCACGCTCGGTGCGCGGCCACGCGCGGTGCCTAGGTCGGGTGTCCTGCCCGGCCACGCACCGTGCCCGGCGGAGGTGTCCTGATCAACCGCCCCCGCACCGCCCGGCCGCCACGCCCGGCCCGTGCCGTGTCCGGCCGACGTGCCCTGCCCGGCACACGCGCGCCGCCCGGCCGGCGCGCGGTGCCCGGGCGGGCGTCCTGTCCGACCGACCCGCCGCGCCCGGCCGGCGCCCGGCCGACCCGCAGTGCCTGGCCTGCGCCGTGTTCGGCCGACGTGCCCTGCCTGGCCCACGTTCGGTGCGCGGCCACGTGCGGTGCCTGGTCGGGCGCCCTGCCCGGCCACGCACCGTGCCCGGGCGGGCGTCCTGTCCGACCGACCCGCCGCGCCCTGTCCACTCGCCGTGCCTGGCCCACCCGCCGGACCCGGCCGATGCGCCGGGTCCGGCGGGCCCGCACCGCCCGGAACCGGCGGTCGTCGGCCGGAACCGTTCCCGGCCCCGCCGGGCCCGCACCGCCCGGAACCGGCGGTCGTCGGCCGGAACCGTTCCCGGCCCCGCCGGGCCCGCCCCGCGCCCCTCCCGCGGCGCGGGCCCCGCCGGTTCCGTTTGTTGCCGCGCGGGGCGCCTGTTTCCGGCCGGTCGGCGCCCTCCCAGGCGGCCTGCCTCGGCCTTCTCCCGCACCCCCGTGGCATTCCGTTTGGGTTTTCGGACCGTCAACCGGAAGACTGCACCCGTGACGTCCCGTATCCCGCGCGACTCCAGGCTTCGACTCGTCCGCCCACGACCCCTGGCCGCCGCCCCCCGAGCCGTGAACCAGCGGCGCTCGCAGCGCCCCGCCCCGCGCCCTCCGGAGGGCACCCCGGCACCCGCGGAACTGGCCAGAATGGCGCGCTCCGGCCTGGCCGGGGCGGCCCGCGTCGCCCGCTGGGCCGACGCCGCCCTCGGGCCGGGCCGGGACGGGGCGACCGCCGACGGCAAGGCCACCCTCTCCGCGGCCAGCGCCCGGCGGGCGGCGGACGAGCTGGGCCTGACCACGGCTCAGATCCGTGCCGAGTGGGACACCGCCCGCCTCGCCGGACTCATCGAGGTGCACGGTGACAGCGCCCGCCCCGGCTGGCGGCTGCGCGCCTGGGACCGCGACGACAGCGCGGTCCTGCGCGGCTGGGTCGCCCTGTTCGACGCCTGGTCGCTCGCCTGCCCGGAGCCCGACGGCCAGGAGGCCGCCGCGGTCGCCGAGGTCGTCTCGGCGATGCCGCAGGTGCTCTCCTTCCTCCAGCTCTCCGCCGGCCCCGTCCCCGTCGAACAGCTCCTCGACCTCCTCGGGCAGCGCGTCACCGAACTGCGCACCGAACGCTGCGAGGTGCCCTACGACCCGCAGCTCGAACCCGCCGGACCGCCGGCCCCCGCCACGGGCCCGGGCGCCGCGGGGGCCGAGGACGTCCCGCGGGCCTCGCCGGCCGCCCTCGCCCCGCTTCTCGACTGGGCGCTGCGCGCCCTCGCGTCCGTCGGCGCGCTCACCTACGGCGACGGGCAGGCCACCCTCACCCCGCTCGGGAGCTGGGCGGTCTGGGTCAAGCTGGAGCAGATCTGCGTCGCCGCGCAGAGCCCGGCGGGCAACATCGAGCAGGCGGCCGAGGACATGCTGCGCGGCTGCGCCCAGCTGCGCCCCAACGCGGCCCGCGCCGAGTACCGGGCCTGGCTCGCCGCGCGTCCCGTGGGCAGCGCGATCACCGAGCTGCTGGGCGCGGCCCGCGGCGAGGACGCCCTGCTGCGCGGCCTCGCCTTCGAGGCGCTGCGGGTGGTCGGCGCCCCCGCCGAACCCGAGGTGCGGGCCGTGCTCGACGAGCCCGCGCTGCGCCCGTACGCCCTGCTGTGGCTGGCCGAGCACGACGGTGTCGACCCGGAGGACGCGCACGAGGTCCTCACCCGCGAGGAGGCCACGTGGCTGTGGGTGGACACCGCCGCCGCCGTCGCGGATCACGGTGAGTCCCCGATGCTCGTACGGCACCTGGAGTCGGCGCTGCAGCCCACCGTCCCCGCCCTGCTCGACGAGGTGCGGGCCGTCGGTCACCCCCGCACCGTGCAGGTGCTGGTCGCGCTCGCCGCCGCACACCCCGACCCCGCGCTGGCCAAGGCCGTCCGCAGAGCGGCCTTCCAGGTGCACCGGGGCGGCAGCTAGACCCCCTGGCCCACCGCGGCACCGGCGGCCGGAGCCCCGCCCGCCGGTCCTCGGCTCCCGGGGTCCCGGGGCCCCGGGTCTTCGCCCCGGCCACCTGGCTCCTCGGCCCCCGCCGTCTTCGGCCCCGGGCCTTCGGCCCCAGGCCCCCGGCCCCTGAGCGCCCGGCCCTCATGGGGCGGCCTTCAGCCTTCCACGGCCCCGGCCAGGGCCTTCAGCCCTCCATGCGCGGCGCGTACGTCCCGAAGCTCCAGATGTTGCCCTCGGTGTCCCGGGCCATGTAGTCCCGGGAGCCGTAGTCCTGGTCCGTCGGGGGCATCAGGATCTCCGCGCCGTGGTCCACCGCCCGCTGGTGGTGGCCGTCCACGTCGTCCACCACCACGTAGACCCCCACCGGCCCGGCGCCGCGCATCGCCTCGTCGAAGCGGCCGCCGTGCCCCTTGGAGCCCAGCATCACCGCGCCGTTGCCCTGGACCAGCTCGGCGTGCCGGATCAGGCCGTCCTCGCCCTCGTAGACGGACAGCTCGGTGAAACCGAAGGCCTCGGTGAGCTGCCGCAGGGCCGCCTTCGCGTCCGCGTACAGCAGCGTCGGGTAGATGCTGGGGCGTCCGCCGGCCGGGTACGCCATGCCGATCACTCCTTCGTGAGCGTCCTCGCCCGGGGAATCCGGTCCGCCGCCCAGTCTGGCAGCGGCCGGCGGCGACGCCCCGGCATGAGCGCCGCGCCCCGCGCAAACACCCGGGAAAACCGCTTGCGCACCCCCGTTAGACTGTTCCGCATGGCCTTTCTCCTCGCGCATTAGACGGCGGGAACGTCCTCAGCCGCCCAACCCGCCAACGACCCGCCCTGGAGTCTGTCCGTGATCTCCGCTTCCGGCATCGAGCTGCGCGCCGGTGCCCGCATCCTCATCGAGAACGCCACCTTCCGTGTCGCCAAGGGCGACCGCATCGGCCTCGTCGGCCGCAACGGCGCGGGCAAGACGACCCTCACCAAGTGCCTCGCCGGCGAGGGCATCCCGGCCGGCGGCACCATCACCCGTTCCGGTGAGGTCGGCTACCTTCCGCAGGACCCCCGCACCGGCGACCTCGACGTGCTGGCCCGCGACCGGATCCTCTCCGCGCGCGGCCTGGACGTCCTGATCCGCAAGATGCGCGAGAACGAGCAGCGCATCGCCACCGGCAAGGGCTCCACCCGCGACAAGGCGATGAAGCAGTACGAGCGCCAGGAGACGGAGTTCCTCACCAAGGGCGGGTACGCCGCGGAGGCCGAGGCCGCCACCATCGCCGCCGCGCTGAACCTGCCCGACCGGGTGCTCGGGCAGCCCCTGCACACCCTCTCCGGCGGTCAGCGCCGCCGTATCGAGCTGGCCCGGATCCTGTTCTCCGACGCGGACACCCTGCTCCTCGACGAGCCGACCAACCACCTCGACGCGGACTCGATCATCTGGCTGCGCGACTACCTGAAGACCTACCGCGGCGGCTTCATCGTGATCTCCCACGACGTCGACCTGGTCGAGACGGTCGTCAACAAGGTGTTCTACCTGGACGCCAACCGCTCCCAGATCGACATCTACAACATGGGCTGGAAGCTCTACCAGCAGCAGCGCGAGGCCGACGAGAAGCGCCGCAAGCGGGAGCGCGCCAACGCCGAGAAGAAGGCCGCCGCCCTGCACTCGCAGGCCGACAAGATGCGCGCCAAGGCCACCAAGACCGTCGCCGCGCAGAACATGGCGCGCCGCGCCGACAAGCTGCTCTCCGGCCTGGAGGCGGTCCGCCAGTCCGACAAGGTCGCCAAGCTGCGCTTCCCCGAGCCCTCGCCCTGCGGCAAGACCCCGCTGATGGCCGAGGGCCTGTCGAAGTCGTACGGCTCGCTGGAGATCTTCACCGACGTCGACCTGGCCATCGACAAGGGCTCCCGGGTCGTCATCCTCGGCCTCAACGGCGCGGGCAAGACCACCCTGCTGCGCCTGCTCGGCGGCGTGGAGAAGCCCGACACCGGCCAGGTCGTCCCCGGCCACGGCCTCAAGCTCGGCTACTACGCGCAGGAGCACGAGACCCTGGACCCGGAGCGCACCGTCCTGGAGAACATGCGTTCGGCCGCGCCCGACATGGATCTCGTCGAGGTCCGCAAGGTGCTCGGCTCCTTCCTGTTCTCCGGCGACGACGTCGACAAGCCGGCCGGGGTCCTCTCCGGCGGTGAGAAGACCCGCCTGGCGCTGGCCACCCTGGTCGTGTCCTCGGCCAACGTCCTGCTGCTCGACGAGCCGACCAACAACCTCGACCCGGCCAGCCGCGAGGAGATCCTCGGCGCGCTGCGCACCTACAAGGGTGCCGTCGTCCTCGTCACCCACGACGAGGGCGCGGTCGAGGCGCTGCAGCCGGAGCGCATCATCCTGCTGCCCGACGGTGTCGAGGACCTGTGGGGCGCGGGCTACGCGGACCTGGTCGCCCTCGCCTGATCCCGCCCGGCCGCCCCTGCTCCCGCCCTCGGCTCCGGCCCTGGCCGGGGGCTGATCAACGGCGTATGGATCATTCGGCCCATCGGTGATCCGTCATCTGCGTGAGATCTCCTCGTACCGGGGTGTGTCGTCCACGTATTTTCCGGCCGAGCCCTTATGTGCCAAGGGCTCGGCCGTCGTGCGTCCCTGACCTGGCACTTCGCGGAACAACCCGTTCGGCCGTACGGACGGCGACGTGCGGAATTCGAGATTCCGCATGTGGGGACGCACTCCTGTCGTCACAAGCCTGTCTCACGGACCTTGCCGAATGGGTGGCCATGAGGCCCCGGAGGGGTGATCATGAGGGGACCAGAGCGCACTTCCCATGAGGAGGCACGGGTGGCCGAGACTCTGAAGAAGGGCAGCCGGGTGACCGGCGCCGCGCGCGACAAGCTCGCGGCAGACCTGAAGAAGAAGTACGACGCCGGTGCGAGCATTCGGGCGTTGGCCGAGGAGACCGGCCGCTCGTATGGCTTCGTGCACCGGATGCTCAGCGAGTCGGGCGTCACGCTCCGTGGGCGTGGCGGGGCGACGCGGGGCAAGAAGACCGCGTCCGCCTGACCGACCGCGGGCGGTCCATCGGGCTTCGACGGTGGCCACCCGGTCGGCCGACCGGCCGGCTGGGTGGTTACTGTGCAGTCACTTACGGATTCCCGTACGTCCTCGTACAGCGGTACGACCGTACGGCGTCCAGGCTGACCGCACCCACCGGAGGCGCACCATGGCTTCGCCCGACACCGAGCACGACCTGGAACCAGTACGCGAACCAGTTCTCGACAAGGACGGCGTACGGCTCACCGTGGACGACGCGGTCGCCACGGTGACGCTGACCAACCCGGCCAAGCGCAACGCGCAGAGCCCCGCCCTGTGGCGTGCGCTCGCCGAGGCCGGCCGGCTGCTGCCGGGCTCCGTCCGCGTCGTGCTGCTGCGCGCCGAGGGGAAGTCCTTCTCCGCCGGGCTGGACCGGCAGGCGTTCACGCCCGAAGGCTTCGACGGCGAACCCTCGTTCCTCGACCTCGCGCGCGGCGACGACGCCGCACTGGACGCGACCATCGCCGACTACCAGGAGGCGTTCACCTGGTGGCGGCGCAGCGACGTCGTGTCCGTGGCCGTGGTCCAGGGCCACGCCATCGGCGCCGGCTTCCAGCTGGCGCTCGCCTGTGACCTGCGCGTCGTCGCCGACGACGTGCAGTTCGCCATGCGCGAGACCAGCCTCGGACTGGTCCCGGACCTCACCGGCACTCATCCGCTGGTGGGGCTGGTCGGCTACGCCCGCGCGCTGGAGATCTGCGTGACGGGGCGCTTCGTCACCGCCGAGGAGGCGGTCGCCTCCGGCCTGGCCAACCTCGCCGTGCCCCGCGACCAGCTGGACGCCGCCGCGGCCGACCTGGCCTCGGCGGTCCTCGCCGCGCCCCGCAGCGCGGTCATCGAGACCAAGGCCCTGCTCCAGGGCGCCCGGGAGCGCTCGTACGAGGAGCAGCGCGCCGCCGAGCGGCAGGCTCAGGCCCGCCGCCTGCGCGACCTGGCCGGCCTCGGCGAGTAGCCCCCCGGCGCTCCCCGCGCCCCGCGTCCGCCGACGAAGCCTCGCCTCCGCCGCCCGCCGCGGTCCATGGGGACGGCGGCAGGCGGCCGTGGTCCTCCGGGACGGCGGACGGCGGGCGCGGGCGGCCGGGGCCGAGGACCCGGCCTGGGCAGCGCTCTCCCTGCTCAGAAACCGTGCCGGAAACCGCCGTCCACGGGCAGCATGACGCCCGTGAGGTAGGACGCGGCGGGGGAGAGCAGGAACGCCGCGGTGCGCCCGAACTCCTCCGGCGTGCCGTACCTGCGCAGCGGGATGCGCGACTCGTTCGCGGTCCGTGTCGCCCCCGGGTCCGCCGACAGACCGTCCAGCTCGCGCACCCGGTCCGTGTCGATGCGGGCCGGCAGCAGGCCGACGACCCGGATGCCGCGCGGCCCCAGCTCGTCCGCGAGGGACTTGGCGAACCCGGCGAGACCGGGCCGCAGTCCGTTGGAGATGGTCAGCCCGGCGATCGGCTCGTGCACCGAACCGGACAGCACGAAGCCGATGACACCGCCCGCCTCCAGCTCCGCCGCCGCTGCCCGGGCCAGCCGCACCGCGCCCAGGAACACCGACTCGAACGCCGCCTGCCACTGCTCGTCGGTGTTGTCCGCGACGAAACCGGGGGGCGGTCCGCCGACGCTGACGAGCACGCCGTGGAAGCCGCCGAAACGCTCGCGCGCGGCGGCGATCAGGCGCGCCGCGGCCTCCGGGTCCGCGTTGTCCACGGCCACCCCGACGGCGTTCGGGCCCAGCTCGGCCGCCGCGTCCGCCGTCCGCTGCTCGTCCCGTCCGGTGACGACCACCTTCGCCCCGTCCGCGACCAGCTCGCGGGCGGTGGCACGGCCCAGCCCGCGGGTGGCTCCGGTGACGACGTACACCCGGTCCTTCAGTCCAAGATCCATGGCCCTATCCTGCCCGGTCGCTCCCGTACGGGGCGAGGGCGGTGTCCACCAGGGCGATGTGGCCGAACGCCCGCGGGATGCTGCCGAGCTGCCGGCCGGTCCCGCCGGCCGGTACTCCTGCACCGGCAGCCCCGCGTCGTCGGTGAGGCCGACCAGCCGGGCGACCAGCTCCCGGGCCTCCTGGGGTCCGGCCGGCCATGCGCAGGGCTCCGGCGAGCCAGAAGGTGACACCAGGAAAATGCCCTCACCGCCGGGAAGCCCGTCGGTATGAGCAGCAGGGCGGCGTCCGGCTCCCGGGACCCGTACGGCAGGGTGCGGGCGCCCGCTACACCGCGGCGGGCTCCGACTCCTCGCGGGCGGCTTCCTCCGTGGCGCCGGTCCGGTCCCGCAGCTCGCGGCGGGCCAGGATCAGCCAGCCCACGGGGACGCAGGCGGCGAACAGCCACCACTGGACCGCGTACGGCAGGTTGATGTCGTCGACGCCGATCCAGCTCGTGTCCTCCTTGGGCGACGGGATCAGCTCGGGGCTGCCGCCCTTGGGAGCGGGCGCGGTCAGCTCGACGTAGCCGTTGAGCACCGCCTTGGCCGTGCTGTCGCCCGAGTCCCGCAGCAGCGCGCCGACCTGCTCGCTGTTGATCAGCATGATCTGGCGGTCGGGCAGGCCCTTGACGTTCTTGATGCCGCTGGCGGCCGTCGTCTGGTCCTGCATCAGCCGGCCGGTGATCGTGACCTTGCCCGCCGCCGGGGCCGGGATCTCGGGGAAGGCCGACTGCGAGGCGGGTGACGCGACCCAGCCCCGGTTGACGAGGAGGACCTTGCCGTTGTCCAGCACGAAGGGGGTCAGGACGTGGTAGCCGACCCGGTCGTCCGCGTTGGTGCGCCGGCGCACCACGAGTTCGTGCGCCGTGTCGAAGTGCCCCTCGGCGGTGACCCGGCGGTAGATGTCGTCGTGCGCGACCGACCCGCCGACCGAGGTCAGCGACTCGACGGGCACGGGCGGCGCCGCCAGCGAAGCGGTGATCACCTGGTTCAGTGCCTGCCGGTGGTCGTGGCGGTGCAACTGCCAGAAACCCAGCCAGACCATCGTCGGGATCAGTGCGATCGCGAAGAGGGTGAGGATCACCCACTGGCGGGTCAACAGGAAGCGGTACACCCCACGACGGTACATCCCGGGCCGTGGGGCGTTTTCGGCAGGGGTGTCCTCAGACACTGTCGACGATGCCGACCCTCCCCTCCGCGCGGGCGCAGTGACCGCCGCAGTACCAGTGGCCGTCGACCTCCACGCCCTGGCCGATGATCTGCACGCGGCAGTGCTCGCAGATCGGTGCCATGCGGTGGATCGCGCAGGAGAAGCAGTCGAAGACGTGCACCGCGCCCTGGGCGTGCACCTCGAAGGTCATACCGTAGTCATTGCCGCACACTTCGCATCTCGCCATGCGCCACAGGGTGAGCCGCGGCCGCCGCGCGGGCGAGTGGGCGGCGGGCGAGTCGCCCGCCAATCACCCGTACGCCCCCTCGCACGCGGCACGCCCCCGGGCGGGGGTGTGCCTGCGCGGGCGACGCGCGCCTGTGCGGCGCGGCCCGCCCGTGCGCGGGCGATACGTGCCCGGGTGGGCGGTACGCCTCTTCGTCCTCGCCCCGCGCGCCCCGCGCGCTCCCGCCGCGTCTCGGCCCGCCGCGCGCGCCGCGGGCGCCACGCGCTCCCGTGCGCCTCGCGCCCTCCACGGGCGCCGTGCGCGCCGCGCGCTCCCGCTCCGCCGGACCCACCACGGGTCTCGCGGGCGCGGTGCGCTCCGGCGGCCGCGCGCCGCCGCTCAGTCGCCGTCCGCGGGCTCCACGTCCCTCAGAAGCTGTCCGAACGCCGCCTCGTCCACCACCGGCGTGCCGTACTGGCGGGCCTTGGCCGCCTTGGACGTCCCCGAGTCCGGGTCGTTGGTGACGAGCAGGCTGGTCAGCCGGGACAGGCTGGTGGCGACGTGCAGGCCGGCCTCGGTCGCCCGGTCCTCCAGCAGTTCGCGCTCGACGGAGGTGTCGCCCGAGAAGGCGACCCGCATACCCTGTTTGAGCCGTTTGCCCGCTTCGTAGCGCCCCGGGTTCGGATAGGGGCAGGCGGGCCTCTTGCGGGACGGGCGCCAACTGCCCGCCCGGTAGCCGCCGTAGCCGCCGCCCGACTGCTGCCGGGGCACCGGCCGGTCCGACCACTCCGTCAGCGGACGGCACTCCAGCAGCGGCAGCCGGACGCCGCCCGCCGCCGCGGCCCGCAGGCTCGGCCGGAACGCCTCCGCCAGGACCCGCGCGTCGTCCAGCGCGTGGTGCGCCCGCTGCTGCACCACGCCGAAGTGCGCCGCCAGCGACTCCAGCTTGTGGTTGGGCAGCGGCAGGCCCAGCTCCTTGGAGAGCGCGATGGTGCACAGCCGCTGCCGCACCGGCGCCTCGCTCTTCGCGCGCGCGTACTCGCGGGCGATCATCTGCCAGTCGAAGACCGCGTTGTGCGCCACGAGCACCCGGCCGTCCAGCCGGGCCGCGAACTCCTCGGCGACGTCCGCGAACAGCGGCGCGCCTTCCAGCACCTCGCTGGTCAGTCCGTGGATCCAGACCGGCCCCGGGTCCCGCTCCGGGTTGACCAGCGTGTACCAGTGGTCCTCGACCTCGCCGCGCGCGTCCAGCCGGTAGACCGCCGCGGAGATGATGCGGTCGTCCCGGGCCAGGCCGGTGGTCTCCACGTCAACGACCGCGTATCCCTGCGGATACGCGGTCGGCCACGGTGTGGGGGAGGGCCCTGCGAGGGTGCGGTCTTCCAGCATGGTCACTGAGGATACGGGCCGTGACTGACAGCCCGGCCCCGCAGGTGTCCTCCGCCGCCCCTCCCTCGTCCCGCCCGCCGTCCGTGAGCGGGGGAGCCCGCGCCCGCCGCCGGGGGCGCCGCCCCCGCGCGCTCGGATGCAAGCCCGCGCGCGCGGGCGGGAGTTCGCGCCGGTGGCGGTATGGAAAGCGTACGGGTGCGGCGGCTCGACGCGCGTACGGGCGTTACCGTGAGAAGCGCGTCCGGGCGCGGCGGAGCAGGAGCGGCGGCCGGGAACCCGCGGCCGGCCGGGACGGCTTCACCCGCACGGGCGCGGGGGGCGTGGCAGCCCCCGGGGCCGCAGCCGTGCGATCCTCCCTGCTGTGACCGAACCCACGCACGACGAGGCACACGGCGGGACCCTCGGCTCCCGCCTCAACTGGCTGCGGGCAGCCGTCCTCGGGGCGAACGACGGCATCGTCTCCACCGCCGGCCTCGTCGTCGGTGTGGCCGGGGCGACGGACTCCCGCGCGGCGCTGCTCACCGCCGGGCTGGCCGGTCTGCTGGCCGGGTCGATGTCGATGGCCGCGGGGGAGTACGTGTCGGTGTCCACCCAGCGGGACTCGGAGAGGGCCGCGCTGGCGCTGGAGAGGCGCGAGTTGCGCGAGCAGCCGGAGGCCGAGCTGCGCGAGCTGACCGAACTGCTCCAGGAGCGCGGGCTCTCGCGCGAGGTGGCCCGGGAAGCGGCCGAACAGCTCACCGCGCGGGACGCGCTGCGGGCCCACGCGCGCGTGGAGCTGGGCATCGACCCCGACGAGCTGACCAACCCCTGGCACGCGGCCTGGGCCAGCTTCCTGGCCTTCACGGCGGGCGCCCTGCTGCCGCTGCTGGCCATCGTGCTGCCGCCCGCCCACTGGCGGCTGGCGGTCACCGTGCTGTCCGTGCTGGCCGCCCTCGCCCTCACGGGCTTCAGCAGCGCGCGGCTCGGGGCGGCGCGGCCCGGCCGCGCCGTGCTGCGCACCATGGCCGGCGGGGCGCTGGCCATGGCGGTGACCTACGCGGCGGGCGCACTGCTGGGCGAGGTGGGGGCGTGACGCCCGCCCCTCCCGCCCCCCGCTCTGCGCGCGCGGGAGTGCGGGCGGGGAGCGGGGCGGCCTCGGCGCGGTGAGCCGCCCGTCCGGGCGGGCGCCCGCTCGCGCGCCCGCTCGACGACCGCTCAGACGCCCCTGGCGAGCCCGCCCGACACCCGCTCAGACGCCCGCTCAGGACCAGCGCGCCTCGTCCGTCCCCCAGGGTCCCGGCGGCCGGGCCCAGTCGGTGGGGCCACCGGTGAAGGCGACGGGCGGCCCGGCGTGGCGCAGCCTTCCGATGCGGCTGTCCGTCTCGCAGAGCCAGGGCCCGGGACCCTCGTAGGGCGCACCCGGCTCGCTCCGCACGACGGCGCCCGGCCCGGCGGAGCCCGTCAGCCATGCCGCCGTGCGGGCCAGAGCCAGCCGGACGAGCCTGCTGCCGCCTTCGTGGGACTGCTCGGTCAGCGCCCGCAGTACGGCCGCCGCCAGCAGGTAGCCCGTGCCGTGGTCCAGGGCCTGCGCGGGCAGCGCGCCCGGCCGCCCGTCCGTCCCCTCGGCCGCCGCGACACCGGTGGCGACCTGGACGAGGCTGTCGAAGCCGCGCCGCCCGCCCCACGGCCCGTACCCGCCCCACGCCGAGACCTGGGCCACGACCAGACCGGGCCGCCGCTCGGCCAGCGCCTCGGGGGAGAGCCCGAACCGGTCAAGGGTCCCGGGCCGGTACCCGGTGACGACCACGTCCGCATCGGCCAGCAGGCTCTCCAGGACCTCCCGGCCGGTGGTGAGGTCCAGCACGGCCGACCGCTTCCCGAAGTCCGTGTCCGCGTGCTGGTCGGCGAGTTCGGGCAGGTGCGGCGGGTCCAGCCGCAGGACGTCCGCGCCGAGCAGCGCGAGGG
Organism: Streptomyces sp. NRRL S-340; assembly: GCF_000720185.1. GTDB lineage: Bacteria > Actinomycetota > Actinomycetes > Streptomycetales > Streptomycetaceae > Streptomyces. The sequence continues at coordinate 32,949 of NZ_JOIY01000047.1, read as the reverse complement.
TGCGGGTGGCGACGGGACCGGCCAGGACCCGGGTCAGGTCCAGCACCCGCAGCCCGGCGGCCGGCAGCGCCACCGGGCCGTCGAGGGGGGCGAGCACACGCGCGCGTGCCGTGTCGAGCCGGGTGCGCTCGACCAGCGGCCGGGCGGCCACCTCGGCCGCCTGCGGGTGCGCCGCCCACTCCTCGGGGGTGCGCAGCGCCACGGCCAGCCCGCCGGCGGCGTACACCGTCTCCTCGACGTCGAGGGCGGACCGCCCGGCGAGCGCGGACTCCACCGCGGCCACCGCCGCCGCCGTGCCGTCCTCGCCCTCGCCCGCGCCGGGCGGCAGACCGAGGGCGGTGAGCAGCCGCGCGCGGTGGTGCGGGTAGTTGGCGTGCGCGCGCACCCAGCCGTCGGCCGTCCGCCAGAACCGTGACAGCGGCGCGAAGGAGACCGGCGCGCGCCCGTCGACGAGCAGGTGCCGTTCACTGGCGAACGCGGCCGCCACGGCCCCGTCGTCGACGCCCACGGCGGGCACCTCGGCCGCCTCGGTCCGCCGCGCCGCCAGTTCGGCGGCGGCCAGCGCGCACGCACCGACGCACGCGCGTGCCAGATCACGCACGGGAAGGCGCGCGGTGAGCACGCCTTCCCGTTCCACGAGGGTGACGCGTTCCACGAGGCCGGGGTCGCCGCCCAGCGCGGACCATGCGAACGAGATGTCAGTCATGACCGCACTATGCAGCAAGGACCGCGTCCCCCGGCAGGCCGGGCTACCTGGTCACCGCGGCCAGCGCGTCCGCCGTGCCCCAGCCGTAGAAGCCGTTGCGGTTCTTCGTGCCCTGGCACACCGCGTCGGCCTTGCCGTCCCCGTCGATGTCGTAGGGGTCGGTGCACGGCGTGGCGGAGGCCTCCGCGTACAGCAGCGCCTTCACCAGCGCGGCGGGGGCGTGCGGGTGCGTGGACTTGATGAGGGCGGCGACACCGGCGACGTGCGGGCTCGCCATGGACGTACCGGCCATGTAGCCCCACTTGCCGCCCGGCAGCGGACCGAGGATCAGTCCGCTCTGCGCGGGGGCGTCCGGCTTCTGGTACGCCGTCGAGTCGCCGCCCGGCGCGGCGATGTCGATGACACCGAGCCCGTAGTTGGAGAACGACGACTTGATGCCCTTGGCGCCGGTCGCCGCGACGGTGACCACGCCCGGCAACTGGGTCGGGATGTCGTAGCACTTGCGCGGGTCGATCACCCGGTCGCCCGGAGTGGTGTCGTTCGGGGAGGACGGGTCCGTGATCGAACGGGCCGCCAGGTCGTAGTTCTCGTTGCCGGCCGCCGCGACGTTGACGGTGCCCTTGCGCTCGGCGTACTGCGAGGCCCGCCGGACGGCGTCCACCAGCGCCTTCTGGTCCGGGTCGTCGGTGCAGTTGAAGTACCACGGGTCGGTGTAATAGCTGTTGTTGGTCACGTCGACGCCGTGGTCGGCCGCCCACACGAACCCGCACACCACGGCCTCGGCGTAGAAGAAGCCGTCCGGGTTGCCGACCTTGATGCCGGAGACCTTCACGCCCGGTGCCACACCGGTGATGCCGACGCCGTTCTTGGCGCCCGCGATCTCGCCGGCCACGTGCGTGCCGTGCGGGCTCTCGGAGGCGCTCGGCCGCCAGGCCCCGTCCGTGGTGTCCGGCTTGCCGGAGACGCAGTTGACGGAGGCCCGGCGGTCGAAGTTCGGGGCGATGTCGGGGTGCGTGTCGTCCACGCCGGTGTCGATGACGCCGACCGTGACGTTCGGGCTGCCGAGTGTCTTGAGGTGCGCCTTGTCCGCCTTGATGGCGGGCAGGTCCCACTGCAGGGGCTCCAGCGGGTCCTGCCCGGCGGCGGCCCTGGTGCCCGCGCCGGCCACCTGCGCGGCGGTGAGCGGCTGCGGGGTGCCGACGTCGGTGGTCGACTGGGCGGGCAGCGGCGCGGTGCGCGTGGCGCCGGCGGAGTCGACGCCGTGGACCTTGCGGATCGTCGTGGCGAAGTTGGGGTCGGCGGAGTGGACGACGATGACGCCGATGCGGTCGTACGAGGTCACGATGGTGCCGCCGGCCTTGCCGATCGCCTGCTTCACCTGCGCCGATATCCCGTGCTTGGGGCGGACGTTGACGACGTAGCTGAGCGGGGTGGCGTCCGCCTGTGCGGTGTGGGCGGCGGGCGCGGCCGGGGTCGCCGACGCGGTCGCGCCGGGCAGGAACGCCACGGCGGTGGCCATGGCCATTCCGAGCGGGAGGGCGAGGACGCGGCGAGCGCGCGGCTGGGACGCTGTCATGTGTCTGTGTCTCCAGAGTGTTTCGCGGTGGCATGGGTACGGCGGTTCGCGAGTGGTGCTCGAACGGAGGATGTGGCAGGAGCCGCACGCGCCCGGACGAAGGCGCGGGCGGGCGGCGGGCCGTGTGCACGGCCCCCTCGCCGGCGCCGTCAGGGCCGCCGGCCGGGGTACGCCCCGCGCGCGTGCGCGCTGGTGTGAAGGCCGGGTTCGGCGTTGACGGCGGGTGCGGCGGCGGACGGGCCCGCGGCAGGGACCGCACGGCTGGTGCCGGGCGCCGCGGGAACCGTGCCCGTGCCGTCGCGGGACGCGCCGGCCGGCGACGGCGCGACCGGGTCGTGCGGCGCGGTCCGGTGTCCGGAACGCAGACGAGCCATGGGGTCCCCACATCATCCGGGTGCGGCACCGCCCGAGCCACGGGTCCGGCTCGGGCAGGTACATGACGGGTGGTGCAGGGCGAAGCTATCCCGCAGTCCCACCGGCCAGCAATGACTTGGCAATGACTTGTCCAGGCCACTTGGCGAAAGAACTCATAGGACTTGAACCGGTCCTCGCGTGGCGCCGTGGACCTCGGACAGGGAGCCCGAGCACCATCGAGCCCCCTGTCGCATCAGCATCCGTATCCGTATCCGTATCCGCTCACCGAGATCCGCACCCGAGGAGACAGACGTGGCCACCGAGACACCGCCACCCTCGAAGACCCAGTCCCCCCTTCCCTCCGCGCAGGAGTACTCCACGGTGGCCCAGAGCGCCGAGTTCGGTGAACTGCGCCGCTCCTACCGCTCGTTCGCCTTTCCGCTGACCCTCGCCTTCATCGCCTGGTACCTGCTCTACGTCCTGCTGTCCAACTACGCGGGCGGCTTCATGGGCACCAAGCTCTTCGGCAACATCAACGTCGCCCTCGCCCTGGGCCTCGCCCAGTTCCTCACCACGTTCCTCATCGCCTGGTGGTACGCGCGGCACGCCGCCACGAAGCTCGACCCCAAGGCCGAGGCCATCAAGTCCCGGATGGAGGGCGGAGCATGACCCCCGCGACCCACCCCGCCGCGCACACGGCGCACACCCTGCTCGCCGCGGGCGGCGCCGCGAGCGAGCACCGGACGCTGATCATCACGCTCTTCTCGGTCTTCGTCGCCGCGACCCTCGTCATCACCGTCTGGGCGGGCCGGCAGACCAAGGACGCCGCCGACTTCTACGCGGGCGGACGGCAGTTCACCGGATTCCAGAACGGCCTCGCCGTCTCCGGCGACTACATGTCCGCCGCGTCCTTCCTCGGCATCGCCGGCGCCATCGCCCTGTTCGGCTACGACGGCTTCCTGTACTCCATCGGCTTCCTGGTCGCCTGGCTGGTCGCCCTGCTCCTGGTCGCCGAACCGCTGCGCAACTCCGGCCGCTACACCATGGGCGACGTCCTGGCGTACCGCATGCGCCAGCGCCCGGTGCGCACCGCCGCCGGCGCCTCCACGATCGTCGTGTCGATCTTCTACCTGCTGGCCCAGATGGCGGGCGCGGGCGTCCTCGTCTCACTGCTGCTCGGCATCACCAGCGACGGCGGCAAGATCGGCATCGTCGCGCTGGTCGGCCTACTGATGATCGTGTACGTCACCATCGGCGGCATGAAGGGCACCACCTGGGTGCAGATGGTCAAGGCCGTGCTGCTGATGGCGGGCGCGATCCTGCTGACGTTCCTGGTGCTGCTGAAGTTCGACTTCAACGTCTCCGACCTGCTCGGCAGGGCCGCCGACAACAGCGGCAAGGGCGCCGCCTTCCTGGAGCCCGGCCTGAAGTACGGCGCGACCGGGACCACCAAGCTGGACTTCCTCTCGCTCGGCGTCGCCCTGGTGCTCGGCACCGCGGGACTGCCGCACATCCTGATCCGCTTCTACACGGTCCCGACCGCCAAGGCCGCCCGCAAGTCCGTGATCTGGGCGATCGGCCTGATCGGCGTCTTCTACCTGATGACGCTCGCGCTCGGATTCGGCGCCGCCGCGCTCATCGAACCGGACGAGATCATCGCCTCCAACAAGGCGGGCAACACGGCCGCCCCGCTGCTCGCCCTGCACCTGGGCGGAGTGGACTCCAACTGGGGCGCCGTCCTGCTGGCCTCCATCTCCGCGGTCGCCTTCGCCACCATCCTCGCCGTCGTCGCGGGCCTCACCCTCGCCTCGTCGTCCTCCTTCGCCCACGACATCTACGCCAACGTGATCAAGAAGGGACAGGCCACCGAGAAGCAGGAGATCAAGGCGGCCCGCTGGGCGACCGTCGGCATCGGCGCGGTCTCCATCGTCCTGGGCGCCCTCGCCCGTGACCTGAACGTCGCCGGACTCGTCGCCCTCGCCTTCGCCGTGGCCGCCTCCGCCAACCTGCCCACGATCCTCTACAGCCTGTTCTGGAAGCGGTTCACCACCACGGGCGCCCTCTGGTCGATCTACGGCGGCCTGGTCACCGCCGTCGGCCTGGTGCTGTTCTCGCCCGTGGTCTCGGGCAAGCCCACGTCGATGTTCCCGGACGCCGACTTCCACTGGTTCCCGCTGGAGAACCCCGGACTCATCTCCATCCCGGTCGGCTTCCTGCTGGGCGTCGTCGGCACCCTGCTGTCCAAGGAGACACCGGACCGGGCCAAGTACGCGGAACTGGAGGTGCGGTCCCTGACCGGCACCGGAGCGCACTGACCGGTATACCCGAGCGCACTGACCGGTACCGGACCCGCTGACCCGCAGCGCACCCGCACCGCGCGCCGCAGGGCAACCGGCCCGCGACCGTGCGCCCGGCGACGCGTCCCGGGCGGCGGCGGCCGTGCCGTGGGGATCGTAGAGACCTACGACACGGCCGCCGCCCACGTCGTGGGATCGGGACCGGTGTCGCTGTCGGTTCCGTCACGTAGGCTCGCAGGAGAAGGAACACGAGGCCGAGGACGAGTGTTCCGCTGTCAGGCGAAGAGGGAGGGGGCCCACGTGCTCATCGACACCTACGGCCGGGTGGCCACCGACCTGCGGGTCTCACTGACCGACCGGTGCAACCTGCGCTGCACCTACTGCATGCCCGAGGAGGGCCTGCAGTGGCTGGCCAAGCCCGATCTGCTCACCGACGACGAGATCGTCCGGCTGATCGGCATCGCGGTCACCTCCCTGGGCATCGAGGAGGTCCGCTTCACCGGCGGGGAGCCCCTGCTGCGCCCCGGCCTGGTCGGCATCGTGGAGCGCGTCGCGGCCCTCGACCCGCGCCCCCGGATGTCCCTCACCACCAACGGCATCGGACTCAGGCGCACGGCGGCGGCCCTGAAGGCGGCCGGTCTCGACCGGGTCAACGTCTCCCTGGACACCCTGCGCCCCGACGTCTTCAAGGCGCTCACCCGCCGGGACCGCCACAAGGACGTCCTCGACGGACTCCTGGCCGCCCGCGACGCCGGACTGACCCCGGTGAAGGTGAACACCGTCCTGATGCCGGGGCTGAACGCGGACGAGGCCCCCGACCTGCTCGCCTGGGCCGTGGAGCACGACTACGAACTGCGCTTCATCGAGCAGATGCCGCTGGACGCCCAGCACGGCTGGAAGCGCGAGGGCATGGTCACCGCGGGGGACATCCTCACCGCGCTGCGCACCCGCTTCACGCTGACCCCCGAGGGCGCCGCCGAGCGGGGCTCGGCCCCCGCCGAGCGGTGGATCGTCGACGGCGGCCCGCACCGCGTCGGCGTCATCGCCTCCGTCACCCGCCCGTTCTGCGCGGCCTGCGACCGCACCCGCCTCACCGCCGACGGCCAGATCCGCACCTGCCTGTTCGCCACCGAGGAGACCGACCTGCGGACGGCCCTGCGCTCGGGCGCACCCGACGAGGAGATCGCCCGCCTGTGGCGGCTGGCGATGTGGGGCAAGAAGGCCGGTGCGGGCCTGGACGACCCGTCGTTCGTCCAGCCCGACCGCCCGATGTCCGCGATCGGCGGCTGACGGCCCCGCCGGGCGTCCGGCGGGGCCGTGGCTCAGGTCTCTTCGGAGGCCTGCCACTCGGTCAGCAGGACCACGTCCTTGAGGAAGCCGCGCACCCCGAGGAACTGCGACAGGTGCTCCCGGTGCTCGTCGCACGCCAGCCACGTCTTGCGCCGCTCGGGCGTGTGGATCTTCGGGTTGTTCCAGGCCAGCACCCACACGGCGGCCGCACGGCAGCCCTTGGCGGAGCAGATCGGGGCGGTCTCGTCACTCACGGTTTCGTCTCACAGCCACTGCGCACAAGGCGACGCCGAGCAGCCACGGGGGGAGCTGCCCGGCGTCGGTCCGTCGCTCCGACGGGGGATGCGGAGCGCGTACGAAGTATGTCACGAGTGACCCGTCGCCCGGGACCGGAACAACATGATTGATCTGAGCATTTCTTGAGGTTCGCCCGCGGCTCCCGGCGCTGCGCACGGGCGGCCGGGCGGACACCGCCGGTCACACCCCGTCGCGTCGCTCCCGCGCGGCGCCCGCCGTACCCGCCGCCCGGTCGCCCGCCCCGTCCTCGGCGACGGATTGCGCGAAGCCGCTCCCGGAGCCGCCGGTGCCCGCGTCCTCGCCGGACCCCGCCCGCTCGCCCGAGCCGCCACCGGCGGCGTCGTCCGTCGTCCGCGGCGCCGTGATCATCGGCTTCGTGGGCACGGTGACGAAGGTCGACGGAAGCTTCGGCGCGTTCTCCCGGCCGGCGTTGGCGATCACCACGGCGATGTACGGCAGCGCCGCGCCGAGCACCAGGGCCACGATCGCCACGTACCGCTCGACGTTCCACAGCGTCACCGCGAGGAGCACCGCCACCGTACGGATCGCCATGGAGATGACATACCGGCGCTGACGGCCCCGGACGTCCTCCTGGAGGCCCGTGCGGGCACCGGTGATCCGGAACACCTCGACGCCGCCACCGCCATGCTGCTTCCGCATCACACTTCCACCATCCGCCCGCATCGGACACCGCCCGGTCCGTCTCCGGCTCCCGGCCGAGGACCCCGGCCCGGCCCGCACTCGCTCACCCTCCACGGTACGCCGCGCTCACCCCGCCCACGAGACCGGGTCGGCCCCCACTGCCTGCGTGTCTGCCTGCGCGAACGGCGCACGCGCCCCCCCGCCGGGCGCCGCGCGCACGCGCTCCGCGCCCGGTGTCCGCGGCGGCGCCCGACATGCGCCGCAGGGTCGGCCCCCCGACACTGGCGGTAATGCTCACGTCGAGCCGGACGAGGAGGCAGCCATGGGCTGGTTGTGGGCGATCATCGTGGGTTTCATTCTCGGCCTGATCGCCAAGGCGGTCATTCCCGGCAAACAGCACAGCCCGCTCTGGCTGACCACCATCTTCGGCATGCTCGGAGCCATCGCGGGCAACGCCGTCGCCCGGGCGGTCGGTGTGGAGTCCACGCGCGGCATCGACTGGAGCCGGCACATCTTCCAGCTCGTCGCCGCGATCATCATCGTCGCCGTCGGTGACATGGCGTACATGGCGATGTGGGGCAACCAGCACCGGCGACGCGAACGGGCGTGACCTCAGCGGCACCGGCCACCGCGACGGCACGGAACACGGCGAGGGAACGGCACGGAACACGGCGAGGGAACGGCACGGACCACGGCGAGGGGCGGCCCCGGGACCAGCGTCCCGCGACCGCCCCTCGGGTCACCGCGTCCGGTCAGCCGGCCGTGACCTCGACCGCCGCCAGGTTCTTCTTGCCCCGGCGCAGCACCAGCCACCGTCCGTGCAGCAGGTCCTCCCGGGCGGGCACGGCGTCCTCGGCGGTGATCTTGACGTTGTTCACGTAGGCACCGCCCTCCTTCACCGTGCGGCGCGCGGCCGACTTGCTGGGCACCAGGCCGACCTCGGCGAACAGGTCGACGACCTGACCCAGCTCCGCGACCCGGACGTGCGGCACCTCGGCCAGCGCCGCGGCCAGCGTCCGCTCGTCCAGCTCCGCCAGCTCGCCCTGCCCGAACAGCGCACGGGAGGCGGCGATCACGGCGGCGGTCTGGTCGGCGCCGTGCACCAGCGTCGTCAGTTCCTCCGCAAGCGCGCGCTGCGCGGCCCGTGCCTGCGGACGCTGCCGCGTCTGCTCCTCCAGCTCCTCCAGCTCCTCGCGGGAGCGGAAGGACAGGATGCGCAGGTACTTGGAGATGTCCCGGTCGTCCACGTTCAGCCAGAACTGGTAGAACGCGTACGGCGTCGTCATCTCCGGGTCGAGCCAGACGGCGCCGCCCTCGGTCTTGCCGAACTTGGTGCCGTCCGCCTTGGTCATCAGCGGCGTCGCCAGCGCGTGCACGCTCGCGTCCGGCTCCAGCCGGTGGATCAGGTCCAGCCCGGCGGTGAGGTTGCCCCACTGGTCGCTGCCGCCCTGCTGCAGCGTGCAGCCGTGGCGCCGGTAGAGCTGCAGGAAGTCCATGCCCTGCAGGATCTGGTAGCTGAACTCGGTGTAGCTGATGCCCTGGTCGGACTCCAGGCGCCGGGCCACGGAGTCCTTCGTCAGCATCTTGTTGACGCGGAAGTGCTTGCCGATGTCCCGCAGGAACTCGATCGCCGACAGGTTCTGCGTCCAGTCCAGGTTGTTCACCATGACCGCGGCGTTCTCGCCCTCGAAGGACAGGAACGGCTCGATCTGCCGGCGCAGCTTCTCCACCCAGCCGGCCACCGTCTCCGGCGCGTTCAGCGTGCGCTCGGCCGTCGGGCGGGGGTCGCCGATCAGGCCCGTGGCACCGCCGACCAGCGCCAGCGGCCGGTGACCGGCCTGCTGGAGCCGGCGCACGGTGAGCACCTGCACCAGGTGCCCCACGTGCAGCGACGGCGCGGTCGGGTCGAAGCCGCAATAGAACGTGACGGGACCGTCCGCGAGCGCCTTGCGCAAAGCGTCCTCGTCGGTGGACAGGGCGAACAGCCCACGCCACTTCAGCTCGTCGACGATGTCCGTCACGGTTCTCGTGTCTCCTAGGTGATGCCGGGATGGTGCTCAGGGGCGTCGGGCAGTCGGGTGACGGCCGACTACGAGGTTATACGCCCTGGCTGACAGAGCTCATGTTGAAATCCGGGACGCGCAGCGCGGGCATCGCGGCCCGCGTGAACCAGTCGTTCCACTCGCGCGGCAGCGTCCGCTCGGTGCGCCCGGCCTGCGTCGCCCGGCCCAGCAGGTCCACCGGCGACTCGTTGAACCGGAAGTTGTTGACCTCGCCCGTCACCTCGCCGTTCTCGACCAGGTACACCCCGTCCCGGGTCAGGCCCGTCAGCAGCAGCGTCGCCGGATCCACCTCACGGATGTACCACAGGCAGGTCAGCAGCAGCCCGCGCTCCGTCCCGGCGACCATCTCCTCCAGTGAGCGGTCCCCGCCGCCGTCCAGGATCAGGTTCCCGGCCGAGGGGGCCACGGGCAGCCCGGTCAGGGCCGCGCTGTGCCGGGTGGTCAGCAGGTGCGCCAGGCGCCCGCCGCCGATCCACTCGGTGGCCCGCACCGGCAGCCCGTTGTCGAACACCGACTGGTCGCCGCCGGAGGAGTGCGCGACGACGAACGGCGCGCACTGCAGGCCCGGCTCCTGCGGGTCGCTGCGCAGCGTCAGCGGCAGCTCGCTGAGCCGGTCACCGACCCGCGTGCCGCCGCCCGGCCGGGAGAACACGGTCCGCCCCTCGGCCGCGTCCCGGCCCGAGGAGGACCACAGCTGGTAGATGAGCAGGTCCGCGACCGCGGTCGGCGGCAGCAGCGTCTCGTAGCGCCCGGCAGGCAGCTCCACCCGCCGCCCGGCCCAGCCCAGCCGTACGGCCAGCTCCGCGTCCAGCGCCGTCGGGTCGACGTCCTTGAAGTCCCGCGTGGCCCGCCCCGCCCAGGCCGAGCGGGTGCGGTCCGGGCTCTTGGCGTTCAGCTCCAGGGTGCCGCTGGGCTGGTCGTGGCGCAGGCGCAGTCCGGTCGACGTGCCCAGGTAGGTGGACACCAGCTCATGGCTGGCGAAGCCGTACAGCTCCCGGCCGCCGGCCCGCGCGCGGGCGAACGACTCGCCGAGGGCGGGCGCGAAGTCCGCGAACACCGCGGAGGAGGTCTCGGCGGGCGCGTCGGTGAAGTCCGGGGACGCGGGCACGCCGGTGACCAGCGGCTGCGCGTCCTCGGCGGGACCGGCCGACCGCGCGGCGGCCTCGGCGGCCCGCACCAGCGGCTCCAGCTCGTCCGCGCCCACCGCCGACCTGGACACCACCCCGGAGGCGGTGCCCTCCTGGCCGTCGACGGTCGCGACGACGGTGAGCGCGCGCCCGCGCGTGACGCCGTTGGTGGTGAGCGCGTTGCCCGCCCAGCGCAGGTTCGCGGTCGAGGTCTCGTCCGCGATGACGACGCACCCGTCGGCCCGGGACAGGGCGAGGGCGCGCTCGACGACCTCGTGCGGCTTGCTCGTACGCGGACTCATCGACCGGCCTCCTGGGTGGTGTTCAAGATGTTGACGCCCTTGAAGAGGGCCGAGGGGCAGCCGTGGGAGACGGCCGCGATCTGACCCGGCTGGGCCTTGCCGCAGTTGAAGGCGCCGCCGAGGACGTACGTCTGCGGGCCGCCCACGGCCGCCATCGAACCCCAGAAGTCGGTCGTGGTCGCCTGGTAGGCGACGTCCCGCAGCTGCCCGGCCAGCCGCCCGTTCTCGATCCGGAAGAACCGCTGGCCGGTAAATTGAAAGTTGTACCTTTGCATGTCGATCGACCATGACCGGTCCCCGACCACGTAGATGCCCCGCTCGACACCGCCGATCAGGTCCTCCGTCGACATCCCGGCCGGGTCCGGCAGCAGCGACACGTTCGCCATGCGCTGCACCGGCACGTGCCCGGGGGAGTCGGCGTAGGCGCACCCGTTGGAGCGCTCGAACCCGGTCAGCCGCGCGATCCTGCGGTCCAGCTGGTAGCCCACCAGCGTCCCGTCCTTCACCAGGTCCCAGGACTGCGCCTGGACCCCCTCGTCGTCGTAGCCGACGGTCGCCAGGCCGTGCTCGGCGGTGCGGTCGCCGGTGACGTTCATCAGCTCCGAGCCGTACCGCAGCTTGCCGAGCCGGTCGAAGGTGGCGAAGGACGTACCGGCGTAGGCGGCCTCGTAGCCGAGCGCCCGGTCCAGTTCGGTGGCGTGCCCGATGGACTCGTGGATGGTCAGCCACAGGTTGGACGGGTCGACGACCAGGTCGTAGACGCCCGCCTCGACGCTCGGCGCGCGCATCTTCTCCGCGAGCAGTGCGGGCATCCGCTCCAGTTCGCCGTCCCAGTCCCAGCCGGTCCCGGTCAGGTACTCCCAGCCGCGCCCCGCCGGCGGGGCCAGCGTCCGCATGGAGTCGAACTCCCCGCTGGAGCCGTCCACCGACACGGCCGTCAGCTGCGGGTGCAGCCGCACCCGCTGCTGCGTGGTGACGGTGCCCGCGGTGTCGGCGTAGAACTTGTTCTCGTGCACGGTCAGCAGCGAGGCGTCCACGTGGTCCACGCCGTCGGCCGCCAGCAGCCGCGCGCTGAAGTCGGCGAGCAGCGCCGACTTCTCCTCCCCGGGCACCGCGAAGGGGTCGATCTCGTACGACGACACCCAGGTCTTCTCGGCGTGCACGGGCTCGTCGGCCAGCTCCACCCTCTCCTCGGACCCGGCCGCGGCGATCACCTGCGCGGACAGCTTCGCCATCGCCACCGCCTGCGAGGCGACCCGGGCGGCGGCGTCCATGGTCAGATCCACCCCGGACGCGAACCCCCACGTTCCGCCGTGCACGACCCGCACCGCGTACCCCAGGTCGGTGGTGTCCGAGGACCCGGCCGGCCGCGCGTCCCGCAGCCGCCAGGACGCGCTGCGCACCCGCTCGAACCGGAAGTCGGCGTGCTCGGCGCCGAGCGCCCGCGCGCGGGCGAGGGCGGCGTCGGCCAGGGCGCGCAGCGGAAGGGCCGTGAAGGCCTCGTCGATCGTATGTGGCACGGGGGTCTCCCTGCTCTCGTGGCCTGTCGGACCGATCATGTCGTGCGGGCGGCGGAGCGGACCACACGTTTGCGGCCCGGGTCCGCCTTTTTCTGTAGGGACTCGACAGAGCTGCCCCGCCGCCACTGTCGGTGCCCGATTGTCCGCGGTAGCGGCCGGACCGATAGGTTTTCGGTGAAGCCGCCTGCCCCCGTCTGTCGTCGAGGCTCCGGGCGCGCGTTCGGAACGATTGAGTCCGCTATGAAAGGGTGATCCGTTGAGCCGCTCGGTTCTCGTCACCGGAGGCAACCGGGGCATCGGCCTCGCCATCGCCCGCGCGTTCGCCGAGGCCGGCGACAAGGTCGCGATCACGTACCGCTCGGGGGAACCGCCGGAGGGCTTCCTCGCCGTCCGCTGCGACATCACCGACCCCGAGCAGGTGGAGCAGGCCTACAAGGAGATCGAGGCCCAGCACGGCACGGTCGAGGTCCTGGTCGCCAACGCCGGCGTCACCAGGGACCAGCTCCTGATGCGCATGTCCGAGGAGGACTTCGCCTCGGTCATCGACACCAACCTCACCGGCACCTTCCGTGTCGTCAAGCGGGCCAACCGCGGCATGCTGCGCGCCAAGAAGGGCCGCGTGGTCCTGATCTCGTCGGTCGTCGGGCTGCTCGGCTCCGCGGGGCAGGCCAACTACGCCGCCTCCAAGGCCGGCCTGGTCGGCTTCGCGCGCTCCCTCGCCCGTGAGCTGGGCTCGCGCAACATCACCTTCAACGTCGTCGCCCCCGGTTTCGTCGACACCGACATGACGCGGGCGCTCAACGACGAGCAGCGCGAGAACATCCTGACGCAGGTGCCGCTCGGCCGGTACGCGCAGCCGGAGGAGATCGCCGCCGCGGTGCGCTTCCTCGCCTCCGACGACGCCTCGTACATCACTGGAGCCGTCATTCCCGTTGACGGCGGACTGGGAATGGGTCACTGATCATGAGCGGAATCCTCGAGGGCAAGCGCGTCCTGATCACCGGTGTGCTGACGGAGGCGTCCATCGCCTTCCACGCCGCCAAGCTGGCCCAGGAGCAGGGCGCCGAGGTCATCCTGACCGCGTTCCCGCGGCCCACGCTGACCGAGCGCATCGCCAGGAAGCTGCCGAAGCCCGCCAAGGTCATCGAGCTGGACGTCACCAACGACGAGCACCTCGCCCGGCTCGCGGACCTCGTGGGCGAGGAGCTGGGCGGCCTCGACGGCGTCGTGCACTCCATCGGTTTCGCGCCGCAGGACGCGCTCGGCGGCAACTTCCTCAACACGCCGTTCGAGTCCGTGGCCACCGCCATGCACGTCTCGGCGTTCTCCCTGAAGTCGCTGACCATGGCCTGCCTGCCGCTGATGCAGAACGGCGGTTCGGTCGTCGGCCTCACCTTCGACGCGCAGTACGCCTGGCCGCAGTACGACTGGATGGGCCCGGCCAAGGCCGCCCTGGAGGCCACCAGCCGCTACATGGCGCGCGACCTGGGCAAGCAGAACATCCGCTGCAACCTCGTCTCCGCGGGCCCGCTCGGCTCCATGGCCGCCAAGTCCATCCCGGGCTTCAGCGACCTGGCCTCCGTGTGGGACAGCCGCTCCCCGCTGGAGTGGGACCTCAAGGACCCCGAGCCGGCCGGCCGCGGCATCGTCGCGCTGCTGAGCGACTGGTTCCCCAAGACCACCGGCGAGATCATCCACGTGGACGGCGGCCTGCACGCCATCGGCGCGTGAGCACCACCGCCGCCACGGCATGAGCCCGCGGGGCCCGCATCCTCCGGGGTGCGGGCCCCGCGGGCTTCACCCCGCCGGTGCCCGGAAGGCGGGCCGACCGGTGCGCCCGGTGACTCCACCCGGTCCGGTGGCTCAGGTGCGCACGGCACCACCGTGCCGTACCGCACGGAGTCGTACGCGGACGTCTCCGCGGCGCGCGGGGGCGGTCGGCCGGCACCCCCTGGCCGGCCGCGGACCTGTCGCCAGCGCGCGTGCGCGCGGGCGGCACCGCGGCGCCCGAGCCGTCCGGTGCCGCCCGCCGCAGGCGTCCCGGGCTCGGCTCACGCCCGCCCGGGCGGGCCGACCCGGGCCGGACGGCACTGGAACGGGTAGCTCGCCGCCTCCGCGGCGGCGGCCTCCGCGTCGCCCACCCGGATCGCGTCGACCAGCCGGGTGTGGTCCATGTTCGACCGGTCGGTCAGCTCCGCGCCCACGTCCGCGCGCAGCCAGTCCCGCATGACCTCGCCCAGGTCCGCGTACATCGCCGTCATGACGTCGTTGTGCGAGGCGGCCACCACCGCCAGGTGGAAGGTGGCGTCCGCCGTGACGAACGCCTCCGCGTCACCGCTCTGCCAGGCCTCCTCCCGCCGTACCAGCAGCGCGTCGAGCTGCTTGAGGTCCTTCTCGCCGCGCCGCGTCGCCGCCAGCTTCGCCGCGGCCGACTCCAGCGTGGAACGCAGCTCGGCCACGTGCCGCGGGTCCGCGTCGGCGAACCGGCGCTGCATCACGCCCGCCAGCTCGCTGGTGGCCACCACGTACGTGCCGGACCCCTGGCGGATGTCCAGCAGACCGTTGTGGGCGAGGGCGCGGACCGCCTCGCGGACGGTGTTGCGGGCGACGCCGAGCTGCTCCACCAGCTCGGGCTCGGTCGGGATGCGGGAGCCGACCGGCCACTCGCCCGAGGAGATCTGGCTCCGCAGCGCGGCGATGACCTGCTCGGACAGGGCCGAGCGGCGCTGATGGCTCAAAGGCATGGCACACCTTCGCGAGCGGGACCGGGGAGCGGGATCCCGGACCCTGGACGGACTGGACACTTAATCATCCCATCATTCTATGATGGGCCTCATGGCACGTGAGGAAACAACCCGGACCACGACGTCACCGACCGAGCACCAGGCCCCGGCCGCGACCGCCGCCCCCCGGGTTCCCGGGGCGGATCCCGCACCCGGGAAACCCGCCACGCGCGCGTGGGCGACCCGCCTGGTGGTCATCGGCATCGTGCTGTCCGCGCTGAACCTCCGGCCCGCCATCACCAGCCTCGGCGCCCTCCTGGAAGAGGTCCGCGACGGGCTCGGGATGAGCGGCAGCGTCGCCGGGGTGCTCACCTCCGTGCCCCCGCTCTGCTTCGCCGTCTTCGGCGTCATGGCACCCCGGCTCGCCCGCCGCTTCGGCCCCGCCGCCGTGGTCTGCGCGGGCATGGCCGCCATCGGCGCCGGACTGCTCGTGCGGCCCTACGCCGGCGGCACGGCCGGGTTCCTGGCCGCCAGCGCGCTCGCCCTCATGGGCATCGCCGTCAGCAACGTCCTGATGCCGGTCATCGTCAAGCGCTGGTTCCCCGACCGGGTCGGTTCCATGACCGGCCTGTACTCGATGGCGCTCGCCCTCGGCACCTCGTCCGCAGCCGCCGCGACCGTGCCGCTGACCAACGCCCTGGGCGGCGACTGGCAGCCCGGCCTGGCCGTGTGGGCGGTGCTCGCCCTGGCCGCCGTCCTCCCCTGGCTGCCGCTGGTCCGCGACCGCGACCGGGGTGCGGCACCCGCCGCCCCCGGCGCCGCACGGCAGGCACCGCGGGAGCAGTCGCCGGCCCGCGGGGCGTCCGCGGGCGCGGAGGCGCCGGCCCTGCGGATCACCCGCAGCCGTACCGCCTGGGCACTGGCCGTCTTCTTCGGGCTCCAGGCCACCGCCGCCTACATCACCATGGGCTGGATGGCGCAGATCTTCCGCGACGCGGGAGTCTCCGCCGGCACCGCCGGGCTGCTGCTCGCCGTCACCATGGTGATGGGCGTACCGCTGGCCTTCGTCATCCCGCGCCTGGCCACCCGGCTGCCCCACCAGGGCCCCATCGTCCTCGCGCTCGGCGTCTGCGGCCTCGCCGGGTACGCCGGCCTGTACCTGGCACCGGCCGGCGGGGCCTGGGCCTGGGCGGTGCTGCTCGGCGTCTCGAACTGCGCCTTCCCGCTGGCCCTGACCATGGTCGGCATGCGGGCCCGGACCGGCGCGGGCGTGGCCCAGCTGTCGGCCTTCGCCCAGAGCACCGGCTACCTGATCTCCATCCCGGGGCCGCTCCTGGTCGGCGTCCTGAACCAGAGCAGCGGTGGCTGGGGCCTGCCCATCGCGCTCATGTGCGCGCTCATGGTCCCGCAGATGGTGGTGGGCTGGGTGGCCGGCCGCGACCGCACCGTGGAGGAGGAGGCGGCGCGCTGAGACGCCCCCGGCGCCCGCGCGCGGGGAGCGGGTGCGAAACTGGGGCCATGCAGCCTGTGCTCGACCCGAACCCGAAGAACAGCCAGAAGAAGATGCTGCTGATCTTCGGCTCCTTCTTCGCCATCTTCGTGATCATCGCCATCGTCGCGACCGTGGTCTCGCCCTGACCCGGCCCCTGCTGGACCCCGGCGCCCCGCCTGCCCCGCGCGCCTCCGTACGGGCCGCGGGGTAGGGCTGGCCCCCCGTCCCCTAGGGGGTACAGGTCAGGGTCGAGTGGGTGGATCACCGGATAGGCCCCGGCCCGCCGGTTCCGTACCTTCGAGATGTGACCGCGGACAGGCGGTCCGTGAAGCCCTCGGAGACCAGCGGAGGCGATCATGCCGGTCCGTACGCACACCCGGACCCGCCCGGCGACCACGGGCGGGGTGGACATCCGGTTGCCGTGGTGGGCCCTGGCCCTGCCGGCCCTCGCCTTCGTCGCCCTGCTCGCTCTGATACTGAACCCGTCGGACGCCCATGCGGCCACCGGCGACCCCGCGATCACCCAGCTCCTGCAGCGCGCCCAGGAACTGCTCGGCCGCTGAGCCGGCGCCCCTCCCCACGACCGCCGGTCCCGCTCCGTGCCGGACCCGCCACGCATGGGGCACGCCTGTCAACTCCCTGCGCCTCATGGCCTGTTTCATGCGAAGCTGGATTCCATGAGCGTCGCAGAACCCCGCAGGATCGTCCTCTTCCGGCATGCGAAAGCCGACTGGCCACAAGTGACCGATCACGAGCGACCACTGGCCGAGCGGGGCCGCAAGGACGCGGCGGTGGCCGGCCGCAAGTTCGCCGACGCCGGTGTCGTGTTCGACCTGGCCCTGTGCTCGACCGCCGTGCGCACCCGTGAGACCTGGAAGCTCGCCGTCCACGAGCTGCCGGAGCGGCCGAAAACCGTCTATGAGGAGCGGATCTACGACGCCTCGCCGGGCGAACTGATCGCCGTGCTCAACGAGACGCCGGACGACGTGCGCAACGCCGTCCTGATCGGCCACAACCCGGGCATCCAGGGTCTGACCGAGGTGCTGTCCGGCGCGGCCGAGGGCGACGCCCGTGAGCGGCTGAGCCGCCGAGGCTTCCCGGCTGCGGCGTTCGCCGTCCTCTCCTTCGACGGCCCCTGGAAGACCCTGGAGCCGGGCGTGGCCACGCTGGTCGACTACTGGGCACCCTCGGAGTGAGCGATGGCCCCGGGCCCTGGGCCCGGGGCTCAGCGGCCGGGGGGCTTGCGCAGGCCCTCGGCACAGGCCCGGCGGGCGCGCGCAGGCACTCACGGCGCGGCCGAGGTGTGCAGGCCGTCGGCGGACGGCCGAGGTGCTCAGGCCCCCGGCGGACGGCGGAGTGCCCAGCCCGCCGGCACACGGCGTAGGTGCCCTGGCCGTCAGCACGCGGCGTAGGCGTCACGCGGCGTTGGTGCCATACGGCGTGGGTGTCACACGACGTAGGTGTGCAGGCCCTCAGCGCTCCTCGTGGGCGTCCGCCGCCTCGACCTCTTCGCGGGTGACACCGAGCAGGTAGAGGACGGTGTCGAGGAAGGGCACGTTCACCGCCGTGTGCGCGGCCTCGCGGACCACCGGCTTGGCGTTGAAGGCTACGCCGAGACCCGCCGCGTTCAGCATGTCCAGATCGTTCGCACCGTCACCGATCGCCACGGTCTGCGCCAGCGGTACGCCCGCCTCGGCGGCGAACCTGCGCAGCAGCCGTGCCTTGCCGGCCCGGTCGACGATCTCGCCCGTGACCCGTCCCGTCAGCTTCCCGTCGACTATCTCCAGCGTGTTGGCCTGCGCGAAGTCCAGTCCGAGCCGGTCCTTCAGATCGTCCGTGACCTGGGTGAAACCACCCGAGACCACACCGACCTGGTAACCGAGCCGCTTCAGCGTACGGATCAGGGTCCGCGCGCCCGGCGTCAGCCGCACCTCGCTGCGCACCTTGTCCACCACCGAGGCGTCCAGCCCCGCCAGGAGCGCCACCCGGGCGTGCAGCGACTGCTCGAAGTCCAGTTCCCCGCGCATCGCGGCCGCCGTCACCTCGGCGACCTTGTCCTCGCACCCCGCGTGCGCGGCGAACAGCTCGATCACCTCGTCCTGGATGAGCGTCGAGTCCACGTCCATGACGACCAGGCGCTGGGCCCGGCGGTGCAGCCCCGCCGCGACGACCGCCACGTCGACCCCGAGGGCCGCCGCGTCCGTCGCCAGCGCGGTGCGCAGCGGTTCGGTCTCCACCCCGGACACGGCGAACTCCACGGCCGTGACCGGGTACTTGGCGAGCCGGAAGATCCGGTCGATGTTCCCGCCGGTCTTGGTGATCCGCGCCGCGATCTGGGCGGTGGCCTCGGCGGTGAGCGGGTGGCCGAGCACGGTGACCAGGGAGCGTCCGAGGCCGCGCGGCCGGTTGTCGCCCCGGCCCGAGATGATCTCCGCCTGCATCCTCATCGACTCGGCCCAGCTGTGCACCGTGGCGCGCAGGTCGCCCTCCAGACCGGGGGACGGCTGGGTGACGAGCGCGCACAGCACCATCCGGCCACGGGTGACGACCTGCTCGATGTCGACCACGTCGACGGAGTAGGCCGCGAGGGTGTCGAAGAGACCGGCCGTGATGCCCGGCCTGTCCTTCCCGAAGATCTTGACGAGAAGGGTGAGGTCATCGGAACTCTGCGAAGCGCTCATGGTGATTCCACCGTATCCGGCACCCCGTGCCTTGCGCCCCCCAGGTCCGCCTGGCGGACAGCGAACAGCCGGTGACGTCCAGGTGGCCGACGGGCACCGGGACGACCAGCCCCGCGCCGGGATCCGCCACCTCCGGCCCGGACCCGGCCGCCCTCGGCCGCAGCCCCGGTGCCGCTGGCGCGATCTCGACGGCGGGGCGCGCCTCGACGCCCCTTCCGGCCGGCCGCGGGACGCGGTGACCGCGCCCACGGCACCGCGTGCCGCCGCCGCGAGGGTCCGCCGTGTGTCCTCCTCGGGCCGGAATACCACTTTCCGGCCGGGTTTCGACCCCGCGGCTGCCGTCCGGCGGGGGTGCGCGTTACGCACTCATGACAAGGCCCGGCTTTCGGTCAGAGGGCGGAGCCTGGAATAGTTCACCACGATGTTCGACATCCCTAGACTCCCCGCGACGGGGGCAATTCGGGGGACAACTCAGTGGGGCTTGGAGTGCCGGAACTCGTACTGGAAACCAATGGACGGACCTGGACGCTCGATCCGTCCAGGGCCTACACCCTCGGCCGTGATCCGCAGGGTGACATCGCATTCGACGACGCCAGGGTCTCCTGGCGTCACGCCACGGTCAGCCACAACGGCCGCAGTTGGGTGATCGAGGACCACGGCAGCACCAACGGCACGTTCGTGCGGGGGCAGCGGATCCAGCAGGTGGAGATCGGCCCCGGCTCGGCCGTTCACCTCGGCAACGCCACCGACGGCCCGTGCCTGAACCTCGCGGCCGCCACCGCGGCCGTCGCGACACCGCAGGCCCAGCCGCAGCAGCAGCCCTACGCCGCCCAGGGTGCGGGGGCCGGCTGGGGCGATCAGCGGGCGCCGCAGCCGGCCGCGCCGGGCGACCCGCAGGCCGGCCGGCAGCAGCAGCCGCAGGCCCAGCAGGCGCCTTCGGTCCCGCAGCAGCAGGGCCCCGGTGGTGGCGCGGGGGCGCCGCCGGCGCACGGCGACCGCAGCCCGACCACGTTCCACCAGTTCTCCCTGGGCCGCGTGATGCGCATCGGCCGTGCCCTGGAGAACGACCTGGTCGTCTCCGACCTCCAGGTCTCCCGCAACCACGCCGAGTTCCACTCCATGCCCGACGGCCGCATGGAGATCCGCGACCTGGGCTCGCACAACGGCACCTACGTCAACGGCCAGCCGATCACCAAGGGCGGCTCGGCCACGCTCGGTCCCGCCGACATCGTCGGCGTCGGCCACTCGACGTTCCGGATCGTCGGCGACCGCCTGGAGGAGTTCGTCGACACCGGTGAGGTGTCCTTCTCCGCCCGGCACCTGACCGTCACGGTCGACGGCGGCAAGCAGATCCTCAAGGACGTCTCCTTCGGCGTCCCGGAGAAGTCGCTGATCGCGGTCATCGGCCCGTCCGGTTCCGGCAAGTCCACCCTGCTCAAGGCGCTCACCGGCTACCGCCCGGCCGACCAGGGCGAGGTCCTCTACGACAACCGGAACCTGTACAAGCAGTTCGCCGAGCTGCGTCAGCGCATCGGTCTGGTCCCGCAGGACGACATCCTGCACAAGGAGCTGACCGTCAAGAAGGCGCTGAAGTACGCGGCCAAGCTGCGCTTCCCCTCCGACACCACGGGCGCCGAACGCGACGCCCGCATCGACGAGGTGCTGCGCGAGCTGAAGCTCGACATCCACAAGGACAAGAAGGTCACCTCGCTCTCCGGCGGCCAGCGCAAGCGCGTCTCGGTCGCCCTGGAGCTGCTCACCAAGCCGTCGCTGATCTTCCTGGACGAGCCGACCTCCGGCCTCGACCCGGGCATGGACCGCGACGTGATGACGCTGCTGCGCGGCCTCGCCGACGACGGCCGCACCGTCCTGGTGGTCACCCACTCGGTGGCCGAGCTGGCGATCTGCGACAAGCTCCTGGTGATGGCGCCGGGCGGCAGCGTCGCCTACTTCGGGCCGCCCGAGGAGGCGCTGAACTTCTTCGGCTACGGCAGCTGGGCCGACGTCTTCTCCGCCTTCGAGAACTACCGCGACTACGACTGGGCGGGCCGCTGGAAGGGCTCGCAGCACTACCAGATGTACGCCGCGGACATCGACGCGGTCGCCCCGCAG
Source organism: Streptomyces sp. NRRL S-340 (assembly GCF_000720185.1). Classification (GTDB taxonomy): domain Bacteria; phylum Actinomycetota; class Actinomycetes; order Streptomycetales; family Streptomycetaceae; genus Streptomyces. Next base: position 11,767 of record NZ_JOIY01000047.1, on the reverse strand, counting down.
TCGGTGAGCATGCCGCCGCCGCAGGCCATCAAGCCGCCCAAGCCGCAGGGCTGGGGCTCACAGCTGCTGACCCTGATCCGGCGGTACGTGTCCGTCATCGCCTCCGACAGGGGTTTCCTCGCGCTGACGGTGATCCTCCCGGCGGTGCTCGGCGCGGTCAGCCTGCTCATCGACCACGACAAGGGCCTGCTGGTCAACCCGGTCAACTCCAGGACGCACCTGCCGACCCCGAACGGCACGGCGACCACCGTCCTGCTGATCCTGGCGGTCGGCGCCTGCTTCGCGGGCGCGGCGAACTCCGTCCGCGAGCTGATCAAGGAACGGGTGATCTACGAGCGGGAGCGCGCCACCGGCCTGTCCCGGTCGGCGTACCTCATGTCCAAGGTCGTGGTGCTCGGTGTGATCACCGTGCTGCAGGGCCTGCTGGTGGGCCTGATCGGCTTCTCCAGCCGCGAGATCCCCGGCAAGGGCCTGATCCTCGGCAACGCGACGCTGTTCGAGCTGTGCCTGCCGATCATGGCGCTGGGCTTCACCTCGATGATGTTCGGCCTGGTGATCTCCTCGCTGGTGAAGACCGCCGAGAAGACCATGCCGCTGCTGGTGATGTTCGCGATCATCCAGGTCGTCTTCACCGGCTGCCTGTTCACGCTGCACGGCACGCTCGGCGTCAACGAGTTCTCGTACCTGATGCCGTCGCGCTGGGCGGTGGCCGGGGCCGGCGCCACGCTGGACTTCAACAACATCGCCCCGAACAAGGACGACCCGACCAGCACCGACCCGCTGTGGGACCACACGGTCTCGGCCTGGAGCCTCGACATGGCCGCGCTGATCGCCCTCGGCGTCGTCTGCGGCTTCCTGGTGGCGCGCTTCCTGCGCCGCCACGAGCCCGAGGTCATGCGCAAGTGACGCGCACCGCGTGACGCGCGCCGCGGCGCGCGGGCGGTGAGGCACGGACCGCGCGGCGAGCGGCGGAGAACGGCGAAGGGCGGCACCCCACACCGGGTGCCGCCCTTCCGCGTCCGCCGTCAGAGGTCCGCGCCGACCCCGCGGGGTCAGTACGCGCTGTTGACGTTGTCGATCGAGCCGTAGCGGTGGGCCGCGTAGTTGGCCGCGGCGGTGATGTTGGCGACCGGGTCGTAGATGTTCGCCGAGGTGCCGGGCACGTGGTACGTGTTGAAGGTCGGCTGGATGACCTGCAGCAGGCCCTTGGAGGGGATGCCGTTGCGGGCGTTGATGTCCCAGCCGTTCATGGCCATCGGGTTGCCCGAGGACTCCCGCATGATGTTGCGGTGCAGGCCGCTGTAGGAGCCGGGGATGTTGTGCTGCCTCATGATCGCCAGCGACTGCCGGATCCAGCCGTCGAGGTTGTTGCCGTAGCTGGTGGCGGCGGCGACCGTCTGCATCTGCGGGCGCGCGGCGGAGCGCGAGGCGGCCTTCCCGGCCTGGCGGGCGGCCTCGGCCTTGTGCCGGGCGGCGGCTTCGGCCTTGTGCCGGGCGGCGGCCTGGGCCTTGTGCTGGGCCGCGGCCTGCTTCTTGGCCTCGATGGCCTGGATCTTGACGCTGCCGCCGGCGAGCTGGTCGGTGACGTCGGCCTTGACGTCCTTGACCGGCTGCGAGCCGATCCGCACCGGGGCCGCGACGGCGTCGGCGGACGTCGTGGTGTGGGCACCGCCGGGGGCGGCGGTGAAGGCGAGGGCGGCGGCACCGAGGGTGGCGGCACCGGCGACGGCGGCCTTGTGGGTGCGGGTCAGGGCACGACTATGGCGGAGCAGACGGAAGTTTGCGGGCATGGCGAAATGGACCTCTTCGAGTAGCGCGGAGGTCGCTCTCCGGACTGCGGGAGGGGGTCCTTCCCACACGAACGCCGTGGGCGGAAACCCGCGGCGTTGAGCGACGAGAGCAATTCTTAGCGGCCGCAAAATCCGAGGGCAAAGGTGTGACGTACGAAGCCGGGTAGTGGATCAGGAAGCGACAAAACGGGACAGACAGGGATGTCTGTCCCGTTCACCAGGGGAGCCGTCTCTCCTATGCCCCTTCGTACGTGATGTGCGCCCTATGCGCGTCCTCACATCGGCGGAGCGGCTTCCTCACGTTTGGTTGCCATCGCAACGCACTGCGTGAGGGCTCTCCTCCGGAAGGACGAGGTGCGCGTCGCCGCACTCCTGCCCAGGGGGGTGCCCGCCCTGCGCCTCCTCATGACCGCGGGGGACCGCCACCCGCCCGGCGGTCCCCCTCCTCAGCGCCCGCGAGGCCGCCGCCCTCGTCCGGGCCGGCCGGCAGCCCGCCACGCCCCGCACGGCGCACCGCGCACCTCGCGCTCCGGCGCCCCCCGCTCCGACACACCCCCCTTCCTCCGCCCCCGCCTCGGCCCGCCCGGGGCTGTCGGCCTCCTTCCCCTTCCCCTGTCTCCGCCCCCGGGCCCGGCCGGGACCGTCCCCAGACCTACGACCCGCGGCCCAGGAAGGGCCTCCACAGGTCCGATCCCGCTGTCGCACCCCGCCGGTACCGTGAGCCACATGAGTCAAGGCCCCCGGTCCGGCCTCGCCGCGGTGAGTTCCGCGCTGCTGGCCATGAGCAGGCACCTGGAGGTGCGCGACGTCCTCAAGACGATCGTCGCCTCCGCCCGTGAGCTGCTCGACGCGCAGTACGCCGCGCTCGGCGTCCCCGACGACCACGGCGGCTTCGCCCAGTTCGTGGTCGACGGTGTCAGCGAGGAACAGTGGCGCGCCATCGGTCCGCTCCCGCGCCAGCACGGCATCCTCGCCGCGATGCTCCACGAGGCGCGCGCCGAGCGCCTGGCCGACGTGCGAAAGGACCCCCGCTTCGAGGGCTGGCCGGCCACCCACCCGGAGATGTCCGACTTCCTCGGGCTGCCCGTCCGGGACGGCGACGAGGTCATCGGGGCCCTGTTCCTGGCGAACAAACGCTGCCGCAAACCGGAGGGCAGCTGCGGCTTCACCGAGGAGGACGAGGAACTGCTCGCCATCCTCGCCCAGCACGCCGCCATCGCCCTGACCAACGCCCGCCTCTACGAGCGCAGCCGTGAACTGACCATCGCCGAGGAGCGCTCCCGCCTCGCCCACGAACTGCACGACGCGGTCAGCCAGAAGCTGTTCTCGCTGCGCCTGACCGCCCAGGCCGCCGCCGCCCTGGTCGACCGCGACCCGGTCCGCGCCAAGGGCGAGCTGCAGCAGGTGGCCGTGCTCGCCGCCGAGGCCGCCGACGAACTGCGGGCCGCCGTCGTCGAGCTGCGCCCGGCGGCCCTCGACGAGGACGGACTGGTCGCCACCCTGCGCACCCAGGTCCAGGTCCTGGACCGCGCCCACAGCGCGCGCGTCACCTTCACCGCCCGCGGCTTCCGCGCGCTGCCCGCCGCCCAGGAGGAGGCCATGCTCCGCGTCGCCCAGGAGGCACTGCACAACGCACTGCGGCACTCCGGCGCCGGACACGTCGACGTCACCCTCGACCGCCGCGGCAACGGCGCCGTCCTGCGCGTCACGGACGACGGCAGGGGCTTCGACCCGAGGACGGTGCGCCGCGCGGGCCGCCACCTGGGGCTGGTCTCCATGCGGGACCGGGCCGACGGCGCCGGCGGCACGCTGACCGTGGAATCGGCGCCCGGCAAGGGCACCACGATCGAGATGGAGGCCCCCGGTGGCTGACGCAATCAAGGTGCTGGTCGTCGACGACCACCAAGTGGTCCGCCGGGGCCTGCGCACCTTTCTGGAGGTGCAGGACGACATCGAGGTCGTCGGCGAGGCGGCGGACGGCGCCGAGGGTGTCGACCGGGCCGAGGAACTGAGACCCGACGTGGTCCTCATGGACGTCAAGATGCCCGTGATGGACGGCGTGGACGCGCTGCGCCGGCTGCGCGAACTCGGCAACCCCGCGCGCGTGCTCATCGTCACCAGCTTCACCGAGCAGCGCACGGTGGTCCCGGCCCTGCGCGCGGGCGCCGCCGGGTACGTCTACAAGGACGTGGACCCCGACGCGCTCGCCGGTGCCATCCGCTCGGTGCACGCCGGCCACATCCTGCTCCAGCCGGAGGTCGCCGGTGCTCTGCTGTCACAGGAGGAGACCCACTCCGGCCAGGGCCGCGGGACCTCCCTCACCGACCGGGAGCGGGAGGTGCTGGGCCTGATAGCGGACGGCCGTTCCAACCGGGAGATCGCCCGCGCCCTCGTCCTGTCCGAGAAGACCGTCAAGACCCACGTGTCGAACATCCTGATGAAGCTCGACCTGGCGGACCGCACCCAGGCCGCGCTGTGGGCCGTACGCCATGGCGTGACCGGCTGAAACGCCCCCCTCGGCACACCCCTGAGCCACCCCGTCCGGCAACGCGGAGCGTTCCCTTCCGGACTGAGATTCATACCGTCGTGGGAATGTCCCCCGGATGGCGCAACCTCCGCGGCCCCCGGCCGTTCTCCAGTGCGTGCTGCGGCGACTGCCGTGGCGATCACCAGGAGGACTCAAGCGTGAAGAACCTGAAGAAGGCAGCGGCTGTGACGATGGTGGCCGGCGGGCTCGTGGCCGCCGGTGCCGGAATGGCCTCCGCCCATGACGGCGCCGCGGCCGCCGGTGCGGCCAAGGCCTCCCCGGGCGTCGTCTCGGGCAACGTCATCCAGGCCCCGATCCACATCCCGGTCAACGCCGTCGGCAACAGCGTCAACGTCATCGGCGTGCTGAACCCGGCCTTCGGCAACCTCGGCCTCAACCACTGAGACCGGCGCGTCACCACTGATGCCCACGGCCTCCCGGGTCAGCCCCGGGAGGCCGGTCGGTGTGCCCGGACCCCCGGACCCTGCGGCAGGGCCGCGGAGCCGGACGGGCCGAAAGGACCGGAGGGGCCGGTGACGGCCACACAGGCCGGCGCAGTCGGTCCGTCCGGCGTTCGAGGACGAGACCGCTCAGCCCCACAGCGGGGCCCGGGGGAGCACGGCACAGCACCGCCGCTCGCACCCGCGCGGGAACAGACCGCCGTCCCCTCTCACCGCACCCCCTTCTCCCGCTCCTCCACCACGGAGTTGTACGCAGCCACCTGCGCCCGCCGGGCCGTTCGCTCCACCGGCCGCAGCGCGGCCCCCCGCGCGGCCATCTCGGACGCGCTCACCGCACCCCCGTGCCCGTTCCCGTACGCCAGCGACACCAGCAGCCCCACCCGCTGCGCGAGCTCGAGCACCCGCACCGCCCGCGGCGGATACCCCGGCGCCAGCACCTCCCTGCCGCGCTCGGCCCGCGCCCGGTACGCGTCGATCGCCGCCTCCGCCACCGGCCCCGACGCGGCCACGTCCAGCCGCGCCAGCACCTCCGTCGCCTCCCGCAGCGCCTCGGCCAGCTCCCGCTCGGCCTCGCCCAGCGACGGCACGTCCGCGGGCGGCGCCTCCCGCACCGGCAGCACGTGCCACACCACCTCGGCGTGCACATCACCCGCGGGCCCGGCCTCGTGCACCTCGGGCACCAGCCCGAACGCGGCCCCGTGACAGACGACCGCCTCCCCGGCGTCCAGCGCCCGCGCGTTGAACTCCGGCGGACCGCTCAGCCCCAGCGGATGCCCCGGCGCCGGCAGCGCCACCCGCAGGGCGCCCACCCCCAGGGAGCGCAGCCGCCCCAGCGCGAGCGTGAGCCCGACCGGCCCCGCCTCACCGGGCAGTCCCGCCACCCGGTGGACGGCGTCCTCACCCACCACGGCGAGCACGGCGTCATCCGGAGAGACAAGTCCGGCGAGAAGGGCATTTCCCCAAGCTGCTAGGCGTCCAGAACGCGGTTCCGAGAGCATGCGTCCACCCTAAGGACCAGACCGATGGAACAGCCCGCCCGGCCGGTGGCGTAGATTCGGTGGGGGCTGCGCCCACCGGCGCGGCGGACCGAGCCACAGGCGTACGCCAGCCGAGACCGGCGGCACACTGCAAGGGGAGACAACGCGCTCATGAGCGATGTTCTGGAGCTTCAGGACGTATCCGTGGTCCGCGAGGACCGGGCTCTGGTGGACCAGGTCTCCTGGTCGGTCAAGGAGGGCGAGCGCTGGGTCATCCTCGGCCCGAACGGCGCCGGCAAGACCACCCTCCTCAACGTCGCCTCCAGCTACCTCTACCCCAGCAAGGGCACCGCCACCATCCTCGGCGAGACCCTCGGCAAGCCCGGCACCGACGTCTTCGAACTGCGCCCCCGCATCGGCATGGCGGGCATCGCCATGGCCGAGAAGCTCCCCAAGCGCCAGACCGTCCTGCAGACCGTGCTGACCGCCGCGTACGGCATGACCGCCGGCTGGCAGGAGGAGTACGAGGACGTCGACGAGCAGCGCGCCCGCGCCTTCCTCGACCGCCTCGGCATGACCGAGTACCTCGACCGCCGCTTCGGCACCCTCTCCGAGGGCGAGCGCAAGCGCACCCTCATCGCCCGCGCCCTCATGACCGACCCCGAACTGCTGCTCCTGGACGAGCCCGCCGCCGGCCTCGACCTCGGCGGCCGCGAGGACCTGGTCCGCCGCCTCGGCCGGCTCGCCCGCGACCCGATCGCCCCCTCCATGATCATGGTCACCCACCATGTCGAGGAGATCGCGCCCGGCTTCACCCACGTCCTGATGATCAACCAGGGCAAGGTGCTCGCCGCGGGCCCCCTGGAGCTGGAGCTGACGTCCCGCAACCTCTCGCGCTGCTTCGGACTCCCGCTCGTCGTCGAGCAGGTCGGCGACCGCTGGACCGCCCAGGGCCTCCCGCTGACCTGACGTCCGCCCGCCCCGACCCTCCACCCGCGCCCACGCGTCACGCGCCCCCGCCCCCAACGGCCGCCGTCCCGGCGCCGGTTGCCGACCGTCTCCCGGGCTCCCCGCCCTGAGCCGCCCCCCGTGCGCCCTGTCCGCCACCCGGCCCGCGGACCTACCATGACCATGTGAACGACATCGACGCATGGGTGTGGTGGCTCGTCGGCGCGGCTGCGCTCGGAATCCCGCTCGTGGTGACCGCGATGCCGGAGTTCGGCATGCTCGCGGTCGGCGCCGTCGCCGCCGCGGTCACCGCCGGCTTCGGCCTGGGAACCGTCGTCCAGGTCATCGTCTTCCTCGCCGTCTCCGTCGCCCTCATCGCCGTCGTACGCCCCATCGCGGCCCGGCACAGCAGGCAGAGCCCGCGCCTGGCCACCGGCATCGAGGCGCTGAAAGGCCGGCAAGCCGTCGTCCTCGAACGCGTCGACGGCTCCGGCGGCCGCATCAAGCTCGCCGGGGAGATCTGGTCCGCCCGGGCACTGGACACCGACCGCGTCTACGAGGCGGGTGCCGAAGTCGACGTGGTCGACATCGAAGGAGCCACCGCCGTCGTCATGTGACCTGCACCGAACACCCCACGAGGCGGACGACGGTCTGTCAGACTCGACCAGCAAGATCTTCAACAGCCGCAAGAGCCCAATAAGATCTTCCGAAAGCGCCGAGGCGGAGAAGGGGACAGGGAGCCGTCGATGGAACCGGTCATCATCGTCCTGATCATTCTGGTGGTGTTGGTCTTCATCGCCCTGATCAAGACCATCCAGGTCATCCCGCAGGCCAGCGCGGCCATCGTGGAGCGCTTCGGCCGCTACACGCGCACGCTCAACGCGGGCCTCAACATCGTCGTCCCGTTCATCGACACCATCCGCAACCGCATCGACCTGCGCGAACAGGTCGTGCCGTTCCCCCCGCAGCCGGTGATCACCCAGGACAACCTGGTCGTCAACATCGACACCGTCATCTACTACCAGGTGACCGACGCCCGGGCCGCCACCTACGAGGTCGCCAGCTACATCCAGGCGATCGAGCAGCTCACCGTCACCACCCTGCGCAACATCATCGGCGGCATGGACCTGGAGCGCACCCTCACCTCCCGCGAGGAGATCAACGCGGCCCTGCGCGGCGTCCTCGACGAGGCCACCGGCAAGTGGGGCATCCGCGTCAACCGCGTGGAACTGAAGGCCATCGAGCCGCCCACCTCCATCCAGGACTCGATGGAGAAGCAGATGCGCGCCGACCGTGACAAGCGCGCCGCCATCCTCCAGGCCGAAGGTGTCCGCCAGTCCGAGATCCTGCGCGCCGAGGGCGAGAAGCAGTCCCAGATCCTGCGCGCCGAAGGTGAGGCCAAGGCCGCCGCGCTGCGCGCCGAGGGCGAGGCCCAGGCCGTCCGCACGGTCTTCGAGGCCATCCACGCCGGCGACCCGGACCAGAAGCTCCTCTCCTACCAGTACCTCCAGATGCTCCCCAAGATCGCCGAAGGCGACGCCAACAAGCTCTGGATCGTCCCCAGCGAGATCGGCGACGCCCTCAAGGGCCTGTCCGGCGCCATGGGCAACTTCGGCTCCCTGGGCGGCAATTCGGGCGGCGGCAACGGAGGCGGCAACGGCGGGGGCAACACCGTGCCCGCCCAGAACGACGGCAGGAACAGCCCCTCGGAACGCCGCGAGAAGCCCTTCATCGACTGACCGGGGCACCAGGGAAGCGACGACGTTCCCCGCACCCGCCCAGGGCGCGGGGAACCGGACGGCCGGCCACGGACACCTCAAGCGGCCGGCGCACGGCGGCACTCCGGCGGCGAGGCGTCAGGCGGCCTCCCGGCCCAACCACTGGGGCAGCGCCGCGAGTTCGTCCGCCCCCAGCGCGAACAGCATCGCGTCCGCCGGCGTCGGCTCGAACGGCGTCCGCAGCAACGGCATCCCCGCCTCCTGAGGAGTCCGGTCGGCCTTGCGGTGGTTGTCCTCCGCGCACGAGGCCACTGTGTTCAGCCAGGTGTCCTGCCCGCCGTGCGAGCGCGGCACCACGTGGTCCACGGTCGTCGCCCGCCGCCCGCAGTACGCGCACCGGTGCCGGTCCCGTACCAGCACGCCCCGCCTCGACCACGGTGCTTGTCTTCGGAACGGCACCCGCACATACCGGCACAGCCGGATCACCCGGGGCGCCGGGATGTCCACCGCGGCTCCCCGCATGCGCAGTTCGGGGTGGGCCTGCTCCACGACGGCCTTGTCCTGCAGCACCAGCACGACGGCTCGGTTCAGCGTCACCGTCGACAGCGGCTCGAAGCTCGCGTTCAGCACCAGCGTGTCCCGCATCCGGCCCACCTCCCGTGTGCACCTGCCCACCCCCCGGCGGGCCCGGATCAACTCTGGACGGGCGCGCCGGGATGGACAACGCAATAAAAATGCCCGCCTCCGATCACTTCCAAGACCAGAGGCGGGCAAACGTTCGGTGAACGTGGAAACACGCGGCGGGCGTCTCAGCCCTGGGCGGGCACCTCGTACTCACCGATCAGCTGGGCCCGGCCCAGCGTGTGGAACCGCAGGTTGAAGCCGACCACGGCCGGGGAGGCGTCCGCGTCCGGACCGAGCTTGTCCTGATCGACGGCGTACACCGTGAAGACGTACCGGTGCGGCCCGTCACCCGGCGGCGGCGCGGCACCCCCGAAGTCCTTCGTGCCGTAGTCGTTGCGCGCGTGCACGGCACCCTCGGGCAGGCCCTCGAACTTCCCGCCGCCGGCACCCGCCGGCAGTTCCGTCACCGAGGCCGGGATGTCGAACAGCACCCAGTGCCAGAACCCGCTGCCCGTGGGGGCGTCCGGGTCGTAGCAGGTCACGGCGAAGCTCTTGGTCCCGGGCGGGAATCCCTCCCAGCGCAGCTGCGGAGAGGTGTTCCCCGCCGCCTGGACCTGAGCGTCCTTGAGCGTCGCCCCCTCCCGGACGTCGTCGCTCGTGACCGTGAACGACGGCACGGGCGGGTGGAAGTCGTGGGGGAGCGGCCGCCGCTTGAGCTCGGTCACCTCGGTACCTCCTGATCGTTCCTGTTGTCGCCACCGAGCCTAGGACAGGTCCTAGAACCAGCTGCGCTTGCTGCCGACCTCGGCGATCCACTGGTGGAGGTACGCCGCCCAGTCGGTCTGCTGGTAGTCGTGCAGACCGACCTGGAAGGAGCGGTAGGTGTCGCTGCCCTCGCTGAACAGACCGGGCTTCTTGTCCATCTCCAGCACCACGTCCATCGCGTGCTCGTCGGCCACGAAACTCAGCTCGACCTCGTTCAGACCCCGGTACTCCGAGGGAGGGTAGAACTCGATCTCCTGGTAGAACGGCAGCCGCTGCCGCGTCCCGCGGATGTGACCGCGCTCCATGTCCGCGTGCTTGAAGCGGAAGCCCAGCTGGATGAACGCGTCCAGGATCGCCTTCTGCGCCGGCATCGGGTGCACGTTGATCGGGTCGAGGTCACCGGAGTCCACCGCGCGGGCGATCGCCAGCTCCGTGGTCACTCCGATGTGCATGCCCCGCAGGGACTGCCCGTCGATCATCGTGACCGGCGTCTCCCACGGGATCTCCAGCCCGAACGGCACCGCGTGCACCGCGCCGGCCTGCAGCTCGAAGGCCCCGCCGAGCCGCACCTTGGTGAACTCGATGTCCTGCTTGTACTCCTCGTCGCCGCTCTCCACCTCGACCTTGGCCTGGAGCCCGACCGACAGCCCCTCGATCGCCTGGTTCACGGATCCGCCCTGGATCCGCACCTCGCCCTGCACGACCCCGCCCGGCACGACGTTGACCTCGTGCAGTTCGGTCTCGACGGACGCCCCGCCCGCTCCAAGGCTCGCGAGCAGCTTCCTGAACGCCATGTCTCTCCCTCTACGGTGTGGATCCCTGATCCCTACTTGCGCGATCCGGCCCGGGCCGGTTCCGCGTCCACACCCTGGCAAGCGGAGGGATCCTTGACCAGCCCTTGACACCCACCCGTCTGGACTACGCTCGGAAGCCATGATCGCGCCCTCGGACCGTACGCCACTGCCCAGAGACTTCTTCGACCGTCCCGTCCTCGACGTCGCCCCGGACCTCCTGGGGCGGATCCTCGTCCGGACGACCCCCGACGGCCCGATCGCGCTGCGCCTCACCGAGGTCGAGGCCTACGACGGTCCCAACGACCCGGGCTCCCACGCCTACCGCGGCCGCACGGCCCGCAACGCGGTGATGTTCGGTCCTCCCGGACACGTGTACGTCTACTTCACCTACGGCATGTGGCACTGCATGAACCTGGTCTGCGGACCGGAGGGCCGGGCGAGCGGGGTCCTGCTCCGGGCCGGCGAGATCGTCGAAGGAGCCGAGCTGGCGCGCACCCGCAGGCCGGCGGCGCGCAACGACAAGGAACTGGCCAAGGGGCCCGCCCGGCTGGCCACGGCCCTGGGCGTCGACCGCGCCCTGGACGGCACCGACGCCTGCGCCGCGGGTGACACCCCGATCCGCATCCTGACCGGGACCCCGGTCTCCTCCGGCCAGCTGCGCAACGGCCCGCGCACCGGCGTCGCCGGCGAGGGCGGCAACGGCGACGTCCACCCCTGGCGTTACTGGGTCGCCGACGACCCGACGGTCAGCCCGTACCGCGCCCACGTGCCCAAGCGGCGCCGAAGTTGACTCGTCCCCGCAAGGTGCGTAATGTGGCCCGAGCCGCTGAACCGGGTACGGCGATCGCCTGCAGCCGGAGCGGCCAACCCACTCTCTAGTCACCACCCCTTCGTCGGGGTCGATTCTGGCGTGCTCGCACGTCCGAATTTGAAACCGCCGAGCCCGATTATGAATCAGGCTGGGAATCGGCTAGCGTAGTGAATGTCGAAAGGCCGACGAGCGAAAGCGCGGAAGCCCGAGACAAACCCCCCGACCGGGAATCGGATCAAAAAAGATCTGATAGAGTCGGAGCCGCCGGAAAGGGAAACGCGAAGCGAAAGCGGAGCGGGAACCTGGAAAGCACCGAGGAAATCGGATCGGAAAGATCTGATAGAGTCGGAAA
>NZ_JOIY01000046.1 GCF_000720185.1 Streptomyces sp. NRRL S-340 | reverse complement strand
CCCGCCTCCGGAACACCCCACCCCACCCGCACCGCCACCCCGCACTGCGCCGCATACGGCCCCAGCACCCCCCTCGTCACCGCCGTCACCGCGCTCGTGTGCGCGGCCCTCGCCGCCGCCACCGGGCCGCGCCCCGAGGCGGCGGTCTGGCTGCTCGCCGCGCCGACCGGTGTGCTGCTCGCGCTCGTCGACCACCGCGTCCACCGGCTCCCGGACGTCCTGACCCTGCCGCTGGCCGCCGCGACCGCGGCGCTGCTGGGCGTCGCCGCGCTCGCACCCGCCGCCTCCGGTTCCTGGCCGGGAGCGCTGCTCGGCGGTCTGGCGCTGGGCGCCTGCTACTTCGTGCTCTTCCTCGTCAACCCGGCCGGCCTGGGCTTCGGCGACGTCAAGCTGGCCCTCGCGCTGGGCACGGTCCTCGGCTGGTACGGCTGGCCGGTGCTGGTCACGGGCGGCTTCGCCGGGCTGTTCTACGGAGCCGTGTACGGGCTGGGGCTGATCGTGCTGCGCGGGGCGGGGCGCGGCGCGACGATGCCGCTGGGACCGTTCATGATCGGCGGTGCGTTCACGGGAGTGCTGCTGGGGGCGGCTGCCGTGGCATGAGACGGGCGGGACGTGGGGAGGAGGGCCGCATGACCGGACTCGGCGTTGTCTTCCGCCCCCAACTGCCCCCCGAGCGGCTGCGTTCGATCGCCCGCCTCGCCGACGAGGCGGGGCTGGAGGAGCTGTGGCTGTGGGAGGACTGCTTCCTGGAGGGCGGGATCTCCACGGCCGCCGCCGCCCTGGCCTGGACGGAGCGGGTCCGGGTCGGCGTCGGCCTGCTGCCCGTGCCGCTGCGCAACGTCGCCGTCACCGCGATGGAGGCGGCCACGCTGCACCGGCTCTTCCCCGGCCGCGCCCGGCTCGGCGTCGGGCACGGCGTGCAGGACTGGATGGGGCAGGTCGGGGCGCGCGCCGAGTCCCCGCTGACGCTGCTGCGCGAGCACCTGGACGCGCTGCGCGCCCTGCTGGGCGGTGAGCGCGTCACCACGGACGGCCGGTACGTGCGGCTGACCGACGTGGCCCTGGACTGGCCGCCGCCCGCGGGCGGCGACGTCCCGGTCCTCGCCGGCGCCACCGGGCCGCGCACGCTCCGCCTGTCCGGTGAGGCGGCCGACGGCACGATCCTGACCATCGCCACCTCCGCGGAGGGGGTCCGCCGGGCCCGCCGGCTCATCGACGAAGGACGCGAGGCAGCGGGCCGCGACGACCCGCACCGCGTCGTCGTCTACCTGCTCACCGCCACCGGCCCCGACGCCGAGCGGCGGCTGCGGGCCGAGCTGGCCGCCGAGGGGCTGTCGGCCGTCCCCGGGCTGGGGGTCGCCGGTGACGCCCCGGACGTCGCCAAGGCCGTGTCGGCGCTCGCCGACGCCGGTGCCGACACGGTGGTCCTCCAGCCGACGGCCGACGAACCCGACCCGGAGGGCTTCGTCCGGTTCGCCGCCCGGCAGGTGCGCCCGCTGGTGTCCTGACGGGACCGGAACGCGCGGAGCGGCGGCGGCCGGTAATCCGGCGGCGGTCCAGGCCCGTACCTGGGAAGATCGCTGCCATGGCAGACCGTCAGGACCGTACGTTCGAGGACCTCGTGGCAGAAGGGGCGGCCGTGCCCACCGAGGGGTGGGACTTCTCGTGGTTCGCGGGGCGCGCCACCGAGGAACGGCCCTCCTGGGGGTACGCCGTGTCGGTGGCCGGCCGGCTGGCCACCGCGGAGGCCGTGCTCGACGTGCAGACCGGGGGAGGGGAGGTGTTCGGCTTCGCCCTCGGCCGGGCCGCCCGCGTCCCGGCGCTCCTGGCCGCCACCGAGGGATGGCCGCCCAACGTGGCCAAGGCCACCGAACTGCTGCGCCCGCACGGTGTCGTGGTCGTCGCCGTGGACGAGGACGCGCCCCTGCCGTTCGCCCGGGGCGCCTTCGACCTCGTCGTCAGCAGGCACCCCGTCCGCCCGCACTGGACGGAGATCGCCCGCGTGCTGCGCCCCGGCGGTACGTACTTCGCCCAGCACGTCGGACCGGCCAGCGTCTTCGAACTCGTCGAGTACTTCCTGGGCCCGCAGCCCGAGGAGGTCCGCCGGGCCCGCCACCCCGAGCAGGAGCGGGCACAGGCCGAGGCGGCCGGTCTCGAGGTGGCCGCCCTGCGGTCCGAGCGGCTGCGCATGGAGTTCCACGACATCGCGGCCGTCGTGCACTTCCTGCGCAAGGTGGTCTGGATGGTCCCCGGCTTCACGGTGGAGGCGTACGAGCCCCGGCTGCGGGAGCTGCACGAGCGGATGACCGCCGACGGCCCGTTCGTGGCGCACAGCACCCGCCATCTCTTCGAGGCCCGCAAGCCGCGCTGAGGGGCCCGCGACGGCCCCGGTGGCCCTCCCCGGCAGCCACAGTTTCCACATCGTTATCGCTTTCCTCTCCCGTCACTGCTCCGTCTGGCGTAAGTTCAGACCAACGAAATTCGCGTGAGCAAAGCCGCGCGGGTGGCATCGCGCAGTGGAGGGGGCTGCGCGGCGCCGGGCCCCCTGATGGCGGCCGCCGTGCCCCGCCCGGCCGTACGCGGCCCCGAGCGCTCTCGGCGTCAAGCGGGTGTGAACGGCGGGGTCGCCCGGGAGGGGTAAGCGAGGACAACTCGCCGAGCGCTCCTCAGATGGCGCAAACCCTTCACATCCTGTCTCATCCGGCCGAATTTCCCTGTGAATTCGCTGTGATCCGGCCAGGACCGGCCAGGGAATGGCAGGTTCCGTACTCGTCGGCCCGTCGCCGGGTGATTCCGGAGAGTAGTTGTGGCGCGCTGATGCACGCAGCATCACTTACGAAGGGTTATGGTGGAAACCCCCCCTCGGGCCGGTCCGTCTCCCCCCCACGGACCGGCCCGTTTTTCTTTCCGCTTCCCTCCGTCCCCTCCGCCCCCTCCGCCTCCTCGGCACCGGTGCCCGTGCGGCGCGGAGCACGGGTCAGGGAGCGGCCGGACGCCGGGGCGCGCGTGAACGCCCGTTGGGGGACCCTGGGGGTGCCGGGGGTAGGCTTCGCCCCGGGGACCGCCATACGGACGAGGCCGCCGCACGGGCAGGGAACGCCCCCGGCCGCGCCTGTCCGATCCATACGGAGGGGCTGACGAACACGTGAACCTGCGCGACAAGCTGCGCAGCCTGCTGGTCAGGCTGTACGCGCGCCGGGTGGAAGGCCACCTGGACCACGCTCAGGTGCCCAAGCACATCGGCGTCATCATGGACGGCAACCGTCGCTGGGCGAAGGCCTCGGGTTCCACCACCGTGCACGGACACCGGGCCGGCGCCGACAAGATCGAGGAGTTCCTCGGCTGGTGCACCGAGACGGACGTCGAGGTCGTCACCCTCTGGCTGCTGTCCACGGACAACTTCGACCGGCCCCAGGACGAGCTGGTCCCGCTGCTCGGCATCATCGAGGACGTCGTCCGCTCGCTGGCCGCCGACGGCCGCTGGCGCGTGCACCACGTCGGCACCATGGACCTGCTCCCCTCCGGCATGCAGGCCGTCCTCAAGGAGGCCGAGGAGGCCACCGCCGACGTCCAGGGGATAGTGGTCAACGTCGCCATCGGGTACGGCGGGCGCCAGGAGATCGCCGACGCCGTGCGCTCCATGCTGCACGACGCCCACGACCGGGGCGTGTCCATGGAGGACCTCGCCGAGGCCGTCGACGTCGAGATGATCGGCCGGCACCTCTACACCCGGGCCCAGCCCGACCCCGATCTGGTCATCCGCACCAGCGGCGAGCAGCGGCTGTCCGGATTCATGCTCTGGCAGACCGCGCACTCCGAGTACTACTTCTGCGAGGTCTTCTGGCCGGCCTTCCGCAAGGTCGACTTCCTGCGCGCGCTGCGCGACTACGCGGCCCGTCACCGCCGCTACGGCGGCTGACCCGGCCGGACGGCCCGCCGGGCCCGTACCCGTCTTCACGAGGAGTTCATCCGTGCGCCGTGCCCCGCTCCTGCATGGCGGTGCACGTTCGAGGGCATAACCCAGGCAGGTCGACACCCGAACCCCGGGTGTCGGATCTCAGCGGGCGGCTCGGGGCCGTCCGCCCGGGAGGCCCGTTGCACCAGCGCGACCGTGCGGTCACAGTGCGGACGAAGACGTGGAGGGCCGGTTCCCGGCCCGCACATCGCGGCCGGCGACCGGCCCCGATGCCCCCACCCTCCCGGCCCGGCATCCACCTCGTCGCTCCCCGACCTCATCCGAGGGGGTACGTCCTTCCGTGGTGACCAGCACAAAGCGCCACAAGCCAGACCGGCGCACCTACGTTCTCGACACCAGCGTCCTGCTGGCGGACCCGAACGCCCTGACCCGCTTCGACGAGCACGAGGTCGTGCTCCCCATCGTCGTGGTCACGGAACTGGAGGCCAAGCGGCACCATCCCGAACTCGGCTACTTCGCCCGGCAGGCCCTGCGCCTGCTGGACGACTACCGGGTCCGGCACGGTCGCCTCGACGCCCCCATCCCGATCGGGGACCTCGGCGGGACGGTCCGGGTCGAGCTGAACCACTCGGACCCCAGCGTGCTGCCCACCGGCTACCGCCTGGGGGACAACGACTCGCGCATCCTCGCGGTCGCCCGCAACCTGCAGGCCGAGGGGTACGACGTCACCGTCGTCTCGAAGGACCTGCCGCTGCGGATCAAGGCGTCCTCCGTGGGACTCCTCGCCGAGGAGTACCGGGCGGAACTCGCCATCACCGACGCCTCCGGCTGGACCGGCATGGCCGAACTGACCCTGCCCGCCGAACAGGTGGACATCCTCTTCGACCAGGGGCACCTCCACGTCCCCGAGGCCGCCGGGCTGCCCGTGCACACCGGGCTGACGATCCATTCGGAGCGCGGCAAGGCGCTGGGGCGTGTCACCCCCGACGGTGCCGTGCGTCTGGTGCGCGGGGACCGGGAGGCGTTCGGCATCAAGGGCCGCAGCGCCGAGCAGCGGATCGCGCTCGACCTGCTCCTCGACCCGGACGTCGGGATCGTGTCCATGGGCGGCCGGGCCGGCACCGGCAAGTCGGCGCTGGCGCTGTGCGCGGGCCTGGAGGCGGTGCTGGAGCGCCGCCAGCACCAGAAGGTGATGGTCTTCCGCCCGCTGTACGCGGTCGGCGGGCAGGAGCTGGGCTATCTGCCCGGCACCGAGGCGGAGAAGATGAGCCCGTGGGCGCAGGCCGTCTTCGACACGCTGTCGGCCGTCACCTCGCGCGAGGTCATCGAGGAGGTCACCGCGCGCGGGATGCTGGAGGTGCTGCCGCTCACGCACATCCGCGGCCGGTCGCTGCACGACGCGTTCGTCATCGTGGACGAGGCGCAGTCCCTGGAGCGCAACGTCCTGCTGACGGTGCTGTCCCGGATCGGCGCGGACTCGCGGGTGGTGCTCACCCATGACGTGGCGCAGCGGGACAACCTGCGGGTCGGCCGCTACGACGGTGTCGTCGCCGTCGTGGAGAAACTGAAGGGGCATCCGCTCTTCGCGCACGTCACGCTGACCCGGTCCGAGCGGTCGCAGATCGCCGCCCTGGTGACCGAAATGCTGGAGGACGGGCACCTCTGACCGTCGTTCGCACAACTGCTCCACTTGGGGGCATATGTGCGGGAGTTGGCGCCGTCCGGCAAAGGCCGAGAGCCTAGCCGGGCGGCGCCGTCGCGCGTGGGCCTTTCCCGGAATCCCGTGGGCCGAACGTGGTGTGAGCTTTCCCACGCAACTCAGAATTGCCTCTCGGCGTTCGGTTACGGCAGAGTCTCATTCCTGTCAGGCCCCGCATACGACACAGTTGTGCCCCCAGCGGCGCAGCGCCCCCAGAGCACCACCCTCAACTCCATAACGGCGTCGTATGCCGCCCGAAGCACCACGCGGCTCTCCCGTCACGGGAGTTGTCCACCGGGCCCGTGCCTCCGTGACCCGTAGTTGGGAGGCCAGTGCCAGGGGCACGATCGCGTCCGCGAGGGTCACCGAAGCGGGCGATGCTGGAAGGAAACCGTGTGAGCCGGATCTCGGTCCGGGGACTCGCAGTGGCCTCCGCCACCGCGGTCACCGCCGTCGGAAGCGTCGTGGGTGTTGCCTCGGGCAGCACCGCGCAGAACAACGACGCCGAAGCGATGGCAGCCGACGCCACCCTCCTCGCGGACATCCCGGTGGGCCAGCAGGCCCCCGTGCAGACCGCGTCCCTCACGCAGCAGGCCGACGCCCAGGCGATCGCCGCGGACGCCAGCGCCAAGAAGGACGCCGAGGAGGCGGCCCGCAAGGCGGCCGCCGAGACCGCGATCGCGAAGAAGGAGGCCGCCGAGAAGGCGGCCAAGGAGGCCAAGGAGCGGGAGGAGCAGAAGAAGGCGACCACCCGCAGCACGCGTGACGCCTCCGACTTCCCCGTCCAGGGCTCCTACACCGTGGCCCAGGTGCAGGCGATCGCCCGGCAGATCGTGCCGAGCGGCCAGTTCCAGTGCTTCAGCAACATCGTGAACCACGAGTCCACCTGGAACTACCAGGCGGTCAACCCCTCCTCGGGCGCCTACGGCCTCGTCCAGGCGCTGCCGGCGGGCAAGATGGCGTCCGCGGGCGCCGACTGGCGGACCAACCCGGCCACGCAGATCAAGTGGGGCCTCAACTACATGAACGTCCGCTACGGCAGCCCGTGCGACGCCTGGTCGTACTGGCAGGTGAACCACAACTACTGAGCCGCCCGGCGTGCTCAACCCCGCGCAGCCCCTCCCCGTCCTAGGGGGAGGGGCTTTTGCCATGTAGCGTCTGTCGGAACGACTCCAGGGGGCGTGGTGGTCAAGGACGGGGGAAGAGGACGGATCATGTCGCGAGTTCCAGGGTGGCTCGGCCGGCTCGGTGCCGGACTGACCGAGATGGGTGAGCGGTTGGACGAGCGTCGCGCCGAGGTGGAGAAGGACCACTCCGCTTCCGAGCCGGAGCCGTCCGCGGACCCGGTGCTGCCCGTCGATCACGTGACCGTCGTCCCCGCCCGTCCCGACCCCGCCCAGGCCGTGCCCTGGGGGGTGCGGGTGGCCGCGGAGGCCGGCTGGCGCGTGCTCGTCCTCGCCGGAACCGTCTGGGTGCTGATGAAGGTCATCAGCGCCGTGCAACTGGTGGTGCTGGCCTTCGTCGCCGCGCTGCTCATCACGGCCCTGCTCCAGCCCACGGTGGCCCGGCTGCGGCGCCACGGGCTGCCGCGCGGGCCGGCCACCGCGCTCACCGCGATCCTCGGCTTCGTCATCATGGGCCTGATCGGCTGGTTCGTGACCTGGCAGGTCATGGAGAACATCGACAACCTCTCCAACCAGATCCAGGACGGCATCGACGAACTGCGCAAGTGGCTGCTGAACAGCCCCTTCCACGTCACCGACAAGCAGATCAACCAGATCGCCAAGAGCCTGCGGGACGCCATCGGCGCGAACACCGACCAGATAACGTCCGCCGGCCTGGAGGGCGTCACGGTCATCGTGGAGGCCCTGACCGGGATCCTGCTGACGATGTTCTCGACGCTGTTCCTGCTCTACGACGGGCGGCGGATCTGGGAGTGGACGCTGAAGCTGGTGCCGGCGGCGGCCCGTCCGGGCGTGGCCGGGGCCGGCCCGCGCGCCTGGCGCACGCTGACGGCGTACGTGCGCGGCACGGTGATCGTGGCGCTGATCGACGCGATCTTCATCGGCCTCGGGATCTACTTCCTGAACGTGCCGATGGCGGTGCCGCTGGCCGTGTTCATCTTCCTGTTCGCCTTCGTCCCGCTGGTGGGCGCGGTGGTGTCGGGCGCGCTCGCGGTGGTCGTCGCGCTGGTCACCCAGGGCGTGTTCACCGCCGTGATGACGCTGGTCGTCGTGCTCGCCGTCCAGCAGATCGAGGGGCACGTCCTCCAGCCGTTCATCCTCGGCCGCGCGGTGCGGGTGCATCCGCTGGCGGTCGTCCTGTCGGTCGCGGCGGGCGGCATGATCGCGGGGATCGGCGGGGCGGTGGTGGCCGTGCCGCTGGTGGCGGTCACCAACACGGTGGTGGGCTACCTGCGCCAGTACTCCCGGGAGGCGGCACTGCGGCACGCCCGGCCGCGGGCGGCCGCGGCGGCCACAGGAGCCCCCGCGCCGGGTACGGCACCGGCGGCCGCCACGGAGGCGGACGCGGCACCGGTGGCGGCGCCCGCCGCGACCGCTCCGCCGGACGGAGGGCCGTCCGAGCCGCCGACGCCCACCGAGGAGACGTAGCCGAGCCGGACGGCGCCGAGGCCCGGGCCGGGATCCTGGCCTTCCGGGCGGGGGAGGCGGTCCCCGCCGCCGAGGCGCACACCACCGCGGCGGGCGGCCCCCGCCGCCAAGGCGCACACCACCGCGGCGCACCCGGCCGCCCGCGCGGGCCCGGACGGCCGGTGAGGGCGGGAGACGGGACGGCGTCCTGGCCCTGCTCCCGGGCACGCGGCTTCCGTAGCAGTGCGTGGCCCGCCGCACGGGCGGCACCACCCCGGTGTCCCGCCCCGGCAACGCGGAAGGGGCCCCACCCGATGCCCGGGCGGGGCCCCTCCTGCGGCGTTCCACGGAATCACTCCGCGAGGACGGCCTCCGCCTCCAGCGTCACACCGACGGCCTGGATCACCGAAGCGATCTTGAAGGCTTCCTGGACGACCTCACGCTCGACGCCCGCCTTGCGCAGGACCTGCTCGTGCGAGTCCAGGCACATGCCGCAGCCGTTGATGGCCGAGACCGCGAAGGACCACAGCTCGAAGTCGGTCTTGTCGACGCCGGGGTTGCCGATGACGTTCATCCGCAGACCGGCGCGCAGGGTGCCGTACTCGTGGTCCGACAGCAGGTGCCGGGTGCGGTAGAAGACGTTGTTCATCGCCATGATCGCCGCCGCGGACTTGGCCGCGGTGTACGCCTCCGGCGACAGGTTCGCCTTCGCCTCCGGCTCCAGCTCGCGCAGGACGATCGGCGACCGCGAGGCGATGGCCGTGGCCAGCACCGTGCCCCACAGCTGCTGCGCGGGCAGGTCGCTGTTGCCGATGACCGAGCCCAGGTTGAGCTTGAGGTCCTTGGCGTAGTCCGGGACGGCGGACTTCAGGGAGTCGAGGGACATGCCTCACTCACCAGCCAGCAGCGCGACCGGGTCGAGGGTCTCGTCGCCCTTGCTCCAGTTGCACGGGCACAGCTCGTCGGTCTGCAGCGCGTCCAGGACCCGCAGGACCTCCTTGGGGTTACGGCCGACCGAGCCCGCCGTCACCATGGTGAACTGGATCTCGTTGTTCTGGTCCACGATGAAGACCGCACGCTTGGCGAAGCCCTCCTCGTCCTCGATGCCCAGCTCGCGCATCAGCTCGTGCTTGGAGTCGGCCATCATCGGGAAGGGCAGCTCGAGCAGGTCCGGGTGGTCCTTGCGCCAGGCGTGGTGGACGAACTCCGAGTCACCGGAGAAGCCCAGGACCTGGGCGTCGCGGTCGGCGAACTCGTCGTTCAGCTTGCCGAAGGCCGCGATCTCGGTGGGGCACACGAAGGTGAAGTCCTTGGGCCAAGCGAAGATCACCTTCCACTTGCCCTCGTAGGTCTTGTGGTTGATCTTCTCGAACTCCTTGCCCTTCTCCAGCGAGACGCAGGCGGTCAGTTCGAACTCGGGGAACTTGTCACCGACAGTGAGCACACGCTCTCCTTGCAGCGAAGAAACACCGGCTTTGCCCGTGTTTCCCATGGGTTGGACCCTCATGATGTTGGCACAGAGTCAATTGATTACGGAAATAGCTACACTCGGTCGGGTTGATCGGAGGTGGTTATCAGTGACCGTCGGCAATGCCGCCAGGCGCAGGAGCCTGCCCAGCCTCTCCCAGTTGCGCGCCTTCGCGGCCGTCGCCGAGCACCTGCACTTCCGGGACGCCGCCGCCGCGATCGGCATGAGCCAGCCGGCGCTCTCCGGCGCCGTCTCCGCCCTGGAGGACACCCTCGGCGTGACGCTCGTCGAGCGTACGACGCGCAGGGTGCTGCTCTCGCCCGCCGGTGAGCGTCTGGCGGTGCGGGCCAAGGCGGTCCTGGACGAGGTCGGGGCGCTCATCGAGGACGCCGAGGCGGTCCGGGCGCCCTTCACCGGCGTGCTGCGCATCGGCGTCATCCCCACCGTCGCGCCCTACCTGCTGCCCACCGTCCTGCGCCTCGTCCACGACCGCTACCCCGACCTCGACCTCCAGGTCCACGAGGAGCAGACCGCGAGCCTGCTGGAGGGACTGTCCGGCGGACGGCTCGACCTGCTGCTGCTCGCCGTGCCGCTCGGCGTGCCCGGCGTCACCGAACTCCCGCTCTTCGACGAGGACTTCGTGCTCGTCACCCCGCTCGACCACCGGCTCGGCGGACGGGAGGGCATACCGCGCGAGGCCCTGAAGGAACTGAACCTGCTGCTCCTCGACGAGGGGCACTGCCTGCGCGACCAGGCCCTGGACATCTGCCGCGAGGCGGGCCGCGAGGACGCGCCGGTGACCACCACCGCCGCCGGGCTGTCCACGCTGGTCCAGCTCGTCGCGGGCGGCCTCGGCTGCACGCTGCTGCCGCGCACCGCGCTCAAGGTGGAGATCTCCCGCAGCAACCAGCTCCTCACCGGCTCCTTCGCCGACCCCGCCCCCGCCCGCCGGATCGCCCTCGCCATGCGCACCGGCGCCGCCCGAGGCGCGGAGTACCGGGAGCTGGCCGCCGCCCTGCGCACCGACCTGCGGGCGCTGCCCGTACGAGTGCTCGACTCCGACGACTGAGCCGCCGGCCGCCCCGGCCCCCGGGCGGCCGTCCCCCCCCCGGCGCACACCGCCCCGAACGCGCCAGGGCCCCTCGCCTCCCGGTGGGAGGAAAGGGGCCCGGGGCGGACGGGGGCCGGCCGGAGGTCACTCCGTGCGCAGGCCCTCCGGGCGCATCATCCGCAGCAGCGGAGGCAGGCTGAGCACGGCCACCGCCAGGGCGATCCCCGCGCCCATGCCGGTCATGGTCAGCACGCTCGGCCAGTCGATGCTCAGTGCCGTGGCCGTCATCTTCAGGAGCACCGCGCCCAGCGTCAGGCCGACCGCCAGCGACAGCAGCAGGCCGAGGGCGATCGGGACCGCGGTCTGCCACAGCACCGACAGGCTCAGCGTGCGCCGCCGGGTGCCGAAGGCGACCAGCGCCGACAGCAGCTTCCTGCGCTCGCGCAACTGCTCCAGCTGGGAGACCAGCAGGCTCGCGCCGATCAGCGCCAGCACACAGGTGGCGCCGACGAGCAGCCCGGTGCGGATGGAGGTGAACTTCTCCGACTGCTGGCTGGCCGTCCAGACCATCACGTCCGCGAACCGGTCCACGTCCGCCGCGGTGTTGCGCACGTACTCGTGCACGTCGTGCACGGAGGCGTCGATCGAGACGTAGACCTGGGCGGAGGGCTGCCCGGCCGCGGCCGGCAGTGCGCCCCGCGTCAGCAGGAAACCGCCGTGCTCCATGCCCGTGGGGTCCGTGATGGCGCGGACCTTCTTCAGGCCCCGCGGCACCGTCCAGCGCACCTCGTGGGGGGCCTCCATCCCCTGGGACGTGTCCATGTACAGCTTCTTGCCGGGCTTGGCCAGGGCCGGGGTGTCCGTGTCGTACTTGGCACCCTGGACGGCGAAGACGTCACCGTCACGGCAGGAGGACAGGGCCGCCACCTCGCGCAGCGCCGCGCAGTCGCCGATGGTCACCTCGGAACTCTGCTTGGGGCCGTCGGGCGAGGCGGCGGTCGTGCTGCCGACGCGGGCGTTCGCCAGCGCGACGGCCTTGCGTACCCCGGGCGTCTGCCGGAACTTCGCGAGGGCCGGGTCGGTCGCGACCCCGTGCGAGAGCTGCACCTGGATCTGCGCCCGGTCGAGGTCGTTCTTGGAGACCTTGGTGTAGTCGCCCTCGATCCCGGCGAACAGCATCTGCAGGGCGATGGCGCCGGCCACCGCGACCGAGATGCCGTTCACCGTGCGGGCCGCGGTGCCGCTGTTCAACTGGAGTCGCCGCACGGCCAGCTGCCAGGAGACCGAGCCGCGGCCCAGCCGGGCGACGACCGCCTCCACGATCCACGGGAGCAGCGCGGTCACCCCGATCAGCAGCAGGATGACACCGCCGGACACCAGGTACTGGTTGAAGTCGCCGTCGCCGCGTCCCTTGCCCATCATCGGGGCGAGCATCGCCAGGCCGGCCACCGGCAGCAGCAGCCGCCACCACAGGCGGCGCCGCGTGGGCTTGGCGGTGCGGACCACACCGAGCGGTTCGATGACCACTCCGCGCAGCGCGAGCAGGGTCACCAGCACCGCTGCCGCCGGGACGGCGACCGCGACCAGCGCGGCCAGCGCCGGAGACGGGTTGAGGTAGCTGGGGAACACGCTGATGCCCACGATCTCCACCGACCCCGCGGCCTCGCGGCCGAGCAGGAAGAAGACGGCGCCGAAGACCAGGCCGAGCAGGGCGCCCGCCAGGGCCTCGCCCGCCGCGATCCGGCGGGTCATCCGGCTGTCGGAGCCGACCAGCCGCAGTGCGGCCAGTCTGCGGTCGCGCCGGTCGCCGCCGAAGCGCACGGCCGCCGTGATGAACACCGCCACCGGCATCAGCAGCACCACGAAGACGACCAGTACCAGCAGGATCAGGACCGGGTCCTGGCGCTCGGGCGTCCGGTGGGGCGAGCCGTACTCGCTGATCCGCGCGGTCTGCCAGCCGTTGATGTGCGGGGCCAGGCCCTCTGCGCCGGCGTAGTAGGCGAGTTCCTGCGAACCGATGAGCCCGCTCTCACTGATCGTCCCGGTCACCCGGTAGGGCAGCCGGCCGCGCAGCAGCCTGCCGTCGTCGGAGTCGAGCAGCTTCTTCAGCGCGGGGGAGACCACCATGTCACCCGGTGCCGGGTAACTGCTGAGTCCGGGCGCGAGCGGGGCGCGCGGTCCCTCGGGCTCCACGAGCCGGCCGCGGATGTCCTTGTCCCCGAACGTCGTGTTGATGTCGGAGATGACGAGCGTGTTGTCGGCCTTGGGCTTGATCTTCTGGCTGTACGTGTAGTCGGAGCGGGCCTGGTCGCGTTCGTGCCGGACCGACAGCGCGGTCGGCAGCGCGGTCGTCAGCAGCAGCAGCGCGACGCCGAGCCCGACGCCGACGGCCGTCAGCAGCACCCGGGTCCAGCCCTCGCGCCCGCCGGTGAAGGCGAACTTGGCGCCCATGCGCAGGTCGCGCGCCCATCTCTGGACGAGGGAGGAGGCGCGCGGCGCCTCGGGCCGGGTGGCGGGGGGCGCCGGGTGGGCACTCATACGACGCGCTCCATGTCCCGTGACTTGCCGTCGCGGACGACGATCTCGCGGTCGGAGTACGCGGCCACCCGTGCCTCGTGGGTGACCAGCACGACGGCGGCGTTGGTGGACCGGGCGGCCTCGGTGAGCAGTTCCATCACGCGCTCGCCGTTGAGCGAGTCGAGTGCGCCGGTCGGCTCGTCGGCGAACAGCACCCGGGGACCGGTGACCAGCGAGCGGGCGACCGCGACGCGCTGCCCCTGACCGCCGGAGACCTCGCCGGGCCGCTTCTTGCCGAGGTCGTCGACCTCCAGCCGGCTCATCCAGGTGAGCGCGGTGCGTTCGGCCTCCTTGCGCGGGGTGCCGTTCAGCCGCAGCGGCAGGGCCACGTTCTCCACACAGGTCAGCTCGGGCACGAGCTGGCCGAACTGGAAGACGAAGCCGAACTCCGAGCGCCTGAGCGCACTGCGCTGCGCGTCGGACATGGTGGCCAGTTCCCGGCCGTCGTAGAGGATCGAGCCCGAGTCCGGGGTGACGATCCCGGCGAGGCAGTGCAGCAGCGTGGACTTGCCGGACCCGGAGGGTCCCATCACGGCGACGACCTCGCCGGGGTGGATGGAGAACTCGGCGCCGTCCAGCGCGGTGGTGGGGCCGTAGGCCTTGCGCAGGTCCTGGGCCGACAACAGGGAGCCGGGGGGAGGAGTCACCGGGTCACCGCCTCACGGAGTTTTTCGAGGCGCGCGGCGGTGAGTTCGAGCCACCGCAGATCGGCCTCCAGATGGAACAGGGCATGGTCGCAGATCAGCTGGTCGGCCAGGTCACCCTTGCGCTTGCGGTCGGTCAGGATCCGCATGCTGCGCAGGTGCTCGGCCCGCTGGGTGTCCAGCACGTCACCCGCGTCGCGCTCGGTGAGCAGGGCCAGGACGACCTTGGTGTAGAGGGTCGACTGGAGGTACGGCTCGGGCTTCTCGGGCGTGGCCAGCCACTGCTCGACGTCCGTGATGCCGGCCGCGGTGATGGCGTAGCGCTTGCGTTCGGGGCCGCCGCCGGCCTCGATCCCGTCGACTTCGACGAGACCGTGCTTCAGCAGCCGCGACATCGTCGAGTAGACCTGGCCGTAGTGCAGCGGCCGGTCGTGACCGAACGTCTCGTCGAAGGCCCGCTTCAGGTCGTAGCCGTGGCGCGGTCCGGACTCCAGGAGCCCCAGAAGGGTGTGACCGATGGACATGCGGAGCACTCTACACACCGTGTATACGCACGATGTATACGCCGGGTGTGCAGTGGGTGGCCCGGTGTCAGGGTGGAGGGTGGAACCGCAGGTGGGAGGCGTTTGTCACGGTTCTGCTACGGGCCGCGGGCGGGCCTGGAGGCCCGGTGGCCGCCGCCCTGTGCGGGCCGGGCGGCGCGTCCCCCGGCCGGGGGCGCGCCGTCGCTGGGCCGGAGGCGGTGGCTGCCGGGGCTACTGCGGTCCCGGCGGTGTCCTGCGCGGGGGCCGGCCCCGGCGGGGCAGCGGGCCGGTCCCGCCCGGCAGGCGGCCCGCGTCCGCGAGGGCGCGGCGCAGCAGGAACTCGATCTGGGCGTTGGCCGAGCGCAGTTCGTCCGACGCCCAGCGCGCGAGGGCGTCGTACACCGAGGGGTCCAGCCGCAGCAGCACCTGCTTGCGCTGCTGCGGCCGGCGCCGGGGGGCGGCTTCGGCGGCCCCCTCGGCTCCCGTGGTCCCCTCGGCCCCCTGGCTCCCCTCGGAGGGATCCGTCGCCGGGGTCACTGGTAGAGCGTCCCCGTGTTGAGCACCGGCTGCGGTGCCCGGTCCCCGCAGAGCACCACCATCAGGTTCGACACCATCGCCGCCTTCCGCTCCTCGTCCAGTTCCACGATGTCCTGCTCGGCGATGCGGGCGAGCGCCGCCTCGACCATGCCGACCGCGCCGTCCACGATCTCGCGCCGGGCCGCGACGACCGCGCCCGCCTGCTGCCGCTGGAGCATCGCGGAGGCGATCTCGGGAGCGTACGCGAGGTGGGTGAAGCGCGACTCGATGATCCGCACCCCGGCCGCCTCCACGCGCGCGTGCAGCTCGACGGCGAGCTTCTCGGTGATCTCCTCCGCGTTGCCGCGCAGGGACAGGCCCCCCTCGTCGTGGGCGTCGTAGGGGTACTCGATGGCGATGTGCCGCACCGCGGCCTCGGTCTGCGTGGAGACGAACTCCAGGTAGTTGTCCACCTCGAAGGACGCCTGCGCGGTGTCCTGGACCTTCCAGACCACGACCGCCGCCAGCTCGATCGGGTTGCCGTAGGCGTCGTTGACCTTCAGGACGGCGGTCTCGTGGTTGCGGACGCGGGTGGAGATCTTCTCGCGGGAGGTGAGCGGGTTCACCCAGCGCAGGCCGTCCTCGCGGATGGTGCCCCGGTAGCGCCCGAAGAGCTGGACGACCCTCGCCTCGCCCGGCGCCACCATGTTCAGCCCCGCCATGGCGAGCAGCGCCGCTATGCCGACCAGGACGCCGGCGACGATCAGCGCGGCCTTGCCGCCGCCGGTCAGGCTCGCCCCTCCGGCGACCAGGGCCACGGCCGCGAGCAGGCCGAGCAGGCCGAGCAGCAGGGCCAGGCCGCCCTTGATGCTGTGCGCCGCGAACTCCCGCACCCGGGGTGCGGGCATCTCGGGCGCGCCGGCCGTGGTCACCGCGGGCGGAGTGGCTGCGGACATGGAGGGTCCCCCGTTTCTCGTGGAGCGTGCGAACGGCAGTCGTAGAAGCTCCTGCCTATCTAAGTGATATCACTTTAACGGCGGACGGCAACCCCCGAACCCTCCCGGACGTCGGTTCACTTGGGGCCGGGTGCTGATTGTCACGTCCCCGAAGGCCCGGATCAGGGCCCCTTTGTCACAGAGAGCGGTGTTAGTTTTCTGAGCTGACCTGAACGACGTATGCGAGTGACAGCCGAGACATCCGAGACGGAAGCGGAGCGAACGGACGCATGGGACGAGCGGAAGAAAGACGAGCGCGACAGCGCGGTGGCCGCCGCGCGGCGCCCCGGCGCTCGACCGTGACACCGGCGACCGGCGTCGGGGACGGCGGCGGAACCGGCGGCGCTGCGGGCGGCCGGGCCGCGGCCCGGCGCGCGGCGGCCCGGCCCGCCAAGGCCAGGAAGAGCGGCATACGCCGCCTGTTCACCTGGAAGAAGATCCTCGGCACCTTCCTCGGCGTCTGCCTGCTCGGCATCGGCGCCTTCGTCGTGCTCTACATGCTGGTGGACATACCCAAGGGCAACGCCGCCGCCGAGCGGCAGAGCAACGTCTACAAGTACAGCGACGGCACCATCCTCGCCCGGGACGGCGAGATTAACCGCGAGAGCGTCTCCCTGGACAAGGTGCCCAAGGACGTCCAGCACACCTTCGTCGCCGCCGAGAACAAGTCCTTCTACCACGACTCCGGTGTCGACCTGCGAGGCACCGCCCGCGGTCTGCTCAACACCCTGACCGGCAAGGGCACCCAGGGCGGCTCGACGATCACCCAGCAGTACGTCAAGAACTACTACCTCACCCAGGACCAGACCGTCACGCGCAAGCTGAAGGAACTGGTCATCTCCCTGAAGGTGGACCAGCGGGAGAGCAAGGACGAGATCCTCGCCGGCTACATCAACACCAGCTACTACGGCCGCGGCGCCTACGGCATCCAGGCCGCGGCCCAGGCCTACTACCGCGTCGACGCCCAGCACCTGACCGTCGAACAGGGCGCCTACCTGGCCGCGCTGCTCCAGGCGCCGAGCCAGTACGACTGGGCGGTGGCCGGTCCCAACGGCAAGCGGCTGGTGCAGGCCCGCTGGAACTACGTCCTCGACAACATGGTCAAGCAGCACTGGCTCGATGCCGGCAAGCGCCAGGCGATGAAGTTCCCGGTGCCCAAGGAGCCCAAGGGCGCGCCCGGCCGCGAGGGCCAGAAGGGCTACCTGATCGAACTCGCCAACAAGCAGCTGGAACAGCAGCTGATGAAGGAACAGGGCATCACGCAGTCCCAGGCGGAGGCCGCGGTCGTGGACCGGGGGTGGACCATCACCCTGAACATCGACCGCAAGAAGCAGGCCGCGCTGGAGGACTCGGTCAAGAAGCAGCTCACCAGCAAGCTCGACCCGAAGAAGCGCAAGGTCGACGCCGACGTCCAGGCCGGAGCGGTCTCCGTCGACCCGAAGACCGGCCGCATCGTCGCGCTGTACGGCGGCCAGGACTACTTCAAGCACTACATCAGCAACGCGACCCGGCGGGACTTCCAGCCGGCCTCCACGTTCAAGCCGGTCATCCTGGCCGCCGCCATGGACGAGGGCGCCAAGACGCAGGACGGCCTGCCGATCGACGCCAACACGATCTACGACGGCACCAGCGAACGCCCGGTCGTCGACCACGGCGCCAAGGTCGGCTTCGCGCCGCCCAACGAGGACGACGTCAGCTACGGGAACATCACCGTCCAGTCCGCCATGAACAAGTCCGTCAACTCCGTCTTCGCGCAGATGGGTGTCGACGTGGGCATGGAGAAGGTGATGGCGACGGCGAAGAAACTCGGCATGGACACCGAGGGCATGCAGGCCGTGCCCGCCCAGACCCTCGGCTCCATGGGCGCGAGCCCCCTGGAGATGGCCGGGATCTACGCCACCCTCGACAACCACGGCAAGAAGGTCACCCCCGGCATCATCGCCGCCGCCGAGAACCGGACCCGGAAGGTCTCCGTCACCGACCCGATCGGGGACCAGGTCATCAGCCGCGAGGCCGCCGACACGGTCACCTCGGTCCTGACCGGCGTGGTCGACGACGGTACGGCGCGGACGTCGGTGGCCGACAACCCGCTGCGCGACGGCCAGCAGGTGGCGGGCAAGACCGGTACGTCCGACAACAACTGGTCGGCCTGGTTCACCGGCTACACGCCCAGCCTGGTCACCTCGGTCGGGCTGTTCGGTGAGAACCCCAAGACCAGCAAGCACACCTCGATGACCGGCGCCACCGGACTCCTCCCGGGCAGCGGACGGATCAACGGCGGTGGCTACCCGGCGCAGATCTGGGCCGGGTACACCTTCGGAGTCATGGGTGACACCAGCAAGTTCGACCTGGACACCACGCAGGGCGCGGCCAAGCAGATGCCGAGCCGGACGCCGTCGATGACCCAGTCGCCCAGCCACTCGCCGTCGATGTCGCCGAGCCACTCGCCGACGCAGCCGTCCCACTCCGCGAGCCAGCCGCCGCCGAGCCACTCGGCGACGCAGTCGCCCAGCCACTCGCCGTCGATGTCGCCGAGTCACTCGCCGACCGCGCCCGACCCGTCGACCAGCACCTCGACGGACAACCCGCTCGACCCGAACGACCAGCAGCACCTGCACGACCGGATGCCCGGGCAGTAGCCGACGCCAGGACACCGCGCAGACGGCGGCCGGGAAGCCGGGAGCACGACGGCGGAAAGCCGGGAAGGCCGGGAGGACGAGGGCGTCGCCCTCGTCCTCCCGGCCTTCCCGGCCCGTACGGTCAGCCGCGGTGCAGCTCGAACCACACCACCTTGCCGGTGCTCAGCCGGGTCGCGCCCCAGCGCCGGGCCAGCCTGTTCACCAGGTACAGGCCCCGGCCGCCCTCGTCGGTGGCCCGCGCCTGCCGCAGCCGCGGCAGCTGCGGCACGTCGTCGCCGACCTCGCAGCGCAGCACGTCCGTGCGCAGCAGCCGCAGCGTCACCGGGCGGGAGGCGTACCGCACCGCGTTGGTGACGACCTCGCTGACCAGCAGCTCCACCGAGTCGGTCAGCTCCTCCAGACCCCAGCGCGCCAGCGCCCGGCGGGCCAGCCGGCGCGCCCGCGACGGAGCGGAGTCCTCCGGCTCAAGGAACCAGTACGCCACGTCGCTCGGCGCGATCCCGTCGAAACGGGCGGCCAGCAGCGCGATGTCGTCGTCCCGGTCACCCGGGCCGAGCATGTCCAGCACCTCGTCGCACAGGGCTTCCAGGGGCGGTGGATGGTCGGGCCCGGTGAGCTGCGCGGTCGCCGCCAGCTTCTCGCGCAACTGCTCTATGCCGGTCCACACGTCCCGCAGCCGGGACTCCACCAGACCGTCGGTGTACAGCAGCAGCGTGCCACCGGCCGGCGCGTCCAGCTCCACCGCCTCGAAGTCCACGCCGCCCACACCGATCGGCGCGCCCGGCGGCACCCGCAGCACCTCGGCCCGGCCCCCCAGGTGCAGCAGCACGGGCGGCGGATGGCCGGCGTTGGCGATGGTGATGCGGTGCGAGACCGGGTCGTAGACCGCGTACAGGCAGGTCGCCATGCGGTCGGTGCCCAGGCGCTGCGCCTGTTCGTCCAGGTGGTGCAGCACCTCCTGCGGCGGCAGGTCGAGGCCCGCCAGCGTCTGCGCGGTCGTGCGCAGCTGGCCCATGATCGCCGCAGACGTCATGGAGTGCCCCATCACGTCACCGACGACGAGCGCGACCCGGCTGCCGGGCAGCGGGATCGCGTCGTACCAGTCGCCGCCCACCCGCGCCGTCTCGGCGGCGGGCAGATAGCGCGACGCGAGCCGTACACCCGTGGGGCGCGGCAGCGTCTCCGGCAGCATGGTGCGCTGCAGTTCGTCGGCGATGTACGCCTCACGCCCGTACAGCACCGCCTTGTCGACACCGAGCGCGCTGTGCGTGGCCAGCTGGGCGGCGACCAGCAGATCGTCGGCCTCGAACGCGGGGCGGTCGGGGCGCCGCAGGAAGAGCGCGGCACCGATGACACGGCGCCGCCCGCGCAGCGGCGCGAGGATCGTGCGCTGCCCGCCGGGCACCGCCAGCTCCGAGTCCTCGCCGAGGAGTTCGGCCAGCGCTGCGCCCGCGGACGGGGTGTCGGTGAACACCGGCCGCACCCCGCGCAGCACCTCACCGAGCGCACTGCCGGGCCGTACCTCGCACAGTTCGTTGGTGACCACGGACAGCTCCGCCGGCTGCTCGGGCGGCGGCACGGGCAGGAACCCGGCCTCCAGGTCCCGGTCGGCCGGGATCCGGTCGGTGCGGCGCAGCCGCAGCACGAGCGGGCCCACCGGCCGCTCGTCGCCCACCGGCAGCGGCTCGCGCAGATAGACCAGGATCGCGTCGGAGAACGTCGGCACGGTCGCCCGGCACAGACCCATGACGATCTCGTCCAGGTCCATACCGCGCGCGATGCGCCGCGTCGCCGCGCCCACGAACCGCAGCCGGTCGCCGTCGCGGCGCATCGGCAGCGGCCGCCCCGGCGGCAGGCCCTGCCCGGTCCGCCGGTCCGGCCCGTCGGATCCCTGCCGGTCCGGCCCGCCGGGCGGGCCCGCCGCGTCGGGGGCCGCGGTGCCCGAGGAGACCGCCGGGTCCGCGGGACCCGCCGGAGGCACGGGGTCCGCGGGGACCGTACGGGCCGTCCCCGCGCCGCCGGCGGTACGCGCCGTCGCCTCCGGCTGGGCGGGAATGCCCTCCGGGGCGGGGCGCGGCCGGTGCGGATCGGGCTCGGCGGAGGCGGGCTGGGAATGCTCGGACCCGGCCCCGGCCGAACCGTCGGCGGCGGTCGCCGTGCCGGAACGCGGGGCGGCCCCGGAGGGCTCGCCCTGCGCGGCGCGCGCCGCGGGACAGGGGGTCGCGCCCTCCGCGCGCGACTGCAGCGGTAACGCCGTCTGCGGCGGCTGCGGGGTACGCAGAAGGGCCCCACGGGAGTCCGTGGGGTCGGCGCCCGGCTGGGGGCGTTCGAAGGAGGTCGGCTGCTCCGTCACGCGTGTCGCATCCATCCGTCCGGGGCCGCGCGCCGGGCGCGCGGTTCGTCCCGCCGAAGACCCGATACCCGGAACACGTGCCCCGGGAACGGAATTCCGGCGTGGTCAGAGGCTGTTCCTGTGCCACCGGCGGGCCGTATGCGCCCCGCTCGGGTCGTGCCCTGGTACCCCTCGCTCACGTCCTGCCGCCCCTCGGTGACATACGGTCAGACTGTCGGCCGGACACGGGAGTTGCGCCGGCCACGTGCCCCCCTGCGCCCTTGCGGAGGACGATCCTACGGTTCCTGTCCGGGGGCGCATCAAGGGTCTCATGAGGACACATGCGCGGGCGTACGGTCCCAGTCCTGTGGCAGTGACGGTACCGCCCAGGACGGGTCCGGGCGCCAGTGCTGCCAGTCGTCGCGGAACGGCGGGCCCCAGGCGCGGATCACGTCCACCGCGCGGCGGCCCGCGGCCCGCACGCGCGCGGCCAGCGCGTCGTCCACCAGGCCGTCCCGCTGCGCCTGCGCGAACTCGTCCTCGTCCCGCCACTGCCAGCCGCGGTCCGGCTGCACGGTGATGTCCAGGAAGTGGTCCTCGGAGTCGACGCCGCCCGCCCAACGGGCCAGCGGCTCCTCCAGGTTCACGTACCAGTTCTTGAACCGCCAGCCCGGTTCCCAGAACAGCCACACCGACCATGGCTCGCCGGGCCGGGCCAGCTTCAGCACGCCCGTGCCGAACCAGCGGTCCCGCTGCACCGCCCGGGGCTTGGTGTAGCGGGACGCCAGGGGTTCGAGGTGCACGGGCGTCCCGTCGGCGAGGACCGGCCTGACGCACTCGGTGCCGGGCGCCAGCCACACCGCCAGCAGCTCGGCGTCGTCACGCACGACGGTCACGGGGCGCGCGATGTGGAAACCCGGGCCGCCGTTCGCCCGGTAGCGCCACAGGATCCGGCTCCCGGGAGCCCAGTGGGCCGTCGCGCCGTCCGCCTTCACGTCTCTCACCGCTCCGTCGTCTGCCATGCACAGATATTAGGTGTCATGGCCATGGGACGGGACGGTCGGCGTCACGGTTCACACCGGTGCGCCGCGCCCGCCGTCACGGGCGCGTCATCCGCAGGACGTCCAGCGCCTCGTCGAGTTGCGCGGCCGTCAGGTCGCCGCGCTCCACGTACCCGCTCTCCAGGACGACCTGGCGGATCGTCTTCTGCTCGGCGAGCGCCTTCTTGGCGACCTTCGCGGCCTCCTCGTAGCCGATGTACTTGTTGAGCGGGGTGACCACCGAGGGCGAGGACTCGGCGTACTCGCGGGCCCGCTCGCGGTGGGCGGTGATGCCGTCCACGGTGCGGTCGGCGAGCAGCCGGGAGACGTTGGCCAGCAGCCGCACCGACTCCAGCACGTTCTTGGCGATGACCGGCAGCATGACGTTCAGCTCGAAGTTGCCCGCGGCGCCCGCGGTGGCGACGGTGGCGTCGTTGCCGACCACCTGCGCGGCGACCATCAGGACGGCCTCGGGAACGACCGGGTTGACCTTGCCGGGCATGATCGAGGAACCGGGCTGGAGGTCGGGCAGGGAGATCTCGGCGAGTCCGGTGCGGGGCCCGGAGGACATCCAGCGCAGATCGTTGGCGATCTTCGTCAGGCCCACGGCGATGGTCCGCAGCTGCCCGCTGGTCTCCACGATCCCGTCCCGCGCGCCCTGCGCCTCGAAGTGGTCGCGGGCCTCGGTGAGCGGCAGCCCCGTGACGCGGGCGATCTCCTCGATGACGGCGGCGGAGAAGCCGGGCGGGGTGTTGATGCCGGTGCCGACGGCGGTGCCGCCCAGCGGCAGTTCGGCCAGCCGGGGCAGGGAGGCCCGCAGCCGCTCGACGCCGTAGCGCACCTGGGCCGCGTAGCCGCCGAACTCCTGGCCCAGGGTGACGGGCGTGGCGTCCATCAGGTGAGTCCGCCCGGACTTCACGACGTCCGCGAACTCCTCGGACTTGCGGGACAGCGCGTCCGCGAGGTGCTCCAGGGCGGGGATCAGGTCCCGGGTGACGGCGGCGGTGGCGGCGATGTGGATCGAGGAGGGGAAGACGTCGTTGGAGGACTGGGAGGCGTTGACGTGGTCGTTGGGGTGCACGTCGCGGCCCAGGCGCTCGCTCGCGAGGGTGGCGAGCACCTCGTTGGTGTTCATGTTGGACGAGGTCCCGGACCCGGTCTGGAACACGTCCACCGGGAAGTGCTCGTCCCACGTGCCCGCGGCGACCTCCTCGGCCGCGGCCTGGATCGCCTCGGCGACGTCCTTGTCGAGCACCCCCAGTTCCGCGTTGACCTTGGCGGCGGCGCCCTTGATCCGCGCGAGCGCCTCGATGTGGGCACGCTCGATCCGCTGCCCGGAGACGGGGAAGTTCTCCACGGCCCGCTGCGTCTGGGCCCGCCACTTGGCGTGTGCGGGAACCTGGACCTCGCCCATGGAGTCGTGCTCGGTGCGGTATTCACTCATACCGGGTACAGCGTGTCAGGGGGCGGGCTTGTTCCGGCCGTTGGGCCGGATGGGGGTGGGCGGCCGGGGGGCCGCCCCCCTCGGGATCAAGGGAGATCCACACCCGGATGCCGGGAGTGGGCGCGGAACGGAGGTCGCGATGGGGCACGAGGAGTTCCTGGCGGAGGCGGTGCGCCTGGCCACGGAGTCGGTGGAGCACGGCTGGGGCGGCCCGTTCGGCGCCGTGATCACCCGGGACGGCGAGATCCTCGCCCGCGGCCAGAACCGCGTCCTGCTGACCGGCGACCCGACCGCACACGCCGAGATGGAGGCCATCCACAAGGCGTCCCAGCTCCTCAACCCGCGGGCGCCCACCATCTCGGAGGACCACCGGAACGAGGGCACCCTGCGATACGTGCCGCGCCCCGAAGGCTCCCCCGACCCCGTTCCGCAGCGGGCCCGGATGCTCCAGGGCTGTTCGATCTACGTCAGCGGCGCTCCCTGCCCCATGTGCATGAGCGCCGTCTACTGGGCGCGCATCGACAGCGTCTACTTCAGCTGCGACCAGGACGCCACGCGGAAGATCGGCTTCGACGACGCCTTCCAGTACGAGGACTTCCGAAAGCCCCTGGACCGGCGCCGGATCCACATCGAGCAGATCTTCCCGGAGCTGGGCGCGAAGGCGTACGAGGCCTGGGAGGCCAAGCCGGACCGCCACCCGTACTGAACCGCGCCGCGCGACCGCGCGACGGGTGGGGCCCCCGGCGACCGCCGACCGCCCCACCCGTCGCGCGAGGGATCAGCCCAGGCCGGGCCCCCGCACCGGGATGCTGGTGAACGTCGGCTGCGGGGCCGGGTCCTGGAAGAAGTCGTTGCCCTTGTCGTCCACGACGATGAACGCCGGGAAGTCCTCGACCTCGATCTTCCAGACGGCCTCCATGCCCAGCTCCTCGTACTCCAGGACCTCGACCTTCTTGATGCAGTCCTGGGCGAGGCGGGCCGCCGGGCCGCCGATGGAACCCAGGTAGAAACCGCCGTGCGCGTCGCACGCGTCGGTGACCTGCTTGCTGCGGTTGCCCTTGGCGAGCATCACCTTGGAGCCGCCGGCCGCCTGGAACTGCTCGACGTAGGAGTCCATCCGGCCGGCCGTGGTCGGGCCGAAGGAGCCGGAGGCGTAGCCCTCGGGGGTCTTGGCCGGACCGGCGTAGTACACCGGGTGGTCCTTGAGGTACTGCGGCATGCCCTCGCCGGCGTCGAGGCGCTCCTTGATCTTCGCGTGCGCGATGTCCCGGGCGACGACCAGCGGGCCGGACAGCGACAGCCGGGTCTTGACCGGGTACTTGGTCAGCTCGGCGAGGATCGAGTCCATCGGCTGGTTGAGGTCGATCTTCACGACGTCACCGGACTCGTCCAGGTGCTCGTCGGTGGTCTCCGGCAGGAACCGCGCCGGGTCCGTCTCCAGCTGCTCCAGGAAGACGCCCTCCGCCGTGATCTTGGCGACCGCCTGGCGGTCCGCAGAGCAGGAGACGGCGATGGCGACCGGGCAGGACGCGCCGTGCCGGGGCAGGCGCACCACGCGCACGTCGTGGCAGAAGTACTTGCCGCCGAACTGCGCGCCGATGCCGATCTTCTGCGTCAGTTCGAAGACCTTCTCCTCCAGCTCCTTGTCCCGGAAGCCGTGGCCGAGCGGGGAGCCCTCGGCGGGCAGGTCGTCCAGGTAGTGCGCGGAGGCGTACTTCGCGGTCTTCAGCGCGTACTCCGCGCTCGTGCCGCCGACCACGATCGCCAGGTGGTACGGCGGGCAGGCGGCCGTGCCCAGCGAACGGATCTTCTCCTCCAGGAACTTCATCATGGAGGACTCGTTCAGGACGGCCTTCGTCTCCTGGTACAGGAAGGACTTGTTGGCGCTGCCGCCGCCCTTGGCCATGAACAGGAACTTGTAGGCGCCGCCGTCGGTGGCGTACAGCTCGATCTGGGCGGGGAGGTTCGAACCGGTGTTCTTCTCCTCCCACATCGTCAGCGGGGCCATCTGCGAGTAGCGCAGGTTCAGCTTGGTGTACGCGTCGTAGATGCCGCGCGAGAGGGCCTTCTCGTCCTCGCCTTCGGTGAGGACGTTCTGCCCGCGCTTGCCCATGACGATCGCCGTGCCGGTGTCCTGGCACATGGGCAGCACGCCCGCCGCCGCGATGTTCGCGTTCTTCAGCAGGTCCAGGGCGACGAACTTGTCGTTCGCGCTGGCCTCCGGGTCGTCGATGATGCGGCGCAGCTGCGCGAGGTGGGCCGGGCGCAGGTAGTGCTGGATGTCGTGGATCGCCTCCTCGGCGAGCTTGCGCAGCGCCTCCGGCTCGACCTTGAGGAACGTACGCCCGTCGGGCCCCTCGGCGGTGGAGACGCCCTCGGACGTCACCAGCCGGTACGGAGTGGTGTCCTCACCCTGGGGGAGCAGATCGGTGTACGCGAACTCAGGCATCTCAGCCCATTCCTCACTCTACGGACGGCTGCCCGCCGACGCTGGCGGGCACCGACCAGCGTAGAACCTGCCACCGGTGGCGGGTCTGTGAGGTCCCGCTCAGTTCCCGCCGGGTTCCCCTGCCGCAGAGGTGTCGCGATCTATCGTGTTTGGGTAGGCTGCTGCCGTGGACCTTCAGAAGCAGACCGCGCCCCCTGCCACGGAGCTGCGCGCCTCGGACGCCGACCGTGACCGCATCGCCGACATGCTGCGCGACGCCCTCGCCGAGGGCCGCCTCACGGCCGACGAGCACGCCGAGCGCGTCGAGGGGGTGCTGAACGCCAAGACGGTCG
The DNA here is from genome assembly GCF_000720185.1 of Streptomyces sp. NRRL S-340. Classification (GTDB taxonomy): domain Bacteria; phylum Actinomycetota; class Actinomycetes; order Streptomycetales; family Streptomycetaceae; genus Streptomyces. Next base: position 29,959 of record NZ_JOIY01000046.1, on the reverse strand, counting down.
GCGAGCTGGAGGTCTTCATCCAGGACCTGCCCGCCGCCCACCGGAGCCGCACCTCCGCCGCGTACGCGCCGAACCGCCCTGACGACGGCGAGATACTCCCGCAGGCCGACGAGAACGTGGTGGCGGTGTTCAGCGCGGCCACCCGCAAGGGCCGCTGGCGCGCCGGGCGCCGGCTGCACGCGTACTCGGTCTTCGGCAGCGTCGAGATCGACCTCAGCGAGGCCACCTTCGAGTACCAGCAGGTCGTCATCAAGGCCGTCTCCGTCTTCGGGGACATCCGGATCCGCGTCCCGGAGAACGTGTCGCTGCGCGGCACCGGCGGCGGCGTCCTCGGCAACTTCGAGGTGGACACGCTGGACGCGGCCGACCCCGACGCGCCCGTCGTCTACGTCGACGGCTGGGCCGTCCTCGGCAACGTGGAGGCGCGGCCCAAGCGCGGCAAGCTCGTCGCGGACATCCTCGACCGGGTGCAGCGCAAGGTCGACAGGCATGTGCGCAAGCACCTGTGAGCAAACGGCCGGTTCACCACTGAGTGCATAGGCCCGCGCACAGCGGGTAGGCCTTGCTGCATCGTCTCTCGCTCGCGAAGCCGTCGTCAGGAGTAGACCGTGCTGCAACCGCCGCATTCGTCCCTGCAGGTCGCTGCCGTACCGGCCCAGCGGGGGCCGGTGCGAGACAGGGACCAAGACGCACCGTGGCACACCGAGGCGGTGTGCAGGCGCGACGAGGCCGGCCTGTTCTTCGCACCCTCGAAAGAACCCACGGCCGCGCGGCTGTCCCGCGAGGAGGCGGCCAAGCGGGTCTGCGCCCGCTGTCCCGTGATGGTCGAGTGCCGCGAGCACGCGCTGCTGCAGCCCGAGCCGTACGGCGTCTGGGGCGGCCTGACCGCCGCCGAGCGCCGCGTGGTCCTGGCCCGCCGCAGGCGCCGCGACCTGGAACTGAACACGGTGGCCCGCGCGACGGGCCGCATAGCGGCAGCCGGCTAGCGGGGCGGCGGCCCGGCAGGGGAGGCGGGCCCGGCGGGGGATGCCGGGCCGGTCGGGGCGGGCGGCTCCGGGCTTTGAGTTCCGGGCTGTCTTCGGTCTTCGGTCTTCGGGGGCAGCCGGTTTCCAGGACGGCAGCCCGGATTCGGCTCAGGGCGCTGCCGCCGGTTGGCAGTACGGCAGGCCGGCGGTGCGGTTGTCCTCCCCACGGCGAACGGGGCGCCCCCTCCGCACCGGGGGCGCCCCGTTCGCCGTGCCGGGCGCAGGCCGTCGGCTCGGCGGGCCGGTCGTCCGGCAGGCCGGGCCGGGCCGCTACTTCGCGCGGTCGAAGTCGATCGCGCTGTACGCGCGCAGCTTGCTCAGCCGGTGCTCGGAGTCGATCCGGCGGACCGTGCCGGACTTGGAGCGCATGACGATCGAGTCGGTCGTCGCCGTCTCCGAGCGGTAGCGCACCCCGCGCAGCAGCTCGCCGTCGGTGATGCCGGTGGCGACGAAGAACACGTTCTCGCCCGTGACCAGGTCCTCGGTGGTCAGGACGCGGTCGAGGTCGTGCCCGGCGTCGATCGCCCGCTGCCGCTCCTCGTCGTCCTTGGGCCACAGCTTGCCCTGGATCGTGCCGCCCAGGCACTTCACGGCGCAGGCCGAGATGATGCCCTCCGGCGTGCCGCCGATGCCGAGCAGCAGGTCGATGCCGGTGCCGTCGCGCAGCGCCAGGATGGACCCGGCCACGTCACCGTCGGAGATCAGCTTGATCCGGGCGCCGGTCTCCCGGATCTCCTTGATGATGCCCTCGTGCCGCGGCCGGTCGAGGACGACCACGGTCACGTCCTCGGGCGTGGCCCGCTTGGCCTTGGCGACCCGCTTGATGTTCACCGACACCGGCGCGTCGATGTCGACGAAGTCGGCGGCGTCCGGCCCGGTGACCAGCTTGTCCATGTAGAACACGGCGGACGGGTCGAACATGGCACCGCGCTCGGTGGCGGCCAGCACGGCGATGGCGTTGGGCATGCCCTTGGCGGTCAGGGTCGTGCCGTCGATCGGGTCGACGGCGATGTCGACCTCCGGGCCGGTCCCGTCGCCCACGCGCTCCCCGTTGAAGAGCATCGGGGCCTCGTCCTTCTCCCCCTCGCCGATGACGACGACGCCGTTCATCGAGACGGTGGAGACGAGGGTCCGCATGGCACGGACCGCGGCGCCGTCGGCGCCGTTCTTGTCGCCGCGCCCGACCCAGCGGCCCGCGGCCATCGCGGCGGCTTCGGTCACCCGGACGAGTTCGAGGGCGAGGTTGCGGTCGGGAGCCTCGGAGGGGACATCGAGCTCGGACGGCAAGTGATGATGCTCGGTCATCGGAGCGCACCTTTCTGATACGACGACGGCCGGATGAGGGTTCTGGCCACGACTCTATCGTCGGACGGACAGAATGAGCAGGGGACCCCACGGATGAGCGGATCGGACACCTGCGACGATAGGGGGCGTGGCAGGTTCGAACGGCAAGCAGAAGACAGTCCGGGGCACGATCCTCTCCCTGATCGTGATCATGGCGACGGCCGGCGTCGTCTACCTCTTCGTCCCGCACGACGATCACGCTCCCGACATCAAGCGGGTCGACTACCGCGTCGAACTGCTCACGGCGCGCCGCGCCGCCTCCTACCCCGTGGCCGCGCCCGAGGGTCTGCCGGACACGTGGAAGGCCACCTCGGTCCGCTACCAGGCCGACCAGGGAGACCGCTGGCACCTGGGGTTCCAGGACCCCGACGGCCAGTACGTGGCCATCGAGCAGTCCACGCAGAAGCGCAAGGACTTCATCGACGACGCCAGCCAGGGTTCCCGCGCGACCAAGGTCACCCAGAAGATCGGCGGCCGCACCTGGACCCGGTACAGCGGCGGCCGTTACGACGCCCTCGTGTCGGAGGGTGCCAAGGGCGACACCACGGTGGTGGCGGGTACGGCCTCCTTCGCCCAGCTGACGAAGATGGCCCAGGCACTGCAGACGTCCTGAGCGGGCCGCCCGGCGCGGACCGCCGCCCCGGCTTCCCCGGGGCTCGTCGAGCCCCCGGTCCGCCAGGCCCCTCGGCCTGCTTCGGCCCCCTCGTCCTGCCTGGGGCGTCTCCTCCTGCGTCGGGCCCTCCGGCGTTCGTCCGGCTGGGGCGCGCCGCCTGCCGCCTGCCGCCTGGCCCGTCCGCGTCCGCCTGCCGTCGGCATCCCGGCCCCAGCCGCGGTCCGCCTGCCCGCCCGGCCAGCCACCGTTCGCGGGGCCGCCGCGTCCGGCGGCCCGTCACCGTGTGCCCGCGGCCGTCGCACGCGGCGCCCGCCACCGTGCGTCTGCGGCCGTCCCCCGTCGCGACCCTCCACAGCGCGTCCGCGCGGGCCGTCGCCGGGCCTGTGCGGGTGCCACCGGTCCCGCGCGGCCTGTCACGGGACCTATGTGCCCTGTCACCGAGCCCGTGCGGCCCGCCACCGAGCCCGTGCGGTCTGTCCGCCCGTAGCGACCCCCCACCGCACGCCCGCGCGGCGCGTCACGCCGCGCGCCCCCTCACCGCTCGTCCCCCTCCTCGTCCCCGTCCTGCGCGGCCTCCTCGGCCAGTGCGGCGTCCAGCCGGGCGCGGGCGCCCTCCAGCCACCGCCGGCAGACCTTGGCCAGCTCCTCGCCCCGCTCCCACAGCGCGAGGGACTCCTCGAGGCTCGTCCCGCCCGCCTCCAGGCGCCGGACGACGTCGATCAGCTCGTCCCGCGCCTGCTCGTAGCCCAGCGTCTCGTCGGCCGCCGGTGTCCTGCTCGTCATTGACTCTTCCCTGTCTCGACCCGAACCGTGAACTCGCCCTCGGCGAGCCGCGCCCGCAGCGTCTCCTGCTCCGTCACCTCGCCGGGATCGCGGACCACATGCCCGTCGGCCCGCTGCAGCACGGCGTACCCGCGCCGCAGCGTCGCGGCGGGGGAGAGGGCCACCACGCGCGCGTGGGTGTGCCCCAGCTCGGAGTCGGCGCGGTCCAGCAGGTGCCGCAGGGTGCGCCGGCTCCGGTCCAGCAGCGCGGCGACCTGGTCGGCCCGCTCGTCGATCATGCGGTGCGGATCCTGTATGACGGGCCGGGAGAGCGCGTGGGCGAGGCCGCGCTCCTCCCGTTCGACGTGCGCCTGTGCGCACCTGCGCGCGCGGTCGCGCAGCTGCCGTACCCGCTCCGCCTCCTCGCCGACGTCCGGCACGACCTTCTTGGCGGCGTCGGTGGGCGTGGAGGCGCGCAGGTCGGCGACGTAGTCCAGCAGCGGCGTGTCCGGCTCGTGGCCGATCGCCGAGACGACCGGCGTCCGGCACGCGGCGACCGCGCGGACGAGCTGCTCGTCGGAGAACGGCAGCAGGTCCTCCACGCTGCCGCCGCCGCGCGCCACGACGATCACGTCCACGTCGTCGAGCGCGTCGAGTTCCTTGACGGCCTGCACGACCTGCGGGACGGCGTGCACCCCCTGCACCGGTACGTTGCGCACCTCGAAGCGGACGGCGGGCCAGCGGTGCCGGGCGTTCTCCAGGACGTCCCGCTCGGCGGCGGAGGCCCGGCCGCACACCAGTCCGATCAGCTGCGGCAGGAAGGGCAGGGGCTTCTTGCGGTCCGGCGCGAAGAGCCCCTCCGCCGCGAGGGTCTTCTTCAGCTGCTCCAGGCGGGCCAGCAGCTCACCGACGCCCACCGGCCTCATCTCGGCGGCCCGCAGCGACAGCTGCCCGCGCGGGGCGTACCACTCGGGCTTGGCGCGCACGACGACCCGGGCGCCCTCGCCCACGACGTCCGCGACGGCGTCGAACACCTCGCGGTAGCACGTCACACCGACGGAGATGTTGTACGACGGGTCGCGCAGCGTCAGGAACACCACCCCCGCGCCCGGCCGCCGCGACAGCTGCGTGATCTGCCCCTCGACCCAGACCGCGCCGAGCCGGTCGATCCAGCCGCCGATGAGCCGGGAGACCTCACCGACGGGAAGCGGGGCTTCGGGGGACGTGGAGACAGCCATGCCCGCGAGCGTAACGGTCACCACCGACAACGCGGGCGCCCGGCGACGACGCGGGCGCCCGCCCGGAGCGAGGGCACCGCATGAGTCCTTCCGGCGCTCCGTGCCCCCTCGGGATCTTCGACGCTCCGTGGGCGGCCTTACGATGGGGCGCATGACTGCTACGTCTGGCCGCCGTGTCCTGCTCGCCGCCCCCCGGGGCTACTGCGCGGGCGTGGACCGCGCCGTGATCGCCGTCGAGAAGGCCCTGGAGCAGTACGGGGCCCCGGTGTACGTCCGGCACGAGATCGTCCACAACAAGTACGTCGTACAGACCCTGGAGAAGAAGGGCGCCGTCTTCGTCGAGCGGACGGAGGAGGTGCCGCCGGGCAACATCGTGATGTTCTCGGCGCACGGTGTCGCGCCCGTCGTGCACGAGGAGGCCGCTCGGGGCCGCCTCGCCACCATCGACGCCACCTGCCCCCTGGTCACCAAGGTCCACAAGGAAGCCGTCCGCTTCGCCAAGGAGGACTACGACATCCTCCTGATCGGGCACGAGGGCCACGAGGAGGTCATCGGCACCTCCGGTGAGGCCCCCGACCACATCCAGCTCGTCGACGGCCCCGAGGACGTGGCGAACGTCGAGGTGCGCGACCCGTCGCGGGTGGTCTGGCTCTCCCAGACGACCCTGTCGGTCGACGAGACCATGGAGACGGTCGACGCGCTGAAGGAGAAGTTCCCGCAGCTGATCTCGCCGCCCAGCGACGACATCTGCTACGCCACGCAGAACCGTCAGCTCGCCGTCAAGCAGATGGGCGCCGAGGCGGACCTGGTCATCGTGGTCGGCTCCCGCAACTCCTCCAACTCCAAGCGGCTGGTGGAGGTCGCCAAGCTGGCGGGCGCGGACCGGGCCCACCTGGTCGACTTCGCCGACGAGATCGACGAGGCCTGGCTGGAGGGCGTCACCACGGTCGGCGTGACCTCGGGCGCCTCCGTGCCGGAGGTCCTGGTCGAGCAGGTGCTCGAATGGCTCGGGCAGCGCGGATTCGGGGACGTGGAGATCGTCAAGGCGGCCGAGGAGTCGATCACCTTCTCGCTGCCCAAGGAGCTGCGCCGCGACCTGCGCGAGGAGGCTGCGGCACTGGCCGCCGAGCGCGGCGGGTCGGGCACGGCGGAAGGCTGAGCGGGCCCGCGTCCCCGAGCGGGGACGCGGCCGGCGTGACTGTCGGTGGCACGCCGTAACGTGGAGCCATGCAGATCTTCGGTGTGGACATCGGCGGATCGGGGATCAAGGGTGCCCCGGTGGACCTCGACAAGGGCGACCTGGCCCAGGAGCGCCACAAGGTGCTCACCCCGCACCCGGCGACCCCCGACGGCGTGGCCGACGGTGTCCGGGAGGTCGTCGCCCACTTCGGCTGGACCGGACCGGTCGGACTGACCTTCCCCGGCGTGGTCACCGGCGGCGCCACGGTGCGCACGGCGGCCAACGTCGACAAGAGCTGGATCGACACCGACGCGCGCGCGTTGTTCGGCGAGCGGCTGGGCGGGCTGCCGGTGACCGTCGTCAACGACGCGGACGCGGCGGGCGTCGCCGAGATGCACTTCGGCGCGGGCCGCGGCCGCGGCGGCACCGTCGTGCTGCTCACCTTCGGCACCGGCATCGGCAGCGCGGTCTTCGTCGACGGCGTCCTCGTCCCCAACACCGAGCTGGGCCACCTGGAGCTGGACGGCCACGAGGCGGAGAAGAGGGCTTCCAGCAAGGCCAAGGACGACGGTGACCTGTCCTGGGAGCAGTGGGGCCACCGCGTGCGCAAGTACCTCGCCCACGTGGAGATGCTCTTCTCCCCGGAGCTGTTCATCATCGGCGGCGGAGTCAGCCGCAAGGCCCACAAGTTCCTGCCCTGCCTGGAGGGCGTCCGGGCGGAGATCGTCCCGGCCCGGCTCCAGAACAACGCGGGCATCGTGGGCGCGGCGATGCGCGCGGCGGAGGGCGGCGCGGGCGAGGCGTGAGACGGCGGCGGGAGGCCGCCGGGCGTGACGGGGAGACGGCGGGACGGGATGACGGGAGGCTGCTGCCGGGGGTGACGGGGAGATCGCGGGGCGGGGCGGCGGGAGGCCGGCCGCTGCCGGGGGTGCCGGACTGAGGGGCCGCACGGTGCCGGAGGCGCCGGAATGGGGGTGCACGCTGCCGGGGGTGCCGGACTGAGAGGCCGCACGGTGCCCGAGGTGCCGGAATGGGGGTGCACGCTGCCGGGCTGAGGGCCGCCCGGCCGGGAGGTCACCCGCGCCTGCGGGCCGCCGCCCCCGGCCCTGCCCCCGCACGCTCGGACGCTCGCGCCCCCGCCCGTTCCGCTGCCCTGGCGGGCGCCGACGCGGCCCGCCGCACCAGCGCCGTGACCCCCGCGATCAGCGTCCCGGCGTACAGCCACACCGCCTGGGTGGCGAGGGCGCTCACCAGGCCCATGAGCGTGCCGAGGAGCCCCTCACCGCCGTCGGCCACCGGCAACAGTCCCACGGCGAACCCGATGGGCACCACCACGGGCGCGCTCAGCAGGTCGCCCCTGCGGATCCACACGGCGGTCAGCACGCACACCGGCAGGAACAGCACTCCGTACACGGCCGGTGAGGCGTCCAGGAGCAGGGCGTCCAGACAGCCGAGGACGAACATCACCGCCCCGCAGAACAGCCCGCCCCCGAGCCCCGTCAGCCGGGGGTTGGGCACCTGGCGCAGCCGCTGTATGACAGGGGGCGGGGCGTGATCCCGTGCGGCGACGGGGAGGCGCCGGGCAGGACCCGGACGCTGTGCCGGACGCCGGTCCGCGGCGCCGCCCTGCCCGTGCGCCTGCCCTCCGTCCCGGCGGCGGGGCGACTGCGTACGCCGCTTGGCCGCCTGCGAGGGCAGCGGCGGCCTGCCGCGTCGCGGTCCGTGCTGCTGAGGTCGCGTCCAGTGTTGCTCCACTGGACCAACCTAGGTCTGTTTATGTGTTGAATAGGCCGTTTGACACGCCGCGCGGGTGTGGCGGTCCTGTGGTGACCGGTCGGCTGGCCAGGCGTCCGAACCGTCGCCAAGACGGGACGCCGCACGCCGTAGACTGGTGGATCGGCCCCCTGGCCCCCAGTCTCCTCACGTACGGGAAGTCGCAACGTGTCGCTCACGATCGGAATCGTCGGTCTGCCGAACGTCGGCAAGTCGACCCTGTTCAACGCCCTGACCAAGAACGACGTGCTCGCGGCCAACTACCCGTTCGCCACGATCGAGCCCAACGTCGGTGTCGTGGGCGTACCGGACGGTCGCCTCGCCCAGCTCGCCTCGATCTTCAAGTCGGAGCGGATCCTTCCCGCCACGGTCGACTTCGTCGACATCGCCGGCATCGTGCGCGGCGCCAGCGAGGGGGAGGGCCTGGGCAACAAGTTCCTCGCGAACATCCGCGAGTCGGACGCGATCTGCCAGGTCATCCGCGCCTTCAAGGACGAGAACGTCGTGCACGTCGACGGCAAGGTCTCGCCCAAGGACGACATCGAGACGATCAACACCGAGCTGATCCTCGCGGACCTCCAGACGATCGAGAAGGTCCTCCCGCGCCTCCAGAAGGAGTCGCGGATCAAGAAGGACGTGGCGCCGAAGGTCAAGGCCGTCGAGGAGGCCAAGGAGATCCTGGAGAAGGGCGACACCCTCTTCTCCCACGGCATCCTCCAGGGCACCGAGCGCGCGGAGCTGCTGCACGACCTCCACCTGCTCACCACCAAGCCCTTCCTCTACGTCTTCAACGTCGACGAGGACGAGCTGACCGACGAGGACTTCAAGAACGAGCAGCGCGCCCTGGTCGCCCCCGCCGAGGCGATCTTCCTCAACGCCAAGCTGGAGGCGGACCTCGCCGAGCTGGACGAGGAGGAGGCCCTGGAACTCCTGGAGTCCGTCGGCCAGCACGAGCCGGGCCTGGCCACCCTCGCCCGCGTCGGCTTCGACACCCTCGGCCTGCAGACCTACCTGACGGCCGGCCCCAAGGAATCCCGCGCCTGGACCATCAAGAAGGGCGCCACCGCCCCTGAGGCCGCCGGTGTCATCCACACCGACTTCCAGAAGGGCTTCATCAAGGCGGAGGTCATCTCCTTCGAAGACCTCATCGAAACCGGCTCCGTCACCGAGGCCCGGGCCAAGGGCAAGGCCCGCATGGAGGGCAAGGACTACGTGATGCAGGACGGGGACGTGGTGGAGTTCCGGTTCAACGTGTAGCGGGTGACATACCACCACGTCGCTGACCTGGCAAATATGCAGGTCAGAAGGGGTCCGGCTCTTCGGGGCTGGGCCCCTGGTTTTTTCCCGTGCTGGGATGGTGCTGGGATAGCTGACACCCCTCGTCACCTGTCATCACCCCTGCTCATCCCTACCGTGCTGGGATCGTGCTGGGATGGGATGGGGGTGCCCGTGCTGGGATTTGCGTGAGCGGGGCGCTGACCGAGCTGTGAAGGTAGTGCAGACGTGGCACTTTTCCTACTCGTTTGACACAATCGGGGGTATGGCTGAGGCGACGTACAGCATCGGGGAAGGGCCAGCGACGCGGGTGAGCTTGTCGCTGCCGGAGGGGACCGCGGAGGCGATCCGGGCTCGCGTGGGCAAGCGGGAGTTCTCCGCGTTCATCGCCGAGGCGGTCGAGCGTGAGCTGCGCGGGCAGGTCCTGGACGAGTACCTGGCGGACTACGAGAGCCGCAAGGGGCCGGTCTCCGAGCCGGCTCGTCAGCGGGCGCGGCAGGTCTTCGACGAGGTGTTCGCCGAGGAGGCCGAGTGGCCCGCCGCAGGCTGAGTCACGAGGGGACGCTCGTCCTCGACAGCGAGGGACTCTCGAAGCTGCTCGCTGACGAAGAACAGGTGGTGGCTCTGATCGCTGAGGCGCGCTCGCGTGGCATGGAGGTCGTGATCAGTGCGCTCACCATCATCGAGGCCGTCCACGCCCGTACGAACAAGTCACGCCTGAACTGGGTGCTTTCCGGGCTGCGGGTCGTCCCGGTCGGTGACGAGGAGGCGAGGGCTGCCTCGAAGTTGCTGATGAATGCCGGATTGCACGGACACAAGTACGCGATCGATGCGGCCGTTGCCGAGGCCGCGCTGCGACAGCACCGCCCCGTGGTCATGCTGACTTCCGATATTGACGACATGGCCAAGCTGTGCGGCGAGCGGGTCCGGCTCGTGGCGGTGTGATTTCCCTTGGTCCGGCTCAGTAGGAGCGGGGTCCGTAGGGGCTCCAGTGACCGAGGAAGGGCTTGAGGTCGTCGCCGCTGGGATTCGGCGGCGTGGGCGGTTTCGGCGCTGAGACCGATTCGGTGAGGTTTTGGAGGTGCGCGTCCGCGAACGCGAGCCACGCCTCGACCTCGGTCCGCTCCTGCCCGGGCGGAAGTGATGTGGCATGGACGCCTACTGCTGCGACGTATTCAGTCAGGCGCCTGGCCTGGTACCAGGTGTCCGCCTGTTCTTCGAGCTGTTTGACGCGGTAGGCGTGGGCGTAGGCGGCGTGGGCTTCCTGCACGGCGGCTTCCCAGCGCTTTTGCTGTACCTCTCTGGCTTGCTGGTCTGCAAGGCGTTTGCGTTCTGCGGCTTCGCCGCGGAGTCCGACCTCCTGCACGATCTCGGCGAGTTGTTCTTCCAGAGGCCGGTCGGGGAGATCTGCCCATTCGCTTGCACGGTGCGGGCTGCCGCCACGGAGTATGAAGCGTAGGCGGCTGGAGGGGGTGTAGTCGAAGCGGGGGATGCGCATCCATGAGTGCTTCTTGGCGTCGGCGAGTTCCTTGTCTGTGGGGACGTGTTCGTTGCGGTCCTGTTCTTGGAGGACGAGGAATCCGACACTTTCGCCGTGGGCGGTGATGGAGAAGTGCGGTGGTGCCTTGCGGCGCCGATGGGGCGGGGGCGCGCCTTGTGTGGTTCCGAGCGATGCCTTGTGACCTTGGGCTGTGGTGGTGGCGATGAGGGTTTGGATGATGCGCAGGGCTCGGCCTTGGAGGGGTTTGGTCAGGCCCATGGGCTGCGGTTGCTTTTGGAGGGCGGCCACGACGGCATGGGGTTTGGTGAGTCTGGCCGGCACAGGGAGCGGGGTGAGTTCCGCGAGGCGCCAGGCAGGGATGTCGACCAGCTTGATCTCGTAGCCGCGGTGAGTGCGGTATCCGTGGATTTCCTGCGTGTGGGGGATCTTGCCGGACTTGCGGGCGGCGTTGACCCGTGACGCCCAATTCACCGCGTGCGGGCCGGATCCGATGGGCTTGATGAGACAGCCGTCGTTCGCAACGGCCAGTTCATCGAGTAGCTGGTCCGCGTAGTTCGCAAGGGCCTTCGGCACGGCTCGGGGGCGCGGCGGTGCCGATTTTCGGGCGGGGCGCTCCGGCGGTCGGGTGCTCTGCTCCACGGGGTGGATGCCGCGTTCGATGAGATGCTGCCGCCCCTTCTCGGTGAGGTGGGCGCTCCAATTCCCGCGGCGTTTGGTGACTTTGATGAGCCCTCGGTTCTGCAGGGCTTGTCCGCTGGTCTTGTACGTGCTGTCTGGCCAGACTCCGTCGGGACACCCCTGGCCCACCCAGCCGAGCACGGCCTGCTGCCGCTTGTTGAGGGCCTGTTCCATGTAGCCTCCCGCCGTTCCCTGAATGCCCTGCACCCGGAGACGATGCCCGCTGCCCTTGCGGGAATTCTGGGCTGCTGAAAGGACTCCTCGTTCGGATGAGAGATATAGAGGGCGTGTTTACGGCGAGAGTCCCGGGCGGCTACGCAGCCTCGTCGCGCATGGTGGACTGGGCCGACTCGCTTTCGACGCCGATGACTTCGACGGTCACGCCGCGAGCGGCGAGGGCCTTCGCGGTCTGGGCCAGGGTGATGGCGGAGAACGGGAAGAGGGAGTCCGGCGTGAGCTTGGCTCCGTCCTTCAGAAGGATCGCGAAGACGACGCGGCGCGGGGTGAAGTCCTCGGGGATGCTGCGGGCCGGATCGCTGTTGACGTGTACGGACCGGGCGAACTCCGCGCGTACGGCCGCGTTCTCGAAGAGGAGCTCAACGGAGACGCGCGCCTGGCTGAACAGGTGACTCAGCGGGCTTGAGGAGTGCGCGGGCTTCACGAGGACAAGAGTGTCGTCCTCGGTGAACAGGTCGCAGATCTCGACGGAGTTGCTTGCCCGAAAGGGGTTGTGGACATTCTTCTTGTCCAGGCAGACCCAGCCGCGACGGGCCTGGGCGGCCAGCTTGTTGTAGTCGCCTTCGTCTACGGGACGCATCACGCGCATACCCTTCTTGTTGAGCTTCTCGACGAGCGGCCAGCGGGGGAGATCGACGGAGGGCGCGTCGGGGAACAAGGGAGCCACGGTCTCGTTGACGTTGCGCAGGTAGCCCGCCCCGAGCTCGTACCACTCACCGTCGAGCAGACAGAACGTGCGGGAGCCGAGGGAGAAAGTGGCCTCGATCCACTTCATGGCGGTTTCCTTGGACAGGGCTTCCAGGGAGGCGGTGCGCGGGGCGAGCGCGGTCCGTGCGGAGAGCGTGTCACGAAACAGTTCGACGGTGCCCTGCCGGAGCGCCGTGACGCGGGCGCCTGCCTTGATCACACGGGCCCGCTCCAGGACGTAGTCGAGACTGAACTCGTCCCGGAGGTGGGGCGGGCAGGACCCGATCTTGATGGTGCAGGCGGTGGACCGGGGCAGGTCGGTGCTCTGGGAGAAGGGGACGGCGGTGATGATCCGGCCGTCTGCGGGACGGCCGAGCGTGGCGTCCAGTTCCGCGTCGAGCGCGTCGATGAGGGAAGGGTCCTTGACCGCGGTGATGTGCTCGACGAAGGCCAGGTCGGGGTGGGGAACGACGTGCTCGCAGATCGCGGCGATGGCGCGGATGTCCTTGATCAGTGTGGCGGGGGTGGTGCCGAGTTTGATACGGAGACCGATGCCGCCCTCCGCGGTCATGGCCCCGTTCCTGGTGCCGCTCCCTGCGGTGAGGTCGACTTCGTCGAGGTAGCCGCCGAGGTGGCGGATGATCCGCCCGTGGTCCCGGAGTCCGAGTGCCGGTACGGAGGCGCCGGCATGGATCAGGGAACTGTCGATGCGCGCCTGGCCGAGGACGCTGGCGGTGAAGTCCCGCACCTGACGCGGGTTGATGGCGCGGATACCGAAGGACAGACCGAAGTGCGCGTCCTTGAGCTGGCCGGGGAGAAGCCGGTAGCCCTGGTCGAAGCCGATCGCGTACACCGTGCCGTCGACGGCGAGCATCAGCAGTGCGCCGGTGCGCTGCTCGCTCTGCAGCAGGTCCGACTCGTCGGTGAGCCGGAGGATGTCCTTGCCCCAGGCGGCTTCCTCCTTCGCTACGGCGAAGGACACCGCGAGGGCGGGAACTCCCATGTGATCGCTGACGTCGCGCACGACCGCGCCCAGGGTGTCGAGGGCGTCGACGTCGAGGGCTTCGAGCATCGACTCAGGGGTCGCCTTGATGTGGGTCAGGCGGTACAGGGTGCGCTTCGACGCGGTGCTGGACACAGAGGTCTCCTGGGGCGAGGTTGCGGTGCGCTTCGGTAACACGAGCGGCCTTACGGGACGGGTGGTGTCGAGGCGGACAGGGGTGAGTGCCCGGCAAGGGAGCGGAGGTGCGGCGATGAGGACGCCGGTGCGGTCGGACTCGTATGGGGCTGGCGTCCCGGCGGGTGGTGCCGGGGTGATGGTGACGAAGGTGCCAGAAAATTGTCGGTGAAATTGTTTGAGGATCTGATAACCCTGGTTATCAACCGCTGGCGAAGCTGAGAGCTCGACCGGCTGTAGCGTGTGAGGTGCCCTGGGAGAAACGTTCTCGACCGAGAGCACGAGGCAGTCGTCACGAAGGGAGCGGAACCGCATGGCTGGCACACGTGAAGCAACCGCTCCCATCCTGCCCGAGGAGATCTCCTGGCGGATTAGTTACGCCGAAATCGGGACGTTGGCCCAGGTCCAACGTCCCGTCGTCACCACCTGGGCCCGCCGGCACACGGATTTCCCCGAACCCGTCGCGTACGAGGGAGCCAGCCCGCTCTTCGACGGCCGTGAAGTCGCCGAATGGCTTCTGTCCACCGGCCGCGGTAATGCCGACGCCGGCCAGATCCGGGCGGAGCTTGTGCTGCACACCCTGTCTGCCTGGCGGCGCGCGATCCCCGCTCGCACGCTGGTCGACACGGTGACCGCACTGCTCTGCCTGCGCCAGCTCCTCGACGAACCGCTCGCCGACCTGTCCTGGCAGGCGATCCTGGAGCGTGCCGCCGAGACCGACTTCGACGACACCTTCCTCCAAAGAGAGCTGCGCGACCTGCCCGACGCTGACCGTCAGGGCCCCCTGCTCGCCATGCTCGCCGACCAGCTCACCGAGGCCGCCTACACCCCGGCCGAAGCGCTCGAACGAGTCATGGACGCACGCCGCCGCCTGGGCTGCGACGACCTCGTCGCCGATGAACCGATTCCGCTGGTGAGCCGCACGATGGCCCGCCTGACCGGCCTCGCGCGACTGAACGAGCGCGAAGAAGGGGCAACGGCCGCCGTCCTGCATCCCCGCAGCGGCGATCTACTGGTCGCCCTGCGTGAATCCGTGTCCGATGCCGAGGACTCACCCTTCTTCCTCTCCGCGGACTCGATGCCGGACCTGGCCCGGCTCGCCCGTCGCCGCCTCATGGCACAGGGCGTCCAGGAATTCGAGATGGACCTTGCCGACGGCGAGGAACTGGCCACGGAAGACTGGGGAAACCCGCACGTCATCGCCTGCTGCCTGCCCTATGAGGCGGCCGAGACCCGCAGCCCGCTCGCCGTCCTGCAGTGCCTGCAGGATCTCACCGACCTCCTCGCCGAGGACCGCACGGCCGTCGTCCTGGGACCCGCCGACGCGCTCGTCCGGCCCCTGCCCGCACGCGGGGAAGCGGACCGTCTGCGCCGGGACTTCCTGGAACAGCACCTCCTCAAGGCCGCGATCAGCCTCCCCGAAGGCGTACTCCCCTTCCGCCCGGCCCACCGCACCGCGATCTGGATCCTGCACCGCACCCCCGAAGACAAGCGCACCGGCCAGGTCCTCCTCGCCGACCTCTCCTCACGCGGCCTCACCCTGCAGACCCTGGACGCGTTGGCCGAGGACATCGACATCTTCCGCGACGCGGGCTGGCGGGCGGACAGCCGCCACGAACCGCGCAACGCCGCCGTCGTCCGGGCCACCGCGCTGACCGGCGCACCGGGGGCCGCGTTCACCCCCCAGCACCGCCCGCACGCCAACCGCTACACCCGCACCGTCGTCGAACGCCCGGCCCGCATCTCCGAGACCGAACTCCGGCTCCAGCAGCTAATCGACGCCACCCGTAGCGCACTCGACCACGCGCCCACGATCCGTGCCAACGCCGTCCTGCGCCCCGACGACCAGCCGGCCCGCCGCACCACCGTGGCCCGCCTGCTCAAGGACCGCCGCCTGCGCCGGCTGCCCGGCCACCGCATCGCCGCCGAACACCTCCTAACCGGCTGCGCGGGCCACTACACGGTCCTCACCCCGGCCGAGATCACCGGCAGCGCGCCGGTCGGAAGCCACCGCATCGACCGCGCCGTACTCCTCAACACCTACGAGCACGCCTACTTCACCGAACCCGGCGACATCGTCGTCACCGCCACCCCGAGCTTCGGCGCGTACGTCGACGACGAGGGCCTGTCGGTGGTCGCCTTCCCCGCCCGCGTCCTGCGCGCACGGTCCGACGCCGAGCACCTTGTACGGCCTCGCGTCCTGGCGGCGCTCCTGCGCTCGGCGGCTACCGAACACCGGCGGGTGAGCGGCGCGGTCCGCTCCGCCCGCCGCATAGAGGACCTCCTCATCCCCGACCTCCCCGGCGACGAGGCCGAGCGTTACGACGCGCTCCTGGCCGACATCGCCCGCCGCACAGCCCTGCTGCGACAGCACGCGGCGGCCCTCGACGACCTGACTTCCCTGACCGCCGCCGGCCTCGTCGACGGCACGCTGACCCTCACCGAACCACCTCTCGTCCGACCCTCGTCCGACTCTTGAAGGAGACCCGAGCGCCCATGCCTCCCCGGAAGAAGAAGCCTGCCGACCAGGCGGAGCTGTTCACCGCCTCCACGCCCAAGGAGATCCAGGCCATCCTCTGGAAGGCCGCCGACAAGCTGCGCGGCTCCATGGACGCCAACCAGTACAAGGAGTTCGTCCTTGGCCTGATCTTCCTCAAGTACGTCTCCGACGCCTTCGAGGAGCGCCGCGAACAGCTCGCCAAGGAGCTCGCGGAGGAAGGCATCGCCGAGGACCGCCTGGAGGAGTTCCTGGAGGACCAGGACGAGTACACCGGGCACCACGTCTTCTGGGTCCCTGAGAGCGCCCGCTGGTCTTCGATCTCCGCCAACGCCAAGAGCGGCAACGTCGGCGAGGTCCTCGACCAGGCGATGGACGCCATCATGAAGGCCAACCCGTCGCTGACCGGCGTCCTCCCCAAGATCTTCAACAAGGACAACGTCGACAAGAAGCGCCTGGCCGAACTCGTCGACCTCATCACCGACGCCCGCTTCGGCGGCAGCGACGACAAACCCGCCCAGGACGTCCTCGGCGAGGTCTACGAGTACTTCCTCGGCAACTTCGCCCGCGCGGAGGGCAAGCGGGGCGGCGAGTTCTACACCCCGAGCAGCGTCGTCCGCCTGCTGGTGGAGGTCCTGGAGCCGTACGAGGGCCGCGTCTACGACCCGGCCTGCGGCTCCGGCGGCATGTTCGTCCAGGCCGCCAAGTTCATCGAGGCCCACCGTGGCCGGGGCCACAAGGCCGACATCTCCGTCTACGGCCAGGAGCTCAACGAACGTACCTGGCGCCTGGCCAAGATGAATCTCGCGATCCACGGCATCGACGGCAACCTCGCCGCCCGTTGGGGCGACACCTTCGCCGACGACAAGCACCCGGACCTTAAGGCCGACTACGTCATGGCCAACCCGCCCTTCAACATCAAGGACTGGGCGCGCAACGAGTCGGACCCGCGATGGAAGTACGGCGTCCCGCCGAGGGGTAACGCCAACTACGCCTGGCTCCAGCACATGATCAGCAAGCTGGGGGAGCGGGGAACGGCCGGCGTCGTCCTTGCCAACGGCTCGATGAGCAGCCAGCAGAGCGGTGAGGGCGAGATCCGGCAAGCGCTGGTGGACGGCGACATGGTGGCGTGCATGGTCGCCCTGCCGGCCCAGCTGTTCCGGACGACGGCGATTCCGGCCTGTCTGTGGTTCCTGGCGAAGGACAAGTCGCCGGGGGGCGTGAATGGGCAGAAGGTCGCTGCTGCGGACCGGCGGGGCGAGATCCTGTTCATCGACGCCCGGGACATGGGCGAGATGGTCGACCGTACTGAGCGCGTCCTGACGGAGGACGACCTCAAGAAGATCGCGGGGACGTACCACGCGTGGCGCGGGACGACGAGCGCGAAGGACGCGGGGGAGACGTACGCGGATGTGCCGGGGTTCTGTGCCAGCGCGGACCTGAAGACGATTCAGGAACACGGGTACGTGCTGACGCCGGGGCGGTACGTCGGAGCGGCCGAGGTGGAGGAAGAGGACGCCGAGGCGGTCGCTGACAAGATCGCGCGGCTGACGGGGGAGCTGTACGAGCTGTTTGACAAGTCGGACGAGCTGGCCAAGATGGTGCGCGAGCAGCTGGGGAGGGTCGATGTCTGAATGGACTCGCACTACGCTTGACCAGCTTGTGAAGCTGCGTCGTGGCCACGACCTTCCGACGACGAGCCGGAACCCGGGAAATGTTCCAGTGGTCGGAGCGGCTGGGCCAAGTGGATTTCATGACACGGCGATTGCGAAGGCCCCCGGCGTCGTTGTTGGGCGCGCTGGGGCTTCCATGGGGCACGCTACATACTGCGCCGAAGATTTTTGGCCGCTCAATACTTCGCTTTACGTGACTGACTTCATGGGGAATGACCCTAGGTTTGTCTATCACCTGCTGGGGGAGATCGACTTTTCTGGATACAATTCCGGCGCTGCCCAGCCAATGCTTAACAGGAATTACATCACGCAGATTCCCATTAGTCTTCCGGAACCTGATGAACAGCGCGCCATTGCGGCTGTACTTGGGGCGCTGGACGACAAGATCGTCGTCAATGAGCGCATCGTGGCTGCGGCGATGGAGCTGGGTGCGGCGAAGGCGGCGCAGGTTTCGGCGTCGGCGATGGAGTCGGCGGTGCTGGGTGACATCCTTGAGTTGAAGTACGGGAAATCCCTGCCCGCTGCCCGGAGGGTCGCCGGAGAAATTCCCGTGTTCGGGAGCGGTGGAATCAGTGGAACGCACATTGAGGCCCTGCTTGAGGGGCCCGGGATTATTGTCGGCCGCAAGGGGACGGTTGGGTCGGTTTATTGGTCGGAGGGTGGATTCTTCCCAATTGACACGACATTCTATGTGGTGTGTCGCGGTAATGGGGTGTCCATGGAATACGCGTACTTTCTCCTCAAGGGATTGGGGCTGGAGGAGATGAACTCGGATTCAGCTGTTCCTGGACTGAACCGGGATAGGGCTCTGTCGGTCCGGATCAAGGTTCCGGACGCGCACTCCATCCAGCGGTTCACAGTGGAAGCACGGGAGCTTTTCGCGATGTCGCGGGTGCGCGAGCAGGAGAACCAAACCCTCGCCACCCTCCGCGACACCCTCCTCCCCCAACTCATGTCCGGCCGGATCCGCGTCAAGGACGCCGAGAAGATTGTCGAGGACCACGTATGACCACGCACGGGAACGACGACGGCAGCAGCGACACCCCCAACAGCCCCGACACCTCCACCCCCGACAACTTCCGCCCCCTCGAAATCGACTGGGAGTTTCTCGCCCTCGAAGAGCTCGTGGAGCTCGACTGGCCGAAGGCCGAGGGCAATGAGCTCGCCCCCGGCTCCGGGCATCGCCGTTCCTGGGACGACCTGATCCTCTACTCCGATCTCCGCGAGGCCATCGAGCGGCTCAACCCCGACCTCCCCCCGGAGGCCGTCCGTGAGGCCCTCGCAACCGCCGCGACCCCGACCTCCCAGGACACGTACGAGGAGAACCGGACCGCGCACGGCTACCTGACCGACGGCATCCACTCCGTCACGTACACCGACGCGCTCGGCGCCGAGTACACGCCGACCGTCCGGATCGTCGACCTGGAGAACGCGGACGCGAACACGTACCGCGCGGTCCGCCAGGTGACCGTGATCAACGGTGAGCGCAACCGCCGCTTCGACCTCGTCCTGTACGTCAACGGTTTCCCGCTGGCCGTCATCGAGCTCAAGCGGGCCGGCGACCCGAACGCCACCCTCGCTGCCGCGCACACCCAGATCCGGCACTACGTCGAGGAGTTCCCGACCGCCTTCCGCTACAACGCGGTCGTGCTGCTCTCCGACGGGATCACCGCGAGGTACGGCACCCCCTTCACCCCGTACGAGCACTTCGCCCCGTGGAACACCGACGAGTTCGGCGCCCGCGTGGACACCGTGGACGCTGCCGCCGTCCACGCCGACGCCGATGCCGACGTCCCGACCGGCCAGGACCTGGCCCTGCACGGCCTGTTCACCCAGCCCCGCTTCCTCGCCCTCGTCCGGTCTTTCATCAACTTCGTGCCCGCCAAGCGCATGAAGCGGATCGCGAAGCCGCACCAGTACTTCGCGGTCACCCGCGCCGCCGACGCCGTACGCCGCGCCGCCGCGACCGACGGCAAGGCCGGCGTGGTCTGGCACACCCAAGGCTCGGGCAAGTCCGAGGAGATGGTGCTGACCACCAACCTCGTCATGCGCGACCCCGCCCTGCACAACCCCACCGTGGTGGTCGTCACCGACCGTACCGATCTCGACGACCAGCTCTTCGACACGTTCAAGGAGAGCGAGGTCCTCCCGGAACAACCCCACCAGTTCCTCAACCGCGCCGCACTCCGCGATGAGCTCGCCGCCAAGCGCACCGGCGGCATCCTCTTCACCACCCTGCAGAAGTTCGGCCGTACCAAGCAGGAGAAGGAGTCCGGGACGGACCACCCGCTCCTCTCCGAGCGGCGCAACATCGTCGTCGTGGTCGACGAGGCCCACCGCAGCCACTACGACCACCTCGACGGCTACGCCCGCCACCTGCGCGACGCCCTCCCGCACGCCACGCTCCTCGCCTTCACCGGCACCCCGATCTCCGAGGCCGACCGCAACACCCGCGAGGTGTTCGGCGACTACATCGACACCTACGACCTCAAGCGGGCCGCCGACGACGGCGCGACCGTGAAGGTCTACCACGAGAGCCGCGTCGTCCAGCTTGTCCTCGACCGCGACGTCGACCCCACCGCCATCGACAGCGAGGCCGACCGCATCACCGACGGCCTGGACGACACCGAGCGCACCCGCGTCGAGCAGGCCGTCGCCACCATGAACGCCATGTACGGCGCCCCCGCCCGGATACGTGACCTGACCCAGGACCTGGTCGAACACTGGGAAGCCCGCCGTGCGGCCATGCTGCCCTTCGTCGCGGACGCCGACGACGCACCCGGCGGCGCCCCCGGCAAGGCGATGCTCGTCTGCGCCACCCGCGAGATCTGTGTCCGCGTCTACGACGCCCTGCGCGAACTGCGCCCGGACTGGCACACGGACGACCCCACCACCGGCGCCATGAAGATCGTCTACTCCTCGGACTCCCGCAAGGACTCCGAGGAACTGCGCGCCCACGCCCTGCGCGACTCCCAGCGCAAGGCCGTCATCAACCGCGCCAAGGACCCCGAGGACGAACTCCAGCTCCTCATCGTCAACAACATGCTCCTGACCGGCTTCGACGCGCCGTCCATCCACACCATGTACCTGGACCGGCCGCTCCGCGGTGCCGGCCTGATGCAGGCCCTCGCCCGCGTCAACCGCCGCTTCCGCAAGAAGGAGGAAGGCCTCCTCGTCGGCTACGCCCCGCTCACCGAGAACCTCCAGAAGGCCATCGCCGAGTACTCCGCCGACGACCAGGCCGACCGGACCCTCGGCCAGGACATCGACCGAGCCCTGGACGAACTCCGCAACGAGTACGACATCCTCGACCAGATGCTCCTCGGCTGGAACTGGCGCGAACGCCTCTCCCGCCCCGACGCGAAGGCCTTCGTCAAGGCGGCCTACACCACGGCCGAGTACCTCCGCAGCCCCGCCACCCCGGGCAACAACCCCGACCAGCTCGACGACCCGAATCAGACCCTCAGCCGCCGCTTCCGCGAACACGGCTACCGCCTGGAACGCTTCTTCGCCCTGGCCGGCTCATCCGCCGACATCTCCTCCCGGTTTACCGACCAGCCGTATTGGAAGCGCGACATCCAGTTCCTCGTCGAGGTCCGTACGTATATGGCGAAGCTCGACGCCATGGACCGCGAAGCCCAGGGCCTGCCCGTCGCCCGCGACGTCGCCCTCTACCTCTCCCAGCTCACCTCCGCCGTCGTGGAGACCGGCGGCGTCACCGACCTCTTCTCCGAGGCCGGACTGGACAAGGCCGACCTCACCCACCTCAACGACGCCCTCGTCGGCCGCCTGCAGAACAGCGAAACCCCACACCTGGCCGCCGAAGCCCTGCGCCGCCTCGTCGAGCAGAAGATGCGCGAGCAGACCCGGCACAACATCGTCCGCCAGACCGCTTTCTCAGAGCGCCTTCAGGACCTGATGACCCGCTACATGCGTCAGCAGCTCACCAGCGCCGAGATCATCGCCCAGCTGGTGGAACTGGCCAAGACGGTTGCGGAGGACGCGCGGCGAGGTGAGAAGTTCACCCCGCCGCTGGGCGACGACGAACTCGCCTTCTACGACGCGGTCGCCGACCTCGGCAGCGCCCGCGACCTCATGGGCGACGAGATCCTCTCCGGCATCGCCCGGGACCTCGTGGTCCAGGTCCGCAAGAACCTCAAGAAGGACTGGATCGCCCGCGAACCGGTCCGGGCCAGGCTCCGCGCCACCATCAGGCGCCTCCTGGCCCGTCATGGCTACCCGCCGGAGCAGTCTAAGGAAGCGATCGACCTGGTGATCCGCCAGATGGAACACTTTGCCGACAAGTGGTCCCAGGACGGCTCGACCGCCGACGCATAGCCCTCGCTCATCTTGCTTCTGGCCCCGGCAAGCGTCTGCTTGCCGGGGCGATCGTCTGCCCGACCGGATGTCCTTCGTGGGGTCGGCAGGGGCTGCGCCCGACCGCCTTATGGCAAAAGCAAATTCCCGTGCTGCGAGACGTGAGGTGCGTCAGGCCACTACTTTCAAGTCCGCGGAACGAACCGCAGAACTGCTAACTGCTGGTTGAACCGAGGGAGTTGTGGCATGTCGCAGCGAGCGCTGCTGTTGGTGGTGGTCGTCCTGGCGTCCGTGGTGGTGGGGCTCGTGGCCGGCATCCTCGATTTCGTGGGCGCGGGAGAGGTCGTCACGGCCATCCAGAACGGTGGTGCCGCCTGCGGAGCCGCTGTTCTCATCGGGCTGGCGGTCGTCTCCTGGCTGAGGTCGTCGTGACCCAGGAGGAATGGGCGAACGAAGAGGGGCGGCTGAAGTACCGGCGAGTGCTGCGGGCCGTCGAGAAGCTACGCAGCGTCGCCGATGCTGCGACGACGTACCGGCTTGCCTTTCAAGTGGTCTACCTTCACTGCTGGTCCCGCCATGGATCACTGGCGGAGGTGGACCGGTTGTGGGGGCCGGGTTCGGAGTCAGCGGGGGCCAGGCTCGGCGCAGTGTGGCCGCATACGCCCGTTGCTCGCGCCCACAGTCTTCCTGCGTATCGCGACGAAGGTGTGAGCCGTCCCTTCGAGCTCATCGACCCGGCCCTCCGTGAGCTGATCGCGGAGGTGCGGCAGCTGGATCCGGACCCGAGGCTCCTTGACGTGCTCCTCGACACGTACTCGACACGCTATGCGCGTGGCGATGACTACTTCACGTCAAACGACCTAGCACACCTCTTCGCGGGGCTGGCCGCTCCCCGAGGAGGCGAGATTGTTCGGGACCCGGTGTGCGGCAGCGGGCGACTGCTGCGCGCCGCCGCACACCGGGCTCGGGCACAGGGGGGTGAAGTGCGCTTGTCCGGTGCGGATATCAGCCGGACGGCGCGTTATGCCGCAGCCGTCAACCTCGCCCTGCACGGATTCCTTGCCGACCTCGGCAAGGAAGGAGCTGACACCCTCAGGGCCGGCACTTCACCGATACCGGCCGACGTGATCGTCGCCAACCCTCCTGTGAACCAGCGGGACTGGGGGCACGGTGAACTGAAGGACGACTGGCGGTGGACCCTGGGGGTGCCACGTCCGGGTAACGCGAACTTCGCCTGGGTCCAGCACATCCTTGCCGATCTCACGCCACAAGGACGGGCCGTCGTTCTGCTGTCTTCCGGCGCGGCGCACAGCAGCAACAGCACCGACGGACTGATCCGCCGTGGGCTGCTGGAGAACGGTCTGGTCGTGGGCGTCGTGGCCTTGCCGACGTGGCTCTTTCCGCACGCCAGCGCGAGCACGGCGCTGTGGCTGCTGGCCAAAGGGGAGCGGCCGCACTCCGATCAGGTCTTGTTCGCGGATGCAGGGAAACTGCCAGCGGTGAAGGAGGGGCAGCGGCGCCACTTCGCAAAGGACTCGGCCGAACGCCTGCTGCAGATCTTCGGTGAATGGCAGGGACTTCGACGCCGTGAGGGCGAGGGGGACCCTGAATCCGTCCCATGGTGCCGTGCGGCGAGGTACGAGGAAATCGCTGAGGCGGGCTTCGATCTGACTCCCGCACGCTACGTACGGAACGGGGGCACCGCGCAGTTGCATTCAAGTGACGGAGACCGGAACCGGAAGGCCGAGCTGTATGAGTGCATGGATCGTAGCGCCGCAGCCAGGAACCGCGTCCGTGATGCCCTGGAGAGCAGGCATGACTACAGAATCGGATGATGTCCCCACTCCGTGGCCCGTCGTTGAGTTGCGTGAGTTCCCTGGGGTCGAGTACGCCGCCTACGGAATTGCGCGACAGCAGAAGGCATCCGGCGGAATCCCGATGATCCGCGCCACAGAGATCGTCGAGGGAGGTGTGTACGTCCAGGAGTTCACATTTGTGCCTCCCGATGTGGCCAGACGCCACCCACGCAGCACGCTGAGGTCTGGGGACCTCCTTGTCGTGCTCGTGGGGCGTGTGGGGGAGGCGGCAGTTGCAGGGGAGGAGCACGCAGGATGGAATGTCGCCAGGTCGCTCGCGGTCGTCCGCTGGACACCAGAGGGCCGCGCCCAACAATGGGATCTGTGGCTTCGATGGTGGCTGAAGACCTCGCAGAGCCAGAGCTATCTCACGCTGTCCGCGTCGAACGCCGAGCACATGACCTTGCCTCTGCAGGCACTCAACCGACTTCCCGTGCCAGTGCCTCCAGCGCCGGTGCGGGAGAGGCTGCTTTCGCTGATCTCGCTTGCTGAGCGCAAGAATGCGTTGAACACCCGGATTGTGTCTTGCGCGACGGAACTAGCGGATGCGCATTTCATGGAGGCGCTGCAGACGTGCGGGCAAGGTCCCGATACCGAGCGTGCAGTGGGCGAAGTGTGTCAGGTTACGGCTGGTGTGGCACAGTCTCTGCCGGACAGCGAGCAGTCGGGTATGCCGTGGGTGTCTCCCCGCGAAGTACTGAACTGCAAGACAGTACATCTGGGTGCAGTGACTTCACGCACCGTGGCGCAAGCGGAGGTTGTATGCCCGTCCGGCAGCCTCTTGATCGCGCCC
This sequence comes from Streptomyces sp. NRRL S-340, assembly GCF_000720185.1. GTDB lineage: Bacteria > Actinomycetota > Actinomycetes > Streptomycetales > Streptomycetaceae > Streptomyces. The sequence goes on along the minus strand of NZ_JOIY01000046.1, from coordinate 5,333 downwards.
CGTCCCGGGGAGGTGCGGACCGTGCTCACTACTACCCCGGTAGTGCCAGGTCGGCGGACGCTCGCGATTTACACGGAGTCCGAGGTCGATCGGATGTGGTTGTTGCACTCGCTGCGTTACCGGAGGCGGGAGTTGACGGCCGTTACGCAGGGTGAGCAGGCCCGCGCGATGAGGCGCAAGGACTTTTCCCGTTACAAGATCCCCTGGCCGACCGATGCGGTGAGGCGGGACTTCGCCAGGCGTGCTGCTGCCCTGCACGACCTCGCCTACGCCTCCGCCAGGGAGCGACACGTGATGGAGGAGCTGGTGGTGCACGAGCTGGAGAAGGGGGGCCTGGCGCGTCTCACCTCGGCCAGCTGAATGCCGAGCTGATCCACGTTGCCCCTCTCTGGAGCACGGAATCCAACGCTCTGAACGAACGGCGCAGTACCGCGCGCACCGTTTCTCCGCTGGCGGTCCGAGAGAGTCCTGACCAGCCATGTTTGGGCGCCACCGGCAGGACTCGAACCTGCCGCCAAGCGCTTAGAAGGCGCCTGCTCCACCCGCTGAGCTATGCAGGCTGACCTGCGACAGCGCGGAAGCTTCTGACTAGGCCCCGCCAAACCGGGGGCATACGGGATCTGTGGACGCTCGCGCCGGCCTCGAGGTCTGGACGTGCATTCTGGGCGGCGGCCAGGCGTCGGAGCTGGCCGCTGACGTCCGGGGAGACCGCGAGTGAGCGCGAGCGCTGTGCTGCTCTGCGAGGTTCGGTGCGGTGGCACGAGCCTGATGTGGCGCTCGTAGAAGTTCCGCAGACTTCAGGCGTGTGCGGGCGCTTCCGGGTAGCGTTGGCGATCTTCGGTGTTCTTGTACTTTGTCGCGCATCCCGTGCTGGGATCGTGCTGGGATGTGCCTGCATTCTCGCAGGTCAGAGCCTTGTGGGGTAGTTCCGCTTCAACGTGTAGCGGCCGACCAGCCGCTCTGCCCGGTCTGGCCGGCATACAGGCCGGACAGGGTCCGACTCTCCGGGGTCGGGCCCTTTCGGTTTTTTTCCTGTGCCTCGATCGTGCCGAGAAGGAATCAGGACGCCCGTGCTGAGCGCGTGCTGAGCGCGCATCTGTGGTGCTCAGGATCGGCTGGTGGGGGAGCAGGCGCCGGTGAAGCCGCTTCCGGAGCTGTGCGTGAGTCGCTGTTCCACAGTCGTGAAGAGCGCGTAACCGGGGGGCGTGGGGCGGAGGTGACAGTCAGCTCGTCCGGGGGAGGGACGGGAGCCCGCACCGCCCGGCTCCTCGGCGGCTGACGCCTCCCTCATGCCCCGGTCCCGCCGCGCCGGCGGCCCGGCGAGGTCGGCCGCTGCCGCTCCGCGGGCCCCCCGTTCCGGCCGGAGGGCCGCCCCGCCGCGCACCGGTCCGCGCAGTGGGAGGATGCGGGCAGCGTGAGAGAGGGGCGGGACGGGTGGGGCACGACGGGCGGGAAGCGGTCGCGAGGGGAGCGCGGCTGCACGAGGCGGCGCAGGCCGTGGTCGGCGACCACGACAGGGCCGCCGAGGCGGTGCGGGCGGCACTGAAACCGCTCCATGACGCGGCGGTGGAGCGGGAACTCGACGCCATCCCGGTAGCCCGGCTGCAGGACGTCACCGAGGGGCGTCTGCGGCTGGGGAACCTCGAGAAGAGCGGACTCGGCACGGTGGGCCGAATCCTGGAAGCGGGCCCCTACCGGCTGCGGCAGATCCCCGGTGTCGGGCAGCGCACGGTCGATCAGGTGCTCGCCGCCGCTCGCCGGTTCTCCGAAGCCGTGCACGAGACCGTGGCGGTCCGTATCGACGTGGACCGGCCGCAACCGGGCACCACCGCACTCGTCATGGCCCTGCACGTGCTGGTGGAGGCCGGTCCGGAGGGGCGGCGCGCGGTGGAAGCGGCCACCGCCCTGTCGGAACGGCTCGGCCCGTTGCTGGCCGACGCCAGACCCGCCACCGGACGTCTGCGGATGCTTCTGGCGGGCCGGGAGAAGCGGGCCCGTGCGTCGGCCGCGGTGACGGAGGTCCGGTCGCTGGCGGAGGACGCGGACCGGGCGGGCCTGGCGGAACTGTTCGCCCAGGCGTCCGCGGACCTGCTGCGGCCGTCGACCGACCTGGCGGCCTGGACGGACTTCGAACTCCGCTCCGCCGAGTACTACAGCCTGCTCGCCGAGATCACCGGACGGCGGCCCGACGCCGCGGCTGCCGAGGGCTTCCTGCCCGACGAGGTCGCCGAGCGGGTCCGCGCGCAGCAGTTGGACGACTCGTGCCGACGGGTCTCCCTCCGTGGCTACCAGGCGTTCGGCGCGCAGTTCGCCCTGGCCCTGCGTAAGGTGATGCTCGGCGACGAGATGGGCCTCGGGAAGACCATCCAGGCGATCGCCGTGCTGGCGCACCTGGCGGCCGAGGGGCAGAGCCACTTCATGGTCGTCTGCCCGGCGAGCGTCCTCGTGAACTGGACCCGGGAGATCGAAGCCCGTAGCACTCTGGCCGTCAGGGTGCTCCACGGCCCCGACCGCCACGCCGCGTTCGCCGACTGGAAGGGGCGGGGCGGTGTGGGGGTGACCACGTTCGACGCTCTGCGCGGTTTCCCGGCGCCGGGTGGCGGGGAGGTCGGCCTGTTCGTGGTGGACGAGGCGCACACCGTGAAGAACCCGCGGGCCAAGCGCTCTCAAGCGGTCGCGGTGTGGGCGGATCACTGCGAGCGCGTTCTCTTCATGAGCGGAACCCCCATGGAGAACCGGGTCGTGGAGTTCCGCAACTTGGTCGCGATGCTGGACCGCGGTATCGCGGACTCCCTCGGCGAGGGGGACGCGCCGGCCGGATCGAGCGCTTTCCGCAAGGCCGTCGCCCCGGTCTACCTGCGGCGCAACCAGGAAGACGTGCTGACGGAACTCCCGAGTCTCCAGCAGACCGACGAGTGGGAGGAACTCAGCGACTCGGACGAGGAAGCGTACCGGGAGGCCGTGCGGGCAGGGAACTTCATGGCGATGCGCCGGGCCGCGTATGCGCGCCCCGGGAAGTCGGCCAAACTGGACCGACTGCGGGAGATCGTCCGGGAGGCCGGCGAGAACGGGCAGAAGACGGTGGTCTTCTCCTACTTCAAGGACGTGCTGGACGTGGTGGGCGAGGCGCTCGGGGCAGGATCCGACGGCGCCCCCCTGTTCGGCCCGCTCACCGGCGGTGTGCCGGCCGGCCGGCGGCAGCAGATCGTCGACGACTTCGCCGCGGCCCGCGGCCCGGCGGTGCTGACCGCGCAGATCCAGGCGGCGGGCGTCGGCCTCAACATGCAGGCCGCCTCCGTCGTCGTCATCTGCGAACCGCAGATCAAGCCGACCATCGAGCACCAGGCCGTGGCCCGGGCCCACCGCATGGGCCAGGTCAGGCCGGTCCGTGTGCACCGTCTCCTCGCCACTGGGGGAGTGGACGAACGCATGGTGCGGATGCTGGAGGAGAAGACGCGTTTGTTCGACGCCTACGCGCGGCGCAGCGCCGTGGCCGAAGCCACCCCGGACGCGGTCGACGTGTCGGACGTGGAACTGGCCCGGCGGATCGTCGAGGACGAACAGGCACGCCTCGGAATGCTGGACGCAAGGCCCGCCACGTCCGCCGGGTGAGCCGGGGACCGCCTGGTCAGCGTCCCCGGCCCGGGCGGAGCGTTCCGGACGTCATTCGGCCCGCGGCGGGTGAGCTTGTCGAGGTCCAGGGTGATGCCGAAGGGGACGGGGCGCTTCAGGGTGCCGCGGAAGATGCCGGCGGGGGCGTAGGCGCGGGTCGGTACGTCGGGTCCGTAGACGTGGACGACGGGGAGCCGTGCTCGCCCTCGATGCACCGGTAGTGCGGGACGCCGGCCTGTGCGTACTCGCGCAGTCCGACCGTGTGGTCGCGCTGAGCGGATTCCGGGGAGACGACCTCGACGACGAACTGGACCTCGGACGACGGCCTCGTGAGCCATGCCCCGGATGAACGTCCACCCGTGTGACCTTGTTCACCATGCGCATGACATGGGGCGCGTGAGGGGAGCGCCCCGGGCGTCCCGCACCGGCCACGACACCGTGCTGTGGCCGGTGCGGGGCAGTCGGGCGCCGGGGGGTGAGCGGTGCGGCCGGTGGCCGAAGACACCAGGTCGTGGACGGTATGCCGGTCGTTTCCGCGTACGTCCCCACGTATCCTCGGCTCGGGACGGCGGGCCGCGGATCGGGAGGTGTCAGGCAGGTGGAGTTCCGGCTGCTCGGATCCGTCGCCGTGATCACGGAGAACGGCGACCTCGCCCCCGGCCCCGTCAAGCGTTCCAGCCTGCTGGCGATGCTGCTGCTGCGGCCCAACACCGCGGTCAGCGTCGACCAGCTGACGGCCGCGCTGTGGGAGGACGAGCCGCCCACCCACTTCAAGACCGTCCTGCAGGGGCACGTCTCGCGGCTGCGCGCCCTGCTCGCCGCGCACGGCGCCCGGGACTACGGGATCGAACTGACCACCCAGGGCACCGCGTACGAGCTGCAGATGCCCGAGTCCCTGGTCGACGCCCACCGGTTCGAGGAACTCGTCGCCCTCTCCCGGGCGCAGCGCCTGCCCGCCGACACCGTGCGGATGCTGCGCGAGGCCCTGGCCTGCTGGCAGGGCCCCGCGCTCACCGGAACGGTGCGCAGCGGGCCGCTGGAGGCGGCGGCAGGCGGTCTGGAGGACCTGCGGCTGGCCTCCGTGGAGGCCCTGGCCGAGGCGTACGGGCAGCTCGGAGAGCACGGCCGGGCCGCCGCCGTCCTGCGTACCGAGGCCGTCGCCCACCCCCTGCGGGAGTCCCTGGCCGCCGCGCTGATGCTGGCGCTCGGCCGCTCAGGGCGGCAGTCCGACGCGATCAACTGGTACCACCGCACCCGGCGGCTGCTCGCCGACGAGCTGGGCGTGGACCCCGGCGACGCCCTCACCGAGGCGTACGCCGCCCTGCTGCGGTCTCCTGAACCCGCCCGACCGGCGCCCGCGCCCCAGGCCCCTGTTCCGGCTTCGGCACCGGCTCAGGTGCCCGGGCCTGCGCCCGCCCCGCCGGCCACAGCGCCGTCCCCGGCCTCCCCACCCGGCCCGAACACCGCCACCGCCCCGGCCACCGCCACGGCCGCTGCGGCCACTGCCTCTGCGGCCCCGCCGCCCCCGGTCGGCCAGCCTGCCCAAGTGGGCACGCCTGCCACGCCGACGGCCCCTGCCACGCCTGCTACGCCGGCCGCCTCTGCCAGTCCCGCCACCCCCGCCACGGCGGTCCCGTCAGACGCCGCGGTCTCAGCGGACACACCCCTGTCTCTTATACACATCTGACGCTGCCGACGACTCCTTACGTGTAGATCTCGGG
>NZ_JOIY01000045.1 GCF_000720185.1 Streptomyces sp. NRRL S-340 | reverse complement strand
TTTCCGACTCTATCAGATCTTTCCGATCCGATTTCCTCGGTGCTTTCCAGGTTCCCGCTCCGCTTTCGCTTCGCGTTTCCCTTTCCGGCGGCTCCGACTTTATCAGAAGTTCTGAGTCGGATTTTCCACCTCTCCGGGGACGTCCTCCGGTGTGCACGAAGCATCCCGGGTTCCCGTCCTGGCGGAGCCGTAAACGTACTGGAGCGGGGCGCCTCGATGCAAATCGAGGCGCCCCGCCACCAGTTCGCGCGTACGAGCTGCCGTAGGACAGTCGTACGGTCCGTCAGACCTCCACCACCACCGGGAGGATCATCGGCCGGCGCCGGTAGGTGTCCGAGACCCACTTGCCCAGTGTGCGGCGGATGAGCTGCTGCAGCTGGTGGGAGTCGGCGATGCCTTCCTGGGCGGTCTTCTCCAGGGACTCCGCGATCTTCGGGATGACCGCGCCGAAGGCCGAGTCCTCGATGCCCGAGCCGCGGGCCTGGATGTGCGGGCCGCCGGTGACCTTGCCGGTCGTGGAGTCGACCACCACGAACACCGAGATGATGCCCTCGTCCCCGAGGATCTTGCGGTCCTTCAGCGCGGGCTCGCCCACGTCACCGACGGAGAGCCCGTCGACGTAGACGTAACCGGCCTGGACCTTGCCGGAGATCTTGGCCTTGCCCTCGACGAGGTCGACGGTCACGCCGTCCTCCGCGATGACGATCCGGTCGTGCGGAACGCCGGTCATCGCGCCCAGTTCGGCGTTGGCGCGCAGGTGGCGCCACTCGCCATGGACCGGCATCAGGTTCCTGGGCCGGCAGATGTTGTAGAAGTACAGCAGTTCGCCGGCCGAGGCGTGGCCGGAGACGTGCACCTTGGCGTTGCCCTTGTGGACGACGTCGGCGCCCCAGCGGGTCAGGCCGTTGATGACCCGGTACACCGCGTTCTCGTTGCCGGGGATCAGCGACGAGGCGAGGATCACCGTGTCGCCCTCGACGATGCGGATCTGGTGGTCCCGGTTGGCCATGCGGGAGAGGGCGGCCATCGGTTCGCCCTGCGAGCCCGTGCAGACCAGGACCACCTCGTGGTCGGGCAGGTCGTCGAGCGTGCGGACGTCCACCACCAGGCCCGGCGGCACCTTCAGGTAGCCGAGGTCCCGGGCGATGCCCATGTTGCGGACCATGGAGCGGCCGACGAAGGCGACCCGGCGGCCGTACTCGTGGGCGGCGTCCAGGATCTGCTGGATGCGGTGGACGTGGCTGGCGAAGCTCGCCACGATGATCCTCTTGCGGGCGCCGGCGAAGACCTGGCGCAGCACACCGGAGATGTCCCGCTCGGGCGGGACGAATCCCGGCACCTCGGCGTTGGTGGAGTCCGCGAGGAGGAGGTCGATGCCCTCTTCGCTCAGCCGTGCGAACGCGTGCAGGTCGGTGAGCCGGCGGTCCAGCGGGAGCTGGTCCATCTTGAAGTCGCCGGTGTGGACCACCATGCCGGCGGGTGTGCGGATGGCGACGGCCAGCGCGTCCGGAATGGAGTGGTTGACCGCGACGAACTCGCAGTCGAAGGGCCCGATGCGCTCCCGGTTCCCCTCCACGACCTCAAGGGTGTAGGGGCGGATGCGGTGCTCCTGGAGCTTGGCCTCGATGAGCGCGAGGGTCAGCTTGGAGCCGATCAGGGGGATGTCCGGCTTCTCCCGCAGGAGGTAGGGGACACCGCCGATGTGGTCCTCGTGGCCGTGCGTGAGGACGATGCCCTCGATGTCGTCGAGGCGGTCCCGGATGGACGAGAAGTCCGGCAGGATCAGGTCGATTCCGGGCTGCTCCTCCTCCGGGAAGAGCACTCCGCAGTCGACGATCAGCAGGCGTCCGCCGTACTCGAAGACCGTCATGTTGCGGCCGATCTCCCCGAGGCCGCCGAGCGGGGTGACGCGGAGGCCTCCGTCGGCGAGCGGCGGGGGCGGCGCGAGTTCAGGATGCGGATGACTCAAAAGACCCTCCTCACCACGCGCGCCACGTACCGGTGGGCACGTGGCGCGCGTGACGTTCGTGCAGAAGCAGTTGTCGTTGTGGGGTGCAGGCACCGGTGGCCTGCGGTTTCGTGCTTGTTCAGTTGTGGTGCCCGGTTCCCGGGTGTGGTTCCGGGTGGAGCCGGGCGGTGCGAGGGATCTCGCGAAGTCTCGTTGTCAGAGCTGTACCCCGCCGGCGGCAAGATCGATCTTGAGCTGTTCGGTCTCCTCGGGCGCCAGCTCGACCATGGGCAGCCGCAGCGGCCCGCCGGGCAGCCCCCGCAGGGCGAGCGCGGCCTTGGTGGTCATGACGCCCTGGGTGCGGAACATGCCGGTGTAGACGGGCAGCAGCTTCTGGTGGATCTCGGTGGCCTTCTGCACGTCACCGGAGGTGTAGGCCTCGATGAGGGCGCGCAGGTCGGGGGTGACGAGGTGGCCGACGACCGAGACGAAGCCGACCGCGCCGACCGAGAGCAGCGGCAGGTTCAGCATGTCGTCGCCCGAGTACCAGGCGAGGCCGGAGCGGGCGATGGCCCAGCTCGCGCGGCCGAGGTCGCCCTTGGCGTCCTTGTTGGCGACGATCCTGGGGTGCTCGGCGAGGCGGACGATCGTCTCCGTGTTGATCGGGACGCCGCTGCGGCCGGGGATGTCGTAGAGCATGACGGGCAGGCCGGTCGCGTCGGCGACGGCCGTGAAGTGCCGGTACAGGCCCTCCTGCGGGGGCTTGTTGTAGTACGGCGTGACGGTCAGCAGGCCGTGCGCGCCGGCCTGCTCGGCGGCGCGGGCCAGTTCGATGCTGTGGTGGGTGTCGTTGGTGCCGACGCCGGCCACCACGTGGGCCCGGTCTCCGACGGCCGCCACGACCGCGCGTACCAGCTCCGATTTCTCCGCATCGCTGGTGGTGGGGGACTCGCCGGTGGTGCCGTTGACGACCAGGCCGTCGTTGCCTGCGTCCACCAGGTGGGCGGCGAGCCGCTGCGCGCCGTCGAGGTCGAGTGCGCCGTCCGCCGTGAAGGGCGTGACCATGGCGGTGAGGACCCGCCCGAAGGGGGTCTGCGGAGTCGAGGTCGGAGCCATGGGTAACACGCTACTCGTTGCTCAAGGCGGGGTCTGCCCTCGGGGCGGCCGACAAGTCGTGACAAAGGCGGAGCCCGGCACTGCCTGCTCGGGGGTTCAAGCAGTGCCGGGTCCGTTCGATCAGGCTAGATAACTTCCATAAATGCCGCAATACGGACACTTCGCAAGGCTGATCCGTACATCTGTCCCTGGTCCCGCCCCCGCGGCAGGACGGGGCGCGCGCCGGACAGGGGCCTACGGCGCGACCCGGCCGTTGGCGTTGAAGGCGGCGTAGGTGAGGGGCATGAGCTTCGCCCACTCGGCCTCCATCCGCTCACCGACCATCTCGATCTCCCGCTGCGGGAAGGACGGCACCTTGGCCAGTTCGTGCTGGGTGCGCAGGCCGAGGAAGTGCATCAGCGAGCGGGCGTTGCAGGTGGCGTACATGGAGGAGAACAGGCCGACGGGGAGGACCGCGCGGGCGACCTCGCGGGCGACGCCGGCGGCGAGCATCTCCTGGTAGGCCTCGTACGCCTGCCGGTAGGAGTCCTCCATGACCCGGCCGACCAGTTCCTGCTGGCCCTGGGTGCCCTCGACGAAGCGGTACTTGCCGGGGCGGCCCTCCTGGACGAGCTTGCGCGAGGCGTCGGGCACGTAGAAGACCGGCTGCAGCTCCCGGTAGCGGCCGGACTCCTCGTTGTAGGACCAGCCGACGCGGTGCCGCATGAACTCACGGAAGACGAAGATCGGCGCGCTGATGAGGAAGGTCATCGAGTTGTGCTCGAAGGGGCTGCCGTGCCGGTCCCGCATCAGGTAGTTGATCAGGCCCCGGGAGCGCTCCGGGTCCTTGTTCAGCTCGTCCAGGGACTGCTCGCCGATGGTCGAGACGCGGGCCGCGAAGAGCACGTCGGTGTCCGACGCGGTGTGCTTGACCAGCTCGACGGTGACATCGCTGCGGAAGCTCGGCTTCAGGTCGTCGGCGGGGGTGTCGGTCACGGTGCGGGGAGTCCCTTCCTTCACGTCTGACGGGCGGCGCCCACTCTACGTGGGCGGCCCCTCCTGTCCCCGTCCGCACTCGGGTCCCAGTCAATTTCCGGAAATGGGCACCTTTCGGGACACTCATGCGTCTGTATGAGTGAGACACGCCCGTTCGACCCCCGAACCGTTCGTTCCCACCCTCCGAACCGTCCGGCCCGAACACCCCGACCCCGAAGGGAGCCGTACCCGCGATGTTCCGTCGGCGTGAGCCCGTCCCGTTCGCCTTCGTCGCCGAGGCCGACCGGTTCCGCAGCAATGTCACTCCCCCGCCCCGGCGGCGGGCGTCGGCGGCCCAGATAGCCGGGCGCTGTCTGCTGGGCCTGACCATCGTGGCGGGCCTCGTGGGCTCCCTGGTCGTGGGGATGCCCGCGCTGGCGACCAGCCACTCCCCCACGCAGACGCAGCAGGCCTCGCACGGGCACTGACACAGGCGGCGAAAGGGCCGGCCACTCACCTGGACCCCCGCGAGTGGTGAGCGACGACACAGCCGGATAGCCTCACCGGGCACAGCCCCCGCGTGGATTGAGTGAGGAACCGCCGTGCCCCTGCCCTTCCTGACGGCCGACCGCGCCTTCGACGCAGCGGACGACGTCGCGCTGCCGTTCGACGACCGCGAGCGCTGGCGGCGCCCCTACCGGCCCGGCCCCTGGCGGGTGGGCGTGGCCGCGCTGGTGCTGCTGGTCGCCTCGTTCGTGCTGCTCTCGGCGGTCGTGATCGCGCTGACCGGCGCGGTGGCGGGCGGCGCTGCCTGTCTCGGCACGGGTCTCGTCGTGGTCGCCGTGGCACTGCGGCTGCTGCGCATGGGCGTGTGGGTCGGTGCGCGCGGACTGCGGCACGTCAGCTTCCTGATCACCCGTACGACGCCGTGGGCGCAGGTCGTCAGTGTCCGCACGGTGCAGCAGCCGGTGCGCTGGCTCGGTCTGCCGCGGACGGTGCAGGGCCAGGCCCTGCTGCTCGGTCGCAGGGGCCGGCCCCAGGAGTCCGCGCCGCCGCTGCTGACCACGCACAACGCCGACTTCCTGGGCCGCGCGACGGCGTTCGACCGCGCGGCGGACATGGTGGAGGCGTGGGCCGAGGAGTACCGGCCCCGCTGATCCGGAACCCGTCCCGGCGTACGCGTCCGGGGCGGGCGGACGGTGGTCCCGCGCCGTGCTCAGGCCACCGGGACGGGCTTGCCGTCGTGCAGGGCGATCGCGCGCTGCATCGCCTTGCGGGCGCGAGGCGTGTCGCGGGCGTCGTGGTAGGCGACGGCGAGGCGGAACCAGGTGCGCCAGTCGTCGGGAGCGTCCTCCGTCTCGGCCTTGCGCCTGGCGAAGACCTCGTCGGCCGAGTCCCGGTCGATGCGCCCGCTGGGCGTGCGCTTGAGTTCGTCGACGGGCAGGCCGCCCTCGGCGTCGAGTTCGGCGGCGAGCCGGTTGGCGTTGCGGACGAACTGGGTGTTCTTCCACAGGAACCACAGGCCGATCACCGGCAGGATCAGCACGGCGACCCCGAAGGTGACCGTCACGAGCGTGCCGGACTCGATGAGCAGGACGCCACGGCTGCCGACCAGGACGAAGTAGAAGACGAGGACGGCGGCCGTGACGAGGTAGGTGATCTTCGCGCGCATGGGCTCGGGGCTCAGTTCAGGTCGAGGAAGTGCTCCAGGCCGAAGGTCAGGCCCGGAGTGGTCACCACGCGGCGCGCGCCGAGCAGGATGCCCGGCATGAAGCTGCTGTGGTGGAGCGAGTCGTGGCGGATGGTGAGCGTCTCGCCCTCGCCGCCCAGCAGGACCTCCTGGTGGGCGAGCAGGCCGCGCAGCCGCACCGCGTGCACGGGTACGCCGTCGACGTCGGCGCCGCGGGCGCCGTCCAGCGCGGTCGCGGTGGCGTCCGGCGCCGGAGCCGTACCGGCCTTGGCGCGGGCCTCGGCGATGAGCTGGGCGGTGCGCGTGGCCGTGCCGCTGGGGGCGTCGACCTTGTTGGGGTGGTGCAGCTCGACGACCTCGACGGACTCGAAGTACGGCGCGGCGAGCTGGGCGAACTTCATGGTGAGGACGGCCCCGATGGAGAAGTTCGGGGCGATGAGCACGCCGGTGGACGGAGAGCGGTCGAGCCAGCCCCTCAGCCGCGCGAGGCGGTCGTCGCTCCAGCCGGTGGTGCCGACCACGGCGTGGATGCCGTTGCGGACGCAGAAGTCGAGGTTGTCCATGACCGAGGCGGGAGTGGTCAGCTCGACGGCGACCTGGGCGCCGCTCTCCGTGAGGGTCTCCAGCCGGTCGCCCCGGCCGAGGGCGGCGACCAGCTCCATGTCCTCGGCGGCCTCCACCGCCCGTACGGCCTCCGAACCGATACGGCCCCGGGCACCGAGGACCGCCACGCGCAGCTTGCTCATCTCTTGCTTCCTTAAGACCGATGGGGTTGCCGGCCGAAGTGTTGCCGACCGGGGGCGCCGCCGGCCGAGGCTGTCGCGGCCGGGGCGCCCCGGGGGTTCACGCGACCACGTCGTGCAGACGCGCGGCCTGCTTGTCCTTGAGCGGGCCGATGACCGACAGCGAGGGGCGCTGTCCCAGGATGTCCCGGGCGACCTCGCGGACCTCGTCCGGGGTCACCGCGGCCATCCGGGCCAGCATGTCGTCGACGGAGATCTGCTCGCCCCAGCACAGCTCGCTCTTGCCGATACGGTTCATCAGCGCGCCCGTGTCCTCCAGCCCGAGGACGGTCGAGCCCTGGAGCTGGCCGATGGCGCGGCCGATCTCGTCGTCGGACAGGCCGTGCTCGGCGACGTGGTCGAGTTCCTCGCGGCAGATCCGCAGCACGTCGTGCACCTGGCTGGGCCGGCACCCGGCGTAGACGCCGAACAGGCCGCAGTCGGCGAAGCCCGAGGTGTAGGAGTACACGCTGTAGGCCAGGCCGCGCTTCTCCCGCACCTCCTGGAACAGCCGCGACGACATGCCGCCGCCGAGGGCGGTGTTCAGGACGCCGAGGGCCCAGCGGCGGTCGTCGGTGCGGGCGAGGCCGGGCATGCCGAGGACGACGTGGGCCTGTTCCGTCTTCCTGTTCTGCAGTTCGACACGGCCCGCGGTGCGCAGGGCGCGCCGGCCGTCGCGCGGGGCGACGGGGGCGGCCCCGGTGCTCCCGAGGGCGCCGGCCTTCTCGAAGGCGGCACGGACCTGGCGCACGACCTTGGCGTGGTCGACGTTCCCGGCGCAGGCGACGACGAGGTGGGTCGGGTCGTAGTGCTTCTTGTAGAAGCGGCGGATGCGGTCGGCGGTGAGGGCGTTGACCGTGTCGACCGTGCCGAGGACCGGGCGGCCGAGGGGGTTGTCACCGAACATGGTGTGCGCGAACAGGTCGTGCACGCAGTCGCCGGGGTCGTCCTCGGTCATGGCGATCTCTTCGAGGATCGCGCCGCGCTCGACGTCGACGTCCTCCTCGCGGATCAGCGAGCCGGTGAGCATGTCGCAGACCACGTCGATGGCGAGCGGCAGGTCGGTGTCGAGCACGCGCGCGTAGTAGCACGTGTACTCCTTGGCCGTGAACGCGTTCATCTCGCCGCCGACGGCGTCCAGGGCGGCGGAGATGTCCAGGGCCGAGCGCCGTTCGGTGCCCTTGAAGAGCAGGTGTTCCAGGTAGTGCGTGGCACCGCCCAGCGAGCGGGTCTCGTCGCGGGAGCCGACGTGCGCCCAGATGCCGAAGGTGGCCGAGCGCACGGAGGGGAGGGTCTCGGTGACGATACGCAGGCCGCCGGGGAGGGTGGTGCGGCGCACGGTGCCGATGCCGTTCGTGCCCTTGATCAGGGTTTGGGTACGGGCGACGGCCCGCGCCTCCGAGGAGGTGCGGGCCGTCGCCTTCAAGCCACGGGACGTCACTTGGCGGCGTCGTCCTTCTGCTCTTCTGCGTCCTCTTCGCCCTCGATCACGGGGACGAGGGAGAGCTTGCCGCGGGAGTCGATCTCGGCGATCTCGACCTGGACCTTCTGGCCCACGCCGAGCACGTCCTCGACGTTCTCCACGCGCTTGCCGCCGGCCAGCTTGCGGATCTGCGAGATGTGCAGCAGACCGTCCTTGCCGGGCAGCAGCGAGACGAAGGCGCCGAAGGTCGTCGTCTTCACGACCGTACCCAGGTAGCGCTCGCCGACCTCGGGCATCGTCGGGTTGGCGATGCCGTTGATCGTGGTGCGGGCGGCCTCGGCGGACGGGCCGTCGGCGGCACCGATGTAGATGGTGCCGTCGTCCTCGATGGTGATCTCGGCGCCGGTGTCCTCCTGGATCTGGTTGATCATCTTGCCCTTGGGGCCGATGACCTCGCCGATCTTGTCGACCGGGATCTTCACGGTGATGATCCGCGGCGCGTTCGGGGACATCTCGTCCGGCGTGTCGATCGCTTCCATCATCACGTCGAGGATGTGGAGGCGGGCGTCACGGGCCTGCTTGAGGGCGGCGGCCAGGACGGAGGCGGGGATGCCGTCCAGCTTGGTGTCGAGCTGGAGGGCGGTGACGAACTCCTTGGTGCCGGCGACCTTGAAGTCCATGTCGCCGAAGGCGTCCTCCGCACCGAGGATGTCGGTGAGGGTGACGTAGTGCGTCTCGCCCTCGATCTCCTGGGAGATCAGGCCCATGGCGATACCGGCGACGGGGGCCTTCAGCGGCACACCGGCGTTCAGCAGCGACATGGTGGAGGCGCAGACCGAGCCCATGGACGTCGAACCGTTGGAGCCGAGGGCCTCGGACACCTGGCGGATCGCGTAGGGGAACTCCTCGCGGGTGGGCAGCACCGGCACGAGCGCGCGCTCGGCGAGGGCGCCGTGGCCGATCTCGCGGCGCTTGGGGGAGCCGACGCGGCCGGTCTCACCGGTGGAGTACGGCGGGAAGTTGTAGTTGTGCATGTAGCGCTTGCGGGTCACCGGGGAGAGGGTGTCCAGCTGCTGCTCCATGCGGAGCATGTTGAGGGTGGTGACGCCCAGGATCTGGGTCTCGCCACGCTCGAACAGCGCCGAGCCGTGCACCCGCGGGATGGCCTCGACCTCGGCGGCGAGCGTACGGATGTCCGTGACGCCGCGGCCGTCGATGCGCTTCTTCTCCTTGATGACGCGCTCGCGGACCAGCTGCTTGGTCAGCGCGCGGTACGCGGCGGAGATCTCCTTCTCGCGGCCCTCGAACTCCGGCAGGAGCTTCTCGGCGGCCAGGCCCTTGACGCGGTCCAGCTCGGCCTCGCGCTCCTGCTTGCCGGCGATGGTGAGCGCCTGGGCCAGCTCGGGGCGGACGGCACCGGTGAGCGCCTCCAGGACGTCGTCCTGGTAGTCGAGGAAGATCGGGAACTCGCCGGTGGGCTTGGCGGCCTTGGCGGCGAGGTCCGACTGGGCCTTGCACAGCACCTTGATGAAGGGCTTCGCGGCCTCCAGACCGGCGGCGACGACCTCCTCGGTGGGAGCCTCGGCGCCGCCCTTGACCAGCTGGATGGTCTTCTCGGTGGCCTCGGCCTCGACCATCATGATCGCGACGTCGCCGTCCTCCAGGACGCGGCCGGCGACGACCATGTCGAAGACGGCGTCCTCCAGCTCGCTGTGGGTCGGGAACGCGACCCACTGGCCGTTGATCAGCGCGACGCGGACGCCGCCGATCGGGCCGGAGAAGGGCAGGCCGGCCAGCTGCGTCGAGGCGGAGGCGGCGTTGATCGCGACCACGTCGTACAGGTGGTCGGGGTTGAGCGCCATGACCGTGCACACGACCTGGATCTCGTTGCGCAGGCCCTTCTTGAAGGACGGGCGCAGCGGGCGGTCGATCAGGCGGCAGGTGAGGATCGCGTCCTCGCTGGGCCGGCCCTCGCGGCGGAAGAAGCTGCCGGGGATCTTGCCGGCGGCGTACATCCGCTCCTCGACGTCCACCGTGAGGGGGAAGAAGTCGAGCTGGTCCTTGGGGTTCTTCGAGGCGGTGGTCGCCGACAGCACCATGGTGTCGTCGTCCAGGTAGGCCACGGCGGAGCCGGCGGCCTGCTTGGCCAGGCGGCCCGTCTCGAAGCGGATGGTGCGGGTGCCGAAGGAACCGTTGTCGATGACGGCTTCGGCGTAGTGGGTCTCGTTCTCCACCAGCGTTTTCTCCGTTACTTGTCGTCTTTCGTCCCGCCTCGCCCGTGTGGCGGGGGGACGGTGGCGGAGAAGCGCTCCGTCTGGTGCGGGCCGGTCTTCGATCGAAGCACCCGGGGCTCACATCGCCCGGGGGCCACTACCGAGGACCGGCGGCGGCGAGGTGCGCTCCTCCTCGTTCTGTGTGCGTGCTGGGCGCGTACGGATTCGTACCGCGCTTTCGCACGTCTATGCGTACTGTTCCG
Organism: Streptomyces sp. NRRL S-340; assembly: GCF_000720185.1. Taxonomy (GTDB): domain Bacteria; phylum Actinomycetota; class Actinomycetes; order Streptomycetales; family Streptomycetaceae; genus Streptomyces. The sequence continues at coordinate 46,862 of NZ_JOIY01000045.1, read as the reverse complement.
TACCGCGTTCCATGCCGTACGTCGTGCGTCGTGCTACCACACTACAAAGCGTGAGTGACACTCCGCACGTTTCCGCACATCCGGCGGAGTTCTCCGTACCCGCGGCGAGCCCGCCGCACGTACGGCAAAGGGAGCGGCCCCCGATCCTGACCGGGAACCGCTCCCTTCACGGCGTCCTACTTGGCGCCCGCCGCACCGCGGCGGATGCCGAGGCGGTCGACCAGCGCACGGAAGCGCTGGATGTCCTTCTTCGCCAGGTACTGCAGCAGGCGACGGCGCTGACCGACCAGGATCAGCAGGCCACGACGGGAGTGGTGGTCGTGCTTGTGGGTCTTGAGGTGCTCGGTCAGGTCGGAGATCCGACGGGACAGCAGGGCGACCTGGACCTCGGGGGAGCCGGTGTCACCCTCCTTGGTACCGAACTCGCCGATGATCTGCTTCTTCGTAGCGGCGTCGAGCGACACGCGTACTCCTTCATGGTCTGCAAGTGGCCACCGAGTGCCCCAGCTCTGTGTCTCTGGGGAGCTTCCGTGACTCGGGAGGCGGGGTCCGCTGGGCGCGATCTCCAGGGCCCGCAGGGTTGCCTGCGACGGCGCCGGGGGTGCGTACACAAACGGCCGTCGACCAGGTTACCAGGCGGTGGAGGCCGCCCTTCACCCGGTTTCCCGAACGCCCCGCGCCGCGCGCCCCAGGGCCTAGGGTGAGCGCTGGCACCGTGTACGTACGTCGGGAAGGGGTCGCTGCGAGATGGCGGAGACGGAAGCGGAGATCAAGGCACGCAAGGAGCGCGAGCGCGACGAACTGTACGCGCTCGACATCTCCGGCGTGGAGTGGCACTGCGCGCCGGGCACGGAGCAGCACGAGGAGCGCGTCGAGATCGCCTACCTGCCGGGCGGTGCCGTGGCCATGCGGTCGTCCCTCGACCACGACACGGTGCTGCGCTACACGGAGGCGGAGTGGCGGGCGTTCGTGCTCGGGGCACGCGACGGCGAGTTCGATCTGGAGCCGGCCGAGCACAACGGGGGGCTCGGGGCGGCGGCGGAGTAGCGGTCCGGCCGACGGACGGGGAGGGGCGGCGCGGGGTTGCGCGCCGCCCCTCCCCCTGTCCGGTGGGGCCGGTCAGTGCCGCGCGGCCGCGCTGCCGATGCCGAGGACGGCGTCCACCGGGTAGGTGGGGTGCTTGTCGTCGGCGGTCAGCTCACGCTTGGCGAAGTAGACCCGGCCCTGCGCGACCAGGATGTCCGAGTGCTCGATGTCGGCGAAGTCTCCCTCGTCGTCCGCCGGGAACCCGAAGAGGAGGAACGGTGTCTCCTTGCCGGTGCGCGGGTCCCAGGTGAGGACCGAGGACGGCTCGACCTCGGAGTAGCTGCGCCGGAACACCAGCAGGGCGTCCCCGTCGGCCTGCAGCGGGGTGAGCGGCTGGGAGGGCCGGGCGTCCAGCTTGCGGCCCGCCTTCCCGGTCGTGACGTCGAAGGCCACGATCCAGTTGGCCGCCTGGCGCAGCTCGGTGGTCTCCTTGCTGACCACGTACACCTGGTCGCGTCCGACGACCACGCCGTCGCAGTACTCCACCGTCCCGAAGAACCCGGCGCCGAAGTCACGTTCGCCGCACTTGGGGTCGTAGCCGGTGAGGGAGATGGTGGCCAGGCGCTTGCCGGCGCCGTCGAGCGTGATCAGGTCGGTCACCGAGCTGTCGCCGGCGGCGACGGCGAGCACCGGCGGGTCGGAGGAGGGCAGGTAGACGTCCTCGACCCCGTTCGCCACCTTGTACGTCCACAGGGGCTTTCCGGTACGCGGGTCCAGCTTCTCGACCCGGTAGGTGGGATTGGGCGACTGGGCGCCGCACTCTTCCAGGACCAGCAGGGCCCGGCCGCCCGCGAAGCCGTTGTCCTCGCAGGCGGAGACCGTCGTGCTGTTCCAGAGCTGCTTGCCGCTCTTCATGTCGTAGGCCACCGAACCGCCGCCCCAGGCGACGGCGACGACGCCCTTGGTCATGGTCAGGTTCGTGTTGGTCACGAAGGCGGAGGCGGCCGAGGGCATCTTCGCCTGCCACAGCTTCTTGCCGGTGTTCACGTCGAAGAACACCACCTCGTCGCAGACGCCCCGTTGCGCCACGGTGCCGGACTTCTTGGGCTGGACGACGACCGCCGTACGGCCGTCCGCGGTGATGTGCTTGCTGGTGGCGCAGAGATGGCCGTCGAGACGCAGGGTCCAGGCCTTCTCCGGGCCGGTGGCCGCGGTGGTGAGACCCTCGATCCGGTCGGCCATGCCCTTGGCGAGCACCTTGTCCGTGGCCCAGGTGCCCGGGGCGTACCGGGGGTCGCCCTTGACCGTCTTGGCGAGGTTGCCCTCCCTGTACTCGACCAGCAGCCGGCCTTCGGGGGAAGCGGGGGTCTTCTCCGTCAGCTCCCGGATGTCGTCCGGGCTCTGTGCGGTGGCCGACGGCTTCGGGTCGGCGGATGCCCCCTCGTCCCCCGTGGACGACAGGATCCAGCCGCCGACGCCGACGGCGGCGGCCACGACGACGGCCACGGCTCCCAGCATCCGGATGCGGCGGCGTCTGCGGTTCTGGTCCGCGGCCAGGGCGGACTGGGTGTAGGCGGACGGTGGTGGGCCGAAGCTCACGCGAGGAGATCCCTTCGTGCGGGGGTGGCCTGTGCCAGGGGCGGCCGGCCGTCCCTGGCGGGCGGCGCGGGGCGTCCGGGCATGGGGCAGCGGGTGCGGCACGCGCGCGTGCCGCACCGCCGGGCGGCCGGGTCAGCTGGTCATCGACCGGACGGTCGCGTACACGTCGAAGACGGCGAGGGCCAGGGGCACCAGTGTCAGCAGGACGAAGCCCTCGGCGATCTCCATGAAGCGGCCCCAGAACGGACTGAGTCCGCTGCGCGGCACGATGAGGCCGATCGCGGTGACGAGGGCGGCCGCCGCCGCGATCGCCGCGACGAGCCAGACGGTCCTGATGTCGAGGTCGCCGCGGTCGCCGCGCAGGGCCGCGGTGACGACCGCGCGCGGCGGGTCGAGCGCCAGTCCCAGGCCGAGCAGGACGAGCGCGCTGAGCCCCGCGGCCAGCACGGGCGCGACCTGGGCGGTGTAGCGGAAGAGCTGCGCCCGCGTCAGCAGGGCGAGCCCGGTGGCCAGGGCGAGCAGCTGGGCCCGGCCGTCGTGCGAGAAGCCGAGCACCGCCGACGCCCCGACGGCGGTGACGGCGCAGCCGCCGACCAGGCCGACGAGGAGTTCGTGGCCGCGGCGCGCCTGGGCGGCGATCCGCTCGGCGTCGACCGGTTCGGGGTCCGTGGCATCCGTGCCGTAGGCGGGCCGCGGGGCGGTGTCCGGCGGGTCGAAGCCGATGGGCAGCCGGGCGAAGCGCATCGACATGCCCGGCAGGAAGGCCAGGGCCCCGACGGCGGCCGGCGCGCACAGCGCTGCGGTCTGTGACGGCGTCCAGTGCGCGAGGATCGCCGCGAACACCGCGAGCGAGCTGATGGCGCCCGCGAGGACGAACGCGACGAAGGGCCCGTCCCCGCTCGGTGCGCACAGGGTGAGGACCACCGAGGCCAGCAGGACGGCGACGCAGGCCAGCAGGAACTGCAGCTTCCCGATGCCCTGTCCGTCGGCGAGCGGCAGCAGCCCCGACCCCGCGACGCCGGCGTTGGGCAGGGCGCCCAGCCCCAGGGCGACGGCCGAGGCGCGGTCGTCGTACACCCGGGCGCGTACGCAGGCGAGCACGAGCAGGAGCACCCCTGCCACCGCCGCGAGGACGCCCGGGAGGCTGTGCATGTCGTGGCGCGGGTCGGCGGTCCAGGCGACGAAGGCGAGCAGGGCGGGCAGCACACCCCCGCCGACGAGTCCGGCGGCCCGCGTCAGGTCACCGCTCCACAGGGTGTGGTCGCGGGTCACCGCGGAGGCGACGGCGTCGGACACGTCGTCGAAGACGGCGGGGGGCAGGGAGTCGGAGAAGGGCCGCAGGGTGAGCAGTTCGCCGTCGAGAATGCGCTGCGCGGCGAACGAGCGGGAGCTGTCGAGGACCGTGCCGTCCCTGCGGACGAGGTGGTAGCCGACGGGCGCGCCCTCGGCGGGGCTCTGCCGGGAGAGCCGGAGGATCTCCGGGTGGATGTCGGCGACCGGGATGTCGTCGGGCAGGGCCACGTCGATCCGGCTGTCGGGCGCGACGATGGTGACCCGGCAGAAGCCGAGCCCGGTCCCGGTCCCGGCGGGCACACCCGTGCCGGGGCCGCCCGCCCCGCCGGCTGTCGCGGAGGCCGTCATGCTCACCTGCTGCTCCCCCTCGGTGATGAATCTGCGTCAGTGGTGTGAAGGACCCGCGGCGCGCTGTCCGGTCCGCGGCTCCGGCGAGGCGCGGGGTACGGCGGAAGGGCTCCGCGGGGCCCGCCGGCGGGACGGCATACCGCTCCACATGCCATGGAATGCCCCCGTTTTCCGGCCGGTCACGCGTGTGCTCACGCGAACCCCCGGCACCCTACCGCCCCTTGGTGTCGGGCGAAGTCAGTAGGATCACGCGGCGGCCTGCGTCTCCCGGCTCGGGATGACGGCGTCCGCCTGACACGGGGTGGCGGACGGGACCCTCGGGCCCGGCATGGGAATTGGTGAGCAGTGAGCCACATCGTCGTCAAGCGCCCGCCGAGGGCGCTGCCGTCCGAAGTGCCCACGGAGGAAGTCTTCCTGCAGCCTCCGCCCGAGCTGCCGCGCGGGCACCAGGAGAGCGTCCTGATGCAGTTGCTGCCCACGCTGGGCATGGGCGGCTCGGTGGTGTTCTTCTTCACCAACGGCCAGCCGTTCATGAAGATCATGGGCATGGTGATGATCGCCTCGACGGTGGCGATGTCCGTCGCGATGGTGGTGCGTTTCCGGCGCGGTTCCCAGGGCCAGCTGGCGGACCTGCGCCGCGACTACCTGAGCTACCTCGCGCAGACCCGGCGCGCGGCCCTGGACACCGCGCGTGCGCAGCGCGACGCGCAGTACTACCTCCACCCCTCCCCCGACCAGTTGTGGGCGCTGGTCGCCGAGGGCAGCCGGGTGTGGGAACGGCGGCCGGGCGACGAGGACTTCGCGCAGATCCGCGTCGGTCTGGGCCCGCAGGCGCTCGCCACTGCCCTGGTCGCCCCGGAGACCGCCCCGGTGGAGCAGCTGGAGCCGTTGACGGCGGGCGCGCTGCGGCGCTTCCTCGCCGTCCACGGCACGCTGGACGACCTGCCGATGGCGATCTCCCTGCGCGCCTTCCACCACGTCACCCTCAGCGGCGAACCGCAGGCGGTGCGTTCCTCGGCGCGGGCGCTGGCCGCCTCGCTCGCCGCCCTGCACTCACCGCAGGACCTCGTCCTCGCCGTGGCGGCGGGCGGGGACGCGCCGGCCCACTGGGAGTGGGCCAAGTGGCTGCCGCACGCCCAGGCGGCGGGCGCCGTCGACGGCGCGGGCAGCCGCCGGCTGATCAGCGGGGACGGCCGCGAGCTGGAGGAGCTGCTGTCCGCCCGGCTCACCGGACGCCCCCGCTTCCATCCGAACGCGGCACCGCTGCCCGACGAACCGCACATCGTCGTCTTCGTGGACGGCGTGTCACTGCCCGCGGACGGCGTGCTCGCGGGCCCCGAGGGCCTGCAGGGGGTCACGGTCGTCGAGGTGGCCCCGGGCGAGCCGGCCCGTGCGCCGGGCGATCTCTCCGTCGTCGTCGGCGGCGGCTCGCTGCGCCTGGAGTCGCCGGACGGCTCCGTGTACGAGGGGACGGCCGACGCGCTCTCCTACGAGTCCGCGGAGGCCCTGGCCCGGCAGCTGGCGCCGTTGCGGATGGCGGCCGGGCGGGACGACGACGAACCGCTGCTGGCCAATCTGGAGTTCACCGACCTGCTGGGTCTGGGCGACGCGGCCTCCGTCGACACCCGTCGGACCTGGCGGCCCCGGGCGCTGGCCGAACGGCTGCGGGTGCCGATCGGTGTCGGCGAGGACGGCCGCCCGGTGATGCTGGACCTCAAGGAGGCCGCGCAGGAGGGCATGGGCCCGCACGGCCTGTGCGTGGGCGCCACCGGTTCGGGCAAGTCGGAGCTGCTGCGCACCCTGGTGCTGGGCCTGGCCGTCACCCACTCCTCGGAGACGCTGAACTTCGTCCTCGCGGACTTCAAGGGCGGCGCGACCTTCGCCGGCATGGCCCAGATGCCGCACGTGGCCGCCGTGATCACGAACCTCGCGGACGACCTGACCCTGGTGGACCGCATGGGCGACTCCATCCGCGGCGAGCTCAACCGCCGCCAGGAGATGCTGCGCGACGCGGGCAACTACGCCAACATCCACGACTACGAGAAGGCCCGCGCCGCGGGCGCCCCGCTCCAGCCGATCCCCTCGCTGGTCCTGGTGATCGACGAGTTCAGCGAACTGCTCACCGCGAAGCCCGACTTCATCGAGATGTTCGTGCAGATCGGACGCATCGGCCGCTCGCTCGGGGTCCATCTGCTGCTCGCCTCGCAGCGCCTGGAGGAGGGCCGGCTGCGCGGCCTGGAGACCTATCTGTCCTACCGGATCGGCCTGCGTACCTTCTCCGCCGCGGAGTCCCGCGCCGCACTGGGTGTGCCGGACGCGTACGAGCTGCCCAACGTCCCCGGCTCGGGCTTCCTGAAGTTCGGCACCGACGAAATGGTGCGCTTCAAGGCGGCCTACGTGTCCGGCGTGTACCGCTCGGGCGCGCAGCAGCCGCCGGTCGCCGGTGGGACGCTGCCGGTGGACCGGCGGCCGGTGCTCTTCACCGCCGCTGAGGTGCCCGTGCGGTACGCGCCGGTGCCGCGGCCGCGGGCGGGGACGGGGCCCGAGGTGGACGAGGCGCTCGCGGACACGGTGCTCGACGTGATCGTGCGCCGGCTGGAGGCCCAGGGGCCGGCGGCCCACCAGGTGTGGCTGCCCCCGCTGGACAGCCCTCCGGCGCTGGACGGGCTGCTGCCCGGCCTCACCGCGGTGCGTGGCCGCGGCCTGACCCAGCCGGGGTACGAGGGCGCGGGACGGCTCGTGGTGCCCGTAGGCCTGGTCGACAAGCCGTACGAGCAGCGCCGTGACCCGCTGTGGGTGGACTTCTCCGGTGCGGCGGGCCACATGCAGATCGTCGGCGGCCCGCAGTCGGGCAAGTCGACGCTGCTGCGCTCGCTGATCTCCGCGTTCGCCCTGACGCACACGCCCCACGAGGTCCAGTTCTACGGGCTGGACTTCGGTGGCGGCGGCATGGCGGCGGTGGCCGGACTGCCGCACGTGGGCGGGGTCGCCTCGCGGCTCGACCCGGAGAGGGTGCGGCGGACGGTCGCCGAGGTGTACGGCGTGATGACGCGCCGCGAGGAGTACTTCCGCTCGTCGGGCATCGCGTCGATCGCGGACTTCCGCAGCCGCCGGGCACGGGGCGAGATCTCCGTCACCGACCAGCCGTGGGGCGACGTCTTCCTGGTCATCGACGGCTGGGGCAGTTTCCGCACCGACTACGAGGCGCTGGAGGCGATCGTCCTGGACATCGCGGCGCGCGGTCTGGGCTACGGCATCCACGTGATCCTCACCGCGTCGCGCTCGATGGAGGTCCGGGCGAACATCAAGGACCACCTGATGAACCGTCTGGAACTGCGCCTCGGTGACACGATGGACTCCGAGATCGACCGCAAGGTGGCGGCCAACGTCCCCGCGGGCGTGCCGGGGCGCGGTGTGTCCCCGCAGAAGCTGCACTTCATGGCGGCGGTGCCGCGCATCGACGGCCTGACCTCCGACACGGACCTCGCCGCGGCCACCCAGGCGCTGGCGGCTGAGGTGTCCCGGCACTGGCAGGAGCCGGGGGCGCCCGGCGTGCGCCTGCTGCCGCGCGAGCTGCCGGCGGGTGAACTGCCCGCGGGCGACCGCTTCCCGCAGCGCGGAGTCGCCTTCGCCCTCGACGAGGACAACCTGGAACCGGTGTTCGTCGACTTCGAACAGGACCCGTTCTTCCTCGTGTTCGGCGAGAGCGAGTCCGGGAAGTCCAACCTGCTGCGGCTGCTGATCAAGCAGCTGTCGGAACGCTATTCCGGTGACGAGTGCAAGTTCTTCGTCGTCGACAACCGGCGCACGCTGCTGGACGTCACCCCCGCCTCCCACCTGGCGGAGTACATCCCGATGTCCAACAGCATGGAGCATCACATGGCCGCGCTGGCCGATCTGATGCAGCGGCGCACGCCCACGGCGGAGGTGACGGCCCGGCAGCTGCGCGAGCGGAGCTGGTGGCGCGGGCCGACGGTGTACGTCGTCGTGGACGACTACGACCTGGTCTCCACGTCGAGCGGCAACCCGCTGGGGGGCCTGACCGAGCTGCTTCCGTTCGCCCGGGACGTGGGCGTGCGGTTCATCATCGCGCGCTCGACGGCGGGGGCGGGGCGTGCTTCGTACGAGTCCTTCATGCAGCGGATGACGGAACTGGGGGCCCAGGGGGTGGTGCTCGCCGGTGATCCCAGCGAGGGCGATCTGCTCGGCGGGGTCAGGCCGCGGCCGATGCCCGCGGGCCGGGGGATCTTCGTGTCACGCCGGCGGGGCAGGCCGCTGGTGCAGACGGGCCTGGTGCCCGAGCGGTACTGAGGACAGCGGAACGGGGTGGGCGCCTCCCGTGCGCGCCCACCCCGCTGCCTTGCGGCCGTCCGGACCTGCTCACTCGAAGTAGCTTGCTCCCTTGAGGTCGCCGGCGCGGTAGTCGCCGCCGGCCTCGTGGATGCGGTGGCCGATGGTCAGCAGCGCCTGGTGGATGCCGTTGGCGTGCATGTCCCACTTCTTGTGCTGCTTGGTGAAGGCCTCGTAGGCCTCACCGCCCCAGCCCTCGGCGATCTTCTGGACATCGGCCTGGAGCGCCTTGATGTCCTCCTCGAACTTCTTGGCGATGCCGCCGAGTTCGGTGGTCAGCGCGTCGAGGACGCCGTACTTGACGGCGAGGTCCCGGTTGTGGACGTTCGTCATGGTTGTCCCGTCTCTTCGGTCGGATCGGTCCGCTCGCCACGGAGCGGGAACGGCACGGCTCAGTAGCCGCTGAGGGCCGAGGTCTTGCCGCCCAGGTCCTGGACGTCGATCTGCCGGATCCGGCCGTGCAGTTCGTCCTCGAGCTTCTCCTTGTCCTTGCGGTTGATGTTGACACCGTCAAGGACCTTCTCGAGCATCTGCCCGAGCGCGACCACGTGGTCGTTGATCTCCGTCTGCTTGGCGTTGAAGGCCCCCGCGCCCTGCCCCGTCCAGTTGTTCTCGATCATGTCGATCGTCCCCTGGAGGCGGCGGAGCTGCCCCTGGATCGACTCGTACCGATGGACGATGGACTGTTCGAGCCTGATGGCCTCGCCACTGTCGAGCTTCCGGCCGTCCGCCATGTTCCTGCTCCTTCTCGTCGTTCGTGGACGTGTGTCGTCCGCGTTCCGGCGCGCCCGGGAAGCGCGTCGTACCGGTTCAGGAGCACCGGACGTCCCCCCTCCCCGTTCCCCCCGCCCCGAGGGGCGACGGCGCCCTGCCGACGTTCCGGCTCACAGCACCGTTCACTCTAGTCACCGGCGGTCAGGGGCCCAACTGCCTTGACCGCGGTGCCTGTCGACCCTATGCGCCCGGCCGTTCCTGTTCCTGAGTACGCGTACTCAACCGCGCCGGTCGCGCGCGCGATCCGGCGCGGCGTCGCTCAGCGGGCGCGCGCGACACGGCGCGCCCTTCGGCGCGCGTCGCGCACCGCCACGGCCGTGCCGCCGAGCGCGGCCACCAGGACCCCGGTGCCGACGGCCACGTACACGGCGAGGCGGGTGTTGCGTTCGTCGGCACTCTCGCCGAGCTGGAGACGGGCGGGGGTGGGGGCCTGCGCCCTGGTGAGGCCGTCGTGCGGGTCGGGGGACTCGACCGGACGGTCGTCCTCGGTCAGCGCACGGACCGGGTCCACCACACCCCAGCCGACGAGGCGGTCGTGGCCGGCGATGGTCCGCTCCGCGGTCTGCTCGATCTGCGCCACCACCTCGCGCGCGGTCCAGTCCCGGTGCCTGGCCTTGATCAGCGCCGCCACGCCGGCCACGTAGGGCGCGGAGAAGCTGGTGCCGTTGTCGACGCACTGGCCGCCGTGCGGCACGGTCGAGATCATGTCGACGCCGGGGGCGGCCACGCCGACGAAGTCACCGGACTGGGAGAAGGCGGCGCGTTCGTTGTTGCGGTCGGATGCCGCCACCGCGAGCACTCCGTCGTAGGAGGCCGGGTACGTCTTCTTGACGTTGCCGCCCATGCCGTCGTTGCCCGCGGAGGCCACCACGACGATCCCGGCGCCGAGTGCGGCGTCGATCGCCTCCCGCAGCGCGGGCGCCGGTGCGACCGCGTTCGAGGTGTCCTGGGAGATGTTGATGACGTCGGCCTTGGCGGCGATGGCGTAGCGGACCGCCTCGGCCAGCGTCCCGGCCGTGCCGTGCCCCTCCGCGTCGTTCTGCTTCAGCGGGATGACGGTGGCCTCGGGGGCCAGGCCGGCGAAGCCGCTGCCCTTCATGGGCCGGGCGGCGATGATCCCGGCGACCTTGGTGCCGTGGCCGACCGTGTCCGTCGTGGCGGGCGTCCCGGCGCCTTCCACCTTCTTGCCCTTGTCGTCCTTGGAGGGCAGGAAGTTCTTGCCGCTCTTCGCGTCGACCGCGTGGGCGAGCTGCCGGTTCTTCACGTCGACGCCGGTGTCGATCACCGCCACGCGGACGCCCTTGCCGCGCGACCGGCTCCACAACTGGTCCAGGTTGACCCGCTGCAGGGCCCACGGACGTCCCTCGTAGACCTGTTTGCTGGGGAAGGTGCACTGGTCGGAGAAGGAGTCGCCGGCGGCAGCGGGAACGGCGGCGGTCACGGCCACGGCCAGGCCGGCCGCCGTCACCGCCGCCGCCCGCAGGAAGGGGGAGGCGAACGCGTGCGGCATGCTCTTCGACTTCCTCTCTAGGAGCCCTGCGGCTGACGCGCGGCGGCCGTCGACAGACGCGGGCCGGTGGGCAGGAACTCGGACCACGCGGCGGGGACCGGCGCGGGGCTCACTGCGGCGTAGCCCAGGCGGGTCTGCGCCTGCTGGGCCTCCTGGGCCAGCTCCTTCTTCTCCTTGTCCGTCATGCCGATGCCCGCGTCACCCGTGGCGCTGTCCGAGTTGGACTGCAGTACGTAGCGCAGCCCCGTGTCCGTGACCAGGAAGACGGGGCCGGTCTTGGTGGCGCTGCCCTGGAACTGGCGGTAGAGCTGACCGGATCCGGGGGTGACGTAGGCGCTGGCCGATCCGATGGGCAGCGGCGCGGGAAAGTCCGTTCCGGCCCAGGTGCTGAGGGTCGTGCGGCCGTCGGCCGAGACACCGCGCAGCACGTTGCAGACGGTGCTGCGGCTGCCCGCCCTCTCGGACGCCTCGTTGACGGCGACGGGCACCGCGGACGGCCAGGTGTGTTCCGCGCCGAAGGCGCCGCCGGGCACCAGGGCGCCAGGGCTCATCTCCCGGGCGTGACCGGCCTGTCCCAGCCGCGCCAGGTCCCGGCTGTAGAGCAGGAGCTGGGCGACGAAGTCGGAGACGGGCGCGATGCGGCCGGGCAGGACGACGTAGTACCGCTCCTGGTTGGCGTCGAACGCCTTGAGGACCATGCCGACCTTATTGACCGACGTGTCGAGCTGGCCGGGGGCGTGGGCCGGGGCACCGGGAGTACCGTCGATCCTCGGGAACGTGATCCGGTCACCGCGGTGCAGGGTGGCCAGCCACTCCCCGGAGACCCGTTCGGGCTCGCGGCCCGAACCGACCACGGTGCGCAGCAGCAACTCGTCGTCCGCGCCCAGCGGATAGGCCGTACCGCCCGCGTCCACGACGTAGCGGTTCCTGTCCGGGTCCATGACGTAGAGCAGTTCGCCCCCGCGCAGCCGCTGCTTGCCCTCGCTGCGCCCCATGTCGCGCCGGTCCAGGACGAGCGCGGCCTTCCGGATGGACCGGCCGCCGGCGCTGGGCCGCTCGCACACCATCCAGCGCTTGGCCGCGCCGGCCTGCTGCGCGGACGGCAGCCGGTCGGGGGCATAGGGGATTCCGATGGTGACACCGTGCGGGACCTGGCCGCTGTCGAGGACGGACTCGGCGACGGTGACGACCTGGCCCTGTCCCGGGTCGAGGAGGAGTTTGGCGGAGGCCATGTTCAGGACGGGGTGCAGCTGCGCCTTGCCGCCGGTCTTCAGCACGACGTAACGGGTGGTGGACCGGTCGGCGACGATGACCTTGGCGTTGGGGGTGTCCCAGCCCTGCGGTGCGGTGGGCTTGAACATCCCCCAGGCGCCGAAGACCGCCATCACGACCACGCCCGTGATCACACTGGGCACCACCGCGCGCAGCGGCTTCGGCGCGCCCTCCTCGGAGCCGCCCGGCGCCGACCGGACGAACGAGGCGAGCATGCGGCGCTTCGCGAAGGTGTAGGCGTTGAGCTGGTCCCGCCGAGATGCCATCTGTGCGTGTCTCTCCCCGTTTTCCCCTGCGCCGTACCCGGAGGGCGGGCCCGTCCCCGCCCCTCGTCGCCGGACCGAGCCCCTACTATGCCTGGTGTCCGCGGGGACTTGTGGAGCAGGTAGGGTACCGGGGCCTTCAAGGGCCTTGTGCGGTGCGGAAACACGCGCGCGCCGCGAGCATGACGGGGGGATGCGGTGATGGCTTCCGGGACGCGGGTGCGCTCCCGTGGCGGCGCGGGCCGGGCGGGCGCGCCGGCACCGGTTCCGGCGGCGCCGGCGGGCCGGCCGGTGACCTCCTCCGCGGCGGCCGCGGTGCAACCCCGGATACGCCGGGGCGGGACCCGGGCGTTCCGGCTGCAACGACTCGTCCTCCTGGAAGTCGCGGCCGGCCTCCTGCTCGCGGGCTGGGCCGTCGGGCCCCTGGCCCTGGCACCGGCGGCCGTCGTGGCCGTACTGCTCGCGCTGGTCGCCTTCGTGCGCCGGCGGGGACGTTCGCTGCCCGAGTGGCTCGCCACCGTGCGTGCGCTGCGGGCCCGTCAGCGGCGTGCGGCGAGCACCCTGGTGCCGGACGGCACCGAGCCGGGGCTGGCTCCCGCGGTCGAATGCGATCCCGGCCTGCGGACCTGCTCCTACGGCGGCCGGGACCGGCGGCAGGTCGGGATGGTCGGGGACGGCACCTTCCTCAGCGCGGTGGTGCAGGTGGAGGCCGAGGTCAGCGCGGTGCGGTCGGAGCGAGGGCGGCAGCCGCTGCCGGTCGCGCTGGTCCGGGACGCCCTGGAGGTGGACGGCATCCGGCTGGAGTCGGCGCAGATCGTGCTGCACACGCGGCCCGCGCCGGCCCTCCACCTGCCCCAGCACTCCGTGGCGGTGACCAACTACGCGCCGCTGCAGGCACAGACCGGCGCACCGGCGGCGCGCATCACCTGGATCGCCCTGAAACTGGATCCCGGACTGTGCCGGGAGGCGGTGGCGGCCCGCGGCGGTGGCCTGGTGGGGGCGCAGAAGTCCCTCGTGCGCGCCGCGGACCACCTGGCCAGCCGGCTCACGGGTGCGGGGTTTCGTACCACGGTGCTCGACGAGGAGGAGCTGATCGCGGCGCTGGCCACCTCGGCGTGCGCCAATCCGCTGGTGACGGCCGAGGCGGGACGGACCGAGGCGCGCGAGCGGCGCACGGAGGAGACCGGCCGCAGCTGGCGGTGCGACAACCGCAGACACACCACGTACTGGGTGCGGCGCTGGCCGCAACTGGGCCCAGGCGCCGCCTCCTTGCCGCAGCTCGTGGCTTCCCTCACCAGCGTGCCGGCGTTCGCCACGACGTTCAGTCTCACTCTGTCCGGTGGCGACCGGCGGCAGACGGACCTGTGCGCGCACGTGAGGGTGACCGGCCGCAGCGACGACGAACTCGCCGCGGCCCGGCGGAGCCTGGAGGACGCCGCCCGGCACGCCGGGGCCGGCCTGGCCCGCCTGGACCGGGAGCAGGCGCCCGCCATGCTCGCCACGCTCCCCCTCGGAGGTACCCGGTGACGATGGCGGACCCCCGGACGGGCGCCCTCGCGGCCACGTCTTCCTCCCCGGTGGCCGGACGGCCGCGCGGGCGGCTGCGCACCGGCCTCGGACTGATCGGTCCGCGGCACGGACGGCACACGCTGCCCACGGACCAACTGGACACGCTGGCGCTGCCCATCGGGGACGACGGCGTCGTCATCGGGGTGGACGCCGAGGGCAGGCCCGCGGTCCTGGGACTCAGCAGCCCGACGCCGTACGACGTCGTCCTCATCGGGAGCCTGTGGACGGCGCAGGTCCTGGCCCTGCGGGCGGCGGCCACCGGGGCACGCGTCGCGGTGGAGACCGGCCGGGCCCAGGCGTGGATGCAGATGGTGCACGCCATGGGGGGCGGGCAGAACGGCCTGGCGGTCCACGAGGTCGGCCGGGTGCCCCCGCAGGGCGCGTCGGCCGGTACGCCCGTCCTGCTGGTCCGGGACTGCGGCATGCGGCCGCCGCGCGGCCGGGTCGTCTCCGGTCCCTGGCAGTCGGTGGTGACCCTGCTCCCGTACCTGAGTCCGGTGGCCCCCCGGCTGATCCGGCAGGCACGGCTCGTCGGCGTGCAGCGGATCTCCCCGGACGAGGCCGCCGAGCTGGGCCGGACCATGGCGCTGCCGCGGGCCGACGTGGACGCCCTTCCGACGCTCCCCGACGGTGTGACGCTGTGGTGCGCCGACCGCGACCGGCAGTACGTGATGACGCAGCCGACCGACCCCGAGATCGGCCTGCTGGGCACCGCCCGCCGCATGGACTGAACTGCCCGGGAAACAGCACTCTTTGACGGGAACGGCCGGAATGTCCTCCGCTCCCTTGCTCGCCGGGGTGCGTGGCCGCGCGGGAGCCGCGGCCGGCCGGCGACCCGGGCGAACACCGGGCGATTTGACCGGTTCTCGCCCGCCTTGACGGGTGTGCGGGTGCTCGTGTGTGACGGGGCGTACCCGGGCGGACGCCGGACGGGCTGCCACCGGTACGGCTGTGGTGATTAGGCTGGTACCGGGGCGCCACATCAGAGCCCGTGGCCGGGCCGTCGGCGCTCCGGGGGGATGGCCGAGCGGGCCGGCTCGGTTCCACTCCGCCGAGGACCGCTTCCGACCGACCCCGTACGACACGAACGGTCGCCCCAGCACGGCATGAGGGTGCTCGACCACACCAGGAGGAACTGTGAACAGCGATCGGGACGGGATCCGCGGGGGCTGGGCCACGCCCGACGACGACCAGCCCGACGCTGCGTCCGCCGTCGACTCGACGGGCGAGTTCACCATCGACTACGCGCCACCGGCCTGGTACACGCAGAACGCGTCGGGTGCGGCGGAGGAGACGGCACCCGCACCGGCACCGGCCGCTCCCTTCACCCCTCCCCCGCCGGCCGGGCCGCCGGTCGACCTTCCCGCACCGCCGCCGGAGAGCGGCTTCCAGCCCGCCTGGGCCCCCTCCGCCGCCGCGCCCGAGCCGCCCGTGGCACCCGTCGCGCCCCCGGCACCGGAACCGGGGGAACCCGCGAACGGCGATCTGGTGAGCGGGGCGACGGTGCGGATCTCCTCCGCCGCTCTGAAGCGCGAGTTCGCCCGGCGCGAGCGCGCGGAGCAGGAGGGCGGGGCCGGTGACGCCGCCGCCTTCGGCGCGGACGGGACCGTGAGCGAGGGACCGGCGCGGCAGGACGCGGCATCCACGGGCGGGGCCGCGGCCGCGGACGTCACGGACCACCCGGCCGGCGCGGCATCGGGCGGCCGCTTCGAGGAGGCCGCCGGACATCCGGAAGCCGGGCCCGGGAGCGACCCGGGTACCGGCGCCACCGACGAAGCCGGGCATCCGGCCGCTGCCCCGCGGTCCACCGGCGGCCCCGACGACGCGGGGCTCCCCCCGGCCGCCTCCGAGCCTGACCCCCGGTCGCCGGAGCACTCCGGTGCTCACGGCACCGCGCCCGGGGCCGCGAACACCGCGGACGACGGCACGGACGCGCAGAGCACGGACACGGCGGACACCACGGGCCCCACCGGCCCTGCGGACGCCCCTGCTCCGGGTGGTCCCGGCGCCCCCGAGCCGTCCGCGCACCCGGGCCCGTCCGGCGAAGCCGGCGACGCCACCGCCTCCGCCTCCGGGGCCGATGACTCGGTCGGCGAGGACGCGGAGGCCCCGGGGAACGAGCAGGTGAGCGGTGCCGTACCCGCCGGGGCGGACACGCCCGAGGCCGCCGGCGCCGACGACAGCACCCCGGCAGCCGGTGCCGCCCCGGGGCCGGCGCAGCCTCCCGCGCAGGACGCCGTGCCCCAGGACGCCCCGGCCGCGTGGGGGCCCCCGCCCGCGCCGCAGCACGCCGTCCCGCCGCTTCCCCCGTCGTACCAGCCCGCCGCCCCGGCCCCGGCTGCCCAGTGGCCGGGACAGCCCCCGGCGCAGCCGGCGACCGGCCCGTCCGCGCCGGGCCCGTCCCAGCCCCCGGCCGGCGCTCCGGACGACCGGCACGCGCAGCCCCAGCCGCCGTTCCCTCCGCAGGCCCCGCAGGCCCCGCAGCCCGCGCCGGCCGCCTGGAACGCGCCCGCGGGACCGCAGCCGGGCCCGGCACCCGCCGCCCCGGCGGGATACGGCTTCCCGCCGCCTCCCCCCGGCCCCTCCGTGCCACAGCCCCCGCAGCAGGCGCCGAGCGGTTACGGCTTCCCGCAGACCGGCGCGCCCGCCCCGTCCGACGCACGGGAGGGATACGGCTTCCCGCCGAACCGGCCGGCCGCACCGGGCGCGCCCCTGCCTCCCGGCCAGGCCGGTGGTTACGGTTTCCCGCAGCCGCCCGCGCAGCCGGACGGCGCGCAGCCCCCGGCGGCGGCGCCCGCACCCGCTGCCCAGCAGCCTCCCGTCGATCCCCGGACCGGCGCCGCGTGGCCGCAGCCCGTTCAGCACGACCAGCGGCAGCCGACCAATCCCGGGGTCGCGCCGCTCGGTTACACGGCGGCCGTCGAGTTGTCGTCCGACCGGCTGCTCAACAACAAGCGGCAGAAGGCGCGCAGTGGGCGTCCCGCGGCGGGCGCAGGGCGGTTCCGGATCGGTGCGAAGAAGGAGGAGGCCGAGCGGCAGCGGAAGCTGGAGCTGATCCGTACGCCGGTGCTGTCCTGCTACCGGATCGCGGTCATCAGCCTCAAGGGCGGTGTCGGCAAGACGACCACCACCACCGCGCTGGGGTCCACACTCGCCACGGAGCGGCAGGACAAGATCCTCGCCATCGACGCCAACCCGGACGCGGGCACGCTCGGCCGCCGGGTGCGGCGGGAGACCGGGGCCACCATCCGTGACCTGGTCCAGGCGATCCCCTACCTCAACTCCTACATGGACATCCGGCGGTTCACCTCGCAGGCGCCCTCCGGTCTGGAGATCATCGCCAACGACGTCGACCCGGCCGTGTCCACGACGTTCAACGACGAGGACTACCGGCGCGCGATCGAGGTGCTGGGCAACCAGTACCCGGTCATCCTGACGGACTCCGGCACCGGTCTGCTCTACAGCGCCATGCGCGGCGTGCTGGACCTCGCCGACCAGCTCATCATCATCTCCACGCCGTCCGTCGACGGTGCCAGCAGCGCCAGTACGACGCTGGACTGGCTCTCCGCGCACGGGTACGCCGATCTGGTCGCGCGGTCCCTCACCGTGATCTCGGGTGTGCGCGAGACCGGGAAGATGATCAAGGTGGAGGACATCGTCTCCCACTTCGAGACGCGCTGCCGGGGTGTCGTCGTGGTGCCGTTCGACGAGCATCTGGCGGCCGGCGCCGAGGTCGACCTCGACATGATGCGGCCCAAGGTGCGGGAGGCGTACTTCAACCTCGCGGCGATGGTCGCCGAGGACTTCGTCCGGCACCAGCAGGCGCACGGACTGTGGACGTCGGACGGGAATCCGCCTCCGGTGGCGGCCCCGCCGATGCCCGGCCGGCCCCTGCCGTACCAGCCCGTGCCGGGCGGTCAGCCCTACCCCGGGCAGCCGGTCCCCGGGCAGCCCCAGCCGGGACAGCCCCTGCCCGGACAACAGCCGTACCCCGGACAGCAGCCGTACCCCGGCGTGCCGGGTCAGCCCTACGCCGGGCAGCCGGGGCAGCCGTATCCGGCGCAGGCCGGCCCCTTCCCGCCCCCGCAGGCCGGCCCCGGACAGCCCTACGGACAGCCGGCCGGGCCCGGGCAGCCGTACCCGCAGCCCGGTGCCGGGCAGCCGCTGCCCGGGCAGCACCCCGCGCCGCCCGCACCCGGCGCCCAGCCCGGCGTCCCGGGACAGCCGGTACCCCCCGGCCCGCCGGGACAGTTCCCGCCCCCGCAGGCCGGGCAGCCCTACCCCCAGCAGTCCCCACCGCAGCCGCAGCCCCAGCCGGGGCAGCCCCCGGCCGGGCCGCCGCAGGCCCCGCAGGGCGGGCAGGCCCCGCCGCCTCCCCCGCCCGCGCAGCAGCAGCAGTAGATTCCGGGCTGCGAACGTGTGAAGGCCCGCGCCGTCTCCCGACGGTGCGGGCCTTCGCGCGTTCGCGGACAGCACCGTCGCACAACCGTCGGGAATCGGCCGCCACGCTCTCACCAGGGAGGCGTCAGTGGTCTCCACCAATGGGGATCAAGACGCGGCTCAATTGTTGTTTCCGCAGGCCACATGGGGTTTGACACACCGTTGACGCGCGCAGACTGCCGCTGATAGACACACACTTCATTCCGTCGGCGTCACCCGGTCAAGCTCGTTCAAGCCCCTCTACAGCTCGTTCCAGCCTGTTCACTTCTGTTCAAGCCCGCCTCGCGCGGGGCGCGCAGCGTCCCGCGCGTGCGACGACGCGAGGTCACCGAGCCATGAACACACACGATCAGCACGGCAGCGGACGCAACGGCCCCCGCCCGGGGAGGACACGCTTCCTCGCCGCCGCGGGCGCCGCGGCGCTCCTCCTCGCGTCCGGGCTCGCCGCGCCGTCCGCCTGGGCCGCGCAGTCGCGCGCCGACCAGGGCTCCCAGGCCGCCCGAGCGGCACAGGCAGCACAGGCAGCACAGGCGGGGAAGGACGACCAGGGCGGCGAGGGCCACAACGTGCTCACCGTCGCCGTCGCGCAGAGCGTCGACTCGCTCAGCCCCTTCCTGGCGGTACGGCTGCTCAGCACGAGCATCCACCGGCTGATGTACGAGTACCTGACGAACTACGACCCCAAGGACAACCACGTCATCCCGGGTCTGGCCACCAAGTGGCAGTCGTCGCCCGACAAGCTGACCTGGACGTACACGATCCGCACCGACTCCAAGTGGTCGGACGGGCAGCAGGCCACCGCCGAGGACGCGGCGTGGACGTTCAACAAGATGATGACCGACCAGGGCGCCGCCACCGCCAACGGCAGTTTCGTCGGCAACTTCGCGAAGGTCACCGCGCCCAGCCCGACGCAGCTGGTGATCCGGCTGAAGAAGCCGCAGGCCACGATGACCGCGCTCGACGTGCCGATCGTGCCCAAGCACGTCTGGGAGAAGGTCGGGGACTTCTCGAAGTTCAACAACGACAAGAGCTTCCCGGTCGTCGGGAACGGGCCGTTCGTGCTCACGGACTACAAGCCGGACAGCTACGTGCGGCTGAAGGCCAACAAGGACTTCTGGCGGGGCGCCCCGAAGTTCGACGAACTGGTGTTCCGGTACTACAAGGACCAGGACGCCGCCGTGGCCGCCCTGCGCAAGGGCGAGGTGTCCTTCGTGGCCGGTTCGCCCTCGCTGACGCCCGCCCAGGCCGCCTCCCTCGAGGGCGAGAAGAACATCCACGTCAACGACGCACCCGGCCGCCGTTTCTACGCCCTGGCCACCAACCCCGGCGCCCGGGCGAAGAACGGCACGAAGATCGGTGACGGCGACCCGTCCCTGCTGGACGAGCGGGTGCGGCACGCGCTGTTCATGGCGGTGGACCGCAAGACGATCGTCGACAAGGTCTTCCAGGGCCACGCGGTCGAGGGCCAGGGCTACATCCCGCCGCGCTTCACCCCGTACTTCTACAAGCCGACGGCCGCTCAGGAGCTGGCCTACGACCCGGCCGGGGCGGGGCGGCTCCTCGACCAGGCCGGTTACAAGAAGAACGCCGACGGCAAGCGGGTGGGCAAGGACGGCAAGCCGCTGAACTACCGCGTCCTGTGCCACGCCACCGACCCGAACGACAAGGCGGTCGGCAAGTACCTCCAGGAGTGGTGGGGCAAGCTCGGCATCGGGATCACCCTCGACTGCCTGGACAACGTGACCGACCCGTGGCTGGCCGGCAAGTACGACCTCGCCTTCGACGGCTGGTCCGTCAACCCCGACCCGGACTTCGTGCTCTCCATCCACACCTGCGCAGCGCGCCCGCAGACCCCGAAGGACACGGGCGCCACCGACAACTTCATCTGCGACAAGACGTACGACGACCTGTACGGCCGTCAGCTCGCCGAGTACGACCCCGCCAAACGGGCGGACATCGTCAAGCAGATGGAGTCGCGGCTGTACGACCTGGGGTACATGAACGTCATGGCCTATCCGAACGCGGTCGAGGCCTACCGCACGGACCAGATCAAGTCGATCACCACCATGCCGTCCGCGGCGGGCAACATCTACGGGCAGGACGGCTACTGGAGCTGGTGGTCGGCCGTCCCCGCCGACTCCGCTGACTCCTCCGGCGGTTCGTCCTCGACCGGTGTCGTGATCGGGATCGTGGTGGGCGTCGTCGTCCTCGGCGGCCTCGCGGTGCTCTTCGCGGTGCGCCGCCGCGCGACGGCGGAAGACCGTGAATAGGACGGCGACCGTGTCCACGTGTACAGGTGCAGGTGCTCATGACCACTGAAGCGACATCCTCGCCGGCCGGGGGCCCCGTCCCCGGCCCGGCGGGGCCCGGGCCGGCACGGTCCACGGCTGCGGACGGAGGGCGGGCGGGCGGGGCCTCCCGCAGGCTCCTCGCCGGCGGCTACCCGCGGTACGTGGCGGGCAAGCTGGCCGGAGCCGCCGTCTCCCTGCTCGCCGTCCTCGTCACCAGTTTCTTCCTCTTCCGGCTGATCCCGGGCGACCCGGTGAAGTTCATGACCGGCGGGCGTCCGGTCTCGGCCGAGCAGATCGCCGTCTACCGGCGGGAGTTCGGGCTCGACCTGCCGCTGTGGGAGCAGTTCACGCACTACTGCGGCAAGGCCCTGACCGGCGACCTCGGCACGTCGTACCAGTTCAGGGCGCCCGTCGTCGACAAGATCACCGAGGCGCTGCCGAACACCCTGCTGCTCACCGGCACGGCCTTCGTGCTGTACACCGCGCTGGGCGTCTTCCTCGGCACCCGTTCGGCGTGGCGGCACGGCGGGCCCGGCGACCGTCTGCACACCGGGCTGGCGCTGACGCTGTACTCGATCCCGTCCTTCTGGCTGGGCCTGCTGCTCATCATCGTCCTGTCGGTCGGTGTGGGCCCGGTCCCGGGGCTGTTCCCGACCGGGGGCATGGAGTCCGGCGGCGAAGAGGGCTTCGCCCACGTCCTCGACGTCGTCCACCACCTGATCCTGCCGGTGGTGACCCTGGTCGCCGTCGAGTACGGGCAGACGCTGCTGGTCACCCGGTCGGCGCTGCTGGACGAGATGGGCAGCGACTACCTGACGACCGCGCGGGCCAAGGGGCTGCGCGACGACCTCGTACGGCGCCGGCACGCCGTGCCGAACGCGCTGCTGCCGACCGTCACGCTGATCTTCGTCAACCTGGGCCGGACCGTGGCCGGTGTCATCCTCGTCGAGACGGTCTTCTCCTGGCCGGGACTCGGCGGGCTGTTCTACCAGGCGCTGAGCGTGCCCGATCTCCCGCTGGTGCAGGGGCTGTTCTTCGTCTTCGCCGCGGCGGTGATCGTGATGAACACCCTCGCCGACCTGCTGTATCCGCTGCTCGATCCGAGGGTGGGCCGATGACCGCCGACACCACCGAAGCCGCCGAGCCCGGCGGGACGAACGGCCCTGACGGGACCGACGGATCCGAAGGGACCAAGGGGTCTCCAGGGGACAGCCGGACCGATGGGGCCACCGGGTCCGCCGGGACGGACGGGACCGGCGGGACCGCGGCGGGCACCGGATCCGCGGCGGGCGCCCAGTCCGCGGGGAGCACCGGCGGTCCCGCCGGTACCGGGAAGTCCGCGGGGCCCGGGCCGCGCGCCCTCGCGTGGCGGCGGCGCCGCGCCTCCGCCGCACGCTTCTGGAAGGAGTACCGCAAGCACCGCGCGGGGGTGTTCGGTCTCGCCGCGCTGGTGCTGTTCGTGCTCGTCGCGCTCACCGCACCGCTGACCGTCGGCTCGGACGTGGACAGCGTCACCGGTGCCCCGGGACAGCCGTTGCAGGGCCCCAGCGGTCATTTCCCGCTCGGCACGGACCAGTTCGGGCGCAACCTGCTGGGGCTGCTGATCTGGGGTTCGCGGGTCTCGCTGCTGGTCGGGCTGCTCGCCGCCGTGCTGTCCGTGGCGATCGGGGCGCTCATCGGGATCACCGCCGGGCACTTCCGCGGCTGGTACGCCACGGTGATGATGCGGGTCACGGACTGGTTCCTGGTGATGCCGACGCTGGTGCTCGCCATCGCGCTCGCGACCGTCCTGTCCCGCTCCCTCGGCACGATCGTGCTGGCCATCGGCGTGACCACGTGGCCCACGACCGCCCGCCTGGTGCGGGCGCAGACACTGGCCGTGGAGTCACGGCCGTACATCGAGCGCGCCAGGGCGCTCGGCGGCGGGCACTGGCACGTCATGTCCCGGCACGTGCTGCCCAACGTCATGCCCCTCGTCCTCGCCCAGACGACCCTGATCATCTCCTCCGCGATCCTGGCCGAGGCGACGCTCGCCTTCCTCGGGCTCGGCGATCCGACGGTGGTGTCCTGGGGCGGGCTGCTGCAGGACGCGCGGGAGGCCGGGGCGGTCAGCTCCGGCGACTGGTGGTACCTGGTGCCGCCGGGCATCGCGATCGCCGTCGTGGCGCTGGCGTTCACGCTGTGCGGGCGTGCGGTGGAAGCCGTGCTCAACCCGCGTCTGGGGGTGTCCCGTTGAGCCTGCTGGAGGTCCGGAACCTGGAAGTGACCTACCCCGGCGGTGCTGCCGCCGTGCGCGGGGTCGACCTGTCCCTCGGCGCGGGCGAGAAGCTCGGCATCGCGGGCGAGTCCGGCTGCGGCAAGTCGACGCTGGCGCTGTCGCTGCTGCGGCTGCTGCCCGCCGGGGCCCGCACCGGCGGGCAGATCCTGCTGGACGGTGAGGACGTGCTGGCCATGAAGTGGGGCCGGGTGCGGGCGGTGCGCTGGGCGGGGGCGTCGATCGTCTTCCAGGGCGCGATGCACTCCCTGAACCCCGTGCACCGCGTCGGCGACCAGATCGCCGAGCCGATCCTGCTGCACCGCGGGGCGAGCCCGGCCGGTGCCCGCAAGCGCGCCGGTGAGCTGCTGGAGCAGGTGGGTCTGCCCGCGGCGCGGGCGTCCGCGTACCCGCACGAACTGTCCGGCGGGCAGCGCCAGCGCGTGATGATCGCGATGGCGCTGGCCTGCGACCCGCGGCTGATCATCGCCGACGAGCCCACCACCGCGCTCGACGTGATGATCCAGGCCCAGATCCTGCGTCTGATCGAGGAGCTGGTCAGCGAACAGGACGTGGGTCTGATCATGATCAGTCACGACCTGGCCGTGCTGGCCGACACCTGCGACCGGCTCGCGGTGATGTACGCCGGGCGCGTGGTCGAGGAGGGGCCGGCCCGGCAGGTCTACGAGGACGCCCGGCATCCGTACGGCAAGGCCCTGTCGGGGGCGTTCCCCAGGATCGGTGACCCCGTCTCCCGGTTCGCGCCCCGCGGACTGCCCGGCGACCCGCCCGACCCGGCGGCGGTGCCGTCCGGGTGCGCCTTCCATCCGCGCTGCCCGGTGGCGCTCGACGTCTGCGCGACCCAGGACCAGGTGCTGCGGGACGCGGGCGCGGGACGACGGGCCGCGTGTGTGCACGTGGCGGCCGACGGCGGTGACGCGCCCCCGGCGTCCGCGCGGTCCGCGCAGGACCAGGAAGTGAGGAGCAGCACCGCATGACGACCACCACTCCCGCCACCCGCCCGCTGCTGAGCGTCGAGGGCCTGCACGTCACCTTCCCCGGCCGGCACGGCGCGCCGACCGCCCGGGCCGTGGACGGGGTGGACCTCGACATCCGGCCCGGTGAGATCGTGGCGCTCGTCGGGGAGTCGGGCTGCGGCAAGACGACGCTGGCCCGTTCGCTGCTCGGGCTGGTGCCGCCGGCCTCGGGCCGTGTCACCTTCGACGGCGCGCCGCTCGACCACTCCGCCCGCGCCCTGAAGGCGTACCGCAGACGGGCGCAGTTGGTGCTTCAGGACCCCAGCGGTTCGCTCAACCCGCGGCACACGGTGTACGACGCAGTGGCCGAGGGCCTGCGCATCCACGGCCGCACCGGTGACGAGCGGGCCGCGGTGGCCGAGGCGCTGGCCCGCGCCGGGCTGCGCCCTCCGGAGCGCTTCTTCCTGCGTTATCCGCACGAACTGTCCGGCGGCCAGCGCCAGCGGGTCGTCATCGCGGGCGCGCTCGTCCTGGAACCCGAACTGCTCGTCGCCGACGAACCGGTGGCCTCCCTCGACGCGTCGGTGCGCGGCGAGATCCTCGCGCTGCTGCTGCGGCTGCGCACCGAACTCGGCCTGTCCGCCCTGGTGGTGACCCATGACCTGGGGCTGGCCTGGAACATCGCCGACCGGGTCGCGGTGATGTACCTCGGCCGCATCGTGGAGACGGGCGACGTGGAGCAGGTGCTGACGGCGCCGCGGCACCCCTACACCCAGGCCCTGCTGTCCGTCCTGCCGGAGGCGCCCGGCGCCCCGGTCGTCCTCACCGGCGAGCCCCCGGACCCGTCCCGGATCCCCGCCGGCTGCCGCTTCCACGCCCGCTGCCAGGTCCTCGCGGGGGGCGAGGCCGAACGCGCCGGTGTCGCCGACGCGTGCCGCGGCCAGGACCTGGAGATCCTGCACGGCGGCGCCGAGACCCAGGTCGCCTGCCACTGGGCCCGGACCCGGGCGGAGCCGGCGGTGCCGCCGGCCGCGGAGGGCGACCGGGGGACGGCCACGGCAGCGCACCCGGACTGACGCCGAGGCGCGCGCCCCGTCCCCCGAAGCGCGGAGGCGGCCACCGGACCGACCACCAGAGCGGGAGAGGGTCCACCGGACCGACCACCAGAGCGGCGGGTACCGCCGGGCGTCAGCTGACCGGCCAGCCCGTCAACCGGCCGGTGCGTCGGCCGATCGGCACGTCGGCTGCTCGGCCGCGTCGGCTGACCGGCGCGTCGACCGACCGGTTGCCTCGGCCGACCGGTTGCCTCGGCCGGCGCGTCCGTCAGCGCTGCTGGTCGTCGGCCGCGATGATCTCGCGGCACTTCTTGACGTCCTCGGCCATGGTTTCGAGCAGGGCCTCGAGGGAGTCGAACTTGGCCTGGCCGCGGACGAAGGCCAGGAAGTCGACGGCGACGTGCAGGCCGTACAGGTCGAGGCCGACGCGGTCGATCGCGTACGCCTCGACGGTGCGCTCGGTGCCGTCGAACTGCGGGTTCGTGCCGACGGAGACGGCAGCCGGCATCGCCTCGCCCTGGGCGTGGAGGTAGCCGGCGTAGACGCCGTCGGCGGGGATCGCGGTGTGCGGGAGGGTTTCGACGTTGGCCGTGGGGAAGCCCAGTTCGCGTCCCCGCTGGGCGCCCCGGACGACCACGCCCTCCACCCGGTGCGGGCGGCCGAGGATCTCACGGGCGCCCGTGACGTCGCCCTCGGCGACCAGCCGCCGCGTCAGCGTGGAGGAGAACGGCTCGCCGCCGCCCGCGTCCCCGGTGACGTACAGGTCGACGACCTCGACCTCGAAGTCGTAGAGCTTGCCCTGGTCGACGAGGAAGTCGACGTTCCCCGCGGCCCGGTGCCCGAAGCGGAAGTTCGGGCCCTCGACGACCGCCTTGGCGTGCAGCTTGTCGACCAGCACCTTGACGACGAAGTCGGCCGGGGACAGCTGCGAGAACTCGGTGGTGAAGGGCAGGACGAGCACCGCGTCCACACCCAGCTCCGCCATCAGCTCGGCGCGGCGGTGGTGGGGGGCGAGCAGCGGCGGGTGGCTGCCGGGGCGCACGACCTCGCTGGGGTGCGGGTCGAAGGTGACGACGACGGAGGGCACGCCCAGCTCGCGGGCGCGGTTCACGGCGTGCTCGATGATGAGCTGGTGGCCGCGGTGGACTCCGTCGTAGGAGCCGATGGTGACGACGCTGCGCCCCCAGTCCTGGGGGATGTCCTCCAAGCCACGCCAGCGCTGCACTGTGACCGCTCCTCGTCGAACCGTGTCCGTATTGCCTAGATGCCGTTGCCTAGGTCGCCTTGCTGCCTTGTCCGCAGGTCTAAGGGTGCCATGCCCGGCGTCGCGCGCCCGCATCGGCATGGGCGCTGTGACCCGGCGCACGTGCGGACCCGTGCGGCGTCAGGCGGGGACCGGTGCCCCGGCGTGGTGCTCGATCGTCCGGCGGGCGCTGGGGCCCACCACGGCGGCCCAGTCGTACGGGGAGCCGGTGAGCCATCCGGCCACCCGCGCGGCGAAGCCGGGGACGTCCCGGGCCAGCTCCACGAGCGCGCGGTCGAACACGGCCGCGCCTTCCGGGGTGCGTACCAGCAGCAGTCCGACCCGGTGCACGAGGTGCCGGAGATCCTCCTCGGCACCGGGCGCGGCGGTGCGCAGGACCGTTTCCAGCACGGCCGGGTCCCTCTCGTGGGCGAGGAGGAGGCCGAGGAGTTCCCGGCGCAGCGCGTCGGAGGCGGGGGCACCGGGTGCTGCCGGGTCACCGGGGGCGGCCAGGGCGGCGCCGAGCGCCGTCCGCAAGGGCGCGGGGCCGTCCTCCAGGAGGCCGCTGACCAGGGGTGACAGGACCGGGCGGACGACCGGTCCGTGGCGCAGGCGCCCGTCGACATAGGCCGCGACGGTCCCGGCGGTGTCCGGCCGGCACGCGACCGCCTCGCGGACGACGGCCGCGACGCGGCGGGCGAGGGCGGGCGTGGTGACGTCGACGAGGGTGCGCAGGCTCTCCCCGGTGTCGGGGCCGTTCCGCAGCCGTTCGCCGAAGGCGGCAAGGACCGCCTCGGGGTGGGTCGCGAGGGCGGGGGCCAGCGCGCTCGGCGGGATCTGCGCGTCACCGGTCGCGAAGTGCCGCAGTGCCTGGGGCAGGTACCGGGCCCGGGTGGCGGGGTCCGAGACCAGGAGGGCGAGCGCGCCGCCGTGCAGGGCGCTGTCGGCGGGCCGGGCGAGGACGGCCAGGGCGGCGCGGCACAGCAGTGCGCGGTCGGGTCCGGACCGCGCGCGCGGACAGGTGAGCAGTCCGTACTCCACCGCCTTGGCGCGGCGGTCCCGGCGTTCGTCGTGCGCCCATCGCTCGACGGCGCGGCACAGCACGGCCGGTTCCTCCTCCGCGAGCGCGGTCAGGAGTTCGGCGGCCCGGGGGTGCGCGCAGGCGGCGAGCGTGTCGGCGAGGTCGTCCGGGCCGTGGTGCCGGTGGGCGTAGAGGAGAGCCTGGGCGGCCGTGGCGACGGTGGCGTGCGGGGCGGCGGGCAGCGGCCGTTCGTCGTCGAACCAGCCCGTGAGGTGCGGGCGCACGGAGGCGGGGTCGCCGGCCAGGAGGCGGGCGAGGGCGTCGAGGTGGCGGGGCGGGCGGCGGTCCCGTGGAGCGGGGTGAGGAGGGCGAGGGAGAGCGGTCGGGGCGGCGGCGTCGGCAGGGGCGGGGTGCGCGCCGGGCGCGGGGGCAGAGGTGAGGCGCGTGCCGGGCGCGGGGGTGGGGCGCGTGCCGGGTGTGCCGGCCGGGTCCCGTGTCGGGTCGTCGGCCACGAGGAGGCGGCGGAGCAGGTCGCAGCGGTCGGTCACCGGCAGGTTCAGCGCGGTCCAGAATTCCGGTCCGAAGCCGGCCGGCACGGGCAGACCGCACTCCTGCCACACACCGATCCGGTCGGCGAGCAGCCTGAGCACACCGGCGTACGGCGTCGCGTCGGGGACGCGCAGGAGGACACCGGCGAGCAGCCGCGACGCCCACCAGGAGTGCGGATCGCCGTCCAGGGCGCACAGCAGTTCCTCCAGCCGGACGGCGAGCCGGCGGGGACCGTGCTGGCGGGCCAGCAGGAGGAGGGCCTGGAGGACCGGGCCGATGCGGTGGTGCGGCACCGGCAGCGGGCGGTGCGGCTCGCCGGGGACGTGCCGCCGGTGGACCAGGACGCGCAGGGCTTCGTCCAGGTCGAGGTGGGTGCCCTGGATCCAGTCCGCGAGTTCCTCGTGCGCGAAGCGGTAGCCCTCGCCCGCCGGGACGAGGAGGCCTTCGGTGAGGACGGCGGACGCCCACCCGGTGCCGCCGCCCAGGCGGGCGGGGGCGGGCCCCCAGGGGAACACCTCCTCGAACGTCGCCCGGTCCAGTTCGCCCCGGCCGGGGCCGAGACTGCGGCGGGCGGCTTCGTGCACCTGGCCGGAGACCTTCGCCGCCAGCCGGCGGACCGCGGTGCCGCGCAGGTCGTTCTCCGCGGCGAGGCGGACGGCGATACGCAGGCACATCAGGTCCAGGTGGGCGGCGAGGACGTCGCCACGGTCGAGGCACGGGTGGCTTCCGCTGCCGGGCAGGGCCGCGCGGACCTCGGCCAGGAGCCGGAGGGTGAGGGGGTGACCGGCGTCGGCCGCGGCCAGGGCGCCGTCCGGGATGCCGTACCGGGCGCGTGCCTCACGTGCCTCCGCCGGGCGCAGGTCGCCGAGGCGTACGCAGGGCGGCGGGGGGCCGGTACGGGCCGGGGTGCCCGGGTCCGCGGTCCGCCCCACGCCGGCGGCTCCCTCGGCGGCCCTCCCGGCGACGGCGGCGCCGGTCGCCGCCGGACCTGCGGCGTCAAAGACCCCTGGGCCCCCGACGGCGCCCTCGGCGGGACCGACACCTCCGGCCGGACCGGTGCTCCCGACCGCCCCGGTGCTTGCCTCGCGGTTGGGCCCGTCGGCCCACCCGACGGCATCCTTCCGGCCGGCGCCCACGGCCCGGCCGGCGCCCACGGCCCGGTCGGCGTCCTCCACCCGGCCGGCGCCACCCGTCCGACCGACGTCCCCCACCCGGCCGGCCTCCACCTGCCCGGCGGCGCCCGTCTCCCGACCGCCGTCCATGCCCCCACCGATGTCATCCCTCGCACCGGCCTCCACCGGCCGCCCCGCGCCGGCCGCCGGGCGTGCGGCGCCGCTGCTCCGGTCCGGTGCGGCCGGGGCCGGGGTGTGCAGCAGGTCCGGCGGGAACCACGCACCCGCCCCCTCCCAGTACTCGTCCCGGCACGCCACCACCAGCCGCGCTCCCGTACCGCGCAGCCACCGCGCCGTGGTCCCGGTCCACTCGTCGAGGCGGTGGGCGAGGGCGGCCGGCATCTCCTCGGGGCCGTCCAGCAGGAGCAGCAGCGGTCGTCCGTGCGCGCGGGCGAGGCGGGCCACGCGCTCCGGGGTGAGGTCGGTGAGGTCGGCCGGCAGCGGCGCCCGGGCGGCCGCGACGATCCGGGCCGCCCGGTCCAGCGCACGGCCCGCCGCGTCCGCCACCGAGGCGTCGGCCCCGTCCAGGTCGGCACCGCGCAGCCACAGGGTGGGCGCGGGCGCGTCCCCCCGGGCGCGGCGCCCGGCCAGCGCGGCGAGTTCGGTGGTACGGCCGCTGCCGGGCGCACCCACCAGACCGAGCACGGCCGCGGCACCGCGCTCGAAGGCCTCCAGTTCCCGCAGCACGGCGACCCGCTCCACCGGCGGCCCGGACAGAGCCGCGGCCGGTCCGCACCCGGTCGCCCCGGGGCCGTACCCGGCGGCCGCCGGACCGGACGCCACCGGCCCCGGGCCGGACGCCCACGACCCCGTACCCGACACCGCCGACCCCGTACCGGGCACGGCCGCCCCCGTGGCGGACTCCACCGCCCGCGGGGCGGCCGGAGCCGTCGCCGGGGCGGACACGTGGTCCGGCAGGGCTCCTCGCGGGGCGTCCTGGGCCACGGAGGTGGCCGTGAGTTCCAGGACGCCTGCGAGATTCAGATCGGGGCCGTAGGCGGGAACGGTCGCCGCGTTGCGGGCGAGCAGTTCGCCCAGGGGGCCGTCGTCGGCCGACAGTGGCACCGCGAAGCCGGTGTCGCGGTCGCCGGCCTGGAGGGCGGTCCCCAGGACCGCGACCACGGCGCCCGTCTCCGGGTCGAGAACCGGCCCCCCGGCCGCTCCCCCGCCCCGTCGGAGCGCGTCCCGGCCCGCCGTGCCGATCGCCAGTTCCAGAGCGCCGTCCACGAGGTGGAAGCGGTCCGTGGCCGGGTACGACACGGTGGTGGTGCCCAGGACGCGGGCCTCGCGCCAGCCGCCGGCGGCGATCCGCACGTAGCTCCCCGTCCGCACCCGGCCGCGCACCGACACCGGAAGCGGCGGCACGTCCAGGTCCTCGGCCCGTACGAGTGCGAGGCCCAGCCCGGGCAGCGGGGTCACCGCCGCGGAGGTCACCACGCAGGTGCGGTCGCCCGCGCCCCGCGCGTG
Source organism: Streptomyces sp. NRRL S-340 (assembly GCF_000720185.1). Classification (GTDB taxonomy): domain Bacteria; phylum Actinomycetota; class Actinomycetes; order Streptomycetales; family Streptomycetaceae; genus Streptomyces. The sequence goes on along the minus strand of NZ_JOIY01000045.1, from coordinate 16,389 downwards.
CAGCACGAGGCGGGAGAGCCCGTCGACCGCCTCGTGGCTGGTGATCACGGTGCCCCGGTGGTCGGCGGCGAAGCCGGTGCCGCGGGGTCGGCCCGCCAGGTCGCGGACGCACACCAGGGCGTCGTCGAGAAGGCGGTCACGGGCCTCCGCGGTGGCCAGGTGCGCCAGGTGGCGGGCCTGTGCCGCGTCCGGGGCGGTGCGCGCCACCGTGCCCCGGGCGTGCTCGCCGCCGCGCTGTTCCCCGGGCCCGCCGCCGTCGGAGGTGCTGTCCGGCGTGCCGCGCGGCGGTCCGGTCCGGGTGTCCGCCGGGGTCCGGGCGGTGGTCCGGTGTCCCCGGCCGGTCGCGGCCGTCGGCCGCTGGGCCCCTGCTGCCATGCTCCGACCTCCCCGCCGTGCCCCCGTCCGGCTCCGCCGGGCCACACCCGGCCCGCCCGGGCCGCGCCGATGTCCGGGGCGCGCCCTGACCTCGACGGTAGGCACGGAACGATCAGCGGGGAAGATCACGAGGCGAACGCGCCCCCTTGCGCTCCCTCGGTTCACTCCGAGCGCCCGCACGGTCGGGTGAACAGCCGGGGGTCGCTGGATAAACCCTGGGGGTGGGGGAACCGAGGGGGGACCGTGGAGCGGCGGCCGGGGAACGCCCGTGCCGCAGCCGCCGCTCCACGGGCAGGCTGCCGGGCCGCCCGGCCGGAAGGGCGTCGCCGGGCCGCCCGGCGGGGTCAGCCGAAGACGGCCAGGCTCTTGGCCTTGCCCCGCTGCTCCTCCACGAGCGCGAGGAAGCGTCCCTGGGGGTCGAAGACGGCGACGGCACCGGCGCCCGCGTACACCTCGGGCATCTCCAGCCGCACACCGTTGGTGAGCAGCCGGGCGCGCCGCGCGTCGACGTCCCAGCGCGGGAAGGCGGCGCCGGCCGCTTCGGCGACGGGCATGACGGTCAGCTCCTTCTGGAGCTGGTCGAGCGTCTTCGCGGCGTCCAGCTTGTACGGCCCCACGCGGGTGCGCCGCAGCGCCGTGAGGTGGCCGCCGACGCCGAGGTCGGCGCCCAGGTCGCGGGCGAGGGCGCGGATGTAGGTGCCGGAGGAGCAGACCACCGAGACGACGAGGTCGAGCAGGGCGGTGCCGTCCTCGGCGACGGCGTCCCGGACGTCGTACACCTGGAAGGAGGAGACGGTCACCGGCCGGGCCGGGATCTCGAACTCCTCGCCGTCGCGGGCCCGCTTGTACGACCGGACGCCGTTGATCTTGATGGCGCTGACCTTGGACGGCACCTGCATGATGTCGCCGGTCAGCTTCGCGACGGCGGTGTCGACGGCCTCGCGGGTGACCTTGGAGGCGTCGGCGCAGGAGGTGATCTCCCCCTCTGCGTCGTCGGTGAGCGTGTTCTGGCCGAGGCGGACGGTGCCGACGTACTCCTTCTCGGTCAGTGCGAGGTGGCCGAGGAGCTTGGTGGCCTTCTCCACACCGAGAACGAGGACCCCGGTCGCCATGGGGTCGAGGGTGCCGGCGTGGCCGATGCGGCGGGTCCTGGCGATCCCCCGCATCTTGGCCACGACGTCGTGCGAGGTGAAGCCCGACGGCTTGTCGACGATGACGAGGCCGTCGGGCGGGGTGGGCTTGCTGGTCATTCGGTGCTGTCGTCCGTCTCGTCGGCGTCGTCCTCGGAGCCCGGCTTGCGGTAGGGGTCCGCGCCGCCGGCGTAGGGGGCGCCCGCGGACGCCTCCCGCACCTTGGCGTCGGACTGGCGCGCCTTGTCGAGCAGGTCCTCGATGGTCCGGGCGGTGTCCGGGAGGGCGTCCGCGACAAAGGCGAGCGTCGGGGTGAACTTCACCCCGGCCGCGCGGCCGACCTCGGAGCGCAGGATGCCCTTGGCGCTCTCCAGCCCGGCCGCGGCGGCCGCGCGCTCCTCGTCGTCGCCGTAGACCGTGTAGAAGACGGTCGCCTCCCGCAGGTCGCCCGTGACCCTGGTGTCCGTGATGGTGACGTGCGAGCCGAGCCGCGGGTCCTTGATCCCGCGCTGCAGCTTCTGGGCCACCACCTCTCGGATGAGGTCCGCCAGCCTTTTCGCCCGCGCGTTGTCGGCCACTGGTCCGTCTCCCGTTCTTTCTCTTCTACGTTCTGTGGTGTGGTGCGGTCGGTGCGGTCCGCCGGCGTCAGTCGTCGTCCTCGCCGTGGAAGCGCCGTCTGACGGACAGCAGCTCCACCTCGGGACGCCCGGCGACCAGCCGCTCGCACCGGTCCAGTACGTCGGTCAGGTGTGCCGCGTCGCCCGAGACCGCGGCGAGCCCGATGACGGCCCGCCGGTGGAGGTTCATGTGGTCCACCTCGGCCGCGCTCACCGCGTACTTGCGCTGCAGCTCGGCGACGATCGGGCGGACGACGGAGCGCTTCTCCTTCAGCGAGTGGACGTCGCCGAGGAGGAGGTCGAAGGACAGCGTCCCCACGTACATGTGTGTGTCCGGGTTGCCCGCCGGTACGGGGTCGATGGTCCTGCCTTCGAGACGGGCAGGGACATCAAGAACGGTACCGCGAACCCGGCGGTGACTCGACGGGGTTTGTCTCCCGCCGGCCCGGCGACGGGCAGGTCCCGGACGCGGCGCACCGGCCGACGGGAAGCAGTCCCGTCGGCCGGTGCCGGTGTTCCGTGGGGTGTTACACCCGCGGCTTCTCGCGCATCTCGTACGTCGCGATGACGTCGTCGACCTTGATGTCGTTGAAGTTTCCGAGGTTGATACCGCCCTCGAAGCCTTCGCGGATCTCGGTGACGTCGTCCTTGAAGCGACGCAGACCCTCGATGTTGAGGTTCTCCGCGACGACCTTGCCGTCGCGCAGCAGGCGCGCCTTGGTGTTGCGCTTGACCTCGCCGGAGCGGATGAGGACACCCGCGATGTTGCCCAGCTTGGACGACTTGAAGACCTCGCGGATCTCCGCCGTGCCCAGCTCGACCTCTTCGTACTCCGGCTTGAGCATGCCCTTGAGGGCCGCCTCGATCTCCTCGATCGCCTGGTAGATGACCGAGTAGTACCGGACGTCCACGCCTTCGCGCTCGGCCATCTGCTGCGCACGGCCGACCGCGCGCACGTTGAAGCCGATCACGATGGCGTCGGAGCCCATCGCCAGGTCGATGTCGGACTCCGTGACCGCACCGACGCCGCGGTGCAGGACGCGGATGTCGACCTCTTCGCCGACGTCCAGCTGGAGCAGCGAGGACTCGAGGGCCTCGACCGAACCGGAAGCGTCACCCTTGATGATCAGGTTCAGCTGCTGGACCTCGCCGGCCTTGAGCACCTTGTCCAGGTCCTCGAGCGACACGCGGCGCGTGCGCTTGGCGAACGCGGCGTTGCGCTCGCGGGCGGCGCGCTTCTCCGCGATCTGGCGGGCCGTACGGTCCTCCTCGACCACGATGAAGTTGTCACCCGCACCCGGGACGTTGGTCAGGCCCAGGACCTGGACCGGCGTCGATGGGCCGGCCTCGGCGACGTTGTTGCCGTTGTCGTCGAGCATGGCGCGCACGCGGCCGTAGGCGTCGCCCACCACCATCGTGTCGCCGACCCGCAGGGTGCCTCGCTGGACGAGGACCGTCGCCACGGCACCGCGGCCGCGGTCGAGACGGGACTCGATCGAGATGCCCTGCGCGTCCTGGTGCGGGTTGGCCCGCAGGTCGAGCGAGGCGTCGGCCGTGAGGATCACGGCCTCCAGCAGCGAGTCGATGTGCAGACCCTGCTTGGCGGAGATGTCGACGAACATGGTGTCGCCGCCGTACTCCTCGGCCACCAGGCCGTACTCGGTCAGCTGACCGCGCACCTTGGTCGGGTCCGCGCCCTCCACGTCGATCTTGTTGACCGCGACCACGATCGGCACGTCGGCCGCCTTGGCGTGGTTGAGCGCCTCGACCGTCTGCGGCATGACGCCGTCGTTGGCCGCGACGACCAGGATCGCGATGTCGGTCGACTTCGCACCGCGGGCACGCATGGCGGTGAACGCCTCGTGACCCGGGGTGTCGATGAAGGTGATCGCGCGGTCCTCGCCGTTGACCTCGGTCGCGACCTGGTAGGCACCGATGTGCTGGGTGATGCCGCCGGCCTCGCCCGCGATGACGTTCGTCTTGCGGATGGCGTCGAGCAGTCGGGTCTTTCCGTGGTCGACGTGACCCATGACGGTGACCACCGGCGGGCGGACGACCAGGTCCTCCTCGGTGCCCTCGTCCTCGCCGAACTCCAGGTCGAAGGACTCGAGCAGCTCGCGGTCCTCCTCCTCGGGGCTGACGATCTGGACGTTGTAGTTCATCTCGTCGGCCAGGAGCTGCAGCGTCTCGTCGGAGACGGACTGCGTGGCCGTGACCATCTCGCCCAGGTTCATCATGACCGCGACGAGCGACGCCGGGTTGGCGTTGATCTTCTCGGCGAAGTCGGTGAGCGACGCGCCGCGGGAGAGACGGATGGTCTCGCCGTTGCCGCGCGGCAGCATCACGCCGCCGACGCTCGGGGCCTGCATGGCCTCGTACTCCTGGCGCCGCTGCCGCTTCGACTTGCGGCCACGGCGCGCCGGACCGCCGGGACGGCCGAAGGCACCCTGCGTGCCGCCACGGCCACCGGGACCGCCCGGACGACCGCCGAAGCCGGGACGGCCACCGCCGCCACCGAAACCGCCGCCGCCACCGGGGCCACCGCCACCCGGACGGCCGGCGAAGCCGCCGCCACCGGGACGACCGCCGCCACCGCCGCCCGGACGGCCGGCGAAGCCGCCGCCACCGGGACGGCCGGCGCCGCCGGGACGACCCGCACCGCCCGGACCGCGGCCGCCGGGGCCACCGCCGGGACGCGGGCCGGCAGCGGGACGCTGCGGCATCATGCCGGGGTTCGGACGCGGGCCGCCGGGACGGGGACCGCCCGCACCGCCCTGCGGACGCGGCATCGCGCCCGGGGTCGGACGCGGGCCGCCCGGAGCCTGCGGACGCGGACCGCCGCCCTGGGCACCGGCCGCCTGCGGACGGGGACCGCCGCCGGGAGCACCGGGGCCGCCGGGCCGCTGGCCCTGCGGACGGGGCGCCTGCGGACGCGCCATACCGGTGGAGCCACCGGAGGTGAAGGGGTTGTTGCCCGGACGCGGACCGGCCGGACGGGCACCCGGACGCGGGGCCTGGCCACCGGGACGCGGGGCGCCCTGGCCCGGACGGGCCTGGCCCTGGCCACCGCCGCCGGGGCGGCCGCCGCCGGGCTTGGGGGCACCGGGACGCGCGCCACCGGGGCGCGGGCCCTGCGCGGCGGCCGGGGACGGAGCCGGAGCCGACGGCGGAGCGGTGAACTCCGGAGCGGCCGGCGCGGCCGGGGCCGGACGCGGAGCGGGCTTGGGACCCGGCACCGGACGCGGGCCGGGAGCGGCCGGCGCGGGGGCCGAGGGTGCCGCGGGCTGCTGCGCCGCGGCGGGCTTGGGCGCGGCCGGCGGCTTGGGAGCAGCCGGACGCTCACCCACGGGCTTGGCGCCCTGGGAGGTGCCCCCTGCCTGCGCCGGGGAGGGCGCGGGCGGCCTGGGGGCGGCCTTCCTCGGGGCACCCGGCTTGGCGGACCTGCCGCCGCCGTTGCCCTGCTGGAAGGCGTCGGTCAGTTTGCGTACTACGGGCGCCTCGATCGTCGAGGATGCCGATCGGACGAATTCACCGAGTTCCTGGAGCTTGGCCATGACGACCTTGCTCTCCACACCGAACTCCTTGGCGAGTTCGTATACCCGGACCTTAGCCACTTCGCTCCTTTGAGGTCCGGGTTGCGGCCGGACCGTCGCTAGTTCATGGGCGTACTCATCGCGTACTCATCGAGTGCTCATCGCAATCTCGACCTGCTTTCGACTCGCGAGGTACCAGGCCGCACGGGGGGTTCCGCACGACACGTCTTCCTACCGTGTTGCCTGCTCGGCAACTGTCGTCCGCTCGACGTACCGGCGCAACGCCTTTGTGTCGAGCGCTCCCGGGGCACGCAACGCCCGCGTGAACGCCCGGCGGCGAACCGCCTGGTCGAGACAGACCAGGGCGGGATGCACATACGCACCCCGGCCGGGCAGCGTACCGCGAGGATCGGGGGCGCACTCGCCCTCGACCGCCACGATGCGCAGCAGTTCCGTCTTGGCCGCTCGCTCCCGGCACCCCACACAGGTGCGTTCAGGGCATGCGCGGGCCTGCGTCCGGCCAGACACCCTTAAGTCTACCTCCCCGCGCGCACCTCACCCCTTTGGGGCAGGATTCGAACGACTGTTGTCGTGTTCCGAGCGCCGTACCGACCGGATCTATTCCCCGGCCTGCTCGGTGTCCGGCCGGATGTCGATGCGCCAGCCGGTCAGACGGGCGGCGAGGCGGGCGTTCTGGCCCTCCTTGCCGATCGCCAGGGACAGCTGGTAGTCCGGCACGGTCACCCGGGCGGAACGGGCCGCCAGGTCCACGACGTCCACCTTGGAGACACGGGCCGGGGACAGCGCGTTCGCCACCATCTCGGCCGGGTCGTCCGACCAGTCGACGATGTCGATCTTCTCGCCGTTCAGCTCGCCCATGACGTTGCGCACCCGGCCGCCCATGGGGCCGATGCAGGCGCCCTTGGCGTTCAGGCCCGAACGGGTGGAGCGGACCGCGATCTTCGTACGGTGACCGGCCTCACGGGCGATCGCCGCGATCTCGACGGAGCCGTCCGCGATCTCGGGCACCTCCAGGGCGAAGAGCTTCTTCACCAGGTTGGGGTGCGTGCGCGAAAGGGTGACGGAGGGACCCCGCACACCCTTGGCCACCCGCACGACGTACGACCGCAGGCGCATGCCGTGCGGGTACGTCTCGCCGGGGACCTGCTCCTGCACGGGCAGGATGGCCTCCAGCTTGCCGATGTCCACCAGGACGTTCTTCGGGTCGCGGCCCTGCTGGACCACGCCGGTGACGATGTCCCCCTCGCGGCCGGCGTACTCGCCGAGCGTCGCGTCGTCCTCGGCGTCGCGCAGCCGCTGCAGGATGACCTGCTTGGCGGTGGTGGCGGCGATACGGCCGAAGCCGGACGGGGTGTCGTCGAACTCGCGGGCCTCCTGGCCCTCCTCGAGGTCCTCGGGGTCCTCCTTCGCCCACACGGTCACATGGCCGGTCTCCCGGTTCAGCTCCACGCGCGCGTGGCGGCGGCTTCCCTCGGTGCGGTGGTAGGCGATGAGGAGGGCCGACTCGATCGCCTCGACCAGCAGGTCGAAGGAGATCTCCTTCTCCCGCACCAAGCCCCGCAGGGCGCTCATGTCGATGTCCACGGCTACGCCTCCTCCTCTTCCTTCAGGTCCTTCTCGACCTTGTCGTCCTTGTCGTCCTTGCGGTTGAACTCGACCTGCACGCGTGCCCTGACGACGTCCTGGAAGGCGATGCGGCGGGCCGTGGGCTTGCGGCCCTTGACTCCGGGCACCTCGAGGTCGAGTCCCTCGTCGTCGGCCGCGATGATCCTGGCCACCAGCTCGCCGCCCTCGGCCAGCTGGAACCTCACCAGCCGGCCCGTGGCGCGCACGTAGTGGCGGTGCTGCGTGAGAAGGCGCTCGGCGCCCGGGGTGCCGACCTCGAGGGTGTACTCCCCCTCGCCCATCGCGTCGCTCTCGTCGAGCTTCGCCGAGAGCGCGCGGCTCACATCGGCGATCGCGTCCAGGTCCGCTCCGGTGTCGGAGTCCACGACGACGCGCAGCACCCGCTTGCGTCCTACGGAGTCCACGGCGATCTCTTCGAGATCCAGCCCCTGGGAGGTGACGAGCGGTTCCAGCAGCTCCCGCAGCCTCTCGCTCTGGGTGGTGCTCATCCGGGTGACTCCTCGGCCGCGTGTGCTGTTGTGGGACGGTTCGCGTGTCTGGTCAAAGGGTATCCGGTCCCAAGGGGTGTTGCCGTCCACCTGGGCGAGGGTGGTGCCGCTGAGTCGTGCCCGGGGCACGCGCGGGTACGGTGATCACGGGCGAGGCACCCGCCCGCTGCCGAACGTACGCATCACGCACCCGAGGACGTCTGCCGTGCCGTTCCCCTCACCCCCGCAGGCCCCCTCGGGCCCGCGCAGAAGGAGTCTGCTCGCCTCGGCGGCGGGGGCCGCCCTGCTCGCGGGCGCTTCCGCCTGCTCCGCCGGGAGCGACGGCTCCGGATCCGCGGGCACCCGTCCCTCGCTCGCCGACCGGGTCCGCGCGCAGGCGGCCCGGGACAGCCAGGACCTGGTGCGGCGCTACGACGCCGTGCTCGCCGTGCATCCGTCGCTGGCCGGGCGGCTCTCGCCGCTGCGGGCGGAGGTCGTGCGGCACGTGACCGCGTTCGGCGGTACGGGCCAGGCGTCGCCCGCGGACTCCGCGACGGCGTCCGCGCAGTCCGCCCCGCCCCCCACGGCCACGGCGACCGCGACCGCGACCGCGACCGCGACGGACGCGGTCAGGGCTGCCGCGGGCGCGGGGGCCGCCCCCGGGTCCGCCGGTGGGCCGGCCGGGGTCCCGGGGTCCGCTTCGGCGGGTGTCCCGGCGGACGAGAAGGAGGCGCGGGCCGGGCTCGCCGCCGCGGAGCGGTCGCTCGCCGACCGGCGTACGGCGGCGCTGCTCGATGTTCCCGGTGAGCAGGCGCGGTTGCTGGCCTCGGTGGCGGCGGCCGGCGCGGCGCACGCGTACCTGCTGACGGAGGGCGACAGGTGAGCACGGCGGCGGAACGGGAACTGCGGGCCCTCCAGGCCGCGCTGGCCGCGGAGCACGCGGCGGTGTACGGCTACGGCGTCGTGGGCGGCAAGATCCACGAGGAGCGGCGCGCCCAGGCGCGGTCCGCCTACGACGCCCACCGGGCGCGCCGCGACACCCTGGCGCGCCAGGTCGCGGACCTGGGCGGCACGCCGGTGGCCTCGGCGGCCGGCTACGCCCTGCCGTTCCCGGTGCCGGACTCGGCCGCCGCGGTCCGCCTCGCCGCCGAACTGGAGGACCGGGTGGCCGGGGTCTGCTCCGACCTGGTGCGGGCCGCCACCGGGCGGCGCAGGCAGGAGGCGGCCGGGGCGCTGCGCGAGGCGGCGGTCCGGGCGGCGCGCTGGCGCGGCGGGAGCGTAGCCTTCCCAGGTCTCGCCGAACGCGCCGGTGCCGGCAGCCCGTCGGCGACCGCGACGCCGTAGCGGGGCGGGTGACCGGCAGGCGTCCGACCGGGACGCACGGAGACAGGGGACGCTGCGAACGCGTCCAGGCGTCCAGGAAGGAAACACTCGCGCATGGCTTTCGAACCGCCGCGCCGACTGGTGCGGGCGCTCGGTGAGACGGCACCGGACGGTGACGACTGGCTGGAGCAGCTGCCCCGACTGGCCGGACAGGCCGTCGAGCAGCGCGGGTTGACGGTCGAGCGGGTGCAGGTGCCCGGCGGGCGCAGCAGCCTGGTCGTGCTGGTGCGGACGGCGCAGGGGACACCGGCCGTGCTGAAGCTGGCCCCGCCCCGGGCCCGGCCCGCCGGCGAGCGGGCCGCGCTCGCGCACTGGGCGGGCCGGGGCGCCGTGCAGCTGCTGGAGCCGTCCGGTACGGACGAGGAGGGGGTGCTGCTCCTCGAACGGCTGCACCCGGACGTGTCGGTGCGGTCGCTGCCGGAGGCGCGGGCGCTGCTGGAGGCGGCGGGCACGCTGCGGCGGCTGTGGGTGGAGCCGCCGCAGGGGCATCCCTTCGAGACGGTCGCCGAGCGGACCGGGCGGCAGGCGGAGGCGATGCGGGCGAGCGCGGAGGGCGACGCGGAGGTGGCGCCGCTGGTGCGGGCGGCGCTCGCGGCCCGCGAGCAGTTGCTGGCCGGGCCGCCCGAACAGCGGCTGCTGCACGGCACGTTCCGGCAGAGCAAGGTGCTGGCCGGGGACCGGATGCCGTGGCTGGCGGTCGGCCCGGACCCGGTGGTGGGTGAGGCCGCGTTCGACCTGGCCCGGCTGGTCCGTGACCGGGTGGAGGACCTGATCGCCTCCCCGTCCGGGCCGGCCACCACCCGGCGCAGGATCAAACGGCTGGCGGAGTCCCTGGAGGTGGACCGGGAACGGCTGGGCGGCTGGACCCTGTTCCGCGCGGTGGAGTCCGGCGTACGGGCCCGCCGGGTGGGCCGCCCCCAGGACGCCGAACTGCTCCTGGAGTTCGCGGGCTGGCTCTGACCCGGCGAAGGCCGGCGAGGGCACCGGGGCGTTCGCGTCCCTGCGCCCCCGCGCCGCGAACGCGCCAGGCCCCGTCCTGGTGGGGGCGGGGCCTGGGGGGCTGTGCGTCTTCGCGGCGGGTCCGCGGGACCCCCGCACGGCCGGGGGCCGGGCCGGGTTCCCGTGGAGCCGCGCCGTCTTCGCTACGCGGTGAGGCGGGCGATGGCCTCGTCGACCGTCAGTTCCTCGCGCTCGCCGCTCCGGCGGTCCTTCAGCTCGACGACGCCCTCGGCGGAGCGGCGGCCGGCGACGAGGATCTTGGGTACGCCGATCAGTTCGGCGTCCGTGAACTTCACGCCCGGGGAGACGCCGGCGCGGTCGTCGACGAGGACGCGGAGGCCGGCGGCGGCCAGCTTCCCGGAGACGTCGAGGGCCAGTTCGGTCTGCAGGGCCTTGCCCGCGGCGACCACGTGCACGTCGGCCGGGGCCACCTCGGCGGGCCAGACCAGCCCGTGCTCGTCGGCGTGCTGCTCGGCGAGGGCCGCGACCGCGCGGGAGACGCCGATGCCGTAGGAGCCCATGGTGACGCGGACCGGCTTGCCGTTCTGGCCGAGGACGTCGAGCTTGAGGGCGTCGGTGTACTTGCGGCCGAGCTGGAAGATGTGGCCGATCTCGATGGCGCGGTCCAGCTTGAGACCGGTGCCGCACTTCGGGCAGGGGTCGCCGTCCTGGACGACCACGACGTCGACGTAGTCGTCGACTTGGAAGTCACGGCCCGCGACGACGTTCTTCGCGTGCGTGTGCTCCTTGTTGGCGCCGGTGATCCAGGCGGTGCCGGGTGCCACGCGCGGGTCGGCGATGTACCGGACCTTCTCCCCCAGGCCCTGCGGGCCGACGTAGCCGCGCACCAGGTCGGGGCGGCCGGTGAAGTCCTCGGCGGTGACCAGTTCGACGGTGGCCGGTGCGAAGTGCGCCTCGACCTTGTCCAGGTCGACCTCGCGGTCGCCGGGGACGCCGACGGCGACGATCTCGCCGTCCACCTTGACCAGGAGGTTCTTCAGGGTGGCGGAGGCCGGGACGCCGAGGGAGGCGGCGAGGGTCTCGATGGTCGGGGTGTCCGGGGTCGGGATCTCCTCCAGCGCGGGCACGGCGGAGCCGTCCACCGGCCGCAGCTCGTAGGTGATCGCCTCGGTGTTGGCGGCGAAGTCGCAGTTCGGGCAGTCGGCGAAGGTGTCCTCGCCGGCCTCGGCCGGGGCGAGGAACTCCTCGGACCGGGAGCCGCCCATCGCGCCGGCGGTCGCGGCGCAGATGCGGTAGTCGAGGCCGAGGCGCTCGAAGATGCGCTGGTAGGCCTGGCGGTGCAGGGCGTAGGACTCGGCGAGGCCCTCGTCGGCGGTGTCGAAGGAGTAGGAGTCCTTCATCAGGAACTCGCGCCCGCGCAGGATGCCCGCGCGGGGCCGGGCCTCGTCGCGGTACTTGCTCTGGATCTGGTAGAGGATGACCGGCAGGTCCTTGTAGGAGGACGCCTGGTCCTTCACCAGCAGGGTGAAGATCTCCTCGTGGGTCGGGCCGAGCAGGTAGTCGCCGCCCTTGCGGTCCTGGAGGCGGAACAGCTCGGCGCCGTACTCGTCCCAGCGGCCGGTCGCCTCGTACGGCTCCCTCGGCAGCAGTGCGGGCAGCAGCACCTCCTGCGCGCCGATGGCGTCCATCTCCTCGCGGACGATCCGCTCGACGTTCGCGAGGACCTTCTTGCCCAGCGGCAGCCAGCTCCAGACGCCCGCGGCGGTGCGGCGGACGTAACCGGCGCGGACCAGCAGCTTGTGGCTGAGGACCTCGGCGTCGGCCGGGTCGTCGCGCAGCGTCTTGGCCATCAACTGGGACATGCGCTGGACCGGTGCGTTCGCCATCGTTCTCGTACTCCTGCCGGAAATCGGTGATGGCTAGGAGGTTAGCCGGGCGGACGGCGGCGGCGGTAATCGCCTCAGCGGCCGCCGGCCGGGCCGCGGCGCAGGGGCAGCGGGGCGCCCATCACGGCGTACGGCTTCGGCGCGCTGGGGAAGAGGACCTGCCGGGCCAGGTCCACGTACCCCAGGGAGTGGTAGAGGCCGCGGGCGGGGCTGTCGGTGTCGATCGCGGAGAGGATCGAGCGGGGCTCGTCGGCGCTGTCGGTGATGGCGGTGATCAGGGCGCGGCCGATGCCCCGGTTCTGGTGTCCGGGGTGGACGTGCAGCTCGGTGATCACGAAGGAGTCGTCCAGCCACTCCTCGTGGCCGCGGGCGCGCAGGTAGGGCTCGACGACGGTGGACCACCAGTGGGTGCGGTCGTTGGGCATGCCGTAGACGAACCCGGCCAGCCGGCCGCCGGCGGTGGTGGCGCCGAGGGCGCGGGCGCCCGGGCAGGTCATGTGGCGCAGCACGATCTGCCGGCGCACGGCGACCTCCTCGGCGCCGAGCCCGAAGGCGACGGCCTGCACGGCGAGCGCCTCGTCGACGCGGGCCGACAGGTCGAGGGGGCCGATCACGATGTCGTCGGGGCGGCGGCCGGGGCCGTGACCGGGAAAGTGCGCCATGGCGGGGAGACTACTGGGCCGACCACCCGGCTCGCACCTGCCTCATCAGCGCACGGGTCCGGCGACGGCACCTGGGGCCTCTGGTCCGGATCAGGCCGGGCTCGCGGGGCCCGGCGCCGCACCCTGCTCCGGACTGATCCGAACGAAGGCCCCCTGGGCCCTGTCGTCACCTTCCCGTCGTATGCCCCGCGGGCGGACGACGGGAAGGTGACGGCAGGGCCCCTAGAACAGCACGCTCGTGAACGAGCCGACCTCCTGGAAGCCCACGCGCAGGTAGGTGCGCCGGGCCGCCGTGTTGAAGTCGTTGACGTAGAGGCTGACGACGGGGGCGACGTCGGCCAGTGCGTAGCGCAGCACCGCCGCCATGGCGGGGGCGGCGAGCCCGCGGCCCCGGTACTCGGGGGCGACCCAGACTCCCTGGATCTGGCAGGCCCGGTCGGTCGCCGCGCCGATCTCGGCCTTGAACATCACCTTGCCGTGCTCGTCGAGGCGGGCGAAGGAGCGGCCGGAGCCCACGAGTTCGGCGACCCGGGCCTGGTAGAGCAGGCCGCCGTCGCCGGCCAGCGGGGAGACGCCGACCTCCTCGGTGAACATGGCCACGCACGCCGGCATGATCGTCTCCATCTCGTCCTTGCGGACGCGGCGGACGTAGGGGTCGGCGGCGACGTCGGCGGGCATGCGGTCGGTGACCATGAGGGGCTGGCGGGCGCGGACCTCGCGGGCCGGGCCCCAGCTGGGTTCGAGCAGTCCCCACAGCTGGGTGGTGGGTCCGGAGGGGCCGACGATGGAGGAGCAGCGGCGGCCGGCCCGCCGGGCACGGTCCGCGAAGGCGCGCACGGCGCGCGGGGTGGCGCAGATGGGGACCAGGTTGGCGCCCGCGTAGCACAGGGACGTGAGCATGCCGCCCTCGTACCAGCCCCACATCTCGCCGCCGAGCCGCCACGGGTCCAGGCCCGCGACCTGTACGCGGGAGGTCACGAAGGCGTTCGCGACCGGCTCGCGGTCGAGGACGGCGAGCGCCGCGTCCAGGTCGCTCGGTTCGAGCACCCGTGAGGTGGTCTGGGTCAACACGTGCGGGGCCTCACGCTGGGGTTTCGGCTGATCTCCGCACTGTACCTGCCGGACCCTGGCGGCGCCGCCCCCTGGTGAGGCCCGCCACCGATGCCCTGGAATGTGGCAATACGCGCTGTTATGGGTACTCCTTGGGTCGAGACGGCGTGGTTCTCCCGGCACGGCCTGGCGAAAGCGGTGATCTACGGTGGCAGCACGCCGGACGGCGGTCCTTGGCGAGAGGGGGCCGGTTCCGTGAGCGCGGCGAGCGGGGCGGCCCTGGATCCCGGCTTCCCCCGGGCGGTCCTGCGGGGGCTGGGGACCGGTGTGTTCACCCTCGACACCGACGGGCGCATCACCTTCGTCAATCCGTGGGCGGAGCGGCTGCTGGGCCGCTCGGAGGCGGATCTGCTCGGCCGGGACGCGCACGACCTGCTGCACCGCCGGGCCGACGGCTCGGCGGTGCCGCGGGAGCAGTGCACGATGCGGACGCCGCTGGCCGACGGCCGCTCCGTCGAGGAGGGCTGCGAGGAGTACTTCCTGCGGTCCGACGGGTCGACGGTGCCGATCATCTGGACGACGACGTCCCTGGTGGTGTCCGGCCGGCCGGCGGGGCTGGTGGTGGTGTTCAGCGACTTCGGCCCGCAGCGCGCGGCCGAGGAGCGGATGGCCGCGCACGCGGCGGCCCTGGAGGCGCTGACCGCCCGGCTGAACCTGCTGGCGGACGTCTCCTCGGTGCTGATGTCCGCCCTGGACGCCTCCGGGCGCATGCGCAGGCTGGTGCGACTGCTCGTTCCGGAGCTGGGCGACTGGGCGTCGGTGGCCCTGTGCTCACAGCGGACGGGCGTCCTGGAGCGGGTCGCCGTACGGTGTCCGGCGCACCCTCGGCGGGCCCGGCGGCTGGAGGGGGCGCTGCCGCTGCTGTCGGCCGGGGCGCGGGCGGCGGTGGAGCGGGTCATGGGCGCCGACGAACCCGTCCTGCTGAGCGCCGAGGAACTGCGCGAGCCGGACGCCGCGCTCGCGGCGACCCACGGGAGACTGTTCGAGCGGCTGGGCGGCCACACCGCCGTCGTGGTGCCGCTGCGCGCTCGCCGCAACCACTACGGGATGCTGACCGTGGGCCGCGCCGCGGACTCGCCCGCCCCCACGGACGCGGAGGTGCGGCTGCTCTCCGACATCGGCCGCCGGGTGGGCCTGGTGCTGGACAACGCCCGGCTCTACCAGGAGCAGCGCAACGTCTCCGAGACGATGCAGCGCCAGTTGCTGGCTCCGCTGCCGCAGGTCGACCACCTGCGGATGGCCGCCCGCTACCTGCCGGCGCAGAGCGCCATGGAGATCGGCGGCGACTGGTACGACGCATTCCTGCTCTCCGACGGGGTGATGGCCCTGGTCATCGGGGACGTGGTGGGCCACGATCTCCAGGCCGCCGCGCACATGGCCGAGGTCCGCAACATGCTGCGCGCCCTGGCCTGGGACCACGGCAAGCCGCCCAGTCTGATCATGTGCCGGCTGGACGAGGCGGTCACGAACACCAGCGACGCGCCGATGGCCACGCTCGTCTTCGCCCGGATCGAGGGTCCCGAGGGCGGCCCGTGGCGGCTGAACTGGGTCAATGCCGGGCACCCGCCGCCGCTGCTGGTGACCCGGGACGGCGGGACGCGGTTCCTGACCGGCGGGCACGGTCCGCTGATCGGGATGAGCGCGGTCCTGCACCTGGGGCTGAGCTGGCCCGACGCCTACGAGGACCTTCCGCCCGAGTCGACGCTCCTGCTGTACACCGACGGTCTGGTGGAGAGCAGGAACCGCCCCATCGACCTGGGGATGGCCAAGCTCCGCCACCACGCCTCCGTGCTGGCCCGGCGGATGGCCGGGGATACGGTGGACGCCTTCTGCGACGAGCTGCTGGAGCGCATCAGGCCCAGCGGCGACGACGCCGCTCTGCTCGCGCTGCACCTGCCCGCCAGCGGGGCCGGTGCCCCGGGCGACCGGGAGCCGCCGCCGCCCCCGCAGTCCCCGTACGGCAGCCCGGCCGCACCCGAACGGTCCGCGCCCGGTTCGGTCCAGGAGGACGCCCCCGTGTCGGACCCCACACGGGAGGGCCAGGACGACGAGGCGCCGGGGCGGTGAGGCGTGGAGGGCGGCGGGCCGGGTGGCACAGGGGCGAGGCCGTCCGAGGGGGCGGCTGGACGGCGGGGCCGCGACGGGGCCGGTGGGGACGGTCGGCGGATCTGCGGCGGAGCACTGGGAGGAGCGGCCAGCGGCTGGTCGGGGCCGCTGGGGCGCGAGGGGTCCCGACCGCCGGCGGCGGGACGATCGGCGGCGGCCGGCCGGGGCCGCCACGACGCGAGGGGCCCGACCGGCAGCGGCGGGACGGTCGGCGCCTGGCGGCCGGCCACCGGGGGTTACGGCGCCGGTGGGTCGGCCCGGCAGCGGCGGGACGGCGGGCCGGGCGCCTGCGGCCCGGCCCGACGGTCCCGGCCGCGGTGGAGCGGTGGGCCAGGGGCGTACAGGCGGCGGGCCGGGTTCAGCCCGCGACGGAGATCTCCGGCTCGCCGGAGGCCACGCCGTCGGCCTCCATCTGCTCGGCGAGCTTCATCGCCTCTTCGATCAGGGTCTCCACGATCTTCGACTCGGGCACCGTCTTGATGACCTCGCCCTTGACGAAGATCTGCCCCTTGC
>NZ_JOIY01000044.1 GCF_000720185.1 Streptomyces sp. NRRL S-340 | reverse complement strand
AGGCGCCACATGGTCGTCGATGAACACGTACAGTGCCGCCAGAAGGGCGTCCAGGTTTGTCTTCACACACTGACCAACGGGCGCCCTTCGCCATCGTCGTGACCAGCACCGACATCGGACTCATTCATCTAGGTGTGGTGTCCCGGGACGTTGCCGCCGCTCGCGGAGAAGCCGGCACGCGGGCGAGCAGGACGAGCGCCGACAGGGCGGCCGGGAGATCGGCGAAGAACACCCACCGCCGGCCCAGGGAGGCGGTGAGCGCACCGCCGAGCACGGGGGCCGCCGCCACCGCGACCGCGCCGCCCACCGTCCACACGGCGATCACCCGAGCCCGCTTCGCCCGGTCGGGAGAACCCTGCCGGACCAGCGCCGGCGACGTGGGCGTCATCAGCGCCGCCGCGCTCCCCTGGACCGGTCGCGCCACCGCGAGCACGCCCAGGTCCGGCGCCAGTCCGCACGCGGCCGAGGCCACCGCGGGCAGGACCAGGCCGGCGCCGTACGCCCGCCGGGCCCCCGATGCGGTCGCAGTGGGCGCCCGCGGAGAGCATCAGGGCGGCGAGGACCCGCGCGTGTCCGTCCGCCACCCGTTGCAGGCCCGGCATGCCGCCGCCGATGCCGGGCAGGGCAGGGCGACGGTGACGATCAAGGCGTCCGGAGAGACGGGCGAGGCCGGTACGTTCACGTCGATCGCGATACGCCGCGGCAAGCGGCCGCGGCCAGGCCTGTTCTGCTCCGCGCCGCGTCCTCGGCGGCCTCCCGCCCACCCGGACGGGCGGCGCCCGGGCGCGCCGAACTTCCCCGCCGCGGGCCCAAGTTCACCCCTGGTGCGCCGGCCGGCGGGTGTCGGTCCCGTCGGCCGGGGCACCCGGAGAGCATCAGGGTCCCGCCGGCCGGGCGAGGAGCCTCGTGGCCGGTCCCGGGGGTCCTTCTCGGATCAGGACGGTGACGTCGATGTCCATTCGGGCGGTTGGATGACAGTGCATCAGAATCGACAGCTCTCACGTTCCTCGGCCTGGACGGCCGCGCTCCTGCGCTCGGCCCAGTTGGCCTACCTCGCGTTCCTGTTGCTCTCCGTGGCCCTTCTGGCCTCCTCCCTCGCCACCGGGGCCGGTGTGCGCGCCGTGCTCGGCCTCGCGGTGCAGGCGGCGCTGTGGGCGGCGCTGCTGCTGGCCGCCCCCACCGAAGCACGGCGGTGAGCCCTCGTCAGAACCGGTCCGGAAGATCGCGGTCCGCCTGCCGGCAGTTCATGAACCAGTGGGTGCCGAAGTAGCGGGCCGTCGTGAACCGGTGGTGCGGGTCGACGAGGATGCGGCAGACGAACTCGGCCGTCCGGCAGTCGTAGGGGACGTCCTCGCCGTCGCAGGACCGGACGACGACGGGCCAGCGGTCGGGGTCGTCGCCGTCGGCCCTCCAGCAGTACAGGTCCTCGTGCTCCGTGCCCGCCCAGACGAGCAGACCTTCCTCCCTGAGATGTGTCCACGGCTCCTGGTTCAGGTCCAGGTATCCGTCGAAGGCGCCCGTGCCGAAGGTCGTGACCATCCACTTGTAGTCGCGCGGGAGCGGGGTCCCCAGGCGCGACTCCGCCTCCGCCCAGTTCACGTCCGGCCGCCGGGCGGGATACCTCCAGCCGGTGATCCCGAGGAGCCGCGCCGTCCAGTCGACGTCCTGGTCCCCGTCCTCCCCCGGAGCGATCACCGCGGGTTCCGGGACCCGCCTGTGCGCGACCGCCGGCACCGGCCGTAGGACCCCTCGGGCGTCCCGCGCCGTGCCCGCGCCGACCCACCGGTCCCCCCACGCCCACGCCCGTATCCACACGGCCCGGTCCTGGAAGGGGACGAGGAGGGCGGCGCCCCGGGATTCGTCGGCCGTCGGATCGGTGAAGCCGTCCAGGACGAGGGTGCGCGGGGCGCCGTACCTGTCGGCGAGCACGTCGGTCAGGGCCTGCGGGTCCAGGTCGCCGGACAGGTACATGCAGCCGTCCCCCGGACCGAGCCCGGCCAGCAGGTCGCCGACGGTCGTCTGTGTGAGCTCCATGACGACAGTGAAGCGCACCCCACTGACAACGGACGTGCCGGACCGCGGCCGAGGCCGCGGGAGGAGCGTGACCGGGACCGTGCGAGGGGCGTGACCGGGACCGCAGGAGGCGGGTGGCCGGGATCGTGCGTGGTGCGGGGCCGAGCCGTACGGGGGGGGCGCTGCCCGAGCCGGGGCCCTCGGATTGAGGTGCGGTCGCGGGGGCACGTGCTCCTCCGCACGGTGGTCGCTCCGGCGGCCCTTCGGTACAGCAGAGGAGAACGGGACAAGGATGGGTGAGGGACTGCGAGCGACGCGGGGACGGACGGGGGGACCGGGCGGCCGGGAGGCCGCGCGCACCCCGCCCCTGCGGCCCGGCGGCTACGACCCGGCCGACTACACCACGGCGGTGGTGCGCAGCGCCCGGGAGGCGGGTGTCTCGCCGGTACTGCTGATGGCGGTGCTCCACAACGAGGCGTACAAACCGCACCATCCGCTGCTCGAACGGGTCTGGCAGTGGTGGAAGCGGGACGCCTCCTTCGGTGTCGCCAACATGCACAGGGCGACGTTCGAGAAGGTGCGGCGCGCGCACGCGCTGCCGGGACGCTGGCAGGACCTGCGTGACGACCCGGCGTTCGCCGTCCACGTTGCGGCCCTGCACCTGAAGGACCTCGACCGCGTGCTGCCCGGGCGGTGCGCGCGCCGCTACCGCAGGGACGAACTCCTCGCCCTCGGCTACAACGCGGGGGAACGCAACATGCGGGCTTTCGCCAGGGGCGTGCCCCCGGGCCCGATGGCGCGGTCCTATCTGCGCCGGCTGCGGGCCCACTGGCCCAGGGCCGCCAGGGCGGTGGCGGAAGAGGACGGTTCGCCCGGCGCCCTGGGGAGTACGGCACAGCGGTGACCGGCGCTCCGGGCCCCGGTCCTCGCCCCGACCCGCCCGGCAGGCCCGGCCCGGCTCGCTTCGGCTGGGCTGGACCGGGCTCGCTTCGGCTCGGCGCCCCCGGCCAGTGCCGCAGGACGGTGGAGGAGCGGGTCCCACCAGGTGGAGGAGAGTCCCGGCGGGTGGAGAAGCCGGTCCCACCGGCTGGAGGAGAGTTCCGGCGGGTGGAGGAGTAGTACCGCCGGCTGGAGGGGTCAGTCCTGCCGGATGGTGAAGACCTGGTCGAGTCCGACGATGGTCAGGACGCGCAGGGTGTTGGAGGGGACGCCGGCCAGTACGATGTCGGCCCCTGCGGCGTGGGCGTGCTGGCGGGCGGCGAGGAGGGCGGTGATGCCGGTGGAGTCGCAGAACTCCAGCCCGGACAGGTCGATCACCAGGCACTGGTCCGCGCTCAGTACCAGTCCGCCGACCTGTTCCCGCAGGGCGGCCGCCTGGGCGTAGTCGAGTTCGCCGGCCACCCGCAGGACGGGGCCGGCCGGGGTTTCGCGTCGGGTGATGTTCAACGGGCTCATCGCAGGTGATTCGTTGACGGGCGGGTGGGGAAGGGGCGCGGCGGGACGCCGACCGCCAGGAGCGCGGTGTCGTCGTCGAGGCCGTCACCGAAATTCTTCAGCAGCTCGCCCAGGGCCGCGATCGTCTCCTGCGGTGTCGCGGGGGCGAGGTCGCGGGCGAAGGCGTGCAGGGCGTCCTCACCGTACAGGTCGTCCCGGGCGGAGCCGGTGCGCGCCTCGGTGAGGCCGTCCGTGTAGAGCAGCAGGGTGTCGCCGGGGGCCAGGGTGGTCTCGGTCGTGCCGACCGGGGCGGTGGGCAGGACACCGACGAGCAGGCCGCCGGGGGTGGGCAGGAACTCGGCGCGGCCGTCGGCGCGCAGCACGAGGGCGGACGGGTGGCCACCGGAGGCGAGGCGCACGGTCATGTGACCGGCTTCGTCGCCGGGTTCGACGACACCGTGGACCACCGTGCAGTAGCGGGGGTCCCCGCCGGCGGAGTACCGCTCGTAGAGCACGGTGTTCAGCGTGGTGAGTGCGGCGGCGGGCTCCGGGTCGTGCAGGGCCGCGGCCCGCAGCGTGTAGCGCGTCAGCGAGGTGAGGGCAGCCGCTTCCGGCCCCTTGCCGCACACGTCGCCGAGGAAGAACGCCCAGCGTTTCCCGTCTGTCTGGAAGAGGTCGTAGAAGTCGCCGCCGAGGCGGTGCGGCGAGGCGGTGTGGTAGTACACGGCCGTCTCCAGCCCGGGGACCGTGGGCAGGGAGTCGGGCAGCAGGGACCGTTGCAGCACGGTCAGCGCGTGGGCCAGCCTCGCCCGGTCGGCCTCGGCCTCCCGGCGGGCCGCTTCCGCTTCCGCCCGCGCCTTCTCGGCCTCCGCCCGCGCCTTCTCGGCCTGCGCCCGGGCCTTTTCCGCGTCCTGGCGGCGGCGCAGCAGTTCCTCTTCGTAGGCGCGCCGGTCGGAGGCGTCGACGACCGTGGTGCGGATCAGCAGCGGCTCGCCCTCACCACCGTACTTGACCTGGGACGAGACCAGGACCGGCAGGCGGCGGCCGTCGGCGGTCTTCATCTCCAGGGCTATGCCGCGCAGTTCGCCCTGCATCCGCAGCAGGGGCGCGAAGTGCGTCTCGTGGTACAGCTTGCCGCCCACGCTGAGCAGGTCGGTGAAGTACCGGCGCCCGACCAGCTCCTCGCGCGCGAGACCGAGCCAGTCCAGGAGCGTGGTGTTGATCCGGGCGATCGTGCCGTCCATCATCGTGGAGAGGTAACCGCAGGGCGCCGACTCGTACAGGTCCTCGGCGCTGTCCTCCAGGAGCGCGGTGAAGGCGGCGTCGGTGGCCCTGCCGCCCGTCTCCCACGGGTCCGGCTGCCCGCCCGTGCGGCACATCACAGCAGCTCTTTCAGGAAGTGCAGGATCGCGTCCGAGGTGACCTCCGGGGCGCTCAGCTGGGGGCAGTGGCCGGTGGCGTCCAGCGTGACCAGGCGGGAGCCGGGGACCGCCGCGTGCACGAAGGCGCCGACCTCGCGGGGCGCGATGACGTCCTGTGAGCACTCCAGCACCAGCGTGGGCACGCTGACGCTCCTGAGGTCCTCACGGCTGTCGGACAGGAAGGTGGTGCGGGCGAAGACCCGGGCGATGTCGGGGTCGGTGGCGCAGAAGCTGTTGGTCAGCTCCCGTCCCAGCTCGGGGCGGTCCGGATTGCCCATGATCACGGGGGCCATGGCGGAGGACCAGCCCAGGTAGTTCGACTCCAGTGAGGCGAGCAGTTCGTCGATGTCGTCCGCCGTGAAGCCGCCTCGGTAGCCGTCGTCGTCGATGTAGCAGGGGGACGGGGCCACCATCACCAGCGCTCCGATCCGCTCCGGCGCGGTCCGGGCCGCCAGCACCCCGATCATCGCGCTGACCGAGTGCCCCACGAACACGGCCCGCTCCAGGTCCAGCTCCTGGCAGACCTCCACCACGTCCAGGGCGTAGCCGTGGAGCGAGGAGTACCGCTCCTGGGTCCACGCCGACAGGTCGGACCCGCCGGATCCCACGTAGTCGAACATCACCACCCGGTGCCGCTCGGCCAGTGCGGGCACGATCGCGCGCCACATGTTCTGATCGCAGCCGAAGCCGTGGGCCAGCACCACGACCGGTCCGTCGGCGGGGCCAGTGATCGTCACATTGTTCCTGCGGCGGATGTCCATGTCCGCCATCCTCCCATTCGGCGCAACGCGCCCCGCAGGCGGTTCACGACCGCTCCGCGTCGCGGTGGTGCCCCGCATGCCGGATCCGGTGGGAGTAGGCGCGTGGTCCGGGGGTACGAGTGCCACGGCATCGGCCGTCCGGACCGCGGGAGCGGCCGGACCGATCACGGGAGGGGCATCGACATCATGGGGCCCATGAGCGCAACACGCGCGGCGGCGGCACACTCGCGGACGGACGCGGTGGACGGCCGGGCGGCCGGGCTGCCGGACATCGCCGATCCCTCGCGGGTGGCACCCAAGGACGCGCGGGAACTGTCCCGGCTGTTCTTCGAGCAGTTGGCGGTGCGGGAAGAGGGGACGCCCGAGTACAGCTACGCCCGCAACACGCTGATCGAGATGAACATGTCCCTGGTGCGGTACGCGGCGGGGCGCTTCCGCAGCCGGGGGCCGGAGGAGATGGAGGACATCGTCCAGGTCGGCATGATCGGGCTGATCAAGGCGATCGACCGGTTCGAGCTGTCCCGGGAAGCGGAGTTCACGTCCTTCGCCATTCCCTACATCGTCGGCGAGATCAAGCGGTTCTTCCGCGACACCACGTGGGCCGTGCACGTCCCGCGGCGGCTTCAGGAGGCCCGGGTCCAGCTCGCCCGTGCCACCGAGGAGTTGCACAGCCGCCTGGGCCGCACCCCCACGGTGCGGGAACTGGCTGAGCTGATGAGTCTGTCCGAGGACGAGGTCCGTGAGGCGCGCCTGGCCGCCAACGGTTACAACTCCTCCTCCTTGGACGCCGGCCTCAGCGGCAGCGAGGACGACGAGTCCGCACTGCAGGACTTCATCGGCACCGAGGACACCGCGCTGGAACTGGTGGAGGACTTCCACGCCCTCGCCCCCCTGATCGCCCGACTCGACGAGCGCGACCGGCGGCTGCTGCACATGCGGTTCGTGGAGGAACTCACCCAGGCGCAGATCGGTGAACGCCTGGGGGTCTCCCAGATGCACGTCTCCAGACTGCTCTCGCGCTGCCTGGCCCGGCTCCGCACGGGCATGCTCGCCGCCGGCTGAGCCGCCCCGTCCGCACCTGTCGTATGCCCGTCGCTGCCGTGGCGGGCATACGGCGTGTCCGACGCCACCCCCGAAGAAGAGGGAGCGGATCGCACACAGTGGGGGCAACGCCGCCCGGTCACACCACTGGAGGGTGCATGCTTGGCAGCGTGTCACATCGCCGAGCCGGGTGAACTGTGCGCAGGAACGGGGGTCGACGTGAAGGGACGGAGCGACTGGCCGGTGGGCAGCCGCCGCGACGGCGGGGCGGACTGGGAAGAACCGGGCGCAGCTGGAGACGTACGCACCGCCGGAGAGGCGCGGGCAGCGGGAGACGTACGCACCGCCGGAGAGGCGCGGGCAGCAGCAAGGGCGGGCACAGCGGGTGAAGGCGGAGCGGCGCAGGAAGCGGAAGGGGCGCGGACGACGGTCACCCTGTCCGGTGAGGGCGCCTGCATCGCCGAAGCACGCGCCTGCGCCGCCGCCTTCTTCGCCCGGGACGGGGCCGCCGGCCATCGCTCGCCGGTGCCGGAACGTTTCGTGGGCCTGGTCCAGCTGGTGGTCAGCGAACTGGTCACCAACGCCTGCAAGTACGCGCACGGGCCCGTCGTGCTGCGCCTGTGCCTGTCCGGCGGAACGGTCCGGGTGGAGGTGTGGGACAGCGCTCCGGTCTTCCCGACGGCACAGGCTCCGGATCCTCACCGGGTCGGCCGGCACGGCCTCGAGATCGTCCGGGCCGTGGCGAGCGTTCTCACCGTACGGAGCGAGCGGGGCGGCAAGACGGTCGTCGCGCACATTCCGCTGGGCCCCGGCGAAGCCGCGGACACGCCGGACACGCGCCCGCGCCCGGGCACGACGACGGTGTGACCGGACGGCAGGAGCATGCTGGACGCCGGCGGTCTGCCCGCCGTGCCGTCCCGCCCGGCTCACCCGCCCGACGTCGTCCTCGTGACGGCGTCCTGCCAGGCGGCCCTGGCCCCCGAGTCACCGATGCGGTAGACGTCCACGACGGCTCCCACGGCCACGACGAGCGCCAGCACCGCGGTCGCGACCCGCACCGGTGCGGTGGTCCAGCGCGAGGTGCCCGACGGTCCGGAGGCGGCGGTGCGGCGGGCCGACCACCAGACGGCGACCGCCAGGACGAACAGGCCGGCGGCCCAGGGGAGCAGGCCGTCACCGAGTTCGGCGTGCCGGCGCACCAGCGCGTTGCTGCCGACGTGCTTCTCCAGCCACTCCCCCGCCCCCGTGGTGAGGGGAACGCTCACGAGCGTGACCAGGGCGAAGAGCGGCAGGGCGACGCCCAGGCGCCGCGCCGCCGCGGGCCGGGCGGCGCAGAGCACGAGTGCCAGCGCGGTCAGCGGGACGAACACCACGACGACATGCACGAGCAGGACGTGTGCGGGCAGGCCGTTGATCAGGCTCATGGACGGTTCCTCCGGCTGGTGGGCGACGGGGTTGGTTACGGGACGCGCCAGAGTCGCACGGCAACCTCTCAGTCTCTTCTGACCCGCTCGTGTCCCCGCGGGACCGGTGGACCTGGTACCCCTCGGCAGGTCAGCCGGCGCCAGCGTGTCCGTCCCACCCCCGTCCCGTGGGGCGCCCGCGATTCCGACGCGCGTACCCCGGTGCCACCAGGACGATCAGCGCCACCCACCACAGAATCTTGAGGGCGAATCCGGCGCCGAAAAGGATGAGAGCGAGAAGCAGGACAAGCAAAAGGGGAACCATTGTTATCAACCTCCTGACCCACCGAATGCCCTGCATCGTGGCGCGCATTCCTCGCAATCTCCTTTGTTCATGGGGGAAAAGCTGGGGCATGAGCCGGCTACCGCACCAGTGGAGCCGACTGCTCCGTTTTCCCTTTCCCCGGCAAACGCTCACGGCCGGGGGAACAGGGGCGGCAACTCCTTGAGACGGATCACGCACCGCCGCCGCCCGGACCGCGGCCCACGCAGGGCAGAACTCCGTGTGGACGGCTCCCGCGGTCTGGCCTCGGGCCTCCTGCGGTGACCGCCGAACGTCCCCCGGCGGAGGCTGCCGCGTGCGCCGCTGCCTCGCGTGTGCGCAGAGGGCCTCCCCTCCCGCTGAACCGGCGGTGTCAGTGGTGGCAGGCAGGATGGCCGGCATGACAACAACCGTAGCTGCGATCGAGGATGCCGCCGCCTACGCGCAGGCGGTCGAGGACGCGGTGAAGGCGTCGGCGGCCTACTACGCGAGGGGACATCGGCCTTGGACGACGACGCCTACGACCGGTCGGTGCGAGACATCGCCGCGTGGGAGGCCGGACATCCCGATCAGGTGCTGCCCGGCTCTCCGACGGGGAAGGTCGCCGGCGGTGCCGTGCAGGGCGATGTCCCGCACACGGTGGCGATGCTGAGCCTGGACAACGTGTTCTCACCGCAGGAGTTCACCGCCTGGACTGCCTCCCTGGCCCGGCGCATCGGCCACGAGGCCGAGCGGTTCAGCGTCGAGCCGAAGCTCGACGGGCTCGCGGTCGCCGCCCGCTGCACAGGCGGTCGCCTGCGACAGCTGATCACACGCGGCGACGGGACGGCCGGGGAGGACGTCTCGCACGCGATCGGCACCATCGAGGGCCTGCCGGATGAACTCGCCGAGCCGGTCACCCTGGAGGTGCGGGGCGAAGTCCTGATGACGACCGCTCAGTTCGAGCACGCCAACGACGTGCGCACCGCGCACGGCGGGCAGCCGTTCGCCAATCCGCGGGGCGCCGCGGCCGGCACTGTGCGTGCCAAGGAGCGCGCCTGCACCGTGCCGTTGACGTTCTTCGGCTACGGCCTGCGCCCCGGCCCGGCACCGAGGCACCGCTCGCCGCGCGGCTCGGTGAAACGGCGCACAGCGACCTCATGGCCCAGGCCGCCGCGTACGGCATCCACACCATCGTCGGCACCCCGGTGGCCGGCATCACCGCCGGGACCGTCGAGCAGGTGCTGGTCCGCGTGCAGGAGATCGCCGCCCTGCGGGCCGAGCCCGGCGCCACCCCGCCCACCTCGCCCGCCGGCGAGATCCGCGCCCAGGACGAGGACACCGAGCGTGCGGGCGGCCCGCTGGGCGGCACGACCGTGGTCGTCAGCGGCGCGATGACCGGTCCCCTGGAAAAGCGCAGCCGCAACCAGATGAACGAGCTGACCGAACAAGCCGGCGGCCGCTCGTCCTCCAGCGTCTCCAGGAAGACGGCCCTCGTCGTCGCCGGAGACGGCGCGGGCTCCAAGCGAGCGAAGGCCGAGCAGCTCGGTGTCCGCCTGGCCACCCCGGACAAATTCGCCATCATCATCGCCGGCTGCCTGAACCGGCCTGCCGCATGATCCGGCGGCGCCTCACCCCGTGAAGGGATCTTCCACCGTCGGGACGTACGGCGACAGCAGGGCTTCCGTGTGCTGCGTGACTCTTCCCCGAACGAGCCTCAGCACACGTACCTCGTTCCCGCGACCCGGTTCCTCGTCGTCGAGAACGTGGAGGAGCCCGTAGGAACCAGGGGCTACCACGGCAACATGCTCAAACAGTTCGAGGACGTCCGGTGATGAGCGGTGATTGGAGGCGCCGCCGAGGTGGATGAACGGCTCGCCGTTCATCCACCTGATGTCCAGCAAGTACGGGCTGTCCATCTGAGCGATGCGACGGCGAAGCTCATCGACGATCTGCCGCAACCGGAACTCATCGTCGTCACCGGCTGCGGTCTCCCTGACCGTGATCCACCCGTGGTACTCGAACACCCCACGATCATAGTGAGGCGCCCCCCTCTGCCCTTCCGGCCAGAGCGTGATCCGCCGGGCACTCCTTACAACAGCCGGCAGCCGACAGCGGTCGGCGTCGTCCGCCGGACGGACACCCTGGTCACGCGCCGCCCCCTCGGTCATGACCACACACGAGGATGTGGAGATGGCGCTGGCCCTCGTGTGACTCCCCCTGCCCCGTCCGGGGAGGGCGCTTAGGAGGTGAATCGTCAGGCGGTGACGCCCAGTTGGGCCAGCAGGGTCTCGTTGTCCTCGATGTGCCAGTCCTCGATGATCTTGTCGGGGCCGACGTGCTGGATGTCGAGGGCGCCGAAGTCGACGCTCTGGCCCTTGCCCTGGACGCCGTTGAAGGTGCCGGTGAAGTGTCCGCGGAAGACCAGCCGCGCGGTGATCTTGTCACCGGTGACCAGCAGGTCGGACAGCTCGCAGGTCAGATCCGGCACCGCGGTGCGGAAGTTCTTCGAGGCGAAGACCGGCCCGGCGGGGCCCTGCGGCCGGCCGGCGGGCAGGGTGTTGTCCTTGAACCGGGGGCTGACGGCGGCATCCAGGTACGTCTGCCGCCCGGTGTTCCAGAAGGTGTACAACTGCTGGGCCAGGTGGACCTCCCGGGCCGCTCGCTGCACGCCGATCGAGCGGTCGACGGTGATCGCCCGGGGCCGGACCAGATCCGGCGAGCGGTCGATCAGGCGCTGGGGCCAGGCGCGCGAGGCCGGGTGGTGGTCCTCGGTGTGGGCGTAGCCCGCGGCAGCGGTGCCACCAGCCAGGCAGGCTGCCGCGGCGGCGAGGGCGGCGATCCGGAAGAGTGTGTGCGAACGCATGAGGAGTGCTCCTTCGGTCAGCCGGTCATGCTTGACGTTTCGGGCGTGACCGGGGGGCCGCCGGTCCTCTGGGACCGGTCGGGGGAAGTGGAGAAATGAGGGGCGCTTCCGGCGCGCGGAGCCCCGTCCGGACGGCGTGTCCGGCGCCGGTGACCTGGCCCGGGAGGCTCGGCGGCGAGGTTGGCGGACCCTGGCCGCCCCTGGCCGCACCCCCAGCCCGCGGCGCCGACGAGGACGCTCGGGTGACCGGGAGACCCGGCCGCCCGGCAGCCGCTTCCGTCAGCGGTGTCCTTCGCCGGCCGAGCGTCGGCCGAGCCGGGGACGGGGTGCGCGGGGCGCCGGTCAGGCGAGGCGGCCGCCACCGTCGACGTGCAACACGGTGCCGGTGACGTAGGGGTTGTCGATGGCGTAGAACACGGCCTTGACCAGATCCTCCGGGCTGCCGACCCGCCCGGCCGGGTTGCGCTCGGCCACGCCGCGCAGAAACGCCTCCTTGTCCGCCCCGAGGCCGTCCCAGGAACCGGTGTCGACGATGCCCGGGGAGACCGCGTTCACCCGGACCGGGGCGATCTCCACCGCCAGCGCCCGCACCAGGAAGGCCAGCGCGCCGTTGGTGGTGGCCATCACGGTGCGCTCGGGAGCCGGCCGCCAGGCGGCCAGTCCCGAGAAGAAGGTGAACGAACCGCTCGCGGCCACCTGCCCGGACAGGTGTTTGGCCAGCAGCAGCGGACCGATCACCTTGGCCGAGAACGCCCGCTGCACATCGGCCGCTTCGAGGTCCTTCAGCGGGCCGTTCGCGGGCATCGCGGCGGTGGAGACCAAGTGGTCGAACCCGCCCACGCGCCCGGCGAAGCCGGCGATCGACCGCTCGTCGGCGAGGTCCAGCGCGAGCACCTCGGACGGCCCGGACAGCTCGCCCGCCGTCCACTCCAGCCTGCGCGGATCCGGACCGGCCAGCACGAGCGCGGCACCGGCCGCGGAGGCGGCTCGGGCGAGAGCGCGCCCGGTGCGCGAGCCCGCGCCCACCACGACGAGCCGCTGCTCCTTGAGAGGCGTGCCATCGAACATGAGGTTCTCCTTCGAGTCATCGGGGTACGGCCGCCCGCTCTGCTCTTCCTCGGGGCCGCACCAGGAGCCTCCCGCAGCCTCCTGCCATGCGTCCAAGGCTTGCTTTCTACCTCAGTGATAAATTCTGTTCATGGCAGCCCCGACGCTCCGGCAGCTCGAATACCTGGTCACCGTGGTCGACACCGGCTCCTTCACACGGGCGGCCGAGCAGTTGCACGTCACCCAGCCCGCGCTCTCCCACCAGGTGCGGGCCCTGGAGAGAACGGTCGGCGGCCCGCTGCTCGAACGCCTGCCGCGGTCGGTGCGGCTGACCCCGATGGGCCGGGCGGTCCTGCCGCACGCCCGCGCCGCGCTGGCCGAGGCAGA
The DNA here is from genome assembly GCF_000720185.1 of Streptomyces sp. NRRL S-340. Taxonomy (GTDB): domain Bacteria; phylum Actinomycetota; class Actinomycetes; order Streptomycetales; family Streptomycetaceae; genus Streptomyces. Next base: position 85,733 of record NZ_JOIY01000044.1, on the reverse strand, counting down.
GCGCCTGCACACGGTGGCGCGGCGGACGTCGGGCCTGGAGGAGGGCGAACTGGAGGTCGCCGCCATCTATTCGGTCAGTCTCGGCATCCTGCCGCCCGTCCTGCGCGCCTGGCGCCGCCGTCACCCCGGTGTACGGATCCGGCTGCGCGAGTACCCGCACACCGACCGGCTCCAGGCCGCCATGGACTCCGGCCGCGCCGATCTCGCCGTCGGTCCCGCGCCCACCGCCTGGGACGGCCCGATCCGCGAACTCGGCGTCGAGGAGTTCGCCATCGTCCTGCCCGCCGACGACCCGCTGGCCGAACGCCCCACCGGCACGGTCGCCCTCATCGACCTCGCCGACCGCGCCTGGGTTCACTACGCCCCCGACAACGGCCTCGCCGATCTGCTCGACCGTGCCTGCGCCCAGGCGGGCTTCCACCCCCGCGCGGCGATCCGCACGGAGCAGACTCCCGCCGCGCCCCTGCTCGCCGCCGCCGGACTCGGTCCGGCCCTGGTGCCCGCCAACGCCGTCCCGCCCCACTTCGACGGCGCACTGCTCCGTCCCGATCCCCCGATCCGCCGCACCCTCACCGCCTACACCCGCACCCGCCCCGACCCCCTCACCGTCGCCTTCACCGAACTGCTCGCCGACCAGGCCCGTGTCAACCCGGCCGGTTTCCCGCCCACCGTCCCGCTCCCGCCCCGGGCCGACGCCCCCGCGCGGTCCGCCGGATGAACCTGGGCGAGCTGAGCTGAGCCGGCGTCGACCGGTGTCCGCCCGCCGACCGGGGACCGGCGCACACGCATGCGCACACGTGTACTCACACACGGCACACATGCGTCGCCCGCCTCACGGCGACGTCAACGCCGGGCGGTGATGTTCTTGAGGAGGCGGGAGGCGGGAGGCGGGAGGCGGGAGGCGGGAGGCGGGAGGCGGGAGCGGGAAGCGGCCTGCTCGTTGCGTCGCAACGCACTCGTAGCCGTGCGGCCCGCACACCCTCACAGGCGGGTGTCAGTACGGCGGTCCCAGCCCGCCGGTCCCAGCCCGCCGGTCTCAGTACGCCGATCTCAGCACGTCGACCTCGCAGCCCGGCGCGGACGGGTCGAAGCCGTGCTCGACCAGCCAGCGAACCGCCAGCAGGCTCCGCAGCGACCACCAGGCGCGGATCACGTCGAGGTCGACATCGGCGCCATAGCCGGCGACGACGTCACCGAGGTGCTCCTCGTGTCCGAGCGTCAACGTGGCGAGGTCGAACAGCGCGTCACCCGGGGCCGCTTCGGACCAGTCGATGATGCCGGTGACCTCGTCGCCGTCGACGAACACGTGAGAGATCTGCAGATCGCCGTGTGCGAAGACGGGAGTCCACGGCCGGAGCGCGGCCCTGGCGATCCGGCGGTTGCGGGTGACCAGGTCGGCGGGCAGGACGCCGTTCGCCATGAGCCACTCGCACTCGGCGTCGAGATCCGCCGCCAGCTCGTCGAGGCCCCGGCCGGCCCAGGGCGGCAACGGCGCCTCGTGCAGTTTCCGGATGGCGGCACCCGCCGCCGCCCATGCCGCCGGCGGCGCGGCGGACGGCTCGCCGAGGCGGCCGAGCGCCTTCCCCGGGACCGCCGCGATGGCCAGCACGGACGGCTTGCGCCACAGGACCTTCGGCGTCGGGACCGGCGCCAGGGCCATCGCCTCGGCCTCCACGTCGATGCGCGCCTGATCGGCGTCCACCTTCAGGAACACGTCGCCGACGCGCAGGGTCGCGCGCTCGGAATGGGCGACGACGACCTTGACCTCATCCATGGCGACCAGTATCCCGGGAGGACCGCCGACGCCGCCGGGAATTTCGCGTGGGACTGTGTGACCGGCCGCGTCCCGCTGCCCGGCGGCTCCGTGCACGGCACCGGCCTCGCCCAGGCCGCCGCCCGGACCGAGCCCGCCCCTTCCGCCACGAGTCGCACGAACGGCGGGCAGGCCCTCAGGCATCAGGCGTCAGGCGTCAGGCGTCAGGCGTCAACGTGTCGTTGCCGGTGACGGGTGATGCGTCGGGCCGGTGTACGGGCGTCCGGACGCGGGTCACTGTCCGGTGATGCGGGTGACCAGGCGGGCCAGCAGGGGGATGCACTGCCGGAGTTGCCGCTGCTCGTCGGAGCTGAGCGCGTCGCGGACGGCGGTGTTGAGCCAGTCGGCGCGCTGCGAGCGTTCCCGCTCCAGGCGAGCCCGGCCTGCGTCGGTGATGTGCAGCAGGAGCTTGCGGCCGTCGGTGGGGTGGGGCTCTGCGCGGACGAGTCCGTTGCCGGCGAGTTCCTTCACGGATTTCGCGGCTGCCTGGTGGCTCACGCCGCGCAGGTGGGCGAGGTCGGCCGTGGTCTGCGGGCCCCCGCGGTCGAGATGGCCGAGGATGGCGGCTTCGCCGGGGGGCATCGTGTCCGCGGCCCGCACGGCGCGCACCAGCTCACCGATCACCTGCCGCAGGTCTTCGGGCAGCGCGTCGTCGTCCATGCCCTCACCCTAACAGAAGTATGTAACCTAGGTGTATAACTTAGTTGTACAGATTGGTTGTACACATTTCCGCTGGAAGGAAACCGGGACATCACCATGCACCTCACAAAGTTCGGCCATGCCTGTGTGCGCATCGAGAAGGACGGCCGCCGCCTGGTCGTCGACCCCGGCGGCCTGACCGAAACGCACGCAGTGGACGGCGCCGACGCGGTCCTCGTCACACATGAACACTTCGACCACTTCTCCGAAGAACTCCTCCGCAGGGCCGCCCGGAACAACCCGGCCCTGAAGATCTGGACCAACACCTCCGTCGCCAGGCTGCTGGACGGTCTCGGCGCCCAGGTCACCGCCGTCGGCGAGGGGGATGCGTTCACCGCGGCCGGCTTCGACGTGAAGGTCCACGGGACCTGGCACGCACCCCTCCACCCCGACATCCCGCGCATCGGAAACATCGGCTTCCTCGTCGACGACGCCCTGTTCCACCCGGGGGACGCGCTCACGGTCCCGGGCACCCCCGTGGACACCCTCCTGCTGCCCGTGCACGGCCCCTGGTCCACCACCGGGCAACTCATCGACTACGTGCGCGCGGTGGCCCCGCGGCAGACCTACGCCGTCCACGACGGCGCGCTCAACGATGCCGGCACCGCGATGATCGCCGGCTTCCTGGGCGACAACGGCCCCGGCACCGGGGCCGCCTACCACCGCCTGACCGCGGGAGCCTGCGCCGAGATCGGCTGAGGCTCCGGCGAACAGCGCGCGGCGTGCGCCGTGCGGCACCCGGCTCCGGCGAACAGCGCGCGGCGTGCGCGGTGCACCGTCCGGCGCCCTTCCGGTGACGGACCGAGGTCTGCGCGCAAGGAGCGCCCGGCTTCCGCCCGTCCAGGATGCGTGCCGCCCGGCGCGCGAGACGGCCGGTGATCACCGGTGGGGGAGGTCAGCTCCCGGGCTGCGTCCGTGTCGGTGAGGCGGTCGCGCAGAGGGCGCGCAGATCGTCGAAGGCCTGGCGGAGGTGTGCGTCCAGGCTCCGGGAAGGGTCGTCGATCCAGGCCTGGGCCGCGTGGTGAAAGGCGGCCCAGCCGGTCTGAGCGGCCAGGCCGGCCAGCCGGCCGGGGACGCCGCGCCCCCGCAGCGCCTCCGCCACGGCTTCGGTGAGCGACGCGGCCTTGGCCAGGTCGCGTTCGCGCAGCGCCGGTGTCACCGCGATGATCGCCAGTCGCGGTTCGGAGAACGGGCGGTTCTCCTCGAGGATCCGCCCGGCCTTGCGGAAGGCGTGGAGCAGGGCACCGAGCGGCTGAAGATCCTCGGGTGCTTCGGCCACCGCTCGCGTCAGCGCGGCGCGCAGGTCGGCTTCGCCGTCGAAGAGGACCTCGCGTTTGTCCGGGAAGTGGCGGAAGAAAGTGCGTTCGTTGACGCCGGCCCGGGCGGCGATCTCCGCTGTGGTCGTCTGGTCGAAACCGCGTTCCCGGTACAGCTCCAGGGCTGCCTGCTGAAGGCGGCGTCGCGCTTCTGCTCCGCTCCGTGGCACGCCCCCAACGATACCCGCGTGTCAGTCACTGGCGCTACTTGACGCCAGTGACTGACACTACTTAAGGTCAGCGACTGGCGCTACGTAGTGCCAGTCACTGGCGTTAAGAGGAGACCGTTTCCATGCACGTGTTCGTCACTGGGGGTTCCGGTCAGACCGGCCCCGCCGTCGTCACCGAACTCATCGCGGCCGGCCACACGGTCACCGCCCTGGCGCGCTCGGACACCGCCGCCGCCCGGCTCGAGTCACTGGGGGCCACCCCGCACCGCGGGTCCCTGGACGACCTCGGCAGTCTGCGCCGAGGCGCGGAGGCCGCCGACGGCGTCCTGCACATGGCCTACGGCGGCGACTTCTCCGACCTCGGCGACATGATGCGGCGCGACCGGACCGCCATCGAGACGCTGGGCCGGCCGTTGGAAGACTCGGGCAAGCCCCTCGTCGTGACCTCCGGCACACTGGTCATGCCCGCCGGCCGGGTGGCGACGGAGCTGGACGAGCCGGACACGACCGGGATCGCCGCCTTCCGGATCGCGGGTGAGCGGGCCGGTCTGAGCTTCGCCGCGCGGGGGGTGCGCGCGAGCGTGGTCCGTCTCGCCCCCACCGTCCACGGTCCCGAGGACCACGGTTTCATCCCCATGCTCATCGCCACCGCGCGCAAGACCGGCGTCTCGGCCTACATCGGCGACGGCACCAACCGGTGGCCCGCCGTGCACCGTCTCGACGCGGCGGCCCTGTTCCGTCTGGCGCTGGAGAAGGCACCCGCGGGCAGCGTGCTGCACGGAGTGGCCGAGAGCGGGGTCACCCTGAAGAGCATCGCGGAGACGATCGCCCGGGGCCTGGACCTGCCCACGGTCTCCCTGACCCCCGACGAGGCCGCCACCCACTTCGTGAGCCCGTTCATGGCCACGGCCTACGGCTTCGACGGGCCTGCCTCCAGTGCGCACACGCGGGAACTGCTCGGCTGGTCGCCCACCCACCCGGCACTCCTCGAAGACCTGGAGCACGGCGACTACCTGACCCGGCCGGCCTCCTGATCCCGCGCCCCCGCGGCCTTGCGCCCGAGTGAGACCCGGCGGTGTCGCTCGTCCACGCCGGTGACCCGCTCGGCACGCCGCTCGGAGTAACTGGCCCCCCGACGCGCGGAGCGCCGGCGCCACGGCACGACGGCTCCGGGAGTGATCACGGCGATCCCGGTCAGGACCGGTGGGGACGCCCTGGCAGGGGGCGGACGGGCGGGATCTGACGGCACGGTACTCACCTCGGCCGGACGGGTGTCATGATCGCTCAGCGGCCTCGCGCCCCGGCACACCGGCCGGCGGTGCCGGGCCGTGGCGCGACAGCGTGACCAACGGAAGGGAACCGTCATGCGCAGACTCGTCCACTACATCGCCACCACTCTCGACGGCTTCATCGCGGGCCCGGACGGCGGGGACCCCACCGGTCCCGACGGCTTCTGGCCCGTCCCGGCGGACTACATACAGCACCTCGTGGCCGAGTACCCGGAGACGCTGCCCGTCCAGGCCCGTCAGGCACTGTCCGTCACGGCGGAGGGCACGCACTTCGACACCGTGCTGGAGGGGCGGCGCAGCTACGAGATCGGTCTCGCGGCCGGTCTCACCGACGCCTATCCCCACCTGCGGCACCTGGTGTTCTCCCGGACCCTGACCGAGAGCCCGGACCCCGCCGTCGAGTTGGTCGCCGACGACCCGGTGGCGACCGTGCGCGACCTCAAGCGGCAGGACGGCAAGGACATCTGGCTCCTGGGCGGCGCCGAGCTGGCGGGCTCCCTGTACGCCGAGATCGACACGCTCATCCTCAAGGTCGGTCCGCTGACCATCGGGGACGGGATCCCGCTGTTCTCCCGCAAGGCCGCCTTCGACCCGCGCACCTGGACGCTCGCCGACCACACCGTCCTCAAGAGCGGCGCGGTGTTCCTCACCTACACGCGCGCAGACGGCTGAAGGCCGCGGGCGGGGACAGCCCGTGACCCGGGCCGGGTGTCAGGACCCGTCCCCGTCCGCCGCCCCGGGGCGCGCCGCCGCAGCCGGGTGCCCGGGGCGTCCGAGTCGTGGGGTGAACGCGCAAAGGGCCTCCGCCCGCCGGCGGAGGCCCTTTCACCGGATGACCGGATCAGAAGGCGCCGTTCAGACCCCACCAGTCGGTGGCCGTCACCTGGCCCGCGTTCAGCGCGCCGGTGCCGCGGCCGGTGTAGACGAGCTGGCAGCCGGTGCCCCGGCAGCCCTCGCCCGCATAGCCCGCGGTCGTCGTGGTGACGAGGTCGGCGTGGCCGTCGCCGGTGACGTCGCCCAGACCCAGCACGGTGTCCATGACGTTCCAGCCGCCGGAACCGACCAGCACCCGCGAACCGAGGGAACCGGTCCGGCCCGGGTACAGCCACAGCTTCCCGGTGGACGCCTCGCGGGCGATCAGGTCGGCACGGCCGTCACCGTTCATGTCACCTGCCCCGGTCAGGGCGTTCATGCCGTTCCAGCCGCCGTTGCCGAGGAGCTTGCGCGAGCCGAGGCCGCCGGCGCCGGTGCCCGGGTACAGCCACAGCTTGCCCGTGGACTTCTCCACGGCCAGCACGTCGGAGCGGCCGTCGCCGGAGATGTCTCCGGACGCGACGATCCGGCTCATGCCGTTCCACCCGCCGGTGCCCATGAGCTTGCGCGAGCCGAGACTGCCCGTACCGGTGCCCGGGTACAGCCACAGCTTTCCGGTCGAGGCCTCACGGGCGATGACGTCCTCGCGGCCGTCACCGCTGAAGTCGCCGTGCCGGACCAGGGCGTTCATGCCGTTCCAGCCGCCGGTGCCGACCAGCTTGCCGGTCTGGTCCCCGGGCAGGAACCACAGCCGGCCCGCCTTGTCCCGGACCAGGACGTCGGCCTGGCGGTCGGCGTTCAGGTCGCCGAAGCCCGCCGCCTTGGGCGCGGGCGAGGAGAACCACTGCGGGTAGGCCGGCAGGGTGCACTCCCGCGCGGTGGAGACGAACCGCACCGAGCTGGTGCTGCCGGCCGAGTGGCCCCAGTCCTTGCCCGCGGGGTCGGGCGCCCACACGTCGACGGGACCGACCTGACCGTAGTTCGCGTCGTCGTGCAGGCATACGTACTTGGACGTGTGGTTCTCGACCGACCGGAACGTGTTGTTCCAGCTGCCGAGCGTCGCCTTGGCCGTGTTCGTCTTGAACATGGTGCCCGAGGCGTTCTCGGTCTTCCAGGCACAGAAGTAGCCCGACGGGCAGTCGCTGACCGCGGCCTGCGCGGGCGTCCCGCCCGCGCCGAGCAGCCCGAGTGAAGCGAGCCCCAGTGCCGTGGCCACGGTGGCCAGACGCCGAAGCGGTGATACGCGCATGCGTTCCCTCCCTAACGCGGCGCGGAGAGACGCTCGACGCGCCGCGAGAGGAAGATACCTGGTCGAGATGATCACCGCGGTGCGCGGGGCGATCTGGCGGGACGCGAGAGAACGCGTACGAGTCCGCACCGGTCGCCCGGCCCGCTCACCAGGCCAGGAGGCCTTCCGTGCGGGGGCCGGGCCTCCCGCTCCCGGTGGCCCCGCGACGCACCGCGCCGCACCGGGCTCGGGCGCCCTTCGCGCCGGGGTGGGGGTCCGACCGTAACCGGCGCCTTCGCCGGGGCCGCGTGCCGGTCCGGCGGCCCGGCCGTTGCCGGTCAACCCGGTCCCGGTGACAGCCGTGCCGCGCGGGCGGCCAGGTGGCGCCGTTCCGGTGCGCTGGTGGCGCGTCGGGCGGCCTCGCGGTAGGCGTCCGCCGCCGCGTCGTGGCGGCCGAGCATCTCCATGAGGTGCGCTGTGGTGGCGAGCAGGCGGTGGTGGCGTGCCATGCGCTTGTCGGACCGCAGGGTGGCGAGCAGGTCGAGTCCGGCGGCGGGACCGTACACCATGGCGAGGGCGACCACACGGTTGAGGGTGACCACCGGGTTGGGAGCGAGGTGCTCCAGGAGTTCGTACAGGGCGAGGATCTGCGGCCAGTCCGTGGCGTCGACGTGCTCCGCCTCGTCGTGGACGGCGGCGATGGCGGCCTGCACCTGGTACGGGCCGGTCCGCCCCCGCGGCAGGGTCCTGCTGATCAGCTCGATCCCCTCGGTGACGAGCCGGCGGTCCCACCGGCCGCGGTCCTGCTCCGCCAGCGGCACCAGGTCGCCGCCGGCGCCGATGCGGGCGGGGCGGCGGGCGTCGGTGAGCAGCATCAGCGCCAGCAGGCCCGCCGTTTCCGTGTCGTCGGGCAGCAGGCGGTGCAGCAGCCGGGTGAGCCGGATCGCCTCGGCCGACAGGGCGGGCGCGGTCAGGTCGGCGCCGTCCGTGGTGGTGTATCCCTCGTTGAAGATCAGGTACAGCACGTGCAGCACTTCGTCCAGCCGCCGGCCGCGCTCGGCCGCCTCGGGCATGCGCAGCGCCGTGCCGGAGGTCCTGATGGTCTGCTTGGCCCGGCTGATGCGCTGGGCCATGGTCGCTTCCGGGACCAGGAAGGCGGCGGCGACCTGGGCGGTGGTCAGGCCGCCGACGGCGCGCAGCGTCAGCGCGATCCGGCTCGGCGTGGACAACGCCGGGTGGCAGCACAGGAACAGCAGGGCGAGCGAGTCGTCCCTGTCGGTGGCCGGATCGGCGTCGGCGGCGCGGCTGAGCAGTTCCGACTGCGGGGTGGCCAGGGCGATGCGGTCCTCACGGCGCCGGCGTGCCTGCTCGCTGCGCACCTGGTCGACCAGCTTGCGGGAGGCGACGGTGACCAGCCAGCCCCTCGGGTTGTCCGGCGGCCCTTCGGCGGGCCACTGGAGCGCTGCGGCGAGCAGGGCTTCCTGGACGGCGTCCTCGCAGGCGTCGAAGGTGCCGTACCTGCGCAGCAGTGCGCCGAGGACCTGCGGCGCCAGTTCGCGCAGCAGGTCCTCGACGCCGTGGTCCACGGTCACAGGTCGGCCGCGGACTCGTGCAGGACGGGCCACAGTTCGACCGGCTCGACGTCGGCGAAGGGCATCTCCGCCGCGATCCGCTGCGCGCGCTCCTGGCTTGCGCAGTCGAGCAGGTAGAAGCTGGCGATGTACTCCTTGGTCTCCAGGTAGGGGCCGTCGGTGACCGCCGGGGCCCCGCCCTCGCGGCGCACGAGCTGGGCGTTGGCCGCGTCCGCCAGGCCGTAGGCGCCCAGAAGCTCTCCGGTCTCCCGGTACTTCTTGTTGAACGCCTCCTGCGCGGCGATGGCCTCCGGCCAGTCCTCGGCCGGGAAGGAGTCCCACTTGGCCTGGTTGCCGTAGATCATCGCGACGTACTTCATCCCGGGTGTCCCCTTCGGTCCCGCGCGCCCCGTCGGCGCGCTGTCACCCCTCAGTCGGAGCCGGGAACGGGCCCTCGACATCCGGCGACGGCTTTCTCCGGCTTTTCTTCCGCGGGACCGAGGGCCGTCCCACGCCCCCTCGTGACGCGGGTGATCAACTTACCTGGCCTTTCCCCGGCAGGGCAGCCGTCGGCGTCGGCCTCAGCTCGCGGCCCCGGTACCGGTGAGGTCTTCCTCCATCCGCTCGTCATAGCCGGTGGCGGGGTTGACGACGCGGCCGGCGGCCCACCAGTTCTCCCTGGCCGTCTCGTTGATCATCATCAGGATGTCCTCTTCGGGGACGTCGGCGAAGAGCCGGAGGTTGTCGACGACCGCCTGGAACAGCTCGGCCTTCTGCTCGGCGGTGCGGTGGTTGAAGGACAACTGGATGAGCATGGCCCGCTCGGTGCGGCGCAGGCCGAACACCACCGGCTGCATCTGGAAGTTGTCGGGCAGGACCTCGTGGAAGACGTGGAACTGGTCGTCCTGGGGGATCTTCAGCACGTCGACCATCGCCTTGTGCAGGCCCAGGGACACGTTCCGGCGGTACTCGGCGGGGGTTCCCTGGCGCAGGTAGATGTTGATCAGAGGCATGGGCTGCCGCCTTCCTTCTCTTTCTGGTCGTCGTCCGGTGCCGGTACCTGGAAGCAGGCCAGCAGGGCCGAGGTGTTGAGGTACTGGCCGACGAGGCCGACCAGGGCGATGAGAGTGTTCGTGCCGAACGCGGCCGATGCCTCGTCGTACAGGCCGTCCGGCACGCGGTGGTCGCGGACCAGGGCGGCGGCCAGGCGGTGCGCGAGCTCAGCGTCGGGGCGCAGCCCGCGGGGGGCCTCACCTCGGAGCAACGACGCGATGGCCGGAGCGGGCAGCCCGGCCTTCCCGGCCGCCGCGGCGTGGGCGTACAGCGCGTACTCGGCCCGCCAGTGGGCGGCCACGGTGAGGATGACGGTCTCTCGGACGTCCGCCGCGATGCCGGCCCGGGTGAGCGCCCGGGCCCACTCCAGCAGAGGCCGGGCGAGGTGCGGAGTGCGCAGCAGGGCGTTGAACGGGCCGATGAACCGCCCGTCGGGCAGGACGGCCGTATAGCCCGCCTCCTGTGCGTCGCGCGCCCGCGTGGCCCGCAGACGGTCGCGCAGTGCGCGCTGCGCCTCGTCGAGGCCGTCGGGAGGAAGGAGGGGCAACCGGCCGCCCAGCCCGGATGCCGTGTCAGGGGGGTCGTCGTTCATGCCCTCCACGCTAGGAAGGCGGACGGGTATTCCGCCAACGAATGTTCGGCATGATGGGCATTCCGATCACTCATGACACCGCCCGGAGCAACCCACTGCTCACACTGACCCACTGCTCTGATTGACTCGATGCTCTGACCGACTCGATGCCCTGACCGACCCACTGCCCTGACGGACTCGATGCTCCCGGTGACTCACTGCTCACTGACCCACCACTCCGACTCGGTGCTCGGGCCGCCTCGCTGCCGGGGCCGGCTCACTGCTCATGGCTGTCCCACGGAGACCTCATGGAGATGACGCTGGTCGGGCTGCGGGTGCTGCGGGAGGTGGCGGAGCGGGGTACCTTCACGGCCGCGGCGGACGCGCTCGGGTACACGCAGTCGGCCGTCTCCCGGCAGATGGCCGCGCTGGAACAGGCGAGCGGCGCCCGGCTCTTCGACCGCCACGCGGGCGGTGTCCGGCTGACCGGCGCAGGCCGTGTCCTCCTGCGGAACGCCGTCGTCGCCCTCGATGCCCTTGAGGCCGCCGACCGGGAGCTGCGCGGAACGGAGGAGGTGGACAGGGGCCGTGTCCGGCTCGGCTTCTTCCCCACCGCCGGTGCGGTGATCGTGCCCCATGCCCTGGCGATGCTGCGCCAGGAGCGCCCTCGCCTGGAGGTGACGACGCGTGAGGGCAGCACTCCCTCGCTGGTGCGCGCGCTGCGCGCCGGCACCCTGGATCTCGCGCTCCTCTCCTCCCGGCCACCGCACCGCTCGCCCGACACGGACGATCCGCCCCTGAGCGTCGAACCGCTGCTGGAACTGCGCCTGGCCGTGGTGGTGCCGGCCGACGGCCCGTTCGCCGAACGGGACAGCGTCAGCGTCGAGGAGATCGCGCGCGAACCATGGATCGCCGGTGCCGGCAGCGCGGACGAGCCCGTACTGGGCGTCTGGCCCGGTCTGCCCGGGCGGCCCCGGGTCCGTCACACCGCCCGCGACTGGCTGACCAAACTCCACCTGGTCGCGGCCGGTGCCGGCATCACCACGGCGACGCCGGCACTGCTGCCCGTCCTCCCGCCCGGGGTCCGCGTCGTACCCGTCGAGGGCGTCGCGGAGGAGGTACGACGCGTCAGCCTGGTGCGCATGCCGGGCCCCGCCGGGGCGCCCGTGCAGGCGCTGGCACGCGCTCTGCGCCGCCAAGCCGCCGACCTCGCGGACCTCAGCGACCTCAGCGACCTCAGCGACCCCGCCGGCTGATCGTGGCGCGCGCCGATCCCGGAGGCGCGGCGGCCCGGCGAACGGCGGATCCGGCCGCCTTGCTCGTCCGCCGGTGATCCGGCGGACGAGCAAGGCCGGACGCTGCTGAGCCCGCAGCACGGGTCACTCTGTTGAACACGGAGTCTGTGTGAGCACGGTCGGGCGACTCCCCCTCGGCGGCCTCAACACCCGTCATCAGCACGGGACTTCACACCCGCAGCCCGAACGCCAAGGTTCAGTAATGTGAACGGCGTTCAACGTACAGGATTATTGACGCGGTCACGGCAGGCCTCTAGCTTTCTCCAGCAAGCGCTTTCCCCAGCGGTGCGCGGGTGAACCTCAAGGGCCCGGACAGCCCCTCGGTCCTTCCGGAACGACGCCCCACCCCAAGGGCGGCGACCGCCCGCGCGCATCCCCACGGCCAAGGAGACACGCAATGCACTCGAGAGCCGCAATCGCATCGGTCGGCCTGCTGGCCGGCGCGCTCGTCACGCTGTCCGGCACCATGGCGCAGGCCGTTTCCGTCCACGGCGACGCCGCGCCCGCCGGGGCGGCCGGCGCCGTGACGGCGTCGGGCACCGTTCTCTACGTCGCGCCGAACGGCAAGGACAGCGCGGCCGGAACTGAGTCGGCCCCGACGACGCTCACCTCGGCGATCAGCCGGATCACCTCCGGCGGCACGATCTACCTGCGCGGCGGGACATACAAGTACTCCTCGACGATCACCGTCCCGGCCGGCGACAACGGCACCTCCGGGGCCCGCACCACCCTGTCCGCCTACCCGGGCGAGAAGCCGGTGCTGGACTTCTCGGCGCAGAGCGAGAGCTCCTCCAACCGGGGGCTCCAGCTGATGGCCGACTACTGGCACCTGTACGGCCTGACCGTCCAGCACGCCGGGGACAACGGCATCTACGTCGGCGGCAGCAACAACGTCGTCGAGCGCGTGGTGACGGCGTACAACCGTGACACGGGACTGCAGCTCGGGAGGATCGCCTCCAGCACCCCCAAGTCCCAGTGGCCGTCGAACAACCTCGTCGTGAGTTCGGAGTCCCACGACAACAAGGACTCCTCCGGCGAGAACGCCGACGGCTTCGCCGCGAAGCTCACCACGGGCACCGGGAACGTCTTCCGCTACGACGTCTCCCACCACAACATCGACGACGGCTGGGACCTCTACGCCAAGACCGACACCGGCGCCATCGGCCCGGTGACCATCGAGTACTCCCTCTCCTACGGCAACGGCACCCTCACCGACGGCACCCAGAACAAGAACGGCGACCGCAACGGCTACAAGCTCGGCGGTTCCGGCATCGAGGTCGACCACATCGTCCGGCACAACGTGGCGTACGGCAACGGCCACCACGGCTTCACCTACAACAGCAACCCCGGGACGATGACCGTCTCGAACAACGCCAGTGTCGACAACGGCGTCCGCAACTTCGCGTTCGACGAGGGGACTTCGGTGTTCCGCAACAACACCTCGTGCCGCAGCGGCAGCGGCACGAACGACAAGATCGGCACGGACGCCGACGCCGACGCCTCGAACCAGTTCTGGCTCGGTTCGAACGGGTCGCGCTGCTCCTCCTACACCGGGGCCCTGGGCTGGTCCTTCGCCTCCGACGGCCGCCTCGTCGTGACCTTCGGCGGCAAGGCGGTCACCCCGTGACGACGCGGTCGCCCCGGGCCGCGAGGCCCCGGGCGCACGCCGCCGGCCCTGCCCGGTGACACGGCCGCACGGGCCCGTACGACGTGTTCGGCGCCGCCGCGAGGCTCCGGCCCCGCGGCGGCGGCAACCGATGAAGAGACGGCGAGAACCGGTGAGGAGACAAGGAGATGAGGAGATGCCGATGAGCAGACCGGTCATGTCCCGGGTCGGTGCGGCGCTGGCCACGATGACCCTCGTGGCCGCGGGCGGCGCGGCCCTGTCGGCACCCGAGGCGTCGGCGGCGGCCGGCGGGGCCTCGGGCTACGCGAGCCAGAACGGCGGCACCACCGGCGGCGCGGGCGGCCAGACGGTGCGGGCCACCACGGGTACCGAGATCAACGCGGCGCTGTGCGACCGGGCCGGCAGCAGCACCCCGATCGTCATCGAGGTCGAGGGCACCATCAACCACGGCAACACCAGCCAGGTGTCCGGCAAAAGCTGCAACACCGCCGACGACGTGATCGAGCTGAAGCAGATCAGCAACGTCACCCTCGTCGGGGTCGGCAGCGGCGCCGTCTTCGACCAGCTCGGCATCCATGTCCGCGAGGCCGGCAACATCGTCATCCAGAACGTCACCGTCCGCGACGTCAAGAAGTCCGGCTCGCCGGTGTCCAACGGCGGGGACGCCATCGGCATGGAGAAGAACGTCCACAACGTCTGGGTCGACCACGTCACCCTCGAAGCGTCGGGCGGCGAGGACGAGGGGTACGACAGCCTCTTCGACCTGAAGAACAACACCCGGTACGTGACGCTGTCCTACAGCGTCCTGCGCGACTCCGGCCGCGGCGGTCTCGTCGGCCACAGCGACAGCGACCTCACGAGCACCTTCATCACGTACCACCACAACCTGTACGAGAACCTGGACTCCCGCGCCCCGCTGCTGCGCGGCGGCACGGCCCACATCTACGACAACTACTACGTGAACCTCCACAAGTCGGGCATCAACTCCCGGGCCGGGGCCCACGCCAAGGTGGACAACAACTACTTCAAGGACTCCAAGGACGTCCTGGGCACCTTCTACACCGACGAGGCCGGCTACTGGCAGGTCAGCGGCAACATCTACGACAACGTGACCTGGTCGGCCCCCGGCAGCGAGAACCACCCGGCCGGCCCGGACCCGCAGTCCGGCACCACCGTCGCCATCCCCTACTCCTACACCCTCGACGCGGCCAGGTGCGTGCCGGCCGTCGTGAGCCGGACGGCCGGCGCCGGCACGGGGCTGCTCACGTCGAACGGCGGTTGCTGACGGCGGACGCCCGCACCCCCGGCGGCCCCGGACGGCCGGGGTGAGCGTCACCGCCCCGGCCGTCCCCGGCGGCAGCGCGGCCCGCTGCCGCCGGGGCTCACCGCGGTTCCCCGGCGGCGCGGGCGCGGCGCCAGGCGCCGTCGGCGAGCAGGCGCAGGCCGTTGAGGCCGACGATGACGGTGGAGCCCTCGTGGCCGGCGACACCGAGCGGCAGGGGCAGTGTGCCCGCCAGGTCCCAGACGACCAGGCCGGTGATGAACACCGCGGCGATGACCAGGTTCTGCGCGACCAGGCGACGAGCGGTGCGCGACAGGCGGACGACGGCGGGGACGGTGGCCAGTTCGTCGCGGACCACGACCGCGTCGGCGGTCTCCAGGGCCAGGTCGGAGCCGGCCCGGCCCATGGCGACGCCGGTGTGCGCGGCGGCCAGCGCGGGGGCGTCGTTGACGCCGTCGCCGACCACCAGCACCTTCCGCCCGGCCCGCTCCATCTCCCGCACCGCGGCGACCTTGTCCTGCGGCAGCAGGCCCGCGCGGACGTCGGTGATGCCGGCCTCGGCCGCCAGACGGGCCGCCGCGCGCGGGTTGTCCCCGGTGACCAGCACCGGTGCGGTGCCGGTCAGTTCCCTCAGCGCGGTCACGGTGGCGGCGGCCTCCGCACGCAGCCGGTCGGCGATGGCGAGCACCCCCGCCGGCGTGCCGTCCAGGGTGACCAGTACGGCCGTGCGGCCCTCCTCCTCGAGCCCCGCGGCCACGGAGGCGGCCCGGTGCCCGGCGCGGGGGTCCAGCAGACGGGCGGGACTGCCGACCGCGACCGTGCGGCCCCCGACCCGCGCGCTCACCCCCGCGCCGGGGGTGGAGGCGAAATCCTCGGCCGGGGGGATGTCCAGGCCGCGGGCGCGGGCGGCGTCCACGATCGCGCGGGCCAGCGGGTGCTCGCTGGGGTGCTCGGCGGCCGCCGCCAGCCGCAGCAGCTCCTCCTCGCTCAGGCCGGAGGCGGCCAGCGGGCGGAGGCCGGTCACGCGCGGGGTGCCCTCGGTCAGCGTGCCGGTCTTGTCCAGGGCGACCGCGTCCACCTGTCCCAGTCGTTCCATGACCACCGCGGACTTCACCAGCACGCCGTGGCGGCCGGCGTTGGCGATGGCCGACAGCAGCGGGGGCATGGTCGCCAGCACCACCGCGCAGGGCGAGGCGACGATCATGAACGTCATCGCGCGCAGCAGCGTCGGCCGCAGCCCGGCGCCGAGGAGCAGGGGCAGGACGAACAGGGCGAGGGTGGCGGCGACCATGCCGAGGCTGTAGCGCTGCTCGACCTTCTCGATGAACAGCTGGGTGGGCGCCTTGGTCCCGGAGGCTTCCTCGACCATCGCCACGATCCGTGCGATCACCGAGTCCGACGGGTCCCGCTCCACCTTCACCCGCAGCGCGCCGGTGCCGTTCAGCGTACCGGCGAAGACCTCGTCGCCCACCTGCTTGGCCACCGGCAGCGGCTCGCCGGTGATGGTGGCCTGATCGACCTCGCTCGCCCCCTCCAGCACCCGGCCGTCGGCACCGATCCGCTCCCCCGGCCGCACCAGGACGACGTCGCCCGCGGCCAGCCGCTCGGTGGGGACCGCCTCCTCCGTGCCGTCGTCGGCGAGCCGGGTCGCTGTCGCGGGGGCCAGATCGAGCAGACCGCGTACCGAATCGGCGGTGCGGGCGGTGGCGATCGCCTCCAGGGCGCCGGAGGTGGCGAAGATGACGATCAGCAGCGCACCGTCCAGGACCTGCCCGATCGCCGCCGCCCCGAGCGCGGCGACCACCATCAGCAGGTCCACGTCCAGGGTCTTCTCCCGCAGGGCCTGAAGGCCCGCCCAGCCCGGCTCCCAGCCGCCGGTGGCGTAGGAGAGCGCGAACAGCGGCGCCCAGGACCACGCCGGCGCCCCCGTCAGGTACAGCGGCAGCGCGGCCAGGAACAGCACCAGCGCCGCGGCCGCCCAGCGGGCCTCGGGCAGGGCGAGGATCCGCGTACGGCGCCGCGGCACCACCGTGCCGCGGGCGGCGCCGCCGGATGAGGCCGGGCGGAGAAGAGTGGAAGACATCGAGGCAGCCCCTGGAGAAGCGGTGACGCGCAGCGCGTCCGGCACCACCACCGTAACAGGAACGAATGAACATTGATTCATGTGTTCATCGGGCGGCGTACCATGGACGCATGGGTCACGGAGCCGCACCGCCTTCCAGCAACGTCCCGCGCACACGCCTGGACGCGGCCGGCGCCGCCAAGGTCGCCACGACCCTCCAGGCCCTGGCCACGCCCTCGCGCTTGCTCATCCTCGCCCGCCTGCGCGAAGGCCCCCTGCCGGCCACCGAGTTGGCCGCCGAGGTCGGCATGGAGCAGTCCGCCTGCTCCCACCAGCTGCGGCTGCTGCGCAACCTCGGCCTCGTCACCGGCACCCGCAAGGGCCGCTCCGTGGTCTACGCCCTCTACGACAACCACGTCGCCGAACTCCTGGACCAGGCCCTCTACCACGTCGAACACCTCCGCCTCGGCCTGAGCGACACGGCCCTGCCCGCTCAGTAGGCGTCCTGGCCCCGGCCGTGGGCGAGGTTCTACGCCGCCCTACCGACCGCAAGCCGCCCGGCTCCGGTGCGTCCCGCGGCGACCTGGCCGTCGCACGGGATGTGCCGGTCGTGCGCGTTGTGCCGTCGCACTGCCCGGGCGTCAGTCGAGGTTCGTCGGGACGCTCGTGTTGGGGACGCAGAGGGTGGAGGAGAGGAGCCGCAGGGCCGCGTCCGAACTCGAGCCGGGCCGGGCGGTGTAGGCGATCACGCGCTGCCCGGCCGCCTCCGGAAGCAGCAGGCTCTGGAAGGAGAGTTCCATGGAACCGACGAGAGGGTGGTCGATCTCCTTGGTGCCCGCGACACACGTCCGCACCGGGTGCCGGGCCCAGCGCTGGGCGAACTCCTCGCTGTTCATGGTGAGTTCGCCGATGAGTTCGGCGAGCTGCTTGTCGTGGGGGTGACGGCCGGCGACGAGCCGCAGCGACGCCACCGCGAGCTGGGCCTCGTCGTGCCAGCGCGGGTAGAGGTCGCGGTTGTGCTCGTCCAGGAACAGCATCCGGGTCAGGTTCGGCCGGCGGTCCCGCTGCCCGGGCGCGTCGAAGGGCAGATGCATGGCCAGCAGGAGATGGCCCATGGCGTTCCAGGCGAGGATGTCGTTGCGCCGGTCCAGGACCAGGGCGGGGGTGTCCGTGAAGGTGTCGATGAGCTGGCGGACACCGGGAGCGGCGCCGGAGGTCCGCGGGGTCTGGGCACGCCGGGAGGTGATCGCCTCCGGCCGGGCGAGATCCATGAGGTGGCCGGACTCGTCCGGGGTCAGGCGCAGGGTGCGGGCGATCGCCCGGAGCACGGAGTCGGAGACCTGGTGGACGCGGCCCTGCTCGAGCCGGGTGTAGTGGGTGACGCTCAGGCCTGCCGCCAACGCCACTTCCTCGCGCCGCAGACCGGGCACCCTGCGTCGTTCCGCCAGTTGCGGAAGCCCGATCTCCTCGGGCGTCAGGGCTGCTCGGCGGCTGCGCAGGAAATCGCTCAGCTCGGAGAAGTCAGGCATGAGGTGCTCTCCCAGTCGATCCGGTGAAGTGAACCGTGCCCTGGGTCCAACGGACGCGGCGCCCGCGTGCTTCCCGCCCTGGGTGGTCATGTTCTGACCACCCACCGCACGCCTCGTCAGCGGGCGGGGAGTCCTCTTCGGGGACTGGGTGGCGGCCGGCCGGCGGCGCAGGATTCCCCCGGTCGAAGCTTCTCGAAGGGAATCTCATGTCTGTTGTCGATGGTGTGGCCGGGAAGGCTGTCGCGAGTGGTCCGGGTGACCCGGGACCGCGCCGGTTGACGTCCCGGATGCGGCTGACGCTGGTGGTGCTGCTGGTCGCGCAGTTCATGCTGGCGGTGGACTTCTCGATCCTGAACGTGGCGCTGCCGGTGATCGGCGAGGGCCTGGGTTTCTCGCTGGGCGGCCTGCAGTGGATCGCGACCTCGTTCGCGCTGTGCGCGGCGGGTTTCACCCTGCTCTTCGGCCGGGTCGCGGACCTGTTCGGCCGACGCCGGCTGTTCCTGGCCGGCCTGGCCGTTCTGGGGCTGGCCTCGCTGGCCGGCGGTCTGGCCACCAGCCCGCAGGTACTCGTCCTCGCCCGTGTCCTTCAGGGACTCGCGACCGCGGCGGTCACCCCGGCCGGTCTGTCGCTGCTGACCACCTCCTTCCCGGAGGGGCCGCTGCGGGAGAAGGCCCTCGGCCTGAACGGCGCCCTGATGTCGGCCGGTTTCACCACCGGCGCCGTCCTGGGCGGCGTGCTGACCGACCTGCTGTCGTGGCGGTGGTCGTTCTTCATCAACGTGCCCGTCGCCGCCGCCGTGCTGGTCATCGCCCCGATGGTGCTGGCCGAGTCCCGCCCCGGGGTCCGTCCGCGCCTGGACCTGCCCGGTGCCCTGAGCGTCACCCTCGGTCTGCTCGCCGTGGTCTTCGGCTTCACCCGGGCCGGTGGGCACGGCTGGTCCGACCCCACCGCCCTCGCCGTGCTGGCCACCGGCGTGCTCCTGCTGGTCGCGTTCTACTTCGTCGAACGCGAGAGCCCCGCCCCGCTGGTCCCGGTCAGCGTCCTCGCCCGGCGCAGCGTGGCCTGGGGCAACGTCGCGGGCGTCCTCGCCTTCGTCACCGAGACCTCCCTGGTCTTCCTGATGACCCTCTACCTGCAAGAGGTCCTGGGCTTCTCACCGCTGGCGGCCGGGCTGTCCTTCGGCGTCCTGGGCCTGGGCACCGTCCTGGGCGGCACCGTCGCACCCCGCGTCATCGCGGCCACCGGCACCCGCGCCACCCTGGTCACCGGCGCGCTGGTGCAGACCGTCGCCACCGCCGCCCTGCTCCTCCTGGGCACCACTGCCCACAGCCTCGCCCTGCTGCTGCCCGCCACGTTCGTCGGCGGCGTCGGCAACATGCTCCTGATCGTCGGCTTCATGGTCACCGCGACCAGCGGTCTGCCCGACCACGAACAGGGCATGGCGACCGGACTGGCCACCATGAGCCAGCAGATCGGCATCACCATGGGA
The DNA here is from genome assembly GCF_000720185.1 of Streptomyces sp. NRRL S-340. Classification (GTDB taxonomy): domain Bacteria; phylum Actinomycetota; class Actinomycetes; order Streptomycetales; family Streptomycetaceae; genus Streptomyces. The sequence continues at coordinate 65,925 of NZ_JOIY01000044.1, read as the reverse complement.
ACCCCCGTCATGAGTGCCGTCGCCACCGGCGCCATGACGACCACCACCGTCACCGGCGTCCTCGGCGGCATCCGGACCGCCGTCGCCGCCGACACCGCTCTCGTCCTCGTCGCCGCCCTCACCAGCGCCCTGTTCCTGCGCGCCCGCACCACCAGGTAGCGCGTCCTGCCCGGCGGTGAGCACGCGACGCCCCCCGGTATCCGCGAAGGACCCCTGACAGGCGGCCGGCCCGGCAGGGGTCCTCGGTGGTGCGCGGCGTGGGTCAGCCGTCGGACTCCGGCGACGGGATGTAGGCGCCGGGTACGTCGTTGGGCGCGTAGATCTTCTTCTCACCGGGGTACGGACGGGCCCAGTTGTGGGTCTGGTACCAGGTGAGGTGGTTCATCTGGGCCGGGTTGGCGTAGTCGGGGACGGCGTCGGGACCGGTCAGGCGCTGCCGGGACTTCCAGGTGTCCCACGCGGCGGCCAGCGACTTCTTGTCCGCCGGCACCTCCGCCGGCGGTACGGCCGCCGCCTTGCGGTCCTGCGCGGCGGGGGTGTCCACGCCGCAGGCCGGCGGGGTCTTCAGGCCGTCGGTCAGTGAGGTGCGGTTGGGCAGGGCGGTGAACGGCCGGTAGTCGGGGTGCCGGGTGAACACGCCCCGCATGGGGGTGGCCGCGCTGTCCTTCTGGTTCATCGGGTGGATCCCGAGGATCTGCTCGATGGTGCGGATCATCGTGATCTGCGAGTAGTAGCGGCTGTCGACGGTGCCGCGCCGGACCCAGGGGCTGACGATCTGCACCGGGGCGCGGTGGCCGTCGACGTGGTCCAGGCCGGCCTGGGAGTCGTCCTCGACGACGAAGACCGCAGAGTCCTTCCAGTACTTGCTGTGCGAGATCCTGTCGATGATCCTGCCGGTGGCGAGGTCGTTGTCGGCGACCTGGGCGGCCGGGCTCGCCGGACCGCCGGTGTGGTCGCTGGAGAGCCAGAACATGTTCAGGTTCGCCGGCCCGTTCTTCTCGAAGTCCTTCTTCCAGATCTCGTACCGGTACTGGTCCGGGACGCCGGTGTCGAACTTCGGGAAGCCGGGCACCGAGACGCTGTTGAGCGACGGGATCGGTGAGGAGGAGTTCAGGGGGTAGGCGGTGGCCTGGCCGGTGGCGTCCATGTTCTTGGCGTCGCAGTACAGGTTCTGCCAACTGGCGCCGGACGGCTTGGTCAGGAACTGCTGGAACTCGCCGAAGTCCCGTACGCTCTTGCCGGCCGCCTGCGCTCCCGTCCACAGGAAGCCGGTCTTCTGATGGCCGAGGGCGTCGTCCTCGGTGTCGTAACTGCGCTTGTACTCGCCGGCCGAGGACTCGGTGTACTCGGGATTGTCCGCCTGCATGAGCCAGTTGTGGCCCTCGGCGGAGTTGGTGCCGATGTCGTAGGTGTTGTCGTACAGCCCGAACTGCTCGGCCAGCGCGTGCTGGTTGGGCGTCACGTTCTCACCGAACTGCGCCAGCGACGCATCCCCGTTGCCCTTGGCGACATCACCGAGGACCTGGTCGTAGGTGCGGTTCTCCTTGACGATCAGGAAGACGTGCTTGATCGTCGACGGGTCGCCGATCCGCTCCGGGACCGGCTGCGCCTTGGTGTGGCCGTGTCCCGGGGCCAGCCGGACGGAACCGGCGCTCCAGCCGTTCTGCCGGAAGACCTTGGCGGTCTGTGCGCGGATGACACGGTCACTGGGCAGGGTGAACTGCGTCAGGCTGGAGGTCGTGTCATGGGTGCCGTGGCCGGCGGCGGCGGGGCGACGCGCGTCGATGCCGCGGGTGTTGGAGACGACGACCTTCTTGCCGACGGTGGTGATCTCGGCGGGGAAGTAGTCCGTCGGGAGGAGGCCGACGTAGCTGACCGGCTCCTGTGCGGAGGTGTAGCGGTAGACGGCGACGGCGTTGGCACGGCCGAGCGTCACCAGCAGCCGGCCGTCGTCGGTGAGGGTCACCGCGTCGGGTTCGTAGCCGACCGAGGCCTCCGGCCACGGCTGGGTGGAGATGGTCTGGACGACCTTGTCGTTGGCCGTGCTGATGACCGACACGTTGTTGTCGGCGGTGTTGGTGACGAACACCGCGCCGCGCCGGGCGTACACGGCGGTGGGGTGCAGGCCGACGCCGACGGTGGCGACGGCGGCGGACGGGTCGGCCAGGTCGATGACGCTGACCGTGCCGGTCGTGGTGGCACCGGTCTTCGGGTCTGCCGGGACCTGGGTGCCGTAGGAGTTGAGGGTGGAGTCCCCCGCCTTCGCGGGCCGGCCGCCCTCGTTGCTGACGTAGAGCTTGCCGCCCACCCGGGCCATGCCGCGCGGGGCGTTGCCCACCGCCCAGCTCCGCTCGACGGTCCCGGTCGCCGCGTCGATGGCCACCACCCGGTTCTGGCCGTTGACCGCGGCGTACACGGTGGAGCCGTCGGCGGAGAAGACCGCCGCGGCGACCAGGGCCTGCTTGCCGCCGTCGGCCGGGATCTTGACGGTCACCGGGTCGGCGAGGGTGCCGTCCGCGGTCACGGTGAACCTGGTGTAGCCGTCGGCCTGGCCCAGCCACAGCTGCTTGCCGTCGGGTGAGTACGCCGGGCCTTCCTGGCCGACGGAGCTGTTCGCGATGCGCAGGTCGTCGGCGGCGTTGGTGCCGACCCGCTGCTTGACCCGCCCGGTCGCGAGGTCCACCACGACCAGCGCGGCGTCGCCGTCGGTGACCGCGGCGGCGAGGTGGGCGCCGTCCGGGCTGACCGCCGACGACATGATCTTGCCGTCGTCGATGACGAGGCGGTGGCCGTACGGAGCGATGTACTGGTCGGCGGAGACGACCTGGCCCTTGCCGGTGACCTGGCCGACCTGGTCGGTGCCGAAGGGACGGGTGTCGGCCACGGCCGTCCCGGTGGCCAGGGCGGCCGTGGCGATGCATGCCGTGACCAGCGTCGCCCGGCGGCTGACACGTCTGCCCAGCAGGTCGTAGTACTTCTTCTCCGCCTGCCGGCGGCGGCGTGTTGTCTGCATGAGGTCATTCCTTCGGGAATCGGGAGCGTCGGGGGGTGGCCGGGAGGAGGAGTTCGGGGAGTCCGTCCGGGGAAGCCGGGGTCAGGGAGTCCTGGCGCCGGGGGAGGCGGACAGCAGGTCGACGTTGCCGTCGAACTGCCAGAGCGGGTTGGGCGCGTCCCGGTCCGAAGTCCGCACCAGGAAGTAGCCGTTGACTTCCTTCGGTCCGTCGCCGTCCGCGACGAACCGCCCGTCGGAGGTGATGTCGAGCTGGTAGACGGCCGACCCGGGAGCCGCGGCGCCCGGCAGGTGCCAGGAGACGACGCACCGCCAGTCGTTGCCCGCCCCCTGGGCGCCGTCCTGGACACCGGCCTTCGTGCATGCCGCCGTGGTCCTCAGCTGCGCCTCGGTGACGGCGGGCCGGTGGAGCTGGGCGGTCTGCATGCGGTACAGGTGGGCGAACTCGGTGGCGAGCGCCTGTTCCACCTTGGCCTGGTCGATCCCGGAGCCGGCGGCCGTGGTCGTCGCCGCCACGACCGCGACCGTCACACCGAGCAGCGCCGCCGGCGGCAGCGCGGCCCGGGTGACCGCGTGGCGCACCGCGCCGTCGTCGGTGGGGTTGGTGAAGTCCCGCCGGAGGAAGAGGACGTACGCCAGCGCCGTCGCCGTCACGGCCCACAGCAGGCTGACGACGATGCCGACGAGGAGCGGGGTGAGCTGCGCCGGGCGGGTGAACAGGCCGTTCCAGGTGAGGAAGGCGTCGCCGGGCAGGGCGAGGCGCACGGCGACGGGGAGCGGCAGCATCTGGGCCAGTTGCATAGCCAGTGCGACGATCGCGGGCAGCAGCAGACCCATCGGGGAACGCCCGAGCACGACCGATCCGAGCAGTCCGATTCCGGCGAGGGCCAGGGTCGGGGCGAGCACGCAGGACCAGGCGAGCAGGACCTTGCCGGCTGCCTCGCCCGGCGCGAGCAGATGACCGTCGAGGCCGACGAGCGGCTGGTCGCCGACGGCCAGCAGCCCGCCGGCCGTGCTGGAGGCCGCCAGCCCGGCCACGAGCAGCAGGAGGACGGTGAGGCCGGCCAGGGCCTTCGCCGCGAAGATCCGCCGGGGCGAGCGGACGGCGACGAGGAGATGGCGCCAGGTGCCGAGCCGGTCCTCGGCGGCGAACACGTCGCCGGCGACGACGGAGGTGAGCAGCGGAAGCGCCCAGGTGCCCGCGAAGCCGAGCGTCACCAGCGGTCCCGCCCACCCGGTGGCGTGCATCCAGCGGCCGAAGAGGGTGTCGGTGGGCAGCGTGCTCTGCACGCTCACCCCAGCCACGAAGAGCGCCGGTGCGATCCAGCAGGCGATGAGCAGGAGGCGGATCCGCCACTGGGAGAGAAGCTTGACGACTTCGAAGCGGTAGGTCCGGACGACGGTGGCGCGGCCCGAGGCGGTGCTGTGTGCTCGCTCGGAGCGTGCGGCGGTCGCGCCGCCTGCCGTGGGCGCCGGGTCTTCGGGCGGCGTCGGGGTCTCCGTGCGGGCCGGATCCTCCGCGGGGGTGGGATCCGCGGTGGCGGTGTCTTCGGTGGCGGCGGGGTCTGCCGCAGGGGCGGAGTCCGGGGTGGAGGCGGAGTCCGGGGTGGGGGACATGGTGGTCATCGACCGGTCTCCTGCTGCTGGACGTCGGTGCTCTGCTGCTCGGTCAGGGCCAGGAACGCCGCCTCCAACGGGGAGACCAGCGGGCCCAGTTCGCGCAGCGCGATGCCCTCCTCGACGAGCCGTACCACCAGGCCGTCGAGGGCGGGCACCAGCGCGCGCACCACGAGACCCGCCCCGTCGTGGCGTCCCGGGCTGCCGTCGACCAGGCGGATCCCCGGGGCGTCGGCGGCCAGCCGGCGGGCGCGCGCCGGGTCGGACGTGACGAGCCGGTAGTCGAGTTCACGGTTCTCGGCGGCCAGCTCGCCCAGGGGACCGGAGAAGACGGTCCGCCCGGTCGCCAGGATCGTGACCTCGGAGCACAGGGCCTCCAGGTCGTCCATGCGGTGACTGGAGAGCACGACGGCCGTCCCCTGCCGCGCGAGCCGGGTGAGCACACCGTGGACGTGCTTCTTCCCGGCCGGGTCGAGGCCGTTGGATGGTTCGTCCAGGACGAGCAGCCGCGGCTCGGAGAGCAGGGCCGCGGCGAGCCCGAGCCGTTGGCGCATGCCCAGGGAGAAGCCGCGGGTGCGGTCGTCGGCGACGTCCGTGAGCCCCACCTGCTCCAGCGCGTCGTCGACGTCCGCCGGCCGCCTGTCGTCCCTGCGCAGTGCGGCGAGCGCGGTGAGGTTCTGCCGGGCGGTGAGCGAGGGGTACAGCCCCGGCCCGTCCACGAACCCGGCGACACCGCCGGGTGCTTCGAACGCACGGCCCACCGGCGTGCCGAGGATCTCCAGACTTCCGCTGTCCGTCACGGCCAGGCCGAGAAGGACGCCGAGCAGGGTCGTCTTGCCGGCGCCGTTCGGACCGACCAGGCCGTGGATCTGTCCCTGCGCCACATCCAGGTCGACGCCGTCGAGCGCGACGACGTCCCCGAAGCACTTCGTGATGCCGCGAGCCCGGATGGCGAGCTGTGAGTCCATGAGCTCCTTCTTTCGGAAAGCCTCATGCACCCTAGGAAGCACACACGTCCCTGACAGGGATCACGGGTTGAACGCTCAGCGAACGGAATGCCAAACGGGAGTCAACGAGCCCGGCGGGCGCCGGTGTTCGGCACGCGCCCGGCGAACGGGCCCGTCCGACGCCGGACGGAGGGACGGCTCAGGTCGCCATCGGCTCCGGTACGAGCATGTCGTGGTGGGACGCGATCCGGCCCGCGGTGTCGAAGCGGAACTCCGTGACCAGCGACCAGGCCTCCTGTCCGGCGCGCGCGGTCGCCCGCAGGACGACGACGTCACCGTCGGCGAGGAGGCTCTCCACCGTCAGCCGGAGCCCGGCGGGCAGGGCGCGCCGGCCCGGTCCGGCGGGGGCCGTCCAGTCTCTGGTGAGGCTGTCGTCCTCGCCGCGGTTGACCGCCGCGACCAGGGCGAGGGCGAGTTCCTTGTTGCGCTCGCGCAGAGTGCGGGCGGTGAGGAGGTCGTGCAGCACCTCACCGAGGGGGGAGATCGACGCGGGCGCCATGGCAGGAGGCCCTCCCTTGTGGTTCGTCATCCCGTGCGGACAGGGGTACGGCTGTCCTGGACCACCATGGCCGTACGCCCTGGAGGGACGATGGAGGGCGGGTGAAGCACGGCGGCGTCCGGCACCGGGGGGAAGTCCCCCGCCGGAGCCGCCCCCCGCCGCGCATCGCGCGCAGGACGAGCCGGCAGGAGGTCGACGAGGTCTTGGACCTGGCGCCGCGAGATCGTCGCACCGGCAGGTGCGCGGCCCCCGTTCAACCGGTCAAGGTGCCCTGGTGGAAGTACAGCCGCCAGCCCGTCCTGGTCAGACGCCACAGAGAGCTGCGCCATGCCCGACGGCCCTGGTGGTCGGCGAAGTACGTCAGGTGCACGACGCCCGGAGCGAGGACGACCCCGGACACCTCGCTGACCTCGACGGGAGACTCCGCGGACACCGAGCCGCCACTGGTCACCGTGAGGATCGACTCCACGTCCCAGCGGCGCCCGGAAGCTCCGATCTCGGTGAACTCCGGGTCCAGAAGCGCCAGGACCCGGTCCGGGGAAGCGCGCACCACGGGGTCGAGGAGCCGCATCTCCCCCTCGACGGCCGCCTGCACGGCACGCTCGCTCTCGTCGGTCATGCGGGAAGCCTACGGGTGCTGCCGGCCAGGACACGGCGGGCGGCCCTCCGCGGCGGCGAGGGCACGGTGACGCGTCGCGCCCGCGGCACGCACCGCGCCCTTCAGCGGGCCGAGTCGACGATGTCCTGGGTGCCGATGACCGTGAGCAGGTCGAGCAGGCCGGCGCTGTCCGTGCCGACCGCGGGGGTGAACCAGAGCAGTCGTTGCCGGCCGTCCTCACTGAACAGACTGAGACAGTTGACCTCGATCAGACCGATCGCCGGGTGGTTGAGGCGCTTGCGGTCGTCCCGCCGGAACGCCACTTCATGGCCGGCCCAGAGGGCGGCGAACTCGGAGGAGGTGTCGAGCAGCGTGCTGATCATCGAGGAGGCCTCGGCGTCCTTCGCGTCCCGCCGTGCGGCCGCCGCCCGCAGATCGGCGACGAAGGCGCGGGACTGGGCGTCGTGGTCGGCTTCGGGATAGAGCTGCCGGGCTCCGGGCTCGGTGAACCAGCGGTGGACGAAACTGGCCCGGGCGCCGCGGAAGCCGGACTGGTCCCCGAGCAGGGCCACCGCGAGCGGGTTCTGCACCAGGGTGACGTGCAGGTCGGTGATGACCTGCGCCGGTGTCGAGGTCAGGCGCTGGAGCAGGTCGGACATGCCGGGGTGGACGTGGGAGGCGGCCCCGCCGTGCACCGGCACCGGGCGACCGGCCAGATGGTAGAGATGGTCGCGTTCGTCGGCGCTCAGCCGCAGCGCCCTGGCCAGGGCGGCGATCATCTGCTCCGACGGCTGGGATCCCGCTCCGCGTTCCAGCTCGTTGTAGTAGTCCACCGATGCCCCGGCGAGCTGGGCGACCTCCTCACGCCGCAGCCCGGGCACCCGGCGGCGGGGCCCGGTGGGGAGGCCCACCTCCGCCGGGCGGATGCGTTCACGCCGCGACCGCAGAAAGGACCCCAGCTCGGTGTATTTCGCAGAACCCATGGCCCCCATTCTGCGCGCGGCCGGGGCGGCGACCCAGGGGATGACATCCCCTGGTTGCGCCGGCCCGCAGCGCTCACTCTGGAGACGTGCACGCAGGCCCTTCCCCGCCAACGCTGTCGCCATCGGAGACGACCGCAACCACGCCGCACGCACCGCACCCCACGCCCCGCGCCCCACGCGCGGAGAAAACAGATCGATCCAAGGAGAACCCAGTGCCTTTCGCCCATTTCAAGGTCCCTGCCAGCGGGCGGTGTCCGGTGCGTGCGATCGCAAGGCGCCGGAAGGTCCTTGCAGCGGAGCTGCCAGGGCCTTCCGGCAACGCGGCGAGGGCGCGTGCCGGACACCGCCCGCCGGGGCCCACTTTTGTTCGCAGCTCTGAGTCCCGCCACACCCGTACGGGCCCGGCCCCGCGGTTCCGGGCCCGTACGGGGCGACGGGTCCGGCAGGTCAGAAGGGCCGCTGTCCAGACCCCGCCAACTGGCGTTGTCCCACTGGCCCCGCCGCAGGCCGCCCGTGCCCAGCCCCCGGTGCTGGACCAGCCGGTCGCCGCTCGTCGCGAGAAGGTCCGCACGGCCGTCGGCCGACCAGTCCCGACGGCGACGAGGGAACTCATGGAGTTCCAGCGCCGGAGCCGATCAGCACGCGTGGCCCGGGGGACCCCTTCTTGCCGGGATGGAGCCGGAGCTTGCCGGTGGACGCCTCGCGACCGATCAGGTCAGGGCGACCGTCGCAGTTCGAAAGCCTGTGCGCCGCGAGGAGGACCGTGTCCCCCGCGCCGGCTCGCCCCGCCGTGCGGGGCGTCACCGAGCCCCACCGAGCCTCGCCGGGCGTTCACACCCCGGACCGGAGGGACCGCCGCCGGTCGACGCTCGGCGCCGGCGGTCCGGGTCACACCCTGAGCTTGACCGCTTCGATCCACGACGCGTTGTCGTGGGTGCCGGCGTAGGTGAAGTCGTACCCGGTCCCGGGTTCGTCGCACGCCAGACCGAGCCAGGTGTCGTTGTGGACGTAGGAGGACTGGCAGACCGTGCCTTTGCCGCCGTCGACGTTGATGGTGAAGCCCAGCATGCTCGGGGCGTCCTTCTCCGTGCTGCCGACGTAGTTGTCGATGCCGTCGACGGCATTCGACCACGGCTCGGGGAAGTGTCCTTCGCCATTGGTCGACTCCGGGTCGTGGACGAAGGCGCCGCTGGAGGTGCCCTTGGTCCCGGACACGGCGATGTTGACGGCCTTGATCGGCATCCCCGAGCCGGCCGCGCCCGCTGTTTCGCCGTCGCACACGGCGTCGGACCAGCCGTCGCCCGGCGTGTAGACCCGGTAGCAGATGTGCCGTCCGCCCGGATCCCCGGCGGCGAGTTGCTGGACGGCGGTCGCCGCGGTCCTCTCCGGTGCCTTGCTCTCCTTCTTCTTCTGCTGCCGCTCGGACCCACCGCCCCCCGCCGCGCCTTCGTCTCCCCCTCCGGATCCGCCCGCCTGCTGGGTCGGGGCCGGGGCCGGGGGTGCCGTGACGGCGTCGGAGGGCGGGGCCGCCGACACCTTCGGGGGCGGTGCGGGAGCGGGCTGGAGCGTGCTGGTGCCGGCTTCCTGGAGTTTTTCGGTGGCGGCGGTGCTGACCCGGGGCTGGTGGGAGATCCACAGCATCACGAGGGTGATCGCCAGCGCCGTGGAGACACTGAGGAAGACCGCGAGCCAGCGCGGCAGGAGACCCCGCTGCACGTACGTGCCCTCCACGTCCAGCGGCGGCACACCCGACCGCTGCACCGCAAGTGTGTAAGGGCGCTGCTCCGCCGACCCGAACCAGATGATCTTGCGCGGCTTCAGGGTTGTCTTCACGAACGCCGCACGGCCCGGTTCGATCTGCACGTTGCTCGGATGTATGCCGTACGACAACTGATCACCGTTGTCGCTGCCGCTCACCGAAGCCGTCAGCTTCGTGTTGCCCACGTTGTCCACGGCCAGTCGCGGACGGCCGCGGAAGCGGCCCTTCACCGTAGGCGGTATCAACTCCGCCCGTACTTCGGTGAACGGGGTGATGGTGAGGTTCCCCTCCGGAACCGTCGTCGCCTCCGGATGCTCCGTCGGCGTGATCCGCACCGCGTACGGATTCGGCCCCGCCGTCGCGTCCGGCGTACGCGGCGGAGCGAACGTCAGTTCTACCGACCCCGTCGTCCCCGGGTACAACCGCAGCGACGGCGGCTCCACGGTGGCCCACGGTGCGAGAGCGCCCACCGCCTCGAAGCGGTACTCGTCCACCACGTCACCGGTGTTGCGCAGGCGCAGCCGCACAGTCGTGGTACCACCCGGGTCCACGGTCGCGGAGGCGGGTTCGAGGGAAGTCCAGAGGCTCACTCCCGGACGTTAAACGTGGCAATGGCGCCGAGTCAGTAAGCCCTGGGGCATGATGAATGCCCGAAGGGGCGGGGTCAACTGCCCTCGCTGCGCACGGGCGTTGAACGAACGGTCGCCGGTACCCGTCCGCACGCGGGGCGGGCGGCCGAAGGGTGCGGCCGTGCGGTCTCCGGGAGGCCGGGAACGCCGTCTCCCGGCCGGTCACTCCTCGACGGCTCCGCCGAGGGCGCGCAGGTGCCGGCGGAAGGTGATGCCCTCCTTGTCGCGGACGGCGAGGTAGTCGGTGAACCGGGTCTGTTCGCGGAGGGTCTCGCCGAGCCGCATCCGGGTGGCCTGGGCCCGTTCGGTGTCGCGGATGGCCGTGGCGGTCCCGGCGATGTCCGAGGCGCGGTCGGCGGGGAAGAAGAGGACTCCGTCGTCGTCGCCGAGCACCACGTCCTCGCCGGTGACCGTGGCGTGGCCGCACCGCGCACGGGTGAGCGCGTCCGGCTCCTGGGCGTCGACCCGCTGCGGGCCGACGGGCAGCGCTCCCTGGCTGAAGACCGGCAGGCGGATGTCACGCAGCTCGCGGGAGTCGCGGTGGAGGCCCCAGATCACGATTCCGGCCAGCTGGGCGCGCTGGACCTCCAGGGCGACGAGGTCGCCGACGCACGCCTCGTCGTCCCGGCCGCCGTTGTCGACCACGAGCACGTCCCCCGGGCGGGCGTGCTCGACGGCCTCCAGGAACACGTCGACGCTGCCGAAGTGCCGGGCGGGACGGGCGGGGCCGACGATGTGGGAGCCCGTCCACAGCGGACGTACGCCGGCGGGGGCGTGCCGCACGGGGAGGCCGAGCCGCGTGATCGCGTCGGCGACGTGAGGGGTCGTCAGGTCCGCGTAGAGGCGCTGCAGTTCCCGGGTGTCCATCAGGCTTCTCCTCGCTCTCGGTGTGCCCGCCGCGCAGGTCGGCCGGCAGGCGGTGGTGCCGGCTGGTCATCGCGGTCGAGTGCTGTCGCCCGCGGCCCGCGGCCACACCGGCCGGACCGCCGGCGGCGGCGCGCACGCGGCGGGGCGGGGCGGTGTCCGCCCGAGCGACGATGTCCCCCCTGCTCCAACCCCACGTGGCGGGACCTTACGGTACGCCCCGCGCCCCGCGCCCGGGCATCCGCCGGGCCGGTCTCCCGGCCCGCCGGGGGCGCCGCGCCGAGCCGTGCGACGGCTGCCGGCGTGCCGTCGGGGCCGTCCGTCCTTACGGTGGGCGGGACGGACACCGCCGTGTGAGAGGAACCGTTCCATGCCGGTCACCGAGGACCCCCTGCGCGGACGGACGGCGGTGGTGACCGGAGCGGCACGTGGTCTGGGCGCGGCGACGGCCCGGGAACTGTCCGCGCGCGGAGCGAAGGTGGCGCTGCTCGGGCATGAGAAGCGGCTGCTGACGCGGCTCAAGGCGTCGCTGCCCGGCATCAGCGAGTACTGGGAGGTCGATGTCACGGACGACCGGGAGATGGCCCGGGCCGGGCAGTCCGTCCGCGCGCGGCTCGGCCCGCCCTCCGTCGTGATCGCCAACGCGGGCGTGGCCGAGTGCGGCCCGTTCGCCGGCTCCGACCCCGCCGTGTGGCGCCGGGTGGTCGAGGTGAACCTCATCGGCAGTGCCGTCACCGCCCGGACGTTCCTCGGGGACCTGTTCCGCACCCGCGGCTACTTCCTCCAGGTCGCGTCGTTCGCCTCCCTCGGCGCCGCCCCGATGATGAGCGCGTACTGCGCTTCGAAGGCCGGGGCGGAGTCGTTCGCCCACTCGCTGCGGGCGGAGGTGGCCCACCGGGGCGTGGGCGTCGGCATCGCGTACATCAACTGGACCGACACCGACATGATCCGCGACTCCGACCGGCACCCGGCGCTGCGGGAACTGCGCGGCCACATGCCGCCGCCGGCGCGCAAGGTGTACGGCGCCGGGCACGTGGCGGACCGGCTGGTCACCGCGGTCGAACGGCGCCGCCCGTCCGTCTACGTACCGCGGTGGCTCCGGGCGGCCCAGCTCGTACGTGCCGGGATGCCGCCTGTGGTGACCTGGGTGGCGCGCCGCGAACTGCCCCGCCTCACGGCCGGCGAGCCGTTCGGGACCACGGGGCCGCTGGGCGCCGGCGGCCGGGCCGACCAGGCCGGCCCGTGATCCAGCACGGGGCGGTACGGGGTGCGAGGCGGCTCCCGGTGCGGGCCGGGCCGGGGCTTCGGGTGCCGCGGCAGCCCGGCGTGCGGGGCGGCTCCCGTGCCGCTGGGCGCCCGTCGTCGCCGGTCCCCCTCCGCCGGCGGCCGCGCGCTCGGACGCGGGAACGGGTCCGGGCCTCCCGGCCGGTCCGCCGAGGGCGCTGTCGCAGAGCTGACCAGAAGTGGGCCCGGGCGGGCGGCGCCCGGCACGCGCCCCCGCCGCGTTGCCGGAAAGCCCTGTCAGCTCCGCTGCACGGACCTTCCGGCGCCGCGCGATCGCACGCACCGGACACTGCCCGCTGACCGGAACCCGCTTCTGTCCGCGGTTCTCAGGCGGGGTCGACCAGGCGGTAGCCGATCCCGCGGACGCTCCGGACCGGGTCCGGGTGGCCGAGCCGGCGGCGGAGCCGGCCGATCAGTGCGTCGACCGCGTCGGAGTCCGGCGGGTGCCGGTCGCCGGCGCAGCACATGGCCAGCCGGTCGCGGGTGACCAGCGCGCCGCTCGCCAGCATCAGGGCCCGGAGGACCGCCTCCTCGGTGACGGTCAGGGACAGCGGCACCCCGGCGCGGGTGAACCGGCCGTCGTGCGCGGTCCGTTCCAGGTCCCCGAAGCGCAGCCGGGACGCCTGGCCGACAACCACGGGGGCGCGGAAGAGGGCGAGCGCACGGGAGGTGAGGCCGGCGGTGGTGAAGGGCTTGACCAGGTGGTCGTCGGCGCCCTGCTCGATGAGGGTCACCCGTTCGGCGGAGGAATCGACCGCGGTGAGCATCAGGACCGGGCGGGTCCAGCCGGCCCGGCGGTGGGCTGCGACCAGGCGGAGGACGTCTCCGTCGGGCTGCGCCCGGTCGCCCACGAGGCCGTGGCAGGCGCTCCCGCGCAACTTGAGGTCGGCGTCGGCGAGGCCGGCGGCCGTGTCGGTGTCGAAGCCGATCCGGAGCAGACACCCGGAGATCAGTTCCGCGAGGTCCGGGTCGTGCTGCACGACGAGTATGCGCATGGCGCCCGACTCTGGGCCCTGTCCGGCGGAACACGACCCCGACGCGGGGCCCCGCACGCCCACCTGCGGCCTTGCCTCGACTCGCCGGCGCGCCGCGGCGACTCCCCCTCCGCCTCGCGGCGGCACACGCCGGCCCCCGCTGACCTGAACCGGTCGGGCGCCGTGAGTTCCCTGCGGCCTGATCCGCGGGACAGGCCCTGAACGGTGGCGGCGCAAAGGGAGCCGAGCCGCCGGGAAGGCGCCCCCCTGCGTCGGGTGACGCGCGTACGCTCGGCCCATGGTCGAACACCGCGTGGTCCATGTGAACGGGATCCGGCTGCACATCGCCGAGCAGGGCGAAGGCCCCCTGGTCGTGCTTCTGCACGGCTTCCCCGAGTCCTGGCGCTCCTGGCGCCACCAGTTCGGTCCGCTGGCCGAGGCGGGGTTCCGCGTCGTCGCCCCGGACCAGCGCGGCTACGGCCGCAGCGACCACCCCGCCGACGTCGGGGCGTACACCATCCTGCACCTGGTCGGTGACGTGGTCGGGCTCGTCCGGGCGCTGGGCGAGGAGAGGGCGTACGTCGTCGGGCACGACTGGGGGGCACCGGTGGCCTGGCACACCGCGCTGATGCGCCCGGACATGGTCCTCGGGGTGGCGGGGCTGAGTGTGCCGCCGCCGTTCCGGGGCAAGGAGCCACCGCTGGCCGCCATGGACAGGGCGTTCGGCGGACGCTTCTACTGGAACTACTTCGACCGCCCCGGTGTCGCCGACGCCGAGTTCGGGCGGGACACGCGCACAGCGCTGCGGAAGTTCATCTACTCGGCCTCGGGTGATGCTCCCGGCGGTGTGAAGCAGCCGCTCGTCGACCCGGAGCGCGGCTGGCTCGCGGCCATGCCGGACCCCGAGACGCTGCCCGGCTGGCTCACCGAGGAAGACCTCGACGCGCTCACCGAGAGCTTCTCCGAGGGGTTCACCGGTGCGCTCAACTGGTACCGCAACCTCGACCGCAACTGGGAACTGACCGCGCCGTGGGCCGACGCGGTCGTGACGACGCCGGCGCTGTACGTCTACGGCGACCGCGACCCCGTGCCCGCCTTCCCCGGCGCGCCCGAACTCATCGCGAGCCTTCCCGACCGGATGCCCGGTCTGCGGCGCCCGCCCGTCGAACTCGCGGGCTGCGGACACTGGACCCAGCAGGAGCGCCCGGACGAGGTGACCGCGGCCCTCCTCGACTTCCTCCGCTCCTGCCCGCAGCGCCCGTGACGCGGCGCGGCCCCTCGCCGGGAGGCCGGTGGACACCCCGCCGCGCGGGATCGTCCGCAGCGGCCGGGTGGACGAGGCCTTTCGGTCCGCTCGACGCAGAAGGGGCCCGGAGCCGGCCCGTCACCGCAGCCGGGCGAAGGCCTGATCGGCGTCGGTGACGGCCTCGGGGTGCACGTCGCGGGCGGTCCGGCCGTCGGCGATCTTCTGCCAGTTGGTGCGGGCGAGCACCCGCTGGACCGCGAGCGCCTGGGCCGCTCTCAGCCGTGCCTGGACGTCCGGGCCCGGATCGAGGGCCTCCGCCAGCGCCTGCTCGTCCTCGAGCAGGTACTGCGTGAGCCGCCCCGCCAGGCTCGGCGTGGTGAACACCAGACGGTGGAAGTCCACCACCGCGGGATGGTCGCACAGGCCGGTGACGGGCTCGTACCGGTCGAGGCCGGCCCGGAAGTGCCGGTGCAGCGCCGCCATCGGGGATTCGCCCAGGCGGCGCTCACGCACGACGCGCGCGGCCTCGCCCTGGTGGTCCGCGAACCGGTGCAGCACCAGGTCCTCTTTGGTGGGGAAGTACCGGAAGAGGGTGGGCTTGGAGACCTCGGCCGCCGCGGCGACGTCGCTGACCGAGACCTGGTCGAATCCGCGCGCCAGGAACAGGGAGACCGCCGCCTCGGCGATGGCGTCACGGGTCCGCGCCTTCTTGCGGGCGCGCAGCCCCGTCGGCTCGATCACCCGCTCAGCATAACATTCTTAACCGGGTTGCTTTTTTAACTCGGTAACGCTTTGATGCGCTGGTGACTCGGACAGACCTTCCCGCAGCGGACCCCTCCTCCCCGCCGACCCGAACCCCCGGGCCACCGGTGCTCGTCACCGGGGCCACCGGCCGGATCGGACGCGCCGTCATCGACCAGCTCCTCGGCGCGGGCGTGCCGGTCCGCGCCCTCACGCGGCGCCCCGAGGCGGCGGCGACGCTGCCGCCCGGCGTCGAAGCCGTCACCGGTGACCTCACCGTGCCCGCGTCTCTCGACGGGGCGCTGCGGGGCGCCGGCGCCGTCTTCCTCCTGTGGACCGCGCCGCCGGCGACCGCGGAGGCGGTGGTCGAGCGGCTGGCGGCCCACACGCGGCGCGTCGTCTTCCTCTCCTCGCCGCACCGGACACCGCACCCGTTCTTCCAGCAGCCGAACCCCATGGCGGAGCTCCATGCCGGGATCGAGCGGCTCATCGCGGCCGCCGGAGTCGAGTCGACGGTCATCCGGCCGGGGATGTTCGCGTCCAACTCGTCGGCCTGGTGGGGTCCCGCCGTCCGCACCGGCGACGTCGTCCGGTGGCCCTACGGCGCCGCCGAGACCGCACCCGTCGACGACCGGGACGTCGCGGCCGTCGTGGCGCGGACGCTGTACCAGGACGGGCACGCCGGGGGTGACTACGTCCTCACCGGCCCCGAGTCGCTGAGCCAGGCGGAGCAGGTGGAGATCATCGGGAAGGTCCTGGGACGCCCGGTCAGGTTCAGCGAGCTGTCACCGGAGGAGTTCCGCGCCCGGACGGAGGGGAAGGCGCCGCGCCCGGTCGTCGACATGCTGCTCGCCGCCTGGTGTGCGACGCTCGGGAGGCCCGCCCACGTCACCTCGGCCGTGTCCGACGTCCTCGGGGTGCCGCCGAGGACGTTCTCCCGGTGGGTCGCCGATCACGCGGGCGCGTTCGGGCACGCCCCGGCCCCGTCCAGCTGAACTTCGCCCCGGGTGAGCGGCTCCTGCCCGTCGCGCCGCGGGGCGAACGGTCCGTGCAGGGCCGCCCACTGGAGGAGCAGGATGGTCTTGCCGTCCGCGATGCGGCCGTCGCGGGTCATGTCCAGGGCTTGCCGGAAAGGGAGTTCGAGGACCTCGATGTCCTCGCCGTCCTCCTCCAGTCCGCCGCCGGTGCCGGTCCGGTCGGCCGGGGTGTAGGGCGCGGCGAAGAAGTGGAGGCGCTCGGTGACGGAGCCGGGGCTCATGTACGCGTCGAGGACGTGGGCGAGGGGGCCGAGGGTCACGCCGAGTTCCTCGGCGCTCTCGCGGCGGACCGCGGTGTACGCGTCGTCCGCGTCGAGCAGCCCGGCCGCGGCCTCGACGAGCATGCCGTCGGGGTGGCCGTTGACGTAGGCCGGGTAGCGGAACTGGCGGGTGAGCAGGACGCGTCCGCGGTCGGTGTCGTAGGGCAGGACGACGGCGCCGTTGCCGCGGTCGTAGGTCTCGCGCTGCTGGGTCTCCCACCGTCCGTCGCGGCGGCGGTAGTCGAAGGTGGTGCGGCGCAGGACGTGCCAGCCCTGGGAGGTGAGTTCGACGTCGCGTACCCGGACACCGGGGTTGCGGTCGAGGCCGCGGCCGGCCCGGTCGAGGCCGGTGCGCCCGCGGTGGTCGGGGATGTCGATGCCCGGCCGGCCTGTCACAGGGGTCTCCTCGGGGACGACGAGCTGGGGATGGTCGGTCACAGGCGCTAAGATACATGCAGAAACGTGCAAGAACAGGCACGAGCATCAACGCCGGGGGTCTGGATGAGGGGAAACGTGAATGCTGGCTGCTGAACGGCGTGAGCACCTGCTCGGTCTGCTCGCCCGCAAGGGAAAGATCGTGGCCAAGGAAGTCGCCGCGGAGCTGGGCATCTCGGAGGACAGCGTGCGGCGCGACCTGCGCGATCTCGCCGCCGAGGGGCTGTGCCAGCGGGTCTACGGCGGAGCGCTGCCCGTCTCCCCGGCAGTGGCGGACTACGGCGCCCGGCAGGCGGTGGCCCCGGACGGCAAGCGGAAGGTGGCCGCGACGGCCGTCGGGCTGGTGCGGCCGGGCGGCACGCTGATCCTCGACGGCGGCACCACCGCCCTCGCCGTCGCCCGCGCGCTGCCCAGGGACCTCTCCTGCACCGTGATCACCCACAGCCCGACCATCGCCGCGGCGCTGCTCGACCATCCCCGGGCGGAGCTGTTCCTGCTCGGGGGGCGCCTCTTCAAGCACTCGGCGGTCACGTGCGGTGCCGCCGCGGTCGAGGCCGCGCAGAACGTCTCCGCGGACGTCTTCCTGCTCGGTGTCACCGGGGTGCACCCCGAGGCCGGGCTGACCACGGGAGACGCCGACGAGGCGGCGATGAAGCGCGCCCTGTCGGCACGGGCCGCGGAAACCTACGTCCTCGCCTCCTCGGAGAAGATCGGCACGGCCTCACCGTTCCGCGTCCTGCCCTGGGAGAGGATCAGCGGCCTGATCACCGACGCCGATCCCCGCGACACCGTCGTCGAACAGCTCGGGGCGCTCGGTGTGGAGATCCTGGCGGCCGTCTGACACTCGGCTGCGGACGCCCCGCCCGCGGCCCCCTGCGCGAGTGCCGGTCAGCCGAGATAGTCCGCGCGCCCCTCGTCGTCGAGTTCGAAGGGTCCCTCGGGGATGATGCAGAACTCATTGCCCTCGGGGTCCGCCATCACCAGGAACCCGCCGTCGGCGTACTCCTCCAGCCTGCGCCCGCCCAGCGCCTCGACCCGCTGCTGCTCGGCGGCGGGGTCGGCCGAACTGACGTCGAAGTGCAGGCGGTTCTTGCCCCTCCTGGGCCCGGCGTTCCGCTGGAAGCCCAGGCCCAGGTCGTTCTCCCGCCGCAGCCATACGTACGGTCCCGTACGGCCCACGATCGGCCTGCCGAGCAGTTCGGACCAGAACCGGGCGAGCCGCTCCGGGTCCGCGGCGTCGACGATGAGGGCATTGATCCGCACAGATGAGTCAGCCATGTCCCGATCCTCTCAGGGGGTGCGGCAGGGCGGCGGCGTCGAACGCGCGGGGTGCGGCGAGTTCCGCCGCGGGCCGGGCGTGCGGCTGCCTGGGTGTGCGGTCCGGGTGTGCGGTCAGCCGCCCTGGCCGGCGCTGCCCACCGGGCCGACCGTCACCTGGGAGGTGGTGCTGTCCGTGACGGGCAGTGTGGCAGCGCCCGGCCACGCGAGGGTGACCGTCTTGGTCTCGTTCGGCGGCGTCACCAGCAGCCCCGTGACGCGGACGCCGGAGCCGCCCGTGTCGTTGGCCGGGTAGTGGATGCCGAAGGCGATCGACTGCCCGTTCTTGAGGACCGTGGAGGTGGCCTTCTCACCCGTGCGCTTCGCGGACAGCGAGCCCTCCTTGAGCTTCAGGTCGACGCCCGCGTACCCCGAGATCGTGCAGGCCCGGCCGCCGCGGTTCTTCATCGTCACGGCGACGGTCCGGGCGGGGTCGCCGTCGATGGTGTTGTCCGCCGCCGTGATCTCCAGCTCGTCGGTACGGCACCTGGCGGTCCTGCCGGTCGTGCCCGCCGCGTCGGATCCGGTGCCCGCGGCGGCGCCCTGCCCGGAGGAGTTCTTGCCCGCCGTGCCGCTCCCGGCCGAGCCGGCACCCTCGGAGTCCTGCGCCCCGCCGCCCTGACCGGAGTTGCCGCCCGCTCCCGTCCCGCCGTCCGAGGAGGACGCGGTGGACGCGGCCGACGGGTCGCTCTGTCCCGTCGTGCCGCCGTCGTCGTTCTGGCAGGCGGTGAGCGAGAGGCTCGCGGCGACGGCCAGGGCGGCGAAGGTGAGCTTGTGAACGCGCA
This sequence comes from Streptomyces sp. NRRL S-340, assembly GCF_000720185.1. Classification (GTDB taxonomy): domain Bacteria; phylum Actinomycetota; class Actinomycetes; order Streptomycetales; family Streptomycetaceae; genus Streptomyces. The sequence continues at coordinate 46,880 of NZ_JOIY01000044.1, read as the reverse complement.
TCGTTTTCCTCAGTTCGGTTGTGGGGACCGGCCGTTCGGTACGAGTCCGTACCCTCCGTGCGAGCCGGCGGGCGTCGGCGGGAGTCTCGGTACCGGCGAGCGATTCTGACCAACAGGACTGGTCGGTCACGGTGAGCCGTTCCCCGTCAGCGCCCGCTGATACATCCCTGTGACACGCGTCGGCGCACGACGCACGCCGCCACCGCAAGCGCCCCTTTCGCGCCCGCCGGAGAGCACCACCCGCTGGGACAGACCCGTGACCCGGTGGATCTTGACCAGTGTCCCAGGCGCGGCGGGCACACCCACGCCCAGCCCCCGGGGCCGGGCGGGACCTGGGGCCGGCCGGGGCCGGGGCCGCTCGCCGGGCGACACTGCCACGCCCCCCATGGTTTGTAGGAAGGAGACAATCTCTCGCCGTTGGTTCGGTCACCTCCTCTCCTGACTCGTCGTCCGCAGGCTGGAATGATCACCCCGAGGGCACGTCAGGTGCTCTGTAGGATCCGCACAGTTGGAGGAGACTGGCGTGACGCGTGACCATCGGGTGCTGGTGACGGGCGTCGGTGCGATGACGCCCCTGGGGGCCGACGCGCCGTCGACGTGGTCGGGGCTGCTGGAGGGCAGATCGGGGGTGCGCCTCCTGGAGGAGGAGTGGGCCGCGGACCTCCCCGTGCACGTCGCGGCCGGGCTCACGGTGGATCCCGCCTCCCTGCTGCCGAGGACCGAGGCCAGGAAGCTCGACCGCGCCGAGCAGGTCGCCCTCCTCAGCGCGCGCGAGGCCTGGCGGGACGCCGGAACTCCGCAGGTCGAGCCGGAACGATTCGCCGTCGTCATCGGCACGGGCACCGGCGGCGTCCTCACCACACTGGGGCAGGACGACGTCTTCGAACGTGCCGGGATCCGCCGCATGTCCCCGTTCGCGGTCCCGATGCTGATGCCCAACGGGCCGGCCGCCTGGGTGAGCATGGACCTGGGCGCGAAGGGCGGCGCCAGGACTCCGGTGAGCGCCTGCGCGTCCGGGGCGGAGGCACTGGCCCTGGGACAGGATCTGATCCGCGGCGGGCGGGCCGACGTGGTCGTCGCGGGCGGGGTGGAGGCGTGCCTGCACCCCTTCACCCTCGCGGCGTTCGCCCAGATGAAGGCCCTGTCGACGCGGTCGGCGGACCCGGAGGCCGTGTCCCGCCCGTTCGACGTCGGGCGGTCCGGGTTCGTCATGGGTGAGGGCGCGGGGATGATGGTGCTCGAACGCGCCGAGTTCGCCCGGGCCCGTGGCGCACGTGCCCGCGGCACGCTGGCCGGCAGCGCCGTGACTTCGAGCGCGCACCACATCACGGCCTCCGACGCCGAGGGCCAGGCCTTCGCCATGGAACTCGCGCTGCGCGACGCGGGGCTGGCCCCGGCGGACATCGGGGTCGTGCACGCCCACGCCACCTCCACCGAGTCCGGTGACCTGGCGGAGGCCGAGGCGATCGGCCGGGTGATCGGAACCCGTGCCGCGGTGACGGCGACGAAGTCGATGACCGGTCACATGGTGGGCGCCTCCGGAACGGTCGGCGCCATGGCGGCGCTGTTCGCGCTCGCGGACGGCACGGTGCCGGCCACGCGCAACCTCGACGAACTCGACCCGCGCGTGGAACTGGACGTGGTGCGGGGCGAGCGGCGCACCGGGCGGTGGTCCGCCGCGCTGGCCAACTCGTTCGGCTTCGGCGGGCACAACGTCACTCTCGTCCTCACCACGTGAGGACGAGGCGGTGAGCGCACCGCCGGACTGAGAGCTGCGGACAGGAGCGGGCCCCGGCGGGCGGCGCCCGGCACGCGCCCTGGCCGCGTTGCCAAAAGGCCCTGGCAGCTCCGCCACAAGGACTTTCCGGCGCCTGGCGACCGCACGCACCGGACACCGCCCGCTGACCGGAACCCGCTTCTGTCCGCAGCTCTAACGCAGGTGCGCGTCCTGGTCCCCGGAGAGACCGGCCACCTCGTCGACCAGGGGCTGCACCCGGTGAGGGATGACCGCGCTCAGCGCGATGACCGTCGTGCTGCGCCGGACGCCCGGAACCTCCAGGACGTGGTCGATCACCTGCTGCACGTGCTGGTTGCTCACGCCCACGATGCGGCACCAGATGTCGCCGGGGCCCGTCACGATGTGCGCCTCGACGATCTGCGGCACGGCCCGCAGGCGGGCGGTGATGGCCTCGCGGGCGGACTGGTCCACCTCGAACGTGGTGAACGCGTGGACCACGTGGCCCAGAGCGGCGACGTCCACGTCCGGTCCGTAGCCGGTCACCACGCCGGAGCGGGTCAGCCGGTCGAGCCTGGCCTGCAGCGTGCCGCGCGCGACGCCGAGCCGGCGGGCGATCTCCAGCAGGCCCTCTCGCGGGCGCTCCCGCAGCAGGCGCAGCATCCGGCCGTCCAGCGCGTCGAGTCCCTGCCGTGCCACCGTTTCTGCCGATCTGCGGCCTGTGAGGCACGCTCCCGCCTCGTTCGCTGTCAGATTAGCAACGGCATGCGGAGTCTGTTGCCCATTCGGCTGCCGGGGGTCCACGCTGTGGGCCCCGGTCCACGAGGAGCAGTCGTGAGGCAGCACACCCACCCGTTCGTCCCTTACCGGCCCGACCGGTACGACGAGGCCGAGATGGTCCGGCGGGGGAAGGACTTCGTGTCCTTCCTCGACCGCCGGCGCAGCGTGCGGTTCTTCAGTGACGAGCCGGTCCCCCGCGCGTGTGTCGACCTCGCCGTCGCCGCCGCGAACACCGCGCCCTCCGGGGCCCACTTCCAGCCGTGGAAGTTCGCCGTGATCGGTGACGCCGGGACCAAGCACCGCATCAGGGTCGCCGCCGAGGAGGAGGAGAAGGTCAATTACGAGGGCGGGCGGATCCCGCCCGAGTGGCGCGCCGCGCTCGCGCGTCTGGAGACGGACGCGGACAAGTCCTTCCTCGACGTCGTGCCGTGGATCGTCGTCTGCTTCGCCGAGAAGAGCACGGTGCTGCCGGACGGCTCGCTGCGCAAGAACTACTACGTGAACGAGAGCGTGGGCATCGCGTGCGGCCTGTTCATCGCCGCCCTGCACGCGATGGGGCTGAGCACCCTGACCCACACGCCCAACCCGATGCGCTTCCTCACCGAGATCTGCGAGCGGCCCGGCAACGAACGGCCCTACATCCTCTTCCCCGTCGGCTACGCCGCGGCCGACTGCGAGGTGCCCGACCTGGCACGCAAGCCGCTGGCGGAGGCGATCGCCGAGAGCCCGGGCGGCCGGCCCGGGCACGACCGGCCGACGGCCCCGCCGCGCAGAAGGCCGGTCCTGTAGAGGGGGTACCCTCGGTGGCTCACCGGCTCCTGTCGTGGAATCGGCGGCGGACGGGAACGTGACGACGGGATCTGGGGTGGCACGGCATGGACCTCGAAGCGGTGCGCACCTTCGTCGCCGTCGTGGACTCGGGCCAGTTCCAGAAGGCCGCCGCCGACCTGTCGATCACCCAGCAGGCCGTCTCCAAGCGCGTCGCCGCCCTGGAGCGCGACCTCGGGGTGCGGCTGTTCACCCGCACGCCGCGGGGCGCCGAGCCCACCGTCGACGGACAGGCGTTCCTGCCCCACGCGCGTGAGCTGCTGCGCGTCGCCGAGCGGGCGGCCGCCTCCGTGCGCACCGGCCGCCGTCCGCTGCGCGTGGACGTGATCAACTCGCGCGGCGCGGCCTCGGGCCTGATGCGCGGCTTCCACCGCGCGCACCCGGGGATCGACCTCGACGTGGTGATGCTGTTCGACATCGACGCGGCCCTCGCCGCGCTCCGCTCCGGCACGGTCGACGCGTCCTTCCGCGCCGTCGCCGTGCCCGGGCGGCCCCTTCCCGACGACATCGAGTCCGTCCGGGTGCTCGACGAGCCGCTCCAGCTCCTCACCGGCCCCGCCCACGCGCTGGCCGGCGCCCGGTCGCTGACCGTGGCGCAGCTCGCCGGACACCGGATCTGGATGCCCGGGATCGTCCCCGGCACCGAGTGGGCCGCCTACTACGACGACCTCGTCGCCGAGTTCGGCCTCACCATCGAGGCGAGTGGGCCCAACTTCGGTTCGGACGCGCTCCTCGACACCGTCGCCGACACCCCGGCCCTGGCCACCTTCATGGGCGAGTACACCCGCCTCGTCTGGCCGGCCGGCCACGGCCTGCGCCGTATCCCGGTCACCGGCCCGACGCCCGTCTACCCGCACTCGCTCCTGTGGCACCGCGACAATCCCCACCCGGCGCTGACCACCCTCCGCGCCCACCTCACCGCCGGCCCGGCCGGTCACGGCGCCGCCGGGACCTGGGTGCCGGACTGGGTGGCTCCGCGCTGAGCGCCCCCGGTCCCGAGTCCCGCGGTGTGCGGCGCGGTCCAGGGCGCGCCCGGCCCGTTCAGTTCGGCGGCGGAGGAGGTGCGGCGGCCCTGCGGAGCCCCAGGAGTCCCAGGTGGTCGGCGGGGTCCAGCAGATACGCGGCCTGCGTGGTCAGCATGTGGCGCACCATGGGCGCCGGCATGCGGACCACCACCGGCTGCGGCAGTGACAGCTCCCGTACGGCCGTGGCCGTGCGGGACGGACGCACCCGGTTGTCCACCCGCGCCACCACCCGTACGCCCAGCGAGAACTGGACGAGGACCGACTCCAGCTTGGGCTTGTGCAACGGCATCGAACCGGAGGCGTTGACCGCCCCGTCGGCCGCGCCGCCCGAACCGCCGCTGGTGCCCGTCAGCTGGTTGAGGCGGAACTGGTCGGCGTCGACCAGCCCGCCGCCGAACCGGCCGAGCGCGGACCTGCCCTGGCCGTGGGAGCTCTGGCCGTCCGTCTGGGTGGGGCGGGGCGCGTCCAGGCTGCTCTGGCCGACCGTCTCGAAGGTCATCTTGTCGCCCACGCCCAGGACCCGTCCCCGGCGCAGCCGCGCGTGCAGGGAGACGTGCAGGTCCTGGCCCTCGATCCCGGTGGCGTGCACCGGGGGAAGGTCCACTCCGGAGGAGGTCAGCAGTGGCAGCGCCGCGGTCAGCCACTCGGTGGAGAGGGCCTCGTTCAGGGTGTACGCGGCCGACTGGCCCTTTTCCCGGTACCGCGGGTCACCGCCCGCGGCCCCGACCGTCTCGGTGACCAGCCGCCGTACGGCCGGGGCGCCTTGGAAGCCGTTGACCTGAGCCTCCATCGGCAGCTTCGCGCCGAGGGCGCGCCAGGCCCCGAGGCGGGCCGGGCGGGCCTCCTGCGCGCCGGGGGGCGGGGCGGTGGTGGCCGTCCTGCGGGGGGCGGCCACCCGGGCGAGTGCCTTGAGGTCGTTGTCCAGGATGCGGTAGGTGAAGGCGGTCCGGCCGGTGGAGGCCAGGCCTATCCGCCGGTCGCCCTCGTAGAGTTCGAGGGTGGCCGTGACCGGCAGCCGCAGCTTCGTCGACCGGGCCGTCTTGGCCTCCGCGACCGTCTTCATGCCGAGCTGGCCCCGGGCGGCAAAGCCCTGCCGGTGCGATGCGCCCCGGCCTATGCCGAGACCGCCCGCTGCACCGGTGCTCTTCAACTGCCCGGCCCCGCCGTCGGGCCGGCCGCCGGCGCCGACGGTCAGCTCCGCGCCGGTGGTCGCGCCCTGCTCCCGCGCGGTGGCCTCCTGGGCGACCGCCGAGGTGATGTACTCCATGTCGCGGCCGTCGTCCGCCGCGCCCTCGGTGACGCCGTCGCCCAACCGCGTCACCTTGAACACCGCCCAGTAGGGCGTCCGGCGTCCGTCGAACAGCTCGACGGTGACCCCGCCGTCCATGGCGCTTCCCAGCAGACCGGCTGCGCCGTCCCGGTCCAGGACGCGCAGCAGCCGCTGCACGTTGTCGTTGCGGTCCTTGAGCTGCTGTCTGGGCAGCAGCTCGGCGGCCAGGCTCCGGTGGCGCGTGCCCAGGTTCGCACGCAGGCCTTCCAGCAGCGGGACGAAGGCGGGCAGGTCCTCGATCATCCCGAAGCCGAGCGGGAGGGACGCGGGCAGGGCCGCGGCGGACTGCCGCCGGGAGCCGGCCGCCGTGTCCGCGGCGCCGGTGGCGGCCTGATCCCGTGCCGCCGTGTTCCCGGCCCCGGTGGCGGCCCGTTCGCGCTCGGCGGTGCCCCCCGTCGCGGTCCGGTCGGACGGTGCGGTGTTCCCGGTCGCGGTCGCGTCGGCGGCCCGCTCCCGCGCACCCGTGTCCCCGGCCGCGGGGCGGCCCCCGGTCCCCGGCCCGTCCGCTTTCAGCGCCTTGCGCGCCGATTCGGGAAGGTCCACGCCCGCGGCCCGCAGTTGCCCGGCCGTCAGCCACACGGCGGCCGTCGCCGGCAGGGTCCGGGCCGCGGACGCCGTGTACGGGCCGCCGCCGGTGACCTTGACCTCCGCCACCATGGTGACCAGCAGGTCGCACAGCACCAGGTACAGGGGGGCCTTGCGGGGAGTGTGGGCGTTGCGCTCCACCGTGCCGGACAGGGCGGTGGCCTCGGTCCGGCTCTCGCCCCAGCTCCGGTGCCCGGACAGTCCCTCGGCCGCGCGCCAGTGGGTGCCGCTCTCCATGCCGGTGACCCCGAACTGCACCGAGTTGGTGGTGGCCGTCCCCTGCTGTCCGGCCGCCTGATGGCCGCCGAGCACGAACGTCTCGGTGCCCGGACCGGCGCCCTCGTGCAGCAGCCGTGGGTTGGCCAGCGCCAGCCGGGTGCCGACGGCGCCGTTCAGCGCGGCCAGGCGGCGCGGGTAGCGCAGGTTCTTCACCACCCAGCCGGAGGACGCGGCCTGCCGCAGCGACGCCGTGATCGCCTGCGGACTGAGCCGCTCCTCGATCGCCAGCCGCGGCGCCAGCCCCTCGGTGGCCAGCGCGGGGTCCTCGTGTCCCGCCCGGCCACGGGCCGCCGCCCGGGACAGCAGCCCGAAGGCGAGGTCCCGCAGCGGCTGTCCGTCGCCGACGGTCTCCACCAATTGCCAGTCGCGCACGGCCTGCCCGGTCGCCGGGGCCGGGACCAGGCCGGCCAGGTCGCCGATGCCCTCGGCGGCCACCGCGGTCTCGGGACCGGGAGCCGGCGCGCCGATCTCGTCGAGCCGCTCCTTCCCGGCGTCGTCGAGGGTGAACTCCGCTGCCGTCCGCAGCCGTACGTCCTGCTCCCCCAGGTGCAGACGCACCAGCCGGCTGGGCTCCGGCGCGTCCCGGCCGGGGGAGCCGACGGTGAGACCGCGGGCGAGCTTGCGCTTCCGGGAGGTCATGGTGACGTGCACGTCCAGCCGCAGGGCCGCCGCGAAGGTCGCGGCCTGTTCGGAGCCGTTGGTGAGGACGTCCGTCCGGGTGGTGGGGCCCGCCTGGTTGCGGCGGGTACCGCTGCGGCCGCGGTCGTAGCGGGCCGAGGCGGTCAGGGCGCCGGGGGCCAGCCGGGCCTGGCCGAGGACCATGCCGCCGATCGAGCGCGTACTGCTGCGTCCGCTCTGCGAGTTGCTGGTGACTCCGGAGTGGCTGCGCACCAGCCAGTCCTCGGTGTCGCCGAGGTAGTCGGCCTTCCCGAGCGTGCCCTTGACCCGGATCTGGACGTCGTGGGAGTGCAGGGTGCTCTTGCGGCGCAGCCGCACCCGGATGCCGGTGGACAGCAACTGGTCCTTGTTGACACGGAGGTTGGTCTCGGACAGGGCGGCCATCAGCTCGCGCTGGTTGTGGCGCTGGGCGGCTGCCTCCTCGCCGTCGGCGGGGGTCGGGGCGGTGTCGGCGCCGAAGGAGGGCAGATAGCCGGCCAGCCGGGGGTCGACGACGAACAGCTGCTGCACGGCCTGGATCATGGGCCGGGTGTCGAGGGCGCTGAGCGCGACGCTGGAGCCCATGGCCCCGAACGGGAGGTGGCGTTCGACCTCCTCCTGCTTCTCGCGGCCCTCGGCGTCCACCACGGTCCGCGTCGGCTTCCTGACGAACTCGCCGGCCCGCACGCCGGGGGGCAGCTGCAGCCCCAGGTCCTGCGCCTCGTCGGCGCGCAGGCTGATCAGCACGTCCATCGTGTGCACGGCGACCCGCGCCCGGGGGTTCAGCACCGAGCGGGCCGAGCGCGGGCCCGTCCCCTCCACGGTGAGCTGTACGGTGCCGCGGTAGAGCACCTTCTCGCCACGGACCTCGGCGCCCTGCCGGCTCGTCACGCTCTGTTCGGCCACGGTGAACCGCGCCGAGCGGGCGGCCGCGACCGGCATGACGGTGCCGCGCACCACGGCCGCGTTGCCGGCGGCGCCGACACCGGCCGCCGGGCCCACCCCGCCCGCGAGCGCCCGGCCCTTGCCCGCGGTGTCGGTGACGGTGTGCTGGGTCTGCTGGTGGGTGCGCAGTTGTGTCTTGCCGGTGCTCCAGGCGGGGGCGAGACCGGTGATCTGCGCGCTCATCCGGTAACTGCCCGCGGTCCTGCCGTCCTTGGACTCCAGGTCCTCGCCGAGGACACCGTCGCGCAGCAGCCGGGGCAGGTCCTCCAGCACGCTCGTGGTGGAGGTGACCGCGTAGAGCCGGGCGCGGCCCGGTGCGCCGGGTGCGGTCAGGGAGGGGTGCAGGACGGAGGCGACCGCGTCGAACAGTCCGCCGCCGCCCTGGTGCGGTGCGGCGGTGTCGGTCACGCCGAGCGGGGCGAGGGAGTCGGCGAGCGAGACGCGCCGGGCGGTGTCCGGGCCGACCCGGCGCACGTCGGCCTGCGGGCCGCCGCGTGCCGGGACCAGGTGCTCGGTGGGCACCCGCTGGGTGAGCGTGCCGGGCCCGCTGGTGGCCCACACCTCCGTGCCGTCGTGGCTCCGCACCCGGACGCCGTACCGGATCTTGCGCGGTACCTCGACCGAGCCCGAGTCGCTGCGCAGCACCCGGGGTTCGGCCACGTTCCGCTGGCCGCGGGTCTCCCGCGAGGACTGCCAGGGGTGCACGCCGGCGGTGGCCGCCGCACCGAGCCAGAGCCCGGGGGCGACGGGCGCCAGACCGAACGCCGTGCCGCCCAGGCCGTGGCTCGAGGATCCGCCGGCCGACGTGGACGCGGTGGCCGCGGTGTTGTGCTGGACGTCGACCTTGGTGTCCTTGCCGACGGCCTCGTCCAGTGGCGCCAAGGGTGCGGTGTACTGGTCGGGGACGGCCGTCTCGATGTCCTTGGCGGGCAGGAAGAGCGGCGGCTCGTCGTCGGGGGCGCGGGAGACGGTGACGGTGACGTCGAACCACTGGGTGCCGCTCGCGCCCGGGACGGCGAAGGCACGGCCCTGCCCGAAGAAGGTCTCCGGCCGCCCGGCCAGTTCGGCGGCGATCTCGTCGACCGTGCCGCCGCCGTGCCCGACGGCCCGGGTCACCGCCTCGCGCACGAACGCGTGTCCGGTGAGGCCGTACGCGGTGGACAGTCCGGCCGCGGTCAGGTCCGCGAGGTACGGCGGCAGGGCGAGGCCCTGCTCGGTGCTCTCGTTGATGGCGGGCGCGGGCTGCCGTCCTCGGCCTCGCAGGGCACGGGTGGTGGCCGCGTTCCCGGCGGCCCGCTGGAGGGCGAGCAGGGATGGCGACGGGGCTCCGGAAGGCGCCGGCCCGGGGAGACGGGAGGGGCGGCGGCCCTGCTGGTCGTCCTTGGCCGTGCCGTTCCCGGGCTGCTGCTGTGTGCGCACGGGTTTCAACGTAATGGCTGATCAGGCCCGGGACGGGGGGTGCGCGGGTACGGGCCCCAACCGTCGTCCGGCCCACACCCGCGGGCCATGCCGGGTTCACCCGCCGTTGGATCACCGGGCGGGCCGGGGAGGTTCCGCCGGGCTCGGGGCGGTGCGGTCCGGACGACCGCCCGATCCGGCCGTGGCGTACGGGAGGAGGGCCACCGGGCGGGGTGCGGCGCCGTCGGCTCACCGGTGACGGCACGGCCGGCGACCCGTTCGTCGTGGCCCTCGCCGTACACGCCGGCGGTGGCGAGGTGCGTGACCCCGAGGCCGGGAGCCGCGTGCAGCGTGCGCAGGCTCTCCGCCTCGTCGGTGGGGCCGTGAACCGCCTCCGCTCCCGCGCCGGCCCGGGACTTCCCGCGTCACCGGCGGGTGAGGACTCCGTCGAGGACGGTGCCGCAGGCGGCGTGCAGTTCGGCCTCCAGGTCGATCCGGGCCTCGGGCCGGGACCAGCGGTAGAGCGCGCCGAGGTAGAGGTCGCGCAGGACGTAGCTGACCAGGCGGGTGTCCACCGTTTCGCAGACCTCGCCCCGCTTCTGGCCCTCCTCCACGAACTGGGCGAACATCTCGCTGACGTAGGGCTGTTCGTACAGGGGGAAACCCGCCCTGACCCAGGCGGCGAGCATGGCGCGGGTCTGGGCGCTGTCGCGGAGGCTGATGCGCGCGAGCAGGCTCATGCAGTGCAGCAGGGCGAGCCGGGTGCTCCGGCCGTCCTGGACGGCGAGGTCGGTCAGGCCGTCGCGCAGTTGTTCGCGGCGCTTCTCGCTCCACTCCGCGATCAGGTCCTCCTTGCGCTGGAAGTGGTTGAAGAAGGTGCCGCGCGCCACGTCAGCCGCCTCCGTGATCTCGTCCACGGTGGTCTGGTCGTAGCCCTGGCGGGTGAACAGTTCGACCGCCGCGTCGTAGATGCGGTTGCGTACCCGCAGTTTGTTGCGCTCGCGCCGTCCGGGAACGAGTGGTGTCCCGGTGGTGAGCGGTGTGTCGCCCATGTGTCACTCCTGTCGCCCGATGCCGTACGTACCGGTCCAGGGCCCTGGTGTCACCGGCGTTCGACGTCGTGGACCGGGGGGTGAACCCCTGTCGTCCTGGCCGGCGCGACAGACCGGCAGCTCCGGCACCCCGCTATACATGTATCACGATACATGTATGAGCGCTAGTTCATTTTCATGGATGCCGAGGGGGCCGGCGGACCGGATGCGGAGCAATCCGGTCCGTCGGTCCCGGCAGGTCAGCCGCCCGCCACGGCACCTTCCAGGGAAAGGGCGAGGGTCTTGACCGAGTCCCTTCCCAGCAACCGGGACAACGGGATGTCACAGCCCAGCTCGCTGCGGATCCGGCCGCGCAGCTGGACGGCCGTCAGGGAGTCGAAGCCGTAGGCGCTCAACCGCCGCCGCACGTCCAGGCGTTCGGTGTCCATGCCCAGCAGTTCGGCCACGATCTCGACGAATCGCCGGTCGGGAGCAGGCGGAACGGTGGTCACCGCCGAGGGCGCGGGAGCGGCGGGGACCGTCGAGGCGGGTGCGGGGGCCGCCGGGGCGGAGGCCGTCGCGGGTGCCCCGTACGCCGGGTGCGTCGCGTCCGCCGACGGGATGTCCCGCGCGGGCGGCACCTCCCGCGCCGCCGGGACCTCGTGCGCCGGCGGGACCTCGCACGACGCGGGCCGGACCTCGTACGCGGGCCGGTTCTCCAGCGGCCCGGCTCCCCGGCTCGGCGCGCCGGGGAAGCTCCGCGACGCCAGGGCCGCCCGGAGGGTGCGGGCCGCGCTTCCGGCGCGGACGGCCGCCCGCCGGGGCAGGGACACGACCGCGCGTACGTAAGTGCCCACTGAGCGGGCCGCCCCGAGCCGGCGCAGTTCCATGCCCTGGAACTCGGCGAGTGCGCGCCCCTGCTGGTCGAGGAGGGTGGCGTCGGCGCGGAGCCGCTCACCGGCCTCACGGACGCGCAGGGTGGTGTGCAGCCAGAACTCCTCGGGCAGGTCGCCGTGGAACCGGACCCGCTCCAGGTGCGTGACCCGGTAGGCCGAGCCGGACGGGAGCGAGCCGGGCAGGGCGGCGAGCAGCGGCAGCAGCGCCGCTTCCCAGGCGGCCTGCGCGGGGACGCCGTCCGGGCGGTGCAGCAGGGCGACGGACTCGCCGTCGCGGCGCCAGACGTGGCGCACGGCGCGCATGGCCGGGCTCGGCTCGTACCCGCGCCGGGCCAGCCGGGTGAAGAACTCCTGCGGCGTCTGATGGGTACGGCAGCGGCCGAGGGCCGCGTCCAGGCGCACGCGGCCGGACGGGGCGGGCCGCGGGGGTGCGGTGGCCACGGTCGCCGTCATGCACAGGGTGCCGGGCCCCTCCGGGGTGCCGTCCAGGGCGCGGACCTCGGCGGGCCGCGCGACGGGCCGGTCCCCGGTCCCGTCCCCGGCCGTGTCCCCGGCCCTGTCCTCGGTCCTGTCCTCGGTCCTGACGCGCAGGGTCAGGCTCCCCCGCGCGGGTATCTCCACGAGTTCGCCGCCGAGGCGGATGTCCTCGATGGTCACCGTGGGGGCGCTGCCGGCGGCCGGGCGGACCGCCTCGCGCAGCGCGGCCAGCTGGACCGCAGGCGGCAGCGGTGCCAGACCGCGCAGCCGGACCGCGGCCCCGCTCAGGTCGGCGGCGAGGTCGACGGTGGTGTGCCGCGCGGCGGGCGGGGCGGCGGGCGCTGCGATGGGCACGGCGCGGCGCAGCGGCTCGCGTTCCCACGGGTAGGCGGGCAGCGGGACCTGGCGGGCCGGGCCGCGGAACCAGCGCTGCCAGTCGACGGTGCCGCCCAGGGTGAAGAAGGCGCCCAGGGACTGGGCGAGGGCCAGGGCCTCGTCGGTGCGGGTGCGGTCGGTGGAGGCGACGACGGCCGGCGTGTGGCCCGCGTCGACGAGGGTGTCGGTGACGGCGTTCAGCAGGACGGGGTGCGGGCTGATCTCCACGAAGACGTTGTCGGCGTCCTTGGCGAGGTGGCGGACGCTGTCGGCGAAGCGCACGGGCCGGCGCAGGTTGTCCATCCAGTAGCCGGCGTCGAGTTCGGGGCCGTCGACGAAGGCGCCCAGCAGGCTGGAGTACAGGGCGGTCGTGCCGCGTGCGGGAGTCAGGCCGGACAGCCGTTCCAGGAGGTCCTCGCGCAGCGGGTCCATGAACGGCGAGTGCGAGGCGACGTCGACCCGTACCAGCCGGTGGAAGACGCCAGCGTCCTCCAGGCGCCGCGCGATGCGGCGCAGCGTCCGCGTACCGCCCGCCAGGACGGTGGAGGTGGGTGCGTTCTGCGCGGCCACGCACACGTCGCGGCCCTCCGCCGCGGCGAGGTCCTCGGCCTGCTCGGCGGAGAGTTCGACGGCCATCATCGCGCCCTGGCCGGCGACGCGTTGCATCAGGGCGCTGCGGCGGCAGATCACCGCGGCGGCGTCGGCGGGGGTGAGCGCCCCGGCCACGGCTGCCGCGGCCGTCTCGCCCATGCTGTGGCCCAGGCACACCTCGGGGTCCACTCCCATGTCGCGCCAGACCGCCGCCAGCGCCAGCTCGGTCGCCCACAGCACGGGCTGCACGGTGGCGACCCGGTCGGGGAAGGGGCCGGTGGCTCCGGCGAGCACTTCCTCGACGGACCAGCCGGTCTCCTCGCGGACGAGCGCGTCGCACGCGGCCAGTTCGCGGGCGTACGCGGGGGTCGTGGCCTTCAGCGAGCGGCCCATGCCGGACCACTGCGAGCCCTGGCCGGGGAAGACGAACACCGTGCGGCGGGGGCCGTCGAACCCGGCCTCGCCGAGCCCGCCCGCCTGCGTCGGGCGGCCCTCCGCGAGGGCGCGCAGGGCCTCGGCCAGCTCGTCGTGGCCTGCTCCGGTGGCCCACAGACGGTAGGGGTGGGCCTGCCGCTTCTGGGCGGCGGTGGCGCACACGTCCCACAGCGGCAGGCCGCGGCCGGGGCCGCCCGGGGCGAGGAAGTCCGCGTAGGCGGCCGCGAGCCGGCGCAGCGCGGGGGCGCTGTGCGCGCTGAGGACGAGCAGGTGGGCGGGGCGGCCGGCGGGGAGTTCGGCGGGGGCGTGGGGCGGTTCGGCGGGCCGGGCCGGGGCCTCGGCGACCACCATGTGCGCGTTGGTGCCCGACAGTCCGAAGGAGCTGACGCCGACGAGAGCGCCGTCCCCGGCGACGTCCAGTTCCCGGTTGCGGGTGACCACTTCGAGCGGGCTGTCCGCCTCCGCGAGCAGCGGCTGGGGGTCGCGCAGGTGCAGCGAGGCGGGGACGGTGCGGTGCCGGGTGACGAGGACGGCCTTGATGAGACCGGCGATGCCGGCCGCCGCCTCGGCGTGGCCGATGTTGGACTTCACCGAGCCGATCGGCAGCGGTCCGCGGGTGCCCCGCCTGCCGCGCACCATGTCCGCCAGCGCCTGGAGTTCGACGGCGTCGCCGACCGGGGTGCCGGTGCCGTGGGCTTCCACGTAGTCCAGCTGGTCGGGGCGGACGCCCGCGGCGGCCCACGCCTCGCGGATCATGGCCGTCTGGCCCGCGACCGCCGGTTTGATCAGCGAGCCGCTGCCGCGGCCGTCGTTGGTGACGGAGCTGCCGGGCAGCAGTGCGAGCACGGGGTCCCCGTCCCGCTGGGCGTCGGACAGCCGCTTGAGCACGACGACGCCCACGCCCTCGCTGCGCACGAATCCGTTGGCGGACAGGTCGCCGAAGGCGCAGCGGCCGTCCGGGGAGAGCATGCCGGCGGAGGAGAAGGCGATGGCGTCCTGCGGGGAGAGGATGACGTTGACGCCGCCCGCCACGGCCAGGTCCGTCTCTCCGGTCAGCAGGCTCTGGCGGGCCATGTGGACGGCGACCAGCGACGAGGAGCACGCGGTGTCGACCATCACGCTCGGGCCGCGCAGGTCGAGGTCGTAGGAGATGCGGCCGGCCGCCATGGCGCGGAAGTGGCTGCCGGTGGCCTCCCGCAGGCAGTGCGTGTCCAGGTCCGCGCGGTGCGCGTAGTCGGCGGTGGCCTGGCCGATGAAGACGCCCGAGCGGCTGCCCGCGAGCCGCGGCGCGGGGATGCCCGCCGCGTCGAGCGCCTCGCGCACGACCAGCAGCAGGAGCCGGTGCTGCGGATCGATGCTCGCGGCCTCGGCGGGTGAGATGCCGAAGAAGGCGGTGTCGAAGGAGAAGGCGTCCGGTACGAAGCCGCCGTGCCGGGAGGTGGTGCGACCGGGCGTCTTCGGTGTACGCGCGTAGCGCGGCGCGATGTCGAAGCGCTCGGCCGGGACGGGTGTCACCGAGTCGACGTTGCCCACCAGGTTGGACCAGTACTCGTCGACGCTCGCGGCCTGCGGGAAGCGGCAGCCCATGCCGACGACCGCGATCGACGCACCGTCCCCGTGTCCTGAACCCATGACAAGAGCCCCCCTCTGTGTGTCAGGATCAACCGGCGGGGAGCCTAGTCTAAAAATAAACTGGAGAACAAGTATGTTCTTTGAGGCCAAGACTGGAGGACAGGTTGGCCTGCGGTTCATGTTCGTACTACGGGGCAGGGAAGCGGGCGGTTCCGCGGCCCCGCTCGCGCCCGGCCGACGGCGTCGCCCCCGGTCGGCCGTACCGGGGGCGACGCCGTCGGCCGGCGGGGCCTGCGCGTCCGAGGGGGCTGCCGCCCGGGCGGCGGAGGAGCCCGCGGGGGGCCGCCGGGTTCCGCGGAGGTACCGCGGGGTGGTGCCGTCCCTCAGTTCCCCTGCCCGTCGAAGCGGGCCGCCTGCCCCTCGAACCGGGCCAGCTGGTCCCTGACCCACGGGTCGAACACCGTGATCCGCCGGGCGGCCGCCGGGTCGAACACGCGCAGCTGGTCCAGGACCCACGGGTCGATGCGCTGGTGAGCGGGGGCCCGCCGGGAGAGCGCGTGGCCGGCCGCCACCGCGGGCGGGCAGTGCGCCCGCCCGCCGTGCTGCGGGGTGGTGGCCGCCACCGCGGAACCGCCGCCGGCCAGGAGTGCCCCTCCGGCGGCCACGGCGGCGATACCCGTGGTCGCGAGGTGCCGCATCAGCTTGTTCACGGTTGTTCCTCCTGCTTCACGCGACGGCAGAGCCAAAAGCGGAATCAATTGATCCGCTTGCGGCGCCTACCCGCCCCGGCCACGCACACACTTCCGTACGCGCGCCCTCCCGGACTCCGTACGCACGCCCTCCGGCGCTTCCGTACACGCGCCCTCCCGCACTCCGCACCCGCACCCTCCGGCAGGCGGCCGGGCCCGGCCACCGGTTCGCCGTGTGCGCCGGATAGGGCATGCTCCAGTGACTGGGGGGCCAGTGGTGCGGGCCGGCGCGGCGCGACCCCGCGGCCGTCACCCTGCCGGCCGTCCCGCCCGGCGAGGCGCCGAACGGACGGCCTCGCGCCCGGGCGGCCGCCTCGTCCGACGCCGGCCCCTCGGCCACCGGCCCCCTTCAGCGCACCGAAGTCCCGGCAGGAACAGGACAGTTCGCAGGAGGGAGAGTCCCGGGCGCTCTGCCTCAAGGGGCCGGCTCCGGCAGTTCGGCGGTGACGGCGCGGACGGCGTCCCGGAGCCAGCGCTGCCCCAGGTCGCCGTCGAGCCGGGGGTGCCAGGCCATCCGGTAGTGCAGCGGGCGGATCTCCTCGGGAGCCGGCAGGACGCGGATCCCGGGGTCCGAGCGCTGCTCGGCGAGCAACCTGCCGGGCAGCGTGAGGATCAGCCGGGTGCCGAGGACCGAGCGCGCGGCCAGGGAGTGGTAGGGCACGGTCAGCCCGGCCCGGCGGCGTACGCCGAGGTCCTCCAGACGTCCTTCGATCGCGGTCTGGCGCTCGCCGGTGGTGCCGACGATCACGTGGGTGGCGTCCAGGTACTCGTCCAGGGTGATCTCCGGACGCCCGGCCAGCGGGTGGTCCGCGGAGAGCAGGCACATGAACCGGTCGTCGAAGAGATGCTCCGTGCGCAGCGCGGTGTGCGGCTTCGACCTGGCGTAGAAGACCAGGTCGACCACGCCCCGGTCGAGGTCGTCGTAGATGGCGTCGTGCCAGGTGCGGAAGTGCAGGGTGGAGCGCGGCGACTCCCGGAAGACCCGCTGGAAGACCGCGGGGGCGAACACCCGGGTGTAGTCGGTCCCGGCGACCCGGAAGGCCTCGGCGGCCCTTGCGGGGTCGAACTCCTCCGGGGCGAACAGGCTCTCCAGCCGTGGCAGGACGGCCCGCAACTGCCGCTGGACGCGTTCGGCCCGCGGGGTGAGCCGGTATCCGCCCGGCGTGCGGACCAGCAGTTCGTCGCCGAGCGTGTCCCGCAGCCGCTGCAGCGCCCGGCTCATCGCCGGCTGGCTCATCCCGGCGAGTTCGGCGGCGTGCGAGACGTGCCGCTCCTCCAGCAGCGCGGCCAGCGGAGCCAGCAGATTGAGGTCGACCCGTTCGATATGCACCATCTGAATAATCTACATATGGAAGATGCATTGGACGAATAGGCGGGGGCGGCGGAGAGTTGATCCCGTGCCGGGGCGGAGCGCCCGCGGAGACCCGCGCCGGGCGGACCGCCCGCCGGCACCCCGGCCCAGGCATCCCTCCGGATGTCTCCGCAGCACCCGGCATCCCTCCGGATGCCTCCCCACTACCAGGTGTCCGTCCGGATGCCGGATCAGGAGCAGTCATGGACGCCGGATCAGAAGCGGTCATGGACGACGCGGCAGCGGTGAGCGGAACCCGGCGGCCCCGGGTGGCTGTGGTGACCGGCGGCTCGGGCGGCATCGGGGGCGCGGTCGCGCGCCGGCTGGCCGCGGACGGCATGGCCGTCGTCGTCCACTACGCGGGCCGTGCGGCGGCGGCCGAGGCGGTCGTCGAGTCGGTCACCGCGGCCGGCGGCACGGCGGTGGCGCTGCCCGGCGACGTCGCCGAACCGGCGGAGACGGCCGGACTCTTCGACGCCGCCGAGGACCGGTTCGGCGGCATCGACGTGGTCGTCAACACCGCGGGCATCATGCTGCTGGCCCCGCTCGCCGAGATGGAGCTGGACGACTTCGACCGGATGCACCGGGTGAACGTCCGGGGCACCTTCGTGGTCTCCCGGCTCGCCGCCCGCCGACTGCGCCCCGGCGGTGCCCTGATCAACTTCTCCACCTCGGTGACCCGGCTCCAGCAGCCCGGCTACGGCGCCTACGCGGCGACCAAGGGCGCGGTCGAGGCCATGACCCTGATCCTGGCCCGCGAGCTGCGCGGCCGGGACGTCACCGTCAACGCGGTGGCCCCCGGGCCGACCGCGACGCCGCTCTTCGTCGAGGGCAAGAGCGAGGAGCTGATCGGCCGGATCGCCGCCGCCGCGCCCCTGGAACGGCTCGGCACCCCCGAGGACATCGCCGAGGCCGTCGCCTTCCTGGCCGGGCCCGGTGGCCGCTGGATCAACGGCCAGGTGCTGTTCAGCAACGGCGGCATCGCCTGACCCTTCTCCCCCGGGCCGTCCCCGCCCTCCCCCGGTCCTGCCCCGTCGCCCCGCCGGTCGGAGCACCCCGTTGCGGCCGCCCTCCTCCCCGGTGCCGTCAGCGGCACCGGCGACCCGGGGCCGTGACGACGCGGGACCGCTCGGCGCCGTCACCCACCCCGTGGACGTCGCTCCATGGCCGAAGAGGCCGACCCGGCCGTGTCCGGGTCCCGTACGGACTTCGTGCGGCGCACGGGCCTCGAAGAGGTCCCGCACGCCGCGCGCACGAGCCGCCCCGCGTCCCTCCCTCACCCGCCCTCTCCCGCAGGGAACCGACGACATGACCATCAGTCAGCTGGACGGCATATCCGACCTGTTGCGCGACTCGCCGCTTGATCTGGGCGGCGACGTCGAGGAGATGCGAGGCGTCTTCGACGAGATGCTCGGCTCCGCGCCGCTGCCCGACGACGTCCGCACCCGGACCACCGAGCTGGGCGGGGTGGCCGCCCTGGAGGTGCGCGCGGGCGCCACCGCTGCGACCACCGCGACCGCCGTCACCGTGCTGTACTTCCACGGCGGCGCCTACGCGATCGGCTCCGCCGCCGCCAGTGCCGGACTGGTCTCCGAGATCGCCCGGCGCACCGCGGCCACCGCCCTCTCCGTCGACTACCGGCTCGCCCCCGAACACCCCTTCCCGGCCGCGGTGGACGACGCCCTCGCCGCCTACCGGGCGCTGCTCGACCGGGGCGTGCGGCCCGGGTCGGTCGCGGTCACGGGCGAGTCGGCCGGGGGCGGCCTCGCCCTCGCCCTGCTGCTGGCGATCCGGGACGCGGGGCTGCCGCAGCCGTCGTCCGCGGCCGTCCTGTCCCCGTGGACGGACCTCACCCAGTCCGGCGGCACCATGGCGACCCGGGCCGACGCGGATCCGGCGCTCACCCGCCGGGCCCTGCAGACCCGGGCCGCCGGCTATCTCGCCGGGGCGGATCCGCGCACCCCTCTGGCCAGCCCGCTCCACGCCGATCTGCGCGGGCTGCCGCCGCTGCTGATCCAGGCCGGCGGCCGGGAGATCCTGCTCGACGACGCCCTGCGGCTGGCCGCGCGGGCCGCGCACGCCGACGTCCCGGTCACCCTGCAGACCTTCCCCGGCGCGCCGCACGTCTTCCAGGGCTTCGCCCCGGCCGTCGAGGAGGCCGCACGCGCCCTCGACCACGTCGCCGCCTTCATCAGGAGCCACGTCGACGCCCCCGCCGACGGTGCCGTCGACGACCTTGTGCGTCAGGAGGGTTGACCCATGAAGGCCGTACGCTTCCACCGCTACGGAGACATCGACGTGCTCGGCGTCGAGGACGTCGCACCGCGGCCGCTCGGCCCGCGGGACGTCCTGGTCCGGGTGCGCGCCGCGG
Organism: Streptomyces sp. NRRL S-340; assembly: GCF_000720185.1. Taxonomy (GTDB): domain Bacteria; phylum Actinomycetota; class Actinomycetes; order Streptomycetales; family Streptomycetaceae; genus Streptomyces. Next base: position 27,470 of record NZ_JOIY01000044.1, on the reverse strand, counting down.
GCATCAACCCGGGCGAGGCCAAGATCCGCACCGGTGCCCTGCACGACCGGTTCCCCGCTGCCTTCCCCTCCGGGCAGGGCAGCGACCTGGCCGGCACCGTCACCGCGACCGGGACCGCGGTGAGCGGCTGGGTTCCCGGGGATCCGGTCCTGGGCTGGTCCTGGGAGCGCTCCAGCCACGCCGAGTACGTCGTCGTCCCGGCGGACCAGCTGGTCCGCAAGCCCGACGGGCTCCCCTGGACCGCCGCCGGCGCCCTCTACGTCGCGGGCAGCACCGCCTGGGCGGCCGTCGCCGCGGTCGGGCCGCGGGCCGGCGAGACGGTCGTGGTCAGCGGGGCGACGGGCGGGGTCGGCAGCCTCGCCGTCCAACTCCTGCGCCTGCGCCGGGCCCACGTGGTCGCGATCGCCTCCGCACGGCACCAGGACTGGCTGGAGTCCCAAGGCGCCACCCTCGTCGGCTACGGGAGCCGGATCGCCGAACGCCTGCGCCGCACGATCGAAGGCGACGGCGGCGGCACGGCGCACGCCTTCCTCGACTTCCACGGAGACGACTACCCGCGGATCGCGCTCCGTCTGGGTGTGCCGCCCCACCGGGTCAACACCCTCGACCACGACGCCGCCGCCGCGCTCGGCACCCGGTCGTGGGGCAGTCCCGAGGGCACCGGCCCGGCGGTGCTGCGGGAACTGGCCGAACTGGCGGCGGCCGGCCGGATCGAGGTGCCGATCAGCCGGACCCATCCGCTGACCGAGGTCCGGGCGGCCTTCGCCCACCTGGAACACGACCACCCCTTGGGCAAGGTCGTCCTCGTCCCCGACGCCACCCCGGCGGAACCGGGGCACCACCGGTGAACCGGGGCACCACCGGTGAATCCGGCGTTCACCCCAGGCTGAGCAGGATGACGGCGGCGGCCGAACTCACCAGTCCTGCCGCCTGCACGCGGGTGACCTTCTCGCGCAGGACCGCGAGGGCGAGGACCGTCGGGACAGCGGGGTAGAGGGAGGCCAGGACGACGGCGACGGCCAGCATCTGCTCCCGGACGGCCCGGAGATAGAGGATGAGGCCGAGGGCGGCTCCCGCTCCGATCAGGACGGCCCGGCCGGCCGACCCGGCGGACCGCCTGAACTCGGAGGTGTGCCGCCATGTGGCCGGCAGGAGCAACAGCACAGCGGCGAGGCGGCCGACGGCCACGGGCCACAGACCGCTCGCCGGATCCGCCTGGGCCAGGGCGATGTACTGCGCCGCCACCCCCAGACTTGCGGCCGGCCCGTCCGTCAGCACCGGCGTGGACCGCGCCCCGGCGCTGCCTCCGCCGCCGCTGCCGCCGGCGGACACGAGCCACAGGGCGGGCACGGTGACGCAAATACCCACCCAGGCCAGGGGCGTGGGACGGTCACCGAGGAAGAAGACCCCGCCCCACACGGACAGGGCCACCCCGGTGACAGCGCTCACCGGCATCACCACGCTCATGGCCCCGCGGCTCACACCGCGGTTGAGGAAGTGCATGGCCATGGCGCTCCCGGCCCCGGAGAGCGCACCCCACATCACGTCGGACGCCCGGACCGCTTCGGCGGGCGCGAGAAGAGCGGCAGCGAGCGCGAGCAGCAGGCCTCCGCACTGTCCTAGGAAGGTGACCACGGCGAAATGGACCCGGCGGGACAGCAGCCCGCCGGCGAAGTCGACGAAGCCGTAGCAGAGCGCGGAAGCCAGCGCGAGAAGGACACCCATCCGCTCCGAGTGCCCGGCGTCCCCCTCTCCAGCCGCCTGGACGGCCACGCTGCGCCTCCCGCGGCAGCAGGCGCGTCGAGGGCGGGGCGATCGCAGGACTTCCGGGGAGCGGGGAGGCCGGCGGGTCAGGCCGGGGCGGGTTTCCGCCTCGGGTGGGCCGGGTCGAGCGTGAAGAGGGTGCCGTCGGAGGCCGCCAGCACCAGGGCGCCCTGGTTGAACCACACGGTGGGCAGGAGCCCGTTGTCCAGCACTTCCGCGCGCGCGGACGACTCCCACAGCAGGGTGCCGCGGGCCGTGTCGAGGGCGGCCACCCGGCCACTCCCACCCGCCAGGTACACCGTGCGCCCGCTCGGGTCGACCGAGGCCGGACCCGGTGTCTCCAGGCTCGTGTGACTCTGCCACAGCCTGGCCCCGGTCACCGGCGAGACGGCCGTCACCAGGCCGCTGGAGGTGACGAAGTAGAGCGTGCCGTGCGCCAGGGCCGGGGTCCCTCCCCGGTACCGCTGGGGCAGCGGCGTCGGCGTGCGGGCGCCGGTGCGCGGGTCGACGCGCACGATCCGGGTGTAGATCTGGTCGGGGCTGTTGGTCACGGGACGGTCGTCCGCCTCCACGAAGACCAGCCGTCCCTCCCTGGCCCCGACGAAGCTCCTGGGCTGGGCGGGGGACGCCAGGGTGCGCGCCGAGCCGTCGGCGGGATCGACGACGAGGAACTTCGTGTCGTGCACGCCCTCCGCCTGGGCGGCGCACTCCGCGTAGGGGCGGTCGTCGACCGCGAGCAGCAGGCAGTCGTACCCGGCGGGCACGGGGATCCTGCCGCGTACGGCGCCGTCGCGCGCCGAGCGGACCGTCACCGTGCTGCCGTCGCCCTCCTGCGTCAGCGTCACGCCGGCGGCGTAGACCGAGCCCAGACTGTCGGTGCGCACCGGGTGGGACCAGACCCGCGTGCCGCTGACGGCGTCGAGTGCGAGGACGGACTGCGCCTGTCCCTTGCCGTCCTCGCCGGTGACCGTCAGTTCGACGAGCACCACGCCCTCGTGGGCACCGAGGACCGTGGTGACGTAGCGGTCGGCCGGGAGCCCGGCCGGTGCGATGCCGGAGCGCCAGAGGGTGCGTCCCGTGGTGGCGTCGATCCGTTCGGGCAGGAGTGCGCTGCCGGCGCAGTAGAGGGCGCCGGCGTCCGGTACGCAGGCCGGTGACCTGTTCCCCTCGTACCCCGGCGCCTTCTTCACGCCCTTGGCCGCGGTGGCGGACGCGGTCGTCTGCCACGGTTTCCAGCCGGTGGGGAGCGTGCCCCAGCGGCCGGCGGTCACCGAGGTGGCCTGTGCCGCCTCGTCGCCGCCGCTCGGGCCCAGCAGGAGGTAGCCGGCCGTGGCCGCGGCGAGCGCGCCGGTCACGGCCACGGCCGTCACCCGCCGCCCGCGCCGGCGTGGGCGGCGGGTGACGGCCGCCGTGTCGGCGAGGGAGGGACCGCCGCCTCGTGCGGACGCCGGCCTGCCGGTCGGCGCGGAGCCGGAGCCGCCCGCCCGCGCGAAGGGGAAGTTGCCGGGGCGGCCCGGGGACGCGCCGGTGGGCCGCTCGGCGGGCAGCCGCAGTGTCATCGTCTCCGGTTCGCCCGGCGACGGCTCCGGCAGGACCCGGGCGAACTCGCGCGCGAGTTCGTCGGTTCCGGGCCGGTCGGCCGGTTCCTTGGCCAGGCACCGCTCCAGCACCGCGCGCACGGACCCCGTCACCCCGTCCAGGGCGGGCTGGTTGTGGACCACCCGGTAACCGGTCAGGTAGGGGCTGTCGGCGTCGAAGGGGCCGCGCCCGGTGACGCAGTACACGAGCAGCGCGCCCAGCGAGAAGACGTCCGAGGCGGGGCCGACGGTCCGCGCGTCCGTGAACTGTTCCGGGGACATGAAGGGCGGCGTGCCGATCACCTGCCCGGTCTCGGTGAGGGTGTGGTGGCTCGCGGCGCGGGAGATGCCGAAGTCGATGACGCGGGGGCCGTCCGGGGCCATCAGTACGTTGGCCGGTTTCAGGTCGCGGTGCACCACCCCGGCCCGGTGGATGTCCCGCAGCGCCTCCACCAGACCCAGGGCCAGGGGCCGCAGTTCGGTCACGCGGAGCGGACCCCGGTCGCGGATCCGGGCGGCGAGCGACGGTCCGGGCACGTACTGGGTGGCCATCCAGGGCGACGCGGCCTCCGGGTCGGCGTCCACCACGGCCGCGGTGAAGGCCCCGCTGACCCGGCGGGCGGCCTCGATCTCGTGCCGGAACCGGGTCCGGAAGACGGAGTCCTGCGCGTACTCCGCGTGCACCACCTTGACGGCCACCTCGCGCCCGGAACGCGCCCTGGCCCGGTAGACCATGCCCATGCCGCCGGCCCCGATCCGGTCGACCAGCTTGTAGCCGCCGACGGATCGCGGGTCCTCCTTGTACAGCGGCACGTGCCCCCCTCGGTCGCCCAGCGTTTCACGGACCACCATACGGAACGGGAACGCACCGGCGGCCGGGCCCGGGGAGCGGCGGGGGGAGGCCTTCGCAGAAGCATCACATCACCGCGAGGCGACGGAACCCTCGTCGACGCGGCGCGCGAGCGTGCCGGACGCCGGGGCCGGGCGCCGGGGCCGCGCGCCAGGACCGGACGCCGGGGCCGGGCGCCCACTCCGTCCGGACGCCCGTCCGGAGGTCCGAGCCCGGCCGGCGCCTCCCGCGCGGTGCTCACAGCGCACGGCAGGCTCAGGGGCGGCTTCGGCGCTCGCGCGGGCGCGGTACGCCGGTCTCCTCCGGGCGGGTTTCGTCCAGACGGGGTCCGTCCCCGCCCAGGGCCCGCTGCCAGGCCTGGCGGCAGAGATCGGCGACGGGCCGGGTGGGTACGACGACACCCAGGGCGGTCTTCTCGAGGCGCCGGCCGTACGGGGAGCCGCCCCGGGAAGCCGGCGGCAGCGTCCGCCCGAAGGCCGGTCGGTTAGGCGTCGCCCGGCAGCGAGCGGTGCGGCTGGTCCTTCCGCCAGCCGCCAGGGTGCTGTTCACCCGCGCAGCTACGCGGTGAGGCGTCGTAGTGCGGCGTGGGCCGGCGGGCCCCAGGTGGGCTTCCCTCCGGGGTGGCCCTGGACACCGGCGTGACCGATGTGCAGGGCGCTGAGGGCACGCAGTACGGCCCACCCGCGGGCGCGGCGGAGGGTCGCGGCGTCCGGACCCGGCCGGTACGCCTCATGGAAGAGGCGAGCCGAGCCGTCCGGCAGCAGGACCCACGCGGCGGCGAGGTCGCAGGCCGGGTCACCGGCGAAGAGATCGCCGAAGTCGATCACACCGCAGAACGTGCCGTTCGCCGTCAGGACGTTGGCCGGGTGCAGGTCGCCGTGGAGCCAGAGCCGGGGGCCTGTCCACTCGGGTGCGGTGGCGGCGTCCTCCCAGACCGCGCGGACGGCGTCCGGGTCGCGCACCAGCCCCAGTTCGGTGGCCGAGGCGAGTTGCCGGGTGAGGTGCCCGGCGGTGGCGGCCAGCGGGCCACCGCGGTCCCGGCCCGCCGGCGCCTCCTCGGGGGCGGGACGGTGGAGGGCGGTCAGGAAGCCGGCCAAGGTGACGGCCGCCTGCGCGGCGCGCGTCGCGGGGGCGCGGTCGGCGGGTTCGCCCGGTACCCAGGTGGTGACGAGCCAGGGCCGCGGGAACCGTTGGGAGGGCTCACCGAGGCGCTGCGGGAGGGGAACGCGCAGCGGAAGGTGCGGGGCGAGGACGGGCAGCCACGTGTGCTCCTTGCGCAGCAGCGCGTCCGCGGACCGCGTCGCCCAGGGAAGCCGTACGGCGAGGTCGTCGCCGAGCCTCCACACCTGGTTGTCCCAGCCACGTGCTCCCAGCTTCACGGGGAGGTCCGCCAGGTCGGGGTGCTGCTCCCGCAGCAGAGCCCGGACCAGTTCCTCGGTGATCTCCGGATCGGCGATGTCCGTATCGGCGATGTCCGTATCGGTGGTTTCTGCGCCGGTGGTGCCGGTGGTGCCCGTGCCGCTGGTGCCCGCCCCGTTGCCCGTCATGCCGGGCAACAGTAGCCGTGACGCCTCTCGCGGGCAGGTCGTCCGGAAGACACGGACGCCCTGCCCGACGCGTCGCGTCACGGTCGCCGCTGCTGCCGGCGCTACCTGGGAGTCACGCCCCCGGCCCACTCCTCGACGCTGACGACGTCCGCCCACTGGGGGAACAGCTTCTCGGTGAGGAACCGGTGGACCTCGGCGTCGAGGTCCAGGCAGGCGTCGGCGAGGACGGTGAGGCCGAAGTCCAGGTCGTTGGCCTGGCACAGGGTGTGCAGCACGACGGCGCTGGTGGCGATGCCGGTGAGGACGAGGCTGTCGATGCCGCGCGCCCTGAGCACCACGTCGAGATCGCTGCCCGAGAACGCGCTCGCCCGTCTCTTCGTGACCACCACCTCGCCGGGCAGGGGCGCGACGTCGGGGTGGATGGCCGTGCCGGGGTCTCCCTCGACGTGGAGCCCGGCGCGCGCCACGGCGGTGAGGGCCCGGTTGCGCGGGCCGACCTCCGGGAAGCCCGGGCGCAGGGCGATGACCACGTAGATCACGGGGATGCCGGCGGCCCGGGCGGCGTCGATGGCCCGGCGCAGACGCGACAGGTAGCCCGAGCCGTCGTCGGCGAGGTCCACGACGGCCCGCTGGACGTCCATCACGAGGAGGGCGCTGCTCGTACGGCCGCCGTCAGTCGTACCACCGCCGGTCCTACGGTCAGCGGGCACGCGGTCTCCGGACGAACGGCCGTCATCCGGACGGTCGTTGATCGCGTGGTCCTCGCTCGGACGGCCGCCGGTCACCCGGTCGTCAGGCGAACCCTCTGCGTGCACACGGTCGTTGGCCGGGCGGTCGTCAGGCGAACCGTCTTCGGCCGAACCGTCTTCGGCCGAACGGCCTTCGGTCCCAGGGCCGTCAGCCGTACGGTCATCGATCGGACGGTCGCTGGTCACACGGTCTCCAGGAAAGAGGTCAGTTCGGCGTCGAAGCGGGCCGGATGCTCCATGTTCGGGTAGTGCGCCGCGTCCGGCACGGCGGTGGTGCGTCCGTCGGGGACGAGTTCCACCAGACGGTCGGCCATGGCGAGGTGGTCCGGTGCGTCCAGCGCGCCGTTGACCGCGCACACGGGCACCGTGATACCGGACGCCCGCTCCCAGGTGGACGTGACCGGCACCCGGTGGTCCGGCTCACCCGCCGTGTGCTTGCCGAGCGTGCCGAGTGCCATCTCCCGCACCCTGCGCAGGACGTCGGCATCGACATGGGCCGGGTCGCGGTGCGGACCGGCGGTGAAACGCTGGAACGCGTCGGCCCAGCCGGCCACGTCGCCCGCGGCCAGCGCCCGCTCCTCGGCGGCGAGGACGTCCAGCGCCCACGGGTCCTCGAAGACGGGCTCGCTCGTGCCGACGCCGCTGACGACGACCGCACGGACCAGGTCCGGGTGTTCCAGCGCGCAGTCGACTGCGGTGGCACCGCCCATCGAGACGCCGACGAGCACGGCCGGGGCGGCGTCCAGGGCGTGCAGCAGCGCGGCGACGTCGTCGGCGAGCCGGTACGGGCCGGTCGCGTTGTCCGAGCCGCCGTGTCCGCGGGCGTCGAAGGCGATGACCCGGTGGCGCGGGGCGAACGCCCGGATCTGCTCCGCCCACATGCGGTGGTCGAGGAAGCCGCCGTGCAGGAGAACCAGGGGCGGCCCGGAACCCGCCTCCCGGTAGGCGAGACGGCCTCCGGCAATCTGCAGTGAACGGATCGGAACGGCTGAGAGATCGGCGCTCATGACAACCAAGGTGTCAGTTCCCCCGCACCTTGGCAACCGGGGTGTCATGATGAAGCCATGGCGGACGAACGCACCGCGGCCCCCGCCGCGCCCTCCCCGGACGAGCTGGCCGAGCGCCTCACGGAGGTCTTCGACCTGGTCGGCCCGCTCTACCGGCGGGTCCACCGCAAGGTGGAACAGGCAGCGCCGGACGCCGGCCTGTCGGTCGGGGTGCGCGCGGTGCTCGATCTCCTGCGCACCGGCGGACCGATGACGGTGCCTCAGATGGGGCGGGCGCAGGCGCTCAGCCGGCAGTTCGTGCAGCGCATGGTGAACGACGCGGCGCGCTGCGGCCTGGTGCGCAGCGTCGCCAACCCCGCGCACCGCCGCTCCTCGCTCATCGAGCTGACCGACGAGGGCCGCACGGCGATCGGCGCGGTACGGGCTCGCGAACACGCCCTGCTGCGCCGGGTGGACGGTGGTCTGAGCATGGCGGACGTCGACGCCTGTCTGCGCGTCCTCGGCGCGATGCACGCGCTGTTCGAAGACGTGGACGTGGACGGAGCCGGGACCGCGGAGGGGAGCCGGGGCCCGGGGCGCGGCTGAGGGCCTGGCCGAGGGCGCGGCCGGGGGCCGAGGCGGCACAGGGCCGGGACGGGGAACCGGCTCCCCTACCCCTGCGCCGGCCACGGCCGCAGTTTCTCCGGGTTGCGGACGACCCAGATCCGCGTGACGCGCCCGTCCACGACGTCGAACGAGGCCACGGTCATGACGGCGCCCTCCCGGACGGCCACCAGCCCCGGCGTGCCATTGACCGACCGCTCCAGGAGTTCGAGGCCCGGGGCCCGGTCGGCGATGGCGACCATGTACTGGGCGATGCGCGCGCCGCCCTCGACCGGGCGCAGGACGGCGCCGGCCATGCCGCCGCCGTCGGCGGTCATCACGGCAGCCGGGTTGAGCACACCGATGAGCGCGGCGATGTCCTTGGTCTGCCAGGCCTCTTTGACGTGCCGTACCACGTCGGCCTGTCCGGGCGCCGTCACCGGAGTGCGGGCGGCGCTCACCCGCCGCCGGGCGGAGGCCGCCAGTTGCTTGCAGGCCGCCGGGGACCGGTCCAGCACGCCGGCGATCTCGGCGAACGGGTACCGGAAGACGTCGTGCAGGACGAACGCCACCCGCTCGGCGGGCGTCATCGACTCCAGGACGACGAGGAAGGCCATGGTCACCGACTCGTCGCGGACGATCTGGTCGGCGGGGTCCGCGGGGCCGGCGGCGCCGGTGCCGCCCGCGTGGACCCACTCACCGCGGTCGGGCAGCGGCTCGGGGAGCCACGCGCCGACGTAGCGTTCACGGCGGGCCCGCGCCGAGCCGAGCAGGTCCAGGCAGATGCGGCCGGTCACCGTGGTCAGCCAGGCGCCGGGGGACAGGATCTCCTCCTGCCGGCTGCGTGGCAGCCCGTACCAGCGTGCGTAGGCGTCCTGCACGGCGTCCTCGGCCTCGGTCACCGATCCGAGCAGCCGGTAGGCGACGTTGATCAGCCGGCGGCGCTCGCCGGCTGTCCCGTCCCCACCGGTCCCGACAGTCCCCATGCTCGCGGCCGCCCCCTCGCCTTACCTTTCGCGGGCCCGCGTCGTCGGGCTGGTGAGACCTTATCGATCCACTGCCCGAGGGCGGAAAAGGGGACTGTGACATGGCCACTGAAGTGACGACGGAAGCACGCCGCGGCTCTTCGTTCGTGCAGGCCGCAATCGCCCTGCAGACCCTGACCATCTTCCTCCAGGCGGTCTCCGCCGGGCTGCTGCTGACCGCGTCCTACGGGGAGACGCTGCACAGCGTCGGGGCCCGTGTGATGTACGGGGCGTCGATGCTGTACGTGCTGGCGGCGGTACTGGCGTGGAAGCCGGGCGGCGGCTCGTCCCGCCCGGTGTGGCAGGCCTCGGGATTCCTCGTCCTCGCCTCGGTGCAGGTGGTGCTGGGCATCGCGCACGTCCCGTCGGTCCATCTCCCCCTGGGTGTCCTGATGTTCGGTCTGAGCGTGCTGGCGCTGGCCCGGCGCTGAAGCGGACCCGGCCGTCCGGTGGCGCGGGCCGCCGGGACCCGCCCGGCCCGCCGGACCGGACCCCAGGTGTCCTCCTGGCGCGTACACCGCGTGACGGCGGGCGTTCCCCTCAGCGTCCCGCGGCGGGCGAGGCCTCGTACGGCCCGAACGGGACTCCCCGCCACAGGGCGCGTACACCGCAAGCGGCGTCATCGGTCAGGTGGTCGTCCGGGACGGCCCAGGCCTTCACCAAGGTGGCCTCGGCGGTGACCGCGGGCCAGCCCGGGTCGCCGCGGGCCGCGAAGTCCGCCCATGCGCGCAGCATCCGCCGGGACAGGGCACGGTCCTCGTCGTCCGGGACGGCGCCGACGAGGAAGGCGGCGCCCTCCGCGTCCAGGTTGCCGAACGCGAAAGGGACGTCGGCGGTGTGCCAGGGCCGGGTCTCGCCATCCGGCGTGCGGCGCCTGCGGGCGAAACGGGAGAGGTACGCCCGTCCGCCGGCGCGCGCGTGGTGCTCGGCGAGCCGGCTGCTGTACTCGCCGAAACGGGCGTCGCCGAAGAGCGCGAGGTACCGGTCGAGGACCGGCGCGCCGGGCCTGAGCGCGCGGTACCCGGCGACCAGCCGGGCGGGGAGGCCGAGAGCCGCGGCGAACTCCAGGAGTGCTGACTCGGAGGTGACCTCCCGCACGCCCGCGATCTCGTGCAGGAACCAGTACTCCTCCAGGGCGTGGCACACCAGGAGGCCGACGTCGCGGCAGGCTCCGGTGGCGAGCGCGCGGAGCGGGTCGACGGGCAGCACCTCGCCGTCGAGGACGGGCTGGAAGAGCACCGGCTCGTACGCCTGCACCGCCGTCGCGGGATCGTCCGCGCACTGCCGGGCGACCTCGTCGCAGGCCGCCACCAGGCGCCGCGGCGAGGCGGAGAGCAGGCCCTCGGCCGTCGGGGCGACACCGGCCTCGCCCGCGATCCTCGACGTGACCGCGGCGGCGACGGCAGGGGTGAAGAAGGCGCTGGGCACGCTGTGGGCGATGGCCCCGCGGAACAACCCGCGCGCCTGCTCCATGGCCATCAGACAGGCGACCGAGCCCGCTCCGGAGGAGTGCCCGGCGACCGTGACGGCGGCGGGGTCACCGCCGAAAGCGGCGATGTTCTCCCGCACCCAGCGCAGAGCCGCCACCTGGTCGAGGAGCCCGCGGTTGTCCGGGAATCCCGGCACATGGCCGAACCCCTCGAAGCCGATCCGGTAGTTGCAGCTGACCACGACGAGCCCGGCACGGGCGAGCGCGGCGCCGTCGTAGTCGGGCTGGGCGGAGGAGCCGAAGGTGTAGGCGCCGCCGTGGATCCAGAACAGCACCGGCAGCGGGCCGGCGCCCTGCCGTTCCTGCGGCGCCCACACGTTGACGGTGAGCACGTCCTCGTCGCCGGGGCGCCACACCGGCGCGCCGGGCAGCCGCGCCGACTGCGGAGCGACGGGCCCGAAGTCCGTGCCGTCACGTGTCCCGCTCCAGCCGGGGGCGGCCCGCGGGCCCCGGAAACGGTGAGGACCGAAGGGCGGGGCGGCGTACGGGATGCCGAGGACCGCCACCACGCCGTCGGCCGGCCGTCTGCCGCGCACACGGCCGCCCGTCGTCCGGAAGTCCGGCCCCGCCCCTGACGTCTCCCCCATGGGGCACAAGCCTCCCACAGTCGTCCCCTTCCGCTTCGGCCTCGGTCTCGGCTTCGGTCTCGGCTTCCGCTTCAGCCTCGGTCTCGGCTTCGGCTTCCGCTTCGGCCTCCGCTTCCGTCCCGCGCTACGACCGCGGTACGTCCTTCACGAACACGAGGCCGTCGGTGGACGCCAGGTGGGCCGGGTCGAAGGGGGCGTAGCCGAACCACGGGGACTCGCGGGGCACGGGACGGCTGTCGCCGAGGGCGGCGGCCAGGCGCCGGGTGTCGATGACGCAGCGGTCCCCGGGGAGCGCGTACAGGAGTCCTTCGAGGGTGTCCCGCGGCGGTGCGTCCACCCCCTGGTGCCGGAGCGTGCCGAGGGCGGTGGCCACGAAGGCGTACTGCTCCGCGAGCCGAGCGCTCGCCAGCGCACCGGCGCTCCACCATGCGATCGGCCCCTCCCACATCCGCATGGTGCTCTTCTCCCGCTGGAGGTGGGAGTTGTGGGCGTGGACGAGCACGGGGCCCCGTTCGGCGAGGGCGAGGAGGTTGCGGGCCATCATCGCGTCCCGCAGGGCGCACAGCCGGGCCATGCGGGCCGGGGAGGTGTCCGCCGTCCGCGAGTGGTAGCGCAGCAGGCCCGTGGCGGTGCGCCCGTACAGGCGGGCCCGGTCCCAGTCGTCGCGCGAGGTGGCCGCGAGCAGGTGCGGCGTCTGCTCGTCGAGCAGCGCCACCAGGTCGTCGGCGAGCAGCCGCAGCCGGCCGGCCTCCGCCGACCGCCCCACGGACCGGGCCGGGTCCGTCATCACCGCGGCGTCGGTCCACCGGTCGTCGGCGCCGAGCAGCCGGTCGAGTGTTTCCGCGGTGCACGGGAGCAGGTCCGCGTCCACGTGGGCGCGGAGGTAGCCGTGGAGTGCGGTGAGGGCCTGGCGGGGGCTCGCGGCGCCGGTCATCTCCAGCGGGCCGTCGAAGCCGGCGAAGCGGATCCGCTCGGAGGCGGGCCTGCCCTCGTTGTGGGCGCGCATCCAGCGCACCAGTTCCCGGTTGGGCGCGGACACGTTGAACCACTCGTGGCTGAAGCCGCGTTCCATGACCTCGTCGAGGGTGCCCGTGCCCGAGGTGACGAAGTCGTCGACGAGCAGTCCCTTCATGCAGTCGCTCTCGATCGCGATGGTCCGGTAGCCCTCCTGCTCGACGAGTCGCCGGAAGACGTCGTTGCGCAGGCCGAGCAGGGCGTCCTGGCCGTGGGCGGGCTCGCCGAGGGCGAGCAGCCGGGGCCGGGCCGGAAGCAGCGCCATGACCGCGGCGGCATCGACGGCGTGGGCGGTGTCCTGGATGTCGGTAGCCATGGCTTCCACGCTATCGTTGAACGTTCGGTTGAGACTTTTCTCGGTTTCTCGTGGCAAGAGCAGGAGTACAGCGCGGAACATGGCGCGGAACCTTCAATCGGGGGGTCGGCTCAGGCCGGTCGATCTGGCACGCGAGCACGGGCTGTCCACCCAGGCGGTCAGGAACTACGAGGAGGCCGGCATCCTTCCGGCCGCCGGCCGCACACCGCACGGCTACCGCGTCTACACGCCGCTGCACGCGGCGGCGCTGCGCGCGTTCCTCGCGCTGGTGCCCGGCCACGGCCACGGGACGGCGGCGTCGGTCCTGCGGGCCGTGCACCAGGGAGCGGTCGACGAGGCGTTGCGTCTCCTCGACGTCAGCCACGCCCAGCTCCTGGAGGACCGTCGGACCCTTGAGGCGGTGGAGAGCGCCCTGCGTGACCTGGACCCCGCCGTGGTGGCGGCGGCCCGGACCGAGGCCGGGCCCGCTTCCGGCTCCACCTCCCCTTCCCCTTCCGGCACCGGCTCCGGCTCCGGCTCCGGCTCCGGCGGCACGTTCATCGGACCGCTGGCGAGGAAGCTCGGGATCCGGCCGGCGACGCTGCGGGCCTGGGAGCAGGCCGGGCTCGTGCGCCCGCGCCGCGACCCGCGGACCGGCTACCGCGTCTTTGACGACGCCGATGTACGGGACGCTCTGCTGGCGCGTCAGCTCCGGCGGGGCGGCTGCCCGCTGGAGCAGATCGCGCAGTTGATCGCGCAGGTGCGGGCCGCGGGCGGCCTGGAGCCGCTGGAGTCCGCACTGGGCGACTGGCACGGCCGGCTGTCCGCCCGCGCACGGGCGATGCTGGCCGGGGCCGCCGGGTTGGAGGCGTACCTGCGCGAGCGCGGCTGACAGGCGCGGACGGCCACCGCGCGGGGCGCCGGGCAGGGGAGGGCCGCCGCACGGGCGCGCACGGTCACCGCACGGGGGCACCCGGGGCGCACGGTCACCGCACGGGGGGCGCGGTGCGGACGCGTCCGGACGCCGTCACGCGGCGGGGCGGCTGGCGGTCCGGGCCGGGAGGGGGTACGGGGGCAGGGGGCGGCGGCGGTAGGCGTCGGCGACCTGCGTCAGGAAGTCCGTCTCCGCCGCCACGTCCGCGCAACCGGGCTGGGGCAGCCGGGCGAAGTGGGCGAGCGGCGGGCGGCCCGCCAGCTTCGCACGCCGTGCGGCGTGCAGCATGCGTGCGACGGCGACCGCCTCGCGGTCCTCACCGCGCGCGGGCTGCCAGGCGTCCGGGCCGGCCGGGCGGGCGTCCGGACCCGCCGGTGACTCACGGTCCCCTGCGGGCACGAACCCGTCGGAGGGGACGTACTCGCGCAGCACGAGGATCGCGTCGCGGATCTCCACGATCTTCCGGTAGACGATCAGGTCCCGGGGACCGCGCGGCCACAGGATCTCGAGGAGGTGGTGACGCGGCGCGCACAGGGCGACGGAGGGCACCGCGGCGATCAGGTCCCGCCACAGCGGGTCCAGGCGGCGCAGCACCCTGATGTCGCCGGCGGCCCGGTGCGCGTCGAGCAGGGTGGGTACGGCGATCGAGGCGGCCCGCAGCAGTCCGTGCAGCCCCATCGTCGCGGAGAGGCAGACCGGGATCCACGGTGAGCGCACCTGGATGTACAGCAGGTCGGCGACCCAGAACAGACCGGCGAAGGCGGTGCCCAGGCCGAACAGCGCCAGGCTCGTGCGGGACGGCCCGGCGCTGCCGCGGCGGCTGTACCGCCGGCACACCACGACACAGGTGCCGTCTGCCACCAGGTGCATGCAGACCAGCGTGAGCCAGAAGACCAGGGAGGGCTCGGGCGCGCCGTGCGGACCGATGACGTCCTGGGTGTGCGCGGGTGCCGAGACGTCGAGGTAAAGCAGCGTCAGCAGGCAGAACACGCCGCCGAGGTGCAGCCAGAGGCGCGGTGGGCCGCCGCCCGTCACGGTCAGCAGGAAGTCGAGGACGACGAGGGCGGACAGCGCTCCCAGCAGGTGCATGGCCAGTTGAGTGGCGCGCGGATCGCCGGTGACGAGGTCGATGGCCCTGGCGACGGGGCCCAGGCGCAGGGCCATGGCGGCCGCGGCGGCGGCGACCGCCAGGCACAGGCCGCGCTGCCGGCGGTCGCGCCGGGCCGCCGGTATCCGCAGCAGGACCGCGATCCAGATCGCCGCCACACCCGCGTCCTCGACGAGGCCGGCGGCCGAGGCCAGATCAGCGCGCATGGGGACCGCCGACCCCCAGGGCAGCTTCGAGGTTGCCCAGTACGCCAGCCGACGGCGAGCTGCGCGGCCGGTCGGCGGCGGTCTTGATGAGGCTCGCCAGCATCTCGGCCTCCTGTTCCTGGACCGTGGTGTAGCTGGTGCGTCCCAGGAGCCGGCGCACGGTGTCCGGGCTCAGGTCGGGGAACACGTCCGCCAGGCCGGCCGCCGGCGAGGTGGGGGAGGAACCGTGGTCGAAGAGGAGATGGGCGATCTCGTGCATGATGATGTGTTCTTGGTGCAGCGGCGTGGTCCGGGTCTCGAAGAAGATGTGGTCGTCGGTCTCGGTGGCGAGCCACAGTCCGCAGGCCGAGTTGCCCAGCGCGGCGGGGGGAAACGCGTGCACGTTGATGGGCCGTCGGCGTTGCCGGGACAGGTGCGCGCAGAAGGTGTCGGCGGAGAACGGCCGAGGGAGGTCCAGGGTGTCGACCACTGCCTGACAGCGGCGGCGGAGTGTACTGAAGTAGTGCGGCATGCGGGTGCCTTCGCCTCGTGTGGGGGGACGGTGACGGGAAGGGTGCACTCTCCGAGTCGCTCGTTCTTCGAATCGTCCGGACCCGCAAATGCTTCGGCACGACACCGAACCGGGTCAACCGGGTGATCTTCGCTCCCGGTGGGATCCGGCCACCCCGCCACCGGTCCCGGGGGCCGCGGCCGGACCGGAGGCGGGTCGGGCCGCAGGTCCGGGCGCGGGTCCCCTCGCGGACCCGGACGCGGGGATGTCAACTGTCCGGCTCGTTCTCGCCCGGTGCGGAGACATCCGGGAGCTGCTGGATCCTGCGCGCCTCGTTCACCATGGTGAGCAGGGCGTCCAGTGTCTGCGGGGACAGCCCGTCGGCGCGCAGGGCCAGGTTGCGCACGCGCGCGTCCCGCAGCGCGGAGGCGAGCTTGAGCTGCGCGCTGACACGTTCGGCGGCCTCGTCGTCGAAGAAGTACTCCGGCGGGACACCGAAGAACCGGGCGAGGACGTCGAGTTGCTCCAGGGTGAGGTTTCGTTTCTTGCCGGTGGCCAGCTCCCACAGGTAGGTCGCGGAGATCGTGCCGCCCGTGGTCTGTCTTATCTGGGCGGCGAGTCTCGCGTACCCCGGTCGCTGCCGTTCATCCGGATAAAGTGCGACGATCAGCGCGCGCAGACGTTCGTCGAACCGGGCGAGCAGCGGCCGGCCGCCCTGGCCCCCGGGAAGGTCGCTCTCCTTCATCAGCCGTCCTCCGCTGGTGACTCGGCCCCGGCCGGGACCGTCCGCTGTACCGGTCGATGCTACCGGCTGACGGAGTGAAAGGTCCGCGACAGCGGACAGGACGGCCGGTGAGGTCCACCTCCCCCGTGCCTGGGGCCACAGTGGCCCCAACAGGGTTCAGGCGGCGCCCGGTTGCCGGCCGGGGCCCCGGCCCACCGTGGTGACGGCGACCAGGACGCCCGCCAGGAAACAGCAGCCGCTGATCACGGATCCGACGCGCATGCCGGTCTCGAAGTGCGCCTGGGTGGCGACGAGCGAGCCGAGCAGGGCGACGCCGACCGCGCTGCCCACCTGGCGGCTGGCGTTGAGCACGCCCGACGCCACGCCGGACCGCTCCGCCGGCGCCGATTCCACGACCGCGGCCACGGCGGCGGGCATGGTGAACGCCGTACCGAAGCCGATCGCGGCCAGGGGCAGCACCAGCACCCAGTACGGGGTCGAGCTCCCGGCGACCAGGAGGGCGAAGAAGCCGGCGGTGCCGACCAGCAGCCCCAGTGTCATGGGGGTGCGCGGGCCGCTCCGGGCCGTCATCCGTCCGCCGAGGGCGGAGGCGAGACCGGCCATGGCGGTCTGGGGCAGGATGGCGAGCCCGGCCCACAGCACCGCGTAGTGCCGGTACTGCTGGAAGTAGAACGTGACCACGAACAACTGGCCGTAGAACCCGATGTTGAGCAGCAGGCCCACGGCCGTGGCGCCGGAGAAGGAGGGGTGGCGGAACAGGGAGAGCGGCAGCATGGGATTGCCCACGCGTCCCTCGACCAGCAGGAACGCCGCCCCGCACACGGCGAACAGGACGAAGGCGGCCACGACCAGCGGGGCCGACCAGCCGCGGTGGCCGCCCTCGATGATGGCGAGGGTGAGGGCGCCGAGGGCCAGGATGCCGAGGATCTGGGCGGGCAGGTCCAGGCCGCGTTCGCCGCGCGGCCTCGGCGCGATCACGTGACGGGCCGTCAGGACCAGCCCCAGCAGGCCGAACGGGAGGTTCACGTAGAACACCGAGCGCCAGCCGAACGCCGAGACGAGCAGTCCGCCGAGCACCGGCCCGGACGCCGCCGCGATGCCGCCGATGCCGCCCCACACCCCGATGGCGCGGGCACGGTCCTCCTTGCGGTCGTAGGAGGCGTGGATGAGCGCCAGGGAGGTGGGCACGACGAGCGCCGCGGACAGTCCCTGGAGCAGGCGCATCACGACCAGGAACCACAGGGACGGGGCGATGCCGCAGCCCACGGAGGTCAGCACGAACAGGCCGAGCCCGGCCTGGAACACCGGTTTGCTGCCCAGCCGGTCGCCGACCGAGCCGGCCGAGAGCAGCAGCCCGGCGAAGACGATGGTGTAACCGTCGGCGACCCACTGGGCGCCGGTCAGGTCGCCGCCGGTGGCGAAGTCCTTGCCGATGGGCGGCAGCGCGACCGTCACGATCGTCGCGTCCAGCATGACCATGAAGAAACCCAGGCAGAGCGCGACCAGCGGAAGCCGGGACGCGGTCTTCGGAGCCCGGGGGTCCGCGGTGGCGACCGCGGCGGGAGGGTTGACGTCGTCCAGGGACATCGACGTTCCTTCGTTTCGTTCCGGGCCCGGCATCAGGCCAGTCGTGCCTTCACCTCGGCCGAGTCGCGGACGGCGATCGCGTCGAGTTCGACGGCCGCGCCCAGTGGCAGCCGCTCCACCATGAAGGCCGTACGGGCAGGCGGGTCCGTCTCGAAGAACTCGCCGTACACGGCGTCGAAGGCCGGCATGTCGTCGTAGGTGGTGAGCCAGACCCGCATGCTCACCACGTCCCCCAGGCCCATCCCGGCGGCCTCCAGCGTGGACCGCAGGTTCTCCAGTGCGCGGCGCCCCTGCCCGGCCACCTCGTCCGCGACCAGTTTCCCGTCGCCGTCGACGCCGAAATGCCCCGCCAGATAGGCGGTGTCACCGACTACGACACCCGGCGAATAGCGGTAGCCGGGCACCTTTCCCCGGACGATCAGCTCGCGGCCCATCAGCACCTCCACGAAATCACGGTGACACCCCGCGGACCCGCACTCCCGGTCTGCCGGGGCGGTCCGCACCAAGGGGGAAGCGGACTTTCGCCAATCTACTGCCGTAAAGCTTCGGGCCAGGTCGAAATGTGCTGGCAGCGGCCGTCCGGGGCACTGCTGCCGGGCAGCCGCCGGCCGGTGCGGGCCCCTGCGGGGCGGAGTGAAAGGCGGCGCGAAATCGACGCGCGAAACGTTCCGGCGGTTCGGTCGCGTCCGGATCGGTGACAGCATGGACACCCGAGAAGGCCACGGCACCGACTGTTCGGGAGAGTCATGCGCGACTTGGCGGGAGACGCGAACTTCCTCACTCCGGCCTCCCTCATCGGGGACCAGACCCGGGCCCGGATCCTGCTCGCCCTCCTGGACCAGCGGGCGCTTCCGATGACGATGCTCGCGGCGGAGGCCGGCGTGGCGCCGTCGACGGTCAGCGGCCATCTGGCCCAGTTGGTCGACGGCGGACTGCTGACGGTCCGCAGACAGGGCCGCCACCGCTACTACAGCCTCGCCTCGGCGGAGGTCGCCCACGCGCTGGAGTCCCTCGCCAACCTGGCGCGACCGTTCACCCCGCGGTCCCTGCGGTCCGGGACACGGGCCGCCTCCCTGCGCCTGGCCCGCACCTGTTACGACCATCTGGCGGGCCACCTCGGGGTCGGCGTGATGCGGGCCCTGCTGGAGCGACGGATCCTGGTCGGCGGCGACGGGCTGCACGACCCCGCCCGCTCGGTGCGCGACCGGCTGTCCGCGCCGGGCTGGGACCTCGTCTACGAGGTCACGGAGGAGGGCTGGCGGATCCTGGACGAGGTCGGTGTGAAACCGCCGCGGACGGCCCGGCCCGCCGTGCGCTACTGCGTCGACTGGACCGAACAGCGCCACCACCTCGCGGGCGCGGTGGGCGCCGCGCTGCTCGACCGGCTCCTGGAACTGGGCTGGGTCGTCCGGGCCTCCGGCAGCCGGGTGATCCGGGTCCCCGAGGAAGGGGCCCGCGGCCTGCGCGAATGGCTGGGCCTCGACCTCCAGGAACTGCGCACCCGCGCGGCGGCCTGAGTACGGGTTCCCGGGCGAGGGCGGGCCCGCGGCGGGCCCGCCCTCGGCCCGTGCACGGTGGCAGCGCCCGCGTGCGCCGGACCCGGAGCAGCGCACGGGCGCACACTCAGTACGCACCGCGCGGGCACCGCCCCAGCACACGCCGCACGGACGCTCCCTCGGTACACGCCGCACGGGCGCACACTCAGCACGCACCATGCGGGCACGGCCTCAGTACACGCCGTACGGACGCTCCCTCGGTACACGCCGTGCGGGCGTGTGCTCAGCTCACTCCGTGCGGACGCGCCTTCAGCACACGGACGCGTCCTCAGTACGCACCGCGCGGGGCGTTGTCAGCTCGCAGCGCCGGGTGACCACGGCCGGTCCGGGCCCAGGACCTTGCCGGGGTTGAACAGGCCCCGGGGATCGAGGGCGCGTTTCACGGCGTGCTGCAGGGCGAGGGCGGCGGCGCTCGACTCACGCCGCAGTCCGCCGCGTTTGAGCAGGCCCACCCCGTGCTCGGCGGTCACGGTGCCGCCCAGGGCGAGCGCCGCGTCCATCAGTTCCTCGAAGACGCCGTGCACGCGGGCGAGGGCCGCCTCGTCGGGGCCGGGCACGATGATCAAGGGGTGCAGGTTGCCGTCCCCTGCGTGCGCGATGTTGGCCACGGCGACGCCCCGGGAGGCGGAGATCCCTGCGATGCGCTCCAGCATCTCGGGGACGCGGCTGCGGGGCACGCACACGTCCTCGGTGAGGACGGGCCCGCGGCGGGCCAGAGCGGGGTACGCCAGACGCCGGGCCTCGAAGAGGGCGTCGGCCTCGACCGGGTCGGTGGACACGTCGGCCCAGGTGGCGCCCGCGCCCCGGAAGCAGTCGAGCAGGGCCCGGCCCTCCTCCTCGGCGGCACCGCCGCCGGCGTCGCTGCGGGCGAGCAGCAGGGCCGCGGCGCCGGGCTCCAGCCCCGTGCGCTTCCACTCGTCCACGGCCTGGAGGCAGTGCCGGTCGACGAGTTCGAGGGCGGCGGGGGTCAGTCCGCGGGCCGCGACCGCCGCGACGGCTCGCCCGGCCGCGGTCAGCTCGTCGAAGAGGCCGACCACCGTCACCGGCGGCTCGGGCCTGCGCACCCGCAGCCGCAGCGTCACCTCGGTGATCACTCCGAGGGTGCCCTCGGAGCCGGTGAACAGCCCGCGCAGGTCGTACCCCGCCACGCCCTTGACCGTCCGGCCGCCCAGCCGCACCGCCGTACCGTCGGCGACGACGGCCTCCAGGCCCAGGACGTAGTCGCGGGTGACCCCGTACTTCACGCAGCAGATGCCCCCGGCGTTGGTCGCGACGTTGCCGCCGATCGTCGACCACGCGGAACTCGCCGGGTCGGGCGGGTACCACAGGCCGTGCCCGGCGCAGACCCGTTTGAGGTCGTCGTTGACGACGCCCGGCTGCACGGTCGCGGTGTGGTCGTCCACGTCGACGCGGAGCACCCGGTCCATGCGTTCGGTGGCGAGCACCAGACAGCCCTCGACGGCGTTGGCGCCGCCGGACAGTCCCGTGCCCGCCCCGCGCGGAACGATCGGCACACCGAGTTCGGCGCAGGTGCGCACGACGGCGGACACCTGGGAGGTGTCCTGGGGCAGCGCCACGGCCCGGGCCCGCCCGAAGGGTGCTCCCGCCGCCTCGTCGCGCAGATGGCCCTCGGTCACCTCCGCGCCGGTCAGGACGCGGCACTGCGGGGCGCGGGCGCGCAGCGCCGCCGTGAGGGTGTCACCCAACGGGTCTTCAGGCATGGGGAGTTCTCCTCGTCGGGAGGGGTGTGGCGGGCAGCGGTGGGGCCGTGCCGGGGCACGCTGCCCCGGCACGGCCCGTCGCGGTCCGCCGCCGTACCGGCGGCGTCGGCCGCGGCGCGCTACCGGCGGCGGTGACCGGCGAGGAGTTCGGCCAGCAGGGCCGCCCGGAGGTGGACGCCCTTGGTGACGCCCTCGAAATAGTGCACGTTCGGCAGGTCGTCCGTCTCCGGAGGCAGCTCCGGACCGCGCGGCCCGGTGTGGATGAGCGGCACGCCCGTGCCCGTCCGGCTGAGCAGCCCGGCGTCGAACACGAACCGCTGGTCGAGCCGCGCCGACCGGGTGTGGGAGCGTACGGCGCTCTCGTGGAAGTCGGACAGCTCGAACGGGATGATGGTCACCGCGTCGACGGCGCGCAGCAGTTCGGTGGCCGACCCCGCCGTACGCCAGCTCATCCTGGCCCTGGCCAGGGTGGCCCGCACGTCGTCGGGGACCCGCGTGCCGTCCGGGGAGAGGAAGACGATCCCCGCGGCGTGGAACGTGGCGAGCCCGTGCACGAGCGAGCGGGCGTAGCGGCAGGCCGGGTCGCCGACGTAGCCCACGGTGACGCCCGTCAGGCTGTCCAGCTTGGAGCGGAGCACCCACAGGTCGAGCATGGCCTGGGTCGGGTGCTCGCGGTCGCCGGTGCCGGCGCTGACGACGGGCACCGGTGACACGGCCGCCGCCCGCTCCGCCGCGTCGTCGTCGGTGTGCCGCAGCACCAGGATGTCGGCGTAGGAGCCTATGACGCGCACGGTGTCCTCCAGGGACTCCTGGTAGAAGTCGCCGGCCCGGGTGGTCGTCACGTCGCAGAAGCCGACGGACGAGCCGCCGATGCGCCGGGCCGCCACCTCGAAGCTGAGCCGGGTGCGGGTGCTGTTCTGGTAGAAGAGCACGCCGAGGAGTGCGCCGGGGGCCGTGCGGGCCAGGGTCTCCGTGGAGCTGCCCAGCATCCACTCGGCCCGCTCCCACACCCGCTCGTAGTCGGCGCGCCGCCAGGAGGACAGTGACACGGCGTGCCGGGGCAGGCCGGTGGCGGGGGGCGCCGGCGGCGCCTGGGCGGACATCAGCTGCTGCGTCACCACCACTGGCCCTCCACCGTCTTCGCCACCCACTTCTGGGTGTCGAGCATCGCGTAACCGGGCATGACGGGCAGCGGCACGGAGCCGGGCAGCTCGTCGAGGCCCGTGATGGCCTGTCCCAGCCGGGAGGCGAGCATGCCCTGGGCCAGCGGCGGGGTGCCCGCGAAGATCGGGCACTCGCGCTCCTTGACGAACCAGTCGTCCAGCACGGACCGGTCCGGGTAGTCCGGCATCTCCGGGATGAACCTGCTGATGAGCTGCTCGGCGTTCTTCTCGTTCATCTCCTCGCCGTCGGGGACGCCGAAGTACTCCTCGGCCGTCATGGAGTCCCGCGTCCACTTGAAGAAGAACGTGCGGTGTCCGAACACGGGGGTGCACATCATGAACCGGCAGCGCTCGGAGCGGCGGAAGGCCCGGTGCAGCGTGTAGCGGGCCTCGATCTCGTAGATCTCGATCTTGTCCAGGACGTAGTCGCAGCCCTCGAAGAACTCGTCGACGATGTCCTCGGTGATGCCCTCGGGGTACACGTCGATGTTGACGTCGCGGGTGGTCCGGTAGACGGCCTCGGCGACGACCTCGGCCTTGTTGCGGCCTACGGTGTCTATGCTCGCGCCGTACTGGCGGTTGATGTTGGAGACCTCGAAGGTGTCCGGGTCGGCCAGCTTCAGGTTCTGCACACCCATGCGGACCAGACGGTCCGCCGTGGCCCCGCCGATGCCGCCGACGCCGGCGATGCCTATGACGGCGTTCTTCAGCTTGAGCTGGCGCTCCTTCTGTTCCTCCGGGGTGTTGCCCAGCCAGCCCAGGTTGCGGCGCACCCGCTGCCAGTAGTAGTCCTCGCCGGTTTCCGTGGCGGTGTAGCGCTTGCGATCCGACATGGATGACCTTTCCGGTGTCTGGTGTCTGGTGTCTGGTGTCTGGTGTGTCGTGCCTGGTGTGTCGTGCCTGGTGTGTCGTGCCGTGTGGACGGGGTCGGTGCCTGGGGTGTGCCGTTCAGGCCCGGGTGCGGCGCGGGTGGTGGGTGCCGTTCAGGCCGAGGTGCGCGGCGCGGCCGGCCGGTCGGCGGGACGTACGGCCGTGACGTGGATGCCGTGGAAGGTGTAGGCGTCCCGCTCGAAGCGCGTGGGCAGTTCCTCGTACGCGCAGGCGCGCTCCAGGTAGTCGATGACCTCCTTGCCCTCGGGTGTGGAGGCGGCCACCGGGCGGGGGCTGTTGTCCGGGCCGAGGACGCACGGGGCGAACCCGGCGCGGATCGAGCCGTCGGCCCACCCGATGAGGGCGAAGCCGGTGAGCCGGCCGTCGGGATGGAAGGGGAGCAGCGGATGCCCCTCGCGGGGTCCGATACGGAACTCGCCGAAACGCCGGGCGCTCTCGCGGCGCAGCCGAGCGTCACCGCGGCCGAGGTAGGCGGATTTCCGCAGCCGTTCCTCCAGGCCGGGCAGGTCGAAGGCGAAGTGCCCCAGGCCGTAGAAGATGGGCCGTCCGCGGTGGAACTCGATGCCGCGCAAGAGGTGGTGGTGGTGGCCCAGGACGGCGTCCGCGCCCGCGTCGATGGCGGCGCGCGCGGTGCGCGTCTCGTGATCGGTGAGGACGTAGGGCCGGGTGAAGTCGCCCCAGTGGAAACTGGCGAGCACCACGTCCGCCTGGTCGCGGGCCCGTGCCACGTCCTCGCGCAGCACCTCCATGTCCCCCTCGTCGGGCACGGTGGTGACCCGGGGCAGCAGCCCCGGATTCCACTCGTTGGTCTCCCACGGGGTGTAGAGGGTGCTCGCCCGCAGCGGGGCGAGTCCCGGAACTCCGGGACGGGCCTCGTACCCGCAGGGGAAGACGGAGGCGTAGGCGAGGACGGCGACGCGGCCCCTGCGGGTGTCGAGCACGGCCGGCCGGTGCGCGTCCTCCCGGTTCTCCCCGGCCCCCGCCGTGGCCACACCTGAGCCGCGCATCAGCGCGCGGGTCTCCAGCAGGGCGAGGGTCCCCCCGTCGAGGCTGTGGTTGTTCGCGAGGGAGACGACGTCGACGCCGGCACCGGCGACACCGCGGGCGTGGGAGGGATCGGCGATGACGGGGACGCCCGCGCTGGGGGCGCGCTCCTGCGTGGTGCAGTAGACGCCCTCCAGGTTGGCGAACGTCGTGTCCGCCTGCTGGAAGGCACTGCTGACGTGCTGGAACGCCTCCTCGGGTCGTTCCCGGTGCACGAAGACGTCCCCGACGGCGACGATCTGCAACTCGTCCATGAACGGCACGGCCCCCTTGACCATTTCGGCGCGGGTGTTGGCTGGACATTCGCCAGGTACTCGCTGAGTGCTCGCGAGTACCGGACGGACTCGGTGAACGCGATGAACTTGACGGCCCGGACGGGCTCGACGGACTCGATGGACTCGAGCGGTCGAGGAACCCGACGGCCGTTCGCTACAGCGGATGGTGCCGTTGGTGAGCATAAGCACGGCTGGGCCGTCGCTGACAACTACAGCGGACGCTCGTCGGCAACTTGGCGCAAAACGCATCCATGACAGCGGATGGAACACACTTCGGCCGGAACCGAAACCGAAGGCTCCTAGCATCGCTGCCGCTCGATCCGAGACCTTCAGGAACCTCTCAGGAAGGAAACGACATGGCCCGCACCGTGAGCCCGGAGCCCGCCCTGGACCGGGACCTCGACCTGGACCTCGACCTCGACCTGCGGCTGGACGTGGAGGCGGAGGACGTGGCCGGGCCCGGCCCGCACCCCGCGACCTTCACCGGCACGGGCACCTGCCTGGCCTGCCCGCCCACCTACTACGACTGCTGAACCCCCGTGGCGAGTCCGGCGGGAGGGCTGATGCCGGCCACCGGTGCCGGTCCCTCCCGCCGGGCCGGCGGTGGTTCCCCGACCAGGCCAGGATGGAGGCAGGCCCGCCCATGGGCGACACCGACGTGTTCGTGGCAGGCAGCAGCGTCCTGCTGCGTGCCGCGGCGCTCCCGCTGCCCGGCCCGCCCCGGGAAAGCCTCGGCGCGGAGCCGGCTCCCGGGGGCCTCGACGACCTCGACGACCCCGCCGCCCTGCGCGCGCGGCTCGCACGGCTGGCCGCCGACCCGCTCTTCACCGCGGCGGTCCGGCTGGCCAGCCCGAGCCTCGCCGACGACCTGTCCAAGTGCGCGGCGGCGCGGACGGCGGCCCCGATGACGGGGACGCCCGAGACCGCAGGCCCGGCTCCGGCGGAGCGGGTGACGGTGCGTCCGGCGCCGGCGGAGCCACAGACTGCGGGTCCGAGGACGGAGCGGGTGACGGCAGGTCCGACGCCGACGGAGCCGGAGACGGCCCCACCGGATACAACAGGCCGGGAGACGGCAGGACGCCTGACGGCAGGACGCCTGACGGCCGCGCCGGACGTGGTGGCGCACGGGACGGTCACACCCCGCAGGCTGCGGCGGATCCTGCTGTCCGTACTGAAGTACCACCTGCGCATGACCCATCGCCCCACGCCCTTCGGCCTGTTCGCCGGTGTCGCGGCCGCCTCCCTCGGACCGGCGCCCCACCGGACGGTCGGTGCCGCCCACCGCACCGTCAGCCGGCCCGACGCCGCCTGGCTCGACACCGTCCTGGACGGCCTGCTCGCCTGCCCCGAACTCGTCGCCCGCTCGCGGCTGGTCGCCGATCCGCTGCACGTCGTCCGCGACGGCAGGGTCGTCCTGGTCGACCACCACGACGCGGACGGCGCCCGGCGCCGCGTCCACTCCGTGCGCCACACCCGGCTCGTCGGCAGCGTCCTGCGGTACGCCGCCGAGCCCATCGCCTTCCCCGCACTCGTCCGGCGGCTCCAGGAGGCCTTCCCGCAGGCCACGCGCGAGGAGATCGGCCACGTCGTGGCCCGGCTTGTGACCGGACGCTTCCTGCTCTGCGACCTGGTTCCGCCGCCCGACTGCCTCACCCCTCTCGACCACGTCCTGGAGCGTCTCGACGGCTCGGGCCACCCCGACGCCGAGGCCCTGGCGGGGGTACGCGGCGCGCTGCGCGCACTGGACGCCGCACCGCTCACCGCGCGCGGGCCCCGGCTGGCCGAGGTGACCGAGCGCATGCGCGCTCTCGCGCCGTCCGGCCACCTGGTGCAGTGCGACCTCGCCTTCGACGCGCGGCTGGTGCTGCCGACCGCGGTGGGTGAGGAGGCCGAGCGCGCGGCGAGCGTCCTGTGGCGGCTCACCCGGCACGCGCCCGGCACGCCCGCTCTGCGGCCGTACCACCGGCAGTTCCTGGAGCGGTACGGCACCCACCGCGCCGTACCGGTCCGGGAACTCCTCGACGAGGCACGCGGACTCGGCCTGCCCGCCGCCTACCGGACGCGCGCGGGCGCCGCCGGGCGCGGGGAACCGAACGGACAAGACGAACACGGCGAACAGGACAGCCAGGGCGGGCAGCGCGGACAGGCCGGACCGGCTGCCCGGGACTTCCTCGCCCGGGACCCGGCCGCCCGCGGCGCGGTCGCCGGGCACGGCGTACTCGCCGAACTCCTGCTGGCGGCGGCCCGTTCCGGGTCCGGTGAGATCCTGCTCGACGACGCCACGGTCACCGCGCTGGCCCCCGAGCCAGCCCACCGGCCGCCGCCCTCACTGGAGTTGGGGGCCGAGGTGGCGGCGGCCGGCTGGGACGAACTGTGCGCCGGCCGGTTCACCCTGGTGCTCGGCGCCCCCACGGGTTCCCCCCGGGCCGGTGCCACCTCCGGCCGCTTCGTCCCCGTCCTCGACGGCGGAGAAGCGGCCGTCCGGCGCACCGTCCTGCACGGCGAGGAGGCGACCGCCCGTCAGGAGCCCCGGCCCGGGACACCCGCGGTCGTCGCCTACCGCCCGCGAGTCGTCCGGTCCGCCAACGTCACCGCCGTCCCCCAGTGGCTGCCGCACCGCATTCCCCTCGGCGTCGGCCCCGCGGCGGCGGACCGGGCCGGTGACCTGCGGCTGGAGGACCTGGCCGTGTACGCCGACACGGAGCGCCTGCGCCTGGTCCACACGCCGACCGGCACCCTCGTACGGCCGGTGTCGTACTGCATGCTCAACCCGGCCTCCGGCCATGTGCCCGACACCGCCCGCTTCCTGCTGGACCTCGGCCACGAGGGGCGCGGCTGGTGCGCTCCCTGGGACTGGGGCCCGTGGGCGCAGGCACCGGCCCTGCCGCGCGTCCGCCACGGACGGACCGTCCTGTCCCCGGCGCGCTGGCTGCCCGACCGGGCGCTGCGCGAGGCCGCCCGCCGGAACGAGGGCACCGGCGGGCGCTGGCACCGCGAGGTCGCCCGCTGGCGCGAACAGTGGGGCGTCCCCCGCCACCTGCGCCTCACCCGTGCCGACCACCGCCTGACACTGGACCTGGACGACGCGCTGCACCTGCTCCTGCTGCACGAGGAACTGCGGCGGCCCGTACCGGCCGCGATGACGGAATGGTACGGCGGTCCCGCCGGCTGCCGCTGGCTCCAGGGGCCGGACGGGGCACACGCGGCCGAACTGACCCTGCCGCTGTTCGCCCGCCGCCCCCGCCCCCGCCCTCGCCCCCGGAC
>NZ_JOIY01000043.1 GCF_000720185.1 Streptomyces sp. NRRL S-340 | reverse complement strand
GCCCTCCACCCCGCACCCCGCGACCGCTCCCCACCCGGCGACCGCCCCCCCCACCCCGCGTCCGCTCCCCGTTTCCCGGCTCCCGGCCTGACGTCGTCGTTCCGGCCAACGTACGAGCGGTACCGGCCACTTGAGGCACGGAAGCGGCCGATTGCCGCCTTGTCATGGCTCGTTCGGGGCATCTACTTTTGCCGCTCCTGACGCATGGCGAGGGGGAACGGACATGGCCGCACGCGGTCGGCACCGCCGGTACCAGCCGAACAGGATCAACCGCGCCTCACTGACGGTCACGGTGGGCGGTGCGGGCATGGCCATCCCGCTGATCGGCGCCGGCCCGGCGTACGCGGCCGACGCGGCGACCTGGAACAAGGTGGCCGCCTGCGAGTCGAGCGGCAACTGGAGCGTCAACACCGGCAACGGCTACTACGGCGGGCTGCAGTTCACCCGGTCCACCTGGGCGGCGTTCGGCGGGACCAGGTACGCGCCGCGCGCCGATCTCGCCACGCGCGAGCAGCAGATCGCCGTGGCGGAGAAGGTGCTCGGCGGACAGGGCCCCGGCGCGTGGCCGGTGTGCTCGGCGCGGGCCGGTCTGACCGCCGCCACGCCGCAGTCCGCGCTCCGTACGGGCAGCGGGACCGCGCAGTCCGCGCACCGTACGGGCAGCGGGGCCGCGTCCCACGGGGCGACCGGGGGCCGGGCGGACCGTGCGGCGGCTCCCGCTCACGACGTCAGACCGCAGACCACGCCCCAGTCCCGCGCGGGCACCGCCGAGATGTACACGGTGGTCCGCGGCGACACCCTCTCCGGCATCGCCGACGACCGCCATGTCCGCGGCGGCTGGCGGCAGTTGTACGCGGCCAACCGGACCGTCGTCGGGGACGACCCGGACCTGATCCTGCCCGGCCAGCGGCTCTCCGTGCACCCGGCGCGGCAGGCACCCGTCCGGCACCAGGATTCCGCACCCGCCCGCCGGCCGGCCGCGCAGCAGAAGACGAAGCCCGCGTCGAAGCCCGCCACCCGCCCGGAGAGCGGCAGGGCCGGCCGGCCGCACACCGCCTCGCACACCCTCGTCGCCCCCGTGCACGGCCCCATCGGCACCGGCTACCGGGCGTCCGGCTCCCACTGGTCAAAGGGCTACCACACGGGCGTCGACTTCCTGGTGGGCACCGGCACCTCCGTGCACGCCGCCGGGGCGGGCCGGGTGGTCACCGCGGGCTGGGGCGGTTCCTACGGGTACCAGGTGGTGATCCGGCACGCCGACGGCCGCTACACCCAGTACGGGCACCTGTCGGCGATCTCGGTCCGGGCCGGCCAGTCGGTCACCGCCGGACAGCGCATCGGCCGCTCCGGGGCGACCGGGAACGTCACGGGCCCGCATCTGCACTTCGAGGTGCGGACGGGGCCCGGTTTCGGCTCGGACATCGACCCGGTCGGCTATCTCCGGGCGGGCGGGGTCAACATCTGACCCCGGCCGGGCGGCGTCAGGACCCGACCCGGGGCCGGTGCCGGGCGAGGACGGGCATCGGGACGTACGCGACCCCGTGGACGAGGCCGCAGAACGGGCCGCTGTACAACATGTCCGTCACCGTCCCCGGTTCGGCCGCCGTCACCGGCCCCGGCGCATCCGCCGTCGTCGGGCCTGGTTCATTCGCCGTCGCCGGTCCGCCCTGCGCGGGCCCGGCTCCGGAGGCCGCCTCACGCGGTGCGGGGAGAGCGGGCAACGCGAGCACCGCGGGAGCGGCTGGCATCACGGGCACCGCGGGAGCGGCAGGCACGGCAGGGGAGGCAGGCACCGCGGGAGCGGCAGGCGCCGGGGGAGCCTGCCGGGGCGTCGCGTCCTGCCCGGGTGCGGCCGCCCCCGAATCCGCCGCCGTGCGTTCGATGCGCTCGGTCGTCAGCAGGATCAGGCCACCGGCGGCCACCACACCGCAGCCCAGGGCGAGCACGGTGCCCGTGGTCCCGTAGCGGAAGGATTCGCCGAACATGGTGATGCCGACCGCGGCCGCCGCCATCGGGTTCGCCACGGTGAGCGTGGCCAGCGGGGCCGCGAGGCCACCGCCCCGGTACGACGCCTGGGACAGCAGCGTGCCCGCCGTGGCCAGGACGGCGATCGCCGCCAGCGACGGCAGGTCGGCCGCCGTGATCCCGTCGGTCCAGTCCACCGCGACCGCCTTGGTGAACACCGAGGACATGCCGAACGCGATGCCGGAACCCGTGGCGAGCAGCACGCTGCGCACGGCGGGGTGCCGGTGCGCGGCACGCCCCGCCACCGTCAGCGCGATAACCGCGCCGCCGGTGAAGGCCGCCAGGGCCACCCGCTGGGCCCCGCTCAGCGACTGCGCGTGGGACGCGCCCACCAGGGACAGCAGGCCCGCCAGACCGGCCGTCGCCATGACCGCGCCGCGCCACGCGGCGGCGCCCGCCCGGCGGCCGACCAGCAGGGCGGCCATGGGCAGGGCGAACACGATCGTCAGGGCGCCCAGCGGCTGCACCAGACTGAGCGGACCGCAGGCCAGCGCCACCACGTGCAGCAGGCCGCCCAGACCGTTCAGACCGACCGCCGCCCACCAGGCCGGCCGGCGCAGCGGCGCGTACTGTTCCCCGGGACTGGACACCGCGACCTGCTCCTGCACGATCGCGCCGCCCGCGTACGCCACGGCGGACACGAGTGACAGCAGCACGGACAGCGCGAGGGCGCTCATGAGCTGGTCCTCTGCGGGAGGCGGGGGCCTCGGGCCCGGCGCGGTGAACAGGCGGCTTCCATGGTCCAACACCTTGCCGTGCCGATCTCTTCCCGTCGTCGTCCCTGAGCAGTCAATGGGTCATACTGCCGATGGAGTAGCCGTCCCGCGCTGTCCTCCCCAAGGTGGGCGACACACGGTGGAGCGCCCCTGACGAGCGGCCCGCACCCGCCCCCTGGGGGACGTCGCCCCCAGGGCTTGCTACTACTGCTTCCCGTGGAACCCGACGCACAACTCACCGCCCTCCGCCCCCTCGGCGGCTTCTTCGCCCTGCGCACGGGCGAACCGCCCCGAGGGCCGCTGCCCACCCTCGCGCAGGCCTACGCCCAGGAGCCCTCCGGGCACGGCGCCGACCCGCTCACCGTGCGGGTGCGCCGGGTCGCCGACGGCATCCGGGCCCCCGAGCCCCGGGTCGCCGCCTCGGTGGCCCACCAGGGGCTCGCCGCCCGCCTGTGGTCGGTGGCACTGGGCTGTGCCGTGCGGTACGGGCGGCTTCCCGACCTCGCCCCTGACCTGCTCCGCTGGGACCCCACGGGCAGCGCCCCCGACGACCTGTGGCTCACGGAGGTGCGCCCGCTGCCCGCCGCCCGCCCGGCCGATGGGACCGCGGCCCGCACCGAACCCGCCACCCTCACCGCCCCCGACCCTGACACCGCCACCGACCCCGAAGCCGCCACCGAGACCCTCACCCACCCCGAAGCCGACCCCGACCCCGAACCCGCCCAAGAACCTGCCACCCACCGCGAAGCCGCCACCGCCCCCGACACCCTCACCGACCCAGCCACCGCCACCGACGCCCTCGCCCGCGCCGTCCTGCACGCCCATCTGGAGCCCCTGGCCGCCGCCCTGCGCGCCCGCTACCGCCTCGCGCCGGGCCTGCTGCGGGGCAACGCCGCCTCCGCGCTGGCCGCGGCGGCACGGCAGGTGCGCGGGTGGGCGCTCCGGGACGGCCGGCCCGCGACCGGCGACCTGGCCCACGGCCTGGCCGTACGCCTGCTCGCCCACCCGGCGCTCGCGGGGGCGGGCACCCTGGGCGCCACCGGCTTCCGGCGGCGCAGTTGCTGCCTCTACTACCGCGTGCCCGGCGGCGGTGTCTGCGGGGACTGTTGTTTCTCACGTGCCCCGGCCCCTTCCCCCCGGGCCGCATCCGGGTGACCATGAAGGGGACTTGCCGCCGGACTCAGGGGGTTTGCGGGTGCGCGTGGGACTACTGACCCGGGAGTACCCGCCGGACGTGTACGGCGGTGCGGGCGTCCATGTCGAGTTCCTGGCACGGGAACTGCGGCCGCTGGTCGACCTGGAGGTGCACTGCTGGGGCGAGGCCTCCTCGGCGGAGCGGGCGTCGGGTGTCGTGCGCCACCGGCCCTGGCCCGTGCTGGACGGCGCCAACGACGCCCTGCGGACCTTCTCCGTGGACCTGGCCATGACCGCCGCCACCGAGGGCTGCGACCTGCTGCACTCGCACACCTGGTACGCGAACCTCGCCGGCCACCTCGGCAAGCTGCTGCACGGCGTGCCGCACGTGCTGACCGCGCACTCCCTGGAGCCGCTGCGCCCGTGGAAGGCCGAGCAGCTCGGCGGCGGTTACGCCCTGTCGAGCTGGGCCGAACGCACCGCGATGGAGGCCGCCGACGCGGTGGTCGCCGTCTCCGGCGCGATGCGCGCCGACATCCTCGGCTGCTACCCGGACCTGGACCCGGCCCGTGTCCACGTCATCCACAACGGCATCGACACCGCCCTGTACCGGCCCGACCCGAAGACCGACGTCCTCACGCGCATCGGCCTCGACCCGGACCGCCCCTACGTGCTGTTCGTCGGCCGCATCACGCGGCAGAAGGGCGTGCCGCACCTGCTGCGCGCCGCCCGGGACATCGACCCGGCGGCCCAGGTCGTGCTCTGCGCGGGCGCCCCCGACACCCCGGAGATCGACCGGGAGTTCCGGGATCTGTTCCGGGAGCTGAGCCAGGACCGCGACGGTGTCCACTGGATCCCGCAGATGCTGCCACGCCCGGACGTGGTCCAGTTGCTCACGCACGCGGCCGTCTTCGTCTGCCCCTCGGTGTACGAGCCGCTCGGCATCGTCAACCTGGAGGCGATGGCCTGCGGCACGCCCGTCGTCGCCTCCCGCGTCGGCGGCATCCCGGAGGTGGTCGACGACGGCCGCACCGGGATCCTCGTCGACCTGGACGGCGGCCGGGACGAAGAGCCGGTCGGGAGCCGGGACGAAGGACGCGGCGAGGGCCGGGACCCAAGGAAGGACGGCGGTCCGAACGAGGCGTTCGAGGCGGCTCTGGCCCGCGCCCTGGACGCCGTGCTCGCCGACCCGGCGGCGGCGCGCCGCATGGGCGAGGCGGGGCGGCTGCGGGCGGTGGCGGAGTTCGGCTGGGACGCCGTCGCCCGGCGCACCGCGGCGCTGTACGAGGAGATCCTCGGGCAGGCTTAGGCCACTTCGCACCAGGGCAGTAGTGGTTCAACCGGGTGAGGGGAGCGGCCATGCGTCGTGGTGGACCTTCGGTCCTCGGAATCGTCCTCGCGGGCGGTGAGGGCAAGCGTCTGATGCCCCTGACCGCGGACCGCGCCAAACCGGCGGTGACCTTCGGCGGGACGTACCGCCTCGTCGACTTCGTCCTGTCCAACCTCGTCAACGGGGACATCCTGCGCGTCTGTGTGCTGACCCAGTACAAGTCGCACTCGCTGGACCGGCACATCACCACGACCTGGCGCATGTCCAGCCTGCTCGGCAACTACGTCACACCGGTGCCCGCCCAGCAGCGCCTCGGCCCGCGCTGGTACCTGGGCAGCGCCGACGCGATCCTCCAGTCGCTCAACCTGGTCCACGACGAACAGCCCGAGTACGTGGCGGTCTTCGGCGCCGACCACGTCTACCGCATGGACCCGCGGCAGATGCTCCGGCAGCACATCGAGGGCGGCGCGGGGGTGACCGTCGCCGGCATCCGGGTGCCGCGCACGCAGTCCTCGTCGTTCGGCGTGATCACCCCGGCCTCGGACGGGCAGAGTGTCGAGCGGTTCCTGGAGAAGCCCGCCGATCCGCCGGGCCTGCCCGACGACCCCGACCACGTCTTCGCCTCCATGGGCAACTACATCTTCACCACCAAGGCGCTCGTCGAGGCACTGCACCGGGACGCCGAGGACGAGGGATCCGTGCACGACATGGGCGGCTCGATCCTGCCCGCCCTCACCGAGCGCGGCGAGGCCCAGCTGTACGACTTCAGCGCCAACCACGTGCCCGGCGAGACCAGCCGTGACCAGGGCTACTGGCGGGACGTGGGCACGCTCGACGCGTACTACGACGCCCACATGGACCTCATCGCCGAGCGTCCCGCCTTCAACCTCTACAACCGGGACTGGCCGGTCTACACCCACTCCAACCAGCTCTCGCCGGCCCGGTTCAACGCGGGCGGCATCGCGGGGGAGTCCATCATCAGCGCGGGCTGCCTGATCCGCGGACAGGTCACGCGGTCCGTGCTCTCCCCGGGCGTGCGGGTGGATCCCGGCGCGGTGGTGCAGGGCTCGGTGCTGCACGACAACGTCCACGTCGGGCGGGGCGCGGTCGTGCGCGGCGCGGTCCTCGACAAGAACGTCGAGGTACCGCCCGGCGCGACGATCGGCGTCAACCCGGAGCGGGACGCCGCGCTGTACACCGTCTCCACGGGCGGGGTGATCGCCCTGGGCAAGGGCCAGCGCGTTCCATAGGGCCTCGCGCCCGCCACGCGCCCCCCCGGCCGACGCCGCCCCGGCCGGCGTGGGCCGCCGTCCCCCGGCCCCCGGGGCGGCGGGCGGCTCAGCCGGTCAGCGGCGGGAAGTGGTTCAGGGTGATCGCACTGGCCCGGCGCGCGTCCTCGGCGGGACTGAACTGCACGTACTCGGTGCCCGGCGCCGTGTGCACGGGGACGTGGCCCGGAGGCGCGTAGAACGCCTCTCCGGCCTGGTAGACCTCGTCGTGGTCGGGGTAGCGCAGCCGCAGCTCGCCCTTGAAGACGTAACCCCAGTGCGGGCACTGGCAGCGGCCGTCCGGCAGTTCCCTGAGCAGCGGGGTGAGGTCGACGTCCTCGCGGAAGACACGGAAGTCCACCGTGTAGGGGTCGAGGTCCTCGGACTGCTCGACGACGGGTCCGTAGTCGCCGCCCTGGGTGGCGGTGCGCCGGGAGACCTTGGGCATCCGGTTCACTTCCCTTCCGCGGGAGAGGCGAGCCGCGCGGGAGCCCCGCACGACACGGGAGCGACGCCCCCATGGTGCGCGCCCCGCGGGCGTACGGTCCACTTGGATCTCGCCCCGGCCGGGGGCGCCCTGCGCGCAGGGCGGGGGCACCGGTTGATCCGACCTTTTGTCATGTCCCTGGACTACGAGGCGGATCCGTGCTGTCATGCCGTCGACTGCCTTGACAACGTTGTTCCACACCGGACCGAACAATCCCGCAACCGGGCAGTGCACAAGAGCCGCCATTTTCCCTCGTCACGAGGAGGATCGTGCGCACCAGCCGCTTCAGGGACCGACTCGCGCTGCTGCTCGCCGCAGCGCTCGGTCTCGCCGCGTTCACCGCGGCCCCCACCGCGACCGCCACCCCCGCCGACGACCCCGTGGAGGTCCACGGCCTCAAGGGCGACTACTACACCCAGTCCGCCCCCGGAGCCTTCGACTTCGACGAGCTGAAGGCCACCGCGTTCGACCCCGCACTCGACTTCGACAACCTCGAACCCCGCCTGGCCGCCACCACCGGCCGCTCCGACGACGTCAGCGTCCGCTGGACCGGCCGCATCGTCCCGGAGAAGACCGGCGCCCACACCTTCTCGATCACCGGCGACAACGGCTTCCGCCTCTGGATAGGCGGCAGCCTCGTCATCGACCACTGGGTCGACGACTGGGACCGCGAACAGAACTCGGCCCCCGTGCAGCTGACCGCGGGCACGGCCTACGACATCAAGGTCGAGTACTTCGAGCACTACGGCGGCTCCAACCTCCACGTCCGCTGGACCGAGCCCGGCGGCACCAAGGAGGCGGTGCCGCAGTCCGCGTTCCGCCTGCCCGACGGATACGCCTACGACGGCGCGCTCAGCACCACCGTCCTCGGGGACGGCCGCACCCTGAGACTCGCCTTCGCGCAGCGGCTCGCCGCGCCCCCGGCCGGCCTCGCCGACCACCTGAAGGCCGTGATCGGCGGCGCCGCCTGGCCGCTCGGCACCGCCCGCACCGACCCGGCCGACCCGCGCGCCCTGCTGGTGAGCCTCCAGCAGCCCGTCGTCGGCAACAAGAGCGGCACCGCGCGCGGCACCGCCGACGTGCGCTACGACGGCCGGGGCGGGCTCACCGGCGCCGACGCCAAGGCGGTCGGCGCGTTCTGGAGCAGCGGACCCAACCGGTCGACGTACGAACTGCGCACGCCGTGGGCCGGGCAGGTCGGGCCGGACAACGCCCTTCCCGAGTACCCGCGCCCGCAGCTGACCCGCTCCGACTGGCGCAGCCTCAACGGCCGCTGGCAGTTCGCCGCTGCCCACGAGGGCGAGCAGCCGCCCGTGGGCACGTCGCTGCCCGAGCGGATCCTCGTGCCCTACCCGGTGGAGTCCCAGCTCTCGGGGATCGAACGGCACGAGGACCGCATGTGGTACCGCCGCACCTTCACCGTGCCCGCGAACTGGCACGTCGGCCACGGCAAGCGGCTGCGGCTCAACTTCGGGGCGGTGGACTGGAGGGCCGAGGTCTACGTCAACGGCACGAAGGTCGCCGCGCACCAGGGCGGCTACGACAAGTTCAGCGCCGACGTCACCGACGCGCTGAAGCCCGGCCGCACCCAGGAGCTGATCGTCGGCGTCTACGACCCGACCGACGCGGCCGGCGGGGAGAACCCGCCGCTGGGCAAGCAGCGCCTGGACCCGAGCGGCATCTGGTACACGCCGACTTCGGGCATCTGGCAGACCGTGTGGATGGAGCCGGTCGCCCGCGACCACGTCGACTCCCTCAAGCTCACCCCCGACGTCCCGCACGGCCGCCTCACCGTCCGGGCCGACGGGGTCCGCGACGGCGTACCGGTCACGGCGACGGCGTACGCGGGACGGCACAAGGTCGCCACCGCTCACGGCCGCACCGGCTCGCCGCTCACCCTGACGATCCACGACCCGCGCCTGTGGTCGCCCGACGACCCCTTCCTGTACGACCTGAAGGTGCGCGTCGGCGCCGACGAGGTCGGCAGCTACTTCGGCATGCGCTCCATCGCGGTGGAGCAGGTGGACGGCGTCCCGCGCACGGTCCTCAACGGCAAGCCGGTCTTCATGATGGCCACGCTCGACCAGGGCTTCTGGCCCGACGGCCTGTACACCG
The DNA here is from genome assembly GCF_000720185.1 of Streptomyces sp. NRRL S-340. GTDB lineage: Bacteria > Actinomycetota > Actinomycetes > Streptomycetales > Streptomycetaceae > Streptomyces. Next base: position 49,247 of record NZ_JOIY01000043.1, on the reverse strand, counting down.
CGCCCACCGACGAGGCCCTGGCGTACGACCTGAAGGCGCACAAGCAGCTCGGCTTCAACGCCGTGCGCAAGCACATCAAGGTCGAACCCGACCGCTGGTTCTACTGGGCGGACCGGCTGGGCCTGATGGTGTGGCAGGACATGCCCGCCATGACCGCGGGAGTGAACCCGTCCGCCGCCGCGCGGACCGAGTACGAGCGCGAGATGAAGGAGGTGATCGACGAGCACGTCAGCAGCCCGTCGGTCGTCATGTGGGTCACCTTCAACGAGGGCTGGGGCCAGTACGACGAGGCCCGCGTCGCCGATCAGGCCAAGAGCTGGGACCCGACGCGCCTGGTCAACGGCATGTCCGGGATCAACCTGGGGACCGACGGCGGAGCCGGTGACATCATCGACGAGCACGGCTACCCCTCTCCCGCGCTGCCGCCGCACCCCGACGGCAGGAGGGCCCTGGTCAGCGGCGAGTACGGCGGCCTCGGCCTCGCGGTGCCCGGCCATGCCTGGCCGGTGCAGCAGAGCTACGTCGACGTCGACCCCGCCGCCTACACCGACGACTACCTCACCAAGCTCGGCGAGGTGCGGGCGCTGGCCTGCCGCGGCAGCAACGGCGCGGTCTACACCCAGATCAGCGATGTGGAGGGCGAACTCAACGGTCTGCTCACCTACGACCGGCGGGTCCTCAAGCCGGACGCGGACCGGATACGGGCCGCCCAGCAGGCGCTGATCCGCGACGCGTCGCGCGCGACACCCGCGGGATGCCCGGCTGACTGACCATCAGACGTGATCATGCAGGCAATGACGTCTCCCTCGGAGGTCTTCCTGCATGAGCTGGACCCGGAGCCTGCGCCTGTGCGTGGGAGCGGCGGCGGTGGCGGCGTACGCGCTGTCCACCGCCCCCGTCCCCGCACAGGCCGCGGCACCCCGCGACGCCCGGCTGACCGATCTGGTCAACCCGTTCATCGGCACCGCGAACGAAGGCAACACGTTCCCCGGCGCGACCGTGCCCTTCGGCATGGTGCAGTTCTCGCCGGACACCGGTCACAGCACCGGCTACGACTACGCCCACAGCCGCGTCCGCGGCTTCTCCCTGGTCCACCTCTCCGGCGTCGGCTGCCGCATCGGCGGCGACCTGCCGGTGCTGCCCACCACCGGTGACGTCACCCGGACGGACTACGCGAAGTACGCGGCCGGCTTCCGCCACGAGAACGAGCGGGCGGGCCCCGGCTACTACCGCGTCGCGCTGGACTCCGGCATCGAGGCCGAACTGACCGCGACGACCAGGACCGGCGTCCAGCGCTACACCTTCCCGGCCACCGGCAAGGCCAACGTCCTGCTCGACGCGGGCCAGGCGCTGCACCGGATGGTCGCCTCGTCGGTGGAGATCCTGGACGAGCGCACCGTGCGGACCGCGATCACCGGCCGCGGCTTCTGCAAGGACACCCTCCCGTACACGGTCCACACGATCACCCGCTTCGACCGGCCCTTCACCGCGTACGGCACCTGGGACGGCACCACCGTCACCCCCGGCGCGCGGACCGGGCACGGCGGCGCCTACCTCCGGTTCGACACCACCCACGACCGCACGGTGGAGGCGACCACCGCGCTGTCCTACGTCGACGCGGCCGGCGCGGCGGGCAACCTGCGTGCCGAGGGCGGCCGTTCCTTCGCCGCCGTGCGCGAGGCGGCCCGGCGGGCCTGGGAGAGGCGGCTGGCGGACGTGCGGGTGGGCGGCGGTGACACCACCCGCCGGCGCACCTTCTACTCGTCCCTGTACCGGTCCTTCGTCGCGCCCAACGTCGGCGAGGACGCCGACGGCCGCTACACCGGCTGGGACCGGCGCGTCCACCGCAGCGACGGCTTCACCTACTACCAGAACTGGTCGCTGTGGGACACCTACCGCACCCAGGCGCAGCTCCTCGCCCTGCTCGCGCCCCGCGAGTCCCGTGACATGGCCGTCTCCGTGATCCGGGTGGCCGAGGAGAGCGGCTGGCTGCCCAAGTGGGGCTACGGCACGGTCGAGACGAACATCATGACCGGCGACCCGGTCACCCCGTTCCTGACCGACGCCTTCCAGCAGGGCCTGCTCAAGGGCTACGAGGAGCGGGCCTACCGGGCCCTGAAGAAGAACGCCGACGGCGTCCCGCCCGCCGGCTCCCCCGCGGTGGGCCGCGACGCCAACGAGGACTACATCACCCGCGGCTTCGCCCCCTACGTCAAGGGGCACGAGCCGGCCAAGGCCGGTCACTCGGACTACGCCTTCGGCGCCTCGGCGACCCTGGAGTACGCCCTGTCGGACGCCGTGCTCGCCCAGATGGCCCGGGCCCTCGGCCACCGCGAGGACGCCGCCCGGTGGGCCGCCCGCTCCCGCAACTACCGCCACCTGTTCGACCCCTCGACGCGCTTCTTCCGGGCCCGTGACGCCTCCGGCGCCTTCGCCGGGCCGTGGAGCCCGGCGCAGAGCGAGGGCTTCCACGAGGGCACGGCCTGGCAGTACCAGTGGCTGGTGCCCCAGGACCTGCCCGGCGTCATCGACCTCATCGGCGGCAAGCGGCTCACCAACGACCGGCTCGACGAGTTCTTCGCCTACGACCAGCTCCTCACGGATCCCGCCCGCACCGCCCGCGAGGTGTGGGTCAAGGACCCGTACGCCTACTACGACACCGACCGCTACAACCCGCTCAACGAGCCCGACCTGCTCGCCCCGTACACCTACCTGTCGACGGGGCAGCCGTGGAAGACGAGCGACGTGGTGCACGCCGCGCTGACCCTGTTCACCGACGCACCGACCGGGATCACCGGCAACGACGACCTGGGCACCATGTCCGCCTGGGACGTGCTGTCGTCCATCGGCCTCTACCCGGTGCAGCCCGGCTACGGCACCTGGGGCCTGTCCACCCCGGTCTTCGACCGCGTCGACCTGCGGCTGGATCCCCGCTACCACCCCCGCGGCGCCCTCACGATCAAGGCGCCCGGCACCTCCTCGGAGAACCGCTACACCCAGACGGTCAGCGCCGACGGGGTGACCCACGAGCGGACCTACCTGACCGCCGGCGACCTGCGCCGGACCAGGACGCTCAGCTACACCGTGGGCCCGCGGCCCTCGTCGTGGGGCACATCGGCGCAGGCGGCGCCGCCCGCACTCGGCTGACGCCCGGGGCTCCGCGTCCCGCGACCGCCGTGTCCCGCCCCGCCCACCGGGGCGGGACTTCATCTGACGTTAACTGTGCGTAACTTGATCGTACTTGACCGTAATCAGCCGCAGGCTGTTGACTGCAGACTCACCCACCGTCGACGGAGGCAAGCCTTGACCCCTGACCTGCTCGCTCCCCTCGACCTGGCGTTCTGGAACATCGAGTCCGCCGACCACCCGATGCACCTCGGCGCGCTCGGGATCTTCTCCGCCACCTCGTCCACCGCCGGGGCGCACGCGGCCGACCTGCTCGCCGCCCGCGCCGCCGGCGTCCCCGGGCTGCGGCTGCGCATCCGGGACGTGTGGCGCCCCCTCGGCCCGCGGCAGTCCTCCGCCGACGGCCCGCGCCACTCGCTCGCCGACGGGCTGCGCCGGCCGCTCGGCTTCGGCGGCGCCGCCCGCGAACCCGACCCCTGCTTCGACCCGCTCCACCACGTGCGGCTGCACACCCCGGCCGCCGACTTCCACGCCGCCGCAGGACGGCTCATGCAGCGCCCCCTGGAACGCAACCGGCCGCCGTGGGAGGCCCACGTGCTGCCCGGCGAGGACGGCACCTGCTTCGCGGTCCTGTTCAAGTTCCACCACGCCCTCGCCGACGGGCTGCGCGCCCTCACCCTGGCCGCCGCCGTCCTCGACCCGGTCGACCTGCCCGAGCGGCGCCCGAGGCCCGCACAGCCGCCGCGCGGTCCGCTGCCCGACGTACGCAGCCTGCCCGGACTCCTGCGCGGCGCGCTCTTCGACGTCGGACGGGCCCTGGACATCGGCGCCCGCGTCGCGCGATCGACCCTCGCCGCCCGCACCACACCCGCCCTCACCGCCGAACCCACCGGCACCCGCCGCACCGCCGGCGTCGTCGTCGACATCGACGACGTGCACCTGGTGCGCAAGGCCGTGGGCGGCACCGTCAACGACGTCCTGATCGCGGTCGTCGCCGGTGCCCTGCGCCGCTGGCTGGAGGAGCGGGGCGAAGCGTGCGACGGCATCGCCCCGCGCGCCCTGATCCCCGTCTCCCGGCGCCGCCCGCGCACCGCCCAGCCGCCGGGCAACCGGCTCTCCGGCTACCTGATGGAACTGCCCGTCGGCGTCCCCGACCCGCTGCGCCGCCTCGCCGCCGTGCGCACCGCGATGGACCGCAACAAGGACGCCGGACCCGACCGGGGCGCCGGCGCCGTCGCCCTGCTCGCCGACCACGTGCCCGCCCTCGGCCACCGGCTCGGCGGCCCCCTGGTCGGCCAGGCCGCCCGGCTCTGGTTCGACATCCTGGTCACCAGCGTCCCGCTGCCCGGCTTCGGACTGCGCCTGGGCGGCCACCCGCTCACGGCCGTCTACCCCTTCGCGCCGCTCGCCCGCGGCCAGTCCCTCGCCGTCGCGGTCTCCACCTACCGCGGCCAGGTCCACTACGGCCTCGTCGCCGACGCCAAGGCGGTACCGGACCTGAACCGGCTGGCCCGTGCCCTGTCCGAGGAGGTGGAGACCCTCATCACCGTCTGCGGCCCCTGACCCGCCGCCCCCGCGGGCCCTTGATCGTCACGCGTTTGGCGGGAGCGCCCGGCGCTGCCGTAAAATCCCCCGTTCGAAAGCGGTCGCGAGTCGGAGCGCCGCAGGAACGACCAGGGAAGCGGCAGCGCGATGACGGTGACAGACGAGGGCTCCACGACCATGGACGAGGTCGTGTACGCGCCCGGCGAGGAGGCCGCGTACGGGCCCGGCATCGACCCGGAGCGCCTCGCCGTCTGCCTCGACGTGCTGCGGGAGCTGGACAGCATCGAGGTCGACCACCCCGATGCCGTCGCCGTGCGCCGGGCCACCTCGCACATCTACCGCATGGTCAAGCAGCGCCGCCGCCAGGAGCGCCGGGCCGCCAAGACCGCCCACGACAAGGCGGTCACGGAGGCCACGGCCACCGGCTCGGCGCAGCGCATCGACGACGAGACCGAGGGCATCCTGCCGTCCTCCGCGACGGGCGAGGGCCAGATCGCGGGGATACTCAGGCGCCCGCGCTCCTGCTACGTCTGCAAGCAGCGCTACGTCGAGGTCGACTACTTCTACCACCAGCTGTGCCAGAAGTGCGCCGCCGAGAATCGCGCCCGCCGCGACGCCCGCGCCGACCTGACCGGCAAGCGCGCCCTGCTCACCGGCGGCCGGGCCAAGATCGGCATGTACATCGCGCTCAGGCTGCTGCGGGACGGCGCGCACACCACCGTCACCACCCGCTTCCCCAACGACGCCGTCCGCCGCTTCAAGGCCCAGCCCGACAGCGCGGAGTGGATCCACCGGCTGAAGATCGTCGGCATCGACCTGCGCGACCCCGCCCAGGTGGTCGCCCTCGCCGACTCGGTCGCCGCCGAGGGCCCGCTGGACATCCTGATCAACAACGCGGCCCAGACCGTACGGCGCTCCCCGCAGGCCTACAGCGAGCTGGTCGCCGCCGAGTCGGCCCCGCTGCCCGCCGGTGAGCTGCCCGCGGCCGAGGTGATCGGCACCTTCGGCTCCGGCGCGGTCGCCGCCCTGCCGGTGGCCGGCTCCGGCGCGCTCACCGCCGAGGACGTCACCGGCCTCGCCCTGGTCTCCGGCTCCGCCTCACTGGAGCGGATCGCCGCGGGCACGGCCATCGACGCGGGCGGTCTGGTGCCCGACCTGCACGACACCAACAGCTGGATCCAGACGGTGGACGAGGTCACGCCGGTCGAGCTGCTCGAGGTGCAGCTGTGCAACTCCACCGCGCCGTTCATCCTGATCAGCCGCCTGCGCCCGGCGATGGCCGCCGCGGCGGCCCGGCGCACCTACATCGTGAACGTCTCCGCCATGGAGGGCGTCTTCGAACGCGGCTACAAGGGCGCGGGCCACCCGCACACCAACATGGCCAAGGCCGCCCTGAACATGCTCACCCGCACCGCCGCCCAGGAGATGTTCGAGAAGGACGGCATCCTGATGACGGCCGTCGACACCGGCTGGATCACCGACGAGCGCCCGCACCCCGACAAGGTCCGCCTCGCCGAGGCGGGGTTCCACGCACCGCTGGACCTGGTCGACGGCGCCGCCCGCGTCTACGACCCGATCGTGCGCGGTGAGGCGGGCGAGGACCTGTACGGCGTCTTCCTGAAGGACTACGCGCCGGGCAAGTGGTGAACGGCCGCCGCTGATCCCTGACGGCGCGTCAGTCGACGGCGCCGAGACGGGCGTTGCGGGCCGCGACCAGCTCAAGGACGGTGCGCCAGTCCTCCAGGACCCCGGCCCCCGCGGTGTCGCAGGCACCGCGGGTGCGGGCCTCCTCGTCCGCGAGGCGCAGGGTCAGGGCGTCCTCGTCCAGAGGGCGGGCGGCGTGGCCGCCGGCCTGTTGCCGCACGAGCCGGAAGACGCGTTCACCGAGCAGGCCGCGCACCGCGTCCGCGGCGCGGGCCGCGCGGACGCCGGCGGCCTGCGGACCGGCGTCGCCGCCCGGACCGAGCAGGGCGCCGATCCCCAGGACCAGGCCCGCGACCTGCAGTTCCTTGTCCGCAGGGCGGCGCCGGCGCAGCAGCGCGGCGGTGCGCAGCGCGTGCTCGTGGGGATCGGCACGGCGCCGGGGCCGGTCCGGCGCGGCGGTGCCCCGCCCCACGGCACCCGGTCCTGCGGTGACCGGCCCCGCCGTACTCGGTCCCGCTGTACCCCGTCCGGCGTACAGCAGGTCCATCAGCTCTTCGACACTGCGCAGCTCCATGCGTCAGTCCTCCCGCGGGACGGCCGTTGCGGTACGTCAGCAGATCACGGCGACCTTGCGGCGCGGCCAACGGGAACTGAACTGCGTGACGTAGACCGGACGGGTGAATCGCTCGCCGCTCCACAAGGTGACAAATCACCTTGTACACGGCTCAATGAACACGCCTGACTTCAGATAGTTACCTGCTCTTTGCAGCCCCATCGAGCAGGGGGCCGCTCATTTGGTTAATCTGGAGTAGGCGGACAGCACCAAAGGGTTCCCACCACACCCACGGTCCGCCCCGGGGTGAGCCGGTGCACAACGGCCCGCTCGGACCTCAGTTGCCGGCGCCACCGCGTCCGACCTGTTTCGACCCAGACCCGAGCGGGCGTCAGGTGCCGCAGCGCAGACTGCCGGTGACCGCCCCGAGGGTGACCGACACATAAGGAGTGCGCGGTGACACCGGAGAAGACGAATCGCGACCAGGGCCCCCAGGAGCGCTCGGAGCGCTCGGGACGGCGGCCCGGAGACCTCGGCAGCCTCGACGTGTGGGCGCGGTCCGCCCCGATCCGTCTGGCCGGCTACGAGGACGACCTCGCCGAACCGCACATCCTTCCCAGCGTCGACTGAGCCTCCGGCGCGGCGGCCCGGCCGGGCGACCGGCCCGCCGCCGGGCCGGTCCGGCGAAACATGCCTTCCGGCCGCTGCGTCCGATATAGGGTCCCCCGCGAGATCTCCACGATCTCCACAGCCAAGATCACCGAGGGGGCCTGACCCGTGGGCAGCACCGACACCACCGACAGCACCGCGTACGAGGGTTTCACGGCCGAGGAACGGGCCGCGATGAAGGAACACGCCCGGGAGACGAAGGCGGAGGCACGGCGCAGGTCGCGCGCGGACAAGGCGGCGGAGGCCGAACGGGACGTGCTCGCCAAGATAGCCGAGATGCAGGACTCGGACCGCGTCATGGCCGAGCGCGTCCACGCGGTCGTCACGGCCGCCGCCCCGGTCCTCGCCCCCAGGCTCTGGTACGGGATGCCCGCCTACGCGCGTGACGGCAAGATCGTCTGCTTCTTCCAGAGCGCGGAGAAGTTCAAGGCGCGCTACGCGACGCTCGGCTTCAGCGACCAGGCCAACCTGGACGAGGGCACGATGTGGGCCGCCGGTTTCGCCCTGACCGGGGTGACACCCGAGGTGGAGGCGCGGATCGCCGCCCTCGTGAAGCAGGCGGTGAGCTGAGCCGCACCGGGCGGCTCGCGTCCGGCCGGTCACGACGGACCGGGCCCGGGAGGCGGGAACTCACGTGAGCGGGGCCGTACGCGGCCACGGGCGCAGCCGCTCGACCCGCTCCGCCAGGTCCAGCAGGGCGCCCTCCGAGCCCGGGCGGCCCACCAGTTGCACCGCGCAGGGGGCACCGGAGGGCAGCGTCCCGAACGGCACCACCGCCGCGGGCCAGCCGGTCAGGTTCCACGGCCCGGTCATCGGCGAACAGGCCCCGTTGACCAGGACGTTGCGCAGCCAGCCCCGTTCGTGCCAGGGCGCGGCCCGCGGGGAGCGGCGGGCCAGCGCCGGGCACAGCAGCACGTCGTGCTCGGCGAAGAAGGGTTCCAGCCGGGCCCGCAGCCGCTCCCGGGCGTCGCCCGTCCGGACCCCGTTCACGAACCGCCGTCCGACGGCGGCCTGCACCCTCGTGCGCCGGGTCAGCCGCCGCGGATCCAGGTCCGCGGCGTCCACGGCCGTACCGGCGCTCCAGTGCCGCAGCGCGGTGAACCCGGTCGACGCCGGATAGGGCGGATCGGCTCGCCGTACCCGGTGGCCCGCCCCGGCCAGCAGCCGTGCCGCCTCCCGGACGGCCGCGGCGTACGGTCTGCCGACCGCCACCCCGCGCAGGGGAGAGCGCACCGAGACGGCGACCGACAGCGCGGACGGGTCCGCGGCGGCCGCCGCCCCGGTGTCCGCCAGGACCGCGAGCATCAGCCGTGCGTCCGCCACCGTCGTGGCCAGCGGCCCGTTCTCCGACATGCCGAACCAGTCGCCGTCGCCGATGCCGGCCGGGACCACGCCGTGGCCGGGCTTGACGGTGACCAGGCCGCAGGTGGCCGCCGGTATGCGCAGTGACCCCATGCCGTCGTTGCCGAGCGCCAGCGGCACCATCCCGGCGGCGACCGCGGCCGCGCTGCCGCCCGACGAGCCGCCCGCGGAGCGCGCCGTGTCCCACGGGTTGCGGGCGGTGCCGTGCACGCCCTCCGTCGTTCCGAAGACACACAGTTCGGGCACGTTGGTCAGCCCCACCACGACCGCGCCCGCCGCCCGCAGCCGGGCGACGGTGACGTGGTCCCGGGTGTTCGGCAGGTCCGAGGTCGCCGCGGACCCGTTCCGGGTGGACTCGCCGCGCACCGCCAGGTTGTCCTTGACGGCCACCGGCACTCCCGCCAGGGGCAGCCCGGCCAGGTCCGGGCGGGCGCCGACCTCGTCGGCCTCGTCCAGTGCGGCCTCGGCGCGGACGGTGCGGAAGGCGCCGATCCGGCCGTCCAGCCGCTCGATGCGGGCCAGGTGCGAGGCCACCACCTCACGGGCGGTGACCCGCTTCTCGCGTACGGCGGCGGCGATCTCGGCGGCGCTCGGGCCGGCCCAGCTGGTCACGGGGGCTCCTCGGCAGGGGGCGGGCAGGTTCGTACTCGCGGGTACGCAGGGCGAACTCTGCCCGCGCCCGCCTCTTCCGTCGAGAGGGCGGACAGCATCATCCGATCAATAGCTCAACTTTCTTGCCGGTACGCCCCATTGACAGCCCATGACGGCCGTTCAATCATCAGACCTCCGATGAATCGGAGGCTGCTCATGAGTACGTATCCAAGACGTCACGTCCTGGGAGCCGCCGCGGGCGCCACCGCGGCGGCGGCCCTGCCGCTCGCGGCGGCGACGCGGGCACAGGCCGCAGGGACAGCCGGCGGGCCGGACGGCGCGCCTCCCGGCGGCCGGGCGGACGGCCCCGGGAACCCGTGGGTGCCCGTCCCCGACCCGGTGCCCGTCCCGCTGGAGGCCCTGTACGACAACGACGGCATCGACACCGCCGCCGCCCGGGGCGGCGACTTCGACGGCTCGGGCTACACCTTCCCCGGCGAGGCGCTCCCGGCCGGGCCGACCGAGGTCGACGGCATCCCCTTCCGCTTCCCGTCCGCGGCCGCCGGGGCGGCGAACAACGTCGTCGCCCGCGGCCAGCGCGTCGAGCTGCCCAGGGGCCGCTACCTGTCGGCGGCCTTCCTGACCGCGGGCAGCTACGGGAACGCCTCCGGCACCGCCACCGTGCACTACGCGGACGGGACCACCACGACCGCCGGGCTCGGCGGCGCCGACTGGTACGGCGCGGGCGGCACCCTCTCCGCCCCCTACCGCTACCGGCCCGACGGGACCAGGGACGACCACCCGGTCGGCATCGGCACGGCGAACCTGTGGCTCGACCCGGCCCGCGAGGCGGTCGCGCTGACCCTGCCGGTGACCGGCCCGGCCCAGGAGGGCCGGGCGGCCCTGCACGTCTTCGCCCTCACCCTGCAACCGGTCGCCCAGGGCCGGGCGCTGGTCCTGCGCGACGCCCGCTCGACCGCCTCGCTGCTGGAGGCGTCCGGAGCGCAGAGCGTCGAGGCCACCGTCGTCAACGCGGGCACGGTCGCCCTCCTCGCGGACGACGCGCTGTCCGTACGGGTCGACGTGGACGGCGCCCGAACCGTCGCCCCCGCCCGCATCCGCCGGCTCGACCCCGGCGAGGAGGTCCGCGTCCGCGTCGGCATCCGCAACCGCCCGGGGACCGCGTCCGGAACCGTCCGGGACGGCACGGTCAGCGTCACCGGCCGGGGCACCAGGGCGGCCGCCCGCACCGGCCGGCTGACCCTCGGCGTCCCGGACTACCGGCCCACCGAGGACTCCCTCGCCCGCCACCAGGCGCCGTACTGGTTCCGGTCCGCCAAGTTCGGCATCTTCATCCACTGGGGCGTCTACTCGGTACCCGCCTGGTCCCCGGTCGGCAAGCAGTACGCCGAGTGGTACTGGAACCACCTCCAGGACCCGAACAACGCGGTGTACGCCCACCACCGGGACACCTACGGCGAGGACTTCGCCTACGACGACTTCATCCCGCGCTTCACCGCCGAGAAGTTCGACCCGCGGTCCTGGGTCGAGCTGTTCCGCGACGCCGGCGCCCAGTACCACGTGCTGACCTCCAAGCACCACGAGGGCTTCGCCCTGTGGGACACCAAGGTCTCCGACCGCAACGCCGTGCGGATGGGCCCGCGGCGGGACCTGGTCGGGGAGCTGTTCGAGGCCTCCCGGCGGTACGCCCCCGGACTCCACCGCGGCCTGTACTTCTCGATGCCCGAGTGGTTCAACCCCGACAACCCCTGGGCGGGCCACGCCCCGCGCAACCCCTACACCCTGCGGCCCGTGCCCTACACCGGCTACACCGCGGGCAAGGACTACGTGAAGGACTACCAGGCCCGGCAGATGCTGGAGCTGGTCCACGGCTACGACCCCGCGATCATCTGGTGCGACATCGGCGGCGCCAACGACAGCCTCGACGTGCTCGCCGAGTACTTCAACCACGCCAAGAACCGCGCCCGTCCCACCGACGTCACCGTCAACGACCGCTCCGGCATCGCCTTCCACGACTTCACCACGCCCGAGTACACGACGTACGACAACACCGTCGTCGCCAAGTGGGAGGCCAGCCGCGGCCTCGACCCCTTCAGCTACGGCTACAACCGGGCCACCCCGGACGCCGCCTACATGACCGCGGAGGAGGTCGTGCACAGCCTCGTCGACATCGTCTCCAAGAACGGCAACTTCCTGCTGGACATCGGCCCGCGCGCCGACGGCACCATCCCTGAGATCATGCAGACCCGGCTGCGGGAGACCGGCCAGTGGCTGCGCACCAACGGCGAGGCGATCTACGACACCACCTACTGGTCGCGTACCGCCCAGCTCGGGGCCGACCTGCGCTTCACCGTCCGCCCCGACGAGGCCTTCTACATCCACTCGCTGGCCCGCCCCGGGGCGAAGCTCACCGTGGAGGCCCCGGTGCCGATCCGCCCCGGCGACAAGGTCACCATGCTCGGTCACGACCGGCCGCTGACGTGGACGGTGCGCGGCGGCGCGCTCGTCGTCGACGTGCCCGAGGCCGCCCGCCGGGCAGGCCGGTACGCGTGGGTCTTCAAGATCGAGTGGCACGGCTGAGCCTGCCCACGGCCGCGGCGGACCGGTTCCGCCTCCGTCACGTCCCGCTCCGGTCCTCGGCACGGCGAGTCCGGCCCGCACCGCCCGCGGACCCGGGCCGGGAAGCCGCCCTCCTGACCGCCGGGGCCCGCGGTCCCCGGCGGTCAGGAGCCGGACCCGCCGCCGGGGGCGCCCGGGTGCGTCCGACGCGTAGGCGGCTCGCCCGGGTGGGTCTAAGGTCGGAAGGACAGGACGAGCACGAGGGGAAGTAGTCGGCGATGGCGCAGGACGAGGCCGTGATCGGCTGCACGGGGGAGCTTCTCATCGGCACGCGCGGATCCGCCGGTCCCGGCGAGATCCTGGTGCGGGTCAGAGGCGGATCCGAGACCTTCCTCGCCTGGTCGCAGGAACCGTTGCCGATCGGTGCGACGGTCCTCGTGGTGGACTCCCGTGGATGCCGTGAGGTCGACGTCATCGAGTGGGGCGACCCCCTGGACAGGTTGCGCGACGATGCGGCCGACGCAGGCTAAGGAGAACAAACCATGTTCGGTTACCGCGTTCCCGCCCCCGACGAGGCGATGCTGATCTCGGGCGGCAGGCGGGGACTGGGGGGCGCGCCGTTCCGGGTGGTGACGGGGCACGGCAAGTTCGTGCTCCCGGTCTTCCGCAAGGTCCGCTTCCTCACCCTGTCGATGTGCGAGTCCGAGGTCGTCGAGACCTGTGTGACCAAGCAGGGCATCGCGCTGCACGTGCGCGCCGTCATCGCCTTCAAGGTCGGCAACGACACCGAGAGCATCATCAACGCGGGCCAGCGTTTCCTCTCCGACCAGGACCAGATGTCCGTCCTGACCGGCCGGATCTTCGCCGGTCACCTGCGTGCCATCATCGGCTCGATGACGGTCGAGGAGATCGTCACCGAGCGGCAGAAGCTCGCCGCCGAGGTCCTGGACACCTCCAAGACGGAGATGGCGAAGATCGGCCTGATCGTGGACTCGCTGCAGATCCAGTCGATCGACGACGGCGACACCGGATACATCGACGCCATGTCCGCGCCGCACAAGGCGGCCATCCAGCGCCAGGCGCAGATCGCCCAGGCGCAGGCCAACCAGGCCGCCGCCGAGGCGGAGCAGGAGGCGGCGCGCCGGCAGGCCGAGTACGCCCGGCAGACCGCCGTGGTGAAGGCGGAGTACTCCGCCGAGGTCGACCGGGCGCAGGCGCACGCCGCCCAGGCCGGCCCGCTGGCGCGGGCGCACGCCCAGCAGGAGGTGCTGGCCGCCCAGACCGAGCTGGCCCAGCGGCAGGCCAAGCTGCGCCAGCAGGAGCTGGTCGCCGAGATCGTCAAGCCCGCCGAGGCCGAGGCCGAGCGGGTCAGGATCCTCGCCGCCGCCGAGGCGCAGCGGATGAAGATCCAGGCCGAGGCCGCCGCGTCGTACGACCGCGTCGCCCTGGACCGGATGCTGATCGACCAGCTCCCGCAGATCGTCAAGGAGGCCGCGGGCGGTCTGGCCGGCGCCAACGTGAACGTCCTGAACGGCGCGGACGGGCTCGGTGAGATCGCGGCCGGCCTGGTCGCGCAGGGCCTGACGATCCTCGACTCGGTCCGGCAGAACCTGAACGGCAACGGCGGCGGAGACCGCCCGAGCGGCGGCCGCGCGGAGCAGGGCGACGGCCGGCTCGAACTCCAGGGGCCCTCGGCGGCGAAGCCGGACGGCGACGGCCGCCCGGGTGAGGGCGGCGCGCCGGAGCGGCGCACCTCCTGAGACGCGGACACCAAACGGCCCGGCCTTCTCCCCGAAGGCCGGGCCGCGGGCGTCCAGGAGGAGACCTCGGCGCCCCGGGCCGGGGGACGGAGATGGAGGCGCCGAGCGCCGCCACGACGACGACCAGGCCGGTCAGCATCGCCGTCGTGACGACCGGCAGGCTGCACCTGGCGCCGCGCCGCTGACCGGGAGGGCGCCTCACCGGGCCGGCCCCGCACCGCTGCGGCCCCGGCTCCCGGCCCGGCCATTCGGCCGGCGCCCCTCGGCGGACGCCGCCGCTCTTCAAGAGCTGCGAACAAAAGGGGCGCCCGGCTCGCGCTGATCGGACCCCCGTTCTGTGCGCAGTTCCCACGCCGTTCAGGCGTCCCGCGCCGCCCCCGTGCTCTCCCGTTCGATCAGCCGGGGAACCGGGACCCGTACCGTGCGGGCCGGGCCGCCGTCGAGCAGGGCGGTCAGCTCCCGGGCCGCCGTGCGGCCGAACTCCATGCTGTCGCGGGACAGGGCGGACAGCCACGGCCTGACCATGCGGCACAGGGCCGAGTCCTCCCAGGACACCACCGACACGTCCGCCGGGACGGAGAAGCCGAGTTCGCCCGCCGCGGCCACACCGGCCAGGGCCATCACGTCGTTGTCGTAGATCAGCGCCGTCGGGGGAGCGGGGGAGCCGAGCACCCGGCGGGTGACGGCGGCGCCCTCGGCGTCCGAGTAGTCGGTGGTCACCGACTGCACGCCGGTCAGCCCGCGCCGCTCGGCCTCGGCCCGCAGCGTCCGGATCCGGCGTTCGGTGTGGGCGAGGCCGGACAGGCCCGCGATGTGCGTGATCCGCCGGTGCCCCAGCCCGTACAGCCCGTCCACCACCGAGGCCATCGCGCCCGCGTCGTCCGCCCACACCGTGGACAGGCCGGGGTGCCGCTCGTCGGGGGCGCCGCCGATCACCACGGCGGGCAGGCCCAGTCCGTCGAGCAGGTCGGGGCGCGGGTCGTCGGTGCGCGGGTCCACGACGAGCACGCCGTCGACCCGGTGCTCGGCCCACCACCTGCGGTACACGTCGCACTCGTCGGGCACGTCCTCCACCACCTGGAACAGCAGCCCGAGATGGCGTTCGGCCAGCACTTCCTGGATGCCGGAGACCAGTTGGAGGAAGAAGGAGTCCACGCCCAGCGTGTCGGCGGGCCGGGCCAGCACGAAGCCGATGGTGGCGACGCCCTCCCCGGACAGCGCGCGGGCCGCCGTACTGGGCCGCCAGCCCAGTTGCTCGGCGACCCGGCGGACGCGGTCACGGGTGACCTCGGAGACGCCGGGCCGGCCGTTGAGCGCGAAGGAGACGGCGCTCTCCGAGACACCGGCGCGGCGCGCGATGTCCTTCATCGTCGGACGGCGCGCCGGGGAGCGCTTGGCCGGCATGGTCCCCCTCATTTCTCAGCGGTGATCACTAAAGCGCTTGAGTGGAAGCACCCTAAAGCGCATTAGTCCTCGCTGGCAAGTCCCTTCCCATACGCTCCTGACCTGCACTAATGTGGCCGAGGTTGCATTAGCAGGGCCGAATCCATTGACTTTTCACGAACTCGGCATGCATCGTCACTGCCGACACCAGCCGCCGACGCCGCAAGGGAGCCGTGTCACCGTGCCCATATCCCGCAGAGCACTCGCCGCCGCAGCCATCACCGCCCTCGTCCTGCCGTTGAGCGCCTGTGGCTCCGGCGGCGACGACGCCGGTTCGACGGACGCCTCCGGCAAGGTCGAGGGCAACATCACCTTCCAGACCTG
This sequence comes from Streptomyces sp. NRRL S-340, assembly GCF_000720185.1. GTDB lineage: Bacteria > Actinomycetota > Actinomycetes > Streptomycetales > Streptomycetaceae > Streptomyces. The sequence goes on along the minus strand of NZ_JOIY01000043.1, from coordinate 33,650 downwards.
GAACCTGCGCGCCAACTTCAAGGACTACTTCGAGGGCGTGATCGGCGACTTCGAGAAGAAGTACCCGGGCACGCACGTCAAGTGGGTCGACCAGCCCGCGGAGGGCTACCCCGACAAGATCAGCGCGGACGCGGCCGGCGGCACCCTGCCCGACGTCGTCAACGTCGCCCCGGACCTGGTCGCGCCGCTCGCCAAGGCGGGCCTCGCGATGGACCTCGACAAGGCCGCCGCCAAGTACAAGGGCGAGTACCTGCCCGGCGCCTGGGCCAGCCACCAGGTCCCCGGGCTGCCCGGCACGTACGCCTTCCCCTGGTACCTGAACACCGGCCCGCTGTTCTACAACAAGGCGCTCTTCAAGCAGGCCGGCCTGGACGCCGCGAAGCCGCCGAAGACGTACGACGAACTCTTCACGGACGCCCTCCAGCTGGCGCAGAAGTCCGGCGGCAAGGTCGCCACCCTCGCCAACGTGCCCACCATCGAGGACTTCGGCCGCTACGGCTCGACCCTCACGAACAAGGAAGGCACCGGATTCGCCTTCAACGACGCCAAGGGCGTCGAACTCCTCACCAAGTACAAGCAGTTGTACGACGCCAAGGCCCTCGACCCGCAGGCGCTGACCGCCACCCCCGAGTCGACCGGCAAGAAGTTCCTCACCGGTGCCGTGGCCATGAACCCGGGCAGTGCCCTGGACCTGGACAACTTCAAGAAGCAGGCGCCGAACCTGTACAAGAACATCGGCATCACCGACCAGATCACCAGCACCGGCCACGTCAACATGTACGTCCAGGGCCTGATGGTGAACGCCAAGACCAAGAACACACCCACCGCGGTCGCCTTCGCGCACTTCGTCACCGACGCCGAGCACCAGATGTCGTTCGCCAAGAAGGTCGCCATCTTCCCGAGCACCGCCGGCTCGCTGAACGACCCGTACTTCACCAAGGAGGACGGCACCGACGAGACCCGCGTCCGCATCGCCGCCGCCAAGTCCCTGAAGACCGCGGTCAACTACACGCCCGTGCAGTTCAGCGACCAGATGAAGACGGCGCTGCGCAACGAGGTCGCCAAGGCGCTCCAGGGCAAGCAGAGCCCCAAGGACGCCCTCGACAACGCTGTCAAGGCCTGTGACCAGCTTCTGAAGCAGCAGGGATAACGCACCATGTCCACCTCGACCGTCTCCCGGGCGCCCGCCGCGCGCCCGGACGGGCGTCCCGGCCGCCGCGCCGGAGACCGCCCGGCGACCCGGGTACGACGCCAACTGCCCACCAGCCCCTGGCTGTTCGCAGCCCCTGGACTGCTGGTCACCGGCGCCTTCATCCTGTACCCGTTCGTCTCCACGGTGATCAACGCCTTCACCGACCGCCGCACCCTGCTCCCGGGCCACTTCGTCGGCCTCGCCAACTTCCGCGAGCTGCTGCACGACGACGCCTTCTGGATCGGCCTGCGCAACAGCACGCTGTACATGGCCGGCGTCGTCCCGGCGCTGGTGATCCTGCCGCTGCTGCTCGCCCTGCTGGTGCAGAAGAACATCCCGGGCATCACCTTCTTCCGGTCCGCCTTCTACACCCCGGTCGTCGCCTCGATCGTCGTGGTCGGGCTGATCTGGGTGTGGATGCTGGACGGGCGCGGCCTGGTGAACTCGCTCCTGGAGACGGTCGGGCTGGGCAAGGTCGGCTTCCTCAGCGACCAGTGGCTGCTGCTGGTCAGCGCCATGGCCGTCACGGTGTGGAAGGGCCTCGGCTACTACATGATCGTCTACCTCGCGGCGCTCGCCAACGTGCCCCGCGAACTGCACGAGGCCGCCGCCGTGGACGGCGCGGGCGCGGTGCGCCGCTTCTTCACCGTCACCGTGCCCGCCGTCCGCTCCACCATGGTCCTGGTCGCCGCGCTCTCCTCGGTCGCCGCCTTCAAGGTGTTCTCCGAGGTGTACCTGATGGCCGGCCCCAGCGGCGGCCCGGCCGGCGAGGACACCACCCTCGTGATGCTCATCCAGCGCACCGGCACCGGCCTGACCGGCCGCGTCGGCTACGCCTCCGCCATCTCCCTGGTCGTCTTCGTCATCACCGTGATCCTCATGCTGCTCGTTCTGCGCGCCGACCGGAAGGAGGACGCGTGAGCACCGTGCAGACCCCGGCCGGCAGGACGCCGGCGCGCCCCCGCAAGCCCCGCTTCACCGACGAGAACGGCCGCCGCCACCGGGTGTGGGAACTGGTCCTGCGCTACGTGCTGCTGCTCGCCGTCCTCGCCCTGACCGTCGGCCCGTTCGTGTGGCAGCTGTCCACCTCGCTCAAGGGCCCCACCGAGGACATCTTCAGCTCCCCGCCGAAGTTCCTGCCCGGCCACCCCACCCTGCACAACTACGAGCGGGTCGCCGACACGATCCCGGTGTGGGACTACGCCTTCAACTCCCTCAAGGTCGCCGCCGCCAACGTCGTCACCAACTGCGTCGGCTCCGCCCTGGCCGGCTACGCCCTGGCCCGGCTGCGCTACCGCGGCCGCAGGGTGGCCACCCTGGTCTTCGTGCTGGCCATGCTGGTGCCCGCCGAGGGCATCATCATCGCCCAGTTCACGACCATGCGGGAACTGGGCCTGAACAACACGCTCATCGGCGTCCTGCTGCCCGGAGCCATCGCCTCCCTGAACGTGCTGCTGATGCGCAACGCCTTCCTCAACCTGCCCTACGAGATCGAGGAGGCCGCCTACGTCGACGGTGCCAACGTCTGGCAGCGGTTCCTGCGGATCGCGCTGCCGTCGGTGAAGGGCACCCTCGCCGTCGTCGCGATCTTCGCCTTCATGGGCGCCTGGGACGACTTCCTGTGGCCGCTGATCGTGCTCAGCGACCCGTCCAGGTTCACCCTGACCATCGGCCTCAACTACCTGCACGGCACCTTCGCCAACGACGAACGGCTCGTCGCCGCGGGCACCGTCATCGCCGTGGCGCCGCTGATCGCCCTCTTCGCCTGCCTCCAGCGCTACTTCTTCCGCGGGGTCGGCGAGGGCGCCGTCAAGGGCTGACGGGCACGGCCCCCGCCGGGGGGCCGCCCCCCAGCCCCGTGCCACCGCAGCTCCCAGGCCTGAACACCGCACCCCCACCCGCAAGGACCCCCGCATGCCTTCTGCCGTGCGCTTCGGCGTCAACTACACCCCGAGCCAGGGGTGGTTCCACCACTGGCTCGACTTCGACCTCGACGCCGTACGCGCCGACCTGGACTCCATCGCCGCGCTCGGCCTGGACCACATCCGCGTCTTCCCGCTGTGGCCCTACTTCCAGCCCGACCGCGCCCTGATCCGCCCCCGCGCCGTGGAACAGCTGGTCCGGCTCGTCGACGCGGCCGGCGAACGCGGACTCGACGTCAACGTGGACGGCCTGCAAGGACACCTGTCCAGCTTCGACTTCCTGCCCGCCTGGACCCGCACCTGGCACCGCCGCAACCTGTTCACCGACCCCGAGGTCCTCGACGGCCAGGCCGCCTACCTGCGCACCCTCGCCGCCGCCCTCGCCGACCGCCCCAACTTCCTCGGCATGACCCTCGGCAACGAGGTCAACCAGTTCTCCGCCGGGCCCCACCCCGACCCCGACCGGGCCACCGCCGAGCAGATCGACGCCTGGCTGGAGCGCATGCTCGCCGCCTGCGAGAAGGGCGCCCCCGGCAAGCTCCACCTGCACGCCGAGTACGACGCCACCTGGTACCAGGACGACATGCCGTTCACCCCCGCCCAGGCCGCCCGGCACGGCGCCCTCACCGCCGTCCACTCCTGGGTCTTCAACGGCACCGCCCAGCGCCACGGCCGCACCTCCGTGCCCGCCGAGCACCACGCCGCCTACCTGATCGAACTCAGCAAGGCCTGGGCCGGCGACGCGCACCGCCCGGTCTGGCTCCAGGAGGTCGGCGCCCCCGCCCCGCTGATCCCCGCCGAGCACGCCGCCGCCTTCACCGAGGCCACCGTCGCCAACGCGCTGGACTGCCCCGACCTGTGGGGCATCACCTGGTGGTGCTCCCACGACGTCTCCCGCGAGCTGGCCGACTTCCCCGAACTCGAGTACAGCCTCGGGCTGCTCACCAACGACCGCCGGCCCAAGGACATCGCCCGCACCCTCGCCCGCGCCGCCCGCGAGCACACCTACGCCCCGGCCCCGCGCACCACCGCGCTCACCGTCCCCGCCGACCCGGCGTCCCGCTCCCGCTGCGCGCCCGGCGGTGACGTGTTCGAGGCGTTCTTCCGGCTCACCGCCGACGGCGCCCGCCCCGCCACCGTCCTCGACACCCGCGCGGCCGACCAGGACCACCTGACCGCCCGCGGCATCACCCACGTCGTCACGCCCGACCAGGTACTCCCCAATCCACCCGGAGGCACCCGCTCGTGAGCACGCACCCCGTCCGACGCGCCGGCCGTCCCGCCCGGCGCACCGTCCTGCTGGCAGGCGCGGCATCCGCGTTCCTGCCGGCGCTGACCGCACCGTCCGCCCAGGCCGCGCCGCACACCGGTGCCGCCCCCGGCGCCGCCGCGTCCCTCCAGCCGTACGCCTCCTACTGGTACCCCGACTCGCTGCCCGCCGGCAGCCCGGGCGCCGGCATCACCTGGCGCAGCCTGAAGGCCTGGCGCGCCGCCACCGACACCGACCTCGCCTTCAACGCCGCCTCCGTCCCGCTCGCCCCCCGCTTCACCCCCGTACCGGCGAACACCACCGCCCGCGGCGGACAGGCCCGGATCCAGTCCCTGGTCTCCTTCGGCCCCACCGCGGGCAACCCCTCCCAGGGCTCGGCCACCGCCGACTACTACGCCCTCACCCACTGGGCGTACCTGGACGAACTGGTCTTCTGGGGCGGCTCGTCCGGCGAGGGCCTGATCCTCGCCCCCAACGCGCCGATCGTGGACGCGGCCCACCGGCACGGCGTCCCCGTCCTCGGCAACGTCTTCCTGCCGCCCGCCGCCTACGGCGGACAGCTCCAGTGGACCCGCGACCTGGTCCAGAAGGACGCGGCCGGGCACTACCCGCTCGCCTCCCAGCTCGTGGCGGTCGCGGCGGCGTACGGCTTCGACGGCTGGTTCGTCAACGCCGAGACCGGCGGCGGCGACAGCGCGCTCGGTGCCGCCATGCTCGGCTTCGTGAGCGAGCTGAGACAGCTCGCCGCCGCCGAGGGACAGCGGGTCACCTGGTACGACGCGATGACCGTCACCGGCTCGGTGAGCTGGCAGGGCGCGCTCGACGATCAGAACCAGCCGCTGTTCCAGGCCGCCGACGACATGTTCGTCGACTTCCGCTGGAGCCCGGACTCGCTCGCCTCCTCCGGACGCAGGGCCGAGCGGCTCGGCCGCAGCCGCTACGAGCTGTGGGCCGGTGTCGACGTGGAGTCGGGCGGCTCCGGCACCTCCGTCGACTGGGACGCCATCGTGCCCGCGGGCGCGGCGCACACCACCTCCCTCGGCCTCTACCGCCCCGAGTGGACCCGCAACCACCTGCCCGCCGGGCACACCCCGGAGCAGTTCCACGCCGCCGACGACCGGTTCTGGACCGGACGCTCCCTCGACCCGTCCCGGCCCGACCCCGCGGACACCTGGCGGGCGCCCGCCGTGTCCGTGGCCGACCGGTCCACGGTCACCTCCCTGCCGTTCGCCTCCGCCTTCAACACCGGCCACGGACTGCGCTGGTACGAGCGGGGCGAGATCACCTCCGACGCCCCCTGGAACCACCTCGGCCTCCAGGACCGGCTGCCCTCCCGCCGCTGGAGCGTGCGCACCGACGGACAGCGGCCCGCCGTCTCCTTCGACTTCGCGGACGCCTGGCACGGCGGCAGCAGCGTCCTGGTGGACGGCGCGCTCGACAGGCCCGCCGTCCTCGACCTGTACGCGACGCGGCTGCCGCTCGGCCGCAACACCGTCGTCGAACTCACCCACCGCGCGGACGCGGGCGACGTACGGGTCGAGCTGGCCGTGGCGACCGCGGAGCCGGACGCGGCCGGAGCCGCGCCGCCGTACACGTACCTCCCGCTGCCGGCCGCGAGCGGCGACGGCTGGCGGACCACGGCCGTGCGGCTCACCGGCCTGTCCGGCACCGTGCACGCGCTCGGGGTGCGGCTGACCGCCACCGGCGGAGGCCCGGTGCGCTGGCGGCTCGGCGCCCTCGCCGTCCGCGAGAAGACCGCCACCCCCACCGCCCCGGCCCGGGCCCGCGTCACCGCCGCCGCGGGCGGTGACCTCCGCCTGGCCTGGCACCACCGGGCACCGGGCACGGTCCGCCACTACACCGTGCACCGCGTCCTGCCCGGCGGCGGCCGCCGCTTCCTCGGCGCCACCGGCCAGCGGGCCTACTTCGCCGCCGGCCTCACTCCCGCCCCGGGCGAGCGGACCGTACGGTTCGAGGTACGGGCGGTGGGGGAGCTGTACACCTCCTCGGCCGCCGCCACCGTCGCCCACCCCTGGTAACCACCCGCCGATCCACCCGCTGACGTACGACCTACGGAGCATCCCGCATGCATGACGACCGCAGCCTGGTCGAAGCCCGCCTCAAGCGCGTTCTCGACGAGCGCATCCGCCCCGCCGTGTACCCCGAGTCCGTCCCGCTGGACGTGGCCGTGTGGCACGCGCCCGGGGAGCCCGTGCCGGTGGCCGAGGGACTGGCCGCCGCGCCCGAGCCGATCGAGGTGGGCACCCGCTGGGGTGCTCCGTGGGGCACCAGCTGGTTCCGGGTGACCGGCACCGTGCCACAGGCGTGGGCCGGCAAGACCGTCGAGGCCCTGCTCGACCTCGGCTTCGACGAGAACATGCCCGGCTTCCAGTGCGAGGGCCTGGTCTACCGCCCCGACGGCACCCCGGTGAAGGGCCTCAACCCGCGCAACCAGTGGGTCAGGATCGGCGCCCCCGTCGAGGGCGGCGAGGAGGTGCGCCTGCACGTCGAGGCCGCCTCCAACCCCGTCATCCTCGACTACCACCCCTTCCTGCCCACCCGGCTCGGCGACAAGGAGACCGCGGGCAGCGACCCGCAGTACACGCTGACCCGGATGGACCTCGCCGTCTTCGACGAGACGGTCTGGCAGCTCGTCATCGACCTGGAGGTGCTCGGCGAGCTGATGGCCGAGCTGCCCGCCGACTCCCAGCGCCGCTACGAGATCCTGCGCGCCGTGGACCGGGCGCTGGACCTGGTGGACCTCCAGGACGTCAACGGCACCGCCGAGCGGGCCCGCGCCCAGCTCACCGGCGTCCTGGCCGCGCCCGCCGTGCCCTCCGCGCACCGCATCAGCGCGGTCGGGCACGCGCACATCGACTCGGCCTGGCTGTGGCCGCTGCGCGAGACCGTGCGCAAGGTGGCCCGTACGACGTCCAACATGACCGCCCTGCTGGAAGACGAGCCCGACTTCGTCTTCGCCATGTCCCAGGCGCAGCAGTGGGCGTGGATCAAGGAGCACCGGCCCGAGGTGTGGGCGCGGGTGAAGAAGGCCGTGGCGGACGGGCGGTTCGTGCCGGCCGGCGGCATGTGGGTGGAGTCCGACACCAACATGCCCGGCTCGGAGGCCATGGCCCGTCAGTTCGTGCACGGCAAGCGGTTCTTCCTCGACGAGTTCGGCGTCGAGAACGACGAGGCCTGGCTGCCCGACACCTTCGGCTTCGCCGCGGGCCTGCCGCAGATCATCAAGGCGGCCGGCTCCAAGCGGCTGCTGACGCAGAAGATCTCCTGGTCGCAGACGAACAAGTTCCCGCACCACACCTTCCAGTGGGAGGGCATCGACGGCACCCGCATCTTCACGCACTTCCCGCCCGTCGACACCTACAACTGCTCCATGAAGGGCAGCGAGATCGCCCACGCGGCCCGCAACTTCAAGGACAAGGGCGTCGCCCGGCACTCGCTGGCGCCGACCGGCTGGGGCGACGGCGGCGGTGGCACGACCCGCGAGATGGTGGCCAAGGCCGCCCGGCTGCGCGACCTCGAAGGCTCCGCGCAGGTCGTGTGGGAGACCCCCGAGGCGTTCTTCGACAAGGCCGAGGCCGAGTACCCCGAACCGCCCGTCTGGGTCGGCGAGCTGTACCTGGAGCTGCACCGCGCCACGCTCACCAGCCAGGCCAAGACCAAGCAGGGCAACCGGCGCAGCGAGCACCTGCTGCGCGAGGCCGAGCTGTGGGCGGCGACGGCCGCCGTGCGCGCCGGGTTCCCCTACCCCTACGAGGACCTGGACCGGATCTGGAAGACGGTGCTGCTGCACCAGTTCCACGACATCCTGCCCGGCTCGTCCATCGCCTGGGTGCACCGCGAGGCACGCGCGACCTACGAACGGGTCGCCGCCGAGCTGGACCGGATCATCGAGGGCGCGCAGCGGGCGCTGGCGGGCGAGGGCGGCACCCCGCTCGTCTTCAACGCGGCCCCGCACGCCCGTGCCGGTGTCCCGGCGGGCGGCGCCGCCGCCCCGGCCGTCCGGGGCACGACCCGGCTCACCCCGCGCGCGGGCGGCGGCCACGTCCTGGACAACGGCCTGCTGCGCGTCGAGATCGACGGACGCGGTCTGGTCGTCTCGGTCTACGACATCGCGGCCGACCGCGAGACCGTCGCCCCCGGCCGGGCCGCGAACCTCCTCCAGCTGCACCCCGACTTCCCCAACATGTGGGACGCCTGGGACGTCGACGAGTTCTACCGCAACACCGTCACCGACCTGACGGACGCGGACTCGGTCACGGCCGGCGAGGACGGCACCTCGGTGCGGATCGTCCGCTCCTTCGGCTCCTCCCGCGTCACCCAGGTCCTGTCGCTGGCGGCGGACGAGCGGCGGCTCGTCGTGGACACGGAGGTCGACTGGCACGAGACGGAGAAGTTCCTCAAGCTGGCCTTCCCGCTGGACGTGCACGCCGAACGGTACGCGTCGGAGACGCAGTTCGGGCACTTCCACCGGCCCACCCACACCAACACCTCGTGGGAGGCGGCCAAGTTCGAGGCCTGCAACCACCGGTTCGTGCACGTCGCCGAGCCCGGCTGGGGCGTCGCGCTCGTCAACGACTCGACGTACGGACATGACGTGACCCGCGCCGTCCGCACCGACGGCGACCTGGGCACGACCACCACCGTCCGCGTGTCGCTGCTGCGCGCGCCGCGCTTCCCCGACCCGGAGACCGACCAGGGCGTCCACCGCTTCCGGCACGCCCTGGTACCCGGCGCGGAGATCTCCGACGCGGTGCGCGAGGGCTGGCGGATCAACGTCCCCGAGCGGCGGCTGACCGGCGCCGGCGAGGTCGCGCCGCTGGTGGGCGTCGACGACGACGCGGTCGTCGTGACCGCGGTGAAGCTGGCCGACGACGGCAGCGGTGACGTGGTCGTCCGCTTCCACGAGGCCCACGGCGGCCGGGCCCGCGCCACGCTGACGGCCGGGTTCGAGGTCGCCGACGCGACCGTCACGGACCTGCTGGAGCGTCCCCTGGCCGACGCGGCGCCCGTGGAGCGCGACGGTGAGCGGGTGGCGGTACGGCTGCGCCCCTTCGAGCTGGTGACGCTGCGGCTGCGGCGCGCCTGAGCCTGCCGCGCGGGGCGGCCCGGCGATCACTCGCCGGGCCGCCCCGCGCTGTTTCACGTGCGGACGCAGCCGTCCCGCCCCACTTGGCCGCGGCCCCTACTGACCCGTCTGCGTACGCAGCCATTCCTCGACCTCGCCGACGTGGGCCGCCGCCGCCGCGCGGGCCGCTTCCGGGTCGTGGGCGGTCAACGCCCGGAAGATCGCGGCGTGTTCGCGGCGGGTGCGGGCGAAGGCGCCCTCCTCCTGGTAGCCGCGCCAGACCCGGGCGCGGAAGGTGCGCGAGGACAGGCCGTCCAGGATGGCGGCCATCGTCTCGTTGCCCGCCGCCCCCGCGATCTCCCGGTGGAAAGCGAGGTCGTGGGCGAGGATCTCCTCCGGGTCGTCGGTGGCGTTCATCGCCGTCAGGTGTCTCCCGACCTCGGCCAGCCGCTCCGGGGTGATCCGGGCCGCCGCCAGCGCGGTCGCCGTCGACTCCAGGACCCGGCGCACCTCCAGCAGTTCGACCAGGCGCGGGCCGCGGGTCAGGTCGGCGACGACACCGAACGTCTCCAGCAGGTCCCCGGCCTCCAGCTGGGTGACGTAGATGCCGGAACCGTGCCGGGCCTCCAGCACGCCGAGCACGGTCAGCGCGCGGATCGCCTCGCGCATCGAACTGCGGGAGATGCCCAGTCCGGCCGCCAGGTCGCGTTCGGTGGGCAGCCGCTGGCCCGGCTCCAGCCGGCCCTCCGCGATCATCGCCTTGACCTGGTCGATGGCGCGCTGTGTCACCGTGCCCTTCGGCCCGGCACCGGCCGGTGAGGCACTCACGGCGCTCTCCGTCTCCGTCTGCCCTGCCGGGCCGGTCGGCATCTCGTCCACGCCACTCCTCCTGTCGCCGTGCGCCGCAGTCTAATCACCGAGGTGGTCCGACCACTATGGCCGAGCGGCGCGAAAACCTGGCTCCGGAGGGTGTTGTGCGCGCCAAGTGGTCTGATAAGTATGCGGGCAACTGCTCGATCTCGCTCGATGAGGAGCCGACAGATGGCCGGCACAGAAGTGCGGAACGGACGGCAAGGCAGGCGGCGGCACAGCAGGTGGCGGAACGAGGGGCGGCCCTTCGGCTGGGCGGTGCGCGCGACGGCCGCGGCCGCCTGCGGCGCCCTGGCGCTCACGGCCTGCGGCAGCACCAAGGACACCGGCGCCACCGGGGCCAAGGGCGACGGCAGCGGCAAGGTCGGAGTGATCCTCCCCCTGCTGACCTCGCCGTTCTGGCAGTCGTACAACGACTACGTGCCCAAGATGGCCGCGTCCCAAGGCGTCGACGCGCTGAAGACGGTCAACTCCAACAGCGACCCCTCGCAGCAGATCACCGACGTCAACAACGAGCTGAACCAGGGCGTCAAGGGTCTGGTCGTGGCCCCGCTGGACAGCGCCGCCATCCAGGCCGGCCTCGACCAGGCCGAACGCAAGGGCGTGCCCGTGGTCGCCGTCGACGTGGCCCCCGACAAGGGCAAGGTCGCCATGGTCGTGCGCGCGGACAACGTCGCCTACGGAGTGAAGGCCTGCCAGTACCTCGGCGCGCACATCAGCTCCGGCAAGGTCGTGCAGGTCATGGGCGACCTCGCCTCCGTCAACGGCCGCGAGCGCTCGGAGGCGTTCCGCGCTTGCGTGAAGAAGAGCTTCCCCCGGCTGAAGGTCCTGGAGATCCCCGCCAAGTGGGAGTCCGACACCGCCGCCGCCAAACTCGACACGCTCCTGAACGCCAACCCCGACCTCAAGGGCATCTACCTGCAGGCCGGCGGCGTCTACCTCGCGCCCACCCTGCAGACCCTGAAGTCGAAGAACATGCTGAAGAAGGCCGGGACGGCCGGGCACATCGCGATCGTCTCCAACGACGGCATCCCGCAGGAGTTCGACGCCATCCGCAAGGGCGAGATCGACGCCACCGTCTCGCAGCCGGCCGACGCCTACGCCAAGTACGGCATGTACTACGTCAAGGCGGCCATGCGGGGCAGGACGTTCACGCCGGGCCCGACCGACCACGGCTCCACCATCGTGAAGCTGCCCAACGGCACCCTGGAGGACCAGCTGCCCGCACCCCTGGTCACCAAGGCCAACGTCGACGACCCCGAGCTGTGGGGCAACACGGTCCGATGAGCGCCACCGACACCGCCCCGCTGGTGGAGGCGCGGGGCGTCACCAAACGCTACGGCGCCACCGTCGCCCTCGCCGACGGCCGGCTCACCGTACGGTCCGGCGAGTCCCACGCCCTGGTCGGCCGCAACGGCGCGGGCAAGTCCACCCTCGTCACCCTCCTCACCGGCCTCCAGGCCCCCGACGAGGGCGAGATCCGCTTCGACGGCGTGAGCGCCCCGCCGCTCACCGACCGCGACGCCTGGCGCCGCAAGGTCGCCTGCGTCTACTAGAAGCCGACCGTCGTCCCCGAACTCACCGTCGCCGAGAACCTGTTCATCAACCGGCAGCCGACCGGACGCGGAGGACTCATCAGCTGGCGGCGGCTGCGCCAGGAGGCCGCCGGCCTCCTCGCCACCTGGGACGTGCGCGTCGACCCCGGCGCCCGCACCTCGGAACTCAAGGTCGAGGACCGGCAGATGGTCGAGATCGCGCGGGCGCTGAGCTTCGGCGCGCGGTTCATCGTCCTGGACGAGCCCACCGCCCAGCTCGACAACCGCGAGATCGAGCGGCTGTTCACCCGCATGCGCGCCCTGCAGGACTCCGGTGTCACCTTCCTGTTCATCTCCCACCACCTCCAGGAGGTGTACGAGGTCTGCCAGACCGTCACCGTGCTGCGCGACGCCCGCTGGATCACCACCGCCCCCGTCGCCGACCTGCCCAGGGCCGCCCTGGTGGAGGCCATGGCGGGCGAGTCGGTCACCGAGAGCGGCCTCGGGCGCGAGCCCGTCGCCGCCCACGCGCCCGTGGTCCTGGAGGCGCACGGGCTCGGCTCGGGGGCGTACCAGGACATCGACCTCACCGTGCGCGGCGGCGAGGTGGTGGGACTGGCGGGCTCCAGCGGCAGCGGCAAGGTCGAACTGGCCGAGTCCTTCGCCGGACTGCACACCCCCACCGGCGGCAGCGCCCGGCTCGACGGCCGCGCCCTGCCGTTCGGCGACGTGCGGGCCGCGCTGACCGCGGGCGTCGGCTGCGTCCCGCGCGACCGGCACGAGCAGGGACTGGTGGCCGGCATGACCGTCGGCGACAACGCCACGCTGAGCGTGCTGGACCGCCTCGGCCGCCACGGCTTCGTCGGCACCGGCGCCCGGCGCGGCTTCGCCCGCGAGCTGATCGACCGCCTCGGCATCCACACCGAAGGCCCCGAACAGCCGGTGTCCGACCTGTCCGGCGGCAACGCGCAGAAGGTCGTCATGGCCCGCGCCCTCGCCGGTGACCCCCGCCTGCTCGTCCTCATCAACCCCACCGCCGGCGTCGACGTGAAGTCCAAGCAGTCCCTGCTGGCCCGTATGGACAGCGCCCGCGAGGACGGCACCGCCGTGCTCGTCGTCTCCGACGAACTCGACGACCTGCGCCGCTGCGACCGCGTCCTCGTCCTCTTCCACGGCCGGATCGTCGCCGAACACCGCGCGGGCTGGCGCGACCACGAGCTGATCGCCTCCATCGAAGGAGTGGACCATGGCTGACACCGAAGCCGCCCCGCCGCTCGCGCGCCCGCACGCCGCCGCCCGCGCCGGCCAGGCCCGGACCGTCCTGCTGCGCCGCGCCCGCGAACTCGCGCTGGTACCCGCTCTGTTGCTGCTCATGGTGCTGGGCACGGCCGTCAACGACTCCTTCCTCACCGAACGCAACCTGATCTCCATCCTCGGCTCGTCCGCCGCGCTCGCCATGGTGGTCCTCGCCGAGTCGCTGGTGCTGATCACCGGCAAGTTCGACCTGTCCCTGGAATCCGTCGTGGGCATCGCCCCCGCCGTCGGGGCCCTCCTCGTCCTGCCCGCGGCCCAGTCGGGCTGGGGAACCGAACTGGCCGCGCCGCTCGCCCTGCTCGCGGTCCTCGTGGCCGGCGCGGTCGTCGGCGCCTTCAACGGCGTCCTGGTCGTCAAGTTCAAGCTCAACGCGTTCATCGTGACGCTGGCCATGCTGATCGTGCTGCGCGGCCTGCTGGTGGGCGCGACCAAGGGCAAGACGCTGTTCGGCATGCCCGACAGCTTCTACTCCCTGGCCACCACCACCTTCCTGACCATCCCCATATCGGTGTGGCTGGCCGCCGTCGCCTTCGCCGTCACCGGCCTGGTCCTCAAGTACCACCGTGTCGGCCGCGCCCTGTACGCCATCGGCGGCAACGCGGACGCGGCCCGCGCCGCCGGCATCCGCGTGGAACGGGTCATGCTCGGCGTGTTCGTCGTCGCGGGCGTCCTCGCCTCCGTCGGCGGCATCATGCAGACCGGTTACGTCGGCGCGATCAGCGCCAACCAGGGCCAGAACATGATCTTCACCGTGTTCGCGGCGGCGGTCATCGGCGGCATCAGCCTCGACGGCGGCCGGGGCACCATGTCCGGCGCGCTCACCGGCGTCCTCCTGCTCGGCGTGGTGCAGAACTTGCTCACCCTCGCCCAGGTGCCGTCGTTCTGGATCCAGGCCATCTACGGCGGGATCATCCTGGTCGCCCTCATGATCGCCCGCGTGACGACGGGCCGCGCCCAGGACTGACCACGCCGGTCACCCCGCCACCGAACGAAAGGCCATCCGTGTCCCCGACGCCCGCCCGCATCACCGCGGTCGACACCTACGACATCCGTTTCCCCACCTCGCGAGAGCTCGACGGCTCCGACGCGATGAACCCCGACCCCGACTACTCGGCCGCCTACCTCGTGCTGCGCACCGACGCCGAGGGCGGCCCGGAGGGACACGGCTTCACCTTCACCATCGGGCGGGGCAACGACGTCCAGGTCGCCGCGATCCACGCGCTGCGCCACCACGTCGTCGGGCGGTCCGTCGACGAGGTGTGCGCCGATCCCGGCTCCCTCTTCCGGGACCTGATCGGTGACAGCCAACTGCGGTGGCTGGGCCCGGAGAAGGGCGTGATGCACATGGCGATCGGCGCCGTCGCCAACGCCGTGTGGGACCTCGCCGCCAAACGGGCCGGCCTGCCCCTGTGGCGGCTGCTCTCCGAGGCCGACCCCGAGTGGCTGGTGCGGCAGATCGACTTCCGCTACATCACCGACGCCCTCACCCCGGGCGAGGCGCTGGAGATCCTGCGCCGCGGCAGGCAGGGCGCGCCCGAGCGCACCGCCCGCCTCCTGGAGCGGGGCTACCCCGGCTACACCACGTCCGCCGGCTGGCTCGGCTACGACGACGAGAAGCTGACCCGGCTCGCCGCCCGGGCGGTCGCCGACGGGTTCACCCAGATCAAACTGAAGGTCGGCGCGGACCTCGACGACGACGTACGCCGCTGCCGGGTCGCCCGCGCCGTCGTGGGACCGGACATCCGCATCGCCATCGACGCCAACCAGCGCTGGGACAGGGCCGAGGCGATCCGCTGGACCAAGGCGCTCGCCGAGTTCGACCCGTACTGGATCGAGGAGCCCACCAGCCCCGACGACGTCCTCGCCCACGCGGCCATCCGCGAGGCGGTGGCCCCGGTGAAGGTCGCCACCGGCGAACACGTGCACAACCGCGTCGTCTTCAAGCAGATGCTCCAGGCCGGCGCCCTCGACGTGCTCCAGATCGACGCGGCCCGCGTCGGCGGCGTCAACGAGAACCTCGCCATCCTGCTCCTGGCCGCCAAGTACGACGTCCCCGTCTGCCCGCACGCGGGCGGCGTCGGCCTGTGCGAACTGGTGCAGCACCTGTCGATGTTCGACTACGTCGCGGTCTCCGGCACCACCGAGGACCGCGTCATCGAGTACGTCGACCACCTGCACGACCACTTCCTGGACCCGGTGGTGATCCGCGACGGCCACTACACGGCCCCCGCCGCCCCCGGTTTCTCGGCCGCCCTGCGACCGGGGTCCATCGAGCGCTACACCTTCCCCGGCGGCACCTTCTGGGCCGCCGACCTGGCACAGCGGGCCGGGCAGGACGAGCAGGGCGGGAACGACAGGCGGACCGGGCAGGACGGACCAGGCGGGCAGGACCGGCAGAGGCGTCACGAGCGGCAGAAGGGACACGCGGCATGAACGACTTCGACGGACTGAGGGCACTGGTGACCGGCGGTGCCTCCGGCATCGGCCGGGCCACCGCGGACCTCCTCGCCGAGCGGGGCGCCCGGGTCGCCGTGCTGGACCTGGACCCGTCGGCCGTGGACGAGCCGCTGCACGCCTTCCGCGCCGACGTGAGCGACGACGCGTCGGTGCGCACGGCGGTCGCCTCGGCGGCCGGCACCCTCGGCGGCGTGGACATCCTCGTCAACAACGCGGGCATCGGCGCCCAGGGCACCGTCGAGGACAACGACGACGACGAATGGCGCCGCGTCTTCGACGTCAACGTCCTCGGCATGGTCCGTACCGCCCGCGCCGCCCTGCCGCACCTGCGCGCCTCCGAGCGTGCCGCGATCGTCAACACCTGCTCGATCGCGGCCACCGCCGGCCTCCCGCAGCGCGCGCTCTACAGCGCCACCAAGGGCGCCGTGTACTCCCTGACCCTCGCCATGGCCGCCGACCACGTCCGCGAGGGCATCCGCGTCAACTGCGTCAACCCGGGCACCGTCGACACCCCCTGGGTCGGACGGCTGCTGGAGGCGGCCCCCGACCCGGCGGCCGAACGCGCCGCCCTGAGCGCCCGCCAGCCCACCGGCCGCCTGGTGACCGCGGCCGAGGTGGCCGCCGCCATCGCCTACCTGGCCGGCCCGCACTCCGGCGCCACCACCGGCACGGCCCTCGCCGTCGACGGCGGCATGCAGGGCCTGCGGCTGCGCCCGGTGGGACGGTGACCGCCCTCGGCCGCAGCGGCGTCGAGGCCGGCCCCCTCGGCTTCGGCGCCGCCGCCCTCGGCAACCTGTACACCGAGGTCACCGAGGAACAGGCCCACGAGGCGGTGACCGCCGCCTGGGAGGCGGGGATCCGCTACTTCGACACCGCCCCGCACTACGGGCTCGGCCTGTCCGAACGCCGCCTCGGCGCCGCCCTGCGCGCCCGGCCCCGGGCGTCGTACACCCTCTCCACCAAAGTGGGCCGCCGTCTCGAACCCGCCGCCACGGACGACGGCACAGGCGACGGCACCGGCGACGACCTTGCCGCCGGTTTCGCGGTGCCCGCCACCCACCGCCGCGTCTGGGACTTCAGCGCCGACGGCGTCCGCCGCAGCCTGGAGGCGAGTCTGGACCGCCTCGGCCTCGACCGCGTCGACGTCGTCTACCTGCACGACCCCGACGACCACGCCGAGCAGGCCTTCCGCGAGGGCTACCCGGCGCTGGAGAAGCTCCGCTCCGAGGGCGTGGTCGGGGCGATCGGCGCGGGCATGAACCAGTCCGCCATGCTCACCCGCTTCGTCCGCGACACCGACGTCGACGTGGTGCTGTGCGCGGGGCGCCACACCCTCCTCGACCACAGCGCCCTCGCCGACCTGCTGCCCGCAGCCCTGGAGCGCGGGGTCTCGGTCGTCGTCGGCGGCGCGTTCAACTCCGGCCTGCTGGCCGACCCGGGACCCGACGCGACGTACGACTACGCGCGGGCCCCGCGACCGATGCTCGACCGCGCCCTGCGCATCAAGGCGACCGCCGCAGCCCACGGCATCACCCTGCGCGCCGCCGCCCTCTCCTACTGCGCCGCGCACCCCGCCGTCGCCAGTGTCCTGGTGGGGGCCCGCTCGGCCGCCGAAGTCCGCGACTGCGCCGAGCAGTTCGCCGTCCCCGTCCCCGCCGCGTTCTGGCAGGAGCTGCGCGAGGCGGGCCTGCTGCCCCGCGAGGAGCCGTCATGAGAGTCGCCCTGCACACCAAGGTCCGCGCCGACCGCGTCGCCGCCTACGAGGCCGCCCACCGCGAGGTCCCGCCGGAACTCACCACGGCCATCCGCGCCGCCGGGGCCACCTCGTGGACGATCTGGCGCAGCGGCACCGATCTCTTCCACCTCCTGGAGTGCGAGGACTACACCCGGCTGCTGGCCGGACTGGAGAAGCTGCCGGTCAACGTGGCCTGGCAGGCCCGGATGGCCGAACTGCTCGACGTCGTGCACGACTACTCGCGCGACGGCGCCGGCGCGGGCCTGCCCGTCGTCTGGGAGCTGCCGTGACCGTCGACGCCCACCACCACGTGTGGGACCTGTCGGTCCGTGACCAGGACTGGATCACCGGGCCCGGACTGCGCCCGCTGCGGCGCGACTTCACGGTAGGCGACCTGGAACCCCAGGCCCGGGCGGCCGGGGTCGACCGCACGGTCCTCGTCCAGACCGTCACCGTGCCCGAGGAGACCCCCGAGTTCCTGGCCCTCGCCGAGGCGCATCCGCTGATCTGGGGCGTGGTCGGCTGGACGGACCTCACCCGCCCGGACGTCGCCGACGAACTGGCCCGCCTGCGCGCCCTGCCCGGCGGCCGCCACCTCAAGGGCGTGCGCCACCAGGTCCAGTCCGAACCCGACCCGCGCTGGCTGCTGCGCCCGGACGTCGCCCGCGGCCTGGCCGCCGTGGCGGAGGCGGGCCTCGTGTACGACCTGGTCGTCGTCCCGCACCAGCTGCCCGCCTGCGCCGAGGCGGCGGCCCGCCACCCCGGGCTGACCTTCGTCCTCGACCACCTGGGCAAGCCGCCCATCGCCTCGGGCGGCACGCAGCCCTGGGCGGACGCCGTCCGGGCGCTGGCAGCCCTGCCGAACACCGTCTGCAAGCTGTCGGGCATGGTGACGGAGGCGGACCCCGCCCGCCGGACCCCCGCCGACCTGCGCCCCTACGCGGACACCGTGCTGGACGCCTTCGGCCCGGACCGGCTGATGTTCGGCTCGGACTGGCCGGTGTGCACCCTGGCGGCGTCCTACTCCGAGGTGCTCGCCACCGCCCGCGACCTGACGGCCGGGCTCGCCGAGAGCGAACGCGGGGCGGTCTTCGAGGGGACGGCCACCCGTGTCTACGGGCCGGCCCGGTCCGGCTGACCGGGCCGCCGAACGGCCGGCGCGATCTCGCGGCCGAACCGCCCGCCCAGCGCGGCGACCCCCACCGGGAGGCCGGTGGCGGCCCGGGGTCCGGGTTCGCCCCGGCCGGCTCGAAGGACCGTACGGCGGGAGTTCCTGTGGCTCTCATGTCACCGACCGTAGCGGGAGGGTCTGACGAGGGGCCGCCGTCAGGTGCGCCCCGCCGTCCCCGCCAGCCGGGTCGGCGCCAGGAACTCCCGCACGTAGGTACGGTCCCAGCAGGCCCCGGTGGCGCGCAGCTCCCGCCAGGTCGTGTAGCGGTAGCGGAACAGACGGGCGCGGACGTAGCGCGGCGGCCGGCCGGGCGGGAAGGGCGAGCGGCGCAGCAGCCGCAGCGTGTCGCGGTCGTTCTCCAGGAGCCGCTCCACCAGCGCGCCGAACCACGGCCCCGCGTACGCCGGGGAGAGCGCGGCGAACCACATCAGCCAGTCCAGGCGCAGGTGGTACGGCGCGAACTGGCGCGGCCAGTGCCGTACGTCCCCGGGCTTGCCCTTGAACTCGTACTCCCGCCAGTCGGAGTCCTCGCGCGGCACCTCGTCCAGCGTGCCCTCGACGACCACCTCGTAGCGGACCCGGCTGACGCTGCCGAAGGCCCCGTAGGTGTTGACCAGGTGCAGCGGGTCGAAGGAGCGGTTCATGACCTGGCGGCGGGAGACCATGTTCGCCACCGGGCGGTGGCTGAGGAACGCCAGCAGCGCGGCGACGGCCAGGACCACCACCTCGTACCACAGCGGTGTCGCGGGCACCGGGGAGGGCGTGGCGCCCGGCCACCGGACGGCGGACAGGGCCAGCACGACGGTGATCCAGTTCAGCCACGCGAAGTTGCCCGACAGCACCAGCCACAACTGGGTGAGGATCATCAGCGAGGCGGCGGCCGTGGCGAGCGGCTGCGGTGTGAACAGCAGGAACGGCACGGCCAGTTGCGTGACGTGGTTCGCGGCCGTCTCCACCTTGTGCAGCGGGGCGGGCAGATGGTGGAAGAACCAGCTCAGCGGACCAGGCATCGGCTGGGTCTCGTGGTGGTAGTCCAGGCAGGTCAGTCTCCGCCAGCACTCGTCGCCGCGCATCTTGATCAGTCCCGCGCCGAACTCCACCCGGAAGAGGATCCAGCGCAGCAGGAACAGCACCACGACCGGCGGGGCCACCTCGCCGTTGCCCAGGAACGCCGCGAGGAACCCGGTCTCCAGCAGCAGGGACTCCCAGCCGAAGCCGTACCAGGTCTGCCCGACGTTCACGATCGACAGGTACAGCGCCCACGGCACCAGCCACAGCAGCACGCAGCCCCACAGCGGCAGCCACCCGTCCAGCCCCGCCAGCAGGGCCGCCGACACCGCGCAGCCGCCCCAGGCGACCGCCGCGAAGAGCCCGTCCGAGTAGCGCAGGTGGAACAGGCTCGGCGCCCGCCGGAACGGCACCCGTGCCACGAAGCGGGGGATCGGCAGCATGCCCCGCTCGCCCAGCAGCGCCCGGAACTGCAGGGCCGCCGTCAGGAACGACACGAGGTAGACCGCGGCCAGCGCCCGCTGGAACACCAGGCGGGTCAGCCAGTAGTCCGGTGCGGTGAACCATCCCACGGCCGTGCACGCTCCTCTCCCGACGGAATCCCCTCGTCCCCGGGTTCCCCGGGTCCCCACTCGAAGAATCCGGCAAATCCTGGCAAGGTGGCCCCATGGCTGAACGGGGAGCGCACGCCCTGTCACTCCCGGACGACTGGCCCGCGCACCCGGACCCGATCCTGGCACTCAACCGCATGGGCAGCTTCGACTGGGACCTGGACACCGGTCTGCTCAGCATGGACGCGCAGACCCACAAGATCTTCGACCTCGCCCCGGAGGAGTACGACGGCCGCCCCGAGACCCTGGCCCCGCGCGTCCCCGGCGGCGAGGGGCGCCGCCTGGAGGCCATGGTGGCCCGCGCCCTGAAGGACGGCAGCGAGAACTACGGCACCTACATGCGCCTGCGCCGCCGCGACGGCACCCTGCGCTGGATCCACACCCAGGGCTACATCCGCCGGGACGGCACCGGGCGCCCGCACCGGATCATCGGCATCATCCGGGACGCCACCGAGGAACTCGACGACGTCGCCGGCCGCCAGGAGCGGGTCGCCCGGGCCGCGGCCCGCCGCGAGCAGACCAACGTCGTGCAGGCCACCACCGCCGCCCTCGCCCACGCCCACTCCGTCCAGGACGTCATCGAGGTCGTCAAGGACAGCCACGGCCTCGCCCTGCTGGGCGCCACCAGCCTGGTCCTCGGCCTCGTCGAAGCCGGCCGCATCCGGCTCGTCGCCGAGGGACCCGAGGGCAGCTCCGTCCCCGGCACCCTCGTCACCCGGATCGACGAGCCCTACCCGATGAGCGAGGCGGTCCGCACCCTCAGCCCACGCTTCATCGAGTCCCCGGAGGACTTCGCCGAGCGCTACCCCGTCCTGTGGCCGCACATCACCGGGCTGCGCATCACCTCGGCCGCCTACCTGCCGCTCGTCGCCCAGGGCCGCCCGATCGGCGGCATGGGCCTGCTCTACAGCGGCCGGCACGGCTTCACCCAGGAAGAACGCAACCTCCTCGTCGCCCTCGGCAGCAGCATCGCGCAGAGCCTGCAGCGCGCCATGCTCTACGAACAGGAGAAGGACCTCGCCCAGAGCCTCCAGCAGGCCATGCTGCCCCGCACCATCCCCAGCGTCCCCGGCGCCGACGTCGCCGTGCGCTACCGCTCCGGGTACGCGGGCGGCTCCCTGGGCCGGGACATCGGCGGCGACTGGTACGACCTGATCCCGCTGCCCGGCGGCCGGGTCGGCGCGGTCATCGGCGACGTCCAGGGCCACGACACGCACGCCGCCGCCGTCATGGGCCAGCTGCGCATCGTCCTGCGCGCCTACGCCGCCGAGGGCCACACCCCGGCCACCGTGATGGCCCGCGCCTCCATCTTCCTGCACGAACTGGACACCGACCGCTTCGCGACCTGTCTGTACGCGGAGGCCGACCTGTCCACCGGTGTCGTCCAGGTCGTCCGCGCCGGCCACATCGACCCCCTGGTGCGGCACGTCGACGGCACCTGCCGCCGGGTCGACGTAGACGGCGGACTGCCGCTCGGCCTGTCCGCGGAGTTCGGCAGCCTGGAGTACCCGGTCTGCGCCATGGAACTCGACCCCGGCCAGTCCCTGGTGCTGTGCACCGACGGCCTCGTCGAACAGCCCGGCGCCGACCTCGACGACGGCATGCGCGCCCTGGCGGAGTCCATCGCCGCGGGACCCGAGGACGTACGCGACCTGGCCGACCGGCTGATCGCGATGGCGGAGGAGCGCGGCGGCGACGACGACGTGGCCCTGCTGGTGCTGCGCCGCCGCGCGCTCACCGAACGCCGGCCGCTCGGCCGCTTCCAGCAGCACGTCGCCCCCGGCGACCCCGAGGCGCTCACCGGGGCCCGGCACATGATCCGCGACACCGTGCGCTCCTGGGGCGCGTGGGAACGCTCCGACGAGATCGAACTCGTGGCCGACGAACTCATCACCAACGCCCTGATGCACACCGAGGGCGCCGCCGTGGTCACCCTGCGCGTGCTCAGCGGCACCGACCGGCGGCTCAGGGTCGAGGTCGAGGACTCCTCCAGCGCCCTGCCGCGCCGCCGCGAACCGGGGGAGCAGGGCGTCTCCGGGCGCGGCCTGCTGCTCGTCGACCGGCTCGCCGACGTGTGGGGCGTGGAGGCGCGCGGCGGCGGCAAGTGCCTGTGGAGCGAGTTCGTGATAGGCGACTCGGAGTGAGCCTGCCGGGGCCGGGACGGTCCGGTCCGGGCCGGGACGGTCCGCGCCGTGTGGCGGTGTCAGTGGCCGGTGGCACGCTGGAACCATGCCGGAACTGCCCGAGGTGGAAGCGCTCAAGGACTTCCTGACCGAGAACCTGGTCGGTCACGAGGTGGTCCGGGTGCTGCCCGTCGCCATCAGCGTCCTGAAGACCTACGACCCGCCCGTCACCGCCCTGGAGGGTCACGAGATCACCGCCGTCGGCCGGTACGGCAAGTTCCTCGACCTGGCCACCGGCGGCGGCCCGCACCTCGTCACCCACCTGGCCCGCGCGGGCTGGCTCCAGTGGAAGGACCGCCTGCCCGACGGGGTGCCGCGCCCCGGCAAGGGCCCCCTCGCCCTGCGCGTCGCCCTGGAGACCGGGGCGGGCTTCGACCTCACCGAGGCCGGCACCCAGAAGCGGCTCGCGGTGTACGTCGTGCACGACCCGCGTCAGGTGCCGGGCATCGCCCGGCTCGGCCCCGATCCGCTGGCCGACGGCTTCGACGAGGAGGCCTTCGCACGGCTGCTCGCGGGGGAGCGGCGGCAGCTCAAGGGCGCCCTGCGCGACCAGAGCCTGATCGCGGGCGTGGGCAACGCCTACAGCGACGAGATCCTGCACGCGGCGAAGATGTCCCCGTTCAAGCTGGCCGCCTCGCTGACCCCCGAGGAGACCCGGACGCTGTACGAGGCGCTGCGCACCACCCTGACCGAGGCGGTCGAGCGCTCCAGAGGCGTCGCAGCGGGCCGGCTCAAGGCCGAGAAGAAGAGCGGTCTGCGGGTGCACGGCCGCACGGGGGAGCCCTGCCCGGTGTGCGGCGACACCATCCGCGAGGTCTCCTTCAGCGACTCCTCGCTGCAGTACTGCCCGACCTGCCAGACGGGCGGCAAGCCGCTGGCGGACCGCAGGCTCTCCCGGCTGCTCAAATGACGCGGGCGGCGCGGCGGGAGCGCGGTCAGAAGAGGTGGATGGCGAGGTGCCCCAGCGGCAGGCCGAGCTGCCAGGCGGGCGTCCACACCTTCGGCCCCTCGTCCTCGCCCACCGCCGCGGCGCCGTCCGGCACCGCGTCCAGGTCGGGCGCGAGCAGTTCGGTCTCCTCCAGCCATCGCCACGCCGCCTCGGCCAGCGCCAGGTCGGGGGAGTGCACGCCACGGGCGTGCGCGTCGGCCGCGAGGCAGTCCATCCGCTCGCGCACCCAGTCCTGCCACGGCTGGTCGTACGCCGTCAGCGACAGCCAGGTCTCCAGTTGCGAGATCACCCGGATGCCGGACAGCTCGCCGTCGGTGTCGGACAGGAAGACGGTCAGCGCCAGCGCGTCCCGCCCGGCGCGGAACTCCACCGACGAGGGCGGCATCAGATCACCGGTGCGCAGCAGCTCGTCGGCGATGTACTCGGCGTACAACCAGGCCATCGGGACGACCAGTTCACCGCCGCCGTCCCCGTCGTCCCCGTCCGTGCTCTCTTGACCTCTGTGCAGCATCCCTTCCTGCCTTCCTCCGGTGGGTGCGCGTGGCCCGGCCCCGGATCCTGGGACACGGCCCCAGCGGAACACGGATGAGAACACCCGATTACTCAACCGTGGTCCACGGCAAGGCGCTTTACGGAGGCTTGACCCGGGGATCCGTTTCACCGCAGGTCGGCCGCGTACCCCGGGAGCACCCTGCGCAGCGCGCGCAACGCGTAATACGCGCGGGACTTCACGGTACCGGGAGGAATGCCCAGGATGTCGGCGGCCTCCGCCACGCTGGCCCCCTGGAAGTACACCAGCACCAGGACTTCACGGTGGTGCGGAGTGAGTGTCTTCACAGCGCGCCGCACATCGAGCGCGGCGGTGGAGCGTTCGGCGTGGTCGGCGCAGACCCGCGCGTTCTCCAGGACCGCGTCGCCCACCTCGGGCGGCCGGGCCTGCCGGGCCCGGCGCGCGTCGATGGCCAGGCGCCGGGCGACGGTCAGCAGCCAGGGCCGTACCGAGTCGAAGGCGTCGGCACGCAGCGCCTCCGGGTGCTGCCAGGCACGGACGAGCGTCTCCTGGAGCAGGTCCTCGGCGCGCTGCCGGTCGCCGTCGCACAGCCGCAGCAGCAGCGCGAACAGCGGGCGGGCGTGCTCGCGCTGCAGCGCGGCGAGTTCGTGCTCGGCGGTCGTCGCGGGCGGGAGGGTGGTTCCGGCCGTCATGGCCGTATCGCATCGCAGCGGGCCGGGCGACGACAGGGCGCGCGCACCACTGTGCGGCGGACGGTCGATCGCGTCGGCGAACGGTGCGACGAACGGTCCGTCAGTCACCGCCGTCCGTCCGGTGCGCACCGGACGGACCAATCGGCCCACCGCCGCCGTTTGCGACGCGGGCCTATTTCGTACCCATCTGACTATCGCCTGTCCGACTGTCACTTGTCCGCCGATACGACCGCACTCCCCTCCGCCTTCTGAACGCCAGTGAGACAGGGCGCGGGTGCGACCGCAACGAGGTGAACCGACCGATGTTCTCACGCCGACACCAGGTGGCCCTGGCCGTCACGGCCCTGCTCACCCGGCGGCCTCCTGTCAGGCCGACCACCGCGAGCAGCGGCACGCTCCGACCGCGCACCCGGGGCCCGCGGCCCAGGGATCCCGGCAGACCGCCGGGTTCACCCTGCTCGCCTCCGGCGGCATCCTGCCCGACGCCGCGGTCCTCGACCGCACCGACTTCGACGCGGGCGGCGGCGGCCACGACTTCCGGCCCATGCTGGCCGGCGTCGCCCCCGCCGTCCGGCGCGCCGACCTGGCGCTGTGCCACCTGGATGCCGTCCAGGGCGCCGACGGCGTGCCCACCGGCGCCTCACCCGGCACGTACCCGCCCGAACTGGCGCGCGACCTCGCCGCGACCGGCTACGACGGCTGCGCCACCGCCTCCGGACACACCCTCGACGACGGCGCCGACGGGGTCCGCCGCACCCTGGACGCCCTCGACCGCGCCGGTCTGCGGCACGCCGGATCGGCGCGCACCGAGGCCGAGGCCCGCGGCGCCCTGCTGCGCGCCGGCCCCGCGCTCGTCGCCCACCTGGCCTACAGCCAGGGAACCGGCCGGCCGCTGCCCGCCGGGCAGCCGTGGGCCCTGCGCCTGATCGACCCCGACCGGATCGTGGCCGACGCCCGGGCCGCCCGGCAGGCGGGCGCCGACGTCGTCGTCGTGTCCCTGCACTGGGGCGGGCGGTCCGCCGGCCCCGACCGGCAGCAGACGGACCTGGTGCGCCTGCTGACCGCCGCACGCAGCGGGAACCGCCCCGACGTCGACCTGATCCTCGGCACGGGCTCCCCCCTCCCGCAGCCCTACGAGAAGGTCGGCGGCACCTGGGTGGTCTACGGCACCGGCGACCAGATCAGCGACCCGGCGCCCGGCAGCACCCCGCGCGATCCGCGCACCGGCCAGAGCACCCTGGCCCGCTTCACCTTCGCCCCGCCCGCCCGGCCCGGCGGCCGCTGGGAGGTGACCCGGGCCGAGTTCGTCCCCGAGTGGTTCGACCCCGACGCGGGCCGGGTGGTCGACGTCGCCGACGCCATCGACCGGGGCGCCGGCCTGCAGGCCGTGCGCGATCGGATCCGCGACGCGGTGCTCGCCCGGGGGGCGGCCAAGGACGGGCTGGTCATGGGCCGGTGACGGCCGGGCACGCGGGTACGGACACCGGCCCGTGGGACCGACCCCTCCCGCGGCCGTGCCCGCCCGTCGGGGCCGTGCCCGGCCGGCGGGCTGCCCCCGTCCGTGGGGGCCGTGCGCGGCCGGCAGCTGCCCCGCCACCGGCCGCGCGCTCTCGCCGTCGTCCGGGACGCGCGCCGCCGGTCAGGCCCTCTCGTCGCGGCGCGGGGCCAGCGCCGACCGCTTGTACGAGTAGCCGAAATAGATCACACAGCCGATCAGGAACCACACCACGAACCGCACCCAGGTCTGCCACTGCAGGAACGTGATCAGCCAGACCGAGAAGACGATCCCGAGCGCCGGCACGAACGGCATCCACGGGGTGCGGAAGCCGCGCGGCAGGTCCGGCTGCTTGTAACGGAGCACGATGACCGCCGCGCACACCACCACGAACGCCAGCAGGATGCCGATGTTGGTCAGCTCCGCCGCCTCGGCGATCGGCAGGAACCCGGCGATCACCGCGGAGGCGCACCCGACGATCCACGTCACCCGGGTCGGCACGTGCCGGGTGGGGTGCGTCTTCGCGAACCAGCGCGGCAGCAGTCCGTCCCGCGACATCGAGAACCACACCCGGGTCACGCCCAGCATGAACGTGAACATCACCGTGAGGATGCCGATGATCGCGCCCACCGCGATCACGTCCGCCAGCCTGTTCAGGCCCACCGACTTGAACGCCGTCGCGAAGCCGCTCTCCTTGTCGATGTCCTTGTACTTCTGCATCCCGGTCAGCACCAGGCAGGCCGCCACGTACAGGACCATCGCGATGGCCAGCGAGTAGATGATCGCCTTCGGCATGTGCCGCTGGGCGTCCTTGGACTCCTCGGCCGCCGTCGACATGGCGTCGTACCCGAAGACCGCGAAGAACACGGTCGCCGCGCCGGTGAAGGCCCCGCCGACCCCGTACGGGAAGAACGGGTGGTAGTTCGCGCTGTGGATGTGGAACACACCCACAGCGATCACCACCAGCACCACGATGACCTTCAGCACCACCACGATCATCTCGAAACGGGCCGCGTTGCGGATGCCGAGGTTCAGCAGCCAGGCGATGAGCAGGCACAGCACCGCCGCGAACAGATCGACCCGGTGCCCGGACCCGGTGCCGGGCGCGCCCAGCATCCACGCGGGCAGGTGCGCGCCCATGTCCTCGACGAGGAAGCTGAAGTAGCCGGAGATGCCGATGGCGACCACCGCCACGATCGCCGTGTACTCCAGCAGCAGGTCCCAGCCGATGAACCAGCCCGCGAACTCGCCGAGGACCGCGTACCCGTACGTGTAGGCGGAGCCCGCCTTCGGGATCAGGCCGGCGAACTCCGCGTACGACAGCGCGGCGCACGCGCTGGCCACGCCCGCGATCAGGAAGGAGACGAGGACGGCCGGACCGGCCGTGCCGTTGGCCACCGTGCCGGCCAGCGTGAAGATGCCCGCGCCGATGATGCCGCCCACGCCGATCGCGGTGAGCTGCCACAAGCCGAGCGAGCGTTCGAGTTTCGGTCCCTCGCCGGCTTCCGTCTCCTCGATGTGTTCGATGGGTTTACGGCGGAGAATGCCCTCGCCCATACGGAGCCCGGCCATGCGCCTCACCTCTTCGCAGACGGCAAACGGCTGACGGCGGATCATGATGGCCCAGCGCCGCCGGGTACGGAAGACGCCACGCACGCCCCACCGGCCGCAGGGTCACGGCGGGCCCCGCTACGGGACCACCGTCACCGGCCACCTTCCCGCCTTCACCAGGCGCACCGCCACCGAGCCGATGATCCGGTGGCCGGCCTGCTCGGAGGCGCCGACGACCACCGCGTCCGCCTTCAGCTCGTCGGCGGCCGTCACCAGGCCGTTGTACGGATCGCCGCGGAAGGTGTGGAACTCCCAGCGGACCTCGAATATCCCCTTCAGCCGCTCGGCGGCCTCGCGGATCTGCTGGACCAGGTCCTCGGCGATCTCGTCGGTCGTCTCGGCCACCGGCGCGCCCATGGCCGCCCCCGCCGACATCACCGGCTGCACGTACACGACGGCCAGCCGCGCGCCCTGACGCCGGGCCAGACCGGCGGCGTAGGCGGCGGCCCGCATGGAGGAGTCGGAGCCGTCCACCCCGGTCACGATCACCTTCGGCCCGTCGGTGCCCCGCTCGAACCGGTGCGCCTGCTGCTCGTGCTCCTCGTGCTGTTCCGTCACGCTGAGTAGCTTATCGGAACGTCCTCCTCCGGGGCTCTTCCGGGGAGCCCCGGAAACCCGCCGCGCTCCTGCGGCGCAGGCCTCCGCCGTGGACACGTGCGGTCGGAAGACCGTCGGACGCCGCCGTCCCCCTGATGCGCCGCCGGCGGCCGGGGCGGCGCGGCGGCCGGGGACGGGCCACCGGACTCCGCCGATCGGGCCGGGCGGGACCACGGCGGCCCGCCGGCCGCCGCCAACTGGGCCGGGCGGGTGCTTTCGTGCCGCCGTACCGGTGCCGCAGGGACCGTCCGGTCACTGATGAGTCATGCAGAAGGATCAGTTGTTCACGCGGCGCCGGGCCATGCTCGCCGGGGCCGCCGCCCTCGGTGCGGCAGGCGCGGCCGGCACGGCCGGCCTGCTGCTCTCCGGCTCCTCCGGCACCCCGGCGGCAGCCCCCGCCCCCGCCGCGGGCCCCCAGGCGCGCAGCGCCCTCAAACCCTCCGCCTACCGGCTCCGCCCGCTGACCGGCGACGTCCCCCAGCGCGCCCGGCCCCTGCCGACCAAGGTGCGCACCGCCCCCATCCTGCGTTTCTCCGGCCGGGGCAACACCATGCTGCTCACCTTCGACGACGGCCCGAACCCCGACTACACCCCGCACGTCCTGGACACCCTGGCCAAGTACGACATCCGGGCGACGTTCATGGTGTGCGGCGAGATGGCCGACTGGAACCGGGACCTGCTGGCCCGGATGGCCGACGAGGGCCACGTCGTGGGCAACCACACCTGGACCCACCCGCTGCTCACCCAGCTCAGCCGCAGCGAGATCCGCGACGAGATCGAGAGCACCAGCGACGTCATCGAGAAGGCCTACGGCGAGCGGCCGCTGTGGTTCCGCGCCCCCTACGGCGCGTGGAACCGCAACGTCTTCCAGCTCAACGCCGAGATGGGCATGGAGCCGCTGGCCTGGACCGTGGACAGTCTCGACTGGACCACCCCCGGCACCAGCACCATCGTGCGCCGCGTCGAGCGCGGCGCCGCCCCCGGCGTCGTGGTGCTCTCCCACGACGCCGGGGGCGACCGGTCGCAGACCGTCCGCGCCCTGCGCAAGTACCTGCCCAGACTGCTCGACGAGGGCTACCGCTTCACCGTGCCGCGCCGCACGTACACCTGACGCGGAACGGGCCCGCCCGGCCGCGGACGCCGCCGCGCCGGGGCGGCCCGGGGCGTTCAGCGGACCTCGACCAGGCGGGCGAAGACGACGACGTTGCCCTGATATCCGGTCTGCTTGGTGTAATCGCCGCCGCAGGTGATGAGCCGCAGTTCCGGGGTGCCCTTCGAGCCGTACACGCGGTCGCCGGGGAAGTCGCTCTTCTCGAACACCTCGACGCCGTACACCTCGAAAACCGCCGTCTTTCCGTCCTCGCGGTGGATCTCTACGTGGTTCCCTTTCTTCAGGGCACCCAGTCCGTAGAAGACCGCCGGGCCCATCTTGTTGTCGACATGGCCCACGACGACGGCGGTTCCCTTTTCCCCGGGCGTGACGGCGCCGTTGAACCAGCCGGCCAGATTCGGGTCGTCCGGCGGGGGAGCGGCCACCCAGCCGTCGGAGTCCACCCCGACCGGGGTGATGGGCGCGTCGACCTGGATCAGCGGGATCCGGACCCGGTCGGGCACCGACTCGGGCAGCGACGGCCCGGCGGTCGGGTCCGTGGCCGGCGCGGCGCTGGGCGGACGGCTGACGTCCGGGGCCGCCGCCTTCGCGGGCTGCGGCGGACCGGCGTCGAACTCTCCGGAGCCGTTGCGGATGAGAGCGAGCCCGGCGAGCAGGACCAGCGCTATCACACCCCACGGGGCACGCTTCCGCCGCGGCTGCGGCTCCTCCTCTTCCACGATTCCGGACAGCCCGCTCGCAGACATTCGCCATCCCCTCTCGATGCGGCCGCCACCGCGTCGTTCGCGCACAGCAGCACGCTAAGTCCCGTGTACGGAACCGGCGACGGGGAGGACGCGAACGGGTGGCGGGCCGGATTTCCGTGCGCCATCCGAGTCGCGCCGTACGGGGGCTTTATGACAACCGGTGACCTGCGGCGATATCCAACTGGGTCAATTCACCGGGGGAATGGCTCACCAGGTCGGACGAGTGCCGAAATGCGCCCCTGAACTGGGCATCCGAGGGTTTTTCCCGGAGGTGCTTTCTCGCCGATCGACCGGGTACGGGCCCCCGGGGCGCCTTCCGCGGAGGAACACATGTCCATCACTCGCACCCCTCTGGCGGTCCTGGTGGCCGCCGTCGCCGCCGTAGGGCTGGCCGCCCCGGTGGCTGTAGCGAAGGGCGGCGATGCCCCGGGCGGCTGGGACGTCGCACCGGGCAGCGGCCAGGTCGGCGGCCCGGGGAACGGTCAGGTCGGTGGCCCGGGGAACGGTCAGGTCGGTGGTCCGGGGGGAGGGTTCGGCGGCGGGCAGATCGGTGGTCCGGGGGGAGGGTTCGGAGGCGGGCAGATCGGTGGTCCCGGCAATGGGCAGGGGGGTGGGTTCGGCGGAGTGGGAGGCGGTCCGGGCGGTGGCCCCGGTGGCGGTCCGGGCGGCGGTCCGGGAGGTGGCCCGGGCAACGGACCGGGGGGCGGTTTCGGCAACGGCCAGGCGGGCGGCGGGCCGGGCAACGGCCAGGTCGGTGGTTTCGGCCGGGGACCGGACGGCAACTTCGGACGGGGTCCGGACCGGGGGCCGCGGCACGGCCACGGAGGCGAGTTCGGACAAGGCCACGGCGGTGAGTTCGGCCATGGCCGTGGTGGTGAGTTCGGCCATGGCCACGGCGGTGAGTTCGGCCGCGGCGGCGGCCCGGGCAACGGTCAGGGCGGTGGGTTCGGCGGAGTGGGAGGCGGTCCGGGCGGTGGCCCCGGTGGCGGTCAGGGCGGCGGTCAGGGTGGTGGGCCGGGCGGTGGCGCCGACGGCATCCGCAACATCCAGGCCCTGCCCGGTGCGATCGCCCGCGGCGGTCAACTGGCGATCACGGTGCAGGGCTGCCGCACCGACGGGGCCGCAGTGTCGGGCGCCTTCGCGCGCACCCCGCTGCGCCCCTTCAACGGCGCCGGTGAGATCGCACGGGGCGTGGTGACGATCCGTCAGGACGTCCGGCCCGGCACCTACGAGATCACGGTCGAGTGCGCCGGCCGCACCCTGACCCGCCCCGGGGCGTTCACCGTGGTCGGCGGCGTCCGTGGCGGGCTCGGCGGCGCCACGAAGACCGGCGCCACCAAGGCGGACGTCGCCATCGGTGGCGGGCTGCTGGCCGCGGGCGCCATCGGCGGCGGCGTCTTCTGGACGCGCCGCCGTCCCCAGAGGCGCGGCTGACGCCCGGCGGGGCAGGTGCCGGGCTGACGCCTTGGTTCCAGGGGACGGCTGACGCCCGGCGGTGGAGCGCTGTGCCGGTGGCCCCTGTCGAGAAGTGTTCCGAGAGACGTGTGTCTGAGAGAGGGCTGAGGGAAGCCGAGGGAGGGCCCGGAGAGGGCCCAGAAGTACGGCTGACGCCGCGCGACTCCGTGCGGCACGGCCGTCGCCGGCGCTCCCGGCCCGGGGCCGCCGGTCCCGGCCTGCGCACGGGGCGGAGACCGGGACCGGCGGCCCCGGAGACGAGCCGCCCCCATCCGACGCCCTCCGTGTTCCTCTGCTTTCTGTCCCCTGTCCCCTGTCCCCTGTCCCTTGCCCCCTGTCGCCCTGCCTTCCGCCCTCTGACCCTTGGGCGTCCGTCCGCTTCCTCCCCCCGGCCCCGCCTTCCCCTTGTCCGTCTCGTGGACATGTCTTCGCCCCGGACCCGCGCGGGTCCGGGGCGAAGACATGTGCCGACGGCCGGCGGCGTCAGGCGACGCCTTCCTCGCCGGTGCGGCGACGCGACAGGTAGTACGCCGCGCCGACCGAGCCGGCGATGAGCGCCGTGCCCATGCCGACCTCCTTCAGGTCGAAGCCGGCGATGGTGCCGCCCTCGCCCGCGCGGACGCCGTGCTGGAAGTGCTCCGGCTTGCCCCCGCCCCGGCCGCCGCGGCCCTCCTCGTCGTCACCGCCGTCGTCGGAGCGGCCGCCGCCTCCGCCGCCGTACGAGCGGCTGTCACCACCGCCACCGCCGTACGAGCGGCTGTCGCCACCGCCGCCACCGTAGGAGTGGCCCTCACCGCTTCCCCCGCCGTAGGAGCTGTCGCCGCCGCTGGCGACGGCCGCGGGCGCGGAGAGGGTGAGGGCGCCGAGCCCCAGCAGTGCCGCCGAAACAACGCCTATCACGCGCATGGTGAATCCTCCGGTCCCCGAGGAGCAGCTGCGGACCTCTTCCGCGTGCGCCTGAAATGCACCTCGATGATCGAAACGCTAGGAAGATGTGCACCGGGGCGCGATCGTACCCGGGCGAACGGGGCAACCGTGTGGGCCGCACAGGGGACGGCGTTCCTGCGGCCGGGGGACCTGCGCGTGAGGACGTGTCAGGCCCCCGCGGCGCCGGGAGGGTGAGCGCCCGTCAGCGGGTGACGCCGGGGAACATGTCCAGGAAGGGTGCCGTCGACGACGCGACCCCCCGGCTGTAGGGGGCGTCGAAGTCCCAGATCAGGAAGAGGAGGAAGGCGATCAGCGCGGAGAACAGCCCGGCGAGGACCAGTTCTCTCGGGGTGCGCCGGATCTGCAGCACGAACACCATGCCGATGGTGATCACCGCCCCCGCGATCAGCCCGAACCACACCACGCCCGGCATCGTCGCCCCGGTGGAGTCCGAGCGTGCCGCGCGCGCCTGGTCGGCGGCGGTGACCTGGTCGACGAGCGGCTGGTAGGCCTGCGCCTCGAAGTCCGACTTGGGCTGGTAGTCCGAGACGTCGGCGCGGATCTTCTGCAGCAGTTCGTCGCCCCGCTCGGTGACCTGGCCGTGGTCCACCATGCTCTTCCACTCGGTGGTGACGACGTGTCCGACATAGGCGTTGACATCGGCCCGGATCCGGTCACGTACCTCTGGCGGGTAGACCCGGACCCGTTCGGAGATCTCGTGCAGGGCCTGGGCCTCCGCCTGGACGTGGTCCTGTGCGGCGACCCGGGCCTCCCAGACGCCCGCGATGGCCAGACCCAGCACGATGGCGTACACGACGCCGATCCACATCGTCATGTACTCGATGACGTCGGGCGTCTGACTGGGGTCGTCGTCCTCGGTCGCCGTGCGGTGGCGTACGAGGGTGATGACGACGACCACGGCGCAGGCGGCGAGCATCGCCAGGACGAGAACAAGCCATTCCGACAACGGGTGCCTCCAGGGGTCAGCGCGGACGGAGCGCGGCCACGGCGACCAGCGCGGGCACCGCGATGAGCAGGACGTAGGTGATCGGTGAGGGGGCGTGCCGGGGCGCGTGCCGGTGCGGCTGGGTGTGGTACCGCGGGTAGGTGACGGGAGTCACCGAGGGGCGGGGCGTCGGGGTCGGTTCCGGTGCCGGAGCGGGTGCAGGCGGCGGTGTACGGGGCGGAGGGGGCGCGGGCGG
>NZ_JOIY01000042.1 GCF_000720185.1 Streptomyces sp. NRRL S-340 | reverse complement strand
GATCTACACGTAAGGAGTCGTCGGCAGCGTCAGATGTGTATAAGAGACAGCCCCTAGCCCGCCTCAAATCCCGCGCCCCCGGCCTCGCCACGGCCTACAAGGCCGCCACCGCCGCCCTCAAGAAGAACGACCTCACCGGCACCCGCGCCCAGGTCCACCTCGTCCTGGACCGCTCCGCCTCCATGCGCCCGTACTACAAGGACGGCTCCGCCCAGGCCCTCGCCGACCAGGCCCTCGCGCTCGCGGCGCACCTCGACCCCGAGGCCACGGTCCACGTGACGTTCTTCTCCACGGACGTGGACGGCACCACCGACCTCACCCTCACCGACCACGAGGGCAGGATCGACGAGGTGCACGCCACCCTCGGCCGCATGGGCCGCACGAGCTACCACGCGGCGGTGGAAGCGGTCCTGGCCCACCTCGACGAGCACCGCACGTCACCCGAGGCCACACCGGACGCCGGGCCCCGGCCCCCCGTCCTGGTGATCTTCCAGACGGACGGCGCCCCGGACGCCAAGACCCCCGCCACCCGCTCCCTCACCGAGGCGGCCGAGACCCACCCCGGCGTCTTCTTCTCCTTCGTCGCCTTCGGCGAGCACGACAACAAGGCGTTCGACTACCTGCGCAGGCTCAAGGCCGGCAACGCGTCCTTCTTCCACGCCGGGCCCGCCCCCCGCGAGCTGACGGACAAGGAACTGTACGAGGGCGTCCTGGCGTCCTGGCGCCCGTAACGCACCGCAGCCACGGCACGACCCCCCGCGCCGCCCGCTTCCCAGCCAGTAAAACGGGAAGCGGGCGGCGCGGTGGTGTCGGCTACGATTTCAAGGTTCGTAGACGAATCGGACGGCCCCGGAGGCCGTCCGCCGTCACCCCACGTAGCGACTTGGGAGCAGCCCGCGATGGCTCGTCACCTCATCACCAGCGCCCTTCCGTACATCAACGGGATCAAGCACCTGGGCAACATGGTGGGGTCCATGCTCCCGGCGGACGTCTACGCACGCTATCTGCGCCGACGCGGCCACGAGGTGCTGTACATCTGCGCCACCGACGAGCACGGCACCCCCGCGGAGCTGGCCGCCAAGGAACAGGGCCTGCCGGTCGCCGAGTTCTGCGCGCAGGCGCACGACGCGCAGAAGGCCGTGTACGACGGTTTCGCGCTCGCCTTCGACTACTTCGGGCGCAGTTCCTCCCCGGAGAACGTGGAGATCACCCAGCACTTCGCGCGCCGGCTGAACGAGAACGGCTTCATCGAGGAGCGCGCGATCCGCCAGGTGTACAGCCCGGCCGACGGCCGCTTCCTGCCGGACCGGTACGTCGAGGGCACCTGCCCGCACTGCGGCTACGACAAGGCGCGCGGCGACCAGTGCGAGAACTGCACCCGCGTCCTGGACCCGACGGACCTGATCAACCCGCGCAGCGCCATCTCCGGCTCGACGGACCTGGAGGTCCGCGAGACCAAGCACCTCTTCCTGCTCCAGTCCAAGCTCCAGCACGAGGTCGAGGAGTGGGTCGCCCGGCACGAGGCCGACTGGCCGCAGCTGGCCTCCTCCATCGCCCGCAAGTGGCTGACCGAGGGCCTGCACGACCGCGCGATCACCCGCGACCTGGACTGGGGCGTCCCGGTCCCGGCGGACACCTGGCCGGAGCTGGCGGCCGAGGGCAAGGTCTTCTACGTCTGGTTCGACGCGCCGATCGAGTACATCGGCGCGACGAAGGAGTGGGCGGACAAGGACCCGGCGGCCCGCGACTGGAAGTCCTGGTGGTACGAGGCCGACGACACCGTCCGCTACACGGAGTTCATGGCGAAGGACAACGTCCCCTTCCACACGGTGATGTTCCCGGCGACCGAACTCGGCGTGCGCGAGCCGTGGAAGAAGGTCGACTACGTCAAGGCCTTCAACTGGCTGACGTACTACGGCGGGAAGTTCTCCACCTCGCAGAAGCGGGGCGTCTTCACCGACCAGGCCCTGGAGATCCTCCCGGCGGACTACTGGCGCTACTTCCTCATCGCCAACGCGCCCGAGTCGGACGACTCCTCCTTCACCTGGGAGCACTTCACGGCCACGGTGAACAAGGACCTGGCCGACACCCTGGGCAACTTCGTCAACCGCGTGCTGTCCTTCTCCAAGAAGCGCTTCGGCGCCGAGGTCCCGGCCGGCGGCGAGCCGGGGGAGGCGGAGGCGCGTCTGGGCGAGGAGATCGCCCGGCTGCTCGCCGAGTACGAGGAGCACATGGAGGCGCTCCAGTTCCGCAAGGCCGCCGCGGCCCTGCGCGCCCTGTGGTCGGCCGGCAACTCCTACCTGGAGGAGAAGGCCCCCTGGCTGGAGATCAAGACCGACCAGGACGGCGCGGCCCTGACGCTGCGCACGGCGATGAACCTGATCCACCTGTACGCGGTGGTCTCCGAGCCCCTCATCCCGACGACGGCCAAGGCGATGCGCGCCGCGTTCGCCCTCGCCGGCGACACGGCGACGTGGGTCACCCCCGACGAGGCGAAGTCCCTGACGGCCCTGCCCGCGGGCACCCCCTTCACGGTCCCGCCGGTCCTGTTCGCCAAGCTCACCGAGGACGACCTGGCCGCCTACAAGGAGCGCTTCGGCGGCGAACCCGCGTGACGCGGCCCGCGTGACGCCGACCGCCCGAGCCGGCGACGAGGCCCCGGCCCGCGCCGCCGGTACCGCGCGCTCCTCTGAGCCGTACGGCGATGCCCCGCGCCCGGTGACGACCAGGCGCGGGGCATGCCGGTTGCGGGGTCAGCTCCCGGACGCGTACGCCACGAAGTCCCCCCACGCCTGCGGCGCGAGGGCGAGACGGGGGCCGGCGTCCCGGTGCTTGGAGTCACGGACGTGGATGGTGCCGGGGGTGGTGGCGACCTCGACGCAGGAGTTGCCGTCGTTGCCGCCGCTGTAACTGCTCTTGAACCACGCCAGTTCGGAGGCGCCACCGGCGAGGGTCTTGCGGATCATGTCTCTCCCAGCAGTTGCTCGATGAAGGCCAGCGACTCCCCTGTGCTCAACCGCCCTACCTCCAGCAGCGCCCGGTGACGACCAGGCGCGGGGCATGCCGGTTGCGGGGTCAGCTCCCGGACGCGTACGCCACGAAGTCCCCCCACGCCTGCGGTGCGAGGGCGAGACGGGGGCAGCTGCTCTTGAACCACGCCAGTTCGGAGGCGCCACCGGCGAGGGTCTTGCGGATCATGTCTCTCCCAGCAGTTGCTCGATGAAGGCCAGCGACTCCCGGGGCGGGAGGGCCTGCGCCCGGATGGTGCCATAGCGCAGCTCAAGAATGCGGAGCTGCCTCAAGTCAGTCACGGGACGGCCATTGAACGCCCCGTCGGAGCGCCCCACAGCAGTGCCGTCCTCGAACTTCAGCAACTCAATCCTGCCGCTCATGCCAGGGTGTGGCGCACTGTCCATCGGCATCACCTGGAGGGAGACGTTGCTCAACCGCCCTACCTCCAGCAAGCGTTCGAATTGCTCCCGCCGGACCATTGTGCCCCCAACCTTGCGCCGAAGCGTCCCCTCTTCCAGGACGAAGCTCAGCGCCGGTGCAGGGCACCGCTCATAGATGGCTTGCCGAGCGATACGGGCAGCTACGCGGCGCTCCAAGTCCTCCGGCGTGTAAGCGGGCTGCCACGACTCCAGCAGCGCCCGGGCATAGTCCAACGTCTGCAACAGACCGGCGATGTTGCTGTTCTCGTACACCCCGATCTCGACGGCCCGCGCCTCCATGTCCGCCAGATCCCGCACCTTCTTCGGATACCGGACCTTGGCCACGTCCTCCTTCATCGCCGCGAGCAGCCCGCCCGCCCCCAGCACCTCGTCCGCCCTGTCCAGAAACTCAGGCCGGGGAATCCGCTTGCCGCTCTCGATCTTGTAGACGAGGTCCTCGCCGTACCCCACCGCCTTGCCGAACTCACCGGCCCGCATCCCCACCGCCTCGCGCCGCAGCTTCAACTGCCGTCCCACGGTGGCGACCACGGCCACGCCCCACTCGTCGTCCGGATCCACCTCCCAGCCCGGCTCGTCAGCCTCGGTCCTCAGCTGCTGCCGAACCTCGCCGTCCACCGACATGCGCGCCCCTCCGTCGTACCGCCTCGTGCCAGCGACGCCCTGTCCGTACACACGGCCCCGACAGGCCCGGACACCACCGGACAACGACCGGACAGTCACCGTACGCAACCACGACGTCACTCCCCACGGTAGGCGCATCAGGCCACGCTGAGTGACGTGAACCAGAAACTCCCCCGCCCCGGCAGCCCCCTGCGCCACTTCGACGTCCTGCTGTCCCCCACCCCGCGCGGCGCGCGCCTCGCCCGCCTGCTGGCCACGGAGCAACTGCGCACCTGGGGACTGCCCCTGGACCCGGCGCGGCTCGTCGTGGCCGAGCTGGCGAACAACGCGGCCACCCACGGCCGCGTCCCCGGCCGGAACTTCCAGCTCCTGCTGTACGTGGTCGGCCAGACCCTCCGCATCGAGGTCACGGACACGCGCGGTGACCGGCTCCCGCACCGGCACCCCGCTGATCCGGCCGCCGAGTCCGGCCGCGGACTCGCCCTCGTCGCCGCTCTCGCCGACCGCTGGGGAGTCACCCACGGCCTGCCGCCCCGCAAGACGGTCTGGGCCGAACTGACATTCGCCGCCCCGCAGCCACCGGAGTCCGAACGCCCACGCTCCGGTCCGACCCGGCAGCAACTGAGTGGAGGTCGGTGACGCCCAGCCGTCCGACGGGGACGAAACGACGGACGGCGCCCGGGACCTCGTCGGTCCCGGGCGCCGTCCGTTGCGTGTGCCGCCTACTTCGGCTGCGGCTTGCGCACCGTCAGGTGCAGTTCGCGCAGGCGGGACTCGTCCAGCTCGGTCGGGGCGCCCATCATGAGGTCCTGGGCGTTGCCGTTGAGCGGGAAGGCGATCGTCTCGCGGATGTTGGGCTCGTCCGCGAGGAGCATCACGATGCGGTCCACGCCCGGGGCGATGCCGCCGTGCGGCGGGGCGCCGAAGCGGAACGCGCGGAGCATGCCGGCGAACTTGTCCTCGACGGTCTCGCGGTCGTAGCCCGCGATCTCGAACGCCTTGAGCATGATGTCCGGCTCGTGGTTCCGGATGGCACCGCTGGACAGCTCGACGCCGTTGCAGACGATGTCGTACTGCCAGCCCAGAATGTCCAGGGGGTCCTGGGACTCGAGGGCCTCCAGGCCGCCCTGCGGCATCGAGAACGGGTTGTGCGAGAAGTCGATCTTCCCGGTCTCCTCGTCCTTCTCGTACATCGGGAAGTCGACGATCCAGCAGAAGCGGAAGACGTTCTCCTCGAAGTGCCCGGCGCGCCTGGCGGCCTCGACCCGCACCGCGCCCATGATCTTCGAGACCTCGTCGAACTCGCCCGCGCCGAAGAACACCGCGTGCCCGGCGGCCAGGGACAGCCGCTTGGTCAGCTCGGCGACGTTCTCCTCGGTGAGGAACTTCGCGATGGGGCCGGTCAGCGAACCGTCCTCGGCCACCCGCACCCAGGCCAGGCCCTTGGCGCCCAGCGAGACCGCGTAGTCACCCAGCTGGTCGAAGAACTTGCGCGGCTGGTCCTGGACCGCCGGCACCGGCAGCGCCCGCACGTGCTTGCCGGCGAACGCCTTGAACTCCGAGCCCGCGAAGACATCCGTGATGTCCACCAGCTCCAGCTTGGCGCGCAGGTCCGGCTTGTCGGAGCCGTACTTGAGCATCGCCTCGCGGAACGGGATGCGCGGGAAGGGCGAGGTGACGTGCCGGCCGCCGCCGAACTCCTCGAACAGCTCGGTCATCAGCTGCTCGATGGGACGGAACACGTCCTCCTGCTCGACGAAGCTCATCTCGACGTCGAGCTGGTAGAACTCGCCCGGCGAACGGTCCGCGCGCGCGTCCTCGTCACGGAAGCAGGGCGCGATCTGGAAGTACCGGTCGAAGCCGGAGATCATCAGCAGCTGCTTGAACTGCTGCGGCGCCTGCGGCAGCGCGTAGAACCGGCCGGGGTGCACCCGGGAGGGGACGACGTAGTCGCGGGCGCCCTCGGGGGAGGTGGCGGACAGGATCGGCGTCGCCATCTCGTTGAAGCCGAGCGCGACCATCTTCTGCCGGATCGCGGAGATCACGGCCGTGCGCAGCATGATGTTGCGGTGCATGCGCTCGCGGCGCAGGTCCAGGAAGCGGTACTCCAGGCGCCGCTCCTCGTTGACCCCGTCCTCCGCGTTGATCGTGAAGGGCAGCGGGGCGGCGGCGCCGAGCACCTCGACCTCGCCGACCTCGACCTCGACCTCGCCGGTGGGCAGGTCCGCGTTCACGTTCTCGGTTCCACGTGAAACGACGCCGCCGTCGATCCGGACGACCGTCTCCTTGGAGAGCTTGTCCAGCGCCTCGTAGGCGGGGGTGCCGGGACGGGCGACGAGCTGCGTGATGCCGTAGTGGTCGCGCAGATCGATGAAGAGGATGCCGCCCAGGTCGCGCCGATTGTGCAGCCAGCCGCTCAGCCGGACGTCGGTGCCGACGTCAGAGGCGCGGAGCTCGCCGCAGGTGTGGGACCTGTACCGATGCATCGTCGTTCATCCAGTCTTCGCGGATCGGGGATCACCGGGCGGGCACGGCCCGGACCCACCCAGCCTACCGGCCGCCGGGAGATCGCCTCTCCCCATATCACGCCGGGAAACACACGGGATCCGGCGACCGCGTCCGCGGCGCGGCCCCCGGCCCGCCCGACGTCCGTACGGTCCGCACGCCCGTCCGTCTTCGGTGGCAGTGTCCGAGAGGCTCTTCTTACAGTGGGGCAATGCGCACTGGTGAGCCCCTGCCCGCCGTGGGGGACGTCCTGGCCGCCCTCGCGACCGGGCTGTGGCACTGGGACACCTCCACCGGGCTGGTCGCGGTCGACGCCGAGGCGGCACGGCTGCTCGGGCTGCCCTCCGAGGACGTCACCCTCACCGAGGCCCAGGTGCGCGCCCGGCTGCACCCGGTCGACTGGAACGAGATCACCGGCGTGGTGCAGCTCGCCGCCGCCGAGGGCACCCTCGCCGAGGTGCGCATCCGGATCATGGACGAGCGGGGCCGCATCATCCGGGTGGTCCGCAGCCGCTCCCGGCCCGCCTACGACTCCCGCAAGAAGGCCTACGAGCTGATCGGCACCCTCCAGGAGGTCACCGAACCGACCCCCGGCTCCCCGGCCGGACGCAGCGCGGTCACCGGCGACTGGCGGCGCTCACGGGAGGCGTTCCTGCTGGACGCCGGCCGCGCCCTGGCCGAGGCGCGCTCCACCGCGGAGGTGCTGCGGGTCGCGGCCGGCCTGTCGATGCCCGGCTTCTCGCCCGACGGCCTGGCCGTCTTCGGCGTGGAGGCCGACCACCTGACGATCATCGGCCACCACGGGCAGCAGCAGGGCGACGAGGTCCCCTTCGTGCACATGTCCCTGGACACGGACTACCCGGCCGCCGAGGTGATCCGCACCGGACGGGCCGTCTACCTCTCCTCACCGGAGGAGTACCGCGCCC
This sequence comes from Streptomyces sp. NRRL S-340, assembly GCF_000720185.1. GTDB lineage: Bacteria > Actinomycetota > Actinomycetes > Streptomycetales > Streptomycetaceae > Streptomyces. Next base: position 55,569 of record NZ_JOIY01000042.1, on the reverse strand, counting down.
GCTACCCCCTCACCTGGAAACTGGCCCAGCGCTTCAACCGCCGCTCCTGGGCGTTCCTGCCGCTGACCGCCTCGGGCCACACCATGGGCGCCTGGATGGCCGCCTTCACCTATCCGGTCGCCTTCACCCCCGACGAGCGCTCGGTGCTGACCACGGTGGCCCGCATGCTCGCCCAGGCCCTGTCCCGGGCCGGGACCGCCGAGACCGAACGGGAGCTGAGCGAGGGCCTGCAGCGCTCCATGATGCCCACGACCGGCCCCGCCGTCCCCGGCATGGACGTCGCCGCCCGCTACGTCCCCACCGGCGGCGGTCTCCAGGTCGGCGGCGACTGGTACGACGTCATCCCGCTGCCCGGCGGCCCCTCCCGGAGCCCCGCGAAGCCCGGCGCGGGCCGCTTCGCCCTGGTCATGGGCGACGTCCAGGGCCACGACGTACGCGCCGCGGGCCTGATGGGCCAGCTGCGCATCGCCCTGCGCGCCTACGCCTCCGAGGGCCACCCCCCGGACGCGGTCCTGACCCGCGCCTCCCGGTTCCTGCACGGCATCGTCGACGACAGCGCCGACGACGACCTCGCCGACCTGCGCTTCGCGACCTGCCTGTACGCCGAGGTGGACCCCCGCACCGGCGTCCTGGAGGTCGCCCGCGCCGGACACCCCGACCCGGTGATCCGCATGGCCGACGGCACGGTGCTGATGCGCCCGACCGCGGGCGGGCTGCCGCTGGGTGTCGACCCGGACGCCGACTACCCCACCACCCGGTTCGTCCTGGAGCCCGGCGAGACCATGATGCTCTGCACGGACGGCCTCATCGAGACCGGCGGCCACGACCTGGACACCGGCTGGCAGCGCATCCGCACCATCCTGGAGCAGCACGAGGGCGACGCCGAGGAGCTGGCCGACGCGCTCGTCCAGGCCGTGCACGGACCGTCCTCGCACCACACCACCGGCCCGCTCGCCGACCGCCGCGAGGACGACATCGCCGTCCTGCTGCTGAACCGCCTCTGCGACGGCCACGGCGGCGCCGTCACCGCCCGCCCGGAGATCCGGCGCACGCTGCTGACGGTCGCCCAGGCCGAACCCGAGCGGGTCGCGGTGGCCCGGCAGCAACTGCGGGAGCTGCTGCACGACTGGGCCTCCGCCGACCAGGTGGACTCGGCGGTGCTCCTGCTGTCGGAGATGCTGACCAACGTGCTCGTGCACACCGACACCGACGCCCTGCTGCTCGCGGAGGTCAGCGGCGAGCCGGGCGAGCGGCGGATGCGGGTGGAGGTCACCGACGCCGGCGACGACCTGCCGCACAAGCGCAGGCCGGGCGAGCTGGCCTCCTCCGGGCGGGGGCTGGTGCTGATCGAGCTGCTCGCGGACGCCTGGGGGGTGGAGCCGCGGGGGGTGGGCAAGAGCATCTGGTTCGAGCTGTACGAGCCACCGCGCAGCAGACCGTGACGCCCGGGCCGCGCCGGACCGGCCGTGCCGTCCGGGCCGCGCCGGAGCAGCCGCCGGGCGGGCCCTGACGGAGGCGGACGGTGACGCACCGGGGGCCGGAACCGGACTGCGGCTCGGTCACGAGTACCGCTGCCGCAGTTCGTGCGCGACCCCGGACGCCGCCGCCGTCAGCGGCACCGCCAGCAGCATCCCGACGATCCCGGCGACCGACGCGCCCGCGGTGATGGCCAGCAGCACCGCCGCCGGGTGCAGCTGCACCGTCCGGCTCTGGATCACCGGCTGCAGCACGTGGCCCTCCAGCACCTGCACGGCCAGCACCACCCCCAGCGCCCACAGGGCGACCACGAACCCCCGGTCGGCGAGCGCGACCAGCACGGACACCGCACCCGAGATGAACGCCCCGAGGTAGGGGATGTAGGCGCCGACGAAGACCAGCGCACCGAGTCCGACGGCGCCCGGCACGTCGAGCAGCAGCAGCCCGACCGTGATGCAGCCGGCGTCGATGAGCGCGATGAGCGTGGTTCCGCGCATGAAGCCCTCGACGGCGGAGAACGCCCGCCGCGCCATCGCCTCGGCCGCGTCGGCGCTGCCGCCCGGAGCCATCGACCGCAGCGCGCGCAGCGCCCGCCCCGAGTCGCGCAGGAAGAAGAAGACGAGCAGCAGCGCCAGCACCGCCATCGCCAGGTACTCGGCGACCACGCTGACCCCGCTGATGACGTTGGAGACCGCCGTCCCGCCGAACTTCGACAGCAGTTGTCTGCCGTGGGCGGCCAGGTCCTCCAGCGAGGTGCCGGCCGCGCCGAAGTGGGCGGCCAGCGACTTCGCCGCGTTCTGCAGCGAGGAGAGGATCTGCGGCCCGCTGTCGATCAGCGCGAGGGCCACGATGTAGCCGACGCCGCCGACGACGACCAGGACGGCGGCACAGGTGATCCCGGCCGCCAGCGACCGGTTGACCCCGGCCCGCGCCAGCCGCAGGAACAGCGGCCGCAGCAGCGCGGCCCCGAGCAGGGCGAGCAGCACCGGCGTCACCGTCGTACGGAACGCCACGCACAGCCGCACCACGATCCACACCACACCGGAGACGAGCAGCACGACGGCACACCAGGCGGCAAGGCGCCGGACGGGCTCGGGCAGCAGTCGCACCCCACCAGCGGACCACGCGCCGGGCGGGCTGTCCTGCACGGACGGCCCGCCCGGGTGACCCGCTGCCGGGGTGGCGGCTCAGTCCTGCGGGCCGCTGCCGGTCATGCCGTGGACGGCCGGGACGGAGCCGAGGCGGCCCTTCTGGAAGTCCTCGAAGGCCTGCATGAGTTCGTCCTTGGTGTTCATGACGAACGGCCCGTAGTGGACCATCGGCTCCCTGATCGGCCGTCCGCCCAGCAGGACGACCTCCAGGTCCGGGGTGTGCGAGTCCTGCTTCTCGTCCGCGCGGACGGTCAGCGAGCCACCCGCACCGAAGACCGCGGTCTGGCCGAGGTGGATCGGCCGGCGCTCCGTGCCGACGCTGCCGCGGCCCGCGAGGACGTAGGCCAGGCCGTTGAAGTCCTCCCGCCAGGGCAGGGTGACCTCCGCGCCCGGAGCCAGCGTCGCGTGGACCATCGTGATCGGCGTGTGCGTGATGCCGGGGCCCTCGTGACCGTCCAGCTCACCGGCGATGACGCGCAGCAGCGCGCCGCCGTCGGGGGAGGTGAGCAGCTGGACGCTGCCACTGCGGATGTCCTGGTAGCGCGGGGCCATCATCTTGTCCTCGGCCGGCAGGTTCACCCACAGCTGGAGGCCGTGGAAGAGGCCGCCGGACATGACGAGGGACTCCGGCGGCGCCTCGATGTGCAGCAGGCCCGAGCCCGCCGTCATCCACTGGGTGTCGCCGTTGGTGATGGTGCCGCCGCCGCCGTTGGAGTCCTGGTGGTCGAAGACCCCGTCGATGATGTAGGTGACGGTCTCGAAGCCGCGGTGCGGGTGCCAGGGCGTGCCCTTCGGCTCGCCCGGCGCGTACTCCACCTCGCCCATCTGGTCCATCATGATGAACGGGTCGAGATGGCGGTAGTTGATCCCGGCGAACGCCCGGCGCACCGGGAAGCCCTCGCCCTCGAAACCGCTCGGCGCGGTCGTGACGGTGAGCACGGGACGTGCCACGGCGTCGGCCGGCGCGGCCACACGGGGCAGCGTGAGCGGGTTCTCGACGGTCACTGCAGGCATGTCGGTACCTCCTTGTGCGCTCACTCTAGTTGAGCGTTCAACTTTCTGCCAGCCACAACGGAGGAGGGCGCGCGGACATTCCCCGACCGCCGGAGCAACCCGGCGCGGGCACCGGCCGGCCGCTCACCCGGTCAGCGCGGACACCGGCCGGCCGCTCACCCGGTCAGCGCCCGCACGGCGGGCGCGAGCAGCATCGCCGCGATGAACAGCAGGGCGCCCCCGAGACCCAGCGCGAAGGCGAACCCGCCGGCCAGCCGGCCGGCGGTGTCCCGGCCGAAGACCGCGACCTCCGGGTCCGCCGGGTCGTAGAGGATCTCCGCCCGTTCCGCCCCGCTCCCGGCCCCGCGCCACTCACGCATCAGCCCGTCGGCGTCGACGTAGGTGTACACGTGGTGCTCGGACGGCTCGTCGGAGCCGTGCACGGCGCAGGAGCGCCTGAGCCGGGCCGGCGCCGCGATCCCGCGCGCCCGCAGCACCCACGCCTGCCGGACCAGCCCGGCCCCGCCCATCACGGCGACGGCGGCGGGGCCGAGCACCAGCGGTCCCGCCGGCCAGCCGAAGACGGCTGCGGCGTCCGCCCGGGAGACGAGGAGCACCGCCGCCACCAGCGCGTAGACCGCCGCCGCGGCCCACCCCGGCCCCCGGCGCGGCGCGGACGCCCACCGCCTCAGCCGTTCCTCGCGCACCTGCCCCCACCCGTCGGGCCGCGGCTCTCCGCCCGGGTGCGCGTCCAGTTCCCGGCCCACGGCCTCGGCGAAGGCGCGCCCGGCGGCGGCGTCGCGGCAGGTGAGGGAGTAGGCGGCCGACGGCTCGCCGGCGGCGGTCAGCACCACCGTCAGCGTGCGCCCGCCCGCCCCGCCGACGGCCACCCGGTCGATCGCCGCGAGGGGTATCCGGCGGCGCAGCAGGCGCGCGTCCAGCAGCAGCTCACCGGCGCACAGCCGGGCGGCGCTGCGCCGCCGTCCGTGCAGGGCCGGCGGCGCGGCCCCGGAGGAGCTGACGGGGGCGCCTCAGAGGCGCCCCCGGACGGAGGGAGGGGTCAGCCGTACATCCGGCGCATCGCGAAGTCGACCATCTGCTCGACCGCCTTCGCGTCGAAGACCATCCGGTGCTCGCCCTCCATGTCGAGCACGAAGCCGTATCCGGTGGGCAGCAGGTCGATCACCTCCGCGCCGGTGATCACGAAGTACTTCGACTCCTTGCCCGCGTAGCGGCGCAGCTCCTTCAGCGAGGTGAACATGGGGATCACCGGCTGCTGGGTGTTGTGCAGCGCGAGGAAGCCGGGGGTGTCGCCGCGCGGGCAGTACACCTTGGAGGTGGCGAAGATCTGCTGGAAGTCCTCGGCGGCCATCTGCCCGGTGGTGAAGGCGCGCACCGCGTCGGCCAGCGACGGCGGGGACGGCTCCGGGTACAGCGGCGGCTGCTGGCCGTACCCGCCGCCTGTGGGCATCTGCTGCTGCGGCGGGACGTATCCCTGCTGCGCACCCGCGCCCGCGCTCTGGTCGTAGCCGTACATGAGCTAAAGACTACTGAGTCACAGATGGCCCGCCCGGGGTTGCTTCTTATTACCGACGGGTAGCATCATCGGAGTTACTAGTTGGTACGTGAACCGGATGCGAGGAGCCAGTGCCTCGCCGAGTCCTCAACGGGAGCCGTCGCCATGGGGCACTACAAGTCGAATCTCCGTGACATCGAGTTCAACCTCTTCGAGGTGCTCGGGCGCGACAAGGTGTACGGCACCGGCCCGTTCGAGGAGATGGACCTCGACACCGCCAAGAGCGTCCTGGAGGAGCTGACCCGCCTCTCCGAGAACGAGCTGGCCGCGTCCTTCGCCGACGCCGACCGCAACCCGCCGGTCTTCGACCCGGAGACCCACACCGCGCCCGTCCCGGAGTCCTTCAAGAACAGCTACCAGGCGTTCATGGACTCCGAGTACTGGCGCCTCGGCCTGCCCGAGGAGATCGGCGGCACCACCGCGCCGCGCTCCCTGATCTGGGCCTACGCCGAGCTGGTCCTGGGCGCCAACCCGGCCGTGTGGATGTACTCCTCGGGCCCCGCGTTCGCCGGCATCCTCTTCGAGGAGGGCAACGAGGTCCAGAAGCACATCGCCAAGATCGCCGTCGAGAAGCAGTGGGGCTCCACCATGGTCCTCACCGAGCCGGACGCCGGCTCGGACGTGGGCGCCGGCCGCACCAGGGCCGTGCAGCAGGAGGACGGCTCCTGGCACATCGAGGGCGTGAAGCGCTTCATCACCTCCGGTGAGCACGACATGTCGGAGAACATCCTCCACTACGTGCTCGCCCGTCCCGAGGGCGCCGGCCCCGGCACCAAGGGCCTGTCCCTCTTCCTCGTCCCGAAGTACGAGTTCGACTTCGAGACCGGCGAGCTGGGCGAGCGCAACGGCGTCTACGCCACCAACGTCGAGCACAAGATGGGCCTGAAGGCCTCCAACACCTGCGAGATGACCTTCGGCGACCGCCACCCCGCCAAGGGCTGGCTGATCGGCGACAAGCACGACGGCATCCGCCAGATGTTCCGCATCATCGAGTTCGCCCGCATGATGGTCGGCACGAAGGCGATCTCCACGCTCTCCACCGGCTACCTCAACGCGCTGGAGTACGCCAAGGAGCGCGTCCAGGGCCCGGACCTGGCCAACTTCATGGACAAGACCGCGCCGAAGGTCACCATCACCCACCACCCCGACGTGCGCCGCTCGCTGATGACGCAGAAGGCGTACGCGGAGGGCATGCGCGCCCTGGTGCTCTACACCGCCTCGATCCAGGACGCGATCCAGATCAAGGAGGCCGACGGCGAGGACGCCTCCGCGGAGATCGCGCTGAACGACCTGCTCCTGCCGATCGTCAAGGGCTACGGCTCGGAGAAGGGCTACGAGCAGCTCGCCCAGTCGCTGCAGACCTTCGGCGGCTCCGGCTTCCTCCAGGAGTACCCGGTCGAGCAGTACATCCGGGACTCCAAGATCGACACCCTGTACGAGGGCACCACCGCGATCCAGGGCCAGGACTTCTTCTTCCGGAAGATCGTCCGCAACCAGGGCGCCGCGCTGAACTCCCTCGCCGAGGACATCAAGAAGTTCCTGGCGCTCGGCACCGGCGGCGAGGAGCTGGCCGGCGCCCGCGAGCACCTGGCCAAGGCCGCCGTCGAGCTGGAGGCCGTCGTCGGCCTGCTGCTGACCGACCTCGCCGCCACCGAGCAGGACGTCAAGAACATCTACAAGGTGGGCCTGAACACGACCCGCCTGCTGATGGCCTCCGGTGACGTGGTCGTCGGTTACCTGCTGCTCAAGGGCGCGGCGGTCGCCGCCGAGAAGCTCCAGACCGCCTCCGCCAAGGACCGGGCCTTCTACACCGGCAAGATCGCGGCGGCGAAGTTCTTCGCGGCCAACGTCCTGCCCGGCGTCACCCTGGCCCGCAAGCTGGCCCAGAACGTCGACCTGGACCTGATGGAGCTGGACGAGGCAGCGTTCTAGTCCGGCCCCGGCCGGCCCGCCCGTCGGCGGCCCGGCCCGCGACCGGCCCTCCGCCCTCGCGGCGGTCCGCCCGGCCGTCTTGCCGTCCGTCCGTACGAGGGTCCGCTCCCGCCGCCGGGAGCGGACCCTTCGGCGTCGTTAAGGTGAAGCCATGAGTACGAACCGGCCCTTCGACCGCGGCCACACCGACGACCTGATGTCCTTCCTGGCGGCGAGCCCGTCGCCGTACCACGCCGTGGCGAACGCCGCCGAGCGCCTGGAGAAGGCCGGCTTCCGGCAGGTCGCCGAGACGGACGCCTGGGACGGCACGGCCGGCGGCAGGTTCGTGCTGCGCGGCGGCGCGATCATCGCCTGGTACGTCCCCGAGGGCGCCGCCCCGCACACCCCCTTCCGCATCGTCGGCGCCCACACCGACTCGCCCAACCTGCGCGTCAAGCCGCGGCCCGACACCGGGGCGCACGGCTGGCGCCAGGTCGCCGTGGAGATCTACGGCGGCCCGCTGATGAACTCCTGGCTCGACCGGGACCTGGGCCTGGCCGGGCGGCTCTCGCTGCGCGACGGCTCCACCCGGCTGGTGAACGTCGACCGTCCGCTGCTGCGCGTCCCCCAGCTCGCCATCCACCTGGACCGCTCGGTCTCCACCGAGGGACTCAAGCTGGACAAGCAGCGGCACCTCCAGCCGGTGTGGGGCCTCGGTGACGACGTCCGCGACGGCGACCTCATCGCCTTCCTGGAACAGGAGGCGGGCCTGCCGGCCGGCGAGGTCACCGGCTGGGACCTGATGACGCACTCCGTGGAGCCGCCCGCCTACCTGGGCCGCGCCCGCGAGCTGGTGGCCGGGCCGCGCATGGACAACCTGCTCTCCGTGCACGCGGGCACGGCCGCCCTGGCCGCCGTGGCGACCTCGGGCCAGGAGCTGCCGTACATCCCGGTGCTGGCCGCCTTCGACCACGAGGAGAACGGCTCCCAGTCCGACACCGGCGCGGACGGCCCGCTGCTCGGCGGCGTCCTGGAGCGTTCGGTGTTCGCGCGCGGCGGATCGTACGAGGACCGGGCGCGTGCCTTCGCCGGCACCGTCTGCCTGTCCTCCGACACGGGCCACGCCGTGCACCCCAACTACGCCGAGCGGCACGACCCGACGCACCACCCGCGCGCGGGCGGCGGCCCGATCCTGAAGGTCAACGTCAACAACCGCTACGCCACGGACGGTACGGGCCGGGCGGTGTTCGCGGCGGCCTGCGAGAAGGCGGACGTCCCCTTCCAGTCCTTCGTCTCCAACAACTCCATGCCGTGCGGCACCACGATCGGCCCGATCACCGCGGCCCGGCACGGCATCAGGACCGTCGACATCGGCGTGGCCATCCTGTCCATGCACAGCGCCCGCGAACTGTGCGCCGCCGACGACCCGTTCCTGCTGGCCAACGCGCTGGTGGCGTTCCTGGAGGGCTGACGGGGCCCGGGGCCCCGGCCGCGGGACCCGGCCACGGGCCCCGGGGATCCGCACCGCCGCGAGCCCGCGCCGGCACTCCGTGAGAGCCGCCCCCCGCATGTCCACCGGGCTTGCGGGTACCCGGAGTTGACCGGAAGGGACCGGACAGGCCGGAACCACCGGACCTGACACCGGATTGGGAGGCGACACTCATGGGCCTCGGCGGGTGCATCATCCTCATCGCCGTGGGAGCCATCCTCACGTTCGCGACCGACTGGCACATGCAGGGGGTCAACCTGCACATGGTCGGCGTCATCCTGATGATCGTCGGACTGATCGGGGTCACGACGTTCAGCAGCATCGCCCGGCGCCGGCGCGTCATGGTGCCGCCCTCGACGACCGTCGTCGAGGAGGAGCGCCACCACCACGGGCCCCGGGACGGGTACACCGACGGCTACGGCGTGTGACCGACCGGATGCGGTACGCGCGGGCCCGCCCGGGGAAGCGGTAAGGGCATGAGATTCCTCGTACGCGACCGGATCCTCGGCATCGGTGACGACTACTGGATCGAGGACGAGCACGGAGCCAAGGTCTTCCTCGTCGACGGCAAGGCGATGCGGCTGCGGGACACCTTCGAGCTGAAGGACGCCCAGGGCCGGGTCCTGATCGACATCCACCAGAAGATGCTCTCCCTGCGGGAGACGATGGTGATCGAGCGGGACGGGCAGGCGCTGGCGAAGATCCGGCGCAAGCGGCTGTCGCTGCTGCGCAACCACTACCGGGTGTCCCTGGTCGACGGGACCGGACTGGACGTCAGCGGCAAGATCCTCGACCGGGAGTTCGCCGTCGAGTACGACGGGGAACTGCTGGCGGTGATCTCCCGGCGGTGGCTGAGCGTGGTGGACACCTACGGCGTCGACGTCGTACGGGACGACGCGGACCCGGCGCTGCTGATCGCGGTGGCGGTGTGCGTGATCCACCTGGCGGAGAAGGAACGCGACGAGGCCTGAGCCCCGGTCAGGACCGCGCGCCCGGACCGAGGCGGTTCAGAGAACCCGGTCCTTGAGGGCGGGGAACTGCTCCCGGGTCGCCGCGACCCTGCCGGGGTCGATCGCAACGCTCAGGACCTCCTCGCCCGGCCCGGCCTCCGCCAGCACCTCGCCCCACGGATCCACCACGATCGAGTGACCGGCCTGCGGAACTCCCGCGTGCGTCCCGGCCGTTCCACAGGCGAGCACGAACGCCTGGTTCTCCACCGCCCGCGCGCGGGCCAGCAGCGTCCAGTGCGCCCGGCGGCGCTCCGGCCAGCCCGCCGGGATCACCAGGGTCTCGGCGCCCGCGTCGACGAGACCGCGGAACAGCTCGGGGAAACGGAGGTCGTAACAGGTGGCCACGCCCAGCACCGTGTCCGGCAGCCGGACCGTCACCAGATCGCGTCCCGCGCCCATCAGCACCGCCTCGCCCTTGTCGAAGCCGAAGCGGTGGATCTTGCGGTAGGCGGCGGCCAGGCCGCCGGAGGGGGAGAAGACCAGAGAGGTGTTGTAGAGGGTGCCGTCGGCGTCCCGTTCCGGGATCGAGCCCGCGTGCAGCCACACGCCCGCCTCGTTCGCCGCCTCGGCCATCACCTCGTACGTCGGCCCCTCCAGCGGCTCGGCGTCACCGGCGAACCGCTCGAAGGCGAAGGCCCCGGTGGTCCACAGCTCCGGCAGGACGACGAGGTCGGCAGCGGCCTGTTCGCGCACCAGAGCGGCCGCCCGCCGCCGCCGCGACACGACCGATTCGCCCTCGTCCACGGCGATCTGGATCAGCGAGGCGCGCACACTACCACCGTCCTGGCAATCGAGTTGTCCCGGCGGGCCTACGATCGTCACACGAAAGCACTGCCGGGGTGCCTCACAGCAGCGTAACTTGGGGATCCCCCCTGCTCGAAGCGGAGCGAGAGTCAGGGGGGAGTCCCGAGCCGCCCGCCGACCGCCGCCACTCCCCACTGGCAATGCCGCCACAACCTGACCGTGTACCGACCGCCGAGGGGTCCCGTTCCGTGAGTCTGCATCCCACCCTCCAGCCCTACGCCGATGCCTGGACCCACTCCGTCGAGGCGATATCCGAGCTGGTGCAGCCGCTCGTGGAGGGCGAGTGGAACCGGCGGACCCCGTGCCCCGGCTGGTCCGTGCGCGACGTCGTCTCGCACGTCATCGGGATGGACTGCGAGGCGCTCGGCGACCCGCGCCCCATCCATTCCCTGCCGCGCGACCTGTTCCACGTCACCGACGAACACCAGCGCTACATGGAGATGCAGGTCGACGTCCGCCGCCACCACACGGCGCCGGAGATGACGTCCGAGCTGGAGTACACGGTCATCCGCCGCAACCGCCAGCTGCGCAACGAGTCGAGGGACCCGGGCACCAAGGTGCGCGGCCCGCTCGGCGCGGAGATCACCCTGGAGGAGTCGATGCGCTACCGGGCGTTCGACATCTGGGTGCACGAGCAGGACCTGCGGGCCGCGCTGGGCCGCCCCGGCAACCTCGACTCGCCCGGCGCGTACGTCGCCCGCGACCACCTGCTCGACGCGCTGCCGGAGGTCGTGGCGGTGCGGGCGGACGCCCCGCGCAGTTCGGCGATCGTCTTCGACGTGCACGGGCCGGTGGAGTTCCTGCGCACGATCCGCGTCGACATCCAGGGCCGCGGCACCCTGGAGACGGCGCCCGCCCTGGGCCCGGCGGCGGCCCTCACCCTCGACTGGGAGACGTACGTCCGCCTGGCGTGCGGCCGGGTCACCCCGGAGGCGGTGGCCGACCGGGTGAAGACGGAGGGCGACCCGGAGCTGACGGCGGCGATCCTGCGGAACTTCACGGTGACGCGCTGAGGAACCGCCGCCCGGGCCGGGCCGCGCCTCACGCGGGCACGTGCACCGTCTCCACCCGGCTGGCCACCAGCCGCTCGCGTTCCCTGCGGGCCGCCCGCCCGCGCAGCCGAAGGATCTGGCTGACGCCGAGCGCCTGGAGCACGAACACGGCGGAGAAGGCGACCGTGTAGTCGTCCCCCGTGGCGTCCAGCAGCACACCGATCGCGAGGAGCGTCGTCATCGAGGCGACGAAACCGCCCATGTTGGTGATGCCGGAGGCGGTCCCCTGCCGCTCGGCCGGGTTCGCCGGCCGGGCGAAGTCGAAGCCGATCATCGAGGCGGGCCCGCAGGCACCGAGCACCACGCACAGCACCAGGAGCAGCCACATCGGCGCCCGCTCGCCGGGGCAGAGCAGGGTCGCCGCCCACATCACCGCCGTCGCCGCGACCGTGCCGAGCGCCAGCGGCAGCCGGGCCGCGTGGTGCCGGGCGACGATCTGCCCGTAGACGAGGCCGACGGCCATGTTCGACAGGACGACGAGCGTGAGCAGTTCCCCCGCCGTCCCGCGCGACAGTCCCTGCGCCTCCACCAGGAACGGCAGCCCCCACAGCAGCAGGAACACCATCGCCGGGAACTGGGTGGTGAAGTGCACCCACATGCCGAGCCGGGTCCCCGGCTCGCGCCAGGAGGCGGCGATCTGCCCGCGCACGGAGGCGGCGCCCCGGTGCGGCACGGGCGCCGGCTCGTGGCCCTCGGGGTGGTCCTTCAGGAAGAGGACCAGCAGTACGGCCACCACCACGCCGGCCAGCGCGCTGCCCGCGAACGCCTGCGTCCAGCCCAGCCCGTGCAGCAGCCGGGCCAGCACCAGGGTGGAGACCAGGTTGCCGGCCATGCCGACGAGTCCGGCGAGCTGCGCGACCAGCGGCCCGCGCCGGGCGGGGAACCACCGGGTGCCCAGCCGCAGCACGCTGATGAAGGTCATGGCGTCCCCGCAGCCGAGCAGCGCCCGGGAGGCGAGGGCGGTGCCGTACGACGGCGAGAAGGCGAAGCCGAGCTGACCGGCCGTGAACAGCACCACGCCGATGCCCAGCACCTTCTTGGTGCCGAGCCGGTCGACGAGCAGGCCGACGGGTATCTGCATGCCGGCGTAGACGAGGAGCTGGAGGATCGAGAAGGTGGACAGCGCGGAGGCGCCCACGTGGAAGCGCTCGGCGGCGTCGAGCCCGGCGACACCCAGCGACGTACGGAAGATGACGGCGACGAAGTAGACGGCGACGCCGATGCTCCAGACGGCGGCGGCCCGCCGACCGCCGGGGGGATCTCCGGGCAGCGTCACGGGTGCGGTCGAGGTGGAGAAGGAACTCATCGGACCTCACCCCGTGCCAGGTGGGAGAACCAGCTGACGTGCCGGTGGACGAGGCCGACCGCCGCCTCGGCGTCCCCGGACCGCAGCGCCTGAAGGATCTCCTCGTGCTCGGTGAGCGTCTTGGCGACCCGGTCGGGGTGGGCGTGCATGACGGCGACGCCCATGCGCAGCTGACGGTCGCGCAACTGGCCGTAGAGGCGGGAGAGGATCTCGTTGCCGCCGCTGCGGACGATCTCGGCGTGGAAGCAGCGGTCGGTGACGGAGGCCCCGGTCAGGTCGCCGGCCGCCACCTGCTCCTTCTGCTGCTCCAGCAGTTCCTCCAGCCGGGCGATCAGCCCGGGCGGGGCGGGTACGGCCTTGCGCGCGGCGTGCTCCTCCACGAGCTGGCGGGTCTCCACGACGTCCGCGATCTCCTGGGCGGAGACCGGCAGGACGAGCGCTCCCTTCTTCGGGTAGAGCTTGAGGAGCCCCTCGACCTCCAGCCGCAGCAGCGCCTCGCGCACCGGGGTGCGCGACACGCCGACGGCCTCGGCCAGCTCCCCCTCGGTCAGGAGGGTGCCGCCCTCGTAGCGGCGGTCCAGGACCGCTTGCTTGACGTGGGTGTACACGCGGTCGGCGGCGGGGGGCTGCTTCACTGCCAGGCTCATGGCCACAGCATAGATACAACACGTACGCATGACGCGTCCCTGTCCAGTATGCGGACGGCACCCCGGCCTCCGCGGAATTTCCCGCATCCCGTGGACAACCAACTGTGCTACTTACGTGTCCTATAGACGCGGCCCCCCTTTCACGGGTTATCAACTCGGCCGCACCATAGGGGCATTCGACATAATCGGGGTATCTCACTTGAAAACCGGCATCCAGGCCAATCGCCTCCGCAGAGCCGCAGCCGTCGCCCTGACCACCGGGGCCGTGCTCGCCGCGGGAGCTTTGACCGCGGCGCCCGCCCAGGCCGTCGCCACGCCGTCGATCGCGGCGAAGGGCGGTTACGCGATGAACAACGCGAACGGCTCGACCCTGTTCGCGAAGAAGGCGGACACCCGGCTGTCCACGGGCTCCACCACGAAGATCATGACCGCCAAGGTCGTCCTGGCCCAGCGGAACCTCAATCTCAACGCCAAGGTCACCATCCAGAAGGCGTACAGCGACTACGTCGTGCGCAACAACGCCTCCCAGGCCCACCTCATCGTGGGCGACAAGGTGACCGTCCGTCAGCTGCTGTACGGGCTGATGCTCCCCTCGGGCTGCGACGCCGCCTACGCGCTGGCCGACAAGTTCGGCTCGGGCAAGACCCGTGACGCCCGCGTGAAGTCCTTCGTCGGCAAGATGAACGCCGCCGCGAAGGACCTCAAGCTGAAGAACACGCACTTCGACTCGTTCGACGGCATCGGCCGGGGCAACAACTACTCGACGCCGCGCGACCTGACGAAGATCGCGAGCAGTGCGATGCGGAACTCCACGTTCCGCTCGATCGTGAAGACGAAGTCGTACCGCGCCAAGACCATCACCCGGACGGGCAGCACCCGCACGATGGCGACGTGGACGAACACCAACACGCTGCTCGGCAGCTACCGCGGCGCCATCGGTGTGAAGACCGGTTCCGGCCCCGAGGCCAAGTACTGCCTCGTCTTCGCCGCCACCAAGGGCAACAAGACCGTCATCGGCACGGTCCTGGCCTCCACCTCCGTCAACCAGCGCGCCACGGACGCCACGCGCATCCTGAACTACGGCTTCGCGCGCCTGCACTGACACCGGCCCACGAAGCGAAGGGGCCTGCCGCTGCACACCGGCAGGCCCCTTCCGCGTCCCGGAAGCCGCCGGCGCCGAGGCACTTCCGGCCGCCACGGCTCCTGCGGGTGCGGGTATCACCGGTCGTATGATCCTTCCGCACAGCGGGCGTGCGATGCCGAGGCGACCGGGGGAACAGCATGAGGGCGCGCGAACACGGTGCCGGGCAGGCCGGCGGGCCTGACCTGCGGGTGTCCGGCGAGGATCTGACCAGGCTCGCGGATGATCTGGACGCCATGCAGGGCCACCTGGACCGGCAGGTCAAGCGCATGGACGGGCTCGTGGACCGGATCGAGGCGGGCTGGAAGGGGCCGGCCGCGACGGCGTACCGCGATTTCCACCGTGCGGCGGCCGAGGACGCCGTCCGCATCCGTGAAGTGATGAAGCTGCTGGAGCAGGCCGTGCGGATGAGCCGTGACGGCTTCTCCCGGCACGACCTCGACGTGCTCGGGCACCTGCAGCGCATCCGGGTGGACATCGACAGCGAGGTCGACAAGCTCTCCACCCCCGCCCCGGACAGGGGCCAGGGGGCAGCCACCCCGCCCGCGCCCCGGAGCAGCCTCGACTCCTACTGAGGCAGGCATCCGCACCACGCCCGTCCGAGAACCGTCGTCACCGACACCCAGGGGGGAACATGCCGACCGGGGCTGCTGCGCCCGACGACCACATATCCGTCTCCTTCGCCACCCTCCACGAACTCGCCGCCGAACTGGAGGACATCCTCAAGCAGCTCAACGGCAAGCTCGAGGAGCTCTACGAGCGCGTCGAGCCCGTCGTGCTGTCGTGGAAGGGCGAGGCCCGGACGATCTTCGTCGAGAAACTCGACGAATGGGACCACGACGCCCAGGACCTGCAGGCCGCCCAGAAGTGGCTGCACGCTTACGTCACCACGGGCCATGCCAACTACGCGGCGGCCCACCAGGCGGTGCTCCGCGGCTGGGGCGCCGCCTGATGGCGACGCCGTCCGCTCCCCGCAGCGGGACGATCGACGTGACTCCGTCCGCTCTGTACGGGGTCTCGGCCGGCGTGGCGGGCCAGCAGGACCCTCTCGACAAGGGAATCAAGTCGTTCCTCGCCGAACTGGCACGGTATCCGGACGGCGGCGGCAACGGGTCCGCCATGAAGGACTTCACGGCCGCCTACGCACAGGTCGCCAACCGGTTCCTCGACGTGTGGGCCAAGGCCGTGGTCAGCGTCGGCGGCGCCGCCGTCGGATTCACCACGACCGCCGACAACTACGCGGCGGCCGACGCCGCCACGCACCCTTCTCCGTCAGCGCATCCCGCCTCCCGGCCCCTCCCGGTCGTGATCGACAAACCCCCTGCCTACGGCCCGGTCACGGACTTCACCTGGGGAGACCTCGACCCCGCCCAGAGCATCACGCAGGAGGTGCTCGAAGGCCTGGAGGCCGCGGTCCTGGCTGTCCTGCGGCCCCTGCTGGAACACGAGTGCCGGTGGGGCAAGGCGGCCACGATCCTGCCGTTGCCCCACCACCTGCGGCTGTACTCGACGTCCCAGGCCTGGCGGATGCCGCAGAGCACGCTCGGCATGGTGGACGGAACGCTGACGGCCCTCATCGGCGGCATCACGGACCAGACCGACCAGGACTGGTACAACGCGATGCGGACCTTCTGCAGCACCCTGTGGGGAACCTCCGCCTGGGGCAGGAACCGGGAGGGTTACGACTGGTCCAACGACGACGCGCGGAAGAGGGGAACCAGCCACCCCGTCTTCGCCGTGCTGTTCGACACCTGCGACGCCATGGCCGACGCGGTCTACGCCGTCGCCAAGGCGGCCGAGGACGTCAGGGACGATCTGCACCGGATCTACCGCCGGGCCGTCGTGGGCAGCCTCAGACAGCTCGACCCGCGCGAACTGGACGTCACGGATCCCAAGAGCCTGGTGAAAGGACTGTGGCACGCGGGAAAAGGCCTGGTCACGGACCTTTCGGTCGGCATCGTTCTGGACATCGACGAGGGCGCCCTGAACGACGCGGTGTCGGCCTACGACAACCGGATCCACCGACAGGTCGGTGAAATCAAGGCTCTGCTGCCGGCGCTGGACGAGGCGTACACGAGCGCACCGTCCTTCAGCGCCGAAACGGCCCGGGCGGAGGCTTTCGGTGCCCGTGCCCTGACCGATTTCAAGGGTGATCCGCTCTACACGGTCCCGGGGGACGACGAGTCCCGCCACCGGTTCCCCGTCGACCTCGCCAACCAGGAGGGCCTGGCGGGATCGCACGTCATCGACAAACATGTGGGAAAGACGGATGAGCAGTTGGAGCAGCGCCTCAGAGATCAAGGAAAGCTCTATCCGGACGGGGTGGTCAGGCCCGTCGCTGTTTCCACGTTCAAAAGCCTGGACGATGCCCAGCGGTTCACTCAGGCCGTACTGGATGATCCTGGCAACCAGAAGAAGATTGAGAAGTGGTTGATGAGCAATAAACCGAACAAGGGAAACAGAACAGTTGGCCTCGATTTCAAGCAACCCACTGGGCGCACCTGGGCACGTGGCGACTCTCAGCCGCACGACTCCGATATGGTGAGCGTGACCCTGCGCAGTCGTCCTGGAGGCCACCCACCGTACGTCGTCCTCACGTCGACGCCCAGCGACAAACCTCCACCAGCATGACCGGAACAGCATCGGACGAGGAAAAGAATAATTTGGTCGACTCCGCATCATGGAAATCTTCCGTACTCGAGCTGTACGGCGGTGGCTGGACCTTCGCAGCGGTCGGCCCTCGAGAGCACGAGGACTGGCGCCGGGACACGGCAGCGGTGATGGCTCTGAAGACCACGGACCCGCGGAAATGGCTCTCGATCAACTACGCGCCGGAGGTCGGTGAGAACCGCAGCGGCACCGGATCGCCGTTCATGCCCTGGAGTCCCGAGCAGATCGGGGAGAGCCTCTACGAAATCAGTGCTGGATCAGCTGCCCAACTCCTGGTCGCCCTCAAGGGAGAATTCTATCAGGCAGCCGGAATTCCGGACTTCGAGCGTCACAAGGACTCACTGTTCGCAAGCTCCCGGAACATTTTGGCTCGGTTTCCCTCGGACACGGTCTTCCTGACGAACGCAGCAGATGCGTACGAGAACCGGGACGCCGATCTCCTCAACCCCGACACAGAATGGTCCTGTCTTTCCGTGTACACCACCGACTGCGGTCTCGTCGCAGTGTCCGACACAGAGGTGGGCGTCTTCTGGGCCTTCTGGGAAGACTGAGAGAACAGGAGAGAGGAAAACCTTGCGCACCCGTTCCGCCACCTACCCCGACCGTGAAACCGCCCAGTGGGCCACCCAGCAGGTCGTGACCGCCAACGAGCAGGTCATCCACCGCTGGCTCGCCCAGGCCACCCGCCCCCGGCTGACCATCGAGGCGTCCTGGCCCTCCCGGCCCGACCCGGTCGGCCGCGTGCTGCTGCAGGCGATGATGCTCGCGGGCCGGGACCCGGTGGACGTACGGGCCGCCCGGGTGATCCTCGAGCGGGATCCTTCCCGCCCCCACGGCTTCGCCGTGCGCTCCACTTTCCCCGTCTACCGGTAGCACCCACCGGCCCAGAGACGAAGGCTGACGACCGTGCCCCTGACCCCCCTCGAACACGACCGCCGCTACGGCGAGCTGGACCAGGTCATGCGTGCCTACCTCGGACGGCCGGCGGACGACACCCCGGACCGGCCCGGGGAGGCCCTCACCGCCTACCTGCGCCACACCTGGCACACGCGTCCCTGGGCCCTCGCCACCGCGGAACGGCAACTGCGCGACTACGCCGACAGTCCTCCGGGGCGCCTCCGCCTGCGCCTCGGCGAGTTCTACGCCGTCCCGGACGTCGGCCTGCCCGAGGCGGACGTCCAGCGGTGGCTGCGCTGCCTCGCCGACCACATCCGGCAGAGCATCGAGGAAGGCGCGGTCCCGCCCCCGGCCGCCCCTGCCACTCCCTGGGAATGGCACGCCCGGTTCCCCGAACTCGGCCAGTTCCTCGGCGGCTGGTTCTCCCAGGACATGCCCGACGAGTTCGACGACCACGACGCCGCCGTCGACCACTACCGCGACTCCACCGATCCGCACCTCGTCGCCCGCCTCGTCGGTGAACTGCACGAACTCCTCGCCCTGGACCTCGACGAGTCCGGCTGTGCCCTGGCCGTCGCCGAACTGGGCATGGAGGTCGATCCGCCGGCCCCCTGGTCACCCAGCGGCTGGATCGCACGGGTGGCCGGACGACTCACCCTTCCACGGGCCGGCCACGGCCCCGGGGAAGGGTGAGTCGTCCGGCCACCGTGACACCCTGCCGTGCGCCGGGCCGGCGCGTGCCCGCGCATGCCGAGCGTGCACGTCCGCGTCCGTTCGCGCGGCGCGGCGCAGGACGGCGCCCCCGTGTGCGTGTCCGGCCGGGCCTGGGCCGGGCACGCGCGGAGGGGCCGGTCGCGGATGACGTTGCGGCCGGCCCCTCCGGGGCACGGGGACCTGCGGATCGCGGCCGTCAGGCCCAGCTGATCAGCCGCTTGGGCTGTTCCAGGATCGCGGCCACGTCCGCCAGGACCTTGGAGCCCAGTTCTCCGTCGACCAGGCGGTGGTCGAAGGAGAGGGCGAGGGTGGTGACCTGGCGGGGCTTGACCTTGCCCTTGTGGACCCAGGGCTGGAGCTTGATCGCACCGACCGCCAGGATCGCGGACTCGCCGGGGTTCAGGATCGGCGTGCCGGTGTCGACACCGAAGACACCGACGTTGGTGATCGTGATCGTGCCGCCCTGCATCGCCGCCGGGGAGGTCTTCCCCTCCCGGGCCGTGGAGACCAGCTCGCCCAGGGACGCGGCCAGCTGCGGGAGCGTCTGGGCGTGGGCGTCCTTGATGTTGGGGACGATCAGACCGCGCGGGGTGGCCGCGGCGATGCCCAGGTTGACGTAGTGCTTGAGGACGATCTCCTGGTTGGCCTCGTCCCAGGACGCGTTGATGTCCGGGTGGCGCTTGACGGCGACCAGGAGGGCCTTGGCGATCAGCAGGAGCGGGTTGACGCGCAGGCCCGCGAACTCCTTGTCCTGCTTCAGCTCCTCCACCAGCCGCATGGTGCGCGTGACGTCCACCGTCACGAACTCCGTGACGTGCGGGGCGGTGAACGCGGAGCCGACCATCGCCGCCGCCGTGGCCTTGCGGACACCCTTGACGGGGGTGCGGGTCTCGCGGGCCGTGTCGTAGGACGCCACCGGCGCCGGGGCCGCCCGGACCGCCGGGGTCTGCGCGGCCGCCGGGGCGGGTGCGCTCACCGGTCCCGGGGCGGCCGCCGGTGCCGCCGCCGCGTGGACGTCCTCGCGCGTGATGATGCCGTCCGGGCCGGACGGGACCACCGTCGTCAGGTCGACACCCAGGTCCTTGGCCAGCTTGCGCACCGGCGGCTTGGCCAGCGGGCGGTCCTGCACGGCGGCGGCGGGCGGGGCACCGTGTCCGTTCACCTCGGGCCGGAGCGCGTCGGCCGCCGGGGCACCGGCGCCCTTGCGCGGGCGGCGCTTGGTGGCGGACGTCGAGACGCCGTACCCCACCAGGACCGGCTGGCGGCCCTGCGGCTCCTGCTCCTCCCCGGCCGGCTGCGCCGCGGCCGCCGGTGCGGCCTGGGCCGGGACCTCGGCCTGGGCCGGGGCGGCGGGGGCCGCACCCGCGACGGCCACCGCGATGATGGCCGTGCCCACGTCGACCGTGGTGCCCTCGGGGAAGCGCAGCTCACTGACCACGCCGTCGTAGGGGATGGGCAGTTCCACGGCCGCCTTGGCCGTCTCGACCTCGCACACCACCTGTCCGTCGGTGACCGTGTCGCCGGGCTGGACGTACCACTTGAGGATCTCGGCCTCGGTCAGGCCCTCGCCGACATCCGGCATCTTGAACTCGCGTACGGACGCAACATCCGTCATCGTCGTCACGACCCTCTTCCTCAGTACGCCAGCGAGCGGTCGACGGCGTCGAGCACGCGGTCCAGGTCCGGCAGGTAGGACTCCTCCAGGCGCGCCGGCGGGTACGGCGCGTGGTAGCCGCCGACCCGCAGGACGGGGGCCTCCAGGTGGTAGAAGCAGCGCTCGGTGATGCGGGCGGCGATCTCCGCGCCGGAGCCGAAGAACACCGGGGCCTCGTGGACCACGACCAGGCGGCGGGTCTTCTCCACCGACGCCTGGACCGAGTCGAAGTCCAGCGGGGAGACCGAGCGCAGGTCCAGGACCTCCAGGGACTTGCCCTCCTCGGCCGCCGCGGCGGCGACCTCCTGGCACAGCTTCACCATCGGGCCGTAGGCGGCCAGGGTGAGGTCGGTGCCCTCGCGGACGACCTGCGCCTTGTGCAGCGGGGCGGGGATGGCCTCGGTGTCGACCTCGGCCTTGTCCCAGTAGCGCCGCTTGGGCTCGAAGTAGATCACCGGATCGTCGCTCTGGATGGCCTGCTGCATCATCCAGTAGGCGTCCGACGCGTTGGACGGGGAGACGATCTTCAGGCCCGCCACGTGGGCGAAGAGGGCCTCGGGGGACTCCGAGTGGTGCTCGACCGCTCCGATGCCGCCGCCGTAGGGGATGCGGACGACGACCGGCATCTTGACCTTGCCCAGCGAGCGGGCGTGCATCTTCGCCAGCTGGGTGACGATCTGGTCGTAGGCCGGGAAGACGAAGCCGTCGAACTGGATCTCGACCACCGGGCGGTAGCCGCGCAGGGCCAGGCCGATCGCGGTACCGACGATGCCGGCCTCGGCCAGCGGGGTGTCGATGACGCGGCTCTCGCCGAAGTCCTTCTGCAGTCCGTCCGTCACCCGGAACACGCCGCCGAGCTTGCCCACGTCCTCGCCCATGACGAGGACCTTGGGGTCCGTCTCCAGGGCGTGGCGCAGCGACTCGTTGATGGCCTTGGCCATCGCCATCTTCTCGGCCATCAGTGACCCCCTTCATCCGCGAACGACGCCTGGTAGGCGGCGAACTGAGCGCGCTCCTCGTCGACGAGCGCGTGCCCGTCCGCGTACACGTTCTCGAAGATGGCGAAGTGGTCCGGGTCGGGCATGCCGCGGACCGCTTCGCGCACTCGCCTTCCCAACGCCTCGCTCTCGGCCTCGAGTTCCGCGAAGAATCCCTCGTCCGCGTGGTTTGCGGCCTCCAGGTGGCGGCGAAGGCGCAGGATCGGGTCCTTCGCCTCCCAGGCGGCGCGCTCGTCGTCGTGGCGGTAGCGGGTGGGGTCGTCGGAGGTGGTGTGGGCGCCCATGCGGTAGGTGTACGCCTCGACCAGGGTCGGGCCCTCTCCGGCGCGGGCGCGCTCCAGCGCCCACCTGGTGACCGCGAGGCAGGCGAGCACGTCGTTGCCGTCGACGCGGACGCCGGGGAAGCCGTAGCCCTGGGCGCGCTGGTAGAGCGGCACCCGGGTCTGCTTCTCGGTCGGCTCGGAGATCGCCCACTGGTTGTTCTGGCAGAAGAACACCACGGGGGCGTTGTAGACGGCGGAGAAGGTGAAGGACTCCGCGACGTCGCCCTGGCTGGAGGCGCCGTCACCGAAGTAGGCGATGACCGCCGAGTCCGCGCCGTCCTTGGCGATGCCCATCGCGTAGCCGGTGGCGTGCAGCGTCTGGGAGCCGATGACGATCGTGTACAGGTGGAAGTTGTTGCTGTTGGGGTCCCAGCCGCCGTTGTTCACGCCGCGGAACATGCCGAGCAGGTTGGCCGGGTCGACGCCGCGGCACCAGGCCACACCGTGCTCGCGGTAGGTCGGGAAGACGTAGTCGTCGTCGTTCAGGGCGCGCCCCGAGCCGATCTGGGCGGCCTCCTGGCCGAGCAGCGAGGCCCACAGGCCCAGCTCGCCCTGGCGCTGCAGGGCGGTCGCCTCGGCGTCGAAGCGCCGGGTGAGCACCATGTCGCGGTACAGGCCGCGCAGTTCGTCGGCGGTGACGCCGGCGACGTACCGGTCGTACTCGGCGTTCTCGACGCGCTCGCCCTCGGGCGTCAGCAGCTGCACGAGGCCGGGCTCGGCGCCGTTCGCGGCGGCTGCCGCGGCCTTCCCGGCGCTGGTGCCGGCGGTGCTGGTGGTGCGCTTGGTGCCGGCCGCCTTCGTGCGGGCCGTCCTGGTGCCGGCCGTCTTGCCGCCGGCCGCCTTCGTGCCGGACGTCCCGGCCTTGCTCCCGGCGCTGCGTCGCGGTGTGCGCGCGGCAGTGCTCTCCTCGGTCACGTGTGCTCCTCCGTCGGTCCGGCCCCCGGGGTTGCCGGTAGGCCAGTGCGGCTCACCTGTTTTGGACCACCGGGCACGGGGTGGGTGCCACTCGGCCGGGAACAGGCGTGACAGGTGCCCCGGCGAGCGCCCTGCAACAGCCACGTTACCCAGTGCTCCACATTTCTGGGAAACCCCTCCTGACCTGCGTGTTTCCTTGGATTTCCAAGTACTTTCGCTTGGACGTCCAAGTACCTCGCCGGGCGTTCGGGGCAGCCGCTGGTCACAGCCTTGCAGGGGGCCGGAACACCGGCACGTTATCCCGGTCACCCCTTGGTCGGGAAGAGTTCACGACTGGCCGGAACCGCTCTTGACCGCGCCCTCCCCCGAGCGGCCGAGGGCCCCGAAACCGGGACGAAGGGAGAACGGCACGGTGATCTTGTGTGACCGAAAGCGACTGTCGACGACTGTCTGTGACAAGCCCCAGCTCACAGCCTCGGCCGGTGCCCTAACATCTGGCGCGTGCCGCGCTCATGTGTACCACCCTCTGTGCCCCACGCGCCCCCTCTGGGTGCCCTGTTGCGCCAGTTCGCCGCCGGTTCCGCCGTCACCTGCGAGCCGGTCGATCAGGGGCTGCTCAACCGCGGCTACCGGCTGTGCACCACCCGCGGCCGCTATTTCCTCAAGCACCACTTCGACCCCGACACCGCCGACCCGGCCTCGATCGCCCGCCGGCACCGCGCCACCCAGCGCCTCGCCGACCTCGGCGTCCCCGTGGCGCCGGCGCTCGCGGGCCGGGACGGGCGCACGGTCGCCGTCGTCGGCGGCCACGCCTACGCCCTCTACCCGTGGATCGACGGCCGGCACCGGCACGGCGGCCAGCTCACCACCGGCCAGTGCGCCCGCCTCGGCGCCCTCCTGGGCGCCGTGCACGCCTGCCTGGAGCGCGTGATGCCCCCCAAGGCGCGCACCCGCCCGGCCACGAGTCCCCATCCCGTCCGCAGCGCGGATCCGGCCGACACGCTCGCCCTGATCGACGACCTGCTCGGCCACGTCCGCCGCCACCACCCGCCGGACGCCTTCGACGAGCTGGCCCGGCACCGGCTCCTGGAGCGCCGCACCCTCCTGGAGCAGCACGCCGGCCGCCGGCCGCCGCCCGGCGGCCCGGTCGGCTGGGTGCACGGCGACTTCCACCCCTACAACGTGCTCTACCAGGGGGACGCGCCCGCCGCGATCGTCGACTGGGACCGGCTCGGCGTCCAGCCGCGCGCGGAGGAGACCGTACGGGCCGCCGCGATCTTCTTCCTGCGGCCCGGCGGCACCCTGGACCTGCCGAAGATCACGGCGTACGCGCGCGCGTACCGGCGCGCCGCGGGGGTCACGTCCTCGGAGCTGGCCGCCGCGGTGCACCGCGTGTGGTGGGAACGTCTGAACGACTTCTGGATGCTGCGCTGGCACTACGAGCGCGGCGACACCCGCGCCGATCCCCAGTTCCCGGCCGCCTCGGCCCTGGTGGTGTGGTGGACCCGCGAGTACGACGCGGTGTGCGGGGCGTTCGCGGAGTAGGACGGGCGGCAGGGAAGCGGGGCAGGAGCAGGCAGGGGCAGGACCGGCCGCCCAAGGGAGCAGGACGGGCCGGGGAGCCGTGCGCCGCCCGGCGCAAGCGGGCGGACACACGCACGCGCGCGGGGCGCCCGTGAGGGCCCCCGCGCGCGTGAAGGGTGATCAGAAGGTGATCAGGTTCCGCCGCCGCCGGCACCGGCACCGGCCGCTCCTGCCGCGGTACCGGTGGTGTCGCCGGTGCCGCTGCTGGTGCCCTCGTTCGTCCCCTCGGTCGGGGTGCCGCCGCCGCCCGGACCGCCGCCCGTGCCCGGGGACTGCGTCTGCGCCGGCGGGCTGGACGCCTCGTGCGAGCTGGGCTCCCCCGACGGTTCGTCGGACGTGTCGTCCGTCGGCGACTGGGACGGCGTCCACGACGGCCGGTGCGAGGGCGGGTTCTGCCAGCCGGAGCCGCCCGAACCCGAGCCCGTCTCCGTGGACGTGTCCGAGGGCCGGCCGGTCGACTCGTCGGTCGGGGAGGACGAGGGCTGCTCGTCCTGGGTGGACTGGGTGGCCGACGGCGACTGGGTGGTGCCGGTGTCCCCGCCACCGCTCTTGCCGCTGGTCTCGTGCAGGGCCAGCGCCACGCCCGCCGCGATGGCGATCACGGCCAGCACGGCGAGGATCCACAGCTTGCCCCGGCCGCTGCCCTGGTTGCCGTGTCCCTCGAAGCCGCCGTCGTCGCCGTTGCCGTACCCGGCGGGCAGGATCGGCTGCGGGATCTGCGTGGTGCCGGCCTGGCCGTCGCCGTGGTGCGGCATCACCGTCGTGCCGGCGAAACCGGTCGCCGGGGTGTGCCGTCCGTCGGGCGCGGCCACCGGGCCGGTGTGCCAGGTGCCGGTGTGGCCGCCCTGGTCGTAGAGCATCTGCAGCGCGTACTGGACCATGCCGCGCATCTCTTCGGCCGTCTGGAAACGGTCGTCGGGCTCCTTGGCGAGCGACCGCATGACCAGGCCGTCGAGTTCGGGCGGGCAGGCGCCCTGAGAGGTCGTCGACGGCGGCACCGGCAGGTCCTGCACGTGCTGGTAGACCACCGACAGCGGGGTCTCACCGGTGAACGGGGGCCGCAGCGCGAGGAGTTCGTACAGCAGGCAGCCGGTGGCGTACAGGTCGGAACGGTGGTCGACGGCCTTGCCCAGGGCCTGCTCGGGGGAGAGGTACTGCGGGGTGCCCATGACCATGCCGGTCTGCGTCATCGTCGTGGACGCGCCGTGCAGGGCGCGGGCGATGCCGAAGTCCATCACCTTCACGGCACCGTTGTCGGTGATGATGACGTTGGCGGGCTTGATGTCACGGTGCACGATGCCGTGCTGGTGCGAGTAGGCGAGGGCCTCCAGGACACCGGAGACGATGATCAGCGCCTGCTCGGGGCCCGGCGCCTCGGCGTTGAGCAGCAGGTCACGGATGGTGCGGCCCTCGACCAGCTCCATCACGATGTACGGCACGGACTGACCGCCGACGGAGTCCTCGCCGGAGTCGTACACGGCCACGATGGCATGGTGGTTGAGGCCGGCGACCGACTGGGCCTCGCGGGTGAAGCGGGCCTTGGAGACCGGGTCCTCGGCGAGGTCGGCGCGCAGCAGCTTGACCGCGACGGTTCGCCCCAGGCGCACGTCCTCGGCCGCGAACACCTCGGCCATGCCGCCCCGGCCGAGCCGGTGCGTCAGCCGGTAGCGGCCGTCGCCGACCAGGCCGCCGTTGCCCCACAGCTCCGGCGCGTCCGACATGCCGCCGCCGCCAGACGCCTCGGGGTCGGACGGGCCCTGGGCGCGCTGCGTCTGTGCCATCAGTCCTCGCCGTCGTTTCTGCCCGCGGTGCGCGGTGTTGTCACGGTCTCCGTCGGCCACGCTACAGGTTCGGCGCAAGCCGCCGGTCCCGGTTCGTCGCGGGCACCGGTCCGGGACGGACCGGCCATCAAACCGCGAGCGGCCGTCGTCGTGCAAATCCCCTGAGCCGGCCCTGCGTCGGCTGTAACGCTTCCGCGACGCTTCTTTCGCGTACGGTCACGGAACGGGCACCGAGCTTGACGTGTCAGTGCCCTGGGGCAGACTTGGCCGGGAATAACACTATCGATCATCGAGATCCGGACACGCGGTCAGGTCAGGTCCGGTCCCGGGACCGTCGACGGACAGCCGATCGCGCGGGCGCAGCAGCCGCCGGCGCCGCGCACATGGGGGACGCAGAAGATGAGCCAGGACGGCGCGCAAAGCCGGTTCGCGGGGCGGTCGCTGGCCGGCGGCCGCTACCAGCTGCGCGACTTGCTCGGCGAGGGCGGCATGGCCTCGGTGCACCTCGCCTACGACTCCGTGCTCGACCGCCATGTCGCGATCAAGACGCTCCACACCGAGCTGGGCCGGGAGCCCGCGTTCCGCGAGCGGTTCCGCCGCGAGGCCCAGGCAGTGGCGAAGCTCACGCACACGAACATCGTCTCCGTCTTCGACACCGGCGAGGACGATGTCGACGGCATGACGACGCCGTACATCGTCATGGAGTACATCGAGGGCCGGCCGCTGGGTTCCGTGCTCGACGAGGACGTGCGGCAGCAGGGCGCGATGCCCGCCGACAAGGCCCTGAAGGTCACCGCGGACGTGCTCGCCGCGCTGGAGATCAGCCACGAGATGGGCCTGGTCCACCGCGACATCAAGCCGGGCAACGTGATGGTGACCAAGCGCGGCGTCGTCAAGGTCATGGACTTCGGCATCGCCCGGGCCATGCAGTCCGGGGTCACCTCGATGACGCAGACCGGCATGGTCGTCGGCACCCCCCAGTACCTCTCGCCCGAACAGGCGCTCGGCCGGGGCGTGGACGCGCGCTCCGACCTGTACTCGGTCGGCATCATGCTGTTCCAGCTCGTCACCGGGCGGCTGCCGTTCGACGCCGACTCGCCGCTGGCCATCGCGTACGCGCATGTGCAGGAGGAGCCGGTCGCGCCGTCCGCGGTCAACCGCGCGCTGCCCCCGGCGGTGGACGCGCTGGTGGCCCGCGCGCTGAAGAAGAACCCCAACGAGCGTTTCCCGAGCGCCGAGTCCATGCGCGACGAGTGCCTGCGGGTGGCGGCCTCCTTCCAGGCGGCGCCGCCGAGCATCGTGCCGGGCGCCCAGACGCCGAGCGGCGCGGGCGTCGGCTCCGCGGTGTTCCCGCCGGTCGACGCCGCACCGCCGGTGGCGGGCAGCGTGCAGACGCCGTACCAGCCGGCCCCGGCACCGCACCCGTACGGCACCCCGGCCCCGGCCACCCCGTCACCGGCGTACGGCTACCCGCAGCAGCAGGCCGGGTACCGGACCCCGTCCGCCGCCTCCCCCTACGCCGCCCCGCAGCAGGCCTCGACCCCGCCCCCGTACGGCGTCTCCCCGCAGCCGTCCGGCACCGGCGCGGCGGGGGGCCCGTCCGGCGGTGGCAGGAACAACAGGATGGTGATCGTCGCGTCGGCGGCCGTCGCCGTGATCGCGGTCGTCGGCCTGATCGCCGCGCTCCTGCTGAACAAGGACGGGGAGGACACCGCCGGAGGCGGGGGCAGCAGCACCGGCCCGAGCCCCAGCTCCTCCCCGGCCGCCGTCGAGGGCCACCGCGGTCCGGACACCTCCAAGACGATCAGCCAGAGCGAATGCAAGGAACCGCAGGAGTCGTACAACGACCCGAAGCTGATCAAGGTGCCGAACTTCCAGTTCAAGTACCTGGGTTCGGTCAAGGAGTGCCTCCAGGCCGCCGGCTGGCAGCTGAAGGTCGACTACGTGGACGAGAACACGTACGGCCAGGACACGGTCATGAGCCAGTTCCCCGCGGCCGACACGGACGTCGACCCGCACAAGATGCCGGTGATCCAGCTCAACGTGTCCACGGGCGACCCGGTCTCGTCCTGACCGGACGGCCCCGGACGGACCCGGGCGACCGGTTCACCGGCTGACAGGTCCGGCCGGCCACGGTCTTCCGACGGGTGAGGGCCCGGCAGCTCGGCTGCCGGGCCCTCACGTCACCTTCCGCGTGTGCGGCCCGGAGGAGGCCCTACAGGTACGGCCCCCCGGAGCGCCCGCCCGTGCGGGGGTCGTCGCCGCCCTCGATGCCGACTCCCGGCGGCAGGGCGCGGCGCATCTGCTCCAACTGGGCTCGGGCGGCCATCTGCTGCGCGAACAGCGTCGTCTGGATCCCGTGGAAGAGTCCTTCCAGCCAGCCCACCAACTGCGCCTGCGCGATGCGCAGTTCCGCGTCGCTGGGAGTCCCCTCGTCGGTGAACGGCAGCGAGAGCCGCTCCAGTTCCTCGACCAGCTCCGGCGCGAGACCGTCCTCCAGCTCCTTGACCGAGCTGGCGTGGATCTCCTTGAGCCGGGCCCGGCTGGCCTCGTCGAGAGGAGCGGCACGCACCTCTTCGAGCAGTTGCTTGATCATGCTGCCGATCCGCATGACCTTGGCCGGCTGCTCCACCTGTTCGGTGACCGGGGTCTCGCGCGAGTCGTCGTCCCCGCCGCCCCCGAGCGCCATGCCGTCCTGGCCCACGACCAGGATCTGCGGATTCTCCGGCGACCGTTCGTTCCTCGGCATCTCCATGCCGCCATTCTCTCGTACCCGTACGCGTCATCTCCCTGGTGCCCCCCGTGGAGGGTGATCCACCGTGTGCGCGGCCGGGGTGTCCCCCTGACGGCCCAGGCGTTCCAGGCGGGCCGCGCAGTGGTCCAGCCAGCGGGACTCGGCCTCCGCCCGGCAGATCGACCGCTCCAGGACCAGCAGCCGGGCCACCTCCTGAGCGTGCGCGGGCAGCCGCGCCAGGACCTCCGCCCGCTGCCGTACGCAGTCCTGCAGCGCCTCGGACACGTACCGGCGCTGTCGGTCGACGATGTCGCGCACGTCGATGCCGGGCGCTCCCAGGGCCAGCACCAGCTTGGTGACCAGTTCGTCCGGCGGCTGCCCGCCCGGCGCGGCGGGCCCGGGCCGCACGGGCCGCGTGTACCAGGACCGCAGTTCGGCGCGGCCCGCCCCGGTCAGCGCGTAGATCGCCCGTCCGGCCGCGTCCCCCGCCTCGCGGACGACCAGGCCGTCCCGTTCCAGCCGGCCGAGTGCCCCGCAGACCGCGCCGAGGTCCGGTGCCCACGCCGCCGAGGTGCGGGCCTCGAACTCGGCCCGCAGCCCGCAGACGGAGCGGGGACCGGCCTCCAGGAGTGCCAGCAGCCCGTGCGGTAGCGCCATACCCGGATTGTGCAGCGGATTCGGCCTGGCGGACGAACCCGGAATGCCGGACGGGTCCGGTGATGTGACTGTTGTTGCACGGAACGACCGCTTTCCCGCACCGCACCACTGATCGGCCACCGTGAGGGGGTCCCCGGGTGACTCCATGGCTGCGCGCCGTACCGCGTACCGCGGGACCGCTGCTCCTGCTGGGCGCGGTCGCCCTGCCGGGCGGGCCCGCCCCGGCGTACGCCGCCGCGTACGGGCCGTCCGCGTCCGCGTCGCCGTACGCCCCCACGTCGTCGCCGTCCGCCACGGCGGCCCGCCCGGGCACCGGTCCCTCGCCGGCCCCGCCGCGCCCGTCCGGTCCGTCGGGCGCCTCCTCGCCCGCGCCGCCCGTGCCGTCCGCCTCCTCGTCCCCCGCCTCGTCCCGTTCCCCGGCGGTCGCCGCCGTCGCGCCACCGGCCGCCCTCCGCTTCCCCCGGGAGCCGTCCGGGGCCGGCAGCCCGGCGGGGGAGGGGCGGCAGCGGCCGGGCCGCCCTCACCGGCACGGGAGCGAGGCGGAGGGCGACGACCGCGGCCGTCCGCGACACGATCGCCACGGCGGCCCGGACTCGGACCCGACCGGCACGCCGACGGCCGCCGCCGAGGAACCGGCCGCCTCCCCGTCGCCCTCGGCCACGCAGACGCCACCGGTCCCCCGGCCCGCGGCAGGCGGCGGCCCGGCGACCGGACCGGTGCTGGAGCTGCTGCCGCTCGGCAGCGGACTGGTCCTGATCGGTCTCGGCCTGGGACTGGCGTTCATCGCGCTGCGGGTGCGCCGGGTCTGAGCCCTGCCGTCACATCCCCTTCCGGCACGGGCCGGGCCGGGCTTCAGCCGTTGCGGGAATCCGCCGCTTGCGCCTGCCGCGGGGAGGGGCAGCGGTCCTGCTCGGACACCCCGAGGAACCGCTCGGCCCAGGTGCCCAGCTCCTCGAGAGCCGGCCGGAGGGCCTCACCCGCGGGAGTGAGCCGGTAGGAGACGCGCAGGGGCGGCCCCGCGTCCACCTCGCGGCTGACCAGGCCGGCCTCGCCGAGTTCGGCGAGACGGTCGGAGAGCATGCGCTCGCTGATCCCGCTGACGGCGCGGCGCAGTTCGGCGAACCGGCCGGGGCCGCCCATCAGGCTGGCCAGGATGACGCCGTTCCAGCGCTTGCCCAGAAGGGCGAAGACGCGTTCGACCGCGCCGCCCACCGCCGTGCACTGCCCCGCGCCGCGCCGCCCCTGATCCATGCGCCCATGCTACCGCCCACCCCCTGAATTACTTCTGAAAAGTAAGCTGCTTTTCTTCTGTAAGTAACTTGGGAAGGTGACGTTACGGCGGCGGTGCTTCCGCATGCCCGTCCGCCTCCCCCGCACGGCCCGGCGCGCCCGTTGCGAGGAGTTCCTCCATGGCCGTCCGCCGCACATCGACTCGTCGCTGGTCCCCGACCACCCGGAGAAGGCCCTGGGCGACGGGCTCGGCCTGCGGGTCGAGGTCGTCACGCGCGAGCTGACACCGGCCCCGGCCCACCCGCCCGGCCATCGCCGGGCCGGGTACCGCAGGCGGAGGTTCGGCACGGCGTGGACCCGGCGCCCGGCTCGGGGCAGCCGGGTCCGCACCTGGTCCCGGCGCGCCCCGGCACGCACGTCGTACCGGGACGGCCGGGTCCGTACACGGCCGTGCGGCCCCGCGGCCGGGTCCTTGCCCGGTCCGCAGGACGGCGTGGCACAGGTCAGGAGGTCACCAGCAGCACCTTGCCGACGTGCGTGCTCTCCTCCACGAGCCGGTGGGCGGACGCGGCGTCCCGCAGGGGCACCTGCCGGTCGACGACCGGCCGGACGTGCCCGTCGGCGAGCAGCGGCCACACGTGCTCGCGGACGGCCGCGACGATGGCCGCCTTCTCCTCGAGCGGGCGGGCCCGCAGCGAGGTCGCGCTGATCGCGCCCCGCTTGCTCAGCAGGGCGCCGATGTTCAGCTCGCCCTTGACGCCGCCCTGCATGCCGATGATCGCGAGCCGGCCGTTGACGGCGAGCGCCCGGATGTTGCGGTCCAGGTACTTGGCGCCCATGTTGTCCAGGATGACGTCGGCGCCGGCCCCGTCCGTGGCCCGGCGGACCTCCTCGACGAAGTCCTGCTCGCGGTAGTTGATCAGGATCTCGGCGCCCAGCTCCGCGCAGTGGTCCAGCTTCTCCTTGGTGCCCGCCGTGACCGCGACCCGGGCGCCCGCGGCCTTGGCCAGCTGGATCGCCATGGTGCCGATGCCGCTGGAGCCGCCGTGCACGAGCAGGGTCTCACCGGGGCGGAGGTGGGCGACCATGAAGACGTTCGACCATACGGTGCAGGTCACCTCGGGCAGTGCCGCCGCCTGGACGAGGTCCACGCCCTGGGGGACGGGCAGCAGCTGACCGGCCGGGACGGCGACCTTCTCGGCGTAGCCGCCGCCCGCGAGGAGCGCGCACACCTCGTCGCCGACCGCCCAGCCGGACACCCCCGGGCCGAGGGCGGTGATCCGGCCGGAGCACTCCAGGCCGGGGTAGCGGGAGGCGCCGGGCGGCGGGTCGTAGTGCCCCTGCCGCTGCATGATGTCGGCCCGGTTGACGGCGCCGGCCACCACCTCGACGAGCACCTCGCCCTCGCCGGGCACGGGATCGGGCACCTCGTCCCACACCAGCGCCTCTGGTCCACCGGGTTCGGGAATCGTGATCGCATGCATGGGGCCGACGCTACTCCTCGCCCGCCGCCGCGCCGCGGGCCGCGGCACCCGCGCGTGCCGCGGGCCGGCCGGCCGAGGCGGTGCTCCCGGGACCCGGCGGTCAGTCCAGCGGCAGGGGACGGGTGTCCGGGGTGACCTGCGAGCCGGGGGTGGCCCGGACGATCGTGATCAGGCGGTCCGTCAGCTGCAGCGCGGCGGCGGCCGGGTCGTCGTAGCCGAGGACCCGGTGTCCGCGGATGACGCTCACCACCAGGTCGTCGATCTCCCGCGGACTGCGGCCCGCCTCGGCCTTTATGACGGGCCGTTCGACGATGTCCAGCCCGCTGCCCTGCTGGATGAGGTCCTCCATGACCATGCCGGCGGCGGGGCTGAGCACGGAGAGCCCCAGCAGCCTTCCCGCCGCGCTCGCGCTGGTGATCACGGCGTCCGCCCCGGACTGCTTGAGCAGCGGGGCGTTCTCCTCCTCGCGCACCGCGGCGACGATCTTCGCGGCCCGGTTGAGCTGCCGGGCCGTCAGGGTCACCAGGACCGCCGTGTCGTCCCGCTGCGTGGCGATGATGATCTGCCGCGCCCGCTGGACCTCGGCGCGTTTCAGCACCTCGCTGCGGGTGGCGTCGCCGACGATGCCCGCGTACCCCTCCGCCGTGGCGGCGTCGATCACCTTGGCGCTCGGGTCGACCACGACGACCTGCTGCTTCTTCAGTCCGGTCGCGCACACGGTCTGGATCGCCGACCGCCCCTTCGTCCCGAACCCGACGACGACGGTGTGTTCGCGCAAGGTGGCCCTCCAGCGGCTCAGGCGCCATTCCTCCCGGGTGCGCTCGGTGAGGACTTCGAGCGTGGTGCCGACGAGGATGATCAGGAACAGCACGCGCAGCGGCGTGATGACGAGGATGTTGGTGAGCCGGGCGCTGTCGCTGACGGGCGTGATGTCGCCGTACCCGGTGGTGGAGAGGGTCACCGTCGCGTAGTACGCCGCGTCGAGGAGGTCCACGGAGCTGTCGGCGTTGTCGTGGTAGCCGTCACGGTCGGCGTAGACGACCACCACCGTCACCACCAGGACCAGCAGCGCCATGGCCAGTCGCTTTCCGACCTGGCGTATAGGGCGGTCCACCAGTTTCCTCGGGAGCTTCACCCGATGGGTCACGAGGTGTTCGTCCGCCTGACGGGCGATCGCGTCATGGCCCGGAAGTTTCACGTGAAACACACTCCGATTCCGGCGGCGGCCCACGGCAGATCGAGCAGTTCGGCCTCCTGTCCGGCGCGCAGGCCACCCGGCGGTACGACGGCCAGGGCGTCGGCCGCCGCGACACCGCGCAGCATGGCGGGCCCGTTGTAGTGCAGCGGGGCCGCGTGATCGCCGCGCAGGACGACGGGGACGAGCCGGGTGTCGCCCGGATGTCCGTGCACCCCGCCTCGCAGCGGCATCGTGTACGGCTCCGGGACGGGACGCGCGGCCAGGGCGCGCAGCAGCGGCTCGGCCAGCGTGAGCAGACCGGAGACGGCGGCCAGGGGGTTGCCGGGCAGCCCGACGAGGTGCTGGTTCTCCTTGGTGCGGGCCAGGAGCATGGGATGGCCGGGGCGGACCCGGACGCCGTCCACCAGCAGGTCGGCCTCCATGCGGCGCAGGGTGGGGCGCAGGTGGTCGACGGGGCCGGCGGCGGTTCCGCCGGTGGTGACGACGAGGTCGGCCTCGGACCGGGTGAGCGCCCGGTGCAGGGCCTTGGCGTCGTCGCCGATACGGCGCACGGAGGCCACCTCGGCGCCGAGCGCGCGCAGCCACGGCGGCAGCATCGGGCCGAGCGCGTCCCGGATCCGCCCGTCGTGCGGCAGGCCCTCGGTGAGCAGTTCGTCCCCGAGGACGAAGACGTCGGCCCGCGGCCGGGGCACGGCGGTCAGGGTGTCGTACCCGGCGGCCGCGGCGAGGCCCAGCACGGCCGGTGTGACCAGGGTGCCGGCGGGAAGCAGCTGCTCTCCGCTGCGGCACTCCTGGCCGCGGGGGCGGATGTCCTGGCCGTGGCCGAGGTCGCGGACGGAGTGCAGCTTGCCCTTGGCGTCCGTGCGGCCGTGCTCGGTGCGCAGCACCGCGGTGGTGTCCTGCGGGATGCGCGCGCCGGTCGCGATCCGCACGGCCTCGCCGTCGGTCAGCGGGTCGGCCTGGGCGTGCCCGGCGAGGGAGCCGCCCTCGCGGACGTCCCAGGGGCCGGGTCCGGCGACCGCCCAGCCGTCCATCGCGGAGGTGTCGAAGGAGGGCAGGTCGGTGAGGGCGGCGAGGGGCTCGGCCAGGACCAGGCCGAGGGCGGTGTCCAGGGGGACCGAGGCGGCGGCGGGGCGGGCGGCGGCGCGGACGGCACGGGCCGCGATGTCGCGGGCCCGGGGCCAGGGGGTGGCGTGGGCGTGGTCCTGCGGTCCGGTCCGCGTGGCGTGCGGGGCCGCGCCGGAGCCGGGTCCGGCGTCCCGGCCCTGCCCGGCGGGGGAGACGCGGCCGCCGGAGTCGAATCCGGGCATGCCGGGAGCCGGGGCGGCGCCGGTGCCGGGGAAGTGGGGGCTGTCGCCGGGGAAGTGGCCGGTGCCCTGGTTCACGAGCGCGAGCGCCTCCTCGACGTCGAGGTCCTCGGCGTCCTCGCCGGCCTGCACACCGCGGGCCGTCATCAGGCGTCCGGGCGCGTGTCGGGCGTGGCGTCCGGAGCCACGTCGGGCTCCTTGCCCGCGCTGTCCTCCTCCGCCCAGCGCAGGGCCAGCGCCGCGGCCTTGCGGGCGGCCTCGGCCACCGCTTCGGGGCCGGCTCCGGCGCGGGCGGCCGCGTAGCCGACGAGGAAGGTGGTCAGGGGCGCCGCGGGCCGGGCCACACCGTGGGCGGCGTCGCGCGCGAGGTCGAGCAGTACGCCGGTGTCGACGTCCAGGTCGATGCCCAGCTCGTCCTTGACTGCGGAAATCCATTCATCCAGCACGTGCCCATGCTCCCTGATGCGTGCTCTGGCGGTGGCGATGTCGTCCCAGGTGTCGCAGTCGAAAGAGGCGACGTCGTCGGGGACCCGGGTGAGGTCGAGCGCCGCGGTCAGCCGGCGCAGCGGAAGGCCGGTGAGGGTGCCGTTCTCGCGGGTGAGCACGGTCAGCCGCCGGCGCAGCGCGGGTGCGCGGTAGGCCGCCACGAGCGGCTGGTCGCGGCCGTCGGCGTCGGTGAGCAGCGCGCCGTCGGCGCGGCTCGCGCGCAGGCCGGTGAGCAGCCGCCGTACCGTCCGGGGCCGCAGGAAGGGCAGGTCCGCGGAGAGGACGACGACCAGGTCCGCCGTGGTGTGCCGCAGGCCCGCGGCGAGCGCGGCGAGGGGACCGCCGCCGGGCGGCTCCTCGCGCGCCCATCGCACGGGGCGCGCCGTGGGCCGCGGGTCGGCCACGACGACGGTGGTGCGCGCGTCGGCGCAGGCGCCGAGCACCCGGTCGAGCAGGGCCCGGCCGCCGACGCGCACGCCGGGCTTGTCCGCGCCGCCGAGCCGCCGCGCGGCTCCCCCGGCGAGCACGACGGCGTCATGGGCCGGGTCCGGCGCCGGGTCGCCGGCCGGGGTGTCCCGGTCGCCGGGGTGCTCGTAGGCGGTCACCCCCCGAGTATGTCCTCCCGGTCGGGCCGGGGAACACGGGCGGTCCCCGGCCCGCCCGGGGACCTGCCGTCGCAGGGGGCACGTCACCCGGCGCGTGTCACAGGGGCACGACAGGCGGGAGCGCGTCCCGGGGGAGCACGCTCACAGGGTGCGCAGCAGCACCGCCGGCTGTTCCACGCAGTCGGCCACGTAGCGCAGGAATCCGCCCGCCGTGCCGCCGTCGCACACCCGGTGGTCGAAGGTGAGCGAGAGCTGGACGACCTGCCGGACCGCCAGTTCGCCCTCGTGCACCCAGGGTCTGGGGACGATCCGGCCGACGCCGAGCATGGCCGCCTCGGGGTGGTTGATGATCGGTGTCGAGCCGTCGACGCCGAACACGCCGTAGTTGTTCAACGTGAAGGTGCCGCCGGTGAGTTCCCCCGGTGTGAGGGTGCCGGTGCGGGCCGCTTCGGTGAGCCGGGCGAACTCGGCCGTCAGCGCCTCGGCACCGCGCGCGTGCGCGTCCCGTACGACCGGTACGACGAGCCCGCGTTCGGTCTGCGCGGCGAAGCCCAGGTGGACGTGGTCGAGCCGGACGATCTCCCTGGCCTCCGTGTCGACCGTGGAGTTCAGCTCCGGGTGGCGGGCGAGCGCGGCGGTGCAGATCCTGGCGAGGAGGGCGAGCAGGGAGATCTTCGGGCCGCCCGCGGCGTTCATCGCCGCGCGGGCGCGCAGGAGTTCCGTGGCGTCGGCGTCCACCCAGCAGGTCGCGTCGGGGATCTCGCGGCGGCTCCGGGAGAGCTTGTCGGCGACCGCCCCGCGCACGCCCTTGAGGGCGACGCGGGTTCCGGCGGCGGCTGTGGGGGCGCGACCGGACGCGGAGGCACCGGCCCCGGAGGCAGCGGTCCCGAGGACACCGCTCCCGGACGCGGCGGACCCGGGGGTGCCGGACGCGGACGGGCCCGTGGGGTCCGCCACCAGGCCCGTGAGGGCGGCGGCCGGGGCGGTGGAGGCCGCCTTGAGGGCTGCTTCGACGTCCGAGCGCAGGATGAGCCCGTCGGGGCCGGAGCCGGGCAGCCGCCGCAGGTCCAGTCCGTGCTCCCGGGCGAGCCTGCGCACGAGCGGGGAGATCACCGGGACCGGGCCGTCGGCCGGCCGCCCGATCACGGGCGTGTCCGGGACGGAAGCCGCACGCGAGGCGCCGGGGGCACCCGGAGCGGGCGCACCGGCGGCGGGCCGCCCGGCGGCGGCGGACGGGGCGCCGGGCACCGCCCGGACCCTGCGGCGGCGCGCCGGGGCCTCGGCCGTGCCGTACCCGACCAGGACGTTGCCGGATCCGCCGCCCGAGCCCGGGCCGCTGCTCCCGCCCGCGCCACTGCCGCCGCCCGAGCCGCCGGCGCCCCCGCCGGCGGCTCCCCCGGCGGCCGGTGCGGGGCTCCCCGCGGACTCCTCCCCCACCGCGACGGTCAGCAGCGGTGCGCCCACCGGAAGCTCGGCCCCCTCCTCACCGAAGCGGGCGGTGACCACACCCCCGTAGGGGCAGGGCACCTCGACCATCGCCTTGGCCGTCTCGACCTCGACGACCGGCTGGTCCACGGCGACGACGTCGCCCACCTCGACCATCCAGCGGACGATCTCCGCCTCGGTGAGCCCCTCCCCGAGATCGGGGAGCCTGAACTCCAGCACCTGCGCCATCAGCCCTCCGCCTCCCACTGCAGCCGCGCGACGGCGTCCAGGATCCGGTCGACGCCGGGCAGGTGGTGCCGCTCCAGCATGGGCGGCGGGTAGGGGACGTCGAACCCGGCCACCCGCAGCACCGGCGCCTCCAGGTGGTGGAAGCAGCGTTCGGTGACGCGGGCGGCGATCTCCCCGCCCGGCCCGCCGAAGGAACCCGACTCGTGGACGACGACCGCGCGCCCGGTGCGCCGTACCGACGCGCACACCGTCTCGTCGTCGAACGGCACCAGCGAGCGCAGGTCGACGACCTCCAGGTCCCACCCCTCGGCGCGGGCGGCCTCGGCGGCTTCCAGGCACACCGGCACGGACGGGCCGTAGGTGATGAGCGTGGCGCTGCGGCCGGTGCGCCGCACCACCGCGCGGCCGATCGGCTCCACGGGCCGCGGGTCCTGCGGGTTCCAGGAGTCCTTCGACCAGTACAGCCGCTTGGGTTCGAGGAAGACCACGGGGTCGTCGGAGGCGATGGCGGCGCGCAGCAGCCCGTAGGCGTCGGCGACGGTCGCGGGCGTGACGACATG
The DNA here is from genome assembly GCF_000720185.1 of Streptomyces sp. NRRL S-340. Lineage (GTDB taxonomy): Bacteria > Actinomycetota > Actinomycetes > Streptomycetales > Streptomycetaceae > Streptomyces. Next base: position 17,542 of record NZ_JOIY01000042.1, on the reverse strand, counting down.
GAGCCCCGGAGTCGCCATGTAGTACGCCTCGGAGGAGTCGCTGTGGTGCTCGACGCCGCCGATGCCGCCGCCGTAGGGGATGCGGACGGTCAGCGGCAGGGGCAGCTTCCCGCGCGTGCGGTTGCGCATCTTCGCGACATGGCTGGCGAGCTGCTCGAACGACGGGTAGGCGAACGCGTCGAACTGCATCTCGACGACCGGGCGCAGCCCGTACATCGCCATGCCGACCGCGGTGCCGAGGATGCCCGCCTCGGCCAGTGGTGTGTCGGTGCAGCGGTCCTCGCCGAACTCCTCGGCGAGCCCGTCGGTGACGCGGAAGACACCGCCGAGCGTGCCGACGTCCTCGCCCAGGACGTGCACGGCGGGGTCGGCGGCCATGGCGTCGCGCAGCGCGCGCGTGAGGGCCTGCGCCATGGTGGCCGGCTTCAGCGCGACGGTGGTCATCGGGCCCCGCCTTCCTCCGCCTCGGCCGCCAGCTCGGCCCGCAGCAGAGCCTGCTGCTCGCGCAGTTGCGGGGTCGGCTCGGCGTAGACGTGGGCGAACAGGTCCATGGGGTCGAGCGCCGCGTCCTGGTTCATCCGCTCGCGCAGCCGCGCGGCCATCGCCTCGGCGTCCTCGCGCACGGCCGTGACGGTGTCCTCGTCGAGCAGACCGCGCCCGGACAGCTCGCGTTCCAGCAGCTTCACCGGGTCGTGGTCGCGCCAGGCCTCGACCTCGGCGTCGCCGCGGTAGCGGGTGGCGTCGTCGGCGTTGGTGTGGGCGTCGATCCGGTACGTCACCGCCTCGACCAGGGTCGGACCGCCTCCCGCGCGCGCGTGCCGTACGGCGTCGGTGAGCACCTCGTGGACGGCGACCGCGTCGTTGCCGTCGACCAGGCGGCCGGGCATGCCGTACCCGACGGCCTTGTGGGCCAGGGAGGGCGCCGCCGTCTGCTTGGCGAGCGGGACGGAGATGGCGAAGCCGTTGTTCTGCACCAGGAAGACGACCGGGGCCTGCCAGACGGCGGCGAAGTTCAGCGCCTCGTGGAAGTCGCCCTCGCTGGTGCCGCCGTCGCCGACCATCGCCAGCGCGACCACGTCGTCGCCCTTGAGCCGGGCGGCGTGGGCCAGGCCCACGGCGTGCGGGAGCTGGGTGGCCAGGGGGGTGGACAGCGGGGCGGTCCGGTGCTCGCGCGGGTCGTAGCCGGTGTGCCAGTCCCCGCGCAGCAGCGTCAGGGCCTGGACGGGATCGACGCCGCGGGCCACCACGGCGAGCGTGTCGCGGTAGCTCGGGAAGAGCCAGTCGCGTTCCTGGAGGGCGAGGGCCGCGGCGACCTCGCAGGCCTCCTGGCCGGTGCTGGACGGGTAGACGGCGAGGCGGCCCTGCTTGGTGAGGGCGGTGGCCTGCGTGTTGTACCGGCGTCCGCGCACCAGGTGCGCGTACAGACGGCGCAGCAGCTCCGGGTCGGCCTTCGCGGCCGCTTCCGTGCCCAGGACGCGGTAGGGCTCCGCGTCGGGCAGCAGCGGCGCGGGGTCGGTACGGGGCTGCCAGGCGGGCGGCGGCGATGGCCGGTACGCACCCCGCTGCTCCATGACCGTCATGGCGGGCACCTCCTCGTGGGAGTGGCTACGGGAGACGCGTCGGCTGTGACGCGCCCCACCTACCGATTGTTCGGTCGTCGGCACATTTTGGCTACAGGCGGCCCCAGGCTGTGGACAAACGGTTCTCCACAGCCTGGTATGGATGCAGTACGTCCATGGTGGAGAGGCGGGGGGACATGCCGTCTGAACGAATGGCCGAGAACGCCGGGCGAGGGACGGAGAACGGCGAGCGCAGGACGGAGAACGCGGAACGCGGGGCCGAGACCGAACGCAGGGCGGAGAGCGCCGAGCGTCCGGAGGACGCGGCCGGCACCGCCCCGCCGCCGCGCCCGCTGGACGCCATCGACCAGGACATCCTGCGGATGCTCCAGGCGGACGGCCGCGCCTCGGTACGGTCGGTCGCCGAACGGGTCCACGTCTCGCGCGCCAACGCCTACGCCCGTATCAACCGCCTCGTCGAGGACGGCGTCATCCGCGGTTTCGGCGCCCGGGTCGACCACGAGCGCGCGGGGCAGAGCACGTCCGCGTACATCACGCTGAAGATCGTGCAGAACTCCTGGCGCACCGTGCGCGACCAGCTGCGCCGGCTGCCGGGCGCCTCCCACATCGCCCTGGTCGGGGGAGACTACGACGTCCTGCTCCTGGTGCACACCCCGGACAACCGGGCGCTGCGCGAGGTGGTGCTGACCCGGCTCCAGGCGATCCCGGAGGTGCTCAGCACCCGCACCCTGCTGGTGTTCGAGGAGGAGGACCTCGAACCGCAGGGGTGACGGTGCGCACGGCACGTCAGGAGGAGGCGACCGCCGCCCAGACCAGCAGCACGGCCATCATCCCCGGCAGCAGCGCGCAGCCCAGTCCGGCGCCGGCGGTCAGCACCCGCGCGGTCCGCACGGACCGGCGGTGCGGCAGCACCCAGGCGAGGGCCAGCAGGCCGCTCGCCCAGTAGAGGATGCCGCCGAAGGAGCCGACGCCGTCACCGGCGGCGAACCAGTGGTACTCCCACACGAGGAACGGCAGGCCGATCACGGTGGCCGCGAACGGCGCCTTCCACCAGGTGGGGTGAGCGGCCCCCGGCCGCGGTCGGTTGCGAAGCATGCGCCCAGCCCATCACCGGACGGCCGGCCGGGACATCGGACGCCGTACTCATCCCTCCCGGCACCTCACCCGCCCCCGTACTCACCCCGGCGCGCCCCGCCCCGTACTCATCCCCCAGGGGTCAGCCGGACTGCCGCAGCCCGCCGAAGACCAGCCGGACGACCGCGTCGCCCACTTCGCGCTCGCCGGCCCCCCGCACGTCGGGCCGGTACCACTCCACGATCGAGTTGATCATCCCGAAGACCAGCCGCGTCGCGAGCCGTACCTCCACGTCACCGCGCACGTCGCCCTCGGCCGCCGCCGCCTTCAGCAGCGCGGCCACCCGGTGGTCGAACTCGCGGCGCCGTTCCAGCGCCCAGCGCTCGGTCTCGGTGTTGCCCCGCACCCGCAGCAGCAGGGTCACGTACGGGAGTTCGGCGATGAGCACCTCGACCATGCGCCGCACGACGTACTCCAGGCGGGCGGCGGCACTTCCCGCGCGCGCGTGCTCCTCGTCGAGGATCTCGAAGAGGCCGTCGAGCGCCCGGGTGACCGCACGGCGCAGCAGCTCCTCCTTGCCGGCGACGTGGTGGTAGATCGACGACTTGGAGATGCCGGCCGCCTTGGACAGGTGCTCCATGGAGGTGCCGTCGTAGCCGCGCTCGTTGAAGACCCGCACGGCCACCGAGAGCAGCGTCTGCGGCGTGTACGTGTCGCGTCGGGCGGTGGTCATGAGGCGGACTCCCGCTTGTCGGTGGCGTACGCGTGGCGGTACAGCGCGAGCGAGGGGGCGTAGCGTCCGGACGGGTCGCGCAGGTGCAGGTCGTCCAGGAGGCCGTAGGCCCAGGTGCGGCCGAGCCGGCGGCTCCACTCGAAGGGGCCCAGGGGGTAGTTGACGCCCAGGCGCATCGCGGTGTCGATGTCCTCCTCGGTGGCGACGCCCTTGGCCACGGCGTCGTGCGCCAGGTCGATGATCCTGGCGACCGTGCGGGCGACGATCATGCCGGGCACGTCGCCGATGAGGCTGACGTCCTTGCCGAGCGCCTGGAAGAGGCCGGTGGCCTCCGCGAGGGTCTGCGGGGCGGTGTCCTGGGAGGCGGACAGGGCGATGCGGCTGGCGCGGCGGTAGTCGAGCGCCAGGTCGAAGTAGACGACGTCCCGGAACTCCACCGAGGTCTGCCCGTCGGCGAGGACCAGCTGGCCGCCGCTCGGCAGCACCAGGCGGGTGCCGTGGTCCTCGTCCTCCTCGCGGACGGGGATGCCCGCCTCGCGGATGAGGGTGAGCAGCTCCGCCGCCGGGCCCAGGTCGCCCTCGGCGACGACGTGGGCGGGCGGCTGGGCGGGCTCGGCGGTGTGCGGCTCGGGGCGCTCGGCGCCGTCGGCGTAGTCGTACCAGCCGCGGCCGCTCTTGCGGCCGAGCCGGCCCGACTCCACCAGGCGCCGCTGGGCGAGCGAGGGCGTGAAGCGCACGTCCTGGAAGAAGGAGCGCCACACGGAGTGCGTCACGGACTCGTTGACGTCCTGGCCGATGAGGTCGGTCAGCTCGAAGGCGCCCATCCTGAAGCCGCCGGACTCGCGCAGCACCGCGTCGATGGTGGCCGGATCGGCCCCCTGGCCCTCGTGGACGGCGAACGCCTCCGCGTAGAAGGGGCGGGCGATGCGGTTGACGATGAAGCCGGGGGTGTCGGCGCAGGCGACCGGGGTCTTGCCCCAGGCACGGGCCGTCTCGTACGCGCGCGTGGCGGACGTGACGTCGGTGGCGAACCCGGAGACGACCTCCACCAGCGGCATCAGCGGCGCCGGGTTGAAGAAGTGCAGTCCGACGAAGCGGCCGGGGTTGCGCAGCGCGCCGCCGATCGCGGTGACCGACAGGGAGGAGGTGTTGGTGGCGAGCAGGCAGTCGTCGGTGACGATGCCCTCCAGGTCCTTCAGCAGCTCCTGCTTGGCGTCCAGCTGTTCGAGCACGGCCTCGACGACCAGGGCGCAGTCGGCCAGCTCGGCGAGGCTTTCGGCAGGCGTCAGGCGGGCGCGGGCCGCGTCCCGAACGGCCCCGGTGAGGCGGTCCTTCTCGACGAGCCGGTCGAGCCGGGCGCCGATCGCGGCGGCCGCCAGGGCGGCCCGCCCGGGCACGGCGTCGTACAGGCGTACGGCGTGACCCGCGACCAGCGCGACCTGGGCGATGCCCTGGCCCATGGTGCCGGTGCCGACGACGGCCACGGGGCTGCTGAGGTCCAGTGCTGTCATGTGCGCGATCCTCCCGCACGGCGTTTTCCACAGGCGCGGCGGACCCCCCTGGCCCGACTTCTCCACAGATACGGCGGACCCCCTTGTCCCGACCGATCGTTCGGTTACTCTAACTCTGACCGGCTGTCCCTGCCCATGTTTCCGCCAGGTCATGAGCTCGACGAGGAGCTCTCGAGACAAGGAGTTGGTCCCGCATGGCCGCCGAACCGACGACGCACGAGCTGATCGCCCGCCACCGGCCCACTCTCGACCAGGCGCTGGAGGCGATCCGCACGCGCGCGTACTGGTCGCCCCACCCCGAGCACCCCAAGGCCTACGGCGAGCACGGCAGCCTGGACGCCGCCGCGGGCAAGGCCGCCTTCGACGCCCTGCTGGGCACCCGCCTCGACCTCGGCCAGCCCGGCACCGACGACTGGGTGGGCGGCGAGGTCTCGCCCTACGGCATCGACCTGGGCGTGAGCTACCCGCACGCCGACATCGACGTCCTGCTGCCCGCCATGAGGGCCGGGCAGCGGGCCTGGCGCGACGCGGGCGCCGAGGCCCGGGCGGCGGTCTGCCTGGAGATCCTCAAGCGGATCTCCGACCGGACCCACGAGTTCGCGCACACCGTGATGCACACCTCCGGCCAGGCCTTCCTGATGGCGTTCCAGGCGGGCGGCCCGCACGCCCAGGACCGCGGCCTGGAAGCGGTGGCGTACGCGTACGCGGAGCAGGTGCGCACCCCGGACACCGCCGAGTGGACCAAGCCGCAGGGCAAGCGCGACCCGCTCGCCCTCACCAAGGCGTTCACCCCGGTCCCCCGGGGCATCGCCCTGGTCATCGGCTGCAACACCTTCCCGACGTGGAACGGCTATCCGGGCCTGTTCGCCTCCCTGGCCACCGGCAACGCGGTCCTGGTCAAGCCGCACCCGCGCGCGGTGCTGCCGCTCGCCCTCACGGTGAAGACCGCCCGCGAGGTGCTCGCCGAGGCCGGATTCGACGCCAACCTGGTGGCCCTGGCCGCCGAGCGCCCCGGCGAGGGCATCGCCAGGACACTGGCCACCCGCCCCGAGATCCGCATCATCGACTACACCGGCTCCACGGCCTTCGGCGACTGGCTGGAGGCCAACGCCCGCCAGGCCCAGGTGTACACGGAGAAGGCCGGCGTCAACACCGTGCTCGTGGAGTCGACGGACGACTACAAGGGGATGCTCGCCAACCTGGCCTTCTCGCTGTCCCTGTACAGCGGCCAGATGTGCACCACCCCGCAGAACCTGCTGATCCCCCGCACCGGCATCCGCACCGACGAGGGCCCCAGGTCCTACGACGAGGTGGCCGCCGACCTCGCGAAGGCGGTCGACGCCCTGCTCGGCGACGACGCCCGCGCCAACGCGCTGCTCGGCGCGATCGTCAACCCGGACGTCAAGGCCCGCCTGGAGGCCGCCGCGGCCCTCGGCGAGGTCGCCCTCGCCTCCCGCGAGGTCACCCATCCCGACTTCCCGGACGCGGTGGTCCGCACCCCCGTGATCGTGAAGCTGGACGGCAGCAAGCCGGACGCCGAGGCCGCCTACCTGAGCGAGTGCTTCGGACCGGTCTCCTTCGCGGTCGCCGTCGACTCGGCCGCCGACGCGGTGGAACTGCTGCGGCGCACGGTCCGCGAGAAGGGCGCCATGACGGTGGGCGCCTACACGACGGACGAGGAGGTCGAGCAGGCGGTGCGGGAGGTCTGCCTGGAGGAGGCCGCCCAGCTCTCGCTGAACCTCACCGGCGGGGTGTACGTCAACCAGACGGCCGCCTTCTCCGACTTCCACGGCTCGGGCGGCAACCCTGCGGCCAACGCCGCCCTCACCGACGGCGCGTTCGTGGCGAACCGCTTCAGGGTGGTGGAGGTCCGCCGCCAGGCCTGAGCCCTCCAGGGGCCGGGCACCGGCCCCTCAGCACGCGGGCGCGCCCGCGCTCCAGTGGTACAGCGTCATCGCCACGCTGGTGGCGAGGTTGTAGCTGGAGACCTGGGGGCGCATCGGCAGGGCCACCAGGTGGTCGGTGCGCTCGCGCAGCTCGGCGGTCAGCCCGCTGCGCTCGGAGCCGAAGGCGAGGACGGCGTCGTCGGGCAGTTCCAGCCCGCGGATGTCCTCGCCCTCCGGGTCGAGCGCGAACAGCGGGCCGGGCGGCAGCGTCTGCACGGTCAGCCGCTCCACGACCGTCGCGAAGTGCAGCCCCGCCCCGCCCCGCACCACGGTCGGGTGCCACGGGTCGAGGGTGCCCGTGGTGACCACGCCGGTCGCGCCGAAACCGGCCGCCAGCCGGATCACCGCGCCGGCGTTGCCCAGGTTGCGCGGCTGGTCCAGCACGACGACGGGCGCGCTGCGGGGCGTGTGCGCCAGCGCCCGCAGTCCGGCCTCCCGAGCGGGCCGTACGGCCAGCGCGGCGACGGCCGTGGGATGCGGGCGCGGCACGAGCGACGCGTACGTCTGCCGCGGCACCTCCGTCAGCAGGCCGTCCAGGGCGTCCCGTACGTCGGGTGCCAGCTCGTCGGCGAGGGCGAGTGCCGCCTCCCGGTCGGCGGCCACCGCCACCGGCACCTCGGCGCCGAAGCGGAGCGCGTGCTTGAGGGCGTGGAAGCCGTCGAGCAGGACGGCACCGCCGGCGAGCCGGTGCCAGGTGCCCACGGGGTCGTTCATGCGGGGAAGCCTACGCGGGCGGGCTCGCTCTCCTCCGGTGAGTGCGGCTGCCCGGGCACCGGGCGGCCCGCGCGCCGCGGCAGCCGCGCCCACGCGCGTGCCGCCGCATCGCCCAGCCTGCGCAGGAACGGCGTCGGCAGGAACACCGCGTCCGCCGCGATCATCGCCAGCGAGAAGAACGGCAGCCCGAGGACGACGGCGATCACCGCGTGCTCGGTCATCATGGCCACGAGCAGGACGTTCTTCACCCGCCGGTTGAACAGCGTGAACGGGAAGGCGACCTGCACGATCACCGTCCCGTAGGTGACGAGCATCATCAGCGTCCCGCTGGAGGACAGCAGATCGGCCAGCGCCGGCCAGGGCGAGAAGTAGTCCAGGTGGAGCGGGTAGTACACGGCGGTGCCGTCCTGCCAGCGCGACCCCTGGATCTTGTACCAGCCGGCCGTCGCGTAGATCAGACACGCCTCGGCCATGATCACGAACAGGGCCGCGTTGTGCACGATGTTGCCGACGACGTCGAGCAGCAGGCGCGGCTCGGCCGACCGCGCACGCCGCCCGACCAGCCAGTACACCCCCTGGGCCGCCCACACGCACCACAGGAGCGCGGGTATCAGCCACTCACCTTGAACGCGGCCCGCCGCGGTGACCGCGATCAGCGCCGCACCGAGCACGCACCACAGGGCGGGGCCGGCCCGGTCGGGCAGCCGCTCCCCGCGCGCGCGTGCCGCCCGGGCCCGTGCGGCACGCCACGCGTCCAGCGACCACACCTGCCCGCAGCGGGTGAAGACCAGGTACACCGCCATCAGGTGCAGGACGTTGTCCCCGCCGTCGCCCATGAAGATGCTGCGGTTCTGCAGCGAGAGCACACCGAGCATGAACAGCACGGACATCGTGCGGGTGCGCCAGCCCAGCATCAGCAGCAGGCCGGCGAGCACCGCCAGCAGATAGACGGTCTCGAACCAGAACCGGCCCCGGAACCACATCAGCACCGTGAAGGCGCCGTTGTCGTCGGTCAGCCGCCGCGCGAGGTCCCAGCTCCACGGCCCGTCGGGACCGTACATCTCCTGGCGGTGCGGCAGCTCGCGCAGCAGGAACAGCAGCCAGGTCGCGGAGAAGCCGATGCGTGTCACGGCCGCCTGCCAGGGGCCCAGAGCCGCTTCGGTGACCCGGGTGATCCCCCGGGAGGCCGTGAGCGTGAGGCTGTTCACCCGACACCTCCCGCGGCCTCACCGGCCGGGACGGACCACCAGGGCAGCGTGCGGTACGAGGCCGCGGTCGACACCTTCTCCCCGCTCCACGCGGGCGGCGGGACGGCGGCGGTGCGCACGCGCACCTGGACGCGTTCGACGACGGCGCCCGGGCCGGCCACCTGTCCGCGGTCCAGGCGCAGGACGACGATGCGGCGCAGGTACTGCTGCGACAGCGTGCCGCGCAGCCCCAGCGGGCGGTTCTTCTGGTCGTGCGAGGAGACGTAGAAGTCGAAGCCGCGGCGCAGCTCGTTCTGGTCCGTGTGGCTGGGCAGCAGGTTGCCGTCGATGGCCCGGCCGTCCTGCGCCGACAGGTCGTACCAGCCGGTGGTACGGCCGCTGCCGTCCTGCCCGCGGGTCTCGGCCCGCACCTGCACGGCGATGTTCTGCTGCAGCGGGTTGGGCGCGAACAGCTTCCAGTTCTGCTCGAACTCCGGGTAGATCCATTCGTCGATGGCCTTGCCGTGCTGTTTCGTCAGGGTGTTCGACGGAGCGACGTGCAGGAACACCATTCCGACGTGCACGCAGGCGACCACCGCCACGACGGCGAGCGCCAGGAGGGCGGCGGCCCCGTAGCGCGGAGACAGCCCGGCGATGTCGATCCCGGCGCGGACGGCCCCGGTCCCGTCCCCGGCTCCCGCGTCCCGGCCTGCGCCGCCACCCGGCACGGAGGAAGCAGAGGGAGAAGACAGGGAGGGGGCGGAGGGGGAGGGCAGGGAGGGACCGGCCGGGGAGGGGCGGGACGAGCCGGACCCGCTGGAGGCGTCCGGGGCGCCCGACGGGCCCGGCGGCCCCGACCGGGTGGGGACGGGCGGTGCCGGCGGTGCTGCAGATGTTCCAGGTGCCGCAGGTGCTCCAGGCGCCACTGGTGCTGCAGGCGCTGCAGGCGCTGCAGGCGCTCCGGGTGCCGCTGGTGCTCCAGGCGCTTCCGGTGCTTCAGGTGCCGCTGCGGCCGGCAGGCCCTCCGGCACGGCGGTGGTCCGGCCCGGCGAGCCGGACGGACGGCCCGGTTCCGTCGGCGGGTGTGGCTCCCCGGATCCGCCGCCGGTCGCACCCGCGGGACCGGGCCCGCCCGGTGTCACCGGCCCGTCAGAACCGCCCGGGGCGTTCGCATCCCCGTCGTACGCTTCCATTCCGCCCCGTCTCCTGATTCCGGTCCGTGCCGGACGTGCGTGCGCCGGCCGCCCCGAGGACGCCGGGTGCGTACGCCCCGCCCGCGCCGCCCGGCCCCGGGCGCCGCACGGAACGGTACTCAGGGCCGCCCGCGCGGCACAGCCCCCGGCCCCGCCCCCGCTCGGCCGCGGTCCGCTTCCGTACCGCTCTGCCGCCCTTGGCCCGCCCGCCCCGAACAGGCGCCGACGGACCGGTGTCCACCGCTCCGTCCACAGGGCACGCCCTCAGTCGTCCACAGCGGTTGACACCCTACGGCGGCGGACCGCACCATGGAATTCCACCGAACCGAACGATCGGTCGGGAGAGTACGGAGCAGACCGAGGTCGAGGGGGACCGCATGGCGACAGCAGCCGCACAGCAGACGGCCGGCGCCCCGGCGGGCGATGCGCCGGGCACCGCCGCGGGAGCCGACGACCGCCTGCGCGCGTTCGACGCGACCCTGGCCGCGGACGAGCGCATCGAGCCGAGGGACTGGATGCCGGACGCCTACCGTGCGTCGCTGGTCCGGCAGATCGCGCAGCACGCCCATTCCGAGATCATCGGCATGCAGCCGGAGGCCAACTGGATCACGCGGGCGCCCTCCCTGCGCCGCAAGGCCATCCTCCTGGCCAAGGTCCAGGACGAGGCCGGACACGGGCTGTACCTGTACAGCGCGGCCGAGACGCTGGGCACCAGCCGCGAGGAACTGCTCGACAAGCTGCACAGCGGCCGCCAGAAGTACTCCTCGATCTTCAACTACCCCACTCTCACCTGGGCGGACGTGGGCGCGATCGGCTGGCTGGTGGACGGCGCGGCGATCACCAACCAGGTCCCCCTGTGCCGCTGCTCCTACGGCCCCTACGCCCGCGCGATGGTCCGTATCTGCAAGGAGGAGTCCTTCCACCAGCGCCAGGGCTACGAGCTGCTGCTCACCCTGAGCCGGGGCACGCCCGAGCAGCACGCGATGGCGCAGGACGCGGTGGACCGCTGGTGGTGGCCGTCGCTGATGATGTTCGGCCCGGCCGACGACGCCTCCCAGCACTCCGCGCAGTCCATGGAATGGAAGATCAAACGCCATTCGAACGACGAACTGCGCCAGCGCTTCGTCGACATCTGCGTCCCCCAGGCCGAGTCCCTCGGCCTCACGCTGCCCGACCCGGACCTGAAGTGGAACGAGGAGCGGGGTCACCACGACTTCGGCACCATCGACTGGACCGAGTTCTGGGACGTCCTCAAGGGCAACGGCCCGTGCAACGAACAGCGCATCACCCAGCGCCGCCGGGCCCACGACGAGGGCGCCTGGGTCCGGGAGGCCGCCGCGGCCCACGCCGCCAAGCGCGCCGGCGGGACGGGACACGGCGGCAGGACAGGAGCGGAGCAGGCATGACGAACACCGACTGGCCCCTGTGGGAGGTCTTCGTGCGCTCCCGGCGCGGGCTGTCCCACACCCACGCCGGCAGCCTGCACGCCCCGGACGCGGAACTGGCCCTGCGCAACGCCCGTGACCTGTACACGCGGCGCGGCGAGGGCGTCTCGATCTGGGTCGTCCCGTCCGCGGCGGTCACCGCCTCCTCGCCGGACGAGAAGGACTCCTTCTTCGAGCCGTCCGCCGACAAGCCCTACCGGCACCCGACCTTCTACGAGATCCCGGAAGGGGTGAAGCACCTGTGACGCCCACCGCCCCCACCACGGCCACCGCCACCGCGGCCCTGGCCCTGGGCGACGACGCCCTGGTGCTCTCCCACCGGCTGGGGGAGTGGGTCGGGCACGCGCCCGCCCTGGAGGAGGAGGTCGCCCTCGCCAACATCGCCCTCGACCTGCTGGGTCAGGCCCGTGTCCTGCTGTCCCTGGTCGGGGACGAGGACGAACTGGCCTACCTGCGCGAGGAGCGCGCCTTCACCAACCTCCAGCTCGTCGAGCAGCCGGGCGGTGACTTCGCGCACACGATCGTCCGCCAGCTGTACTTCTCCACGTACCAGCACCTGCTGTACGCCCGGCTGGCCGAGACCGACGGGCCGTTCGCACCGCTCGCCGGGAAGGCCGTCAAGGAGGTCGCCTACCACCGCGACCACGCCGAGCAGTGGACGCTGCGCCTGGGCGACGGCACCGACGTCAGCCACGAGCGGATGCGCCGCGCGCTCACCGCGCTGTGGCGGTTCACCGGCGAGATGTTCCAGCCGGTGGCCGGCCTGGACGTCGACTGGCCCGGCCTGGAGTCCGCCTGGCTGGAATCCGTGACGGCCGTACTGGACCGGGCCACGCTGACGTTGCCCGAGGGCCCGCGGACCGGGGCGTGGGCGGCGGGCGCGGGCCGGCAGGGCCTGCACACCGAACCGTTCGGACGGATGCTCGCCGAGATGCAGCACCTGCACCGCAGCCACCCGGGGGCGTCATGGTGACCACGGCCACCCCGCTCGAAACCGAACTGCTCCGCCTGGCCGGCTCGGTGCCCGACCCGGAACTGCCCGTCCTCACCCTGGAGGAACTGGGCGTGGTCCGCGCGGTGCGCCTGCGCGGCACGGACGCGGTGGACGTCGAGCTGACCCCCACCTACACCGGCTGCCCCGCGATCGAGGCCATGTCCCTGGACATCGAGCGGGTGCTGCGCGAGCACGGCATGCGGGAGGTCGCCGTGCGCACGGTGCTCTCCCCGGCCTGGTCGACGGACGACATCACCGCCGAAGGCCGGCGCAAACTGCGGGAGTTCGGCATAGCGCCGCCGCGCGTGCGCACCCCCTCGGCATCCGTCCCGCTGGAACTCGGCCCGACCCGCACCCGCGCCGGTGGGGCGGCAGCGGACCCGGCCCCCGCGGAGCACGCGCCGGCGGGCCGGACACCCGCCGGGGGCACCGCGCCGCCCGAGCCGCTCCGCTGTCCCTCCTGCGGATCCGCCGACACCGAGATGCTCAGCCGGTTCTCCTCCACCGCGTGCAAGGCGCTGTACCGCTGCCTGGCCTGCCGGGAACCGTTCGACCACTTCAAGGAGGTGTGATGGCCCGCTTCCACCGGCTGCCCGTGGCAGCGGTCGACCGGCTCACCGACGACTCCGTCGCCCTCACCCTCGCGGTGCCGCCGGAGCTGCGCGAGGAGTACCGGCACGCGCCGGGCCAGCATGTCGCCCTGCGCCGGGCGGCCGACGGGCTCGACGTACGGCGGACGTACTCGATCTGCTCACCGGCCCCCGACCCGGCGGGCGAGGGACCGCGGACCCTGCGGGTCGGCGTGCGGCTGGTGGAGGGCGGTGCCTTCTCGACGTACGCGCTGAAGGAGATCGCCGTCGGGGACGAGCTGGAGGTGATGACCCCGGCCGGCCGGTTCACGCTGGATCCCGCGCCCGGCCTGTACGCGGCGGTCGTCGGCGGCAGCGGCATCACACCCGTGCTGTCCATCGCCTCCACCCTGCTGGCCCGCGAACCCGGCGCCAGCTTCTGCCTGATACGCAGCGACCGGACGACCGCGTCGACGATGTTCCTCGAAGAGGTCGCCGACCTGAAGGACCGCTATCCGCGGCGGCTGCACCTGGCGACGGTCCTCTCCCGGGAGGAGCAGCAGGCGGGACTGCCCTCCGGCCGCCTCGACCAGGAGCGGCTCACGGCGCTGCTGCCCGCGCTGCTGCCGCTGCCCGACGTGCGGGGCTGGTTCCTGTGCGGCCCGTACGGGCTGGTGCAGGGGGCCGAGCGGGCGCTGCGCGCCCTGGGGGTGCCCCGGGGGCGGGTCCACGAGGAGATCTTCCACGTGGACGCCGGTACGGGCGCCGGACCCGTGCCGTCCGCGACGGCGCCCGCGCACAGCACGGTCACCGTCCGGCTCGACGGCCGCGGCGGGACGTGGCCGGTGCGGGAGGGGGAGAGCCTGCTGGACACGGTGCTGCGCAACCGGCCCGACGCGCCGTACGCCTGCAAGGGCGGCGTGTGCGGGACGTGCCGGGCCTTCCTGGTCACGGGCGAGGTGCGCATGGACCGCAACTTCGCGCTGGAACCGGAGGAGACGGACGCGGGGTACGTCCTGGCGTGTCAGTCGCACCCCGCGACGGAACAGGTGGAGCTGGACTTCGACCGCTGAACGGGCCGGGCCCCGGCGGCCGGGGCCGTTCAGCCGCGAAACAGGCGGGCCGGCCCCTTGAGCAGGGACCCCGGAAGCACGCGGCCCGGCCACCGGGGGACGGGTCCGGCCGTCGCGGGAGGCGGCCCGGCCGCCGAGGGTCAGGTCCCGGCAGGCGCAGGACGCCGCCCGGCGCCCAAGCAGGCGGCCCGGCCGTCACAGGACGTGCCCCGGCTCTCCCCCGTCGGTCACCACGGCCCGGCCCGAGGCGGCCCAGACCTGCATGCCGCCGTCGACGTTCACCGCGTCGATGCCCTGCTGGACCAGGTACATCGTGACCTGGGCCGAGCGGCCGCCCGAACGGCAGATCACGTGGACCCGCCCGTCCTGCGGCGCCGCCTCGGTCAGCTCGCCGTAGCGGGCGACGAAGTCGCTGATGGGGATGTGCAGCGCCCCCTCGGCGTGTCCCGCCTGCCATTCGTCGTCCTCGCGGACGTCCAGCAGGAAGTCGCCGTCCTTGAGGTCCGTGACCTCCACCGTGGGTACACCAGCTCCGAAACGCATGGGTCCGACGCTACCCGAAGCGCCCCGCACAGCGGTCGCCGCGCGGGGAGCCGCGGCCGGGTTCGCCTGCCCACCGCCCGGTTCCGGCCTTTCCGGCCGGTACCGCGTTCGGCTGCCGCCGGCCAGGGCCCGGCGGCCTCAGAGGCCGCCCTGCACTTCGGCGAGCTGCGACTCCCGTCGCGCCACGTCGTCGCGCAGTTGCCCGGCGATCTGCTCGAGCAGCCCGTCGGGGTCGTCGGGAGCGATCCTGAGCATCGCCGCGATCGCGCTGTCCTCCAGCTCCTTGGCGAAGAGCGTGAGCATCTCCTTGCGCTGGGCGAGCCACTCCAGACGGGCGTACAGCTCCTCGGCGCGGCTCGGTGCCTGCTCGGCGGGGGCGGGCCCGGCGGCCCACTCCTCGGCCAGCTCGCGCAGCTCCTTCTCGTCGCCACGGGCGTAGGCGGCGTTGACCCGGGTGAGGAACTCCTCCCGGCGCTGCCGCTCGCCCTCCTCCTGGGCCAGGTCGGGGTGGGCCTTGCGCACCAGCTCGCGGTAGAGACCGCGGGCCTCCTCGCTGGGCCGCACCCGCTGCGGGGGCCGCACCGGCCGGTCGGTGAGCATCGCCGCGGCCTCCGGGAACAGGCCGTCCCCGTCCATCCAGCCGTGCAGCAGCTCCTCGACGCCGGGGATCGGCGTCAGCCGGGCCCGCGCCTCCTGCGCCGTGCGCAGGTCCTCGGGATCGCCGGTGCGCGCGGCCCGCGCCTCGGCGATCTGGGCCTCCAGTTCCTCGAGGCGGGCGTAGAGCGGGCCGAGCCGCTGGTGGTGCAGCCGGGAGAAGTTCTCGATCTCCACCCGGAAGGTCTCCACCGCGATCTCGTACTCGATGAGCGCCTGCTCGGCGGCCCGTACGGCCCGCTCCAACCGCTCCTCGGGCCGCGCCGCAGCACTCTTGGACGTCGCCCGGTCCGCTCCGGCAACGCCACCCTGCTCAGCTTCCGGGGTCGTCACCCGACCAGCGTAGGCCACGGCGACCCGCGGCCCGCGCCACCGAGGCCTCTCCTCCGGACCTCCGCCCGGCCCGCGTCCTCCTCCCGTCCTGCTCCCTCCTCCCGGGCCAGGCCCTCATCCCGCTCTGCGCCCCGGCCCGGTCTACACGCCCATCTCGGCCGCGACCCTTCCCGTCCGCACCGCCGCGACCAGGTCCGCGTGGTCCGCCTCGGTACGGTCCGCGTAGGCGACGGCGAAGGCGGCGACCGCCTCGTCCAGCTCCTGGTTCTTGCCGCAGTAGCCGGCGATCAGCCGCGGATCGGCGCTGTGCGCGTGGGCGCGGGCCAGCAGCGCACCGGTCATCCGGCCGTAGTCGTCGATCTGGTCGGCGGGCAGCGCGGCCGGATCGACGCTGCCCTTGCGGTTGCGGAACTGCCGCACCTGGAAGGGCCGCCCGCCGACGGTCGTCCAGCCGAGCAGGATGTCGCTGACCACCTGCATCCGCTTCTGCCCGAGCACCACCCGCCGGCCCTCGTGGGCCACCTCGGCCGTACCGGCCTCACCGGCCCCAAAGACCACCGGCAGGTGCGGCAGCAGCGCCGACGGCCGGGCCTCCTTCACCTGGAGCACCAGCGGCTCACCCCGGTGGTCCAGCAGCAGCACCACGTACGACCGGGTGCCCACACTGCCGGTGCCGACCACCCGGAACGCCACGTCGTGCACCGCGTACCGGGCCAGCAGCGGGAGACGGTCCTCGGAGAGCGTGGCCAGGTACTGCTCCAGCGAGGCGGCCACCGCCGCGGCCTCCGCGTCCGGGACCCGCCGCAGCACCGGCGGGGCGTCCACGAAGCGCCGGCCGCCGTCCGCGGTCCGCTCGGTCGACTTGGCCGCGAACCGCCCACTGGTGTTGCCGCGCGCCTTCTCCGAGACCCGTTCCAGGGTGCCGAGCAGGTCGTGGGCGTCGGAGTGGGAGACGAGTTCCTCGTCGGCGATGGCGTTCCAGGCGTCCAGGACCGGGAGCCGGGCCAGCAGCCGCATGGTGCGCCGGTAGGCGCCGACCGCGTCCTGGGCGGCCTCGCGGCAGCTGTCCTCGTCGCAGCCCGCCTCCCGGCCGGCGAGCACCAGGGAGGCGGCGAGCCGCTTGAGGTCCCACTCCCAGGGGCCGCGCACCGTCTCGTCGAAGTCGTTGAGGTCGATGACGAGACCGCCGCGGGCGTCGCCGTAGAGACCGAAGTTGGCCGCGTGGGCGTCACCGCAGATCTGGGCGAGGACGCCGGTCGCGGGGGTACGGGCGAGGTCGTACGCCATCAGGCCCGCCGCCCCGCGCAGGAAGGCGAACGGCGTGGCCGCCATCCTGCCCACCCGGATCGGTATCAGGTCGGGTATCCGGCCGTGGTTGGACTCCTCGACGGCCGCGACCGCGTCCGGCCGGCCCGGGTCCGCCTCGAACACGGCGTGCGCGGACCGTGCGACACGCTTGCGCAGCGCCTTGCCCTCCGCCTTGGGCGACCCCTCGGCGGGCCACCGTGCGAACCCGGGCACCAGCGGCACCCGCGCCGCACGCTCCCCGCTTCCGCCCGCGCCGCTTCCGCCGCCCGACGCGCCCGGGCCCCCGCCCGGAGCGCCCGGCCCCCGGCCGGAACTCCGGTCCGGCACCGCCCCCGAACCCGCCCCGGCGCCCGATCCCGTCCCCGTCCCCGTTCCAGCCCCGGCCCCGGTGTCCCCGCTCATCGACAACCGCCCCTCCCGCTCCAGTTCGTGCCCCGCCGCCGACGCGGCGCGCCCCGACGCTACAGCGGCCCGCACGCCCCGTACACGCCCACCGCGCACGCCCCCGCGCACCCCCACCTGCCCCCGCCGCACCCGACCGCCACGCACCCGCCGGGCCCACCACCGCACCAACCCCCGGCGCCCCCTCCCGGCCCCACCGGCCCCGGACCGCCGCACCCCCGCTGCCCCAGGCCGCCGCGCCCCGCCGCCCTCTCGCCCAACCGTCCTCGCCCCACCACCGCAC
>NZ_JOIY01000041.1 GCF_000720185.1 Streptomyces sp. NRRL S-340 | reverse complement strand
CCACCGAGATCTACACGTAAGGAGTCGTCGGCAGCGTCAGATGTGTATAAGAGACAGCCCGTACCCCGGGCCTCCCGCCCGGCCCGTCAGGGCAGCAGGACCACGCGCCGTCCATGCAGTTCGCCGCGCTCCACGCGCCGGTGCGCCTGGGCCGCCTCGCTCAGCGGGGCGTACTCCACCGCACGGGGCCGCAGGCCGCCCCGGGCCAGCCGTTCGTCGACCGCCTCCGCCGCCGCGGCCAGCTCGGCGACCGTCGCGTGGGAGATGGCGAAGCCGCGCAGGGAACCGTCCTTCATGTAGAGCGGACCGACCGGCAGGGCTGCCTCGTCCCGGGCACCGGCCAGGAGGACGACGCGGCCCCGGCGGGCGAGGAGGGCGACCGCGGCCCGCAGGTCGTTGCGGCCCGAGGTGTCGACATGGACGTCCACCCCGTCCGGAGCCAGGGCGGCGAGCCGCTCCACGAGGTCCCCGGCGCGGTAGTCCACGACCTCCGCCGCGCCCAGGGAGCGCACGTGGTCGTGGTCGCGGGGCGCGGCCGTGGCCAGGACACGCGCCCCCGCGCACGCCGCCAGCTCCACCAGCGCGCTGCCCACGTTGCCGCCCGCCCCGCCGACCAGGACGGTCTCCCCGTCCCGCAGCCCGCCGTGGGTGAACAGCGCCAGGTACGCGGTGGCGGCGGGATGGAACACGGCCACCGCCTCCTGGGGCCGCACACCGGCGGGCAACCGGTAGAGGCGGCCGGCCGGCACGGCGGCCTGTTCCGCCGCCGCTCCCTGCCGCCCGTCGTGGCCGAGGCTGTTGCACCACACCGTCTCGCCGGCCGCGAACCCCGACCCGGGCGACGCCACCGTGCCCACGAGGTCGCGGCCGACCACGAACGGGAACGGCAGCGGCGTGCGGAAGACCCCCGAGCGCACGAGCGTGTCCACCGGGTCCACCGCCGTGGCCAGCACGTCCACCAGCACCTCACCGGCTCCCGGCACGGGCGGCGGCAGCTCACCCCAGCGGATGACCTCGGGCGGACCCAGCTCTTCGATGTAGGCAGCACGCATGAACGACCATGCTGCCACCGCCGGACGCCCGCCGCGCCTCCGCGCCCCGGGGCGGCGAGCCGGTGTGGCCGCGGCCCGGGCCGTTTGGTTGGCTGGGCCCATGACCGTGATCCGAGTGCTCCTCGTCGACGACGACCCCCTGGTGAGGGCGGGGCTGTCCTTCATGATGGGAGGCGCCGCCGACATCGAGATCGTCGGTGAGGCGGCCGACGGCGGCGAGGCGGAGACGCTGGCCGAACGCACCCGGCCGGACGTCGTCCTCATGGACGTGCGCATGCCGGGCGTGGACGGCCTGACGGCCACGGAACGGCTGCGCGCCCGCCCGAAGGCACCGCAGGTCGTGGTCCTGACCACCTTCCACGCCGACGAGCAGGTGCTGAGGGCGCTGCGCGCCGGCGCCGCCGGCTTCGTCCTCAAGGACACCCCGCCCGCCGAGATCGTCGAGGCGGTGCGCCGGGTGGCGGCCGGCGACCCCGTGCTCTCGCCCACCGTCACGCGCCAGTTGATGCGGCACGCGGCCGGGGCCGCGGGCGACGACCGGCGCTCCCGCGCGCGTGAGCGGGTGGCCGCACTCAACGACCGCGAACGCGAGGTCGCCGTCCGCGTCGGGCAGGGCCTGGCCAACGCCCAGATAGCCGCCGGCCTCTTCATGAGCGTCGCCACCGTCAAGACGCACGTCTCCCGCATCCTCGCCAAACTCGGCCTCAACAACCGTGTGCAGATCGCGCTGCTCGCCCATGACGCCGGACTCCTCGAAGAGGACGCGTCGTAGCTAGGGTCCTGTCGTCACCTTCCCGCCGTCGCCCGGAGGGCGGCGCTGCGGCGTCCGGTGCGCGCTCCGAAGTCCTCGTGACCGGGGCGTACCCGGGGTTTCGTCCGGTGCGGCGAGAGGGCGTGCCGGGCGTCGCGGGCCAGGCGGGAATGTGACGACAGGGGGCCTGGGGGCACTTCGCGCCGCCGCCGGTCGTTGTCCGGGCACGGGGCGCCGGGTGGCGTACGCGCTCCGGAGGGGAGCCGAGATGGCAGACGTGATCGACCTGGCGGAGTACGGCGAGGGGTTCAGGGACGACCCCCACCCCGTCTACGCGCACCTGCGGGAACGGGGCGCGGTCCACCGCGTGCGACTGCCCCCGCCCGAGTCCTACGACACCTGGCTCGTCGTCGGGTACGAGGAGGCGCGTGCCGCCCTCGCCGACCCCCGGCTCGCCAAGGACGTCGCGGGTCTCGACGTGCAGCCCGTCGAGGAGGTGATCGGCAAGCACCTGCTGACAGCGGACCCGCCGCAGCACACGCGGCTGCGCTCCCTGGTCACCCGCGCCTTCACCGCGCGCCGCGTGGAGGCGCTGCGGCCCAGGATCCAGGCGATCACCGACGAACTGCTGGACGCGATGCTGCCGCTGGGGCACGCGGACCTCGTGGAGGCGTTCTCCTACCCGCTGCCGATCACGGTCATCTGCGAACTGCTGGGCGTCCCCGAGATGGACCGGGCCGCGTTCCGGGAGATGTCGAACGAGTTCGTCGCCCCCACCAGCGAGGACGGCTTGGTGCGGTCCGTGGACCGGCTCGCCGCCTACCTCACCGACCTGATCGAGGACAAGCGGTGCGCCGGCCCCGCCGACGACCTGCTCGGCGCGCTGATCCGCACCACCGCGGAGGACGGCGACCGGCTCTCCCCCCAGGAACTGCGCGGCATGGCCTTCCTGCTGCTCATCGCCGGCCACGAGACCACGGTCAACCTCATCACCAACAGCGTCCACACCCTGCTCAGGCACCCGGCGCAACTCGCCGAGGTGCGGGCCGACGCCGGCCTGGTGGACGCCGTCGTCGAGGAGACCCTGCGCTACGAGGGCCCGGTGGAGAACGCCACCTTCCGGTACGCGGCCGAGCCGCTGGAGATCGGCGGCACCGCCATCGCGCGCGGCGAGCCGGTGCTGATCGGCCTCGCCGCGGCCGACCGGGACGCCGCCCGCTATCCGGCCGCGCACCGCTTCGACCTCCACCGCGACACGCAGGGCCACCTCGCCTTCGGCCACGGCATCCACTTCTGCGTGGGCGCGCCCCTGGCCCGGATGGAGGCGCGCACGGCCCTGCGCACGCTGCTGCGGCGCGCGCCCGGCCTGGCCCTCGACGGCCCGCCGGGGGAGTGGCTGCCGGGCATGCTCATCCGGGGCACCCGGAGCCTGCCGGTGCGCTGGTAGCCGGCCGCGGCCGCCCCGGGTCCGCTCACGGCCCGCGCATCCGGCTCCCCGGCCGGGCGCGCGGGCGCCGGGGGCGGGGCGGCGAGCGCACCGCGCGGGCCGGGACCGGGTCGGCAGGCGGGTGAGTGGCCCGCCGGCCGGTCCCGCCGGTCCCGCCGGTCCCGCCGGTCCGGGGGGCCAAGGGGCCGCCCCGGACGTCACCCCTCCCTATGTCCGGACAAACTGACTACACGACTTCCCGTCAACCGGTCGCCGGGCTACGCTCGGGCCGTGCCCAGACCAGATGTGGACCCCACCCTGTCGCTCGCGCTGAGTGTCGACCGGAGTTCCCCCGTGCCGTTGTACTACCAGCTGTCGCAGCAGCTGGAGGCGGCGATCGAACAGGGCGCCCTCACTCCCGGCAGTCTGCTGGGCAACGAGATCGAGCTGGCCGCGCGGCTGGGTCTGTCCCGCCCCACCGTCCGCCAGGCCATCCAGTCGCTCGTCGACAAGGGGCTGCTGGTGCGCCGCCGCGGGGTCGGCACCCAGGTCGTGCACAGCCAGGTCAAACGTCCGCTGGAGCTGAGCAGCCTCTACGACGACCTGGAGGCGGCCGGGCAGCGCCCGACGAGCACGGTCCTGGTGAACGCGGTCGTCCCCGCGTCCGCCGAGGTCGCCGCCGCCCTCGGGGTGACCGAGGGTGCCGACGTGCACCGGGTGGAACGGCTGCGGCTCGCGCACGGCGAGCCGATGGCGTACCTGATCAACCACCTGCCGGCCGGTCTGCTCGACCCGGACACCGCGCACCTGGAGGCGACCGGCCTGTACCGGCTGATGCGCTCCGCCGGGATCACCCTGCACAGCGCCCGTCAGTCCATCGGCGCCCGCGCCGCCACCCCCTGCGAGGCCGAGCGGCTCGGGGAGGCGGAGGGCGCCCCCCTGCTCACGATGCAGCGCACCACCTTCGACGCCACGGGCCGGGCGGTCGAGTTCGGCACGCACACCTACCGTCCGTCCCGCTACTCTTTCGAGTTCCGGCTGCTCGTACGGTCCTGAGCCGGGAGCGGCCCCGGGGCGGGCCGGGACCGAGGCGGGCGCGGCCCCGAGGTACCTCGGAAGAGGCGGGAGCGGGTCCTGGCCGGGGGCGCCGGTCGTCACAATGTCCGGACAACGCGGCCGGTTCACGGTACCCGGTCGTTTGCCTTCACTTGTAGATATCCGATAATGCGATGTTCGGGGCTGATGGGTGTGTCATCGGCCCCGCGCGTACGTTCGAACACAGCTAGAAGGGCACGGCCTCGTGGCACGGTTTCCAACCTGGGTAGGCATCGCCCTCGCAGGGGCACTGTCGCTGTCCCTCGCGGGATGCAGCAGCACCGGCGGCAAGCGGGCGGAGGACGCCCGCAAGGCCGCGGCGGCCCAGGGCAGGGCGGCGGTGAACACGCCCCGCTGGACCTTCGCGATGATCACCCACTCCGGTGACGGCGACACCTTCTGGGACATCGTGCAGAACGGCGCCAAACAGGCCGCCGTCAAGGACAACATCAACTTCCTGTACTCGCACGACGACGAGGCCCAGCAGCAGGCGCAGCTCGTCGACGCGGCGGTGGACAAGAAGGTCGACGGCATCATCGTCACCCTCGCCAAGCCCGACGCCATGAAGGCGGCCGTGGCCCGCGCCGAGAAAGCCGGCATCCCGGTGGTGACGGTGAACTCCGGCTCCGCCGAGTCCAAGGCGTTCGGCGCGCTCACCCACATCGGCCAGGACGAGACCGTCGCCGGCGAGGCCGTCGGCGAGGAACTGGACAAGCGCGGCAGGAAGAAGGTCCTGTGCGTCCTGCACGAGCAGGGCAACGTCGGCCACGAGCAGCGCTGCGCCGGCGTCGCGAAGACCTTCTCGGGCAAGGTCGAGAACCTCTACGTCAACGGCACCAACATGCCCGACGTGCAGTCCGCGATCGGAGCCAAGCTCCAGGCGGACAAGTCCGTCGACGCGGTCGTCACCCTCGGCGCCCCCTACGCGGACACGGCCGTCAAGGCGAAGGGGGACGCGGGCAGCAAGGCCGAGGTCGACACCTTCGACCTGAACGCCAAGGTCGCCGCCGAGCTGAAGGACGGCACCCTCGGCTTCGCCGTCGACCAGCAGCCCTACCTCCAGGGGTACCAGGCCGTCGACCTGCTGTGGCTGTACAAGTACAACAGCGACGTCCTCGGCGGCGGCAAGCCGGTGCTCACCGGCCCGCAGATCGTCACCAAGGACCAGGCCGCCGCCCTGGAGGAGTACACGAAGCGGGGCACCCGATGAGCGCCACCTCGGAGCGGACCGGATCCGGCACCGACGAACGGCTGCTGGGCACCTCCCCGCTGCGGACCCTGCTCTCCCGGCCCGAGCTGGGCTCGGTCGTCGGCGCGATCGCCGTCTTCGTCTTCTTCGCCCTCGCCGCCGACGGGTTCGTGCGCGCCTCCAGCCTCAGCACGGTGCTCTACGCGTCCTCGACGATCGGCATCATGGCCGTCCCCGTCGCCCTGCTGATGATCGGCGGCGAGTTCGACCTGTCCGCGGGCGTGATGGTGACCTCCTCGGCGCTGGTCTCCTCGATGTTCAGCTACCAGATGACGGCGAACGTCTGGGTCGGTGTCGGCGTCTCCCTGCTGGTCACCCTCGCGATCGGCGCGTTCAACGGCTTCATGCTGACCCGCACCAAGCTGCCCAGCTTCATCATCACCCTGGGCACCTTCCTGATGCTGACCGGCATGAACCTCGGCTTCACCAAGCTGATCGACGACACCGTCTCCACCAAGACCATCGGCGACATGGAGGGCTTCCCGGCCGCGCACGCCGTCTTCGCCTCCACGTTCACCGTCGGCGGCGTCGACTTCAAGGTCACCGTCCTGTGGTGGCTCGCCCTGGTCGCCGTCGCCTCCTGGATCCTGCTGCGCACCCGCACCGGCAACTGGATCTTCGCCGTCGGCGGCAACCAGGACGCCGCCCGCGCGGTCGGCGTACCGGTCACCAGGACCAAGATCGGCCTGTACATGGGCGTGGCCCTCGGCGCCTGGATCTCCGGCCAGCACCTGCTCTTCTCCTTCGACGCCGTCCAGTCCGGCGAGGGCGTCGGCAACGAGCTGATCTACATCATCGCCGCCGTCATCGGCGGCTGCCTGATCACCGGCGGCTACGGCAGCGCCGTCGGCTCGGCGGTCGGCGCACTCCTGTTCGGCATGACCAGCAAGGGCATCGTCTTCGCCGAGTGGAACCCCGACTGGTTCAAGTTCTTCCTCGGAGCGATGCTGCTCCTGGCGACCCTGCTCAACGCCTGGGTCCGCAAGCGGGCGGAGGCCACCACATGACCGGCACCACGGCACCTACCCCGCTCGTGGAGCTGTCCGACGTCAGCAAGCACTACGGCACCGTCCGCGCCCTCGAAGGCGTCTCCCTGGAGGTGCACGCCGGCGAGATCACCTGCGTGCTCGGCGACAACGGCGCCGGCAAGTCGACGCTGATCAAGATGATCGCCGGACTGCACCAGCACGACGGCGGCACCCTGCGCATCGCCGGGGAGGAGACACGGCTCGCCTCCCCGCGCGAGGCCCTGGACCGCGGCATCGCGACCGTCTACCAGGACCTGGCCGTCGTGGGCCTGATGCCGGTGTGGCGGAACTTCTTCCTCGGCTCCGAACCCAGGAAGGGCGCCGGCCCCTTCAAACGCCTGGACGTCGACCTCATGCGCCGCACCACCCGGGAGGCACTGCTGCGCATGGGCATCGATCTGAGGGACGTCGACCAGCCCATCGGCACCCTCTCGGGCGGCGAACGCCAGTGCGTGGCCATCGCCCGCGCGGTCCACTTCGGCGCCAAGGTCCTCGTCCTCGACGAGCCGACGGCGGCGCTCGGCGTCAAGCAGTCGGGCGTGGTGCTGAAATATGTGGCCGCGGCACGCGACGAGGGTCTGGGCGTCGTGTTGATCACCCACAACCCGCACCACGCGTACCTGGTGGGGGACAGGTTCGTGCTCCTCAAGAGGGGCGCGATGGTGGCACATCACACACGTGAGGAGACCACCCTGGAGGAGCTGACCCGGCAGATGGCCGGCGGCAGCGAACTCGACGACCTCCGCCACGAACTCGAAAAGGCCACCTCCGCACCCGAAAAGGCCACCTCCGCACCCGAAAAGGGCACTTCCTGAAGGGTGCCGGCCGCCGCGCGCGACGTCCTCCCGCGCGCGCGTGCCGCACGCCCGGGGCGCCGGAGCGCAGGGTGCCGATACAGCACCCTTACCGGGCGTGCGGCAGAATCGGGGCCGATGAGCACCTACCGCGACCTCACCGCCCCCATCGGCTCCCGCCGAGCCCCGGTCCTGCGCACCGTGGGCACCCGTGAGCGCCGTTCCCACCTGACGGCGCCCCGTGTCCCGACGGTCGGCATCGACATCGGCGGCACCAAGGTGATGGCGGGCGTCGTCGACGCCGACGGCAACATCCTGGAGAGGCTCCGCACGGAGACCCCGGACAAGTCCAAGAGCCCGAAGGTCGTCGAGGACACCATCGTGGAACTGGTCCTGGACCTGTCCGACCGGCACGACGTGCACGCCGTCGGCATCGGCGCGGCCGGCTGGGTCGACGCCGACCGCAACCGCGTGCTGTTCGCCCCCCACCTGTCCTGGCGCAACGAGCCGCTGCGCGACCGGCTCTCCGAACGCCTGTCGGTGCCCGTCCTGGTCGACAACGACGCCAACGCCGCCGCCTGGGCCGAGTGGCGCTTCGGCGCCGGCCGCGGCGAGGACCACCTCGTCATGATCACGCTCGGCACCGGCATCGGCGGGGCCATCCTGGAGGACGGCCAGGTCAAGCGGGGCAAGTTCGGCGTGGCCGGCGAGTTCGGGCACATGCAGGTCGTGCCCGGCGGCCACCGCTGCCCTTGCGGCAACCGCGGCTGCTGGGAGCAGTACAGCTCCGGGAACGCCCTGGTGCGCGAGGCCCGGGAGCTGGCCGCCGCCGACTCCCCGGTCGCCTACGGCATCATCGAGCACGTCAAGGGCAACATCCCCGACATCACCGGCCCGATGATCACCGAGCTGGCCCGCCAGGGCGACGCCATGTGCGTCGAGCTGCTCCAGGACATCGGCCAGTGGCTCGGCGTCGGCATCGCCAACCTGGCCGCCGCCCTCGACCCGTCCTGCTTCGTCATCGGCGGCGGGGTGTCCGCGGCCGACGACCTGCTCATCGGCCCGGCCCGCGACGCCTTCAAGCGCCAGCTCACCGGCCGCGGCTACCGTCCCGAGGCCCGCATCGTCCGGGCCCAGCTCGGCCCCGAGGCCGGCATGGTCGGCGCCGCCGACCTCGCCCGTCTGGTCGCCCGCCGCTTCCGGCGCGCCAAACGCCGCCGGGTCGAGCGCCACGAGCAGTACGCACAGGCCCGGCGTGCGGCCCGGGAGACGCTGTGACGATGTCCCTGCCCCGCCAGGCGGCGGCACCGGACGAACCGCCGTCCCGGCCGGCCGAGGACCGCCGCCACCGCAACCGCCGCCGGGCCCTGACCCTGCTGATCATCATGCTGCTGATCGGCGTCCCGGCCGGCTACCTGGTCATCTCCGCCGCCCAGAGCCGCGACAGCGGCAAGGACAAGGAAGCCAAGTACGCCGCGACCGGCCTGACCCCCACCTACCCCGCCAAGGTCCAGCGCCGCCTCTACCAGGTGCCGATCCCGCACCCCGCCGACCGGGTGGCCTCCTACGAGACGAACAACTGGAAGACCAGCCGCCTCTACGTCCAGTTCCGGACCACCCAGCCCGGACTCGACACCTTCCTCGAGGCCATGGGCGTCAACCGGAGCGACCTCAAGAAGGGCGACATCACCTTCAGCCGCCGCGACCGCGACGTCACCGGCTGGAACTTCAAGGGCCCCGGCCCCTGGTGGGGCCTCAGCCACAGCCAGGAGAACCCGGCACCCAGCCAGGACGTCATCGTGAACCTGTCCGATCCGGTGCTGCCCATGGTCTACGTCGTCTCCCAGACCGTCCCCTGACCCGCGCCCGGCCCCTGCCGCGGGACCCCCCGGCGGCCGCGCGAGGGCCCCGGCGCCCGGTCCGGAGCCGATTGTCAGACCCCGCCCGTAAAGTCGAAGACGGCTGACTCGACCGACGAGCGGGAGGTGACAGGACGTATGAGCGACATGGCCGTGGCCGGGACGACCTCGGCGGAGGCGAGCGGGACCGGGTGGCCCGTCACCGGGACGAGCGGGACGGGGACGACCGGAGCCGGGCAGGCCGTCTCACTCCGCCTGCCCGCCGTCTTCGTGCCCGCACCGCTGCCGCGCCAGGGCCGCATCGTCCTGTGGGACCCGGAGGCGGAGACACCCGAAGACCCGGCCGACCCGGCCGACCTCACCCCGGCCGCCCCCGGCGCCCCGCCCGTGCGCACGACCCTCACGGTGGTGCGATCGCACGGCGCCGCCGCCCGCCGCCGGACCGCCCCCGCCCTGTCCCTGCCGCTCGACGTCGCCCTGCCCCACCTCGTGCGCGCCCGCCACGACCCCGCCGCCCACCCCGCCACGGCCTGCTGGGGCGCCGCCGCCCTGCACGCGCTGCGGCTCACCGCGCGCGGGCGCCTGCTGCCCGGCCTGACCGCCAGCGGACACGACGCCTGGCGGGCGGGCCCGCTCGACCCCGACGACCTCGCCCACCTGCGCGCCATCGCCGCCGCCCTGCCCCACGAGGGCCACGCCGTGCCGCTGCCCGGTCCCGGCCCGCTCCGGCTGCCGCAGCCCGAGGCACTCCTGCGCGCCTTCCTCGACGCCGTCGCCGACACCCTGCCCCGCACCCCCGCCGCACCGCACACCGCGGGCAGGCCCTTCGCGCACCGCGCGGCCCAGCACCTCCCCGCCGCCCACGACTGGGCCGCCGAGGTCGCCGCGGGCATGGACGCCGGTGTGCGGATCTCGCTGCGCCTGGACCTGGCCGCCCACGACCTCTTCGACGCAGGCCCGGCGGGCGGCGCGGACGACACGGAGCCGGCCCGCCGCGCCGGCGCGGCGATCGTCCAGGTGCACAGCCTCGCCGACCCCACCCTCGTCGCCGACGCGGCGGCCCTGTGGGCGGGTGAGGCCGACACGGCGTTCGGCCCCCGCGCACGCGTGGACGCCGCCCTGGCCGTGCGCCGCGCGGCCCGCGTCTGGCCGCCGCTGGACCGGCTCGGCGAACAGGACGTGCCCGACGTCCTGGCCCTGTCCGAGCCGGAGGTGAGCGACCTGCTCGGAGTGGCCGCGACCCGGCTCGCTGCGGCCGGCGTCGCCGTGCACTGGCCTCGCGACCTGGCGCACGACCTCACCGCGACCGCCGTCGTGCGGCCCGCGCCCGGCTCCGCCACCGACGGCACCGGCTTCTTCGAGAGCGAGGAACTGCTGCGGTTCCGCTGGCAGCTCGCGCTCGGCGGCGACCCGCTCACCGAGGCCGAGATGGACACCCTCGCCGAAGCCCACCGCCCGGTGGTCCGGCTGAGGGACCGCTGGGTCCTCGTCGACCCCGGCCTGGTCCGCAGGGCCCGCAAGCGCGACCTGGGCCTGCTCGACCCGGTCGACGCGCTCTCCGTCGCCCTCACCGGCACCGCCGAGGTCGACGGCGAGACCGTCGAGGCCGTGCCGGTCGGAGCCCTCGCCGCGCTGCGGGACCGCATCACCGCAGGCGTACGCCCCGCCGAGCCGCCCCCGGGCCTCCGGGCCACCCTGCGCGACTACCAGCTGCGCGGCCTCGCCTGGCTCGACCTCATGACCTCCCTCGGTCTCGGCGGCTGCCTCGCCGACGACATGGGCCTCGGCAAGACGGTCACCCTCATCGCCCTGCACCTCAAGCGGGACCACCGCGCGCCCACGCTGGTGGTCTGCCCGGCCTCTCTGCTGGGCAACTGGCAGCGGGAGATCACCCGGTTCGCACCCGGCGTGCCCGTCCGCCGGTTCCACGGCCCCGACCGCACCCTGGACGGCCTCGAAAGCGGCTTCGTCCTCACCACGTACGGCACCATGCGCTCGGCCGCGCCCCTGCTCGCCGGCCGGCCCTGGGGCATGGTCGTCGCCGATGAGGCGCAGCACGTGAAGAATCCCCACTCCGCGACCGCCAAGGCCCTGCGCACCATCCCCGCGCCCGCCCGGGTCGCCCTGACCGGCACCCCCGTGGAGAACAACCTCTCCGAACTCTGGGCCCTCCTCGACTGGACCACCCCCGGCCTCCTCGGTCCCCTCACGTCCTTCCGCGCCCGCCACGCCCGCGCGGTGGAGAACGGCGAGGACGACCAGGCCGTGGAACGGCTCGCCCGCCTGGTGCGCCCGTTCCTGCTGCGCCGCAGGAAGTCCGACCCCGGCATCGTCCCCGAGCTGCCGCCCAAGACCGAGACGGACCACCCGGTCCCGCTCACCCGCGAGCAGGCCGCGCTGTACGAGGCGGTGGTGCGCGAGTCCCTGCTCGCCATCGAGACCGCCGACGGCATCGCCCGCCGCGGCCTGGTCCTCAAGCTGCTGACCTCGCTCAAGCAGATCTGCGATCACCCGGCCCTCTACCTGAAGGACGGCACACACCCGGGCGGCGGCGACCGCCTGGCGGCCCGCTCGGGCAAACTCGCGCTGCTCGACGAGCTGCTGGACACCGTGCTCGCGGAGGACGGCTCCGCCCTGGTCTTCACCCAGTACGTCGGCATGGCCCGCCTGATCACCGCCCACCTCGCCGCCCGCGCGGTCCCCGTCGACCTCCTCCACGGCGGCACCCCGGTCCCCGAGCGCGAACGCATGGTGGACCGCTTCCAGGAAGGCGCCACCCCGGTCCTCGTCCTCTCCCTGAAGGCGGCGGGCACCGGCCTCAACCTCACGCGCGCGGGCCACGTCGTCCACTTCGACCGCTGGTGGAACCCGGCGGTCGAGGAGCAGGCCACCGACCGCGCCTACCGCATCGGCCAGACCCAGCCCGTCCAGGTCCACCGCCTGATCACCGAGGGCACCGTCGAGGACCGTATCGCCGAGATGCTCGCCGCCAAGCGCGCCCTGGCCGAGGCGGTCCTCGGTTCCGGCGAGTCCGCCCTCACCGAACTGTCCGACCGGGAACTGTCCGACCTGGTGTCGTTGAGGAGGGGAGCCTGATGAGCGCGGCGGAGCAGACGGACGCGGCCCAGCGGACCGAGTGGCCGCAGCCGGCCGGGGCCGAGCAGCCCGGTCCTCTTCAGCCGGCCGGGGCCGAGCAGACCGATTCTCCTCAGTCAGCGGGGGCGGACGCCATCGGGCCCGTGCGAGAGGACGGCGCGGACGGCCGTGGGGAGCCGACGCCGGTGACCAGCGGCAGCGCCCCCGGCGCCGATGAGTGGGCCGCCGCACCGGCCCCCACCGTGCGGACGCCGGCCGCCCGTTCCCAGCCGCCCCGCCCCGGCGACGCGGCCCGCGAGGCGCTGCGGGCGGCACGGGGACACCGGCCGACGACGGACGCACCGGCCGCCGGCACTCCCACGCCGAAGACGGCTGTGCGGCCGGCTGCGAAGGAGCGGACGGCGTCGGACGAGGAGCGGGAGAGGGAGAGGGAACAGCCACCTCGCCCGGGTGACGCGGCGCGCGCGGCCCTGCGGCGTACGGCGCCGCCGGGCCCGCAACAGCAGCCCGCCCCTGCCGCCACGCAGGCGTCCACCACGCAGGCGTCCGCCACCCCGGCGGCCGTCACCCCGGACCCTGCACCGGTGAGCACCGCCGCACCGCGGCCCGCCGACGTGGCGCGCGAGGCCCTGCGCGCCGCCCGAGCCCGCAGCGGCGGCGGCAGCGGCACGGAGGGGGAAGAGGACCGGCCCGCGCCGACCGGGGGAGCGGCGGAACCACCCCGCCCCCGTTCCGCCCGCGCACCTCGGGGCGCGCGAGAGGCCCGCGCGTCGGAACGCTCCCCGGCACCGATCAGCGCGCCCCGTGGTTCCGTGCGCCAGACCGGCGGACCGGCGGGGCGCGGCAGCAGGGTCGGCGACGGCTCCGGCGCCCCCGTCCGCACCGTGGCGGAACTCCTCGGGCGATCCTTCCGGATGCCGCCGGGAGTGCGGACGACGGACGAGACGCCCGACGCGAACACCGAAGCGGCGAGCGAGGAAGCGACCCGCCCCAGGCCGGACGACCTCGCGACGGGTGAGCCCGGAGAGTCTCTCCCCACCACCCCGGAACGGACCCCGAGACCCACAGCACCCACCGCCACCGGCCCCGACGCGCAGCCCGACGCAAAGACCGGCGCCGGGACCGGCATGGAGACGCACGGGGAGGTTCGTCAGAGGCCCGGCAGGGAAGAGCACGCGGAAACGGGCGGGGAGACCCGTCCCGGGCCCGACATCCAGTCCGACGCGGAGACCGGCGCCGGGACCGGCACGGACACGCACGGGGAGGCCCGTTCCCATACCGGCACGGAGACCGGCCCAGGCACCGGCCCGGCAACGCGCGCAGGCACCGGCACGGCGATCCGCGCCGGGACCGGTACGGAGACCAGCCCGGCCACCGGCACGGAAACCCGCGCCGGGACCGGTGCCACCACGCCCCCGGCCCCCGCCCCCGCCCCAGCTCCCGCGTCCGCCGCCCTGCGCGTCCCCGGCAGCATGGCCTCGCCCCGCCGCGACGGGGAACTCCGGCGCACCTTCCCCGCGCTCCCGGCCCCCGCCCCGGGGGACTCCGGCTCCGCCGGGACCTGGTGGGGTGAGGCGTGGACCACCGCCCTGGAGGACGGCGCGCTGGACGCGGCGCGGCTGGCACGGGGGCGCGCCTACGCGCGGACGGGGCACGTCGACGCGATCACCGTGACGCCCGGCCTCGTGCTGGCGTACGTGCAGGGCAGCCGTCCGCGTCCGTACCGGGTCCAGGTGCGGCTGCGGACGCTGGACGACGCGGAATGGGACCGCTTCCTGAACGCCGCCGCCGAGCAGCCCGCCCACATCGCCGCGCTCCTCGACAAGGAGATGCCGCAGTCCCTGACCGGGTGCGGGGTCCCGCTGCTCCCCGGCCCGCACGACTTGGAGGCCCGCTGCTCCTGCCCCGACCGCGGACATCCCTGCAAGCACGGGGCGGCCCTGTGCTACCAGACGGCGCGGCTGCTGGACGCCGACCCGTTCGTCCTGCTGCTGCTCCGCGGCCGGGGCGAGCGGGAACTGCTGGACGCGCTGTCCCGGCGCAGCGCGGCCCGCGCCGCGAGGGCCGCCCAGGAGCGCGAGCCGGAACCGCTCCCCGGCGTGCGCGCCGCCGACGCCCTCGCGCGCCGCCCGCAGCCGCTCCCCGCCCCGCTGCCGCCCCCGGCGCACCCCGAGCAGCCCCCGGTGTACCCGGCGGCCCCCGGCGGCCCGGACCCGTTCGCGCTGGATCAGTTGGCTACCGACGCGGCCGTACGTGCCCACGCCCTGCTCACCACGGGCCGTGACCCCGTAGGCGGGCTGACGCTGTGGCAGGACGCGGTACGCCTGGCCGCGGCCCGTCCCGGCTCGGGCCTGACCGCCGCCACCCGTTCCCTGTACGCCGCGCTCGCCTCCGCGACCGGACGCACCGCGGCGGAGCTGGCCCGCGCGGTGGCCGCCTGGCGGCAGGGGGGTGCGGAAGGGCTCGCCGTCCTGGAGGAGCCCTGGGACCCGCCGGCCGGCCGGTTCGACCGGGCCCGCCCTCTGCTCCTCGCCGCCGACCTGCCCGCCTTCCGCCCCTGGCGCAACCGTCTCACCCACCCCGCCGGGCGGCTCCAGCTCCGCCTGGGCAAGGACCACCTCTGGTACGCCTACGAGTCCGAACCCGGCCGCGACGACTGGTGGCCCCGCGGCACCCCGGACCTGGACCCGGTAGGCGCCCTGACCGGCCTGGACACGCCCGGGGACACCTGAGCACCGCACCGTCCCCGGCGCGCCTCGAGTGTGGGATGCGCGGGTGATACGGCGAGGCACGCCGGGTCCCGCTCGGACGGGACTCTACGCGGAGCTGTGAGGGCGACGACGCCGCACCGGGACGCTCCGGTCGCGGCTTCGTCGTGAGTCGACTGCGCCGGCGCGCACGATGCGGTTGCCACCTCATGCGGCCCGTGTCCCTGTGACGCTTCTGAGGTGCACCGCAGGCGTTCCGTCTCCGGGGCCGCCGTCCGGCCGAGGCACCACCACGACATGCCGGTCGCCGGATACACGGCAACCACCGCCGCCTACGGGCACCGGGTCCACGCAGCGGAGCTGCCTGACGTCGTCGCGCGCGCACCGGAACAGGTGGTGGCATCTGTTCCGCAGGCCGTGCCCCGGCTCGGTCCGGCACGGCCCCTCACGTGGATCTCCGGCCCTTCGGCCGCCAGTGACATGGAACTCGACCGCCTCGAAGGTGTGCACGGGCCTCGCAGGCCGGAAGTCATTTTGCTGAGGCCGCCGTTGGCCACCTGGGGCCGACTCCGGCCGGCGTGCAGACGGCGGGGATGCCGGTCGCCCGCCCGCGCGCGGCCGTTCGGCGAGTATGCCCCCGTGGGACCGGCGTCACCTCCCGCTCGCCGGCCACGTACCGGCGGGCGAACCACTTGCTCGCTCGGCGTGGCTCGACCGCCTCGCCCAACCGACAGCCGCTGCCCGGTTCTCCGGCGGTGCCGGCCGGCGGTACGTCAGGTGAGGCGAGACACCGCGGGACGTCGGTGCCTCGCCTCAGCAGTCAGGGGAGGGCGTTACCCCGCGGCCAGCGGCGTGAGGGCGACCTGGTCGATCACCGGTGGGTAGGGGGAGCGCTGGCCGTACTGGTTGTAGGTGCCGCCGTCGAAGTCCGGCAGTTCCTCCGCCGTGAAGGTCAGGCGGTTCGTGCCCTCCTTGAGGGTGACCGGGACGGTCAGCTCCCAGAAGTTGTCGAAGTGGAAGGTGGCCGGGAACAGGATGCGGCGGGGCCGCGCCTCCATTGACGGACAGGTCCGCGTGCCGCGCGACGGGGTCGGGGTTGTAGTGGGTGGCGGGTGCCTGCTCGGCGTCGGAGCAGCGGATGGTCAGCGCGTACCGGCCCGGCTTGGCGGCCGTCACGCCGAGGATCAGGGCGTTGGCCTTTCCGCCGCCGATGTTCGTGACGGCCTCGCCGCCGTCGGCGAAGCCGTAGGCGTCGGTCGCCCGGGCGGCACCGGAGAGGGAGCCGTTCTCGGCCTGGTGGACGGTGGGCTTCAGCGCACCGCGTGACGGGGTGACCCGCAGCCGGTCGAGGATCAGTGCGTCTGACATGCCCGTCACGGTGATCTTGTTGATGCCGCCGGGGAGGAACAGCTTGACCTTGTTCGTGCCCTTCTTGCCGCCGCCGAGAAGCGGCAGCTGGAGCTTCTCACCGTTGAGGGACAGGCTTGCCCTGCGCCGCCCAGGTGGTCGACGAGGACAGTGGATCCCCCGCCAGCCGCGGAGTGGACCCAGAAGGTCGCGCAGGCGCCGTCGGCCAGCGTCACCGTGCCGGGTCCGAAGACGCCGGAGCGGGTCTACGACTCCCTCCCGCTGGTGCTCACCAGTCAGGACGGCAGCCACTGGATGAGGACGGACAGTTCGGCAATGGGCACCGGCACGATCACTGCCGCGACTGTCGACTCGGCAGGCCACCCGGTCCTGGTGGGCTCGGCCCCCCGGCCCAAGTCCGACCCGAACACCCGCACAACGCTGTGCGGATCAGTGGAGAAGGCTGAGCGAAGCCGAGCCGGGGCCGCGACCCGTTGTCGTACCCCTGCGGTGAGCTGCACGACACCGACGACCGCACCTGGACAGAAGTCTGTTGGGGGGTGACTGGAACGGAGCTTGCGGATGCTCCCCCCACACCCCCCACGCCGTGCGCCCGGAACCTGATACGCAGCCGTCACTTCAAGAACGTCATCAACGACGACCTTCGGGACACCGACACACCGACGAAAGGTGTCCGGGCCGAGTTTGCGCACGGTTGGAGACGACGCACTTGGGGCAGCGCTGCTCAATGCTCCTTGCCCCAGGCGCGGTTCGCGGGTGGTTCGGGCAGCCAGTCGCGAGCCGGGTCGTACTCCAGCCAACGGCGTTGACCCGCTTCGGCGGCGCAGACGGCGGTGAGGTCGCTCAGTCCCGGGTGTGCGTTGCCGGTGCGCCACAGCAGCGACCAGGCGTACAGCGGTGTGGGGTTGACCAGCGGGACGGAGCGCAGCCCCGGGATCCGCGGCAGGGGCGCGTCGGCGGGCAGCAGCGAGAAGCCTCGCGGGTCTTGCGCCACCTCGGCGAGGAAGTGGGGGAGGCCCAGGTTGACACTCGTGGCCGTGTCTCGGATGTCGAATCGGCCGGCGAACCGGTGCAGGAAGTCGAGCCGGTCCAGTTCGCCGGGTGCCCACAGCACGCTGTCGCTCAACTGGGCGGGCCGCAGTGCTGGTTCGGCGGCGAGCGGATGGTCCGTACTCAGTACGGCGTCCACCGGTTCGAGGCGGACGAGGCGGTGTGCAAGACCGGAGGGCAGCGGGGGGTGGACCCGGCCGAAGGCCGCGTCGATGTCGCCGTGCAGCAGTGCCGTCGTCACCGACGGCAGGTCGCGTCCGTGCCCCAGCGCCAGGTCCCCGGCCTTTCCGGCGACCTGGGCCAGTGTCCGCATCGGTGCGTAGAGGTGTCCCCAGACATCGACGCGCAGTGGACGGTGCTTGCCGACCGCCGCCGCGACCGCGGCGTCGGCGGCGGCCAGGGTCTGCCGGGCCGGCGGGAGGAAACGCTGTCCGGCCTCGGTGAGGCGTATTCCGTTGCCGCCGCGCTGGAACAGTTCGGTGCCGAGCAGGGATTCCAGCCTCGCGATCCTCTTGGACAGCGCCTGCTGGGAGATGGCGAGCGTTCCCGCCGCTCGCCCGAAATGCAGTTCCTCGGCGGCTCGCACGAAGGCGCGTACCTGTGGCACGTCGAGATCCATGGCTCCCACCATAGGCGACAACCGAAGGTTGTCGGCTGTGCGTGTGGGTTGTTGGATCACCGGGCTGCCGTGGAGGTTGCATTCTCGGCATGCAAAGACTGATTCCGACAGGGGAAGCGGCGCGTCCCGTCGCCTTCGCCGAGGTGCCCCAGCCCGTCCCGGAGCCCGGTGAGGCACTGGTCAAGGTCGAGGCGTTCGCACCGAACCGGGGCGAGACGTTCCTCCTCGAGAACCCCAGGCCGGGGCTGCTGCCCGGCAAGGACATCGCGGGGCTCGTCGTGCAGGCGGCGGCCGACGGCTCGGGGCCCGGCATCGGCACCCGCGTGGTCGGACATCCGGCGCACGGCGGCTGGGCCGAGTACGCCGCCGTGCCCACGCACTCGCTCGCGGTGCTCCCGGACAGTGTCGGCAGCGTACGGGCGGCAGCCCTGCCCCTGGCCGGGATCACCGCCCTGCGCCTGCTGCGTACGGCCGGTTCCCTGGCCGGCAGGCGAGTGCTGCTGACCGGAGCGGCGGGCGGCGTCGGCCACTACGTCACCGAACTGGCCGTCGGTGCCGGGGCCGAGCTGACAGCGGTCACGGCCACGCCGGCTCGCGGCGAGCGGCTCGCAGAGCTGGGCGCGCAGGTGGTGCACGACGTGGCGGCGGCCCGGGGACCGTTCGACGTCGTGCTGGAGTCTGCGGGCGGGCCGGACCTGCCGGTCGCCCTCGCCAAGGTGCGCCCCGGCGGGCTGCTCGTCTGGTTCGGCCAGGCAAGCCGCACGCCGGTGACCCTCGATTTCTTCCAACTGCTGAGCGGGCCCGAGCGCGTCACGATCCAGCACTTCCACTACGCCGGCGCCCCCTACGCCCGCGACCTCGCTGCCCTGGTCCGTCTCGTGGAGCAGGAGCGGCTGCACCCGGAGATCGGCCGGGTCGCCGCCTGGGCGGAGACCGCCGACACACTGGTCGACTTGCGGGAGCGCCGGATACGCGGCAAGGCCGTACTCACAACAGGAGCAACACGATGAGCGTCACCGAGTTCGCCGCCGCCCAGTGGACACGCGCCACCGGTGCGGGCGTCGACCCCCACGAGTACCGGCGCGTGACCGAAGCCCTCGCCTCCGTCGCCGACTGGGAGGCGTCCTTCCTGCGCACCGGACACGCCCATCTGGAGCGGGCGGAGAAGGCGGGATCGTCCGTCTCCGCGGGGGAACATCTGCTGATGGCGGCCCGGTGGTTCCACCTCGCCACGCTCACGCCGTGCCCGCAGTCGAGCCGTGCCGCCATCGAGGCCGACCATGCCTTGAGCAGAGCACTCACTGCGCTGGAGCCCGGCGCGCGGCGTGTGAGCGGTGAGGGATTCACCGGCTGGCTGCGCGGCCCCGCCGACGCTCCTGGCACCGTGGTCGTCGTCCCCGGCCTGGACTCGGCCAAGGAAGAGTTCCTCGATCTGGCCTCCGCGCTGCTGGCCAGAGGGCTGGCGGTGTTCGCGATGGACGGGCCCGGGCAAGGCGTGCTCGCGGCCACGACCGCCTTGCAGCCGGACTACGAGCAGGTCGTGGGCCGGGTCGTCGATGCCCTCGGCGTCGCACGCATCGGGCTTGTCGGCCTGAGTCTGGGCGGCTATTTCGCGGCCCGGGCCGCGGCGCTCGAGCCGCGCGTGGCCGCGGCCGCAACCGTGAGCGGACCCTTCCGCCTCGGCTGGGAGGAAGTGCCCCCGCCGGTACGGGACATCATGGCCCGCCGCACCGGCGGCCCCGACGCCGCGCGCGCGTTCGCCCGCCAGGTGGACCTCTCCGCCCTGGCACCTCGTATCGCGGCCCCGCTGCTGGTCGTGGACGGGGGTCAGGACGTCATACCCGGCGTGACGAACGGCGAGCCGCTGGCTCGTCTGGCACCGCACGGCACCTATCTGTCCGTACCGCACGGCGACCACCTCCTCGGCAACGCACGGGCCGACTGGCTGCCCCACCTCACCGACCACATCACGCGCACCCTGACGGGAGCATCGGCATGAACCGCTTCACCGGGAGGACCGTCCTCATCACCGGCGGCACCAGCGGCATGGGCCTGGCGACCGCACACCGCCTCATCACCGAAGGCGCTCACGTCATCGTCACCGGCCGCACCCGCGCGCGAGTGGATGCCGCCGTCCAGCAGCTCGGTCCCCACGCCTCGGGAGTCGTGGCCGACGCCGCCGACCCCAGCGCGGTGGACACGCTGATGGAGACGGTCCGTGACCGTCACGGCCGTCTCGACAGCCTCTTCGCGAACGCGGGCACCGGCACGTTCCTACCGTTCGACGACATCACCGAGCCGGAGTTCGACCACGGCGTCGACGTCAACTTCAAGGGGGTGTTCTTCACCGTCCAGAAGGCACTGCCGCTCCTGGCGGACGGAGGCTCGATCGTCATCAACGCATCGTGGACCATCCACCGGGGCAACAGCGTCCTCACCCTGTACTCGGCGACCAAAGCCGCCGTGCACAACCTGGCCCGGACCCTCGCCGCCGCACTCGCCCCGCGCGGGATCCGCGTCAATTCCATCAGCCCCGGGTACATCGACACCCCCATGTACCCGTCCGCGGCACTGAGTGCGGCGCAGGCGCAGGCGCTGACCGGCCGGATCGCCGCAGGCCGCTTCGGACGTCCGGAGGAGATCGCGGCGGCCGTGGCATTCCTCGCCTCGTCCGACGCGTCCTACGTCAACGGCCAGGACCTCGTCGTCGACGGCGGCCTGGTCGGTGCAGTACCTGCCTGACGAACGGCCGCGCACACCCGAAGCGAGCCGGCTTCTCCCAGGCCCGCGCGGTCGACCGCCGTCCAGCCTGTGCCACTCGCCGCGCGAGAACGGCCGGTCACCGCGGAACGATCTCTCTGAAGTCCTGCGCAGCCCCAGGTCGGCGACTTTCGTCGGTGCCTCTCTTCTTCCTCGCCCGCCTGGGCCGTGCGGAACCGTACGAACCCTTCGACGTGGGCGGCGGTGAGCCGGCCAGGGTCGGTGGGCGCAGTGGGAGGTCGGCCTCGTGCGGGTCAGGGAACGGTCAAGGGTGGGGATACGGTGGCCGTCGGCATGGCCGGGCTCAGGCAGCGGGCGGCGGTGTTGACGAAGTCGTCGTGGGCGGCCTTCGCGGCCTCGCCGTCCTCGGTGAGCCGCTGCTTGGCCGCATCGCGGTCGGTGCCGGCCGTGGCGGCGGGGATCGCCGGCCGGATCGCGTGGATCAGCGTGATCACGCGGTCGGCCGCGGCGCGCACGGCCTGGTCCCCGATGAGGACGCGTAGGGCGACCAGCGGGCGGGTGACCGCGAGGCGGGTCATGTGGCTTTCGCCGCGCAGGGTCTCGATCCGGTCGGTCGCGGCGTCCTCGAGGACGGCGTCACCGCGCATCCACATCGCTGTGCGTTGGTCGGAGGCGGCGCGGGCCGGCGCGGTGACGGCCTCCAGGCGGTCGCGTCGGATCGTCTCGCCGTGGGTGACGCGCGCTTGCCGTTCGGCCTTCTCCCGGAGGCCCGACTTCTCATCGCAGGCGGTCGAGCCGGCAAGGAGGAGTCGGGAGCATGGAGCCCGAACGCCGTGGTGTTCCATCTGGAAAGTGGTGACCAGGAAGCCGCCTTCTGCATCGGCGACGACATCCCTGCTCTGGTGACCGATCGCGAGGGATCTGTCTGGACGGCTTACGGAGACGAAGGCATCTATGGAGGGCATCCGGAGTCTGCAGCCGGTCTTGCCGGCTGGAGTGCCGACGGCCGGGCAACCTGGACTCCGGGAGATCGCCTTCCTGACGTGCCTTTGGAGGGATGCACCGCTGCCACCGAGGGGGACCAGGTCTGGCTGATCTGGTATTCCGGCAGTCGGCGGGGAGGCACGTTCTTGACGCGGATCACCCCGTCGACCGGTGAGGTGACCAGCTGGCCCAGCCCCGTACGTGACCCGGACGGTTTCGCCGTGCGCGACCATCGAGCGGTCCTGACCAAGCGCGTTCACAACCAGCGGTCAACCGAAGTGGTGCGGGCCGAGTTGGATGGCGATACCTGGAGTGTGACCGAGCGGCGCAAGATTCGAGTGCCCGGACGGGTGGTCATGCGCTGCGGTCAGGGTCGCGACGGTCTTCTATGGCTTCGAGCCGGCGACACGTGGCTTCGCATCGAAGCCTGATAGCGGCCGAGAACAGCGCCCTCACCAGCGACCTGCTCACCATGACCGCAGGCCGGACCCTCCAGGGTTTCGCCATGAGCGCGATACCTCTCGGCATCGGCCTGATGCAGGACACACTCCCCCCGTGAACAGCACGGCTCGGCGACGGCCCTGATGAGCTCCTCCCCGGGCGTCGACGGCAGCCTCGCCCTGCCCGCCGCGGCCCTGCTCACCCAGCACACCGACTCGCACGTCCTCTTCTACGGCGCCGCGGCCTCGTCGTCCTCTGCATCGCCCTTCCCCTCCTCGTCGTCCCCCAGTCCCCGACCCGCACGCAGGGCACCTTCGGCGTCCTCGGTGTGACCGGGCTGTCCGCCGTGCCTCGTCCTCTTCCTGCTGCCCATCACCAAGGCCGGAGACTGGGGCCGGACCTCCGGCACCGCCCTCGCACTGTCCGGCACGGCGGCCGTTGTGCTCGTCCGGTGGCACTTGACGGAGCCGCGACGTGAGGCACCGCTGCTGGACCTGCGCACCACGGTCCGCCCCGCGGTTCTCTTGACCATGTCCCGCAGCTCCTGCCCCTGGTCGACTCTCCCTTCGGTCCGGGGCCGACACGTACAGGTCCTGAGCGCAAGCCCCGGACCTGTACACCGACCGGGGCTACGACCACGACGTCTACCGCCGCCGACTACGCACCGACTGAAGCCCGCGACGAGATGGGCGACGCCTTCCGCGGACTCGCACACTGTGTGACCTTCGCCCGCTGAGCATTCTGAAGGGACCTATCGGGCGGGAACCGTCCCCAGTAGTGCACGGGTCTCGGCGACTACCCGCGCGTTGAACGCTGGGTCGTGCACTTGTGCGGAGCCTCGCATCGGACGTCCCTTCTCGTCGTAGTAGACACCGGTGGCGTCGGATTCGTCGGTGACTATCCGGGTGATCATGCGAGCAGCGGTGCCCGGGTTGGTCCAGTACTTGATGAGCGGTGCCGGCGGCGAGAGCACGTACTTCGACAACAGACGCAGGAATGGGCTGGCGTCACGACCAAGATTCGTGCCGGGGGCGAAGCCGGGCTCGATGGCGTTGAACCGCAGCCGGGGTGTTTCGCGGGCGAAGGCGAGCACCGTTGCCAGGTTGCACTGCTTGGACGTGGCGTAGGCGTCTGCGCCGGGCAGTTTCGAGCCGCCGGGCTTCCACTCACCCCGGGTGCTCGCCTCGGCGGAGATGTACCGGGCGCCGCGGAAACCGGCCATGGTGGCGGGCTTGCGCTCCGGATCCTCCACAGCCGAGACGATGAACACCACCTGCGTGCCGTCTTCGAGGTGGGGCACGAGCGCCTCTGTGAACACGAAAGGCCCGATGTGGTTGGTCGCGTAGGCGATGTCCCAGCCGACGGCGTTCGTGCGGGGACGGTGGGGGAAGATGCCGGCGTTGTTGAGGACGCCGGTGATCGGGAGGCCGAGCTCGATGATCTGAGTGACGGCGCGTCGCACGCTCGTCAGGTCCGAGAGGTCGCAGAGGACGGACACGGCCTCGCCGCCGCTGCTTTCGATGCCTTCGCGTACGTCGTTGAGCTTGGCGGCGTCGCGCCCGACCAGCACGACGGTTCCGTGCTTGGCCAGTTCGAGGGCGGTGCGGCGGCCGAATCCGGAGGTCGGGCCGGTGATGACGTAAGTCCTGTCGGGCATGGCGCTCCTTAGTCGTCTGACTAGTCAGTCATTGATGGGCGCGCGGATACGGGGAAGTGGACCCCGCGCGGGTCAGCCGATCATGCGCCAGAGCGCGTCGAAACCGGACTGCTTGTGCTCGTCGGCGCGATCCGGGTCGCCGATGATGTAGTCGATGGTGGCCTCGGCCAGGGCGTTGCACAACGTGAACACCAATGCCGCCGGGGCGTCGCGCATCGGGCCGTTCGCCCGGCTGCGCTCCAGGATCCCCCCGATGCCTGTCATGGTCCGGCCTGCGGACTCGTGGGTGGACGCCGTGATCTCGTCGGAGACCTGGAGCTGGGCCAAGGTGCGACGCTTCTGGGGATTGGCCGTCGCCCAGTCGATCCATCGGGACCACATGTGCAGCATCTGGGTGCGCACATCGGCTTCGGGCAGGCCGCCGAGTGCGGCTGCCCCCATCTCGCCCTTCAGCTCCAGGTAGAGCTGGTTCAGCAAGTCCGCTTTGGTGTCGAAGTAGGTGAACAGCGACCCGTTCGAGACGCCGGCCTCCTTCGCGATCGCCGCCGTCGTCGCGCCCAGCCCCTGAGCAGCGATGATCCCCGTGGCAGCGGCCATGATCGCCGCGCGTCTGTCTTCGCTTCTCGGCCTGGGCATGAGGACAGCATGTAGGAGAGTGGCCAGTCAGTCAAATGTGGATGCCGTCGCCCCGCTGCGCACGGTCTTGAGCACCTTGGCCTGGCCGGTCAAGGTTCACTGGCACAGACCACCGTCGCCGACGAATTCCTCCTGGGGGAAGGCCGGCGCCCGGACGCCGACCGGATCGCGCGCGAGCTGCTGGCGGAGAGCAAGAGCTCGGAGCAGGCCCGGCGGGCGACCGAGGGCGCCAGGTCTTTGCCGCACGGCATGCGTGGGACGCCCCGGTGCGCGGTCGGTTTGTCTGTCAATGCCCGTCCTTCCTGCCCGTCCTTCCTCTCCGATTGGGCGACTGCGCAGTCCTGTTCGGCTGCGGCCTTCTCGGCCGCGCAGTAGAGCGGGCCGGCCGAGAGCCGCAGGCTCTGTGCGGCTGCGGTGGCAGCCAAGTAGCGTGTGCGTTCATGAGCGACCATCCGAAGACCGGCCTGGGCGACGTGCTCGCCCACGTAGTGAACTGCGACCACGAGGGTGAAGAGCCCGACTTCAGTGGCGGTCGACGAGTCGAATACGTCGTGACCGGGATCCGCGGAGCGCTCGTCGACGCCCATGCCGTCGACGACCCGACGAACAAGTACGTGACCCCGGCCGACGTTCTCTCGCAGAACCTCGAGACCGAGGTCGGTTCGCTGCTCGGGCGCCGCTTCAGTTGCCGTGTCGTGCCCGGCAACCCCGGCACCTTCTTCGTCGATTTCCAGCTGGCCCCGGAGCCAGGCGCTCAGACGTCCGTGTGACCGGCGCGTGGGACAAGCCCTTCGTGGACGGATCACCGCTGGTCACGAGCTTCCCTCGCTCAGGTCGACGGCCGGGGTCGGCTGGTCCTGGCCCGGCAGGAAGACCTCGTCGTGCTCGTCCAGGTCGTGGCCCGAGCCCAGGAGATCCGGGACCATCCGTGCCCATGAGGTCTCGCACGCCGCGAGGGCGTTTGTGAGCGGTCTGGAACGAGCCGAGCTCGTCCGGAAGGTCGCGCCAGGGCGAACAGGTGCGGTACTTCCACGCGATGACCTCCAGCGTGCCGGGGGCCCCTATCTCCTTGGTCAAGGTCGGTGGGCCAGGATGGCGGTATGGCGACCTGGTTCCGCACCTACTACGAGGACGAAGATCTTTGGCTGTACTTCGAGGCCGATGACGAAGGCTGGGCAGCGCGGCAGGTCGAGGTCCGGGGGCAGGACTCGCGTCCGGTGACGGCGGCTTCCTCGGAGGAGGTTCTGCACTTGCGTGATCATGCTGATCTCGCAGCGATGGGCCGCTATGAACGGCAGTACGGCGTTCTCGCCGAGGGTCCCCTGGACGGCTGGCAGGACCAGCCGCAGGCGGCCGAGATCTCCGCCGAGGAGTTCGAGCGGCTGTGGGTCGAAGCACGGCGGGCTCTTGGCGGTTCAGCCTGATCTGACGGGTTGGGGTTCGTAGAAGGTTCCGTCGTGGAGCATCGCGAAGAGGACGTCGGCCCGGCGCCCAGCGAGGCAGAGCAGGGCCTGGGTGTGGTGCTTGCCCTGGGTGATCTTCCTGTCGTAGTAGGCCCGCGATGCCGGGTCGCCCAGAGCGGCGAACGCGGAGCGGAAGAAGGCCCTCTTGAGCTGCTTGTTTCCTCTCCTGGAGGGTTGTTCGCCGCGGATTGACGACCCGGAACCGCGAGTTGCCGGGGCGAGGCCGGCGTAGGCGGCGAGGTGGCCGGCGGTGGGGAACGTGCTGCCGTCACCGACTTCGATCAAGATCCTGGCTCCGGTCCTGACGCCGACTCCCGGCATGGACGTCAGGACCTTCGAAAGAGGGTGGGCCTCCAGGAGTTCCTCGATCCGCCCGGCCAGCAGTTTGCGCTGGTCAAGGACGGCCGCCAGCGAACCGGCCAGGCTCGGGACGATCAGCGCGGCAGCGTCGGTCCCCGGGACCGTGACGGTCTGCTCTCCCAGAGCATCGAAGATGTCCTCGACCAGCCGCTCGGCCATCCTCGGGGCCTTCGGCAGCAGCAAGGTGACCAGCCGCCTTCGGCCGGCCTTGCGTATCCGGGCCGGGGAGCCAAACCGCTCCAGCAGCGCAAGGACGGCAGGGTGCTGCGACCGCGGCCCCAGGACCCGTTCCAGCGATGGATGGATCTGGGTCAGCAGGCCGTGCAGCCGGTTCGCGACCCGGGTGGCCTCGCCGGTCAGGTCGTCGTCGAAGCCGACGATCATCTCCAGCTCGGCGATCGTCTCATCGAGCTTTGACCGGTCGTCT
Organism: Streptomyces sp. NRRL S-340; assembly: GCF_000720185.1. Classification (GTDB taxonomy): domain Bacteria; phylum Actinomycetota; class Actinomycetes; order Streptomycetales; family Streptomycetaceae; genus Streptomyces. The sequence continues at coordinate 67,233 of NZ_JOIY01000041.1, read as the reverse complement.
CCAACGCGGCGGACCGTCCACTCTCACACCCCGTCGGGGAGCCTGGTCTGCCGGGATCAGACCGAGGCGGTACGGCCAAGTACCTCTGCAGTTCGACGTGTTGGGGGCAGCGGGAGGGCTGGCGTCGGCTGTATGACCACCAGACGTCGCAGAGCCGCTGCAGCCAATCTGCTCACCCTCTCCCTGTCCCTCCCGCTCCTGGGCGCCGCACCCGTCGCCTCCGCCCAGGGCGCGCGGACTCCCTCCCGGGTTCCGTACACGAGCGGGTTGGCGTTGCCGCTTCCCGCCGGTCCCAACTCCGTGGGTCGCCGCGTCCTTCACTTGGTCGACCGACACCGCACCGACCCGTGGGTGCCGACGGCGGGGAACCGGGAGCTGACGGTGTCGGTGTCCTACCCCTCGCGCGGGGCGAGCGGTCCCCCAGCGGCTTAGAGCTGCGAACAAAACCGCATGAATGCCCGAATTCATCGTGTCACGCAGGATGAAGCCATGGAGAACGAAGCGCGGACCGGCCCTACTGCTCGGGGAAGCGCAACAGGCGCGGGATGAACGTGCAGGTCCTCGCCCAGGTCCTCGCCGACCCCTTCGGCGGCTGTTGTGGAGCCAGGCCGAGATTACGCAGGGTCTCGAACCAGAACTGCTGATCGTCCTGGAACATCATCCGCTGGATCGCATCTCCCTCTCAAGGAGGGCCTGGAAGGTGCGCGGGGGCCGACCGGTGAGGCGCTGGACGGTGTCGGTGATGCGGTCCTCCGCCCCTTCGGCGATGGCACGGTCCATGCCGGCCAGCATCGCGGCGAACTCCACCGGCACCTGCGTCGTGAGGCGGTCGCGCATCTGCTCGTAGGACAGACGGCGGTGGACCACGGGCCGACCGGTGACCTCGGTGATGACCGCGGCGATGTCGTCGTAGCCGAGTGCCTCGGGTCCGGTGAGGACGAGATCGGTGTTGGGGGCTTGCTCGTCGGTCAGAGCGCGGACGGCCACGGCCGCGATGTCCTCGGCGTCGACGAAGCCGACCCGGCCGCTTCCGGTGGCGGTCCAGATGATGCCCTCGTCGCGGATGCTGCGGGCGTGCGCGTGCGTGCCGGTGAAGTTCTGCATGAACCACGAGGGGCGCAGTACCGCCCACTGTTCGAACAGATCGGGCAGGGCCTGGTGCACCGTTCCCACCGCCGGGCCGCCCTCGGGGACGGCCGAGGAGCTCAGCAGCACCGCGCGGTGCACGCCGGCGGTGCGGGCCTGATGGAGGAACGGCAGCATGATCGCCGCGGGGTCGGAGTCGCCCAGGGGCGGTATGAGGTAGACGTGGTCGACGCCGTCGAGGGCGGTCGCGTGGGTGGCGGGGTCGTACCAGTCGAAGGGGACCGGCTCGGCGCCGGCGACCGGGGTGGCCCGGCGGCTGGCGGCTTTGACGCGGTGACCCGCGGCCGTCAGCTGTGCGGCGGTGCGGCTTCCGGTCGTGCCGGTGGCGCCGATGACCAGAGTGGTGCCGGCGGTGGTCATCGGCTGCTCCCGGTGAAGTCGGTGCCGGGTTCCTGGACGGCGAGGGGGTTCCAGTAGTCGCGGTAGGAGATGATGTGCCCGTCTCGAACGGTCACGACGGCGATGTAGGTCATGTCGAAGGGAGCGTCGCTCTCCATCAGGCGGCCGACGCCGCGCATCTCGACCACGATGGTCTCTGGATCGGTGGTCTGGTGGATCCGCAGGTCGGGGAAGTCGTGCAGGTCGATGTGGTCGGGGTAGTGGCGCATGTAGGCGGCGATGGCCTCCTTGCCCTCCAGACGCCGGGGCCAGCCGTCGGGGGCGAAGGGGAACTCCATGAGGCCGTCCTCGGCCCACAGGGCGACCCACCCGGCAATGTCCTTGTCGAGCAGCAGTCGCAGGCTGCGGCGGTACAGATCCGTTGGGGAGATCGGTGCGGACATGGGTATCCTCCAGTCGTAGAATCCGGACCCCGGGTCCGCTTCGACGATATGGACCACGGGTCCGTTTTGCAAACGGAAGGAGCGGCATGCCCGAACGCCAGTCGTCCCGCAAGGACGCCATCCGCAGCCGGGAGGCCGTGCTCGCGGCCGCCGACGCCCTCTTCGCTCGCCACGAGAGTCCCCAGGACGTCACCATGGCCGACGTCGCGGCAGCGGCCGGTGTCGGCAAGGGCACGATCTTCCGGGCCTTCGGCGATCGCGCCGGGCTGCTCCGCGCGCTGTACGAGGCACGGCTCGAACCGATCAGGGAGGCCGTCGAGACCGGCCCACCGCCCCTGGGGCCCACGACCCCACCGCAGGATCGCGTGCCCGCCCTTCTCGACGCCGTCCTGTGCTTCAAACTCGACAACCGGCGCCTCGCACTGGCTCTGGAGGAAGGCGGGAGCAGCAGCCCGTACCGGGCGGAACACTACGAGCGGTGGCACAGCCTGCTCCGAGCCGTACTGGAGCAGATCCCCAGCCTGACCGACAGCGACTTCACCGCCCACGCCCTGCTCGCCGCCACACGAGCCGACCTCGTCGAGCACCTGGCCGGAGAAGAGCGTATTCCGCGGGAAAGAATGCGGGCACAGTTGGCGAACTTCGTCACCGGCGTCCTGGCCTCCGGTCCACTCCAAGATTTGACCGCCGAGGAGTGATCGAGGATCGGGCGAGTCCTTGATCAGTGGGGCCTCTCGCAAACGACCCTTTGCCGCAGCAAGATCGGCACCGGTCCGCCGAACCCTCGTTGATCTTGGTTCGGTTCTCAGAACCCGTTCTCACTCAAAAGAGGGACGGGCCCCCTTCTGGGACTTGCATGGTGCGAAAATCCGAGGCCATGACGGACCCTCAGCACCCTTCCCCTGCTGACCGGTCGGACGCGGACGACGTCGAACAGCACGCCTGTCCGAAGCGTGACGCGCAGCCCGGCTCGCCGTGCCGCTCGCTCGGCGGCGCGGTCGCTTCCGCCTACCGCACCCGCCGCTTCACCATGGTGCCCTGGCTGAAGAAGGCGCTGCGGGTGCCCACCCCCGCCGACCGCGGTCCGGGCCGGCCGTGGCGGCCGGGCACCCCGCCCCCGGCGCCGGTCGACCCGGACCTGCCGAGCGCGGACATCCGCATCGGCTACGCACGGTGCTCGACGCTCGGGCAGGAACTCGTCTCCCACCTCGACGCGCTCAGCAAGCACAACATCCCCAGGGACAAGATCTTCAGCGAGAAGATCAGCACCCGGGTACCCAGTTCGAGGAGGCGCTGAAGACAGCGCGGGAGATCAAGGCGCACGCCCCGCACTGCCGGGTCAACTTCACCGTGTACGAGATGAAGCGGCTCGGCCGCGATGCCGCCGAACTCACCGCCCTGGCGGACCACCTCACCGCCCGCGGTCCGGTACTGGAGATGCTCGCCGGACCCCTGCCCGGCAGCTACGACCCCACCGGGCCGGGCAAGCTGCTGTTCGCATTCTTCGCGGCGATGGCGGAGACCGAGCGGGAGAACATCCGCGAGTTCACCCTGGAGGGGCTCGACACCGCCGCCCGCAAGGGCAAGCACGGCGGCAGGCCCCCGGTCATCACCGACGACATGCTCCACACCGTGCTGCGGCGCCGGGCGAACGGCGAGTCCGTCGAGCAGATCCAGCCCGACCTGATCATCCCCACCGGCAAGCGCAAGGGACAGAACCCCTCCGTCGCGAGCATCTACCGGGCACTCGCCGAGCACGCCAAGCGCGAGGCGTACCCCGAAGCCATCGAACAGGCCCACGCCGACTTCGCCGCCCTCCAGAACGGGGAAGTCCCCTGTCCGCGTACGGAGGCCGAGCCCGCTCGGTGACGAGCGTGCCACGTCAGCGGCTACCGCTGATTTCCGTTCGGATACTCCCCGAGGGCCTGTGCGAGCTCCGGCGCCCGGCCACCCGGATCACCAGCCTCGTCCTGGGTGTCCTCACCCTTCAGCCGACCAGCTCGGACCGACGAGGGAAAAGCCTCACTGCCCGGAATACTGCCCTCCAGCTGCCTCCATATCTGTTCCGCCGGAGTGAGGGTTTCGACGGAACCTGCACACAGCTTTATTGCCACAGCAATCGAAGTGGCATCTTTCGCCGCATGCAAGCCGCTCCGACGTGCTACTGTCGGTGTCAGTTGCAGTTGTGGTTCCCAAAACTTCGGGTGCGTTTCAGGCGGCCTTCGCGCCACTGAAATGATCCTGGTAATTCCGGTCTTTTCCGGTCGGGGCAATCATCGCGGCGACACGGCGTCCGCACGGTGCGGATTCCGCTGCACTGCTCCGAAGGAGAATGACATGGCTACTGGTACTGTGAAGTGGTTCAACGCGGAAAAGGGCTTCGGCTTCATCGAGCAGGAGGGTGGCGGCGCTGACGTGTTCGCCCACTACTCGAACATCGCCGCTCAGGGCTTCCGCGAGCTGCTCGAAGGCCAGAAGGTGAACTTCGACATCGCTCAGGGCCAGAAGGGCCCGACGGCCGAGAACATCGTTCCTGCCTGACACGGCTGACACATACTTGCAGCTGGGGCCCGCATCCTTCGGGGTGCGGGCCCCAGCTGCATGCATCTCACGGCAGCAGTTTCATCCGAGATGCCGCACCCGGCACCAGCCGTACTCGGATCCCTTCGGGGCCGCGGATGTTCGCCCTGACTCCTCTGCGGCCGAGGCCCCCGAGTGACACACCGACATCGCGGTCGCCTTTCCTCTGCCGGCGCCCGCGCGGACTGCGCTCGGCCAGCTTCTCTCTCGCATCCCATCCGGCCCATTCTTGCGATTCTCCGTGCCGCTCATCGCTACGGGAATTCCTTGATACGCGCCGCATCAAGGAAGGTTCCGAATGAACGGCACATCCACGAGCAACCGCTTCACCCGAGCACGTAACGGCAGCGCCGGCTCAGGAAAGAGCGGCAGCACATTCGGCTCTTCGGCCCCGAACGGCCCTGGCGGGTCGGCACGTTCCGGTGGTCACAGCCCCCGGCCTGCTCGGGCGCAGGGTGAGTTCGTCCTCCCCAGGACGATCAGCCCCACGCTTCCCGCCGTGGAGAGCTTCGCTGATCTCGACATGCCCAGGGAGCTCCTTGCCGCGCTCGGCTCACAGGGCGTGACCGTTCCGTTCCCGATCCAGGCCGCCACGCTGCCGAACTCTCTCGCCGGTCGCGATGTCCTGGGACGAGGGCGCACCGGCTCCGGTAAGACCCTCGCCTTCGGGCTGGCGCTGCTGGCCCGTGTGGCCGGGCAGCGTGCTGCCGCGAGGCAGCCACTCGGGCTGATCCTCGTACCGACGCGTGAGCTGGCGCAGCAGGTCAGTGACGCGCTCGCTCCGTACGCCCGTTGTGTGAAGCTGCGGCTGGCCACGGTCGTGGGCGGGATGTCGATCGGCAGGCAGGCCGGTGTGCTGCGCGGGGGAGCGGAGGTCGTCGTGGCCACACCCGGGCGTCTCAAGGACCTCATCGACCGCGGTGACTGCCGGCTGGACCAGGTTTCCGTCACCGTCCTCGACGAGGCCGATCAGATGGCCGACATGGGCTTCATGCCGCAGGTCACCGCCCTGCTCGACCTGGTCCGCCCCGGAGGGCAGCGCATGCTGTTCTCCGCGACCCTGGACCGCAACGTCGACCTGCTCGTGCGCCGCTACCTCAGCGACCCCGTCGTGCACTCCGTCGACCCCTCGGCCGGCGCGGTCACGACGATGGAGCACCACGTGCTCCACGTTCACGGTGCCGACAAGCACGCGGCCACCACCGAGATCGCCGCCCGCGACGGCCGCGTGATCATGTTCCTCGACACCAAACACGCCGTCGACCGCCTCACCGAGCATCTTCTGAGCAGCGGGGTGCGGGCCGCCGCCCTGCACGGAGGGAAGACGCAGCCGCAGCGCACCCGCACGCTGGCGCAGTTCAAGACCGGGCACGTCAGTGTGCTGGTGGCGACCAACGTCGCCGCGCGCGGCATCCACGTCGACAACCTGGACCTCGTCGTCAATGTCGATCCGCCGACCGACCACAAGGACTACCTGCACCGCGGCGGCCGCACCGCCCGGGCCGGCGAGTCCGGCAGCGTCGTCACCCTGGTCACCCCGAACCAGCGCCGCGGTATGACCCGCGTCATGGCGGCCGCCGGAATCGTCCCGCAGACCACCCGGGTCCGCCCCGGCGAGGAGGCCCTGCACCGCATCACCGGCGCCCAGGCCCCCTCCGGCCCGGTACGAGGACGACCCTCCGCCTTGCGATCACACGCACCAGGCGCCGCGGGGCCCGCCCTTCGGGCGGACGGCGCCACTTTCGAAACACGCCCTAGAACTCTCGTGCTCAGGAAGCCGACCCATCTCTGCAGGAGGCACCTCTTGACGCTGGTCCAGATGCACCCCCGTTCCACGAGCACCGACGCCGTACGGGCGGCTGCCGATCCCATGGTCTTCGCCGGGCCGCAGGTCTGGGACTCGATGACCGTCGAGGTGGCGCTCTCGGTCATGGCCGCCGCCCGCACGGGCCACCTGGTGATCTGCGACGAGGACGGCCGGCGCATCGGCCTGGTCACCCTGGCCCGGCTCACCGCTGTCCGTGACGGCTCCGGATACACGGACCGGGTCCGGCTGCGCGACATCCCCGGCGGCTTGGGGCCCGCAACCTCGCCGGAGGCGATGCCCGGGGCCGAGCACGTGATGCGTCACCAGCGGCTCGGGATCCCGCCCATGGCCGCGGAAGACGGCGGCGCTCCGGGCGTGCTCGCCCTCTCCCGCTGAACCCTCCTCCTCAGCACGCTCGGCCCCGTCCTCTCTACTCCCTGTGAGCCATCATGCGCTGTGTCATCGCCCGCTTCCCGTTCGACCTGACGAGGAGCGGTGTGCTGGAATCGATGAAGGGCGTCAAGCCCGAGCCGGTCACCGGTGCCTTTGTCATCATCGGGCGACGCCACTACCCCGCCAAGCAGGTCGGCCAGGTCATCACGCGCCAGGACCGCCGCGATTTCAGCACCGGCGAGGTGCTGAGGGCCCTGGGCCACCTCGGTTTCACCTGCCGCACCCGCCCCGCAGTCGCACCAGCGCTCACGACCAGCCCGTACCAGCGGGCTTCCGAAGCGCTCGGCACTCCACCCGTCCGCCTGACCTATGGGCAGGTGTGAGCCGAACGGAGCGAGCCGTGAGGCCCGACCGGCACACGCCGGTCGGGCCTCACCGGTATCGTGCCGCTCTCGGCGCGGCGGCTGCTCGTGCCTCCTCGCCCGCACCGCGACCCGGGGTCATGCCCATGGCACCGCTGTGTTCAGCAGGCGGCCATGGAGATGGCGATGTAGTGCGCGGTGAAGGCTGCCACCGTCAGGGCGTGGAACACCTCGTGGAAGCCGAACCAGCGCGGTGAGGGGTCCGGGCGCTGGAGGGCGTAGACCACCGCGCCCGCGCTGTAGAGGAGACCACCGGTCACCATCAGTGCGGGTATGGCAGCTCCGCCGTTGTGCAGGAAGTCGGGCAGGAAACGCACCGGCGCCCACCCCAGGGCCACGTAGCAGGGGGTGTACAGCCAGCGTGGGGCTTTGACCCACAGGACGCGGAAGGCTGTACCGGCCAGCGCGCCCGTCCATACGATCCACAGCAGCAGGGCTCGCTGGTCAGGGGCGAGGAGGAGCACGGCCAGTGGGGTGCAGGTGCCGGCGATGATCAGGAAAATGTTGGCGTGGTCGAGGCGGCGCAGAACGGCCTCGCCCAACGGGCCCCAGGTGCCCAGGTGGTAGACGGTGCTCGTCCCGAACAGCAGCCACGCGGTGACGGAGTAGACGGTGCAGGCCAGGGCCGCCTCCTGCGTCCGGGCCAGGGAGATCAGGACGATGCCGGCGCTCAACGAGGCGGGGACCATCGCCGCGTGGAGCCAGCCGCGTAGCTTCGGCTTGACCGGCTCGGCCAGGTCGGTCGCCCGCTCCACCAGAGCGGCAACCGGGCGAAGCACCGCACCGGCACGGCCGTGCGGAGAGGGGGCGAGACCGGCTGAGCCATTCCCCTCTCCTTCCGTCGGCACGGAGGGGACCTCTTTCTCGTCTTTCTCGTCGGAGTCGTCCCGGGGCGGAACTTCCCGTTCCACGCGGGACTTCCGGGCGTCGCTGGTGGCCATGTGGCCATGCTAGGAGGCGGTCCGGACAACGTTCACGGAGGTCCTCTTCGTGCCACCGGACCGACATCACCGGCGGTAGCCCGTTCGCCGCCGAGTGAGGGTGAGCCCCTGCGATCCACCGCCCGACTGAGGTCGCGGAAGCTGTGTAAGACGGGCCGACGGTGGGAACGATCGAGATCCTCGACCGCGTACCGCTTCTCGACAACGCCCAAGGACAGCCGATGCTCCCCGAGTTCCGTCCCGACGCATCCGACCCGCTCTCACATCACGTGGAGCAACGACTAGGACTGTCCCCACAACTCGAAGCTCACCGGCTCGACGTGGAGCGCGTCGCCGACATCGCGGTCCTCGCATCAGCCCATTGCGACGGCTACGCGGCCACCGCGCACCTCCTCGGGCTGCTGGCGGCGCTCCCCGCCCCCACCGAGGCGGGGGAACAATTCTGGTCGAGCCTGTGGAGGTCGTCGGGCACCGCCTACCTCCTGCCGGCCAACATCAGGGACCTGGTGCTGCGTTCGCTGGCCGGAGAAGGAGCCGACCTGGCCGGGCAGATCCTCTCGGCCGTCGATGAGATGACACCGCCCCAGCGCGTCGCAGCCGGCGAGGTGATCGGCCAAGCGCTCACCGAATCCGATCACCTCCCCGACCTGAAGACGCGGCTCCTCGGTGAGCTGTGGCTGCGGGACCTCGAACTCACGGCCTGGCGGGTCCTGCACGCGGACTGCAGATCGGCTGACCCCGGCAGGCGGCAGGCGTTCCTCGACGCATGGACGAGCATCTGATCGTCCTCGAACTCGCCCGCGGCACATCACGGGGCCTGCTGGGAGGGACAGGCAGTCCTGCCGGAGGGCCCACCATCGGGCCGGCCCGCCGCAGGCGCATGCCGCGACGGAGCGAGCCGGGCAAGCCTGCCCTGATCTCGAGGAGCCTGACGCGTGCTGCCTTCGGGCCGGCCGAATCGGAGGCACCCGACGCGACAGGACTGAAGAGTGCCTGCCGGCTACCGACGACATCCCGGACCTTCAGACCGGCAACTGCCCGAACCACCGGGCCCCGCTCCACCACCGGTTCGGGTCAGGCCGAGGGCTTCGGCTGGCCGGCGCCGTGGGCGCGGAGTTCCTCGTTGATGCGTTGAGCTTCTTCGAGCTGGTCTTCGAGGATGACGATGCGGCAGGCGGACTCGACGGAGGTGCCCTGATCGACCAATTCGCGGGCGCGGGCGGCGATGCGCAGCTGGTAGCGGGAGTAACGGCGGTGGCCACCTTCGGAGCGCAAGGGGGTGACCAGGCTGTGTTCGCCCAGAGCGCGGAGGAAGGCGGGGGTGGTGCCGATCATCTCGGCGGCCCGGCCCATGGTGTAGGCGGGGTAGTCGTCGTCATCGAGAGGGACGACGGAACGGGTACTGCGAGGGGGCATAGACCTCTTCTTCCGGGACGGACGTGTCGAGGGGCCCGGGCGCCGACCGGCGCCCGGGCCCCCGAGCTTTCTACACCATCTGCCGGCTGACTGCGCCGGCCTTCTTTTTCCGCAGGTTCCGCCTGGGAGGGCAGGGCTGCGGGGATCGCGGATGCGTGACCGGGGACCACCTTCCAATCCGGGGCCTGCGGTACCCGGGCGGACTGCTTCCTCGCCCGGGCGATCCTGATGGCGTTCTGCTCCTTACCTCTTCTGGTCGAACCATCTGCGCTGACGGCTGACGCGCTACCGCTTGCCGCCCCTGGGGCCGCTCGGCCCGGCAGCCGGCGGAGGAACCCACACCTTCGGTTCCGCCGCTCCGCTGCCGGGCCGCATCTGCGTCAACCTGCTTGCACGGCAGTTCGTCTCTGCCGCGCCCTTCGACTTCTGGGCTACGCGGAAAACACTAACCCCGGCCGACGCTCATGTCTACTTCGGCCGCTACAGATTTCCTCCAGTCCGCGACATCATGATTCTGCCTCTGAAGCATCCGGAAGAGTGACCTGCTTGGTTGAGGGCCCTCCTCGGGGCACAAGCTTCACTCAGCGGTGCAGCAGACCAGGCGGGGTGTTGGGCACATGAGCGAACGGAGACAGGCCGAGACAGCCCGTGGCGCGTCTGCTGGCTTCAGCCCCAGCGTCTCCAACAGGTACTGCTGCGCGGATATCAGCCGTTCGCACCCGGCGCGCTGCGCCGCCACCCACGCGCCCAGATCCTCGCCCTGCACGATGACCTGTCCCGCCGTCTCGGGGAGTGTCCCGCCGGCGCGGACGTGGGCCTGGGGCAGCCGGTAGATGCGCTGCCCTCCCGCATCCCGCCCCGGGCACCGTCTCGCGTCGATGGCGCCTTGCGGTGCCGACAGCACCGAGGCCCTGACCGCGGCCCCCGCGGGGCGCCCCTGTCCGCCGACGAGCACCTGGTCGCAGAAGCCGGGCGCCTGCTCGGCATCCGCCCCGCGGCGCCACGGCGAAGGGGCGGCCCGGTGACCGCCTGGTGGTCACCTGCGAGGCCACCGACCGCGACCCGGACTGGACCGGGAACACCCAGATCAGCGGCGACCGACCTGATCGTCGCTCGGGGCCGCGACTGGTACAGCGCGGCCGCGTCCGCCTTGAACTCGGCAGGGCAGTGCCTCATGACCACGAGAAGCCCGTTCTCAGATCCTCAAGATCCAGTGTCTCGTGTGTCCGGGATCAGAGGTCTGTGTCTGTCCAAGACCGGAGGTCAAGGCCCGTTCGCTCCGACGGACGCCCGCAGTTCGGAGGTGCGGCTGCGGCGCCTCGTCACAGGTACTGCGGAGCCGGACGACGGCGTCGTCGTAACGACGGCCGTACCGGGGACAGGGTCGCCGGACGGGCCGGAAGTGCCCCTGTCGGCCGGCCCCGTAACGGTGATAGCCGCTGTCGGCGACGGCGAGCCGGGCGCAGTCGAAGTGGTTTCCGCGGCGCCTTCCGTGCTCTGGCCGGTACATCCGGCCAGTACAGCGCAGCAAATGAGAGCGCCGGTCACGAGCATGCGGTGCTTCATGTCGCCTTCCTTCGTCACTGACGCCGCAACAGGTACTTGTGCTGCCCGGAAAGCACCAGCTCGCCCCGCTGGTTGTGGATGGTCGCGGCCGTCACCACGACGCCGTTGTCGCCCTGTCGTTCCAGGCCGGTGATGGTGAGTGCCGGATACAGGGTGTCCCCGGAGTGGACCTCGGCGAGGAAGGTGCAGGAGAGCTCGAGGAAGCTGATGAACACCTCGCCGATGAAGTGCGGGAACAGCGTGGCGCCGGGTGCGGTGAAGGCGAGCACCTGCAGGCCGTGGACGACCGGTGCGGAATGACCGTGCCTGCGCGCCCACTCGGCGTCGTAGTGCACCGGGTGGTTGTCGGCGGAGACCGTCTGAAAGGCCGCGGAGTGGGCGTCTGTCAGGGTGCGGCTGGGCGCCCGGAAGACTTCGCCGACGCGCAGGTCCTCGAACGTACGGGCCGGCACGACCTCGAACGCCTCGGGGTCGAAGGGGGCCGCTGCGGGCGTCACCGGGTCTGCAGAAGGCTGTGTCATCGAGCTGTCCTTTCGTGGGTGTCGCGGCGAGGGGACGACACGCGCCGGCTCACTTGCCCGGGGTGATGCGAGCAGCGAGGAGGTTCGGGTCGTGGTCGGTGAAGTAGGCGCCGCTGGCGATGTAGGCGGTGGTGCCCCGCACGGCGAGCGAGGTCGGGTTCTCCAGACCGTCGGCACCCGTGAGCACGACCTTGTGCCGGCCGCCGGGCCTGACGAGAGCGACTTCGTTGTCTGCGTTGATCGCCGCCAGGAGCGTGTCACCCTGGCCGGTGAAGTCGAAGTCGTCGATGTTGATCAGGCCGGATGCCCGGGTTTCGACTGGACCGGCCTGGCCGTGCCGGGTGACCGGGATACGGAGCACGGTGCCCTTGTCCAGGTTGGACACCCAGACCTCACCGCGGTGAATCTTGATGCCGTTGGCTCCGAGGAACCCGTCGGCGGCCAGTTCGGGTGCGGTGGACCATCGGGTGGGAGTGCCCCCGCTGACGGGCACCCGCCAGACGGTGCCGAGGACCGAGTCGGCGATGTAGAGCCGGCGTTCGTGCAGGTCGATGGCCAGGCCGTTGGGCAGTCCGGCGGCCGGAAGCGCGGCGATGCGCTGCGGGGTGCCGCCGGGCCGCAGGCGCCAAAGGCCGGTCAGGTCGCTGCTCCCCGTGGCGTAGAGAAAGTACAGCGTTCCGTCGTGGGCGCGGACGATGCCACCGAGGAAGGGCGAGGAAAGGGCGGGGGTGGTGGAGCCTGCCGGGGGCTCGGGCAGGGTGGCGAGGATGCGCACCTTGCCCGAGGGACCGATGCGTGCGATCTGACGGCTGTACGCGAAGGTGACGACGGCGCTGCCGCCCGGTTCCAGGGTGATGTTCTCCGGCCGCTGTCCACCTGAGATGTCCAGGTGCGCCACGAAGTGCACGCGTGGCGCAGGAGAGGCAGCCGCCGGGGTGGAGGGACCTGTCACCGTTACGGCAAGGGCGGCCGCCACGGTGGCGGCAAGGAAGCCGGTGTGCGTCCTCGTCATGAACTTGGACATGTGCGATTTCATTCTTTTCTCTTCCGTCACGTGAAAAGGGTTGGGTAGAGGTCAGGCGACGAACTGCTGACGCAGCTCACCGATCCCGCTCATGGAGCTGACGAGTGCGTCGCCGGGGGCGAGCCGGCGCTGTGGCGTGCGGCCCGGGCCGGCACCGGCGGAAGTCCTTGTGAAGATGACATCGCCTGGCACCAGCGGGAGTACGCCGGACAGCTTGGCGATGAGGGCCGGCGCGGAGAAGGTCAGCTGCTGGGTGCGCCCGCGCCGGCCGGCTGTCGGGCCCTGCGTCTGCTGCGGACGCAGCTTGCCCGGCTCCGGGACCAGCAGTGCCATGCCGCTCTCCGATCCATCGCAGGTGGTCGGCCGACGGTGCCCATGGCGCGCAGCTCATAGCGGGGCAGGCCGGAGGGACGAGGGACGCCGCGCGGCCGAACGACCGGGCCGCGAGACCGTCCGGCGTCGGGCTCGTGCTGTCAGTGGACCGAGCGCACAGAACGGGAGGCGCGCAAGATCAGGTCGGTGACGGGCCCGGGATCGCTCACGGACACGGCATGCGGTGCGCGGACGGTGACGGTGTGAGCGCGGGCGCGCTTGGCCATCCACTGCTCGGCGGCCGGCGGAATGTTGCGGTCCTCGGTGGCGGCGAGGTACCAGCTGGGGATCTTCTTCCACGCGGCGGCGGTGGCCGGCTCCTGGAGCGCGGCGAGCGTGATCGGACGCTGCCCGGCGGCCATGACCTCGGCCGTCGCGACAGGGACACCGGCCGCGAACTGCTCACGGAACAGGTGCTTCTTGATGACCAGTTCCTCCCCTCGGCCACCGCCGGGCAACGGGTAGTACTGGGTGGCGGTGGCCTGCCCCAGTGTGCTGCCCGGGAACTTGTCGGTGAGCTGGAGCGCGCTCTCCCCGACCTCGGGAACGAAGGCGGCGACGTAGACCAGGGCCTTGACCTGCGAAGCGTTGGCCGCGGCCTGGCTGATGACCGCTCCGCCGTAGGAGTGGCCCACCAGGACGATCGGTCCGGTGACGCTGTCCAGGACGCTGCGAATGTAGGCGGCATCGCTGGCCAGACCCCGCAGTGGCAGGGCCGGCGCCAGTACGCGGTGGCCGTGGCGCTGCAGGCGCTCGACCACGCCGCTCCAGCTGGAGGCGTCGGCGAACGCGCCGTGGATCAGGACGACCGTGGGTGTGTCCGGGCGGGCGTGCGGTCTGCTGGAGCGGTCGGCTGCCGTCGCCGGCGCGGCGAGGGCGGCGCCGGTGCCCAGCGCGGCGGCGCCGGCCAGGAGGGAAGCCGTCACAGTACGGCGTGAGATCGGTGAGTTCATTGTTCGCTCTCTGAAGAGGGGAGGCCGCTGCGCGACGCTCCGGTGGGCGTGGCTCAGGAAGTGGCCTTTACGGCTTCCTCGATGAGGTCGACGACGCGCTCGGGGTGGGAGAGCATCACCAGGTGGGAGGAGTCGACCTCGACGGTGGTCATCCCGGCCCGCTGATAGCCGTAGCGCTCGACGTCAGGGTTGATGGTGTGGTCGGAAGAGGAGACCAGACCCCAGGAGGGCTTGGTCTTCCAAGCGGCAGCCGGGGCCGCGTCGGCGAAAGCCTGGGCCGCGAGCGGACGCTGGGAAGCGGCGAGGACCTTCGTGAGGCGGGAGTCGACGTCGGCGGCGAAGATGGCCGGGAACTTGTCGGGCTGGACCGACACGTCGGTACCGGTTTCGGTCGAGCCCTCTATGGGGAAGGGCGTGTAGACGAGCGCGGCAGCAAGGTCGGAGTCCGGGAAGCGGCCCTGCAGTTCGCCAAGGCTCTCGCCCTTCTCCAGGGCGTAGCCGGCCAGGTAGACGAGCGCCTTGACGTTGTCCTCGGTGCCGGCGACCGTGATGACGGCGCCGCCGTAGGAGTGACCCACCAGGACGACGGGGCCGGGTGTCTGCCGGACGATCGAGGCGACGTAGGCGGCGTCACCGATGAGGCTGCGGTTCGGGACGGCGGGCGCGACCACGTCGAAGCCACGGGCGATGAGCCGGGGGATGACCTGCGCGTAGCTGGAGGCGTCGGCGAATGCGCCATGTACGAGAACGATGGTGGGCATGGCGGAACGGGACATGGAAGATCTCCTTCGTGGGTGTCGCAACGTGAATGCGGCACTGGCTGTTGAGCAGGTGAGGTGAGGTGAGGTGAGGTGAGGTGAGGTGAGGTGAGGTGAGGTGAGGCGTCGGCCGCTGCTTGCACCGAGGGCGCCGGCTCACCTGCCTGGGCGCTATGGCCGGGCCGTGGTCACCCTGCCTCGGAGGATCCGCGCTGACGAGGCCGTACGGTGGCCGGGCGACGTTCCGGTGAGGTGCAAGAAACGGTAGAACCGGAAGGCGAGGGGTATTGGTCCGTCCACGCCCTGGTCGTAGCCCGAGCGCGTCCACCAGATGCATCGTGCTTCCCCGGCGGCCGTCCGATCCGCTGCGCGTCCGGCTGTCGAGTCAGCCGCTCCAGTCGGCGAGGAAGTCCAGGAGCTCCCGGTTGACGACGTCCGGTCGCTCTTCCTGGCACAGGTGTCCGCACTGCGCGATCGGCACCCCGCGGACATCGCGAGCGATGCCCTTCCACACGTCGAGGACGTCGTAGGCTCCTCCGACGGCACTGAAGTCCTCACCCCAGACAGTCAATACGGGGCAGTCGATGAGCTTGTCGGCGTCTTCCTGGTCCTGGGCCACGTCCTGGGGCGCCGCACGGTAGTCCTCGCAGGAGCCCCTTACGGCACCGGGCTGCCGGTAGGCGCGGACGTAGACCGCGATCTCTTCAGGAGTGAGCATCTCGGGGTTGTAGGACCAGCTGCGATAGAAGTGGGTGAGCCAGGTTTCCTCGTGGCCTGCGATCAGCGCCTCGGGAAGGTCGGGAACACCGAGGAAGGTGAAGAACCAGTAGCCCTGCCGGGCGAGGCCGATGTCGTAAGTCTCGGCGATGACCCGGGTGGGGATGTTGTCCATAGCGACGAACCGGTCGATGCGATCCGGGTGGTCCTTGGCGAACCGGGTGCCGACGCGTGCTCCGCGGTCGTGGCCGACCAAGGCGATCCGCTCATGTCCGAGATGGTCCATCAGGGCGACGAGGTCGTTGGCCATGGTCCGCTTGTCGTAACCGGAGGCAGGCTTCTCCGTGTCACCGTAGCCGCGCAGATCAGGCGCGATCACGGTGAACCGCTCCGCCAGCACGGGAATCTGCTTGCGCCAGCCGTACCAGGTCTCGGGGAAACCGTGCAGCAGGAAGACCGGCGGGCCCTGGCCCGCGCTCACCCAGTGCTGCTTGATCCCGTTGAGCACGGCGGTGTGGTGCGTGACACCCGGCACATCAGACATGGCGATACCCGTTCGGTCGGAGAGGGGGATGGAATGACGTCCGGGGAGAACACGGCTCCCGGCCGGCGTCGCTTACGGACGCGGAACGTTGCGCAGGTTGGCCCGGGCGATGTCGATCATTCGCCCGACGCCGCCCGTGAGGACGGTACGGCTCGCCGACAGCGCGAAGCCGGTGACCTGCTCGGTCGTGATTTTGGGCGGAAGCGCGAGGGCGTTGGGGTCGGTGACCACGTCCACCAGTGCCGGCCCGTCATGGGCGAAGGCGGCGCGGAGGGCTTCGCGCACCTCTGCGGGCTTCTCCACGCGAATGCCGCGCGCGCCGACCGCGGTGGCGATGGCCGCGAAGTCGGTGTGTGGGTATTCGGTGCCGTGCGGGGGCAGTCCGTCGACCATCATCTCCAGGTCGACCATGCCCAGCGACGAATTGTTGAACACGACGACCTTCACCGGCAGGCCGTGGTGGACCAGCGTCAGGAAGTCACCCATCAGCATCGAGAAGCCACCGTCGCCCGAGAGTGACACCACTTGTCGCGACCGATCCAGGAATTGTGCGCCGATGGCCTGCGGCAGCGCGTTGGCCATGGAACCGTGCACGAAGGAGCCGAGGATGCGGCGTCGGCCGTTCGGCGTGAGGTAGCGGGCCGCCCACACACAGGACATGCCGGTGTCCACAGTGAACACCGCATCGTCGGCGGCTTCCTCGTCGAGTACTGATGCCACGTACTCAGGGTGGATCGGGACGTGCCGATCGACGTCGCGGGTATAGGCGCCGACGGCGCCCTCCAGGGCGTGCACGTGTCGGTGCAGCATGCGGTCGAGGAACCGGCGGGACTGCTTCTCACGCACGGCGGGCGTGAGGCACCGAAGCGTCTCCCGCACGTCACCCCACACGGCGAGATCCAACTGTGTACGTCTACCGAGCCGTTCGGGCTGAATGTCTACCTGGACGGTGCGGACGTCGCGGGGCAGGAAGTCCGTGTACGGGAAGTCCGTGCCGAGAAGCAGCAGCAAGTCGCACTCGTGCATCGCCTCGTAGGCGGCGCCGTAGCCCAGCAGCCCGGACATGCCGACGTCGTAAGGGTTGTCGTACTGGATGTGCTCCTTGCCGCGCAGTGCGTGGCCCACGGGAGCCTTCACCTTTTCGGCGAACGCCATCACCTCGGCGTGGGCACCTTCCACGCCTCGGCCGCAGAACACCGTCACCTTGTCGGCTGCGTCCACCAGTTCGGCGAGTCGGGAAAGTTCTTCATCAGCCGGCCGGACCGTCGGCCGGTCCAGCGGCATCGCGAGTTCCGCCCCACCCACGGGGGAGTCCTCGGCGGCCACGTCTCCCGGCAGCGACACCACCGAAACGCCACGCCTGCCCACTGCGTGCTGGATCGCCGTCTGCATCACCCGCGGCATCTGCCGGGGAGAGGAGATCAGCTCCGAGTAGTGACTGCACTCCTCGAACAGCCGGTCGGGATGCGTCTCCTGGAAGTACCCGGTGCCGATCTGGCCGCTGGGAATCTGGGCTGCCAGGGCAAGAACCGGTGCCATCGAGCGGTGTGCGTCGAACAGGCCGTTGATGAGGTGCAGATTGCCCGGCCCGCACGACCCGGCGCAGGCAGCGAGCTTCCCGGTCAACTGGGCTTCGGCACCGGCCGCGAACGCCGCGACCTCTTCGTGGCGTACTTGCACCCACTCCAGGGAGTCGTGCCGTCTGACTGCGTCGACGACGGGGTTCAGGCTGTCCCCGACCACTCCGTACACGCGGCGCACGCCGGCGCGTGCGAGGAGTTCGACGTACTGCTCAGCCACGGACTGCCTGGCCATGGTGCTCCTCAGATGGTCGGTCGCTCACGTTGCCGCGGCCAGGCTATGAAGACACCAAGCAGGCTGGTTGTTTCTCTGTGCACCGTTCACAGCCCGGCAGCGCACTGCTCCTGGAAGCCTGACGAGCGGGCCAGTCCACAGCGTGCGACCGGCCCTGGGAAGGGGCGTGTGAGGGAGTGCCCCCCACCCAGGGCATCTGTGCCGGGCGCGCTACAGGGGGGCCGAATCACTGTCCACCAAAGAGGGCGCGCCCGAAGCTACGGGCCACACCCAGCCGCCGACGGGCGGGAGACGGAGCCTCAGCGCCCTCGATGCTCGCTCTTGGCCGACACGGTCCGGCGGCCGTTGAGGTGGGCGCTGGGTCTTCCTCTCGGCCCCGCACTTCAAAAGGCAGAGCCATCATCGTTAACAACAAGTGCATGCTTTTCACTTCTATAGTTACCGTCATGCAATTGGATTTGAATCTGCTCACCGCCCTGGACGCGCTGCTGGAAGAGGGCAGCGTGGCCGGGGCCGCGGACCGGCTTCACGTCACCGCGCCGGCGATGAGCCGCTCGCTGGGCCGTATCCGCAAAGCCACCGGCGACCAGATCCTGGTCCGCACCGGACGCCACATGACGCCCACCCCCCGCGCGCTCGCCATGCGTACCGAGGTCC
Source organism: Streptomyces sp. NRRL S-340 (assembly GCF_000720185.1). Taxonomy (GTDB): domain Bacteria; phylum Actinomycetota; class Actinomycetes; order Streptomycetales; family Streptomycetaceae; genus Streptomyces. Next base: position 48,819 of record NZ_JOIY01000041.1, on the reverse strand, counting down.
ACGCCCTGGTACAGCAAGCTCACCAGTTGCTGTCCGCCCGCACGGAACTCGACCTGGCAGGCCTGGAGCGGGTGTTCACCGTCCGCTGGCACGACGCCCTCACCGCCGCCTGTGGGACCGCCCTCATCGCAGCAGTGCACCGCCAGGCCCCGGGGGTGCAACTGCGTCTCACGGCCGAACCCGGCGACGACACTCCCGAGCTGCGCCGCGGCGATGTCGATGTGGCATCCAGCGCCGGACCGCCGTCTCTGTCCGACATCCGTCACAGCCTCATCGGCCGCGACCGGCTGGTCCTCGCCGTCCGGCCGGGGCATCCGCTCACCGAACAGCCGGTGACCGTCGAGAGATACGCGGCGGCCGACCACGTCACCGTCTCCCGGCGCGGAAGCCTGCGCGACCGGATCGACGACGCCCTGGCCGCCCTCAATCACGAGCGCCGCGTCATCGCCTCCGCCCCCACCACGGCCATCGCACTGCAACTCGTCCGCGACGCCGACCTCGTGGTCACCCTCCCGGACGCGGCCACCCGCTCCTCCCGTGATCAGCTGGGCCTGACCACACTGCCGCTGCCACTCGAACTGCCGCCCGTGCCCCTCCACCTGCTCTGGCACCACCGCCACGACGACGACCCCGCCCACACCTGGCTGCGCAACCTGGCGACACAGACCCTCCAGGCCCTCTTCACCACCCCCCACACCTCTGACCAGTAGCGTTCCGGCAACGCATTCCCGATGGGCCCGGCCAGGGTGAGGTCGTGCAGGCGGGCGACGCCGAGCATGGCGTGGTGAACGCCGCCACCTTCCAGGCGGCAGTCGCGAAGGATCTTCCAGCTCTTCACGGGCCCGGGTTCAGTGTGGCGTGTACGCGGGCCCCCGGACCGGACGTCCCACGCCGATGTCGCCGGGCAGGAAGCGGGGGAAGAAGTCCGTTTCGGTGACCGCCGGCAGGCCGCCTCGGCCGCGGGTTGTCGAACGCTCCGGCGAGCACACGGTCGGGTTCGGACATGTGGCGCAGCGAGGCGGCCGCCCAGACCAGGTCGCTGGTCTCCAGCTGTGGCCAGCCCTTGTTCAGATCCGTCTGGATGCCTAGGACTCTGTCGGCGAGGCCCAGCGCGGATGCCTTCTTCGCCAGTCGGTGGAGTAGCTGGATCGGCCTGCTGCTCCGCAGCCGACTGCATCGTGGCGCGCCCGATCACCGGGCGAGCCGGTGGAGCCGGGCGCCGACCGTGGTGCCGCTCGGCCTGGCAGGCTGGTTCCTGGGCGTCCTGTTCACCTGGACGCCGGCTCCGGGACGGTTCATCGCCGACCCGGTCCTGGTGGCACCCGGCACCGGACTGCTGATCGGCCTCGGTGCGCACCTCGCCCGACCGACGGCGAAGCCCGGACCCCGGTTCACGGCCGCCGCAGCAGTCGCAGGGGCGCTCGCGGGGGCGCTGCTGGGATCGCCGGCGGCCGGAACGGGACGGTGAACCCCGGTCCTCGGGATCGTCGGCGCGGCGCTGGGCGCGAACCACGTAGTGGAGTTCCGATGTCGCCAACAGCGTGCCGGGAACACCCGCACGGTCACCGTGGGGTGACCGATAGGCCGGAGCCATGACCACCGGCCAGGATCCCCTTTGTCGTGTGCCGGGACCGCCCGAGACTTCCGCCTCATCGCTGGGCGGTGACATGCGGCGCGCAGCAGCTCCGGGGGCGCCGGCCTTCCTGAAAGAAGGTCATCGAGCGCGGCGAGGAAGCGACAGACTCAATTGCATGAGAGTCAATCCAATAGTGTTTTACATGCACTTGAAGTTAATGATCGGCGCTTCTACCTTCGAGATGCAGGCCGAAGGAAACACCGTTTCGCCTGGTCCACCTGATCACCCCTGCTCATCTGGGAGCGCCACCATGTCCGAATCGATCCAGACGACCGAAATTGCTGCGACCACCGGCTACGCGTCCGACACCGACCTGCTCGAGCAGACCGCCGACGCCGTGCGCGCGGCGGGTTCCGTGCTGCGGGAGCGGTTCGGAGCCGTGGTCCGCCACCAGACCCGCGAAGAGCTGATGAGTGCGCTCGCCGCCAACGACGACGCCGCCCTGGAGATACTGCGCCCCCGCCTCTCCCTGTTGCGCCCGGAAGCCCGCTTCGTGGAGGACGAACTGGCGGGCGGGGCCCTGCCTCCCGGCGAGTGGTGGGTCGTGGACCCGGCCGAGGGCAACGTCAACCATCTGCACGCCCTGCCGGAGTGGGCGGTGACCGCCACTCTCGTCCGCGACAACCAGCCGGTGCTCACCGCGGTTCACCTGCCGTTGACCGGTGAGACCTGCACCGCGCTCGCCGGCGCCGGCGCCCACCTCGACGGCCGCCCGCTGCACGTCTCCCGGACCACCGACCTCGGCCTGAGCCTCGTGGCCACGAGCCAGGCCAGGCCGGACGAGAACGAGGAGGTCGTGCGGCGCATCGGCTCCTCCATCACCGCGATGCTCTTCGACGCGCTCGTGGTGCGCACCTCCGTGCCCGCCACCCTGCATCTGCTGAACGTGGCCGCCGGCCGGATCGACGCCTTCTGGCAGTTCGCCGGCGCCCGCGCGGACCTGCTACCCGGGGCGCTGCTCGTCACCGAGGCCGGCGGACAGATCTCCGATGCCGAGGGACGTCCCTGGACTCCGCAGAGCGAGAGCTTCCTGGCCGCCGCGCCCGGCGTCCACGCCCAGGCTGTCACCACGCTCGCCCTCTGACCGCACATCACCATCCGCACACACGGAAGGACCTGATCGGCATGACCACGATCGCAGTTCTCGGAAACGGCCGCGTCGGCGGCAACCTGGCCACAGCCCTCACCCAGGCAGGGCACGAGGTGACGGCGGTGGACCGCACGCCGGGGGCCGCCGCATCAGCGGCGCGGACAGCCCGGATCGTCATCAACGCCACCCCGGGAGCCGGCTCGCTGGACCGGCTCACCGCGCTGCGCGAGGAACTGCGGGGCAAGATACTCGTCGACGTCTCCAACGCCACCGTCGACGGACCGGACGGCCTGCCCGCCGACCTGATCTACCCCGGCTCAAGCCTGGCCGAGCAACTCCAGCAAGCGCTCCCCGAAACGCGCGTCGTCAAGACGCTCAACACCATGCTCTTCCCTGTCATGACCGCGCCCGCCGCGCTCGCTCAGACGCCGACCGTCTTCCTCTCCGCCACGGACCCGGAGGCCAAGCAGGTCGTACGGGGGCTTCTCGCCGACCTCGGCTGGAAGCGGGAGTGGATCACGGACCTCGGTGGGATCGAGACCGCCCGCGCCACGGAGGCTGCGATCCTGTTCGTCCCGCACGTGATCCGGTCCAGCGGATTCGCGCCCTTCGCCATCTCGATCACCCGCTGAAGCCTGGGGCACTCTGCTGGAGGTGACCGTGGGACTCGGCGGCGGTCGTCAACCCCGCATACCCACACCCGATGCAGGCTCTGGAGCTCTCCGACTGGGCGAGCGGCAGGTGAGTACCGCCGTCGGGGGAGGGTTCGAAGCTGCCCGCAGAACACTCCGCCGACAGGTCCTCGACCGGCGATGACCGCAGTCCTCGATCAGTGGCCGGGGAGCGTCCCGGAGGACCGGGCGGCCAGTCTCCGAGAGCCGTCGACGGCAACCACGACCACACCGCCGCCAAGAGCCCGGTCGTCATGCTGACCGAGAACGGGCCGCTCGCCCCGGCTGTATCTGGACGCTCCTCCAGGAGCGTGGCGGGCCGGGCGGAGATCCGCCGGCGGGCGAGCGCGGACGACGTACGGTCGAAGCACCGGCGGCACTGGACGGTTCGGACGTGAACGCGGTCGAGCCGCGGATCCGCGGTGACGCGTGGACACCGGGCGGTACGTCAGGAATCGGGCGGGGAGCAGGCGTCTTCCCGGTGCACGACCGGGTTCTCCGAGCTGCGGCTTACGCCGCCTCGTCGCGGCGGTCGGCCTCGGTGCGGCCGCCCCACACCCCGTAGCGCTGGCCGGAGCCCACGGCGAAGTCGTCGCAGAGCAGGCGCACCGGGCAAGGGCCGCAGACGGCACCGGCTGCTTCCTCGCGGCGGCGGCGCGCGTGGCCCCGCTCGCCCGACGGCGGGAAGAACAGTGCGCTGTCCATGCCTCGGCAGGCCGCTTCGGCCTGCCACTCCCATGCCCGCAGAAGCGGTTCGAGTGGTGTCTTCATGGGACGGTTTCTCCTGGATCGGTTGGAAAAGTGATGGCGGTCAGCTCACCGTCCGTACCGCCTCGTGGATGAGCCGCGCCACAGCCGTGGGATGGGAAAGAGCGACGGCGTGCGAAGCACCGTCGATCTCGACGACGTTCGCCCCCGCCCGCTGCGCACCGAAGCGCTCCGCGTCCGGCGAGATCACCCGGTCCGCACCCGCCACCAGGGCCCAGGAGGGCCTGGTACGCCAGGCGGCTTCGGTGACCTTCTCGTCGATCGCGGCCGTGACGATCGGGCGTTGACAGGAGGCGAGCACCCGGACGACCGCGTCGGACACATCGGCGGCGAACACCGAGGGGTACGCCTCCTCGGTGATGGTGACCTCGACGGCCTCACCGCCACCGGGCACAGGGCACGTCCACCGCTTGAGACCGTCCTCCAGCTCGGTGGCCGGGAAGCGGTCCCACAACTCGCGCAGGCTCTCGCCCTCTTGGGGGATCGAAGCAGCCACGTACACCAGTGCGGCGACATTCTCGGTGGTGCCGGCCACGGTGATCAGGGCACCGCCGTAGGCGTGCCCGACCAGGACGACGGGACCGTCTATCTGGGCAACCACCGAGGCGAGGTGGGCCGCGTCGGAGACGAGGCCGCGCAGTGGGTTGGGCGGGGCGATGACCGGAGTGCCGTGACGTTGCAGCTCAGCGACGACACCGAACCAGCAAGCGGTGTCGGTGAACGCTCCGTGGACCAGGACGACGGTGGGCGTGGGCATAGCGGCGGGTCCTTCACAGAGCGTGGAGTGTGCCGGACGATGGGCACCGGGCGGTTGTAGCGGGAGTTGCGGCCAAGAGGACCGGCGGAACGAGCGCGCGCCCGGTTGCCGCCCTCGCGTTCAGGGACGGAACGGCCGCCATGCCAGGCATCGGGTCCGACAAGAATGCCGTCGCAGCGCACCGGCGGTCGCCCGGCAGCGCACCGGCGGTGGTCCGGCAGCGCAGGGAACCGGCCGCGGCCGGGCTTCGGTGACGGAAGGGCGGCTCAGGCGTCCGAGGACGCGGCCGTCTGCCACTCCCTGGGGGTGAGGCCGTAGGTCTGCCGGAAGAGCCGACTGAAGTGGGAGGGGCTGGCGAAACCCCAGCTGTGGGCCACTGAGGCCACGGTACGACGCTGCCTGCGCAGTTCGGCGCGGCAGGCGTCAAGCCTGCGCTGCCGTATCCAGGCGCCCACAGTGGTGCCGCCCGACTGGAAGACCTTGTGCAGGTAGCGCACCGAGATGTGGTGCGCCCGAGCGATCGACTCAGGTGACAGGTCCGGGTCCGTGAGGTTCTCCTCGATGTGGCTCTGTATGCGCAGCATCAAGTCGGAGATCGCGTCGGCGGAGCCGGGCCCGCGTGCCTGGAGGACCTCACCGACGAGCAACGCCACGAGGTCCGCCGCGTTCATGGCGAGCCGTTGCCCGGCGGCCAGACGTTCACTGCCTGGCGTTCTGGCGAGGGCTGTCAAGAACTGCGAGACCAGCGATGCCAGGCCGCTCCCACCGCTGAGATGTGTCTGCGGCACCTCGCGCAGATCGGCCGCCGACGCGTCGAGCAGCGAGAACGGAATCCGGAAGAAGGCCAGTGCTCCACCGTCACCGGCGAGCAGCCCCGCTTGCCGGGCACCGGTGATGACGAGATCGCCGGGTTCCAGGAACAGGGCAGGGTCGTGGTTCAGGAGAATCGTTCTGTCGGAGATGTTGACCGCGAGATGAAGATGGTCGTCGTCACCGACCGGCGAGGGCAGGGTGATGAAATATCCCGCATCATTTCCCCGAGGTGCGACGGAAGAATGTTTGTCTTTGTTTTCAGGCATGGGGAGATTGATCGACAGAGTCACGCCCGTCGTTTCCTTTTCGGTGTTGAATTTGCCGTGAAATGTCCGCCGGACGGCTTTACGTAGACTTCAGGCGTGAACGTTCGAGTCGTCTGCCGCGTCCAGCTTCTCGCGAAGGAAATCGTCAACCACGCCGTTGAAGGCCGACGGGTTCTCCAGGAAGGGGAAGTGTGAATTGGCCACCGTGGCAGGGAAGACATGCAACCGCGCGTCCGGAATCCGCTGGGCGACGAACTGCTGCGAACGCGGATGCACGTGGCTGCCGTCGCACCCGATGACCAGTGTCGGCACATCGATGCGCACCAGCGTGTCCCGCCAGTCCTGCGCGCAGTGGTCGAACAGCAGGGGCACTCCGGCGTGGGCCGGCGTGGACTTGATCTGCTCCGCCACGAAGGACCACAGCTCCGGGTCGGGGTCGCCGGAGAACATGCCGCGGACGAAGTCGTGCCGGACCTGCTCGCCCTGCGGGCCGGCGAGGTCCGCGCCGAGTGCGACCAGGCCCGCCACGTCGAAGATGGCCCCGGACTGCCGTTGCTCCTCGGCCGACATCCACGGCACGGCGGCGACGGCGGCGGGCTGGTCGACGGCGACGAAACGGCGGATGCGGCCGGTGCCGTACTGGTCGAAGAAGCTCCACCACACCGAGACCCCCATCGACCAGCCGAGCGCGTCGAAGCGGTCGAGCCCCAGATGGTCCACGAGGTTCAGGACGTCCGCGGCCAGGCGGGCGATGCGATAGCCGTGGTGCGGCTTGTCGGAGATCCCGTGGCCTCGGAAGTCCAGGGTGACGACACGGCGATCCGGCGCCAGTCCCCGCGTCTGGTGGCGGAACATCTCCTGTGTCTGTCCCCAGCCGTGCAGCATGACCAGAGGAATTCCGCTTCCTCCGCTGTCCTGGTACATCAGACGTACACCGTCACTGGTCGTCAGTTCGCCCACGGCCGTCACTGCGATTTCCCTTCGTATCCCGCCGCAGGCGGTTTCCGCCGCGCAGAAGAATTGTCTGTTCCCGGAGCCGACGCATTACGCGGCTCCGGTGTAGTCCGATTGTGTCTCACCAGGCCCCTCGGGCACTACCGCGCTCCGTAGTGATCGACGGGCGAATTCTTGTCACTCTGTAGGAGGGAGCCCGGGATGCGGGCGGAAGGGCGGCGCCCTCCGAGGGGCTCTGACCGCCGCGGGCGACGGACCGTTCCGCCGCGAAGCGAGCCGCGCCGCCGTCACAAGGTGCCGCACCGCCCGGGGCACTCACCGGCATGCACGCGCGCCACGGTGAACGACATCGGCCGGTGCCCAAGGAGTCGGGTGCCGCGGCCCGTGTACCCGGCGGTCGTCGGGGCCCAGGCCGGTCAGGCCGTGGTCGAGGCGGTCTCTGCCGCCAGCAACGCGCGCATCCGCAGCCCGAGGTGGAGCACCAGCCGGTCGCCGCCGTTGTCCAGGTCGAGGCCGGTGATCTCCTGGATCTGACGCAGCCGGTAGTAGAGGGAGGTGCGATGGATCTGCAGAGCCTCCGCCGTACGCGGTATCGATCCGGCATGGTCGAGGAAACAGGTCAGGGTCTCTTCCAGTCGCTGGCCACCGGTGCTCTCCAGCAGCAGACTCAGCGGCCTCGGCAGCAGCGAGGGGTTCAGGGCGTGGTCCGGCATCTGTAGGAGTACGGCGAGTTCACCCAGTGACTCCCACGCACCGACGCCCTTGAGGTGGGGCAGACGACGTGCCGCGCGAGCCGCGACGACCGCCTGCCCGTGCGAAACCCACGCGTCGGCCATACCGTCCGCGATGCCACCGATGCCGATCACCGGTGCCGCCGAGGCGTCCAGATAGGCGGCGAGCGCCTCCCGGATGGCCGTGCCCTGGTCCCTGAGTTCCTGCGGCGCCGGCGGCCGGGCCGAAACCTGGAGCAGTACCGCGCTGTCCGGGGTGACGGCCATGGCGCCGACCGCCCAGCGCGTGCGGAGGAACGGCTCCAGAGCTCCGCGCAGTGCGATCTCCACCTGGCCGGGCGGTTCGGAGGAGGAACGGGCCACCTGCACGACGTTCACCACGGCGTGCGGAGCGTCCGGCAGCGCGTCACCGTCGAGTATCTGCTGACGAGCGGCGGCACGGGCCTTCTCACTGGTGCCGAACAGGGAGAGCAGCGTCTCCTGCAGGTCACCGTCCTCGGCGTCAGCGGCCAGCTGGTCCGCCCGCAGCTGGGCGGTGATCGCCGGCACTGCCCGTGCGACGGTGTCGATCTCCTCGCGCGACAGGTCCTTCTCCGGCGCGACGACCATCAGCAGACCCAGCAGCTCTCCGCGCTCCCGCAGCGGAATGCAGTACCGGGTGAGCAGTCCGAGGTCGTCACGGCCCTCGATGAAGTCGGGCTTCGGCCACCGGGCCACGCCTTGGTCGAGGACGTAGCGGATGATCTCGTCGTCGGCCCGCCCTTGCAGCAGGCTGCGGATGCGGACCGGGTCCGCGTCTCCGAAGTGCTGGCTGGAGCAGATCAGTCGCACCAGAGGGTCGTCGACGACCACGGACCGCTGCAGACGCCCTGCGAGTTCCTCGATCAGTTCCTGCAGGGCGTCACTGCCGACCCGGACCCGCAGACGACTCTCGACCATGGTGGCCCCTTCCTCAGATGCGTCATGTCTACAACCCGTGAAAGGGGTAACTCAAATATTCAACAATCTGAGGACGGCAGCGCTTCGGCCACCGCACGCCGTTCCGTATCACGGGGGGCACGCGGGTGGGCGGAGAGCGGTGATGCAAAAGCCAAAAAATGGCGGTAAATCCTCCCAAAGCTCACTGTCGTGAGCCCTTGGGTCACCAACAGGCGAGGCTCTTCCACCTCGGTGCCCATCTCGGAACAGTGCACTCCCAGCAACGCGCTGGTGCGCGCAGAAGCATGTGCCGGCCGCGACGTCATCGCGTACGGACGACACCTGCGCCGTCCGCGGGCCGCCCGAGGTGGACGACCGCGGACGGTCGCCGGGCCGCCATGCCGAGGTCCTGCTCCTGTACGGCGATCACCACCGAGGTCTCGGGGAGCGCCCGAAGTGCCTCCAGCAGCGCCTCGGCGGTGGGGCGGTCCGGACCGGCGGTGGCCTCGTCAGCAGGGGGACCCGGTGCGCCGTAGTACGGCGCGAGCGGTGGCGAGGCGCCTGCGCTGTCCCTGGGACAGCAGGCGTCCGCCGGACCCGACGGGGCATCGAGCGGCAGCGCACCACCATAGCGTCGGAGCTGACTCCTGATATTTCTGGACCGAAGTGCCCTGACATCCTGCGTCGTTCACGGGACTTGGTGGTGCGCTCGGGCGCTGGTTCGGGCAAGCGTGTCCAGAGCACTGTCTTGCGCGGCGAACGTGCACTGTCTCACTGGTGACGGCTGTCCGGGCCGGCGGCACTGCGAACAGGGCGAATCGCCACCGGGGTTAGAGGAACGATTAGTTCACCAGAATCTGCCCGCTCCATGGAACCTCCCCAGGGCGTCACGGAGGCGGTACTCGGGGTGATACGCATCGCAATTTTCATGTTGCGGCTGTGCTTGCCATGACCGGACGAACTCTGGGAATCGAGCGTTTCCCGGCCGTTGCGAGTGGCTATCAACAACTGCACGCCTGGCGACTGAGTTGGGTGACATCCGTCGCGCCGGAGTGGAATCGACCGGAAACTACGGTGCGGCCCTGTCGCGCTATCTCCTGTCCCAGGGCATCGAGGTCCTTGAGGCTCCAGGCCCTGGGCGTGCGGCCCACCGCCGACGGAGCAAGTCGGACCGAGGCGACGCGGAAGCCGCTGCGCGGGCGGTGCTCAGCGGTCGTGCGCACTCGCCGGTGAAGTCAGGCAGCGGTCCCGCGGAAATCGCGCGTCTGTATCTCGTGGCCAAGGACTCCGCAGTGAAGGCGCGAAGACAGGCAGCGAACCAGCTCAAGGCGATCCTGGTCACCGCCGACCCGACCTTGCGGGAAGAGCTGGCCACACTGTCCCGCCGTGCGCTTGTCCATCCCCGCGCCCGCGGGGATGGTCCCTGCCCCGACAGATGGTTGAGACGCGGGAGTCGGTGAGCAGCCGCTTGATCGAGTCGTGCTGGGTGACCGACCAGGCGACCACCCCGCCAGTCAGCTCCACGAGTGTGGCCGCCCCCTTCGCGCGGAGGGTCGCGACCTCGGCCGCGAGCGCAGTGTGGTCCAGCGGGTACGGCGTGTCAGACATCGCTGTGCTTCATCCCATTTCGGCGTGGCAGTGAGCCGCGGGTGATCGACACGGCGGCGGCCAGTGGGAGGGACCGCCGCCTGCCAGGACGCCACCGACTGCTCGGACTGCAGAGGGGCATCACACTCATGAACAAGCGACCGAACGACGCGGTCCCGGAGGCCGTGCCTCCTGCAGATCGGAGGATCGCCGCTCTGCGGCAGGCTGCACAGGACAAGCACCAGCAGGCCGTCCAGCGAGCGGAGGCGGGCATCCGAAGGCTGGTCAAGGAGGGCGAGGAGATCAACTTCCGGGCCGTCGCCCGCGCAGCGGGCGTCAGCTTGGTCTTTCTCCATGCCCACACCGACCTGCGCAATCGCATCGAGACCTTGCGCGGTCAGCAACGGGCCGAGAACCAGTCTTCCCTGCAGGCACCCTCAGCTGACGACGGCGCCGTGATTCATCCCCTTACCGGACCCCTCCGCCGTGAGCGCACCACCCATCGAGAGCGCGTCCAAGAGCTCGAACAACGACTGGCCGCGGCGCACGGCGAGATCCTGCGCTTGCAGCGCGTGATCCAGTCACATAACCCGAGACCATGACAGCACTCGCCTGGCCCCAAAGCTCACGATCCGGAACGCAATCCCAAAGCGCTTCGGCGTCAACGCCGTCTGGCTCGAACTCAGCCTCACGGCGATCGACCTGCTGGCCTGGGCCCGCGTCCTGCTGCTGGACGGCGAACTGGCCGCCGTCGAGCCGAAGAAGCTCCGCTACCGGTTGCTGCATGTCGCCGCACGCCTCACCCGCGGCGGCCGCCGCGCTTGCGGATATCGGCGACCTGGCCCTGGAGACACGAACTGACCAAGGCCTTCCACCGCCTCGCCGCACTGCCCCGTTACGCCGGCTGACCGACGAACCCTGGCCCACCACGGCCCGAAGGACCTTGGAGAACCCGACCACCGCGCCGGGACACGGCCATGCCCGAACACCGAGATCGCGGCGGCCACCCGGCAGTGGCCCCTCAACGACGCCTCATCGCCCCAACCGAAACGGCGAGGTTAATGTTCAATCCATAACTACAACCTTGACGACGTAATGGGGTTGAAATGGACAAGAACGCCTTGGGTAGGCTGCTACGTGATGCCCGGCAGCGTTCGCTGCTGACATTGGATGGCCTTGCCGAGGCGTCAGGGGTGAGCGTCCGTGCTATCAGCGACATAGAACGCGGTAAGAGCGTTCCGCGCCAAGCGACCTTGCGCGAGCTGATGGACGCACTGGAACTCGACGAGAGCGAGCGGCGTCACCTGGCCCAGGCTTCCGTTCGTCGCACCGAGCGGATTCCCCGGCAACTGCCACCGGACCTCGCCGCGTTTCGAGGCCGAGAGGAGGCACTGGCGGCTGCTCACAGCATCACATCGCAGATCGACGTGCCGGGAGCACACGTCGTCATCGGTGCGGTCGGTGGTATGGCCGGTGTGGGCAAGACGACGCTGGCGGTGCACTGGGCGCACCAGGTGGCCGACGGTTTCCCGGACGGCCAGCTGTACGTGAACCTGCGCGGGTTCGAGGCTTCGGGGAGGCCCATGGACCCTGCGGAGGCCCTTGGACGATTCCTGAGCGCGCTCGGGGTGCCCAGCGCAGAGATGCCGAACACGATGGAAGCGCGCAGTGCCCTGTTCCGGGAGCAGAGTTCGTCTCGGAAATTGATCGTCGTCCTGGACAACGCACGGGACGCTGAGCAAGTGAGGCCGCTGCTGCCCGCCTCCGCGGGTTGTCTGACCATCATCACCTCGCGGAACCAGTTGTCCGGTCTGGTCGCGACCGAGGGCGCTTCGCGGATCAGCCTCGATGTCTGGTCGCGGTCCGAGGCCCTTGCTGCGCTGGCCGCCAGAATGGGTGACGAGCGGTGCCGGGCAGAGCCTGAGGCCGCCTCTCGCCTAGTTGAACTTTGCGGATTCCTGCCGCTGGCAGTCGCCGTAGTCGGCGCGCAGCTGAGGGCAGCACCGGGGATGGCGCTGAGTCTCGCCGTCCAAGAACTGCTGGAGACCCTGCCGCGACTCGACGCTCTGTCGGGCGACGACCAGCAGGTCGACGTCCGCGCTGTCTTCTCTTGGTCCTATCAGGCGCTGACTACCGAGAAAGCGCGGTTCTTCCGTCTGTTGGCGGTTCATCCCGGGCCGGCGGTGTCCGTCGAAGCCGCTGCCTCGCTCGCGGCCGTCGAGATGCCGACCGCTCGACGGCATCTGCGCGATCTGGTCTCGACCAGCCTTCTGTCCCGTGACGCTGATGGGCGTTACGTGATGCACGACTTGGTTCGGGCCTACGGTGCCGAACTCCTGGAGCGGGAAAAGGACGACCGCCTCGGTGCCGAGACACGGCTACTGGACTACCTGCGCCACAACGCGCACACTGCCACCCTGATCATGGACACTCGTCCCTGGGAGGAACTGGCCGACTCGCCGGCTCGGGGGGTCGTACGTGTCGCGATCGCTGACCGCACCGAGGCCATGGACTGGTTCCACCAGGAGGATGCGGCCGCCATAGCCACCCTGCACTCCACGCAGCATCCTCAGCTCCTGCGACACCGCGTGCAGCTGGTCCACGCTTGGCGGAGCTATCTCATCGTCAGCGGCCGCTGGACCGAGCAGGAATCGATCCAGCGCATCGGCCTCGATGCGTCCCTTGTGCTGGACGAGCCGAGCTCCATCGCGAGGACCAGCGCGACACTGGCCCGTGCGCTCGTGCTGACCGGCAGGCTCGACCAGGTCGATGAGCAGGTCGACATAATGGCCGGGCTGCTGCACCGACTGGATCGACAGACGCGTGCCCACACTGAGCACAACTTGGCCTGGGTGCTCCACCGCCAGGGTCGCTACTCCGAGTCTGTGCACCATTCCCGGAGTGCCCTGGCGATCTACCGCACGCTCCCGGAACCCAACGACGTCGCGCGCGCGCTCAACGATCTCGGCTGGCGTCTCGCCCAGATTGGCGACTACCGCGAGGCCCTCGCCTGCTGCGAGGAAGCGCTTCCCATTTTCCAGTCCAATGGAAACCTCTGCGACGAGGCCGCGACGTGGGACAGCATCGCCTATGCCAGGCAGAGCATGGGCGATGTCAGTGGGGCGGTCGTTGACTACCGGAAGTGCCTGGACATCCTCGAAGAAGTCTTCGACCCCTACAATCAGGCCGATGTACTGGACCACCTCGCGACGGCCCAGTTGCTACTGGGAGATGGTGAGCAGGCACGAGCCAGCTGGATGCGGGCAGCGACTCTGCTCCAGTCTCTCGGCAGCCCACTCGCTGCCGAGATGACCACAAAGGCCGAGGCCGTCGGCCGTCCGCTCCGTGAGGGCGCCTAGCCAGTCGGCGAGCTGAGCATTGTGGCTGCTGAGCGAGTCGATCTCTGTTTGGCGACGCTACGGATGTCGTTGCAGAGCGGGCGCATAGGATCGCCGGCATGGCACTGCGACCTGTTTCATGGTGAACATCAAGGCTCTTGATCCCTCGGCGGTCGGCAGGTTCTGGGCAGAGGCGCTCGGCTGGAGTGCTTAGAGCTGCGAACAAAAGTGGGTTCCGATCAGCGGGCGGTGTCCGGTGCGTGCGATCGCAAGGCGCCGGAAGGTTCTTGTAGCGGAGCTGCCAGGGCTTTCCGGCAACGCGGCGAGGGCGCGTGCCGGGCGCCGCCCGCCGGGGCCCACTTTTGTTCGCAGCTCCTACAGCCCCGGCGTGACCACCTACGTCGGACCCGCCGGCGGCCTCGTCCGGCCGGACCCGGTCTTCGTCGGCATCGACGTCGTCCCCGTCCCGGAACCCGGGACATCGGCAAAGAACCGTGTACACCTCGATCTCGCCACACACAGAGAGTCCCTTGCGGACCGTTCAGATCGCCGAAATCTCGAGTGGATTCATGTAGTCACGGAACCGGGTTACGTAGCCGTCTCGACGCGTGACGAACCAGATGTAACTCAGGTCGATCGGTGATCCGTCCGCGGAGCGGTGATGACGGGCGACTGCCTCGACGATCAGGTCGTCGCCGGTCTCGTAGGCTCGGACTTCCGTAAGACGGCCGTAGCGAAGCCGACCGTCGTCGAGCAGGCCACGCATGAAAGCGCCGATCTCCTCTCGGCTCGTCAGCCGCACCGGGCCGGTGGGGGTGAAGGGAATCTCGTAGAGCGCGTCCTGAGCGAAGATCGATGTGAAGCCGCCGAGGTCACCGGCCCATAGGGAGTCGAGTGCGCGAGAGAACCACGGCGGCAGGTTGGATGATGAGGCCATAACGTCTCCGGTGAGGTGTCCTACCTATGTGTCCTGAAGAGCCTAACATCATTACGGACCGACAGTCCGAAAATAGGGAGCCGAGGCGGGGGCGCCCTCCGACCTCGCCCGAGGTCGTACTCGCGGCCGCGGACAACCTCTTCGCGCAAGCTGACGTCAGCAGCGTCTCCATGGACGACATCTCAGCGGAGGCACAGGTCGGGAAAGGCACGATCTTCCGGCTCTTCGGCAGTCGCGAGGGCCTGCTGGATGCGCTGTGGACCACCAAAGCCCAGGATCTACGCGATCAGGTGGACAGCGGCCCCCCACCACTTGGCCCCGGAGCGCCCCCGCGGGACCGAGCCGTCGCCTTCCTTGACGCGGTGCTCACATTCAAGCTCGACAACCGCAACCTGCTGAGAGCTCGAGAAGCCACAGCCTCAGGACTGCTGCAAAGCGAGCAGTACCGCTGGATGAGGGACCTGCTGGCACGGACCGCGATGGAGGCCGTCCCCACCCTGACAGCCGAGGACGCCGAATACCTAGCGCACGTCTTGCTGGCCGCCGCACAGATCGATCTCATCGACGAACTACTGGCATCCGGACAGACACCCGACGCGATACGCCGAATCCAACGAGCGCACGTACTCGCCGTCTTGAGCAGCGAACTCAGCTAGTGCTGTGACCGCATGCGTTCGCCGGGGTTGCTGGATCACGCAGCGAGGAGGGGTCTGCCGCCCCAGCGGATGCCCTTCTCACTGCGAACGCGGCGCGCTCGCGGCGTCGGGCCGCCAGGACGTCGGGGTGGCGGGCGTTGGTGTTGCGCCAGCGTAGGTGGGCGTGCAGCGCGCGGGTCTGGACCGTGTGGTTCGGATGGTTCGAGTTCGCGAGCGTGAACTGCCGCAGTGGTCCGAAGCGCGCCTCGGTCGGGTTCGCCCAGGAGGCGTTGGTCGGGGTGAAGCACAGGTGAACGTTGTTGTTCTTCGCCCAGCGCAGGACCTTCCTGCACAGCGAGATCATCCCACTCCTCCCCCTGAGAAAGGGATCCACTTGTTCGACCGCCTCCAACAGCCGACTTGACGCGTTAACGGCCCGATGCGTCCATGCGGTCACGGCACTAGCGTGCGGTAGCGCGTCAGGAAGGCTTGGTGGAATGTCGGCGCGGATCTCCCAGCGGATGCGCAGGCGACGGACGCAGACATCAACGTGTGCGCGGGGTGGGCCGCTGTCGCTGAGTCTGCATCCGTCGGTCGATTTCGTCTGTCAGATGACCTTCTTCTCCTCGGTGACCATTACGGCCACCGAGTCCATGTCGATGAAGCGTGCTTCGTCGGGGTTGACCAGCGCCCGGTAGTTCTCGGAGGCGAAGAAGGCGTCGTGGTCCTCCCAGTTCTCGAACCAGATCTCCGTCAGGCCGTCGTAGGCCGGGGGCGGGTAGTTCTCGGCGGGGACCGGGTGGGACACGGTGTACTTGCGCACGTAGCGCTCCGCCTCCGGTATGGAGGTGAACAGCGGCGCATGCCGGTGCCGGTGGTGCTCGACGAAACGCTCGTACGACATTCCCTCGACACGGTTGATCATGAAGATGAGCTTCAACATCGAGTTAACCTAAACGCTCACATCAATGTCAGGGGCAAGTGAGCAGGAGCGGGGGAGGAGTTCGGCATGCGGATCGGTGAACTGTCCGCCCGGACGGGAGCCAGCCGCCGGTCGCTGCGCTACTACGAGGAGCAGGGCCTGCTCGTCAGCTCCCGTTCGCCCAGCGGACAGCGCCACTACGAGGACGAGCACGTGCAGCGGGTGCTCCTCGTGCAGGCGTTCCTGGCGGCGGGCATGTCCAGCGGCACCATCGCCGAAATGGCGCCCTGCATGTCCGCGCCGAGCGAGGAGAGGGCTCGGCGGGCGCTGGAGATCATGGGCCGTGAGCGGGCCCGGCTGTCCGAGGCCATGGACGGCCTCGCCTCCGCCAGGGACGCCCTGGACCACCTCATCGAGGACAACCACGCGTACCTCGCACGATCGGCGAACGACGAGGCGTGAATCAGGGGGGCGTTCGGGTCAGCGGCCGGACCAGGAGAGGATGCCTGCGATGGGGAGTCCGGCCAGGTAGGCGGTCGCAGTCTTCTCGTAGCTGCTGTTGATGCTCGCCACTGCTTCAAATGGCTGATGCGCCGTTCCACGGTGCTGCGCTGCTTATACGTCCCGCGGTCGAAGGCAGGTGGTCTGCCGCCGGGCCGTTCGCGCTGCCGTCGGTTGGCCTGCTGGGTGCAGTAGCCGCACTGGAAGGCGTCCTGGCCGATGAGCGCCTGCTGCAGCGGGTGCGGTTCGTCACCGTCGGCCCATCCCCCGATCGTGGTGACCGCCGCGCCGCCCGGACGCACGGCCGGCGTCAGGCACGAGTTGCCCGGCGACCGTCGACCGGCACCGTGCATACCCCGCCCCCAAGCAGGTCGACCGTACGGCGTTCGTTGCCCCGCGTGCGCACCCGGCCAAGCGCGGCGGCCTGTGGACCACGCGGTGACGCAGGAGAGGCCCGGCACGCTCAGCAGTGTGCCGAGCCCTCCCAGGTGAGCAGAGCCCAGTGGACGCCCTGGACGCCCTGGACGCCCTGGACGACCTGGTCGACCGCGGCCTGCTCGGCGGCTGACCCGCGGTGCACCGGACGAACTGCCCGCCTTCCTGTTCTGGTGGGGTCCCGGCGAGATCCCTGAGCAGGCTGCCGCCGGGCGCACCGCCGAAGAGGTCGCGCAGACCCGGGAGCACTACCAGCTGTTCGGCAAGAACCTGGTGACGATGCGCTCGCGGTACCTGTGGTGCGCACCGCTCACGGCGGCCTCCGACGGCTGACGGCCCGGCGGACGACAGGGCCCCGGACGGTTCTCCATCCGGGGCCCTGGTGAGTCTGCTCCTGGTCGAGCCGGAGAAGGACGTAGCAAGGGTGCTCGTCGACTGCGAACGCGGCACGGGGCAGGCGCAGCCGCCCCGTGTCAGTGAGACCTACCGGTGGTGAGCGGCCGGGGCGGACGCCGAGTGGGACGGCGTGGTGCCAGCCGGGGTATTGCTGCTGGTCCCCGGTCCGCTGGCCAGGGCCAGCAGGAGCAGGAGCAGCAGGAGGAATCCGCCCCCGGTGCCCGCGGCCACGGCGACGGTGCGGGGGCTGATGGACCGGTGGTGCCCGCGCACGCGGGTGCCGTCGGTGCGGTAGTAGGGGCGAACGTAGGTGGTCGGGCCGGCGGGGGCCGGGCGAGGCCCCGGGGTGGCGCGTCGGGGTGCTGTCCGGGGCTGTGCGGTGCGCGGCCGGGTGCGGCGGTTGTGGCCTTTGACGTAGGTACCGTCGCGGCGGTAGTGGGGGCGTACGTAGGTCACGGGCGGTCCTCGGCGGTGAAAGGGGGCGTTGCCCCCAGGCGGGGCCGGGTGTTCCTCGGCGCAACATTCGACGGTAGCGACCGGCACTGACAATCCATGGCGTCCGACTCCTCGACTGTGCGCACCGGTTCGACTCCGCCAGCGGATTTTGGACGGGTGATCCCGACGGCGGGTCGGCTGTCGTTGGCAGGTGCTGTCATGAAGGCGTCAGGGAGCTGCGGACGAGGGGGGACTGTGCCTGGGAACAGGGGATACGAAGATGTCGATCACACCGGACGGAGCAGGCTCGGGACGATGTGCGCCGTGGCGGCGGGGGAACTGCGATGAGCCCGCGTCTGCGGCGGCGCAAGAGCGACGACGATCTGCTCGTTGCGCTGGGCGGGCTCGTGGTCGTCGCCTTGGTGCTGGTCAAGGTGGGACAGTGGGCATGGGCGCACTGGTGGGTCCTTGTCGTACTCGGGCTGCTGGCACTGCTCGCTGGTGCGGGCCGGATCTACCGGCAGGGTGACCAGATGCGATCCGCGCAGCTGGGGGTCGAGGGCCTGAACTACTCGCCCGGCCAGCTGGACGCCATGCACCACAGCGCCTTCGAACACGCCGTACGTGACCTGCTGGCCCGGGACGGCTCCCGCGACGCGCTGCGCCGCGGTGGCCGGGGCGACCTCGGCGCCGACGTGAAGGGACACGATCCGCTCGGTCGGCTGTGGGTGATCCAGTGCAAGCACCGCAGGAAGGGGCTGGACGGCTCGGCTGTCGGGACTCCGGAACTGCAGACACTCAACGGCACCGGACGGCCGGTGCACGGTGGTGACGTCGTCGTGATGGTGACCAACGGAAGGATCTAGGGGCCCGCCCGCGACTTCGCCCGGCAGCAGCGCCTGCACACGGTCGACGACACCTACCGCCGGCTGATGAACCGGCAGCTCACCGTGCAGGAGTCCCGCCACCGCCTCGCCCGCGCGATCTGCCACGGCGGCCGCGGCCAGATCCGCCAGGCGTACCGCGAGGGCCAGGAGGACCAGCTCGCCGCCCTCGGCCTCGTCCTCAACGCCGTCGTCCTGTGGAACACCCGCTACCTGGACGCTGCCGTCGCCCAGCTCCGCGCCGAGGGCCACGACATCAAGGACGAGGACGTCGCCCGCCTCTCTCCGCTCAAGGACCGGCACTCTTCGAGGAGGACGGCGGCACCTCCAGCCGCCTCCATCCGCTTCAGCATCCGAAGTTCCGCGCGCTCCTCGACCACGCCCGGCCCGGGGACACCTTGCACATCTCCGAGATGTTCCGCCTCGTACGCGGCACCGGACACATCCTCGACGTGTTCGACGTCCTCCACCGCGACCGCCTCGCGCTGCGCATCCACGACGGCGCGTTCTCCGCCATGGACCTCACCGGCCGCCACCCGCGCACCGGCGAGCTGCTGTCCACCGTGAAGTTCATGGTGCAGACCCTCGCCGCCGTCTGCTGAGGTCTCCCAACGTAGGTGGGTGGCGGGCGGCGCGGGTAAGGCTGTGTCACACGTCAGGGAGCTGTCTGCAGGCGCATGTCGTGGGGGCCGGCCTCTGCCGTGTTGAGGCAGGAGTGGTTCCCGGGCGCGTGATCGAGCTTGAGGCCCAGGCAGGTGCCCAGGGCGAGTTGGCCGTAGTAGTTGGGGTGCAGGGATTCCTGGCGCTGTCCCTGGCCGACTCCGGAGGTCACGAAGCGGACCCATTCGCTGGTGCTGCCCGAAGGCCGGGTCTTGGGGTCGGCATGGAGGGTGGTCTTGGAACAGACCTCTCGGCCTTCGAAAGCCCGGGACAGATCCAGGAATTCGGCGCCGCCTGCGTGGGCTGCGGCGGCCAGGGCGGTGCTGATCGCGGGGACGAGCTCGTCATGGGCCCAGGTGAAGTCCTTGTCGAAGAAGGGGCAACCGCCCTTGCTCAGGCGGTTGTACTTCTCTCCGGGATAGCGCACCCGCGCACCGTCGGGAAGCGGTGAGGGGTAGGACTGCAGGATCAAGCGGTAGCTGCCTTTCGGGTGGCCTGCCCGGCTCATGGCGGTGGTGACGTCGGCCAGCGTCTTGACGGCGGCGGTGCGCATCGCGGGCAACCGGTCCCGCACCTTCAGCGCCATGGTCGGAGCACACGGTTCGGCTTTGAACGGCTTGAGGAAGTCCTTGGCGCAGGTGGTGATGACGTCTTCGAAGCCGAGGTCGTTGCCCCCGACGGAGACGACAACTGCCCGGACGGCGTGCCCGGTCACAGCCTTCTGCAATTGCTCAGCCTGCGAGGGCTCGCTCTTGAAGGGACTCCCGCCGTGTTCCGGCAGCAAAATCGCAGTGGACGTGGCGCCGGAACAGGCAAGGTTGAGCCGCTGGCCGTGAATGGGGGCGGTGTTGACTTCGGCGCTGTCGGAGCGGTTGCAGCGGTCATCGAAAGACGCGCCGTACACCCGGTGCGGATCACTCCTCGTCGTGACGGAGGAAAAGGCCCGATCGGTGTGCGAGTAGCCCTCTGCCCTGTCGTTGCTGTTGCCCGCCCAGCGGCCCGCTTCGCCGGAGATGAAGCTGTCCCCCAGCGACACCACCCAGGGTGTCTCCGCAGCCGTGTCCTGCGCACGCGCGGAACTGGTGGGTGCGATGCCTGCCAGGCACAGGGCGGCCCCCGCAGCAGTGGTCAGGACAACCAGGCCCCGTCGACGCCGATACCAGAAAGGATTCATGCCCCATGAATCCGAACAAGGGCAGAAAAGTTACCCTCTCGGCGCTGGTATACCACCAAAGAGTGCAGCGCCTGTCGGTTCCACCAGACCCGCATGCGCAGGAAGGGGCCTTGACTCGGATCAGTACCTCGCAGGAGTCCTGGGTGAACCCGGGTAATGGTGCGGGCCCTGGACCGCGACCACGTGGACGCCCTCTGCCGGCTCGTCTTCCCGGGGCCCGAGGAACGGCCGGTCCTGCAGTCACCTGTTCGACCTAGAGGTCGCGCGGATAGGCGCGGTCGGGGGATACCGGCAGCAGGACGGGCACAGCTCCGGTTAATCAGGGAGTTGCGACGCTCTGTGATCACTGGGGAGACCTGTGCCCGCGCTGCCGTCGTGGCCGGGTGAACCGCTCTGGGGCCAATCCACGGGCCTGCCGCCCGGGTGGCCGGAGTGCCACCCGGACCATCCTTTCGGCTGCCACCACCGGCGCATCGGTGACCGGCCGCCGCGCTCAGGTGTGCCACTGACCCACGGGCCGGACAGGCAGGCGCTGTTGTTCGCGAAGACGTGCAGGTCTCGCTGGCGGCGGGTGGCCCCGGTTCGGTTGCTGTCGCCGGCTGTGGCGCGCTGTTCGAATAGGGTGGCAGCGCGGCTCAGGATGACTCAGTGAGGCCAGGGGGGCGGTGCCGCCGTCGACGCCGAGGGTCATTCCGGTGACGTAGCTCGCGCGGTCGCTGAGGAGCCAGGCGGCGGCTTCGGCGATCTCGTCAGGTCGGCCAGGTCGGCCAGGTCGGCCGAGGGCGGCGAGAGAGCCATCGTGCTGATCGCGGTCCACGTAGAAGAACCACGAGTATGTCGACGGGGGCTGCGAGTGGTCGGCCACAGGTGCGGGAAAGCGCCTCTCGACTCGTGTCCGGGTCGTCAGCGCGAGTTGGACGACCTGTCCGCCGTCGTCGTCGTTCAGTTGCCAGGCTCCCGTACCGGAGAGGCGCCAGCCGTCCTCGAAGTCGAAGTTCTGACCATCAAGTTTTTCGAGAAGGGCCGTTCCGTCCTTGCGAAGCACCACGCGGGTCCCCTTGACGTTCTCCCAGCCCCCGGCGACTTCGGCCGCCGCGGCGTCGTGGAGCCCTGTTCCCTCGTAGTACTGATAGGGGCCGGCGCATGCCGTCAGAGCAGCCGGAACAACTACCAAGACGCCGAGGGCCGTCCCCCACGCACGCAGCCTGCCTCCGCCCGCCACCAGGATCTCCCACCCTCAGCCCGCATCGGCCTCCCGAGAGGAACGGCCGTGGAGAGATACCTTGCCAGACCTGTTGAACGCGTTCAACTCTGTGGCTCCAGGGTGGGCGTTACCCCTGCAACCCACACCTCCAGCACGGCCCGCAACCGTCGGCAAACAGCATGAACAGCGTTTTCGATACACGGCCTAAGGGTTATCCCGTAAATGATCTTCGAGCCGTCTCGGGAATGGTGGTCACCGTGTGGCCCGCTCGCCTATCCGGCGAGGGCGAGGTTGTGCATCCGGGCGATTCCGAGCATGGCGTGGTGGACGCCGTCGCCTTTGAGGCGGCAGTCCCGGAGGATCTTCCAGGTCTTCATGCGTGCGAAGACGTGCTCGACGCGTGCCCGGACCTGCTTGTGGGACTTGTTGTGGTTCTCTTTCCAATCTGGGAGCTCGGCCTGGCCGTGCTGCCGGCGGTGCGGGATGACGAGTCCGGTGCCTGGGTAGCCGCCGTCGGCGATCGTGAGTGTCTTGCCAACGGCGGCCTTGGCGTCGGAATCTTCCCACGCCTTGCAGTCGTTGCGGTTCCCGGGCAGTGGTCGGCCGACCACAACGACCAGGCGGGTGTCGGCGTCGATGACGACCTGGTGGTTGGTGGAGTACCGGTAGTTCTTCGACCGCTCGGCGATGGTGTGATCGCGGGTGGGGACGAGGGTGCCGTCCACGATGAGCACGGTGTCTTTGGCGAACCGCTTGCGGGGCTGGAGCGCGAGCATCGGCCCGAGGTGGTCGATGATCCGGTCCGCCGCCGACTTGGACACCCCGAACAACGGGGCGAGCTGGCGCATCGTGAGGTTCGTGCGCCAGTACGCCGCGACCAGCAGTGCCCGGTCCTCCAGCGGAAGGCTCCACGGCCGGCCCTTGCGGACCGCGTCCGCACCCTCGCGCCGCAGAACCGTCACGAGCTTCCCGAAGGCGCGCGGGCTGAGCCCGGTGAACGGGGTTATCCAGGACGGCTCCGACGCCGTGATCACACCAGCCACAACGAGATCATCGCACCCGTGACCAGCAGGTCCGTCAGCAAGCCTTCCCGTCTCAGCGGAACTCGTGGACCACCCGGATCTCGCCGACAATGTGGGCGTTGAAGTCGTCCAACTCCTCGGCCGGAACCCAGAGCTCGAGGATCGTCTGCCCGCCGGCCTGCTGGATGGGATACCGGCTCAAGAACTCCGACTCGACCTCAAAACGAGTGACGAAGCCAGCGCCATCGTGCTTCACGTTCCAGTCCCGCGCGATCCTGACCGCGTAGTCCTCGTTGAGGACCGGGTAGAAGATCGGCTGCTCGGGCAGTCGGGACGGCCAGGCACGCCAGTTCAGCTCGCGAACTAGATCCAGCTCCTTGGGGCCGGTGGGACGCCACAGGGTCGTAGTTGCTTGCTGGCTGGTCATCTGCATTGCTCTCTGAACGTAGGACCGTCAGTACGGCGGGGCGGAAGACCGGACGATACCGGCACCACGAACCCGGCAGCTACGCAGTTTCCGCACCCCTGCCCGCTCCGTGACCAGCAGTTACGGGACAACCCTTAGCTTGATCTTCAACCTGTGCGGCGGGGGCGTGGAGTGGTCGACTTCTTTGTTCCTCGTTGCGTCCGCTGTGTTGTGCGAGGTGTGTGCAGGTCGTGGCGGGGTGTGAGCCGGGTGTTCTTGCGTCCTGGTGGTCGTCCGGGGCCGGGCCGGGAGGGTTTCGGTGCCTGGGCCGGGCAGGTGGTCGACGGGCGGATGTGCCGGAAGTCGCGGCGGACACGGGCTGGGGCGAGTCTGTCCGGTGGGCTGGGTTTCTCCCAGGGCCGACGCCGGTCGGCTGCCAGCGGCCGGGCAAGCCGCAGCTGGGTGTAGGCGGCGATGATCAGCCAGGTCCATCGGTCAGCTGCCTCGGGGGTGCGGATCTTCGGTGCGGTCCATCCCAGCGTCTGCTTGAACAGGCGGAAGGTGTGCTCGATGTCGAAGCGCCGCAGGTAGGACTGCCGGAGGCGGTCGGTGTCTGCGAGGGTGGCATCAGTGCCTGACCACCACAGCCAGACCGGCTTGGGGATGGCTCCGCTGGGCAGGTGGTCGATGTCCAGGCGGATCACCGTGCCTTCGACGATGGGGAGGTTGCCGTCGGCCGCGGCCCAGGAGGAGCGGTGGGTCAGCTTGGGATGCAGCCGGTTCCAGGAGCGGGCTAGGGCGGTGCCGTAGAGCCGGGTGTCGGTGACGGTCTGGGTGTCTGGGGTGCCCCAGATGTCGGGCTGGCCGAAGACGAACTCGCCACCGTGGCGGGGTGGGCGGCCCATCGTGCCCGGTCGGCGGGGCGGGACGGCCCTGCGTAGGACCCGATCCGAGTGCATCCGGGCCAATACCCGCACGGGCAGATCCCGCAGGAGGAAGGCAAGACGGGGTGCGTCGTATCCGGCGTCCGCGATGACGAGGATGTCAGGGTCGCCAGCCTGCCACTGACCTGCCGTGATCAGTCGCTCGACCAGGTCGCGCAGTTGTCGGACGGTGACCGTGGCGGTGTCGTCTCCAGGTGCCAGTCGCAGCGCGTCCAGCGGCGCGGTCCATGAGCTGCGGCCGGGCTCGAGGGCGCGCATGATCGAGTAGGGCCAGCCGGGGACGGGGATGTGCTGATCCTTGCCCCGCCCGTAGGTGTGGCACAGGATCCGTTGCGGTGAGGTGTGAGCGTCCGGCCGCAGGCAGGAGGTGATGTCGATGGCCAGGACCAGCCGGCCGTCGGCAGCACGGGGAAGGGACACTGTGGCCAGGGCCCGCTGCAGCCGGTCCGCGTCCACCCGGCCACGGGCCACCGCCGCGTAAAGTCCGCCGTGACCGCGACGGTGTTCGCCCGCCAATGACAGCTCGGCCAGCGACCTGACCGGCCCGTCACCGCACAGGACAGCGTCGGCCAGCTCGAACAACACGTCCGAACGAGCAGTGAGACAGGCGTAGAACCCGCCCTGGAAGCGTGACAATTGCGTCGAAGCATCTTGCCGGGTGTCGCGATGCAGCAGACTCATCCTTGCGGCCTTCGTGCTGGACGTGTGTATTCCTTGGTCGGAGCACATGTTCAGACGAAGGCCGCTCCGGCGTACGCCGGATACCGAACCGAGTGATCAAGTTCGAGGCACCATTCGACGCCGGACGTTAAAGATCAAGCTAATGCGTCGGGCTTGGGCTGGGCGGTGCGCTGGTAGCGCCGCCGTCCTGCGAGGGACTTGGTGATGGGGACGCCGTGCCAGGTGTTGGCGCCGTAGGTGTCGTCCGGCTCGGCCCGCCGGCCCCGCCCGCGGTCGGCATGGATCGTGGCGGCGGTGACGCCGATCCAGGCGGCCTTACGTTCGCGGGCGGTGCATAGGCGCTGTGGCTCGAACTCGGGGCAGCCGCCGGATAAGAAGCGGCAAGTGTCCTAGAGACGGGCTGGGCATGAGATCCGGTTGCCGCAGCCGGAGGCCCAGAGGGGGGCTGAGCGCCGTGAGATCGGGTGGGGGGGAGGGCACCGGTCCCGCTCTTGGCGGTCGCCGTACCGGAGGGCGGATGCGCGGAAGTCTCGGCGGGCGTCGTTGCTTCCCGGTCGTCGCTTCCGCTAGTGCTCGATGTGACGGCAAGAGTCGCGCCCAGGGCCACGGAGAGGGCCAGGGCCGTGCCCGCTGCCAGGCGACGGCTGTGGCGGGCGCCGCCGGGAAGGTTGCGCCGGGTGACTGCCGCGTCCTGAGAGCGTATGTGCTCCTTCGTTGCGGGGTGAGCGGCCCGCGGCATCGGAAGGCGCGCCTCGGAGGGCGCCGAGAGCGGCAGGGGGTATGGATCACGGCCGGCGTGCCGGGAGGCGAGGGCTTGCGCGCACTGCTCGGCGTCCGGGCGGCCCTCGGGGTCCTGGGCGGTCATGGCCCGCAGCAGGGCCGCGAGTTCCGAGGGGAGCCAGCTGGGGACTTCGGGTGGGCGGTGCAGGCGGGCGACTGTCGCTTCCAGCGGGGTGCCCTGGTACTCCAGTTCGCCTTTCAAGCACTCCAGCAGGACCAGGCCGAGCGCGTAGACGTCGGCGGTCGGCCCGATCTGCCTGCCCTCAACCTGCTCCGGTGCAAGATAGGCGGCGGTGCCTATCAGCACGTCCGGTGCCGTATGGCGCGTGGCATTGGCCAGGCGCGCGATGCCGAAATCAGCCAGGTGAGGAGCACCGGACGCGTCGAGGAGGATGTTCGACGGTTTGATGTCACGGTGCACGACGCCGGCCCGGTGGACATAGGCCAGCACTCGCGCGAGGGCGGCGCCCACATCCATCACACGCCGCTCAGGCAGCGCTCCACACGCCAAAAGACTGCGCAGCGTGGGGCCCTTGATCAGTTGCATGACCAGGTAGGTGCGGTTGTCGTGGCGACCGGCGTCGTAGACGGTGACCAGTCCCGGGTGCTGCAGGCGGGCCAGAAGGACGGCCTCCGCGGTGAGACGGTCCTCCGTCTGCGGGTCTGGGCCGGGCCGGAACACCTTGACGGCCACGGACCGCCGAAGGCGCGTGTCAACGCCCTCGTACACGTCGGCCATGCCTCCCGATCCGATTCTCGCGCCCAACCGGTAGCGGCCGGAGAGAACTTCGGTGGGCTGCTCCTCCGCTGGAACCGGCGCTGGCATCGGTGGGACTGCTGATTGGCGGGCCTTCATCTGGTTCTCCGTTGCTGTCACCGCGTACCGGACTCGGGCAGGGGCCGTGCTGCGAGGCGGGTACCCTCAGCCTGTGTCGGATATCCGGACCAAGTCGGCGCAGCGACGGAACGGCCCCACTCCGGCGGGGCCGACTGAGTGTCTGACTGCGTGACAACGCCCACGGACAACGGCGGACGAGCGCGGATGCCAGTGGACCGTCAACGCAGGTGAGAGGTGCCCTAGCCCGACTCTGTCGGGAATCTTGAGGTTTCCCAGTGCGCCGGGGTGATCGGCGGGCATGCTCTGGATGTTCCGAGGGCCCATGCAGTTGTCGAGGTGTCCGTTGTCGCTCCGTCCTCGTTCCGGTGGGCAAGTCCCGCCTCTGGCCGCGTATATCGCGCGGGCGAGCAACCCGGATGGTGCGGCAGCTATGTGGGTGAGAGACCGCCTGGACGGGCTGTGGCGTGATGAGGACTTCGCCGACTGGTATCCGCGTGACGGGCGTCCGGGCCTATCTCCCGCCCAGCTGGCCACCGTCTGTGTGCTGCAGTTCGTGCGCTGCGCGGGCGGGGAGCAGACCGTCGCTGCGGGCGCCACGTACTGGATCCGGGGACCATCCCCGCGCGGGCGGGGAGCAGCGGGCGTCCTCGAGGACCGGGCGGGCGACAAGAGCAGGGCCTGCTGACCAGCTCACGCTCCGACGCGGGGCAGCGTCACTATTCCGATGCTGCGGTCCAGCGCGTGTCACTCATCCGACAGCTGTTCGACGCGGGTATGTCCAGCAGGGTGATCACGACTGTGCTGCCGTGTGTGGACGTCCCGGGTGACCTGGGCGTCGCCGAGGAGACGTTCACGGCGATGATGCGCGAGCGCGACCGGATCGACGCCGACATCGCGCACCTGATCGAGACCCGGGATGCACTCGACGTGCTGATCAGGGCCAACAGCCGACACCGGGCGGAGCTGTCCACGGCCCCGGAACCGGTGGCGCAGTCGGCCTGATGTGATCTGCGTCTCAGCCGGTTGTCCCTCACATCAATGTCAGAGGTGAGGATGGCGACAACGCCGGAATCACCGGGGCGGTCATACGAGAGGCGGCAGTAGATGGGGCAGGCGTGGGGTTTTGGCAGGTATGGCGGGCCCGAGGTACAGGAGTTCTTCGATCGTCCCGATCCCGTCCCCGGTCGCGGCGAGGTGCTGATCCGGGTCACCGTGGCCGGCGTGAATCCCCTCGACCACCTTCTGCGCTCGGGTCTGGTCGACGGGCTCGACGGCGGGCGTCCGTTTCCCCGCGTGCTGGGCATGGAGGCAGCCGGAACCGTTCTCGCCCGAGGCGAGGACGTCAACGGGCTCGAGGTGGGTGACGCGGTCTTCGGCTTCGTACTCACCGGTGGCGGCACCTACGCCGAGACGACGGTGCTGTCCGCGCCGAACACCGCGCGCATCCCGGAAGGTCTGTCCGCGACCGTGGCGGCAACGCTGCCAGTGGCCGGGACGACCGCGGTGGACGCACTCGACCAGCTCGGCCTTCCGGCCGGTGCCACGGTCCTGGTCAACGGGGTCGGAGGCGGGGTCGGCCTCGCCGTCGCCCGACTGGCCATCGGGCGCGAGCTGTGTGTGATCGGCACCGGGAGTACCGCCAAACGCGAGCACGCCGAGGCCATCGGGGTGCGGTTCATCGACTGCACCGCCGAGGACGTCGCCGCCGCGGCACGCGAGCTGGTTCCGGACGGCTTCGACGGGATCGTCGACCTGGCCGGAGGCACCTCGCTGCGGACGGTCGCTCCGCTGGCCCGGGATCCCCGCAACGTCATCGCTGTGGGTGATATGTCTGTGCCCGATCTCGGTGGGCGTTTCGTCGAGCGTCGCGTCGACCGCGAGAACCTGGAGCGGTCGGCCCGGCTGGCCCTCGACGGACTCCTCGCACCCGTAATCACCGCGGTCCATCCGCTCTCCGACGCCCCCGCCGCCCTCGCCACCGTCGAGAACGGTCACACCTCGGGCAAGGTCGTCATCAAGGTGGCATGAGAAGTGCCCGGTCGTCTGACGCTGTCGACCGTCCATTGCAGACTGACGAGAACCCGTGGCCAGCGCCTCATCAACTGAGCACGTCCACCTGTACGGGGTTGAGCACGTTCAGGCGTACGCCGACAGGCCGAGACGAGTCGGGCGGGTGGTGGCCGTCTGGACGACGACGTCCTCATCGTCAGTGCTGAGATGGCGGGGACGGCCTCCCGCCCACCGAGGGTCCAGGCAGGCCAGACCGGTCTCGTTGAACCGGTGGATCACGTCCCGCGCCGTGTCCTCGTCCGCCTGCACCAGCTGGGCGAGGACCGGGACCCGGACGAGGCCGAAGCGGCACGCCAGAAGCGCATCCGCTGGGAAGCCGCCATGGAACAAGCCCGCATCCGGTACGCGGAGGCGTACCGCGTCAGGCACCTAGAAGCTCAGGAAGCAGCATCGCGTCACGCCACCCGACTGACCCAATACGTGAGCACCGTACACACGCGAGTCGAGGCCATGCCTCCGGGCCAGGCCAGAACCGACACCGAAGAATGGATCAGCTGGGCAGCGGCCACCGTTGAGCGCCTCGACCCATTGAACACACCGCCCCGGCTGCCCGACATTCCCAAGCCACGAGCCGACGACCTGAAACCCTTCCTCGGGCACTGGAGCCCTTACGGTCCCACCTACTGAACGCCCGCACCGCACATTGTGCGCCCACAACCACAGTTCAGGAGCTCTCCGCGACCGGTTCAATCACGGCCCACCGACCTGGTGGGTCATCGGAAGATGTCGACCTGAGCGATCTACGGAAAACCCGAGGAGGTCGGATCCCATTTCGTGGCCCATCGCCATGCATGTGGGTGCCCAGGGAGTCAAACGGGCGTCACGGCCGACAGTCCGCCCTTTCAACCCGGTCGCTCCAGCCTTCGCCAACACTCTGCTCGACGCGACCGGCGTCCTCCTCGGCCAACTCCCGCTCAGTCGCGACCGGGTGTGGCTGGTCGTGTAAAGCGCAGACCTGACGGGACCGGCAGGTGGGCGACCCGTGGTGGAACGCTCCCTGTCAGCCGACCTGCTGCACCCTGATCACGTCGCTCACCCGAACCGTCCCGGCTGCAAGGACGCCCAGGTGGACACCGAGCACGATGCCGGGATCCGCCGGGAGTTCGTGGACGGTCGAAGTACGCGTCAGCTGGCCCGAAGACCGACCGCCAGCGTCAGTTCAAGGACCCGGTGTGGCGATGCGAGATCCGGAAACAGCTCCCGCAGCTGCGACATCCGGTACCGGACGGTCTGGGGATGGACGAACAACACCGCCGCCACCTCATCCCGCCTGCCCTGGTGCAGCAGCCAGGCCCGCAACGTCTCCTCCAGCCGCCGGGCGGTGGCCACAGGCAGAGCCCGCAACGGCGCGAGGGCACGGGCACGCAGGTCTGCGAACGCGTCCACGTCGGCGCTCAGCACCAGCTCGGGCAGGTGGTCCTCGGTGTCGCGGATACCGGAGGAGAGGGAGCGCGCGCGTACGGCTCGTGCGTACGAGGCGGACGCACGAGTCCATGGCCGGGCCGGGCCGGCCACGGCGGTGCGGTCGGTCAGCTGCCGCAAGAGATGTGATCGGGCGGCATCGGGGACGAGCAGCACACCGGTGGCGTCCGGCAGATCGTCGAGGACGAGGGTGCTCGGGTCGAGCGTGCGGTAGGCAGGCCGGGCCTGGGCGGCGGGCAACAGGACCGCGGTCAGCGAAACGGGAGGCTGCCACCCGGCCCGTTGAGCAGAGGCCAGCAGCACGTCCGGGCTCGCGCCGGCGAGGAGGTCGCGGGCCAGGTGCTCCAGGTGGCGCTCGTGGGCCCGGCCCCGGGCGGCCAGTTCGTCGGCGTGGCCCGCGGCGCTCGCGGCGGAGAGCTCGTCGATGTAGGCGAAGGTCAGCTCGGCGAACTTGGCGACCTCGGCGGCGGGCAGACCTGCGTGTACGGCACCCGCTGCCAGGCAACGCCAGGCCACGCGGGCGCCGACGCGGTAGGCACTGAGCAGAGCGTCCATCGAACGGCCGTCGCGGACCTCGCCGCGGCCCAGCTCGTAGGCTGCGTCACCGGCGTCGCCGCCTGTATCGTTGCCGCTCGCGAGGTCCAGGTAGTGCCCGAGGGCGGTGCGGACGGCTCGGCGGATGGTGGCGCCCATGTGGCCCGAAAGGGCGTTGGCGTAGGAGGGGACCTCGTCGATGATCGCCTGGACGACCTCGTCGGCGGTGGTCTTCAGCGCGGCCCTCAGTGCGGTGACCGTCGTCTCGTCCAGGGCCAGTTCGCTGGCCCTCCGGATTGCATGGCTCACGTTTTGTTCCCTGCGAACAATTCAGCCGACCAGATTTACGTCTTGCGGTCAGGACTTTACGCCTTGAGGCGCATCAAGCTGGAGTCATGATGAGTGCGGCCCTCCGCGGCAGGGCGTGGAAACTGCTGGAGATGGTCACGACGCCGCTGCTGCCGTCGGACTACCTCGACCTGGTCAGCCCGCTCCGTGCGGGCGCTGACCTGCGTGGGCGCATCGAGGCCGTGCACCCTGAGACGGGTGACGCCGCGACTATCGTGATCAGGCCGGGACGGGGCTGGCGCGGCCACACAGCCGGTCAGTACGTGCGGATCGGGGTCGACGTCGACGGCGTGCGCCTGTGGCGTGCCTACTCCATCACCTCGCCGACAAACCGTCAGGACGGCCGCGTCACGATCACTGTGAAGGCGATCCCGGACGGCAAGGTCAGCAACCACCTGGTCCGCAGGGCGAAACCGGGCACGCTGATCCAGCTCGACCAGGCGACCGGTGACTTCGTGCTGCCGCAGGCCAAGCCCGCCAAGGTGCTCTACCTGACGGCCGGCAGCGGCATCACGCCCGTGATGGGCATGCTGCGCGACGTCGAGTTCGACGACGTCGTCATGGTCCACTGCGCGCCACAGCCGCAAGACGTGATCTTCCGCAACGAACTGCACGACCTGGTCGCGGGCAGGAAGCTGCGGCTCACCGAGGTGCACACCGACACAGACGGCATGCTCGACATCGCCCGTCTCGACGAAGTCGTGCCCGACTGGGCCGAGCGCGAGACCTGGGCCTGCGGGCCTGCGGGCCTGCTCGACGCCGCCGAAGAGCACTGGAGCGGGCACGGCGTCCAACAGCGCCTGCACACAGAACGCTTCCGCCCCGGCATCGTCGCCGTCGGCGGCGGCGGCGAGGTCACGTTCAGCGCCACCGGCAAGACCGTCGACGCGGACGGCGCCACGCCGTTGCTGGACATCGGCGAGGAGGCCGGCGTGCTCATGCCCTCCGGGTGCCGCATGGGCATCTGCTTCGGCTGCGTCACGGCGCTCAAGGCGGGCGCCGTCCGCGACCTGCGCACCGGCGAGATCACCGAAGCCGAGCCGGGCGTCCTCATCCAGACCTGCGTGTCCGCCGCGGCGGGCCCCTGCGACATCGACCGGTAGGAGCACCTTGACCGCCATCGACCCCACCGCCCACCTGACCGCGGAGCAGATCGAGGAGCTTGGCCGCGAGCTGGACGCGATCCGCGATGAGGTGATCGCCGGCCGCGGCGAGAGGGACGCCGCCTACATCCGTAGGGTCATCTCGGCGCAGCGCACGCTCGAACTGGTCAGCAGGGGCGTGCTGCTGTTCTCGATCTTCCCGCCCGCGTGGCTGCTCGGCACCGCCGGTCTGTCCGTGGCGAAGATCATGGACAACATGGAGATCGGCCACAACATCCTGCACGGCCAGTGGGACTGGATGCGGGACCCGAAGATCCACTCCACCACCTGGGAATGGGATCACGTCTCGCCGGCCGACCAGTGGAAGCACTCGCACAACGAGCTGCACCACACGTACACCAACGTGATCGGCAAGGACAACGACCTCGGCTACGGCATCATGCGCGTCGACGAGGACCAGAAGTGGCACCCGTTCCACCTCGGCCAGCCGCTGTGGAACTTCATCAACGCCTGCTTCTTCGAGTACGGCATCGCAGCTTACGACCTGGAGCTCGGCAAGAACCTGAACAAGCGCCGCCGCAAGAACCCGGAGTTCCGCGCGCGGGCCAAGGCCGTGGGCCGCAAGATCCGCAAGCAGGTGCTCAAGGACTACGTGATCCACCCGCTGCTGTCGGGCCCCTCGTTCCTCCCCACGCTCGCCGCCACGTTCACCGCGAACCTGGTCCGCAACCTCTGGTCCCACTCGGTGATCATGTGCGGGCACTTCCCCGAGGGCGTACAGGTCTTCGAGCGCCGGTCGATCAAGGGCGAGACACGCGGCCAGTGGTACCTGCGCCAGATGATGGGCTCGGCGAACATCAGCGGCAACAGGGCCATGCACTTCATGACCGGCAACCTGTCGCACCAGATCGAGCACCACCTGTTCCCGGACCTGCCGAGCAACCGGTACGCCGAGGTCGCGGTGAAGGTGCGCGCGCTGTTCGAGAAGTACGAGCTGGAGTACGTCACCGGACCGCTGCCCAAACAGGTGCTCTCCGCGTGGCGCAAGGTCTTCCGGCTCTCGCTGCCGAACAAGAAGCCCGAGGTCAAGACGCCGGACCGTGAGCAGGAACTCGTCGCCGCCTGATTGTTACAAGCGCCTGGCTCACGAACCCGAGGCCAGGCGCCCTTGTTCCCAGACTCCAGAATCGCCCACGCACTCCACGTGATGCGTCATCGGAAAAGGCCAGGCCAGAGCCCGCTTGCAGGCTCGTGGTACCGCGATCTGGCGCCCAGAGCGTCATGAACAGCTCGCCCCATGGTGCGCTCGACCGGGTGCTTGCCTGGGCGAGCACCCGGTGGGTCTGTCAAACCAACCCGATCCGCGAGTGACCTGGGCGAGTCCGGTGTGTGAGGCGAGGTGGCCTGCTGAGTGACGGCTCGGCCGTCGCAGGTCATCACGGCCGGCAGGTGCGCGGTCGGTCGACACTCACATGATCACCGGGACTCCGCAACGCCCCTGTCCTGCGGACTGCTGCGCTCAGGACTGGTCGTACCAGGAGAACGCCGCGATCCGCCAGCCTTCCGGGGTGCGGACAAACTGGAAGGTCTTGGTCCCGCCGCCCTCGAACGGCCTGCCGTCCAGGGCGCCGGCCTTGCGGTACTCGCCGAAGCGCGACGCGATGTCGTTCGCGATCTCTGTCCGCTCGGAGGTCTCCCACTCCGAGAACTCGACCAACCGCCCTTTGGAGAGCAGGCGTTCGCGAGGCTCAATGAACTCGTCGATGGTGAAGACCGAGTACTTCGGCCCGGTCAGCACGATTACGCCCCCCGGAATGACCAGCCGGCGGATCCGGGCCACGTCCGCGGTCTTGCCGCCGTGGTTGTCGAAGGCCTGGTGTGGGCCTCCAAGCGCTACGGAGACCCCGCAATCCTTCGTGAGCTGGCTGCAGACAGCTACGACCGCGCTTACTGCCCGGCCGGAGTAGTGCGCCGACTCGGCGCGATGATCCTCGGTGGCTCACGCGCAGACGCACTGCGGAAGCTTCGGGTGCCGACTCTGGTGATCCATGGCTTGGCTGACACGCTGATTGGCCCCAGTGGTGGGAAACGCACCGCAGACCTGGTGCCCGGAGCGAAGCTCTTGTTGATCCCCGGCATGGGACACGACCGCCCCCCGCGAACTCTGGTCCGGGATGATCGACGCTCTGGAGGCGCACTCCAACTGAGTACTCCTTACCCTGCACACAAGGCGCCAGGCCGAGGCTGATTCTTGCCACCTGGCGCCTTCGGCATCTTCGTTGAGAAAACCTCAGTGGTTGTGACCAGCACTTGCACAACAGCTAGCCGCCGCAGGTCAGGTCCTTCGCGGGCAGCCGGCCCGTGGTCAGGTACCGCGTGACGTCGACGTCCGCACAGGACGGGCCGGCCACCACCACGCCGTGGCCCTCACCACCGGCCACCGTGACCATCCGCGCACCGTGCAGCGCCCGCCGCATGCCCTGCGCCATGGCCAGCGTCGCCTGCGGGTCCCACTCGTTCTGCACGATCAGCGCGTTGACGTCGTTGCTCACCACGGTGGCCGGCTCGCTTCTCGCTGACTTCCAGAACGCGCACGGCTGAATGTTGGCCCCCAGGTCGCCGGCCAGCGGGTACTCGGCTCGGTCTCGGATCGCGTCCCGGCGGTACAGCTCGGGGTTGCGCGGCCAGCTGCGGGTGTCGCCGCAGAAGACGGCCCACACGGCAGCGGACTGGTTGTCCGCCGGGACGTCCGCACCAGACGTTGCCGCCCCCGCTTCGGCGGACCGGACCGGGACGGAGTCGGGCACCGCCGACGCGGTAGGCGTGGCCGGCGCGGGCGCTCCGCCCGCGGCCGCGGCCTTCAACGCGACGATCCACGGGGTGACGGTCGCCACGTGGACGAACGCGCCGTACTCGGAACGGATGGCGCCACCGCTGAGCGCCCCGCCCTTCGTCGGGACGGGCGTGCGGTCGGCGCGGGCGATGAGTTCCCCGTACGTCTTGCGGACCTCCGCCGGGGTCGTGCCCAGCCCGTACGTGGCGTTGCGCGCAGCGGCCCACTCGGTCCACCGGGTGAAGGCGAGTTCGGCCCCCGCCGACCACCCCCGGAACATCCCTCGCCACGCGAGCGTCGGATCGAGCGCACTGTCGAGCACGAACCGGTCCGAATGCCGGGGGAACATCTGCGTGTAGACGGCGCCCAGGTACGTGCCGTACGAGTACCCGAAGTAGGAGATCTTCCTCTCTCCCAGTGCCGCCCGGACAACGTCCATGTCCCGTGCCGTGTTGCGGGTGGTGATGTGCGGCAGCGCGTCCCCCGCCTTGGCCCAGCATTTGTCGGCCACGGTCCGGGCCCGGGCCACGTCCTTCGCGAACGTCCTTGCGGTGTAGGGGTGCTGGAAGGTCTGTTCGTCGCCCGTCAGGTCGCAGCCGATCGGCGAGCTCTGCCCGACCCCGCGCGGGTCGAAGCCGACCAGGTCGAACCGTTCTCGTACCTCCGCCGACAGCAGCGGCTCCATCTCCAGGGGCATGGTCAGCCCCGGAACGCCCGGGCCCCCGGGATTCATCAGCAGCACGCCGTGCCGCTCTTTCGCACTGCCCGCCTTGATCCGCGATATCGCCAGGTCGATCTTCCGGCCCCCGAGGTGGCTGTAGTCCAGCGGCACCTTCACCTTCGCGCACTCGAACGCCGCCGGTCCGCTCGCATCGCAGCGCTCCCAACGGATTTTCTGCTGTGCGTACTGCTGGAGCGGATCCTCCGCCGCCAACGCCGTCGCGGGAGTGAGCCCTGCCATCACGACCGTCGCCGCCCCGACCGTCAGTACGGAAATCGTTCGTCCGCTTCGTAGAGTCATGCCAGTCCTCTGCGCAGAATCAGTGTCTCGGATCGCCTCCAGTGTCTGTTCCACGCCACTCGCACCTCGTACGGCGCGGGGATGGGGTCGTGATCCAACTTGTGGCGTACGGCGACGCACCGGCCTCCTGCTGAGGTCCTGACCTTTGTCGTTCGTCGCTCCGGGTAGGCAACCGATCGGCCACCCGCCGGCCGTCACGCCGTGGACGCCCTGGCCCGCAGCGCGGCGATGGCGCAAGCGGTCGCAGCGCCGACGGCGCGGCCGATCGCTGTGTCGTCGGCGCCCGGGCGGGAGCGGGTGCACACGGTTGCCGCGTTCCGGCATCCGCCGGGGTGGGTGACGACGCCGGTTTTGGCGCGCACCACACCGGCAGGGCTGCCGCTCCTCGCGACCGTCCGCACCGGCGGGCGGCAGCCAACGTCACTGCTTCGTCGCTTAGTTGGCTGCCCACCGCCGTCCGCACTCCACGCGGAGAGCAGGGGCCATGTGAGCGGCCCATGCAGTAGACCGGCCGTGTTGCAGGCGGTGGTACGGGTGGAGCGGCGCGGGGGGAGCACCCGACCGGTGACCAGGTTCTTCTGGCGGCGAGCCCCTCGGGAGCGGCGGTGTTCGGGCCAGGCTGACGCGTCGGCCCGCTCAGCGCGACCTCCCTGTCTTCCGGGCTTGTCGGTTCAGCGCGCGGCCCTCTCGACCCCTAAGGGTTAGGGGAGGGATACCCGGCGTTGCGCGTCCAGCGAGACCCGGAAGAGAGGACCTACTGACCTTTTAGTGAGTTCGGTGGGTGTGGTGGGCGGACGGTAAGTCCGGTATGGGCGAGGAACGACCAAGGCCTTGGGGGGGGCGGCGTTGATGTGGTGGACGCCGTGCTCGGTGGCGTCGGCGACATCGGCGAGGTGGTCGCCGGCGAGGTTGGCGAGCTCACGCTTCTTGAGTGAGGATCACAGCAGTCCCACCGGGTTCAACTCGGGAGCGTAGGCGGGTAGTCGTTCCAGGGTGAGCCAGTCCTGTTCGGCGACCCAGTCCACACCGCCCGGCTCCAGTGGGCGGACGGGCCGTCCCAGACGAGGACCACTCGCTCGCCGCGGTAGAAAACCTTCATCTGCTCCAGGACCTCGATGAGTTTGGCGGCGTCGTAGCTGCCGGGCTTGAGGTGGAAGCACAGGCGGGCTCCGCGGTCGGGGTCGGTGGCGTAGTAGCCCAGGGCCCCGGCCATCGACGCGCGCTTCCAGTTCAGGCGCCGCAGGAGCGGAGCCCGCCCTCGGGGCGAGTAGGTACGGCGAATCTGAGGGAGTAGGGAGACGCCTGATTCGTCGAGGAAAACGATCCAGGCACATGTATTCACGGCCCCTGTGTGATGCCACGGCGCGATGCCTCCCCGCACCCGACCAGCGACTCGCCGGATCCATTTGTGGACGTCGGCGGGGACGGCTTCGTCTTCGCGGATCATCCGCTCGTACAGCACCACCCGGCGCTCGCACATGTCGGCCTCCGCCCGGGGGTCGCGCACCATGACCTCCCCGCCTCGGAGGAGTGCCTGCGCGACGCGCTGGTCGGCTGTGGTCTGCTCGCCGCCCCGGTGATCCGGATGACGGGGCGGCTGAACGGGCGCTTCGGCACCGGCCGCCTCGCTCGCGAGAATGCCCTGCGCGACCCGCGCCGCGGCCACCGCCGCCACCCTGCTGATCAGCACCGGTCTCGTCACCGGCCTCGCCGTCATCGGGCACTCCACCGGACAGGCCCTCGACCGCCAGGCCGCGGCCGGGCTCGGCGCAGAATACGTCGTCAGCACCCGCTCCACCGGCCAGCATGGGGATGAGTCACCCAGTGGACTGCGGAGGAGACTGACGGTCGGGGTCGAAGACGCGCGCCATCATCAGAGCGCTCCGGCGCCGGCTCATGAACCGGCTCATGAGGACGCCGAGCCGGTTGGCACGTCCGTCGATGACAGCCGGGCCGGGATCGCGGCGTTCGAGGTGGTGCAGCGCTGTGGTCACGACGTCTTCGGGAGTGCGCAGTTTCCCGGCGGTCAGCACCCCGGCGTCCGGTCCCATCCCGGTGGTGAATTCCGTGCCTGTGGCACCGGGCGAGACGGCGAACACGGTGAGGGGGGTGCCCCGCAGCTCCGCCCACAGCGATTCGGTGAAGCTGAGCGCAAAGGCCTTGGTGGCGCCGTAGACGGCCATCCGGGGGGACGGGAGATATGCGGAGACGCTGGCGAGATTGATGATGAAGCCGTTGCCGGCGTTCCTCATCTGGGGCAGGAACGCTGCGGTCAAGTGCACCGGCGCCGTGACGTTGACGGCGATCTCGGCTGCGAGCCGTTCAGGATCCGTGCCGGGGAACATGGCGAACGAGCCGAACCCGGCATTGTTGATCAGGCTTGTGATGTGGATGCCCCGGTCCGCGATCTCCTGGTGCAGCTCGCTCGCGGCGGCCGGGGCGGAGAGGTCCGTGGGGATCGCCTCGATGCGGGCGTCGGTGGTGCGGCGCAGCTCGTCCGCCATCGACGCGAGCCGCTCGGCGCGCCGGGCGACGATCACGAGGTTCGAACCGCGGGCGGCCAGGGCTTTGGCGAAGGCGGCTCCGATCCCGGAGCTGGCCCCGGTGAGCAGGACGGTCTGTGCGCGGTAATCCATGGTCATGCGACCAGCCAACGGCCTGTCGGCGGTCTCGTCCAAGACCCGTTTCGCACCCCGTCATGCAGAAGCCGCATGACGGACGGGGCAGCGAGCGGTCAGGTCTGACGGGCGAGGAGCCTCGTCGCGGTCTCGACGAACTCCGCGACGAGGGGGTCGGTACTCGCGGTGCGGGTGGCGACGACGACCTGGCAGGGCTCGACCTCGTCGACGGGAACGGTGACGAGGCCGGGGCGGAGCGTGTAGCGCAGGTCACCGGCCGGGATGACGGCGACGGCGTTGCCGTCGGCGATGGCCTCGAGCTTGTCGTCGTAGGTTTCGGCAAGGGTGGGGCCGAGTCGAGCGGAACCGTGGTCCGGCCGGGGTTCCAGCCGCCAGAAAGTGGTCCAGTCGGCGCCCGTACCGATGCAGCCGACGAGTGGTTCCGCGGAGATGTCGGCGACGGTGACCGACTCCTTGCCGGCGAAGCGGTGGGATGCGGAGACGAGCAGGACCCGTGGCTCGGAGTAGAGGACCGTCAGGTCGAGGCCGTCGGCCGGGACGGGCAGCGGTGCGCGGATGACCAGGGCGTCGACCTGCCGGTCGGTCAGGGCACCGGCGTCCGGCGAGTCGAGGTGGCGTGTGCGGACATGGGCGTCGGGATGCCGGCGGCGCAGGTCTTGTACGGCGGGCGTGACGACCAGGTCGTCGGCGTACCCGATGGTGATCGTGCGCGCCGGCGCCGCGGCGCGTGCGGTGAGCACCGCTTGCCGGGCTGCGCGCACCAGTTGCTGCGCCTGCGGGAGGAAGGCCGCGCCGGCGGCGGTGAGTCGGCTGCCCCGAGTGGTGCGCTCCAGCAGGCGTACGCCGAGGGCGGTTTCCAGTCGCTGGATCTGACGGCTCAAGGAGGGCTGGGCGACGCGCAACTCCTCGGCCGCACGGCCGAAGTTCAGATGCTCGGCGACGACCACGAAGTACCGGACCAGCCGCAGGTCCAGATCGGGAAGCATGCCCGCAGCCTACCTGTTATGCGATTACTGCATGACGAGGTGCGAAACAGGTCTTGGACGGCTGTTCAGGGGCGCTGCTGTCCTTCACCCATGACCATTGTCTTCGTCAACGGCGTTCCCGCGACCTCCGCGGTGTGGACGCCGCTGATCAAGGAGTTGTCCAAGTCCCAGCAGCGCGAGACGGTCCAGCTCTCGCCTCCGGGCTTCGGCGCGCCCCTTCCCCCGGACTTCGATTCCACGTTCCTCGGCTACCGGGATTGGCTCATCGGCGAGTTGTCACGGTTCGAGGCGCCTGTGGACATCGTCGGCCATGACTTCGGCGGAGGTTTCGCCACCGAGGTGGCGATGGCCCGTCCCGATCTGCTCCGCAGCTGGGTCAGCGACACGGTCGGCGGCTACGAGCCGGACTTCATCTGGCACGAGATCGCGAAGCTCTGGCAGACGCCGGGCGCCGGAGAGCGCCACGTGGAGGACATCTTCTCGGGAGACGGCGAGGAGCGGGCAGTGCGCATGGCCGCATGGGGCGTTCCCGAGCCGGCGGCCATCGAGATCGCGCTCGGCCAGAGCCCGCAGATGGGCAAGGCCATTCTCGCGCTGTACAGGTCTGTGCCAGGGGCGCTGCTCAGCGAGCGCGGTCGGGATCTGGCCGCGGCCGCGGCCAGGCCGGGCCTGGTGCCCGTGGCCACCGAGGACCACGCGGCCGGCAGTGTCGCTCTTCGGCACCGCGCAGCCCGGCGTGCCGGCGCCCGCGCCGTCCACCTCGACGGACTCGGTCACTGGTGGATGCTGCAGGACCCGGCACAGACGGCCCGCATGCTGTCGGACTTCTGGAGCAGCAGGTAAACGATCTGGTCTTTCGTGGCCGGAGTGCCCGACGATCCAGCCCAGAGGTCTCGTTCGATGCGCTCCACGGCCCACCACCCGATGGGTAGCCACCTCCAGGAAGCCCCGTGAACCGCCCCGCCGCTGAGGCGTCCGTCGCCCTGTGTCCCCCATCAGAGCTACTCGGACTGTCCACTCAGGGGCGATTCGCAGACATCGCCCCTCTCATAACGTTCTCGGCAGGCCGCCGGAAGGCACGCGGCTGATGACATACGGAGATCACCTTGAATACGACTCGCACCGCGTCGCCCCAATCCGCCCGCCGGAGTGGTGGCCGCTTGCAGTCTCCCCTCGCTTGGATGCTGACCGGCATAGTCGGTGTGGGTCTGGCGTCCAGCCTGGCCTCGGTGGGCGGGGTGGTCGCCATCGTGGGCGCGGTCGTGGCGGTTGTCGTCTACTGGGCGGTTATGCGCTACGTCGCTCGGCGGAGCATGCCGGAGATCTCGAAGTCGGGAGCTGTCACACAGACATTGTTCGGCGCCGCAATCGGCTTCGGGTTCATCACCGTGTCGATGCTCATGCTTCTCACAGAGTTCTCATTCAACGAACGGTCCGGTAACGGCCTGTCGATCGTGGCGAGCATGGCCGCGATGTCGGTCGGTGCCGCCGTGACCGAGGAACTGCTCTTCCGTGGTCTCGCCCTCCAGGCACTGGAGAAGTTGTGCGGCAGCTGGGCGGCCCTGACGATCACCGCGGTGCTGTTCGGCGGACTGCACCTGGCCAACCCGGATGCCACGGTGTGGAGTTCGATCGCGATCGCCATCGAGGCCGGCGTCCTCCTCGGTGCCGCGTTCCTGTGGAGGCGCAACATCTGGTTCGCCGTGGGCCTGCACTTCACCTGGAACACCACCCTGGGCCTGATCGGTATTCCTGTCTCCGGCCACGCCTCCGAGGGCCTGATGACCACCAATCCGACCGGCCCCGACCTGCTGACCGGTGGAGACTTCGGTCTTGAGGCGTCGATCGTGCCCGTCATCGTCAGCCTGCTGATCGCGATCCCCATGCTCATCGCCGCCCGCCGGCGCGGCAACCTGGTACCCATGCGCCGCGGGCACCGCTGAACAACCGTCGCGACGGCCGCGAGATCTCGCTCGTGTCGGAGCGGATGTCGGCCCGGTCGGCGAAGAGGGTCTCGCCGCCGTCCTTCTTCGCCTTCGCGCCGGTCTCCGGCCAGGTCTCCTGCTGCCGGTGCTGGACGACTTCCGGGTCCTGCTCGATGCCCCGTTTGTCCGGACGTTAAAAGGCTTTGTCGCTCTTGAGGTTCCTTTCAGCCTCGTGGCCGAAGACCGCTCAAGAGGGGCAGTGGCAACTCGAGTCAGGGCTTACCACGTTCCTGAAGCAGACACGCGCAACCTCTCTTGGGACTGCGCGGCTTCCTGGAGACGGATCCGCGGGGGTGGTCCGTGGTGACCGATCGCCCGCATCAGCCAGCCATGTACAACCCGTGTCGGCCAAACGCCCTGCGGGACAGCTGAGTGGAAAGGGGTTTACCTTCGTGTGCATGGATCATCAGGGGGAGTTTCGTCGGGCAGCGCTTGAGTTGGGCATCCCGGACGACGAGATCAGCAGGTTCAGCCAGCACCTTCGTTGGTCGATCGGGTTGCTCGGGCGTGGCAGTGGGTCTCCGGTCGGGCAGGTCGGTGGGTTGCCCCGACTGCCGGTGGGCATGGAGTGGCCGTCTGCCGGGGACATTCCGTTGCCGTTGCTCCTTTCCGTCGACTGTGGGGCACTGCCGAGAGTCGACGGCTTCGACCTGCCGGTGGACGGGACACTGCTCTTCTTCGTGGACCAGGAGAAGGACCATGAGGACAGTTCCGGGAGGTATGCGCGAGTCGTGTATGTACCGGGCGGCACCGAAACCGCGGTCGCGGAAGCCCCCGGCTCCGTGTGTGTCCGCGAGCAGGTCGATGTCTGCGCCGAACTCAGCGCCGAACTGCCCCTCTGGCTTGAGGAGGGCGACGAGGACGAGGGCTGGCACGAGTACTGGGAGGATCTCGAGTGGGAGGAGATGTTGCCCTTCCAGCAGCAGTTGGCCCGGTACATGGAGCGTGACCTGCCGCACCTGGATGAACTTCGGGCCCTGGCCTACCGCCTCTGGCCGTCCGACGCCGGCCTCTTCATCGGCGGGTATGCCGATGAAGAGGTGATCAACAGCATCGCGGAGCAGACCCTCGCGGGACGCGAGAAGGCAGGCGAGCTCCCCGCCATCCCGATCGCGAAATGGTATTCCCACCTGGAGGAGGAAAAGCACCGGCTGAGGAGCGAATGGGTATCGCTCGCCAGGGAATCCCTGGACTACGAGATCTACTCTACGAGTTTTTTCATCCGCCACGACGACTTGGCCGCCGTCCGGGTGGACAAGGCGCTTCCCGTGACCAAATTCGAGCTCATGTGACCAGATGCGACGCACCCCCGTCCACCGAAACTCGATCCGGAAGACCACAAGGCCAGACACGCGGTCGAGTGCAGCATCAACCGCCTAAAAAGTTACCGGGCCGTGGCTACGAGATACGACAAGCTCGCGGTCCGTTAAGAAGCGACTGTTTTGGTGGCAGCCATCAACGAGTGGCTGTGAGGGGATGGTGACGGGCGCATGACTCTTCAGGTGACCACGGAAACCAAGAAGGAGTGTCACGCCAACCGGGTCGCCCGCAGGCCCAGCCCTGGAGCACCTCAGCCGCAGATTCCACTGCGAAGACCTCGTGTGTACGGGGTACCCACGCCTGGAATTGCTTGTCCCGGCCCTCCCTCACGGTATTCCACCTGGTAGCTCAGTCCGTCATTGAGATAGACCTGCATGTAGTGCTGATCTGCGGGCTCCAGATCAAGCCGCTGCACGACGACAAATCGTGATCCGAGACTCATGTCAGCCAGCAGATCGTGCAGCTGCTCCTCAGTAGGTGGTACTTACCGGCCGCGGACCCGTACGGGCGGCGGAGTAAGGAGGCGGGAGCCGCCCGGTGTGCCCGGGCCTCACCTGGAAGAAGCCGCAAGTCTGCCCTTCCGTGCCTGGTGGGGGCCGTAGGCGTGCCATATGCCGGTCACTGGTCCTGGGGCGTTCTCGCCCCGCAGGAAGGAGCAGCATGTGCGCCACCGCCCGCGCCGAAGAGCCGAGCCGTACCCCGGCCGCGACGCGGTGGGGGCGCGGATCGGCTTGTAACCGGGGCCGCCGTCTCCTTCCCGGTGGGGGACGAGCTGATGAGCACAGCGGTCCGCACCTGGCTCGATCGTCAGGCCGATCGCGCCGCTCCTCGCACGGTGAAGGCGGTCCGGAGGGCCGAGACCTGACGAGTCGGGTCGTCTGGCCGGCGCTGGTCGAGCTGCTCATGGTCGGCCGGGCGGTCGTGCCCGTGGCGGCCCGGCCGGCGCAGCGGCGGCGATCGGGGCATGCGGTCGGCGACGCCCCGGGCTCCAGGCGGCTCAAGGGCGCGGGCCCATCCGGCCGGGGATCGGTGATCGGGCCCTGTGGCATTTCGGCTTCTGTTCCGGCGGCTACAGCCGACGGAGGGCAGAACTCAGTGTTTCGATCTCCTGCGGGGAGAGCTTGTCGGTGAAGTGGCGGCGTACCGCGGCGTCCAGGCCGGGGTGCACGGCGGTGATGGCCTGCCGTCCGGTGTCGGTGAGGGTGACGATGACACCGCCGGCGCGTTCGCGGGTGACGAGCTGGCGCTTGCTCATGCGGGTGAGCTGGTGGGAGATGCGGGTGCGGTCCCAGGCGAGCGACGCGGCGAGCTCGCTCTGACGCAAAGATCCCCCCGCCTTGTTCAGGTTGACGAGGATCGTCAAGTCCGGCTCGGACAGACCCGCCGCCTCGGCGGCGTCCGCGATCACACGGCTTCGGACGATCTCATGGGCGCGCTTGAAGGCGGACCAGAGGTCGACTGGATCCAGTGCGGCCTCGCCCATGGGCTCGTCCGGCTCGTGATCTCCGCGACTTGGTGTTGACATATCAACGCACCCGTTCTTAGTGTTGAGATGTCAACGGTAGCAGGTGGCTGCCGCCTCGCCGGCCCCGTCGGCCGCGCCCGCCTTTCCACCCCGCGGAAGGATCCATGCACACCCGAACCCTTGGAACCGGTGGCCCGCAGGTCACTCATCTCGCGTTGGGCTGCGCCGGTATGTCCGATCAGACCGCTCCCGCTGACGAGGCTGACGCCATCGCCACGATCCACGCGGCCCTTGCTGCCGGCGTCACCCTCCTCGACACCGCCGACTTCTACGGCATGGGCCACAACGAGGACCTCATCCGCCGCGCACTCCCCGGCCGCGACCGCGATGGGGCGCTCCTGAGCGTCAAGTTCGGCGGCCTGCGCAGTCCTGACGGAACCTTCGTCGGCATCGAGGGCCGTCCCGCCCATGTGAAGAACGCACTCGCCTACTCGCTGCGCCGCCTCGGCACCGACCACGTCGACATCTACCGCCCCTCCCGCCTCGACCCCGACACCCCGATCGAGGACACGGTCGGCGCCATCTCCGAACTGGTCCAGGCCGGACACGTGCGCCACATCGGGCTGTCCGAGGTGGGCCCGGAGACCATCCGCCGCGCCCACGCCGTGCACCCGATCTGCGACGTACAGATCGAATACTCCCTGTTCAGCCGTGGCCCCGAGGTCAACGGCATCCTGGACACCTGTCGCGAGCTGGGGATCGGCGTCACCGCTTACGGGGTACTCGCACACGGCCTGCTCACCGGCACCTACCGACAACCCGC
Organism: Streptomyces sp. NRRL S-340; assembly: GCF_000720185.1. Taxonomy (GTDB): domain Bacteria; phylum Actinomycetota; class Actinomycetes; order Streptomycetales; family Streptomycetaceae; genus Streptomyces. Next base: position 3,887 of record NZ_JOIY01000041.1, on the reverse strand, counting down.
CGGAGGTGACCCACGCGCCCACTGGCTGCCCCGCTTTCACCCCGACAACCTCGTCACGAACCTCGCCCTGGTCGACCGGCTGCGGCCGCTCGCCGACGCACACGGCATCAGCGTCGCGCAGCTCGCCACCGCCTGGGTCACCGCCCAGGGGCGCGAGCGCGGCACCATCGTGGCCGTCCTGGGCGCCCGCCGACCCGACCGCGTCGATGAGGCTCTGGCCGCGGCCGACGTCACACTGACCGACGCGGACCTCGGCAGGATCGACGAGGCGGTCCCGGCCGACGCGGTGGCCGGAACCCGGTACGCCGCACCTCTCATGGCTCTGCTGGACAGCGAGCGCGGCCCGAAGCCGTCTGCGAGCACGTGAGACCGACCGCCGTCGGTCGAGCAGGCTTCCCGCCTTCCACCGGCACGGTCCTTCGTCACCATGCTCGGTGAACCGCGCCAGAGATTCCGCGATCCCCGCATTAGCACCGTGTCCGGCACCCCCGTCCGCGGCATCGCCCGCTGACCCCGTACCCACCGTGCGTGAATCTCCCACGCCGGCGCCTGCCCGACACGCGGTCCCGCCTCTCGTGACGAGGCGCTGCGACGGGCACTCCCTATGTGCTTCATGGCCACAGCGAGTGACGTCGGTGCCACCCATACAAAGAACAGGTGACGAGTCATGAACACATCTGAGTCACTCCTTGCCGAACTGGCCCGGTCCGAGAAGACGATCGGAGTAGGGATCATCGGACTCGGGGCGCACGGTAGCTGGGCCGAGCGCTCCCACCTGCCGGCCCTGCGCGCTGTCCCGGGCTATGAGCTGAGGGCGTTGAGCACGAGTTCGAAACAGTCGGCGGAGCGCTCCGGGCGGAAGCACGGTGTAGCCAGCGCCTTCGGGACGGCGGCCGAACTGGTCGCCTGCGACGAAGTGGACCTCGTGGTCGTGGCGGTGAAGGTGCCTCACCACCGGGAACTGGTGCAGACGGCGCTGAGCGCCGGAAAGAGCGTGTTGTGCGAATGGCCGCTGGGCAACGGTCTCGCGGAGGCCGAGGACATGGCGCAGTCGGCGGGCAGTCGCGCCGTGCCGACCGTCGTCGGACTCCAAGCGCGGTCGCACCCGGCGCTCGCCTACGCACGGCATCTCGTGGCCGACGGCTACGTGGGAGAGGTGCTGTCCACGACGGTTGTGGGCTCCGGTGGTGCGTGGGGTGCCACCGTCGCCCCCGGCGATCACTACGTGCTCGACGCCGCGAACGGCACGACGCTGCTGACCGTTCCCTTCAGCCACGCCCTCGACGGACTCGCGTCGGTCCTGGGGGAGCCCGAGGAACTGCGGATCCAACTGGCGTCACGGCGTACGTCGGCCGTGGACACCGAGAGCGGACAGCCCGTGCCCATGACCGCTGCGGACCAGGTGGTGGCCTCGGGACGGCTGCCGAGCGGCGCGGTGGCCACCTTCCACTACCGCGGAGGCATGGCTCGGGGAACCAACTTCCGCTGGGAGATCAACGGCTCCGAGGGCGACCTCGTCCTCACCGCCCCGGTCGGCCACCCCCAGCTCAGCCCGCTCACCCTCGAAGGCGGCCGCGGAACGTCCACCGCGCTCGCTCCCATGACGGTGCCGCAATCGTACGTTCGAGTTCCGGAACTGGACCCCCGAGCCGACGCGCCGGCCTACGCGGTCGCTCACGCCTACCGGCAGTTCCTGGACGACCTGCGCGAGGGCACATCAGGCGTACCCGACTTCGCACACGGCGTCGCCCGGCACCGCAGCATCGCATCCGCCATCACGACGGCGTGACCGGACGCGTGAGCCTCGGGTGGGACGAGCCGAGCCGGTGACGAGCAGTTCCCGCAGGTCGCTCCGCCCGGGTTCCCGCACCCGAGGGTTGTCGAGCAGTTGGTTCGATGACGGTCCGCGCGGGCCGGCCGGTGTGCGGGACCGGTGGAAGGCCCGGGCACCGATGGCCTCATGACCCCGCAGGTCGCTCGGCCGGTTTCGGCAGGGGGGCTTCTCGATGCCGGCGATCACCCAGCGCCTCTTCTCCTTGACCAGATCGACACTGCGGTGCTGGGTGTGGGCACGTTCGTGGCGAAACCGCCCTTCTCAAGGTATCCGGGGTCGCCCGCGGTGAACTCGATGACGGTGTCCATCTCGACCTTGGCGGTGGTGCGGTCCTGGTACACGGTCGACCGGTACCAGGCGGTGTTCTCCTGCCGGGTGGCCGGCTTGTTCGTGCGGAAGAAGGCCGCCGAGCGGGATGCTTAGTCCTGAGTCCTGAGTCCTGAGTCCTGAGTCCTGAGTCCTGAGTCCTGAGCCCTGAGCCGTTCGGTGAAGGCGGCGGTGTAGAAGGAGAACTCGTCCCGCACGCTGGTGGTGACCGAGTCGAAGTCCCGGTTGTCGGTGACGGCGGAGTGCAGCGAGACCGCCCGTGACATCCGGATCATCTCGGACAGCGTCTTGATCGTCTTACCGTCGCTGCCGATGAGGGACCACACAGACGTGGCGGCCGCTTCCGTCGCTGGTCCGCCGACCGGGGTGGGGAAGGAAGCATTCCCCGTCGCCGGGGTGGAGCCGCAGTCGGTAAGCAACAGGACAAGGGCGACCGGCAGGGCGGCGAGGGCAACGGCGTTGGACAGGCGTGGGGAACTCCACGTAATTCCCCATCAGCAGCATCAGGTTCCCCAGCCAGACGTTCGAGTACGGCGATGGGCGTCGTCTGCGCTCCCGCCCGGATAATCCTGAGACGGGCTGCAGCGACCTCCGTATCTTGGCGCCATGACGGACGAGGCAGAGCCGGGGCTCCATCTGAACCGCTGGGGCGACACATCGGACCCGGCCCCAAAGCAGCGGGGTATCCGCCAGGACGCGTGCTCGTGCTTCGATCAGTCCAGGCCGCATCCACGAGCACGAGTCGGCTTCCATGCCGAGCGGCAGGACACCTCGGCTCAGGGCTGGCGCCACCTGCTGGAGCTGATCGACGAGGCCGCCGCCGACGGGCGCGAGGAGTTTCGCCCCCTGACCGGGCTCAGCCCGCAAGAGCGGCGGCAGATCATCACCCTGCCGCCGAGCATCGCCCAGCTGACGGCGGTTAAGCGCCTCGTGCTCTACGGCAGCAATCTGGTCCGGCTCCCGCCCGGGTCGGGGCCATGACCAGCCTGGAGGAGTTCACCCCTCACACCTCCTACCGGCTGCACTGGTTCCCCTACGAGATCACCCGATGCCGGAAGCTGGCCCGCAGCACGGTGAGTACGCGCGCGTTGTTCGGCAACTACAAACTGAGACCGCCGTTCCCGCGGCTACAGCCTTCCCTGGACTCCGTTGCGGACCTCGATCCGGAAAACCTGGATCCCCGGCGGTGGGGCGCCACCGTCACCCACAGGTGCAGTGTCTGCGACCGTCCGATCGAACAGAGCGGACTCCATCAGGTGTGGATCTCCCTGCGCGTGGCCACTGACGTACTGCCCCTGCTGGTCAACGCTTGCTCGGCGGCGTGTGTCGCCGCGCTGCCTGGCGGCGCTCGCGACCACATCCCCACACCCCGCAAAGGCGGCCGAGTCGACCAGTCGGCATCCTACTGGGACTGATCAGCCGAACCTCGCTTCACCCCCGTCGGTCGAGAAACGACCACGATGGTGTGACGACGGAGCGAACGTCTGGGCGGGGAAGCTGACGCTCGCGATGGGGAAAAACATGACCGTTGACACCCACAGCCCCTGGGTCCTGCTGACCTCACGGATGACCAGTTCGAACCCACGACAAGAACGCAGGGCATCCGCTGGGACGGACGACCTCTCACAGCTGCGGCCTGACCTACCGCGCCGCCCGCAAGGCGGCCGCGATCTGAACGACGTCCAGGTCGACGACGACCTCCTCGGTGTCCCACACCCCGCGCGAG
>NZ_JOIY01000040.1 GCF_000720185.1 Streptomyces sp. NRRL S-340 | reverse complement strand
GTCGTCGGCAGCGTCAGATGTGTATAAGAGACAGCGGTCGCTGCGGTGGGGGAGGGCGGTGCGCGGGGCGGGCGGTCGCGGGTGCGGGTGCGGGTGCGGGGGGAGCGTGGTGCGGGGGGCGGGGTCGGGCACAATCGGGGCCATGACGACGCCCGAGCACGAGTCCCCCGCGCCGCAGCCGCCGGCCCCCGAGTTCCAGGACCGGGTCCGCCGGTCGTCCGGCGCCATCGCGGGCGGTGTCCTCCTGCTCGCCATCATCCTGTGGCTGGGTCTCGACGCGATGTTCAGCGGCAGTGGCCGCACGCCGTGGCTGGCGCTGGCCGGGATGATCCTCACCGTGCCGCTCGTGATCGCCTTCACCTTCCGGCCCGCCGTGTACGCCGACGCCGACCGGCTGCGCGTACGCAACCCCTTCCGCGTGATCGTGCTGCCCTGGAGCCAGGTCGCGGGCCTGCGCTCGGGGTACTCCAACGAGGTGATCGCCGCGTCCGGCGCGAAGTACCAGCTCTGGGCCGTGCCCGTGTCGCTGCGGGCGCGCAAGCGGGCGGCCCGGCAGGAGGCGCGGGCCGCCGCCGCGGGGGAGCCCGGGGCCACCGGCCGCGGCGGGCTCTTCGGCCGGGGATCCGTCGGCGGGCTCGGGGGTGTCGCGGGGGGCGCCCCGAGGGCCGGGGGCGGAGCGGGCGCCGGCGGGCCCATCCGGGCGGAGGGCGACCAGTTCATGAACGACCTGCGCGAACTGCAGGAGTCCCGCGCGCACGCCGAGAGCGCGCAGGGCGAGGTGACGGTCCGCTGGGCCTACGAGATCGCGGGGCCGGCGCTGGCCGGCGCGGTGGTCCTGGCGATCCTGCTGGCCGTGGGCTGACGGGCGCCGCAGAGCCCCGGTACGGCACAGCGGGCCCCGGCTTCGGCCGGGGCCCGCTGTCTCGTCAGATGCCCGCCGCCGCGGACAGGTCGCGCTTGATCGCCGCCAGCAGCCCGGCGGCCTTCTCCCGGGCCGCCGTGAGGCCGGCGCGGTCGGCGACCGGGACCACCACCTCCAGGTAGCACTTCAGCTTCGGTTCGGTGCCCGACGGGCGGACGATGACCCGGGCACCGTCCAGGGTGTAGCGCAGGCCGTCGGTCGGCGGCAGCTCCTCCGTGCCCTGCGTCAGGTCCTCGGCGCGGGTGACGGGCAGGCCCGCCAGTGCGGTCGGGGGCTGCTCGCGCAGGCGGCGCATCGCGTCGGCGATCAGGGAGAGGTCCTGCACGCGGACCGAGAGCTGGTCCGTGGCGTGCAGGCCGTGCTCCACCGCGAGGTCGTCGAGGAGGTCCAGGAGGGTGCGGCCCTCCTCCTTGAGCCGGGAGGCCAGCTCCGTGATCAGCAGGGCGGCGGTGATGCCGTCCTTGTCACGCACGCCCTCCGGGTCCACGCAGTAGCCGAGGGCCTCCTCGTAGCCGTAGCGCAGGCCCTCCACGCGGGCGATCCACTTGAAGCCGGTGAGGGTCTCCTCGTAGGGCAGGCCCGCCTTCCCGGCGATGCGGCCGAGCAGCGAGGAGGAGACGATCGACTCCGCGAAGGTGCCGTGCGCGCCGCGGGCGACCAGGTGGGCGGCGAGCAGCGCGCCCACCTCGTCGCCGCGCAGCATGCGCCAGTCCGCGCCGTCCTTCACGGCCGCCGCGCAGCGGTCCGCGTCCGGGTCGTTGGCGATGACCAGGTCGGGGCCGGTCTCGCGGGCCTTGGCGAAGGCCAGGTCCATCGCGCCGGGCTCTTCCGGGTTGGGGAAGGCGACGGTCGGGAAGTCCGGGTCCGGGTCGGCCTGCTCGGCGACCAGGGCGGGCGCGGGGAAGCCCGCGCGGGCGAAGGCGGCGAGCAGGGTCTCCTTGCCGACGCCGTGCATCGCCGTGTAGACGGTGCGGGCCGTGCGGGGGGAGCCCTGGGCGAGGACGGCGTCCGTACGGGCCAGGTAGGCCTCCAGGACGTCCTCGCCGAGCGTCTCCCAGCCGGTGTCGGGGCGGGGGACCGCGGTGAGGGTGGTGATCGCGTCGATCTCCGCCGCGATCTGCGCGTCCGCGGGCGGGACGATCTGGGAGCCGTCGCCCAGGTACACCTTGTAGCCGTTGTCGCGGGGCGGGTTGTGACTGGCGGTGACCTCCACGCCCGCGACCGCGCCGAGGTGCCGGACGGCGAAGGCGAGGACGGGGGTGGGCAGGGGGCGGGGGAGCACGGCCGCGCGCAGGCCGGCGCCCGTCATGACGGCGGCGGTGTCGCGGGCGAAGTCCGCCGACTTGTGGCGGGCGTCGTAGCCGATGACGACGAGGCCGGCCGTGTCGTCCCCGTGGGGGGTGCCCTGCTTCTTCAGGTACGCGGCGAGGCCTGCGGCGGCGCGGATGACCACGGAGCGGTTCATGCGCAGGGGGCCCGCGCCCAGTTCACCGCGGAGGCCGGCGGTGCCGAACTGGAGGGTGCCGGCGAAGCGTGCCGTCAGCTCGGCCGTGTCGCCGGCGGCGATGAGCGCGGCGAGTTCCGCGCGGGTGTCCGCGTCGGGGTCCTCGGCGAGCCATGCCTCGGCCCGGGCCATGAGGTCGTCGTCGTGCACGTCGGGTCAGCCTCTCGTGTCGTCGGTGGTGCGGGGTGCCTGCGGCGCGCTGCGCGGTGAGGTGCTGGGTGCGCGGTGCGGGGGGGCTTGTGAGGGGTGGTGCGGGGGGTGGCGGTGTGGGGTGCCTGCGGCGGCCCGTGCTGGGGGCGGGGGTGCGCGCCACGCGTGCGGTGAGGGGTGGGGCGGGGCCGCGCCGGGGGGTGTCCGTCCTCGGAACGGCGCGGAATCGGTCACTTGTTCACAGTGCCCGGGTTGACGCGCCAACCGCTGCGGGCGGCCACCCCCCGGCACGTCCCCTCGCCGCCGTACGCGGCTGCGGGGCAGGCCCACTGTGGCATCGTCCCTCGCCCTCGTGTGCGGGTGCGGTGCCGTCGTGGGCCGTTTCCTCGCCGTCGTGCGTGAGTGCGGGCCAGTGGGGCGTCGTCCCTCGCCCTCGTGCTCGGGTGCGGCGCCGTCCTGGACCGGTCCCTCGCCGTGGGGCCACGGCGGGTGATTACAGGCGGTCCAGGACCTGGGCCAGCAGGGAGCCCATGCGGGTGGCGCTGTCGCGGCCCGCCTGGAGGACCTCCTCGTGGTTGAGGGGTTCGCCCGTCATGCCGGCGGCGAGGTTGGTCACCAGGGAGATGCCGAGGACCTCGGCGCCGGCCTCGCGGGCGGCGATCGCCTCCAGGACCGTGGACATGCCGACCAGGTCCGCGCCGATGACGCGGGCCATGCGGATCTCGGCGGGCGTCTCGTAGTGCGGGCCGGGGAACTGGGCGTAGACGCCCTCCTCCAGGGTGGGGTCGACCTCCTTGCACAGGGCGCGCAGGCGCGGGCTGTACAGGTCGGTCAGGTCGACGAAGTTGGCGCCGACGATCGGGGAGGTGGCGGTCAGGTTGATGTGGTCGCTGATCAGCACCGGCTGGCCGGGGCGCATCCCTTCGCGCAGGCCGCCGCAGCCGTTGGTGAGGATCATCGTCTTGACGCCGGCCGCGACGGCGGTGCGCACGCCGTGGGCGACGGCGGCCACGCCGTGACCCTCGTAGTAGTGGGTGCGGCCCAGGAAGACCAGGGCCCGCTTGGAGCCCGTGCTGTACGAGCGGATCCTGCCACCGTGACCCTGGACCGCCGGCGGCGGGAAGCCGGGCAGCTCGGTGACCTGGAACTCGGCGTCGGGGGTGCCCAGGGCGTCGACGGCCGGTGCCCAGCCGGAGCCCATCACGAGGGCGACGTCGTGGGTCTCCGCGCCGGTGAGTTCCCGCAGGCGCGCGGCGGCGGCGTCGGCGGCGGCGTAGGGGTCGCCCTGGATGTCGTCCGGAAGAAGAGAAGCGTTCACGCGGACGAGGGTAGCCGGAATTCGCCTACGCGCGTAGATGACGGAGCTCACGGGAACGGGATCGTTGCCTTGTCGTTTCCGACAAGGCCCCGGTGCCGGCGTCCTCAGCAGGGGCGCTTGCGCAGTTCCATCACGTAGTCGTGCGGGGCTCCGGCGGACTCGGCCGCGTCCGCGATCTCGCCCAGGTAGCGGGCGGAGGGCAGACCGCCCTCGTAGGCGTCGAGGACGTACGCCCAGGCCTTCTCCTCACCCTCCAGGGTGTGCACGCGCACACGCGTGCGCCGGTAGATGTCCATGCCGACGCCCTCCCAGCGGTCCAGGGACTCCTCGTCCATCGGGGCGATGTCGTAGAGCGCGACGAAGACCTGGGAGATCGGGTCCTCGACCAGGGTCGCCAGGGCGCCCTCCCAGCCCAGATGCTCGCCGCCGAAGGTCAGCCGCCAGCCGTTCAGCCAGCCCGTCGCGCGCAGCGGCGAGTGCGGAGCGCGGCGGGACATCAGCCGCGCGTCGAGATTGCCGGCGTACGCGGCGTAGAGCGACATGCGTCGAAGAGTACGGCAGCGGCGCGGGCGGCTCATCCGGGGCGGAAGCCCTCTCCCGCACCCGGCGGTGCCCCCGGGGAGGAGCATCTTGAGGAGTGCGGGACAATGGAGTACGTGACTCGGATCGTGATCATCGGTGGCGGACCCGGCGGATACGAAGCGGCGCTGGTGGCCGCTCAGCTCGGCGCGGAGGTGACCGTCGTCGACTGCGACGGTCTGGGCGGAGCGTCGGTGCTGACCGACTGCGTGCCGTCGAAGACCCTGATCGCCACGGCCGAGGTGATGACCACCTTCGACTCCTCGTACGAGGAGCTGGGGATCATCGTGGCCGACGACACCCCGCCGCTGGAGCAGGCCGCCCGGGTCGTCGGGGTCGACCTGGGGAAGGTCAACCGGAGGGTCAAGCGGCTCGCGCTCGCCCAGTCGCACGACATCACCGCGTCCGTGACGCGCGCGGGCGCCCGGGTCATGCGCGGCCGCGGACGGCTCGAGGGCATGCAGGCCCTGGACGGGTCGCGCAAGGTCGTCGTCACCACGGCCGACGGCAGCGAGGAGACGCTCACCGCGGACGCGGTGCTGATCGCGACCGGCGGCCACCCCCGCGAGGTGCCCGACGCGCAGCCCGACGGCGAGCGCATCCTCAACTGGACCCAGGTCTACGACCTCACCGAGCTGCCCGAGGAACTCATCGTGGTGGGCTCGGGCGTCACCGGCGCCGAGTTCGCGGGCGCCTACCAGGCACTGGGGTCCAAGGTCACGCTGGTGTCCTCCCGCGACCGCGTGCTGCCCGGCGAGGACCCGGACGCGGCGGCCGTCCTGGAGGACGTCTTCCGGCGCCGCGGCATGAACGTCATGGCCCGCTCGCGCGCCGCCGCGGCCAAGCGGGTCGGGGACCGGGTGGAGGTGACGCTGGCCGACGGCCGGGTCATCACCGGTTCCCACTGCCTGATGGCCGTCGGCGCCATCCCCAACAGCGCGGGGCTCGGTCTGGAGGAGGCCGGCGTCAGGCTGCGCGACTCCGGGCACATCTGGACGGACAAGGTGTCGCGGACGACGGCTCCGGGCGTCTACGCGGCCGGTGACGTGACCGGTGTCTTCGCGCTGGCGTCGGTGGCGGCGATGCAGGGACGTATCGCCATGTACCACTTCCTCGGCGACGCGGTGGCCCCGCTGAACCTGAAGACCGTCTCCTCCAACGTCTTCACCGACCCCGAGATCGCCACCGTCGGCTACAGCCAGGCCGACGTGGACGCCGGCAAGATCGACGCCCGCTGTGTGAAGCTGCCCCTGCTGCGCAACCCGCGCGCCAAGATGCAGGGCATCCGGGACGGCTTCGTCAAGATCTTCTGCCGTCCCGGTACGGGCATCGTGGTCGGCGGTGTGGTCGTGGCGCCGCGCGCCTCGGAACTGATCCACCCCATCTCGATCGCCGTCGACAACAACCTGACGGTCGAACAGATCGCGAACGCCTTCACCGTGTACCCCTCTCTGTCGGGGTCGATCGCCGAGGTGGCCCGGCAGCTGCACGGGCGCAAGTCGGCCGGCGAGGCGTGAGGGCGGCGGGGAGGGCTCCGGGCTGCGGCCGGATCCGACTCCCCGCCCTGTACGGGGAGTTGCGGACCATGCGCGCGGCATAGGCGGATGGACTACGGCTTATACCACTCCCCCTGCCACCTTGCGAACAACTTCTGTTATTCGGTGCAAACTGCTGAAAGCAGACGGTCGCTGGGGTTACTGTCAGTTTCGTGTTCGCTGCTGAACGTCGCCAACTCATCCTCGAAATGGTGCGAGCGAACGGTGCGGTGTCGCTCCGTGAACTCGCCCGTGTCGTCCAGACCTCCGAAGTGACCGTACGGCGGGACGTGCGGGCACTGGAGGCGGAAGGACTCCTCGACCGCCGGCACGGCGGTGCGGTACTGCCGGGCGGGTTCACCCGCGAGTCCGGCTTCCCGCAGAAGTCGCACCTCGCGACCGCGGAGAAGACGGCCATCGCCGACCTCGCCGCGGGTCTCGTCGAAGAAGGCGAGGCCATCGTCGTCGGGGCCGGTACGACCACCCAGGAGCTGGCCCGCCGGCTCGCCCGGATCCCCGGGCTGACCGTGGTCACCAACTCGCTGCTGGTCGCCCAGGCCCTCGCCCACGCCAACCGCGTGGAGGTCGTGATGACCGGCGGCACGCTGCGCGGCTCCAACTACGCCCTCGTCGGGTCGGGTGCCGAGCAGTCGCTGCAGGGGCTGCGGGTGTCCAGGGCGTTCCTGTCGGGGAGCGGGCTGACCGCCGAACGCGGGCTGTCCACCTCCAACATGCTGTCGGCCTCCGTCGACCGCGCCCTCGTCCAGGCCGCCGCGGAGGTCGTCGTCCTCGCCGACCACACCAAGCTGGGCGCGGACACCATGTTCCAGACCGTCCCGACCGAGTTCATCACCCGCCTGGTGACGGACGAGCCGCCCGCCCACGACGACCGCGCGGGCACCGAACTGCAGGCCCTGGCCGATCAGGGCGTGCAGATCGCCGTGGCAGGGCCTGCGGGAAACCCCGTGGGCGAGCAGGCCCCGGCCCGCGGCGAGCGCCGCCGGGACGTCCCGCTGCCCGGCCCGCGCCGCGGCCAGGTCACGGGTCCGGCCGCCACCCTGCGCGCCACGGGACTGGGCGGCCAGGACCAGTCGGCGGGTGCCGAGCGGGCGGCCCGGGTCGCGGACCTGCGGCGCCGGTGAGCGCCCGCCGGGGCCGGAGGCCGTGAGGCACTGACCGGCCCCGGGCGGCCCCTCATGGGACAGGCGCCCGGCCACCCGCTCGTCGCGGGCCGCCGGGCGCCTGTCGTGTGCCGCGGGTGTCAGTCCTTGATCTCGCAGATCGCGGCGCCGGAGGTGAGGGAGGCGCCGACCTCGGCGGTGAGTCCCTTGACGGTGCCGTTCTTGTGGGCGTTGAGGGGCTGCTCCATCTTCATGGCTTCCAGGACGACGATCAGGTCGCCCTCCTTGACCTCCTGACCCTCCTCCACGGCGATCTTGACGATCGTGCCCTGCATCGGGGAGGCGAGCGTGTCACCGGAGGCGACGGGCCCGGACTTCTTCGCCGCGCGGCGCTTGGGCTTGGCGCCCGCGGCCAGGCCGGTGCGGGCCAGGCTCATGCCGAGGGAGGAGGGCAGGGAGACCTCCAGGCGCTTGCCGCCGACCTCGACGACGACCGTCTCGCGGCCGGACTCCTCGTCGGCGTCCGTGTCGGCCGCAGCGGTGAAGGGCTTGATGTCGTTGGTGAACTCGGTCTCGATCCAGCGGGTGTGGACCGTGAAGGGGTCCTCGGAGCCGGTCAGTTCCGGGGCGAAGGCCGGGTCGGTGACGACCTTGCGGTGGAACGGGATCGCGGTGGCCATGCCCTCGACCTGGAACTCCTCCAGGGCGCGGGAGGCGCGCTCCAGGGCCTCCTTGCGGGTGCGCCCGGTGACGATCAGCTTGGCCAGCAGGGAGTCCCAGGCCGGGCCGATCACGCTGCCGGCCTCGACACCGGCGTCGAGGCGGACACCGGGGCCCGTGGGGGCGTCGAAGCGGGTGACGGTGCCGGGGGCGGGCAGGAAGTTGCGGCCCGGGTCCTCGCCGTTGATGCGGAACTCGAAGGAGTGGCCGCGCAGCTGCGGGTCGTCGTAGCCCAGTTCCTCGCCGTCGGCGATGCGGAACATCTCGCGGACCAGGTCGATGCCGGCGACCTCCTCGGTGACCGGGTGCTCGACCTGGAGGCGCGTGTTGACCTCCAGGAAGGAGATCGTCCCGTCCTGGCCGACGAGGAACTCGCAGGTACCGGCGCCTTCGTAGCCGGCCTCCTTGAGGATGGCCTTGGAGGCGCGGTACAGCTCGGCGACCTGGGCCTCGCTCAGGAACGGCGCCGGGGCCTCCTCCACCAGCTTCTGGTGGCGGCGCTGCAGGGAGCAGTCGCGGGTGGAGACCACCACGACGTTGCCGTGCTTGTCGGCCAGGCACTGGGTCTCGACGTGGCGCGGACGGTCGAGGTACCGCTCGACGAAGCACTCGCCGCGGCCGAAGGCGGCCACCGCCTCGCGGACCGCCGAGTCGTACAGCTCGGGGACCTCTTCGAGGGTGCGGGCGACCTTGAGGCCGCGGCCGCCGCCGCCGAAGGCCGCCTTGATGGCGATCGGCAGGCCGTGCTCCTCGGCGAAGGCCACGACCTCGTCGGCGCCGGAGACCGGGTCGGAGGTGCCGGCGACCAGGGGAGCGCCGGCGCGCTGGGCGATGTGCCGGGCGGCGACCTTGTCACCGAGGTCGCGGATGGCGTGCGGCGGCGGGCCGATCCAGATCAGGTCGGCGTCCAGTACGGCCTGGGCGAACTCGGCGTTCTCCGAGAGGAAGCCGTAGCCGGGGTGGACGGCGTCCGCGCCGGACTCCTTGGCTGCCTTGAGGACCTTGTCGATGTCCAGGTAGCTGGTGGCGGGGGTGTCACCGCCCAGGGCGAACGCCTCGTCAGCGGCGCGGACATGCAGAGCGTCCCGGTCCGGGTCCGCGTAGACGGCCACGCTCGCGATTCCGGCGTCCCGGCAGGCCCGGGCCACGCGGACAGCGATTTCGCCACGGTTGGCGATGAGCACCTTGCGCACGATTGAGGCTCCCTCCTTGAAACAAGCCGAGTTTAGGGACTGCCGACACGGCACTTCGACCCGTCCCCAATGGTGAGCTTGCCCACACGGAGCGTGATTCGAGGCTCGCTCGACCCGCGAAAGCCCTAGTCGCACCTCGGTACGCAGGGCTCCTGCGGAAAACCCTAGCCCCACGGTGTGGTCAAGGTCTCTGTGAGAGCGTGCTGCGGCCCACTTCGTTTCTTTGTGGAGTCCCTACGAATGGCCCAATGAATCTTTGCCCTCGGCAGAACCCTTGTCCCCAGGTTTACCCGTTAGTAGCGTTCGCGCTGTCTGACGGTACTGGCGGTAACAGGGCTCCGGGTGGAGCGGCGGTCGGAAGTGGGTGGAACCGGTGGTGCGCAGACCGGTGGCATGGGTCGTGGCGGTCGTGCTCTTCGCGGAGGCGCTCGGCTTCGCGGCGGTGAACTGGCTCCTCGGTGAGGTCGTCCACCGGCAGCGGATGTCCCTGGCCGGTCTGGACTCGAACGTGATGTCGACGTCCTCGAAGATCGGCGGAGTGGTCTTCGGCCTCTACCTCGCCCTGTGCGCCCTGGTCGCCCTGCTCGTCGCCGTGCGCGGCCGCCGCCCGGCCGGGTTCGGGCGGGTGCTGCTGATCAGCGCGGCCGTGGTGCACGCGCTGCTGGGCGCCTTCGCGTGGGGTCTGCTGGGCTGGACGGCGTTCCTGTCCATGATCGTCGTACTGGCACTGATCGTGCTGCTCCTGATGACCTACGACCAGGGGGAGGCGGAGGAGGAGCGGCCCGGGCCGCGGCCGGACGCGCCGGCGAGCGGCCCCGTGGGCGGCCCGCACGGCTCCGCTCCGGCGGCTCCCGGGGCCGGGCCCACGGCCCCCTGAGCGGCCTGCTCAGCTCTCCCGGGGCGGCGCCCACAACGCGGTGATGCCCACGCCCAGTTCCGCCAGCAGCCGCCGCACCAGGGGCAGGCTGAGGCCGATGACGTTGCCGTGGTCGCCGTCGATGCCGTCGATGAACGGGGCCGAGCGGCCGTCCAGGGTGAAGGCGCCGGCCACGTGGAGGGGCTCGCCGGAGGCGACGTACGCGGCGACCTCCTCGTCCGTCGGCTCCCCGAAGCGGACCACGGTGGAGGCGGTGGCCGAGGTGTGGCGGCCGGTCGCCGTGTCCCAGACGCAGTGCCCGGTCTGGAGGGTGCCGGCCCGGCCGCGCATCGCCTTCCAGCGGGCGACGGCCTCCTCCGCGTCGGCGGGCTTGCCGAGCGCCCGGCCGTCGAGGTCGAGCACCGAGTCGCAGCCGATCACCAGGGCGCCCTTGACCTCCGGGCGGGCCGCCACCACGGAGGCCTTCGCCTCGGCGAGGGCCAGCGCCAGCTCGGCGGGGGTGGGGGCGGTGATCGCGTCCTCGTCGACCCCGCTCACGATCACCTCCGGGTCCAGCCCGGCCTGCCGGAGCAGCCCGAGCCGGGCGGGGGACTGGGAGGCGAGCACGAGTCGGCGGCGCGGCTGGTCAGTCATGCGGTCAGGGTATCGGCGGGGCCCGCGGTCGCGCTCACCTCAGCCCGATCGCGAACATCGCCACCACCATGGCCAGCGCCATGAGAACACCGAGCCGCCGCAACATCGCCTGCATGTCGCGCAGTTCCTTCGGAGGCTCGTTCTCGGGGTCGGACCACAGCATTCCTCGATGGTCCGGCCGGGGGCGGGGCCGGCGCCTGAGTACGCGTACTCAAGTTGGTGCCGGCCCGGCCCGCGCGGTGCCCGCGGGCGGGCCGCGCCGCGCGGTCAGCCGGGCCAGTACGTCCGTGTCCAGGCCGCCGGGCCCGGACGGGGGCTGCGGCGGGCTGCGATGCGGGACGGGTCGGCCCAGGAGTCCCGGGGGCCGGGCGCGCCGGACGGCTGGACGGCCGCCGCCGCGGCGCGCGCCCGGACCACCGCCAGTGCGGCGGCCAGCTCCTCCGGGGTGGGGTTGCCTCGTAGGACCTTGATGGTCACAGCGGCTCCTTACAGGGCTCAGAGGGGGATGTTGCCGTGCTTCTTCGGAGGCAGGGATTCCCGCTTGGTGCGCAGTTGACGCAGGCCGCGGACGATGTGGGCCCGGGTGTCGGACGGCATGATCACGGCGTCCACGTAACCGCGTTCGGCGGCGACGTAGGGGTTGAGCAGCGCGTCCTCGTACTCCTGGATCAGGCGGGCGCGGGTGGCGTCGGCGTCGTCACCGGCGTCTGCGATGGTGCGGCGGTGCAGGATGTTGACCGCGCCCTGGGCGCCCATGACGGCGATCTGGGCGGTGGGCCAGGCCAGGTTCAGGTCGGCGCCCAGGTGCTTGGAGCCCATCACGTCGTAGGCGCCGCCGAAGGCCTTGCGGGTGATGACCGTGATCAGCGGGACCGTCGCCTCGGCGTAGGCGAAGATCAGCTTGGCGCCGCGGCGGATGATGCCCTCGTGCTCCTGGCCGACACCGGGCAGGAACCCGGGCACGTCCACGAAGGTGAGCACCGGGATGTTGAAGGCGTCGCAGGTGCGCACGAAACGCGCGGCCTTCTCGGAGGCGTCGATGTCCAGGCAGCCGGCGAACTGCATCGGCTGGTTGGCGACGATGCCCACCGGGTGCCCCTCGACGCGGCCGTAGCCGGTAAGGATGTTCGGGGCGAACAGCGGCTGCGTCTCGAAGAACTCGGCGTCGTCCAGGACGTGTTCCACGACGGTGTGCATGTCGTAGGGCTGGTTCGCCGAGTCCGGGACGATCACGTCCAGCTCGCGGTCCTCGTCGCTGACCGTCAGATCGGCCTGCTCGGGGAAGACGGGCGGCTCGGAGAGGTTGTTGGACGGCAGGTACGACAGCAGCTGCTTGACGTACTCGACGGCGTCCTTCTCGTCGGCGGCCATGTGGTGGGCCACGCCCGAGGCGGAGTTGTGGGTGCGGGCGCCGCCCAGCTCCTCGAAGCCGACGTCCTCACCGGTCACCGTCTTGATCACGTCCGGGCCGGTGATGAACATGTGGCTGGTCTGGTCGACCATGACCGTGAAGTCGGTGATCGCGGGCGAGTACACCGCGCCGCCCGCGCACGGGCCGACGACCAGGCTGATCTGCGGGACGACACCGGAGGCGTGGGTGTTGCGGCGGAAGATCTCGCCGTACGCGCCGAGCGAGGCCACGCCCTCCTGGATGCGGGCGCCGCCGGAGTCGTTGATGCCGATGACCGGGCAGCCGGTCTTCAGCGCGAAGTCCATCACCTTGCAGATCTTCTGCCCGTACGTCTCGCCCAGCGCGCCGCCGAAGACGGTGAAGTCCTGGGAGAAGACGGCCACCGGACGGCCGTCGACCGTGCCGTAGCCGGTGACCACACCGTCGCCGTAGGGCCGGTTCGCCTCCAGGCCGAAGTTCGTGGAGCGGTGCCGGGCGAACTCGTCCAGCTCCACGAACGAGTCCTCGTCCAGCAGGAGTTCGATCCGCTCACGGGCCGTCAGCTTGCCCTTGGCGTGCTGTTTCTCCACGGCCCGCTCCGAACCCGCGTGCGTCGCTTCCTCGATGCGCCGCTGGAGATCCGCGAGTTTGCCCGCGGTGGTGTGGATGTCGATCTCTTGGCGCTCTTCCGGCTCGGACATCGGGATCGCGGCTCCCTGCCTGCTCAAAAGGGGGGACGGTTACTCATCCGTAGACTAATGGGGCCCCCACCGTTCGGCAGTGCGGCGTTTCCCACACCTAGGGTGGGTTGCATGACGCCGCGAGATGCAGCAGACGACAGCCACGGCAAGCCCGGCGACCCGGCGCGCGGAAGCCGCTGGTCCGACCTCGACCGCCCGCCCCTGAACGCCGCGGCACTGCGCCGCGGACTGGTGCGTGAGGGCGGCCTGTGGACCGAGGTGCAGGTGGTGCAGCGCACCGGCTCCACCAACGCGGACCTGGTGGCCCGGGCGGAGGCGGGGGAGGCGGCCGAGGGCGCCGTCCTCGTCGCCGAGGAGCAGACCGCCGCGCGCGGCCGCCTGGACCGCCGGTGGAGCGCCCCGGCCCGCTCCGGGCTGTTCTTCTCGGTGCTGCTGCGGCCGGCCGAGGTGCCGGTGGCCCGCTGGGGCTGGCTGCCGTTGCTCACCGGCGTGGCGGTCGCCACCGGACTGTCCCGCTCCGCCGGTGTCGACACGGCGCTGAAGTGGCCCAACGACCTGCTGGTGACCGTCGGCCACGAGGAACGCAAGGCCGGCGGCATCCTGGCGGAAGGGGCCGGGGACGGCGGGGTGGTCCTCGGCGTCGGCGTCAACGTCACCCTGCGCGAGGACGAACTGCCGGTCCCGCAGGCGGGCTCCCTGGCCCTGGCGGGGGCCGTGAGCACGGACCGCGACCCGCTGCTGCGCGCGGTGCTGCGCTCGCTGGAGGAGTGGTACGGCCGCTGGCGGGAGGCGGGGGGCGACCCGGCCGCCGCGGGTCTGCAGGAGACGTACGCGGCGGGGTGCGCGACCCTGGGACGTAAGGTGCGCGCCGAGCTGCCGGGCGACCGGTCGGTGGTCGGCGAGGCGGTCGCGGTGGACGGCGACGGCAGGCTCGTCCTGGCCACGGAGAACGGCGTGCAGGAGCCGGTGGGCGCGGGCGACATCGTCCATCTGCGGCCGGCCTGAGCGGAAAGGGGGTGCGGGACGGGCGGGCGGCCCCGGCGCGCCTGCGCCCCGCCGCCGGGACGGGCGGCCGGCGTACGCTCCCGTGGCCCGTGGACGGCCGGCGCGCGAGGCGCGCGCTCCCTGCCGCCGGGCGGGCGACGGCCCAGCTCAGCTCCCTGCGCGGTCCGCTGTGACGGAGTGAGCTGGCGCACACCTGCCGTAGAGTTGAGGCCGGTCGATACCTGACCGTGACAGATCGGAAGGGCAGCAGGCGTGACCGTCGACGACACGGGCTCGGGTGCGCAGGACGCGGACGGCCGGGTGGATCCCCAGGCCGCCGACTCCGGCGAGGACCCGCTCGCGCTCCGTCTCGAACAGCTCATCCTGGGCGCGGAACGGCGCTACACCCCCTTTCAGGCGGCCCGCAGCGCCGGCGTCTCCATGGAGCTGGCCTCGCGCTTCTGGCGGGCCATGGGCTTCGCCGACATCGGCCAGGCCAAGGCGCTGACCGAGGCCGACGTCCTGGCGCTGCGCCGGCTCGCCGGTCTGGTCGAGGCCGGGCTGCTCAGCGAGGCCATGGCCGTGCAGGTGGCCCGGTCCACGGGGCAGACCACCGCCCGGCTGGCCGAGTGGCAGATCGACTCCTTCCTGGAGGGGCTGACCGAGCCGCCCGAGCCGGGCATGACGCGCACCGAGGTGACGTACCCGATCGTCGAGCTGCTCCTGCCCGAGCTGGAGGAGTTCCTCGTCTACGTCTGGCGGCGGCAGCTCGCCGCCTCCGCCGGGCGGGTCGTGCAGGTCGCCGACGACGAGGAGATGGTCGACCGGCGCCTGGCCGTCGGCTTCGCCGACCTCGTCGGCTTCACCCGGCTGACCCGCCGGATGGAGGAGGAGGAGCTGGGCGAGCTGGTCGAGGCCTTCGAGACGACCGCCGCCGACCTGGTGGCCGCGCGCGGCGGGCGGCTGATCAAGACGCTCGGTGACGAGGTGCTGTACGCCGCCGACGACGCGGGAACGGCGGCGGACATCGCGCTGCGGCTGGTCGAGACCATGGAGAACGACGAGACGATGCCGGAGCTGAGGGTCGGGATGGCGTTCGGCACGGTGACCACCCGGATGGGCGATGTGTTCGGCACCACCGTCAACCTCGCCTCACGGCTGACGTCCATAGCCCCGCGTGACGCCGTGCTCGTCGACAGCGCCTTCGCCGAGGAACTGATCCGCACGGGCGATTCCCCCGCCTCCGAGGCGCAGGCGGCCGAGGCCGCCCAGGCTGCGGAGAAGGAGGGCGAGGAACCGCCGGTGTACCGCTTCGCCCTGCAGCCGACCTGGCAGCGGCCGGTGCGCGGACTCGGCGTGGTCGAGCCCTGGCTGCTCACCCGCCGGGCCGAGCCGGCCCAGTGAACGGGGCCAGGCGCTGAGCGCCGGGTTCTGAGCGCCGGGTCCCGGGTCCCGGTCCCGGTTCCGGGTTCCGAGTGTTCTGCGCCGGAGTCAGGCCGTGAGCGTCCTGTGCGGGGAGGCAGGCCGTGGGCGGTCCGTGCCGAGCCTCATGTGCCGGGTGCCGGGTGCCGGGTGCCGGCGCCGGGCGGTGGGCCGCTGTGCTGTGTGCCGGGTGTACGTCAGCGGAGGCCGACGCACACGCCGATGACCGGGATGCACAGGTCTCCGTCGCTCCCGCCGCCCCCGCCGGACGACGGCGGCGAGGGTGCCGGGGTGCGGGTGCTCGGCGCGGGTGCCGGTGTGGAGGGATGGGGGGCGGGGGCGTGGGACGTGCCCGAGGGCGCCGGCGGGTGAGCAGGAGCGCCCGGCGCGGGCGTGGTCTCGGGGCGCTGTGACGCGGGGTCCGCCGCGGCGGCGCCCGCCGTCTGCGCCGGGCCGGTGGACGGGGCCGGGCCCGTGCCGTGCCCGGAGGCGGGCGGTGCGGGAGCGGTGCCCAAAGCCGCCACGGCGCCGACGCCGCCCATGGGCAGCGCGGAGGAGGGCAGGGCGGACGGACCCTTCCCCGCCCTCGCCGTGCCGGTCGCGGTGAGGGCGGCGCCGGACGACGGGGCGGCCGTGGTACCGCCCTGACCGGGGTGCCGGTAGGGCTCCGCCTCGGCGGTCCCAGGACCGCCGTGCCCGTACTCCGGGGTCAGGCGTACGAGGCTCAGCGCACCGGCGGCGAGGGCCAGCGCGCCCGCGGTGAGCAGTACCCGGCGCGGCCGGGGCCGGCGGTGGCGCCCCCGCAGGCGCGGGCCCCGGAAGAGAGCGCGGCGGCCGGATCCGTCAGGGGCGGCAGCGCCGGGATCCGTGGTGCCGGGGGTGCCGTCTTCCGGACCTGTGCCGCGGGGGGCGCTGCTTCGGGGATCTGCGCCGTCGGGGGTGCCGTCTTCCGGACCTGGGGCGCCCGAGGTGCTGCTCCCCGGGTGCCTGCCGACGTCGCGGTCGCCGGTGGTTATGGCGTCCTGCCGTGCGGTGCCGGCCGTGTCCGTCCTCATCGCGCTCCTCCCCGATGCGCTCGCGCCCCCGTTGCGCCGTGGCGGACGCACGCTATGCGGTGGCGCAGGGGTTTCACGCGGGGCGGCCGGAATGTCACTCGAACGGGGTGCCGGGTCTCGACAGGCAGCCCCTTTCCCCGTACGGGCGCGGCTGAGATGATCGGGGCAGGAGTTGTTAACCCGCGTTAACCGGGAGGGTGTCATGAGTGAGGAGCGGTTCGGGGAGTTCGTGCTGGTACGGCGGCACGGCCATGTCGCGGAACTCGTCCTCGACCGGCCCAAGGCCATGAACGCCGTGTCGACGGACATGGCCCGGTCGATCGCCGGGGCGTGCGCGGCGCTCGCCGCCGATCCGGACGCGCGCGTGGTCGTCCTGTCCTCCTCGCACGAGCGGGCGTTCTGCGTCGGGGCCGACCTCAAGGAGCGCAACTCCTTCACCGACGCCGACCTGCTGCGGCAACGGCCGGTGGCGCGCGGGGCGTACACCGGCGTACTGGAGCTGCCGATGCCGACCGTCGCCGCGGTGCACGGGTTCGCGCTCGGCGGCGGGTTCGAACTGGCGCTCTCCTGCGATGTGATCGTGGCCGACCGTACGGCCGTGGTCGGGCTGCCGGAGGTGTCCGTGGGCGTGATCCCCGGCGGCGGCGGCACGCAGTTGCTGCCCCGGCGGGTCGGCGCGGCGCGTGCCGCGGAGCTGATCTTCACCGCGCGGCGGCTGGAGGCGGCCGAGGCGCGGGATCTGGGGCTGGTGGACCTGCTGGTGGAGGAGGGCCGGGACCGCGAGGAGGCGCTGGAGCTGGGCGCCCGGATGGCGGCGAACTCCCCCGTGGGACTGCGCGCGGCCAAGCGGGCGCTGCGGCTGGGGCAGGGGCTGGACCTGCGGGCCGGTCTGGAGGTCGAGGACGCGGCGTGGCGTTCGGCGGCCTTCTCGGCGGACCGTGCGGAGGGCGTCACGGCCTTCAACGAGAAGCGGGCCCCGCGCTGGCCGGGCGAGTGAGTCCTTCCCCGCGGGTTCTTCCTTCCGGGCCCGTCCCGTCCGGGCGGTCCCGGTGGGCCGGTCCCTTCCGCATCCGTCCGTGCCGGGCGGTTCCGCGGGTTCTTGCGCCGGGATCACCGCACCGGTTCCGTCCGTGGTCGTGATCACGGCCTCTGTCAGCCCCACCAATGTCCCGAATCAGGTGAAACCTCCCTAGCCTGGGGTGATGGGCGAGAACAGGCGACTGGCCGCCGTCGTGGCGTTGGCGCAGGGGATGGCCGCGGCGCACACGCCGCGGGAGTCGTGGCGGGCGGCGGCGCTCGGGGCGTGCCGGGCGCTGGAGGGCAGCTTCGCCGCGCTGTCGGTGTGGGAGCGCGAGCGCGGGCGGCTGCGGGTGCTGGTGAACGTGGGGGACCGGGCGCCCGAGGAGGAGGAGTTCCCGGAGGGGGAGGCGTACCCGGTGCACCAGTTCCCGGAGATCGCCGAGTTCCTGCACGAGCGGTGGGCCTCCGGCGGCGAGCCGGACGCGTGGGTGGAGACCGCCGAGGGCCCGGCGGCGGGGCAGCCCGGGTACTGCCACCAGCGCGTCGCGGCACTGCGCCGGCGCGGCCGCGGCTGCTGCGTGGTCGCGCCGATCGTGCAGCACGGCCGGGCCTGGGGTGAGCTGTATGTCGCCCGGCCGGCCGGCCGGTCCGTCTTCGACCGGTCCGACGCCGACTTCGCCACGGTCCTCGCCGCCGTGGTGGCGGCGGGCCTCGCGCAGACGGAACGGCTGGAGGAGGCCCGCAGGCTGGCGTTCACGGACCCGCTCACCGGGCTCGCCAACCGCCGCGCCGTGGACGTACGGCTGGAGGAGGCGATCGAGCGGCACCGTGAGGACGGGGTGGTCGTCAGCCTCGTCGTCTGTGACCTCAACGGGCTCAAGCGGGTCAACGACACCCTCGGGCACGCGGTCGGCGACCGGCTGCTGGAACGATTCGGCTCGGTGCTGTCGCTGTGCGGGGCGACGGTGCCCGGCGCCCTCGTGGCACGGCTCGGCGGCGACGAGTTCTGTCTGCTCGCGGTCGGCCCGGCCGCCGACGAGGTGGTCAAGGCGGCCGACGAGCTGTGCCGGCGGGCGGCCGAGCTGGAGCTGGGGGAGGGCGTCGCATGCGGAGTGGCGTCGACCGAGGACGCGATCGGCCCGGTGCCCTCGGCCCGCCGGCTGTTCCGGCTCGCCGACGCGGCGCAGTACCGGGCCAAGGCGCTGCGGGCGGACCGTCCGGTCGTCGCCGGCCGGGAAGGCCCCGCGGACCCGGTGGTCCGCCTGGCCGACGAGCCTCCGGCCGCCCCCGACGCACCGGCCGAGCGGCGCCGCTTCCGGGGGCGCCGGCCCTGACCTGCCCGGGTGGGGCGGACCGACGGTCGTGGTAAGGGTCACCCCCCGGTCCCACTAGTGACATCTCCGCATTCACTGCGTACGCTCCTGAATATGGATATGCACACTGTGGTGGTGGGGACGTCGGGGGTCACCGCGTCCGACGTCCTCGCCGTGGCGCGCGACGGCGCGCGCGTCGAACTGTCCGGGGAGGCGGTGGCGGCCCTGGCGGCGGCCCGCGAGATCGTGGACGCGCTGGCCGCCAAGCCCGACCCCGTCTACGGCGTCAGCACTGGCTTCGGCGCCCTCGCGACCCGGCACATCAGCCCCGAACTCCGCGCCCAGCTGCAGCGCAACATCGTCCGCTCGCACGCCGCCGGCATGGGCCCGCGGGTCGAGCGCGAGGTCGTACGCGCCCTGATGTTCCTGCGCCTGAAGACCGTCTGCTCCGGGCACACCGGCGTCCGCCCCGAGGTCGCGCAGACCATGGCCGACGTCCTCAACGCGGGCATCACCCCGGTCGTGCACGAGTACGGTTCCCTCGGCTGCTCCGGCGACCTCGCGCCCCTGTCGCACTGCGCCCTCACCCTCATGGGCGAAGGCGACGCGGAGGGCCCCGACGGCACCGTGCGCCCGGCCGGCGAACTGCTCGCCGAGCACGGCATCCGGCCCGTCGAACTGCGCGAGAAGGAGGGGCTCGCCCTCCTCAACGGCACCGACGGCATGCTCGGCATGCTGGTCATGGCCCTCGCCGACCTCGACACCCTCTACAAGTCCGCCGACATCACCGCGGCACTCTCGCTGGAGGCGCTGCTCGGCACGGACAAGGTCCTCGCCCCCGAACTGCACGCCATCCGCCCGCACCCGGGCCAGGGCGCCTCCGCCGCCAACATGCTCGCCGTGCTCACGGGCTCCCAGCTCACCGGACACCACCAGGACGACGCGCCCCGCGTGCAGGACGCGTACTCGGTGCGCTGCGCCCCGCAGGTCGCCGGCGCCGGGCGGGACACCCTCGCGCACGCCCGCCTGGTCGCCGAGCGGGAGCTGGCCTCCGCCGTCGACAACCCGGTCGTGCTGCCCGACGGGCGGGTGGAGTCCAACGGCAACTTCCACGGTGCCCCGGTCGCCTACGTGCTGGACTTCCTCGCCATCGCCGCCGCCGACCTCGGTTCCATCGCCGAGCGCCGCACCGACCGGCTGCTCGACAAGAACCGCAGCCACGGTCTGCCGCCCTTCCTCGCCGACGACGCGGGCGTCGACTCGGGTCTGATGATCGCCCAGTACACGCAGGCCGCGCTGGTCAGCGAGATGAAGCGGCTCGCCGTGCCCGCCTCCGCCGACTCGATCCCGTCCTCCGCCATGCAGGAGGACCACGTCTCCATGGGCTGGTCGGCGGCGCGCAAGCTGCGCACGGCCGTCGGCAACCTGACCCGGATCATCGCGATCGAGCTGTACGCCGCCGCGCGCGCCGTCGAGCTGCGCGAGGGGCTGGCCCCGGCCCCGGCCAGCCGCGCGGTCATCGACGCCGCGCGGGAGGCGGGCGTGGGCGGTCCCGGCCCCGACCGCTTCCTGGCGCCGGACCTGGCCGCCGCCGACGCCTTCGTGCGCGAGGGCCGCCTGGTCGCCGCGGCCGAGACGGTGACCGGCCCGCTGCGGTGAGCCCGGCCCGGCCCGCTCCGCCGGCCGGAGCGGGCCGGAGCCCCGGCAGGATCAGAAGCCGAGGCGTTCCCGGCGTACCGAATAGACGACGAAGCCGGCGCCCGCCGCGAGGAAGAGCGACCCCCCGACGACGTAGGGAGTGGTGTCGACGCTTCCGGTGTCGGCCAGTTCGGTGCCGCCGCTGCCGGCCGCCCCGCCGGCGCCGGCCGTGCCCTCGGCGGTGGCGGTGTCCCCGGAGCCGGAGCCGGAGCCCGTGGCCGTCGCCGTCGTCCCGTCCGCGGCCCGGTCCGCCGTCGTACCCGCCGCGCGTCCCCGCTCCGTGGCGTGGGCCGTCGGCACCGCGTCGGCCACCGCTCTCGCCGGTGTGTCCCCCGACGCGCTCGCGGAGGGGACGAACCACAGGGCGCCCAGCAGGGTGCCCGCGGCGGCGGCGGTCAGAAGCGTACGGCGAGCGGTTGACACGGAATATCGATCCCCTTGTGGCACTGGCGAATTGGCCGTGTGGGGCGATGTTAGTGAAAGCCACGGGTCACGGGAAAGTCACGGGAGGTTTGACATGGGACCGGCCCGAGCGCGCCACCCGATCAGTAGCGCTTTGCGCCGATTCGCGCGTGCCGTGTGGGTGCGGCGCCCACTTGTGACCGACGACACTGCCCCCGCACCGAGGGGCGCGCGGTCCGGCGCGTGCGGTCCGGCGGGGCGCCGGGCGGCAGCCGCCGGGGCCCGCGGCCGGCCCCGCGACCCCGCCGTGCGCGACCCCGCCCCCACCGGGCGTGACCCCGCCTTTCCGGGCCGGGGACCCGGCGAGGATGATGGCAGGCACCTCCCGCGAACCCGCCCGCGCGGCGCCCCCGCGCCCGCCCCGCGGCCCGGCCGACGTGGCGAGGCACACACCGGGGCGGCCTGGGGAACGGGACGAAACGGTCGTAGCGTTGATGATTCGCGACGGGGGATTCGAGGGGTCCCGGGGAATACGGCAACGATGGAGAAGCGTGTGATGACGAACAGCAAGCGGCGCAGGGCCATGATGGCCTCGTCCGCTCTGCTCGGCGGTGTTCTGGTGCTCTCGGCCTGCTCCGGCAGCAGCAACGCGGCCGGCGGGAACAGCGACGACAGCTCGCAGGCCACGGCGGACAAGGCCGCGGCCCAGCAGACGTCGGAGGCCCAGATCAAGATCACACCGGCGGACGGCTCCGACAACGCGTCCATCAACAACTCGGCCGCGGTCGCCGTGACCAAGGGCACGCTGACGGACGTCACCATGACGACCGCCGACGGCAAGGCCGTCGAGGGCCGGATATCGGCGGACAAGACCAGCTGGAAGCCGAGCGGCCCGCTCGCCCGCTCCACCACCTACAAGGTCGCCGCCACCGCCACGGACGCCAAGGGCCGCGCCGCCCACGAGAACGCCTCGTTCACCACCGTCGCCCCGGCGCACAGCTTCATCGGCACCTTCACGCCGGACAACGGCACCACCGTCGGCGTGGGCATGCCCGTCTCGATCAACTTCGACAAGTCCATCACCGACAAGGCGGCGGTGCAGAAGCACATCACCGTCTCCTCCTCCAGCGGCCAGGAGGTCGTCGGCCACTGGTTCGGCGCCAACCGCCTCGACTTCCGCCCCGAGCAGTACTGGAAGGAGGGCTCCACCGTCACGCTGAAGCTCGACCTCGACGGTGTGCAGGGCGCCCAGGGCGTCTACGGCGTCCAGCAGAAGACGGTCACCTTCCACATCGGCCGCAACCAGGTCTCCTACGTCGACGCGAAGACCAAGCAGATGAAGGTCAAGCAGGACGGCAAGACCGTCAAGACCATCCCGATCTCCGCCGGCTCCCCCGAGCACACCACCTACGAGGGCGCGATGGTGATCTCGGAGAAGTTCACCCAGACCCGGATGAACGGCGCGTCGGTCGGCTTCACGGACTCCGACGGCAAGGGCGAGTACGACATCAAGGACGTACCGCACGCCATGCGCCTGACCACCTCCGGCACCTTCATCCACGGCGCCTACTGGAACGCGCCGTCCGTCTTCGGCAACGCCAACACCAGCCACGGCTGTGTCGGCCTGCAGGACACGAAGGGCGCCAAGGACACGAAGACGCCGGCCGCGTGGTTCTACAACCACTCCCTGATCGGTGACGTCGTGGTGGTCCAGCACACCGGCGACAAGACGGTCGCCCCGGACAACGGCCTCAACGGCTGGAACATGAGCTGGTCCCAGTGGAAGGCCGGCTCGGCCGCCTGACCCACCCTCAGTTGCCCCACCGGTGCCGCCCCGCGAGGGCGGCACCGGTGTTTTCGCGGCCGGAGGAAGCCGGGGCGGGGCCGGGCCGGTCTCCGTCCCGGCCGTCCGCCCGATCCGCCCGTCCGCCGGCCCGCCCGGTCCATCCGCCCGGCGTCACGCCGAGGGCGCCGGGCTCCCGCTCCCCGACCGGGTCGCGTCCGCACCCCAACTGGCCAGCAGGCGCAGCGACTCCGCGGACGGGGAGCCGGGCTCGGCGTGGTAGGCCACCAGCGACTGCTCGGCGTCGTCGGCCAGTTTGAAGGTCTCGTAGCGCAGCGCCAGCTCACCGACCAGGGGGTGGCGCAGGCGCTTGACGCCGTGGCTCTTCTCCTTGACGTCGTGGGTGGCCCACAGACGGCGGAAGTCCTCGCTCTTGACGGACAGTTCACCGACGAGGGCCGACAGCCGCGGGTCGTCCGGATAGCAGCCGGCCTCCATGTGCAGCGCGCACACGATGTCGATCGCCTTCTGCTCCCAGTCGACGTAGAGGTCCCGGGTGTGCGGGTCCAGGAAGACCATGCGGGCCCAGTTCCGCTCGGTGGCGGGCAGCTGGGACCAGTCGCCGAAGACGGCCGCCGCCATCGGGTTCCAGGCCAGCAGCTCCGAGCGCCGCCCCACCACGTACGCCGGGACGGTGTCCATCGTGTCGAGCAGCTGCCGCAGCGAGGAGCGCACCTGCTGCGTCGGCGCCGTCTGCTTCTTCTTGTGCTTGGGCTTGGCCAGATGGGTCAGGTGGGCGTGCTCGGCATCGGTCAGGCGCAGCGCGCGGGCGATGGAGTCCAGCACCTCCGCGGAGACGTTGCGGCCGTTGCCCTGTTCCAGGCGGGTGTAGTACGCCACCGAGACGCCGGCCAGCTGGGCCAGCTCCTCGCGGCGCAGACCGGGCACCCGGCGGTGGCGCCCGTAGTGCGGCAGGCCCACGTCCTCCGGCTGGAGCCGGGCCCGGCGCGTGCGCAGGAACTCGCTCAGCTCGGCACGCCGCTCCAGCCCCGCACCGGCCCCGGCGTGCGCCCCGGTCTCCGCGCCGGCCCCGGCGTGCGCCCCGGTCTCCACGCCGGCTCCGGCGCGCGCGCCGGTCCGCGCACCGCCTTCCGTCGCGGCCGTTTCGGGCTTTTCGTCCATACGTCCAGTATCCCTGGTCCTACGCACCGCATCCTGCCCCCGCCAGTGGTAGGCACAGCGGACGTACGCAGAACCGTGGTCTGGGCGGACGGCCCGCCAGCAGGCACGCTGTACGACGTGCCCGGCCGGAAGGCAGCCGGGCACGCCAACCGCTAGGAGACCCCTCGGCATGACCACTGTCGCCGCATACGCCGCCCCCGCAGCGAAGGCGCCGCTGGAGCGCACCACCATCGAACGCCGGGCAGTCGGCGAGTTCGATGTGCTGATCGACATCAAGTTCGCCGGCATCTGCCACTCGGACATCCACCAGGCCCGCGAAGGCTGGGGCCAGGCGATCTTCCCGATGGTCCCCGGCCACGAGATCGCGGGCGTCGTCTCCGAGGTCGGTCCCGGCGTCACCCGGTACGCGGTCGGCGACCGCGTGGGCGTCGGCTGCATGGTCGACTCCTGCCGCGAGTGCGACAACTGCGCCGCAGGCCTGGAGCAGTACTGCGTCCGCCGCCCGACCTGGACGTACAACGCCGTGGGCAAGGACGGCGAGCCGACCTACGGCGGCTACTCCGAGAAGATCGTGGTCGACGAGAACTACGTCGTCCGCATCCCCGACGGCCTGGCCCTGGACGTGGCCGCGCCGCTGCTGTGCGCCGGCATCACCACGTACTCCCCGCTGAAGCACTGGAACACCGGCCCCGGCAAGAAGGTCGCCGTGGTGGGCTTCGGCGGTCTCGGTCACATGGGCGTCAAGATCGCCCACGCGCTCGGCGCGGAGGTGACCGTCCTTTCCCAGTCCCTGCGCAAGCAGGACGACGGCCTGCGCATGGGCGCCGACCACTACTACGCCACCAGTGACCCGGCGACGTTCGAGCAGCTCCAGGGCTCCTTCGACCTGATCCTGAACACGGTCTCGGCGCCGCTCGACTTCCCCGCCTTCCTGTCCCTGCTGCGCACGGACGGCGCGCTGGTGAACGTCGGCCTGCCCGAGGAGCCCGTGCAGATCCCGCTCTCCGCCGTCGCCGGCGGCCGGCGCAGCCTGAGCAGCTCCAGCATCGGCGGCATCGCCGAGACCCAGGAGATGCTGGACTTCTGCGCCGCGCACGGCCTGGGCGCCGAGATCGAACTGATCGGGGCGCAGGAGATCAACGAGGCGTACGAGCGGGTGCTGGCCAGCGACGTGCGCTACCGCTTCGTGATCGACACGGCGACGATCTGAGACACCCGGCGCCGCCCGGCCCCACGCGCACGCGGGGACCGGGCGGGCGCGCGTCAGTGCGGCAGGGTCGCCGGGTTGCCGCCGTTGGCCTCGTAGCCGGCCACCGCCAGGGCGCGGTAGACGGCGAACTCCGCCGCCGGGTCCTCGGACAGGGTCCAGGGCAGGGCGCCGACGTGGCCGTCGACGTGTACGAGCTGGTGCATGGCCTCCGCCCAGCGTTCGGAGCGGACCAGGAAGAAGATGAGCAGGTGGCGCACGTGCGCTGCCATCGGGTCGCCGGGGCGGGCCGAGTGGATGGCGTGCAGGGCGCCGTGGACCGCCTTGGTGACGACCTCGCTCTGGTAGAAGCCGCGGACCAGGTTCACCTCGGGGAGGTGCTCGAAGACCGCGAACAGCGGCATGGCGGCGAGCAGCGAGCCGCGCGGCGCGCGGGCCGCGGCGGCCTGGGCGAACTCCATCGCCAGCTGCCGCGAGCCGTGCCACTTCTCGCACCAGTAGTGCAGCGCGGCCAGGTGGGCGCCCATGTGGGCCGGGGCGCGGTCGAGGATCTTCAGCCAGAGCTGCTCGAACTCCGGCCGGGAGTAGGAGAGTCCGCGCGCCACCGACAGCTCGATGATGTAGGGGACCGGATCGCCCGGGGCCAGCAGCGCGGCCTCGCCGCACGAGACGCGGGCCTCCTCCATGATGATCCGGAACTCGTCCGTCCCCGGCGTCGACGTCCGCCACGCCTGCTGCACCAGGAACTCGGCGTGCACCGCCGCGCCGCCCGCGTCCTTGGGGGACTCCGCCCGCCACACCCGCAGCCACTGCCCGCCGGGCGTCTCGCTGACGCCGCCCGGGCGCTGCTGGAGTTCCAGCGCCGCGGCACCGGCGAAGGCCTGGACGCGCTGCCAGCGCAGCTCGCCCTCCGCCTCGGTGCCCGCCAGCAGCTGGGAGGCGGCGTGGTGGTCCTGGGTGCGCTGCACCAGGTCCAGCACGTCCAGCAGGTCCTGGTCGGGACCGGGCATGCGGACGTCCAGCTCCTCCTGCGGTGCGAACCCGTAGTCCGCCGGGTCCGCCGCGTCCGGGTGCCCCGGCGGGACCTGCTCGATGACGCCCCGCCTGCGCCGCAGGAACGGGAGCAGCACGAAGCTCAGCAGGACCAGCGCCGTCAGCACCCAGAGAATCTCCATGCCTCAAGCGAACCAGACCGCGCCGTCAATTGGCCAACCTGCGCCCCGGCCTGTGGAAAACCCCGCGGCGCCCGCCGTGCCCGGCGCCCCGCGCCGGGGCCCCGGGAGCACTACCCTCGGGCCCATGAGCGACGAGCACATCAGTCAGCACTTCGAGACCCTCGCGATCCACGCGGGCAACACCGCCGATCCCCTCACCGGCGCGGTCGTCCCGCCGATCTACCAGGTCTCGACCTACAAGCAGGACGGCGTGGGCGGTCTGCGCGGCGGTTACGAGTACAGCCGCAGCGCCAACCCGACCAGGACCGCCCTCGAGGAGAACCTCGCCGCCCTGGAGGGCGGCCGCCGGGGCCTCGCGTTCGCGTCCGGACTGGCGGCCGAGGACTGCCTGCTGCGGACGCTGCTCGCCCCCGGCGACCACGTGGTGATCCCGAACGACGCCTACGGCGGCACGTTCCGCCTGTTCGCCAAGGTCGTCTCCCGCTGGGGCGTGGAGTGGTCGGTGGCCGACACCAGCGACCCGGCCGCCGTACGGGCCGCGATCACCGAGCGGACCAAGGCGGTGTGGGTGGAGACCCCCTCCAACCCGCTGCTCGGCGTCACCGACATCGCCGCCCTCGCCCAGGTCGCCCGGGACGCCGGTGCGAAGCTCGTCGTGGACAACACCTTCGCGACGCCGTACCTGCAGCAGCCGCTCGCGCTGGGCGCCGACGTGGTCGTGCACTCGCTGACCAAGTACATGGGCGGCCACTCGGACGTCGTCGGCGGCGCGCTGATCGTGAGCGACGCCGGACTCGGTGACGAACTGGCGTACCACCAGAACGCCATGGGCGCCGTCGCCGGCCCCTTCGACTCCTGGCTGGTGCTGCGCGGCACCAAGACCCTCGCGGTGCGCATGGACCGGCACAGCGAGAACGCCACCAAGGTCGCCGACATGCTGTCCCGGCACCGGCGCGTGACGCGCGTCCTGTACCCGGGGCTGCCCGACCACCCCGGTCACGAGGTCGCCGCGAAGCAGATGAAGGCGTTCGGCGGCATGGTCTCCTTCCGGGTCGACGGCGGGGAGGAGGCGGCCGTGGAGGTCTGCAACCGGGCCAAGGTGTTCACCCTCGGTGAGTCCCTCGGCGGCGTCGAGTCCCTGATCGAGCACCCGGGGCGCATGACCCACGCGTCCGCCGCGGGCTCCGCCCTGGAGGTCCCCGCGGACCTGGTCCGCCTCTCCGTCGGCATCGAGAACGTCGACGACCTGCTGGAGGACCTGCAGCAGGCCCTCGGCTAGTACACCGGGCCGCTGTTCGCCGGCCACCGGCCACCGGCCGGGCGGCCGGCGCGAACAGGAGTCCCGGGGTCCGGTCGCCGGAAGCCCGGTGGCCCGGTGGCCCGTTTCACCAGTCCGTCACCGGCGGGGTCGTCTGCGAAGGCGGCTCCGCCCAGGGGCGTACCGTCAGCGCCCACACGGTGAAGGCGACGGCCGCGGCGCACAGCAGCAGCCACAGGGCGCGGCGGGCGAGCGTACGGCGGCGCAGCATGCGGGCGCCGCGGCGTACGGCGGCGTCGTACAGCCCGGCGGGCACCTGGGGCGGTGTCTGCTCCAGGATCCGCCGTACGGCCGCCTCACGCTCCACTCTGTTCACCACGCCCCCCGTCGTCCTCCGGTGCTGGTCACGGCTCGCCTGCGCTCGCGCACGTGTTCGCTCTCGGTGTCCCGTCCCGTGCGCCCGGCGGGGACGGGCGGACCGCCCCGGCTACGACGGGGCCACCTTCGGGCCGCGTACGGCGGGAGCGGCGCGCGCGGGCGCGTGCGTGAGCGCGGCGATCGCCCGGTCGCAGATCACGCGGACCCGTTCGGTGGGCAGGCCGAGCAGAGCGGCGGCCTGCTCCTCGGCGACGCCCTCGTACAGCCGCAGGACGATGACCAGGCGTTCCTGGGCGGAGAGGGCGGCCAGGGCGCCGGGCGGCGCGGAACGGCCGCGGCCCCGCACGCCGTGCCGGTGCCAGGCCTCCCGGGCGAACCGCGTCGCCAGCGACTGCCGGGCACGCTCGTAGGGGTCCTCGCCGCGCAGCCGGTCCCAGCACGCGTACGTGTGCGCGAGGGACAGGGTCAGCAGGCGCCGCGCGCGCGGGTTGTCCCGCGGTGCCTCCGCGGTGAGCAGGGTGGCGGCGTGCAGCAGCCGCCCGGCGGCGCCCGCGACGAACGCCTCGAACTCCCGGGCCCGGCGCGCGCCGGGGGACGCCTGCCGCTCTCGCACCGCGCCTCCTGCCGACGGCCGTCGTGGGAAGGGGGACCACGGCCGTGACGGGACGCGAGAAACCGGTGCGACCGAACCCCCCGGGTCTCATATCAGGCCAGGGGCGGCCCGTCGGTCAAGAGCCGTGCGGACGGCATGTGGCGCCGGGGCGGCCCCGCACGAGCGTGCCCGGGCCCCGGCGCGCACCCGGGCGGCGGTCAGGACGCCGGTCCCGCCTCCCGCGCCGCGCCGCCCTGCGGCGACTGGCGGCCGGAGAGCGCGTGGTTGAACCGCGTCAGCAGGGAGCAGAAGGCCGCGCGCTCCTCGGGCGTCCAGTCCTCGGTCAGCTCGGCCATCAGCCGGCGCCTGGAGGTGCGGACCTCCTCCAGCCGCGTCAGCCCGCGCGGGGAGAGCTGGAGCACCACCGCCCGCCCGTCCTCGGGGTGCGAGGTCCGCTTCACGAGCCCGGTGTCCACCAGCGGCGCCACCTGGCGGGTGACCGTGGAGGAGTCGATGCCCATGCTCGCGGCGAGCGCCTTGACGCCCATCGGGCCTTCCTTGTCGAGGCGGTTGAGCAGCAGGTAGGCGGCGCGGTCCATGGAGTTGCGGACCTGCCCCACCCCGCCGAGCCGGGTCTGTTCCGCACGGCGGGCGAACAGCGCCACCTCGTGCTGGAGGGTTTCGAGGAGACCGGTGTCACCGACGCTCGTCATGTCCATCGACATTTCAGGTGTTGTGGGCATGGCCGGAGGCTCACTTCTGACGGGCTGCTGGGTTGGGGGACAGGGTACGCGGCCGGACGGCGGGGCGTACCGGCGCTGCGCGAACCGGTCTCGCGGGTTGGTCACGGGCGACCCGCCGCGGCCGTGAACTGCGAGACTTCCATCATGAGCTACGGCACGGCTGAGTCCTTCCCGCCCGTCACGCTGGACGATGTGCGCGGCGCCCAGAAGATGCTCTCGGGCGTGGCGCGGGTGACCGCCATGGAGAGCAGCAGGCACCTGTCCGAACTCGCGGGCGCGCCGGTCCTCCTCAAGTGCGAGAACCTCCAGCGCACGGGCTCCTTCAAGCTGCGCGGCGCCTACGTGCGGATCGCCGGCCTGCTGCCGGAGGAGCGCGCCGCGGGAGTGGTGGCCGCGAGCGCGGGCAACCACGCGCAGGGCGTCGCCCTGGCCTCGCAGCTGCTCGGGGTGCACGCCACGGTGTTCATGCCCAAGGGCGCCCCGCTGCCGAAGATCAGCGCCACCCGGGGCTACGGCGCCGAGGTGCGCCTGCACGGCCAGGTGGTCGACGAGACGCTGGCCGCCGCGCAGGAGTACGCCGCCGAGACCGGCGCGGTCTTCATCCACCCCTTCGACCACCCGGACGTCATCGCGGGGCAGGGCACCGTCGGGCTGGAGATCCTGGAGCAGTGCCCGCAGGTGCGCACGATCGTCGTCGGTGTCGGCGGCGGCGGGCTCGCGGCCGGGATCGCGGTCGCGGTGAAGGCGCTGCGGCCGGACGTGCGGATCATCGGGGTGCAGGCGGCGGGCTCGGCGGCTTACCCGCCCTCGCTGGCGGCGGGACGGCCGGTGGCGATCGGCAGCCCGGCGACGATGGCCGACGGCATCAGGGTCGGGCGGCCGGGCGACGTGCCGTTCGGCATCGTCTCCGAACTGGTGGACGAGGTGCGCACGGTCGGCGAGGACCAGCTGTCCGCGGCCCTGCTGCTCCTGCTGGAGCGGGCCAAGCTGGTGGTGGAGCCGGCCGGGGCCAGCCCGGTGGCGGCGCTGCTCTGCGCCGAGGGGGGCGAGGGCGCCGAGGAGGCCTTCGAGGGGCCGGTCGTGGCGGTGCTCTCCGGCGGCAACGTCGATCCCGTGCTGCTCCAGCGGGTCCTGCGGCACGGGATGGCGGCGCAGGGCCGCTACCTGGCCGTCACGCTGCGGCTGACGGACCGGCCCGGCGCCCTGGCCACCCTGCTCGGGGTGCTGTCGGCGGTCGACGCCAACGTCCTGGACGTCAGTCACGTACGGACCGACCCGCGGCTCGGGCTCACGGAGGCCGAGGTGGAGCTGCACCTGGAGACCAAGGGCCAGGCGCACTGCGCCGAGGTCGGCCAGGCCCTGCGCGAGGCCGGCTACACGGTCATCGTCTGAACCGCGGCCCTCCCGCGGCCCGCGCCGGGTGCTGCGCCGCCCCGCGCCGGGTACGACGAAGCCCCCCGTGCCCGGCGGGGCGTACGGGGGGCCCGGTCTCCGGGACGGGTGCGCGTCTCCGGTACCGCGTGCGCGGTCAGCCGTTGTACGGCTCGGCCTTGAGGATCTTCACCGAGGCCTTCTTGCCGTTCGGCAGCTCGTACTCCGCGTCCTCGCCGACCTTGTGGCCCATCACGCCGGAGCCGAGCGGCGACTGGGGCGAGTAGGTCTCGATGTCGGCGCTCGCGTACTCGCGCGAGGCCAGCAGGAAGGTCAGCGTGTCGTCCTCGTCACCGTCGAAGGCGATCGTGACGACCATGCCGGGCGCGACCGCGCCGTCCGCGGAGGCCGGGGCCTCGCCCACCTGGGCGTTCTCGAGGAGCTGGGTCAGCTGGCGCACACGGAGCTCCTGCTTGCCCTGCTCCTCCTTGGCCGCGTGGTACCCACCGTTCTCGCGCAGGTCGCCCTCCTCGCGCGCGGCCGCGATCTTGGCTGCGATCTCGGTGCGCGCGGGACCAGTAAGGTACTCAAGCTCGTCCTTGAGCTTGTTGTACGCCTCCTGGGTCAGCCAGGTGACGTTCTCGCTGGTCTGGGTCACAGGTGCTCCTCGTCGGTACTGGGAATACAAAGCATCGCCCTACCCAGAAGAATGGTCCCTCATGGATGGGCGAAACCACGAGCCTAACAATTCAGTGGCGAAAGGGGGAGGACATAAGCCATCTAAATTGCGTCAACGCAGGTCAGCGACCGCGTATTCCGGAAGAAGCGCGGGTGTCGCCCCGCCCGGACCGCGTCAGTCGGCGTGGCAGCCCAGCAGCTCGCCGGTCGTCCCCCGGGCCGTGGTGCGCAGGGTGAGGACCTTGTCGACCTGCTTGGCGCGCTGGTCGAAGCGGAAATCGGCCCGGCCCACCTCGGTGCCGTCGGCCGCCTGCGAGCGCAGCGTGCAGTAACCGCGCGCTCCGGCGTCCTTGTGCACCTCCAGGTGGATCTGCACCGAGTCGTCCGACGCCTGGAACGAGACGACCTGGGCGCTGATCTTGTTCTGCCCCACGTAGTGGTAGGCGAAGTAGCCGATCAGGGCGAGCAGCAGGGCCCCGAGGACGGCACCGGCGATCTTGAGTTTGCGGTCGGCGCGTTCGTCCGGGGAGCGGCCGTAGCGGCCCTCGGGCAGCCGGGTGCTCGCCGTACTCATGATCGTCCTCTCGGCAGGGGCGGGACGGTCGTCCCGCGAGGGGCCCCGGAGCCCCGCTCCGGAATTATTCGCCCCCCGATTCGGTCACTATAGAAGCCCCGGACCGCCGCTCGACCGCCACCCCGCACCGGCGGGGCACCGACGCGGCGGCCGTGCAGCGCCCGACGACGCCGGGCACCGACTTGACCTTGAGGAATGAGCCTTGACTGACCAGCTGCGACTGATGGCCGTGCACGCGCATCCCGACGACGAGTCGAGCAAGGGCGCGGCCACCATGGCGAAGTACGTGTCCGAGGGGGTGGACGTGCTGGTGGTGACCTGCACGGGCGGAGAGCGCGGCTCCATCCTCAACCCCAAGCTCCAGGGCGACACGTACATCGAGGAGCACATCCACGAAGTGCGCAAGAAGGAGATGGACGAGGCGCGCGAGATCCTCGGCATCAGGCAGGAGTGGCTCGGCTTCGTCGACTCCGGCCTGCCCGAGGGCGACCCGCTGCCGCCGCTGCCCGAGGGCTGCTTCGCCCTGGAGGACGTCGACAAGGCCGCCGGCGAGCTGGTGCGCCAGATCCGCTCCTTCCGCCCGCAGGTGATCACCACCTACGACGAGAACGGCGGCTACCCGCACCCCGACCACATCATGACCCACAAGATCTCGATGGTGGCGTTCGAGGGCGCGGCGGACACCGCGAAGTACCCGGAGGACGAGTACGGCCCGGCCCACCAGCCGCTGAAGCTGTACTACAACCAGGGCTTCAACCGCGCGCGCACCGAGGCGCTGCACAAGGCCCTGCTCGACCGCGGCCTGGAGTCCCCCTACGGCGAGTGGCTGGAGCGCTGGGAGAAGTCCGGCCACAAGGACCGCACGCTGACCACGCACGTCCCCTGCGCGGACTTCTTCGAGATCCGCGACAAGGCGCTGATCGCCCACGCCACGCAGATCGACCCCGACGGCGGCTGGTTCCGGGTGCCGATGGACGTCCAGAAGGAGGTCTGGCCGACCGAGGAGTACGAGCTGGCGAAGTCGCTCGTGGACACCTCGCTGCCCGAGGACGACCTCTTTGCGGGCGTCCGGCAGCACTGAGGGAGAATGCCTGACATGAGCGCAAGCGCGAGCCTGGCAACGACGCATCTGGTCACCCTGGCCGAGTTCGACAAGAACAAGGTCACCCCCGGCGTCCTCGGTTTCATCGTCTTCGCGGTGATGGCCCTGGCGGTGTGGTTCCTGATGAAGTCCATGAACCGCCACATGGGCAAGGTGGACTTCAAGGAGGCCCAGGAGGCCGACCCCTCGGGCAAGGGCGGCCCCGGCCGCGCCCACCCCTCCAAGGGCTGACCTGCCGCCCAGCGGGTGATTCCGCCCACCGCACCCGGTGCGCGGAGTCACCCTCCGTCATGCCCGCACGCCCGCTCGCGCCGCTGCCTCACCCCCGCGCCGGTGCCGCCTGCACACCCATCACCTCACGGGCGTGCCGGTCCGGGACCATGCCCAGGCGCCAGGCCTGCCAGCCGCCCTCCAGGCTCACACCGCGCTCCAGGACGAGCTGGTACGCCTCGATGCAGCCCTCCAGCTTCCGGTCCCGCAGC
Organism: Streptomyces sp. NRRL S-340; assembly: GCF_000720185.1. Classification (GTDB taxonomy): domain Bacteria; phylum Actinomycetota; class Actinomycetes; order Streptomycetales; family Streptomycetaceae; genus Streptomyces. Next base: position 39,555 of record NZ_JOIY01000040.1, on the reverse strand, counting down.
GGGTGGCCGGCGCGGGCCAGCGCCGCCAGGTCCTCCTGGGCGACGGCCGTACCGACCTCCACGCCGCCGGGCGCCGCGAACGGCAGCAGCGTGCAGCGCACGAAGCGCGCCCAGTCCTCGCCGCGCCGGTCGCCGTAGGAGGCGAACAGCGCCAGCGCCTCGTCACACAGGGCGAGCGCCTGCGGGATGCGGGCGTTGCCCGCGTCGACCACGGCCAGCTCCAGGCACGTCCAGGCCTCGCCGTGCGCCACCCCGATGCGCTGGAAGTCGGCGCGCGCGTCCACCAGGAGCTGACGGGCGAAACCGGAGTTGCGCAGCGAGCCGGTCTGCGCCGCCCGCTGGTCGCGGGTGACCCGGGCCGAATGGTGACGGGCGCAGGCCAGACCGTAGACGTCCCGCATCCGGGAGAACATCGTGCGGGCCCGTTCCAGCTCGCGCACCGCCTGGTCCAGACCGCCGGTCTCCTCCAGCGCCTGGCCCAGGTAGTACAGCGTCCACGCCTCACCGCGGGCGTCCTCGTTGTCACGGTGCCGGGCGGCCGCCCCGCGCAGCGCCTCCACCGCCTCCGCGGTCTCCCCGGCCAGCAGCCGGGCGCGCGCCAGCTGCGTCAGCGCCCAGGCCTCGCCGCGGGCGTCGCGGGTGCGGCCGTAACGCTCCAGGGCCTCGCCCAGGTGCGCCTCCGCCTCCTCCACGTCGCCCTGGCGCAGCGCGAGCTGGCCCAGCTGGAAGTGCGCCCACGCCTCGCCGTGCACGGAGCCGCCCTCGCGGTGCAGCACCAGGGAACGCGTCAGCAGGTCCAGCGCCTCGGCCAGGTTGCCCCGGTCACGCTCCACGGCCGCCAGCGCGTGCATCGTCCACGCCCGGTCGGTGGCCAGCTCCGGCACGTCCTGCAACGCCATGGCCTCGCGCAGCCGGGCCGCGGCCTCGGTCAGGCTGCCCTGGTGGTGCAGGGTGATGCCGAGCGAGTTCAGCGCGCGGGCCGCGCCCGCCTCGTGGTGCGCCTCGCGGTACAGGTCCACGACGGAGGCCAGCGTGGCGCGCGCCTTGTCCAGCTCGCCCAGCTGCCGGGCCGCGATGCCGGTGCGCCACTGCACCGAGCGGACCAGCAGCCCCTGGTCTACGGCCTGGGTCAGCTCGCTGATCTCACCCAGCCGGTACAGGTCGCCGCGCAGCAGGCAGTAGTCGCACAGCGCGCCCAGCAGGTTGAGGACGGCCGCCTGGTCCACGTCCTCCGCGTGCCGCAGGGCCGCCGTGATGAAGCTGGACTCGTCGTCCAGCCAGCGCAGCGCCTCGTCGAGGGAGGTGAAACCGTGCGGGCTGAAGCGGTCCGAGCGGGTCGAGTTGTTGCCGTCGACCAGGCGCAGCACCGAGTCGGCCAGCTCGGCGTAGTTCCCGATCAGCCGTTCCTGCGCGGCCGTCCGCTCGGCGGGGTCCTCCTCGTCCAGCAGCCGGGCGTGGGCGAAGGACCGCACCAGGTCGTGCAGCCGGTAGCGGCTGCCGCGCACGTGGTCGATCAGACCGGCGCGGGCCAGGGCCGTCAGGTGCCGGGTCGCCTCTGCCTCGTCCGTGGCGAGCAGCGCGGCCGCCGCCGCGGCGCCCAGCGAGGCGCGGCCCGCCAGGGCGAGCCGCCGCAGCAGCCGGCGGGCCGGTTCCGCCTGGTCGGTGTAGCGCAGCCACAGGGCCCGCTCGACGGGATCCACCGGGCCGTACGCCGCGAGGTCCGTGGCCAGCCGGCGCGGCGAGCGCGGGCCGAGGGCGGAGCCCGCGATCCGCAGCGCCAGCGGCAGCCCGCCGCACAGCGCGCGGATCCGCTCGGCGGACTCCGCGTCGTAGGGACCGGCGGTGTCCTCGGCGGCGGCGGCCAGCAGCTCCTCTGCGCCGGCCTCGTCCAGGGCCTCCACCGGGAGCTGGTACACCCAGGCCGGCAGGCCGGCGGACAGCTCCAGCGGGGTGCGGGCGGTGACCAGGACCAGGCCGTCGGAGCGCTCGGGCACCAGGGCGGCCACCTGAGCGGCGTCCGAGGCGTCGTCCAGCACGATCGTCACCGGCAGCCCCGTCAGATGCTGGTCGTACAGTTCGCCCAGCCGCTTGACCTGCTGGTCGGGCGAGGAGCGGTCGCGGAACAGGAGCTGCTCGCGGGGTGCGCCCAGCCGGTTCAGCAGGTGCAGCAGCGCGTCACGGGTGGTCAGCGGCGGCTCCTCGGCGCTGTCTCCGCGCAGGTCGACGACGACCGCGCCGCGGAACTGGTCGCGCAGCTCGTGCGCCGCGCGGACGGCGAGGGTGGAGCGGCCGGAGCCGGGCGCGCCGTGCAGGACGACGACCGTCGGCCGGGTCTCGGTGTGGGCGCGGGCCGCCTGCACCCACTGCCGGATCCGCGCCACCTCCTGCCGCCGCCCGGCGAAGACGCCGTCCGGCTCGGGCAGTTGCCCGAAGGACTGCTCCAGCACGCTGCGCCTGCGAGCCGCCGCGCTCTTGTCCGCGCCGCGCAGCCGGGGCGCCGCCTTCTTCGGCGCGGCGGAGGCGGTGAGCACGCGCTGCTGGTCCAGGAACGGCCGGATGCCGCGCACCTCCAGGGCGGTGAGCCACTGCAGCCGCAGCTGCTCGGGACCGCCGGGCTGGCCGGCCGCGCCCGCCCGGTGGTGGGCCGCGGGCAGATGGGCGGCGCCCACCTTGACGACGGTGGCGGCGGCGCCCGCCACGGCGACGACGGCACCCGCGCCGAGCGCGGTGCCCGCCCCGGTGCCGAGCGCCACGTCGCCCACGGCGGCGGCGAGCGCGGCGACCACCGCGACCATCAGGGGAGTTCCGGCGCCCTCGCGCGCGTAGCGCTGCGCGAACGTCAGCTGCCCGGCCGCCGCCTCGTCCAGCGCCCGGGTGTACGCCTCGTACTCCTCCTGGGCCGGCCGGGCGAGGGAGTCCAGCGCGGCCTTGGCGCGCGACAGCAGCACACCGCCGTCCACCCGCCCGCCCGACCGGCGCACCTCCTCCTCCACGGCCCGGGCGAGCAGCCGTTCGGCCTCCGCCCGATGAGCGTCCCGCATGTCCCGTCCCCCTCCGGCGGCAACTCCTGTGCCTACGAGTGTCCTTCGAGCGGGGCGCGAGCGCGAGGGGGTGGCGATCAACGGCCACCAAGGAATGACGGCCGGTCGCGCGGAGTGACATGCCGCCCACCCCGGGGGTCCGGGGCCGCCGGTCACGTTCCGTGCCCGGCCGGTGCGGGTGAGGCAGGATGGGGGTATGCCGAACCGACTGGCCCATGAGACGTCCCCGTACCTGCTCCAGCACGCCGACAACCCGGTCGACTGGTGGCCCTGGTCGGGGGAGGCCTTCGCGGCGGCGCGCGAGCGGGGCGTGCCGGTGCTGCTGAGCGTCGGCTACAGCAGCTGCCACTGGTGTCACGTGATGGCGCACGAGTCCTTCGAGGACCGGGCCACCGCCGACTACCTCAACGAGCACTTCGTCAGCGTCAAGGTCGACCGGGAGGAGCGGCCCGACGTCGACGCCGTCTACATGGAGGCCGTGCAGGCGGCCACCGGGCAGGGCGGCTGGCCGATGACCGTGTTCCTGACGCCCGATGCCGAACCGTTCTACTTCGGCACCTACTTCCCGCCCGTGCCCCGGCAGGGGATGCCGTCCTTCCGGCAGGTGCTGCAAGGCGTGCAGCAGGCCTGGGAGACCCGCCGGGACGAGGTCACCGACGTCGCCGGGAAGATCGTCCGCGACCTCGCCCAGCGCGAGATCGACTACGGCGGTACGCGGACGCCGGGGGGCGAGGAGCTGGGGCAGGCGCTGCTCGGGCTGACCCGCGAGTACGACCCGCAGCGCGGCGGGTTCGGCGGCGCGCCGAAGTTCCCGCCGTCCATGGTGATCGAGTTCCTGCTGCGCCACCACGCCCGCACCGGCTCCGAGGGCGCCTTGCAGATGGCCCGGGACACCTGCGAGCGGATGGCCCGCGGCGGCCTGTACGACCAGCTCGGCGGCGGCTTCGCCCGCTACTCCGTGGACCGCGACTGGGTCGTGCCGCACTTCGAGAAGATGCTGTACGACAACGCGCTGCTCTGCCGGGTCTACGCCCACCTGTGGCGCACCACCGGCTCGGAACTGGCCCGCCGCGTGGCCCTGGAGACCGCCGACTTCATGGTCCGCGAACTGCGCACGGAGCAGGGCGGTTTCGCCTCCGCGCTCGACGCCGACAGCGACGACGGGCAGGGACGGCACGTGGAGGGCGCCTACTACGTGTGGACGCCGGAGCAGTTGCGCGAGGTCCTCGGTGACGAGGACGCCGAACTCGCCGCCCAGTACTTCGGCGTCACCGAGGAGGGCACCTTCGAGCACGGCGCCTCCGTCCTCCAGCTCCCCGTCCGCGAGGGCGTCCACGACGCCGCGCGCATCGAGGCGATCCGCCGCCGTCTGTCCGCGGCGCGCGCCCGGCGGCCCGCGCCCGGCCGGGACGACAAGGTCGTCGCCGCCTGGAACGGCCTCGCGGTCGCCGCCCTCGCCGAGACCGGCGCCTACTTCGACCGCCCCGACCTGGTGGGGGCCGCGCTCGGCGCCGCCGACCTGCTCGTACGGCTGCACATGGACGAGCGCGCCGGGCTGACCCGCACCAGCCGGGACGGGCACGCCGGGGAGAACGCCGGGGTGCTGGAGGACTACGCGGACGTCGCCGAGGGCTTCCTGGCGCTCGCCTCGGTGACCGGCGAAGGGGTCTGGCTCGACTTCGCGGGCCTGCTCCTCGACCACGTCCTGACCCGGTTCACCGACCCGGAGTCCGGTTCCCTGTACGACACCGCCACCGACGCCGAGAAGCTGATCCGGCGCCCCCAGGACCCCACCGACAACGCGACTCCGTCGGGCTGGACGGCCGCCGCGGGTGCCCTGCTCGGTTACGCGGCGCACACCGGTTCGCAGCCGCACCGCGCCGCCGCCGAACGGGCACTGGGGGTCGTCCAGGCGCTCGGCCCGCGCGTCCCGCGCTTCGTCGGCTGGGGTCTGGCCGTCGCCGAGGCCGCGCTCGACGGGCCGCGCGAGGTGGCGGTCGTCGGCCCGTCCCCGGCCGACGAGCGGGCCCGGGCCCTGCACCGTACGGCGCTGCTGGCGCCCGCGCCCGGCGCCGTCGTCGCCTACGGCACCGAAGGCAGCGACGAGTTCCCGCTGCTCGCCGGCCGCCCGCTGCTGGGCGGCGAGCCCGCCGCGTACGTCTGCCGCAACTTCACCTGCGACGCCCCGACCAGCGACCCGGAGGGGCTGCGCGCGGCGCTGGGCGGGTGAGGCCCGTGCTCAGGAGTTGAAGGCGAGGATGAGGACGGCCAGCAGCGCCTGGGCGGCCCACTGGAGGACGGCGGCCCCGGTGCGGGCCGACGCCCGCCGGCGGGGGAGCACCAGCGCGGTCACGCCGGCGGCGGCGGAGGCGAAGAACAAGCCGTAGAGGACGCCTCCCCCGCCCTGGTGGCAGCCCTGGGTGGAGTCGCCGTACATCAGGCACTGCGTGCCGTGCTCGGTGGAGAGGGCCAGCAGCCAGCAGCCGACGACCATGGGCACGAGCAGGCCGAGTCCCACGGCGGCCCACACCGTGCTGTTGTTCCCGGGCTGCCCGGCTGCCGCGTTCCGTGTCGTCGCTGTCATGGCTCCAGCCAACCGGAGCGGGCCGCCGCGCTGATCGGTGCGCGTACTCAACTCCCCTGCGCACGCGTACTCATCGCCTGTTCCACGATCGCCTCCAGCTGGTCGTGGTGGGCGCCCTTCCAGTACGCGCGCCCGCAGGCGCGGCACTGCGCGAAGACGTCGTAGGTGCGCTGGGTGCCGTGTGCGAGCTGGTCGGCCACCTCGTCCTTGGTGGCCTGTCTCAGCAGGCCGTTGCAGGCGGTGCAGCGGGTCCAGGGCCTCAGCCGGGGGTGGAAGCGGTCGAGGACGTCGCGGAGCTGGTCGTCGGGGCGGGTGCTGTAGACGAAGGCGCCCGCCCACAGTTCGCGGCGGCGCAGCAGGCCGCGGTCGCGGCTGAGCAGGACGCGTTTCTCGGCCGCCGAGCGGGCGGCGAGGGCCGGGTCGCCGATGTCCGTCGACTCGTACGCGGCGTCGACGCCGAGGAGGCGCAGGCGGCGGGCGAGGGTGCCGAGGTGTACGTCGAGGAGGAACCGCAGGGGGGCGCCGGGGACTCGCTGGGGGCGTTCGACGGCGCGGACCCGGACGGACTCGCCGGCCCGCGGGACGTGCGCCGCGGGCACCTCGCGGCCGTCGACCACCAGCGCGCCGACCTCGGTGAGGGGGACGCCGAGGGACTCGACGACGTGGCCGAGCGAGGAGGCTCCGTCGGTGACGACCGCGGTGGCGCCCCGGCGGCGGGTGTGCGGGACGAACACGTGCAGGCCGGGGGCGAACTCGACGTGGATCTCGGGACCGTTCACCTGGTCAGGATGGCACGGAGGGCTGCCGGTGCCTCAGCGGTTTTCCGGGGGCAGGCCGTGTTCGAGGACGGTGAGGGTGCGGTCGACGAGGTCCGCGAGGTCGTCGCGGTGGCCCCTCTCGGCCCAGAACATGGTGGTCTCCATCAGCGCGCCGACCAGGGACGCCGCCCAGGCCCGCACCTCCAGGCTCTCCGGGTCGCGGCCGGTGCGCTCGGCCGCGGCGGTGCGGAGCAGGTGGCCGGTGACCGACATGCTCTCCATCATCCGCGAGCGCACCGCGGGCACCTCGGCCATCAGCCGGGTGCGCAGCCGCGACACCTCGCCGTCGGGGTCGTCCACGCCGCGGCCGATGGCCGTGTGCAGCGCGTGGCGGACGGAGCAGGCCCAGGGCTCGTCGGCGGGCCGGGCGCGCAGTTCCCGCGCCAGCAGCGGGTCCCATGCGTCGGTGAGGACGATGTCCTCCTTGGCGGGGAAGTACCGGCAGACGGTCGACGGTGAGACCTCCGCCCGTTCGGCGATCTGCTCGATCGTCGTGGCGTCGTAGCCCTGCTCCCGGACCAGCGCGTACGTCGCCGCGCGGATCGCCTCACGGGTCCTGATCTTCTTCCGCTCGCGCAGGCCGAGCGGGGGGCGGCCGGCGGGCGGGGCGGGTGCGGCGGGGGAGGCGGGGGAGTGTGCGGCCGTCATGGGGCCATTGTCCGGCACGGGGCCACGTCCCGGCCGCGGCCGACGGCGGCCGGCGCGCGCCCGCCCGGGCGGGCGCCGTGCGCCGGGGCGGTGGCTATCCGTGCTGGTAGGCGACGAGGGAGATCCCCACGTAGTGCACGGCGAAGGCGGCCAGCGTGAAGGAGTGGAAGACCTCGTGGAAGCCGAACCAGCGGGGGGAGGGGTTGGGGCGTTTGAGGCCGTAGACGATGCCGCCCGCGCTGTAGAGCAGGCCGCCGGCGATCACCAGGACCAGGACCGCGATGCCGCCGGTGCGCATGAAGTCGGGCAGGAAGAAGACGGCGGCCCAGCCCATCGCGATGTAGCACGGGGTGTAGAGCCAGCGCGGGGCGCCGACCCAGAAGACGCGGAAGACGATGCCGGCGGCGGCCGCCGCCCAGATGCCCCACAGCAGCCACTGGCCCTTGCCGCCGGGCAGGAGCAGCAGGGTGAGCGGCGTGTAGGTGCCCGCGATGATCAGGAAGATGTTCGCGTGGTCCAGGCGGCGCAGGACGCCGCCGAGACGGGGGCTCCAGTTCCCGCGGTGGTAGAGCGCGCTCACGCCGAAGAGCAGGCAGGCGGTGAGGACGTAGATCCCGCAGGCGATCCGGCCCCGGGTGGAGTCGGCGAGCGCGGTGAGCACCAGGCCCGCTATCAGCACGGCCGGGAACATTCCGAGGTGCAGCCAGCCGCGCAGCTTCGGCTTGACTGGATGCGGAAGGGAGAGCGCGGCCGGACCGCGGCCACCGGCCGGCGTGTCCAGGGGCGCGTCGGAGGCGGACGCAGTCATGCGCCGCATGGTACCCACCTCCCGGTAAGTCAGGCGTCAGAGCACGGGGCGGAGTGCGGCGATCGCGGCGGAACCGGGCGAACGCAAAAAGTCCTTCAGCCGAAGTCAACGCGGACGCAAAGAAGCCCGGAAAACCGTGGGATTCCTCACCCTGCTCACCTGTGCGGCCCTCTGGACAGATGGGCGCGTGCGTCGGATGATCAAATGAGTGCGGTCGGCACCGGATGAGCGGCTACGAAGCGTCCGGGTCGCAGCCCCCACGGGGCGACAAGACAAAAAACCCCTCATTTAGGAGCAATCGTGGCGCGCGACATCGCGGCTCCCCCCGTCCTCCCGACCAACCACAAGGATTTGATCTCGTGGGTCGACGAGATCGCGGAACTCACGCAGCCGGACAGGGTGGTCTGGTGTGACGGATCCGAGGCCGAGTACGAGCGACTGTGCGGGGAGCTCGTCCAGAAGGGCACCTTCCGGAAACTCGACCCGATCAAGCGCCCCAACTCCTACTACGCGGCCTCGGACCCCTCCGACGTGGCCCGCGTCGAGGACCGTACGTTCATCTGCTCCGCGAAGGAGGAGGACGCCGGCCCGACCAACCACTGGAAGGCCCCCGCCGAGATGCGGGAGATCTTCCGGGGCGAGGACGGTGAGGGCGGGATCTTCCGCGGCTCCATGAAGGGCCGGACGATGTACGTCGTCCCGTTCTGCATGGGCCCCCTCGGCTCCCCGCTCTCCGCGATCGGCGTCGAGATCACCGACTCCGCCTACGTCGCCGTGTCCATGCGCACCATGACCCGCATGGGACAGCCGGTCCTCGACGAACTCGGCGACGACGGCTTCTTCGTCAAGGCCGTGCACACCGTCGGCGCCCCGCTGGAGGAGGGCCAGGAGGACGTCCCCTGGCCGTGCAACTCCACCAAGTACATCTCGCACTTCCCCGAGGACCGCGAGATCTGGTCCTACGGCTCCGGCTACGGCGGCAACGCGCTGCTCGGCAAGAAGTGCTACGCCCTGCGCATCGCCTCCGTCATGGCCCGTGACGAGGGCTGGCTCGCCGAGCACATGCTGATCCTCAAGCTCACCCCGCCCACCGGCGAGGCCAAGTACGTCGCCGCCGCCTTCCCCAGCGCCTGCGGCAAGACCAACCTCGCCATGCTGGAGCCGACCGTCTCCGGCTGGACCGTGGAGACCATCGGCGACGACATCGCGTGGATGCGGTTCGGCGAGGACGGCCGCCTGTACGCGATCAACCCGGAGGCCGGCTTCTTCGGCGTCGCGCCCGGCACCGGTGAGCACACCAACGCCAACGCGATGAAGACGCTGTGGGGCAACTCGGTCTTCACCAACGTCGCCCTCACCGACGACGGCGACGTGTGGTGGGAGGGCATGACGGAGGAGACCCCGGCCCACCTGACCGACTGGAAGGGCAACGACTGGACGCCCGGGTCCGGCACCCCGGCCGCGCACCCCAACGCCCGCTTCACCACCCCCGCCGCCCAGTGCCCGATCATCGCGCCGGAGTGGGAGGACCCCAAGGGCGTGCCGATCTCGGCGATCCTCTTCGGCGGCCGCCGGGCCAGCGCCGTGCCGCTGGTGACCGAGTCCTTCGACTGGAACCACGGCGTGTTCCTCGGCGCGAACGTCGCCTCCGAGAAGACCGCCGCCGCCGAGGGCAAGGTCGGCGAGCTGCGCCGCGACCCGTTCGCCATGCTGCCGTTCTGCGGCTACAACATGGGCGACTACATGGGCCACTGGATCGAGGTCGGCAAGGACAAGGACCAGTCCAAGCTGCCGAAGATCTACTACGTGAACTGGTTCCGCAAGGACGACCAGGGCAAGTTCGTCTGGCCGGGCTTCGGCGAGAACAGCCGCGTGCTGAAGTGGATCGTCGAGCGCCTGGAGGGCAGGGCGGAGGGCGTCGAGACCCCCATCGGCATCCTGCCGACCGAGGCGGCGCTGGACACCGACGGCCTGGACCTGTCCGCCTCCGACCTGAAGTTCCTGCTCACCGTCGACAAGGACGTGTGGCGCGAGGAGGCCGCGCTGATCCCCGAGCACCTGAACACCTTCGGTGACCACACGCCCGAGGAGCTGTGGGAGCAGTACCGCGCGCTGGTCGAGCGCCTGGGCTGACCCGCCCGCTGCCCAGAACTCCGCGGCCGACCGCGACCTGCCCTGACCTGCACAGTCGCTCCGGTCGGCCGCGGCAGGAACCGGTCAGGGGCCGGCCCCGCACAACGGCGTGCGGGGCCGGCCCCTTCCGTGTGCCCTCACCCGTTCGGCCCAGCCGGCCGTATGGCCGGGGCGGCCGCGGGTACCCGGGAGTCCTCCCGGTGAAGGAGGGTGATGAGGGCATGGCTGGAGACGGTGACTTCTACAAGCACGACCGTCCCGACAACCCGGACCTGGCCGAGGACCGCCCGCGCGGCGGCGGCCCCGAGGAGCCGCAGGGGCGCGGCAACTGGCCGGTCTGGATGGTCGTCCTGGCGATCCTCGTGCTGTTCGTGCTCTTCGTCGTGATCTTCGGTTGACGGTCCTGGTTCTTGGTTGACGCGAACGCGTCACCGTGGCCGCCGCGCCGGGGTCTCCTCCGAACCGCCGGCGCGCGGTCGGCGCGCCGGCGGCGCGACGGTCACAGTGCGCGCTGCAACAGGAGGGTGTCGAGGCGGCGGCCGTGCTTGTACCCGACGCCGGTGAGCCGGCCCGCCTCGGTGAACCCGAGGCGGCGGTGCAGCGCGGCCGAGGCGTCACCGCCCGGTTCCGCGACGACCGCGATCATGCGCTGCGCCCCGGCGCGGGCGCACCCGTCGATCAGCGCGCCCAGCAGGGCGGCGCCGAGCCCGCGCCCGGTGGCGTCCGGGGCGAGGTACACGGAGTCCTCGACCGTGTGCCGGTACGCCGGCTTGGGGCGGTACGGACCGGCGTACGCGAAGCCGAGGACGCGGCCCGCCTCCTCGGCGACCAGGAACGGCAGCCCGCGCGCGGCCAGATCGGCGCGCTTGGCCTCCCAGTCCTCCAGTGCGCGGGGCGTCTCGTCGAAGGTGGCGACGGTGTGCAGGGCGTAGTGCCCGTAGACGGCGGCGACCGCGGGGAGGTCGGCGGGGCGCACGGGCCGGACGGCGGCGCCGGGAACGGCGGCGTCTTCTCTCTCGCCTGACATGTCTTCTCTCTCCCGCCGGGATGCGGACACGGTGCGGGGCGGCCGGTGCCCCAGGTGCGGAACGGCCGGCGGAGTGCAGGGCACCCGGTCCGCGCGTCGCTGCGGGTGCGCGCGGACCGGGGCCGTCGGTGGAGCCCTCGGCGGGGGCTACTGGGCGGCGCCGCTCAGTTCCTGGCTGTTCCCCCGGGGCTCCCGCCTGGGCGGCTCGCCCGGTGCCGCCGCCTGCGCGGCGGCGTGCGCGTCCATCCGCTCGGCGGCCAGGATGGCCGCCGCCGTGTCCGCCCGGGAGGCGGCGACGACCAGGGCGCGGCCCGCGAGGGCGTGCGCCCGCCGGTGCAGCGGACCCGGATCGGTGACCGCGGCCACCGAGGCGCGGACCGGGGCACGGCCGCCGCGCAGCCGGGTCACCTGGGCGGCGAGCCGTTCGGCCGCCGCGTCCAGGCCGGCCTCCGGGGCCAGGGCGCGCAGCTCGTCCGTGACGGTGAGCAGGGCCGCGAGATGGCCGGCGAGCTGGATGTCCAGCTCCTCCTCGCGGGAGCGGTGGGGGAAGTCGGAGGTGGTGCCGGCCATCGTGCTGTGGACCGACTTGCCGCGGATCGGTTCGTACATGGGACGGCCTCCTGTGCTCTGACAGAAAGCATCCTACCTTAGAACCCGTCTAAAGTTGAGCCGGGTCGCGGAACCGGACCGTAGGCACACCGTGGGTGAGCGTCAGACCTGGCTGTAGCCGTCCAGGAAGGTGCCGATCCGGCTCACCGCGTCGCGCAGGTCACCGGCCGTGGGCAGGGTGACGACGCGGAAGTGGTCGGGCTCGGGCCAGTTGAAGCCCGTACCGTGCACGACCATGATCTTCTCGCGGCGCAGCAGGTCCAGGACCATCCGCCGGTCGTCCCTGATCTTGAAGACCTTGGGGTCCAGGCGCGGGAAGAGGTACAGCGCCCCCTTGGGGCGTACGCAGGTGACGCCCGGGATCTGGGTGAGCAGTTCATGGGCGGTGTCCATCTGCTCCTTGAGCCGTCCGCCGGGCAGGACCAGGTCGTTGATGGTCTGGCGCCCGCTGAGGGCCGCGACCACGCCGTGCTGTCCCGGCATGTTCGCGCACAGGCGCATGTTCGCCAGGATGGTCAGGCCCTCGATGTAGGAGTCGGCGTGGGCGCGCGGGCCGGAGACCGCCATCCAGCCGACCCGGTAGCCCGCCACCCGGTACGCCTTGGACATGCCGTTGAAGGTGAGCGTCAGCAGGTCCGGGGCGACGGAGGCCGTCGGGGTGTGGGTGGCGCCGTCGTAGAGGATCTTGTCGTAGATCTCGTCGGAGCAGACCAGCAGGTTGTGCCGGCGGGCGATGTCGGTCAGTCCCTTGAGCACGGCCGGGTCGTAGACCGCCCCGGTCGGGTTGTTCGGGTTGATGATCACGATCGCCTTGGTGCGGTCGGTGACCTTGCGCTCCACGTCGGCGAGGTCGGGCATCCAGTCGGACTGCTCGTCGCAGCGGTAGTGCACGGCGGTGCCGCCGGACAGCGAGACGGCCGCGGTCCACAGCGGATAGTCCGGCGCCGGGACGAGGACCTCGTCGCCGTCGTCGAGCAGGGCCTGCATGGCCATCACGATCAGCTCGGAGACGCCGTTGCCGATGAAGACGTGTTCGACGTCGGTCTCGATGCCGAGCGTCTGGTTGTGCATGACGACCGCGCGGCGGGCGGCCAGCAGGCCCTTCGCGTCGCCGTAGCCGTGGGCCGTGGAGACGTTGCGGAGGATGTCCTCCAGGATCTCCGGCGGGCATTCGAAGCCGAACGCGGCCGGGTTGCCGGTGTTCAGCTTCAGGATGCGGTGACCGGCCGCCTCCAGCCGCATCGCCTCCTCGAGCACCGGCCCCCGGATCTCGTAACAGACGTTGGCGAGCTTGGTCGACTGGATCACCTGCATGTATGGGAGCTTACGGCCGGGTAACGCCCGGTGGCTCGTGTTTTCCGCCACTTGAGACGCGCGTCGGAATCCGCGGCCGCGGATTCCGACCGAGGGATGACCCCATGACGGCGGGACGGGTTCTTGTCGGGGCCCGCGCACCGCCATCACAATGCGCATGACAAGACAGGCGGCCGGAAGATCTCCGGTCGCTCATGTCCGCAGAGGGGACCCCCACATGAACAAGCCTCTCCTGGCCGCGCTCGCGACCCTGGTGATCACCGGGGCGGGCGTGGCACCCGCGGCGGCGGCGCAGACCACGAGCGCCGCGCCCGCCTCGGCGAAGGCGGCCCAAAGTCACGCGCAGGCGGCGCCCGCCGCCAAGGCCGTCGACTTCGCCGGCACCGTGGCGCTGAGCAACTGCTCCGGCTCGGTCATCCGCTTCCCCGCCTCCGCGGACAGCGACCCGGCGCTCGTGCTCAGCAACGGCCACTGCCTGGAGACCGGCTTCCCGGCGCCCGGCGAGGTCATCGTCGGCCAGTCCTCCAGCCGCTCCTTCGGGCTGCTGAACTCCGCGGGCTCCCAGGTCGCGACGCTGCGCGCGAGCAAGGTCGTCTACTCGACGATGACCGACACCGACGTCACGATCTACCAGCTCACCCGCACCTACGCGCAGATCAGGAGTTCCTACGGGATCAGCCCGCTCACCGTCAGCGACACCCACCCGGTCGCCGGCACCGCCATCAAGGTCGTCTCCGGCTACTGGAAGCGCACCTACAGCTGCAGCATCGACGGATTCGTCTACCGCCTCAAGGAGGGCGGCTGGACCTGGAAGGACTCCGTCCGCTACACCTCCGCCTGCAACACCATCGGCGGCACCTCCGGTTCGCCCGTCATCGACACCGCCACCGGCAAGGTGGTCGCCGTCAACAACACCGGCAACGAGGACGGGGAGCGCTGCACCGAGAACAACCCCTGCGAGGTCGACCAGAGCGGCAACGTCACCGTCCGCCAGGGCATCAACTACGCCGAGGAGACCTACCAGATCCCGGCCTGCTTCACGACCGGCAACCGGCTGGACCTGAACGCGGCCGGCTGCGTCCTGCCCAAGCCGTAGCCCCCCCGCGTGGCCGGGCGGTCACACCGCGGTGCGGCGGACCGTCCGGCCCGCCAGGACGTCCGTGCGCCGCCCGTCCTCGATCACGAACCGGCCGTCGATCAGGACGTGGGGGATCCCCGCCGGCAGCGCGCGCGGCTCCTCGAAGGTCGACCCGGCCGCCACCGTGGCCGGGTCGAACAGCACCAGGTCGGCGCGGTACCCCTCGCGGACGAGCCCGCGGTCCGGCAGGCGCAGCCGGGCCGCCGGGCGCGAGGTGAGGTGCGCGACGCACTCCTCCAGCGACAGCACCCCCAGCTCCCGTACGTACCGGCCGAGGTAGTGCGGGAAGGTGCCGTAGGCGCGCGGGTGCGGCTTGGTGCCCTGGAGGATGCCGTCGGAACCGCCGGTGTGCACGCGGTGGCGCATGATCGCGCGTACGTTCTCCTCGTGTCCGACGTGCTGGAGGATCGTCGTGCCGAGCCGGTCCGCCACCAGGAGGCGGCGGGCGACGCTCCAGCAGCTCTCGCCGCGCCGGGCCGCCGACTGCGCCACCGTGAGCCCGACGTGCCCGGCGAGCGCGGGGTCGCTCACCCCGGAGATCTCGATCGTCTCCCACTCCACCGGCACCCCGTGGCAGCCGTCCGAGCCGGTGACCTCCAGGTGGTGGCGGATCCGCTCGGCGGTCGCCTCGTCGGCGAGCCGGCCGAGGATCTTCTCCGGGCCGCCCTCGCTCGCCCAGCTCGGCAGCAGCGCGACCAGGGTGGTGCAGCCCGGCGTGTAGGGGTAGGTGTCGAGGGAGATGTCGGCGCCCGCCGCGAGCGCGTCGTCGAGCAGCGCCAGCAGTTCGGGCGCCCGGCCCTTGTTCGGGCCGAAGTTCATGGTGGCGTGCGCCAGGTGCAGCGGGCAGCCGGCCGCCCGGGTCAGGGCCACCATCTCCGCGTACGCCTCCAGCGCGCCCGCGCCGTAACTGCGGTGGTGCGGGCAGTAGTAGCCGCCGTGGCGCGCCACCACCCGGCACAGTTCGGTCAGTTCGGCGTCCTCGGCGTACATGCCGGGCGTGTAGGTGAGCCCGGAGGACATGCCGACCGCGCCCTGCTCCAGGCCCTCGGCGACCAGCTGCCGCATCCGGTCCAGCTCCCGCGGGGTGGCCGGGCGGCCCTCCCAGCCGACCGCCAGGGCGCGCACGGTGCCCTGCGGGATCAGGTAGGCCGCGTTGACGGCGATGCCCCGGCCGTCGAAGCCGTGGTCGAGCCGGTCCAGGTACTCGCCCACCGAGCGCCAGGAGAAGTCGATGTCGTCGCCGTGCCCGTTCCACCCGGTGATCGCCCGGCGGACCTCGGCGAGCGTCCGGTCGTCGACCGGGGCGTACGACAGGCCGTCCTGCCCGATCACCTCCAGGGTGACGCCCTGGGCGGCCTTCGCGCTGTGGCCGGGATCGCGCAGCAGCGCCAGGTCGCTGTGGGCGTGCATGTCGATGAAGCCGGGGGAGAGGACCAGCCCCTCGGCGTCCAGCTCGCGCCGGGCCCGGGGCCGCGCGCAGCCGGCCGCCGCGGCCTCCTTGACGATCGACACGATCCGGCCGCCCCTGATCGCCACGTCGGCGCGGTAGGAGGGTGCGCCGGTGCCGTCCACGACGTCCGCGTCCCGGATGACGAGGTCGGTGAGGTCGGCGAGTTCGACCGGATCCATGGGTGGCTCCCTTTCCTGACTCCTCGGAGTCCTGGCCTGGCCTCCAGACCCTGTCGTCGCATTCCCGTCCGCCCCGCGGGCGGACGACGGGAAGGTGACGGCAGCGCCTAGAAGAACGTACGGATGTAGTCGACGACCGTGCCGTCCGCCTCGGCCACCGGGATCAGCTGCCACTTGTCGAAGGACGTGCACGGGTGGGACAGGCCCAGGCCGATCCAGTCGCCGACCGCGAGGTCCGCCTCCGGGTCCGTGCCCAGCCAGGTGTGCTGGTCGGACAGGCCGGTCACGGTGATGCCGGCCGCCGGGCGCTCGGCGCCCTCGCGCCGGACCACCTGGGCGAGCGGCAGGTCCAGGTCGTGGGCCGCGTCCCGCTTGCCCGCGTTGGCGAAGGCCTGCCCGCCGTCGGGCCGGGAGACGACCTGCGCCCACAGGCGGAAGGCGGGCTCCAGGGCGCCCTCCTGCGGGACCCGGTTGAACGGGGTGATCTCGCGGTAGTGGCCGTCGTCGTGCGAGACGTAGGCGCCCGAGCGCAGCAGCTTCAGCACCGGCCGGGACAGCCCGGGGATCTCGGCGAACACATCGGCGACCGCGTCGAACCAGGCGCTGCCGCCCGCGCTCACCACGATCTCCTCCGTCCCCGCGAAGCGGCCCGCCTCGTCGAACTCCACGGCGAGGCCGACGAGCCGGCGCAGCCACGCCCGCACCCGCTCCGGGTCGGCGCGCGGCACCTCGCCCTCGTATCCGGCGACCCCGGCCAGGCGCAGGGTGTCCGTGGCGGCGACCGCGTCGGCGACCGCCGCGCACTCCGCCGCGGTACGCGCCCCGGTGCGCGCGCCCTCGCCCGCGCCCAGCTCGACCACCACGTCGAGCGGACGCCCGGCGCCGGCCTCGCGCAGCACCGCGTCCATCAGCTCGACCCCGCGCACGGAGTCGACGTAGCAGACGAGGCGGAAGGACGGGTCGGCGGCGAGTTCGGCGGCACTCCAGCGCAGCGCGGCCGGGTCCACCAGCTCGTTGGCCAGGAAGATCCGCCGGAACCCGAAGGCGCGGGCCACCCGCACCTGGTGCGGTACGGCGAGGGTGACGCCCCACGCGCCGTGCTCGAGCTGCCGCTGGAAGAGCCGCGGCGCCATGGACGTCTTGCCGTGCGGGGCGAAGGCGAGGCCGTGCCGGGCCGCGTAGGTCTCCATCAGCTTCAGGTTGTGCTCCAGGCGCTCGGCGGACAGCGCGAGCACGGGCGTGGTGAAGCCGCCGGTGAACAGGTTGCGGCGCTCGGCCGTCAGCTCGCCGACGGTCAGGCCGTCCGCGTCCGGCGGGAGCCCCTTGAACCGGTGGTCGACCCGTTCCTCGGCCAGGCGTGCGAGCGCCTCGGTGTCCATGGACCCTCCTGATCAGATGCGTTGCAAAATATGCAACGTGCATTGCACGGACCGCTTGATGCTGTCTAACATCTCGGCCACGCGAGGTCAACGAAACGCCCCGCGCCCCGCACCCCCGCACCGAGGAGCTACGAGCATCGTGACCGCCACCGGACCCCGCAATGGCACCGACGACGTGGACGTCGTCGCGCTCGGCGAGTCCATGGTCACCTTCCTGCCCTCCCGCCCCGGCCGCCTCGCCGACGTCCCCTCCTTCACCCGCGCCATCGGCGGCGCCGAGTCCAACGTGGTCTGCATGCTCGCCGCCGCCGGACACTCCGCCCGCTGGGTGAGCCGGGTCGGCGCCGACGGCTTCGGGGACCACCTGGTCGAGACGATCGGGGCGTACGGCGTCGACGTGACCTCGGTGGCACGCGACCCCGACCGCCCCACCGGGATCTACTTCCGCACCGCGGGCGACCGGGCCACCGACGCCCACGAGGTGGCCTACTACCGGGCCGGCTCGGCGGCCTCCGCGATGGCCGCCGGCACCGTGGAGACGGCGGCCCTGCGCGCCTGCCGCGTCCTGCACCTGTCCGGCATCACGGCCGCCCTGTCCGCCGACTGCCTCGGCCTGCTGCGCGAGCTGACCGCCCCCCGCCCCGGCCGCCCCCTGGTCTCCTTCGACGTCAACTTCCGGCCCGGCCTGTGGCGGGACGCGCAGGGGCCGCGCGTGCTGCTGGACCTGGCCCGCGGCGCCGACCTCGTCTTCGTCGGCGAGGACGAGGCCGAGGCCGCCTGGGGCACCACCGGCGGGCCCGGCGCCATCCGCTCCCTGCTGCCCGAACCGGCGGTCCTCGTCGTCAAACAGGGCGCCGAAGGGGCCACCGTCTTCCACCCCGGCGGCAGCACCTCCGTCCCCGCCCTGCGCGTCGACGTCGTCGCGCCCGTCGGCGCCGGGGACGCCTTCGCCGCCGGATTCCTCTCCGCCACCCTGCGCGGCCTGCCCGTGCGCGACCGCCTCCGGCACGGCCACCTCATGGCCGCCGCCGCCCTCACCGTCCCCGGCGACCTCGCCGTCCCCGCCGCCCGCGACCACGCCGACCGGCTGGCCGCCCTGGACGAGGCCGCGTGGGGGAGACTTCGACTCGGCCCCGGCTGGACGCGCACCGCTGAAGGGGCCGAGAAGGAGGTACGTACGCCATGAGCCAGACCGTCGACCGCGCACTGAGCATCCTGCCGCTGCTCGCCGAGGGCCCCGCCGACCTGGGACAGGTCGCCGACCGCCTCGGCGTCCACAAGTCCACCGCGCTCAGGCTGCTGCGCACCCTGCACGAACACGGCCTGGTCTACCGCCAGTCCGACCAGCGCTACCGGCTCGGCGCGCGCCTGTTCGCCCTCGCGCAGGAGGCGGTGGAGAACCTCGACATCCGCGAGATCGCCCACCCCCACCTGCTGCGCCTCAACGAGACCTGCGGCCACACCGTGCACCTCGCCGTCTACGAGGAGAACGAGGTGCTGTACATCGACAAGGTCGACAGCCGCTACCCGGTGCGCATGTACTCCCGGATCGGCAAGCCCGTCGCGATCACCGTCGCCGCGGTGGCCAAACTCCTGCTGGCCGACCTGCCCGAGCCCGAACGGCGCGCGATCGCCGACAAGCTCGACTACCCCCTGTACACGGCCCGTTCCACCCCCAGCGCCGCCGCCTTCCTGAAGGAGCTGGCGACGGTGCGCGAACAGGGCTGGGCCACCGACCTCGGCGGCCACGAGGAATCCATCAACTGCGTCGCCGCCCCCATCCGCGGCGCCGACGGCCGGGTGGTCGCCGCGATGTCGGTCTCCGCGCCGAACGTCGTCGTCACCGCCGACGAACTCCTCACCCTGCTCCCGCTGGTGCGCCGCACCGCGGACGCCATCAGCGGCGAGTACTCCGGGAGAACTCCCGTACCCACCCCCGCAACCACACCGGACAGGGACACCGCATGACCGAGAAGACCGCGCTCACCCCGAAGACCCACACCGTGCCGCCCGCCAAGTTCTCCCACGGTGTGAGGAAGGGCAACATCCTCCAGGTCGCCGGCCAGGTCGGCTTCCTGCCCCACGAGGAGGGCAAGGCCCCCACGCCCGCCGGTCCCACCCTGCGCGAGCAGACCCTGCAGACCCTCGCCAACGTCAAGGCGATCCTGGAAGAGGGCGGCGCGAGCTGGGACGACGTGATGATGATCCGCGTCTACCTCACCGACGTGGACCACTTCGCCGAGATGAACGAGATCTACAACGCCTACTTCGAGGAGCAGGGCCTCACCCAGCCGCCCGCCGCCCGCACCACGGTCTACGTCGGTCTGCCCGCGGGACTCCTCATCGAGATCGACGCGCTCGCCGTCCTCGGCTGACGCCTCCCCCCTCGCACCACCGCACGTCCCCGCACGGCGCGGCGCCCGTCCCTTCGGGTGCCGCGCCGCGCTCCTCCCTGCCCGAAAGCTGTATGTACTTACGCAGAGGACCCCCGTATGTCCCACCCGCTCGCCGCGGCAGCCCCGCAGACACCCCCGCACACCGGCGGCCTGCTCCTCCTCGTCGACGGCACCACCGGCCTGCTGCTGGTGGCCGGGATCGGCATCGCGCTGCTGCTGTTCCTGATCATCAAGGCGCGGCTCCAGCCGTTCGTCGCGCTGCTGGCCGTCTCCATAGCCGTCGGCCTGCTGGCCGGCCTGTCGGTCACCGAACTCTTCGGCACCGTCCAGCGCTCGGACGCCGTCTCCACCATCGAGTCCGGGATGGGCGGCATCCTCGGCCACGTCGCCGTCATCATCGGCCTGGGCACCATGCTCGGCGCGATCCTGGAGGTCAGCGGCGGAGCCGAAGTCCTCGCCTCGCGCCTGCTGGGACTCTTCGGCGAAAGACGCGCCCCCCTCGCCATGGGCCTGACCGGCCTGATCTTCGGCATCCCCGTCTTCTTCGACGTCGGCATCTTCGTCCTCGCGCCGCTCGTCTACGCCGCCGCCAAGCGGGGCGGCAAGTCGGTCGTCCTGTACTGCATGCCGCTGCTGGCGGGCCTGTCCATGACCCACGCCTTCCTGCCGCCGCACCCCGGCCCGGTGGCCGCCGCCGGACTGCTGCACGTGCAGCTCGGCTGGATCATCCTCATGGGCGTCGTCTGCGGCATCCCGGCGGTGCTGGCCGCCTGGGCGTACTCCGCGTGGATCGGCAAGCGCGTCTTCGTGGAGGTGCCGCAGGACATGGTCGAGGCGGCCGAGGAGGCCAAGCGGGCCGTCCTGGCCGAGCAGCGGGCCTCCGGGGTGGAGCCGCGGGAGACACCGGCCCCGCTCGGCGCGGTCCTCGGCATCATCGGCACCCCGCTGGTCCTGATCCTCGCGGCCACCTTCTCCTCCATCGCCCTCGACCCGTCCACCGGACGGTCGGTGATCGAGTTCTTCGGTCACCCGTTCGTGGCGCTCACCATCGCCCTGGTGCTGGCCTACTACCTGCTGGGCATCCGCCGGGGCTGGTCGCGCAAGTCGCTGGAGACCGTCTCGACCGCCTCGCTGAAGCCGGTCGGCAACATCCTGCTGGTCGTCGGCGCGGGCGGGGTCTTCGGCGCCGTCCTCAAGGCCAGCGGGGTCGCCCAGGCGCTCTCGGACACGTTCAACGGCGTGGGCCTGCCGGTGATCGTGCTGGCGTACCTGATCTCGGTGGTGCTGCGGGTCGCGCAGGGCTCGGCGACGGTGGCCATCGTGACCACGGCGGGCATCGTCGCCCCGCTGCTGGCCGAGGGGCACCACTCCCAGGCCTTCGTGGCGCTGGTCATCATGGCGATCTCCGCCGGTTCGATCTTCGCCTCGCACGTCAACGACGGCGGCTTCTGGATGGTGGCGAAGTACTTCGGCATCAGCGAACGGGACACGCTGAAGACCTGGACGGTCCTGGAGAGCGTGCTGTCGCTCGCGGGCTTCGCGGTGGCGGCGGTGGTGAGCCTGTTCGTGTGAGCGGCGCCCGGGCGGTGCCCGGGGACTGAGCGGCGCCCGTGCGTCCGGGTGGTGCCGGTGCGTGCGGGCGGTGCCTGTCCGGGTGAGCGGGCGCCGGACGGGCGTACGGCCGTCCGTCCCGCCGCGGACCGCGAGTTGTAGGGGTCTGATAACGAAGTAGGGGCTGGCTGTCCCCGGCACAGGATCGTCGACCATACTGCCCGCTGTGGAGCAGCGCATAGGTTCGAGCAGCCAGCCCCTGAAGAGCGAGCCCGTGAAGGGCGCCGGATTCGACCCGGCGTTCGTCCCCGGCCTCACCTCGCCCTCGTCCGCCCGGGACGCGGCGGCGGAGGAGCCGGAGCCGACGCCCGTGGCGGACGGGGCCGCCCCGGAGGCCGCGGCGCCGGTCGCGGACGCCGCCGGGGAGGAGCCCGCCGACGGGGCCGAGGCCGACGAGAGGGACGCCGAGGAGGAGGTCCCCGACGGCCCGGTCTTCGAGGCCGCCGACCGCCGTGCCCGCATCGTCGCCGACCACCGGGGCGTGCGCCTGGCCCTGGACGACCAGGAGTGCGAGTTCCGCTGGGACGAGATCGGTGCCGTGGAGACGGCGACCGCGCGTTTCGGCAAGCGGTTCACCGTCGTCGTCCACACCCCCGACCGCCGCTGGTACCCCATCGAGATCGAGGCCCCGGCCCGGTCCCGCTTCAGCGTGTGGGAGACGGAACTGGACGCGGTGCTGGACGCGTACTTCGAGGACGGCGAGGCGGAGAAGGCCGGGGCGGCGGACTCCCGGGACGGCTCCGAGGCAGCCGGCCCGGCGGACGAGGACTGACGGCCGGCTGAGCGGCGGGCGGTTCCCGGCAGACCGCCGGGGGCCCGCCCGCAGCGCGGCCTCGGCGCCGCCTCAGCCGAGCGTCAGCCACTTCGGGTCGGTGGCGATGCGCTCCAGCTGCTTCAGGGTGAGCGCCGGCGCCTCCCGGGTGGCCGGCGTGTTCTGCGTCCCGGCGTTGAAGGCGCTGATCACCACGCGGCGGCCGTCCGGACGGATCGTGTCCACGGTCCACATGACGATCCCGTCGATGCCCTTCTCCCCGGGCCGCCGGTGCACGGCGACCTTGGTGCCGTCGGGCAGGGTCCGGGCGTCCGGGCCGAACAACTGGTCCTCGACGTCGCGCATGTCGGGCTGCACGTTGACCTGGACCATGCTCCGGCCCCGGCCGTCGTCGACGACCACGTACCCGAAGCCCGGGTCCGCCGACCCCTTCGCGACGACCTTCAGGCCGGGCGGCACCATGCGGGCGAGCGTCGCCGAGACCGAGCCGGCGCGGGCGGGCGGCGCGGCGTTCGTCCGGGGATCGACGGGCACGGAAGCGGCGAGGGTGAGCCACTCGCGCGCGCTGACCAGCTTCGTCAACGCCTCACTGCCGAGCGGTGGTTCCTCACGGGTGACCGGCGCGTCCTTCTCCGCGGCGGCGTTCCACTCCTGCACGCCGACGTGCACGCCCTGGGGCGTGACGAGGTCGGCGGTCCACAGCTTGGTGCCACCGCGACGGTTCGGGTACTCGTACCCCTTGAGGACCACGAGCGAGGAGCCGTCGGCCTGCTTCGTGGCGGAGCAGGCGTCGTAGGCGATGAACACCCGGTCGGGGCACCGGGCGTCCTGGCGGGCCTCCTCGGTCCCGGGCTTCAGCCGGGTCAGCGAGACGGAGACGGCGGCCTTGCCCCGCCCGTCGTCGTAGACGACCTGGGCGTAGGGGGCCACGCTGTTCCCGGCGACCGGGGTGTCGGTGCCGCGCCCCTGCTCGCCGCTGAACCGGCCGGCGGGGAGCAGCTTCTTCAGGGTGCGGACGAAGTCGTCGGCGGACACGGAGGCGGCGGAGGTGTCCGTGTGGGTGCGGGCGGAGGGGTGGGTGGCCGCCGCCTCCCGCTGCCGCGGGCCGTCCCCGAGGCCGCCCGGCAGGAGCAGGGCACCGCCCAGCCCGACGAGGGCGACCCCGGCGACCCCGCCCGCGACGGCGGCCCGGCGCCGCGACCTGAGCCGCCGCCCGCGCGTCTCGCCCCGTGCGGCGAGCGACTCCCGGTCGGTCTCGAACCTTGCGCCCGTGTCCCGCAGGACGTCGGCGAGCTGCCCTTCGAAGGGGTCGTGATCGGGGACGGACATGGCGAACCACCGCTTCCTGCACCGTGATGGACGTGAAGTGACGTGTCGTGAAGTGACGTGACGTGAGGTGATGTGTCGCGAAGTGAAGTGACGTGAAGTGAAGTGACGCGCATCGACGTGATGGGGCGTGAGACGGCGGGCCGGGTCACGGGGCGGGGCGCCGGTCAGCGGCCCGCGTGCTCGCTGAGGGAGTCGCCGAGCAGCACGCGCAGCCGGGCCAGCGCGCGCACGCAGCGGGTGCGCACGGCGGCGGAGCTGGTCTCCATCACCGTGGCCGTCTCCTCGACGCTGCGGTCCTCCCAGTAGCGCAGGACGACCACGGCCCGGTCCTTGGCGGAGAGCTGCCCGAGGGCCTCCAGCAGGGTCAGCCGCAGCGGCGCGTCACCGCCCGGGTCCGGCCCGGCGGTCTCGGGGAGCACGTCGGTGGCGCGTTCCCTGCGGCTGCTGTGCCGCCGCTGGTGGGCGAGGAAGACCCGGGTGAGCACGGTCTGCACGTACCCGGCCGGATTGCCCACGCGGGAGACGCGCTTCCAGCGCACGAACACCCGGCCCAGCGCCTCCTGGACGAGGTCCTCGGCGAGGTGGGTGTCGCCCCCGGTGAGCAGGCAGGCCGACCGGTACAGATGCCCGGCCCGCGCCGCCGCGAACTCCGGGTACCCCTCGTCCCCGGCCTCGTCGTCGCCGCCCCACCGCATACGCCCCCCTGTGGCTCCCGCGCCCTGCTGCGGCGCCCTCACCCCATTGATGCGGTGAGCCACCCGGAATGTTTCATGCGGCGGCGCGAGGGGCCACGGGAGCCGGACACGAGAAGGGGAACACGAAAGAGTGCGGCGCCGTCGGTGACGGCGCCGCACTGAGAGGGGATCAGGTCACGGTCACGGCATCGCGTGCACGTGCGCGCCCACCGAGTTGGACCAGGCGTTGCCCGCCGCCGCGTCCCAGTTGGTGGACCAGGTCATCGCGCCGCGCACGTCGGGGTAGGCCTTCGAGGGCTTGAAGGAGCCGCAGTTGGTGAGCTTCGCCAGGCAGTCCAGGGCGTTGTCGACCACCGTCGGTGAGACGTAGCCGCCGCCGGCGCCGCTCGGGGAGGCGGGCAGGCCGAGGCCGACCTGGGAGGGCGCGAGGCCGCCTTCGAGCTGGATGCAGGCGAGGGCGGTGAGGAAGTCGACCGTGCCCTGCGAGTAGACCTTGCCGTCGCAGCCCAGCATGGCGCCGCTGTTGTAGTACTGGGTGTTGACGACCGTGAGGATGTCCTTGATGTTCAGGGCCGTCTTGAAGTAGCCGGCGGACGTCGACTGCATGTCGATGGTCTGCGGGGCCATGGTGATGACCAGGTCCGGGCCGGCCTTCGCGGACAGCGCGCGCAGCGCCTGCGTCATGTAGGTCGGGTTGAGGCCGTTCTCCAGGTCGATGTCGACGCCGTCGAAGCCGTACGTCTGCATCAGGGAGTAGACCGAGTTCGCGAAGTTCGCCGCCGACGCCGAGTCGCCGACCGACACCGTGCCCTTCTCGCCGCCGATGGAGATGACGACCTTCTTGCCGGCCGCCTGCTTGGCCCTGATGTCTGCCTTGAACTGGTCGGCCGTGTAACCGTTCAGGCCCGCCGAGTCGAGGTTGAAGGTCACCGCGCCGGGTGTCGTCGTGGCGTCGGCGAAGGCGACCGCGATGATGTCGTAGGCGGCGGGGACATCGGAGATCTTCTGGACGGTCGCGCCGTTGTTGAAGTTCTGCCAGTAGCCCGTCACCGCGTGCTTGGGCAGACCGGTGCCGCCGCCACCGCCGCCGGTCCCCGCCGTCGTGGCGGTCACGGCCGCGGACTTCGCCGACTCGCCCGCCACGTTGGTCGCGGTGACCTGGAAGGAGTACGCGGTCGAGGCCGTCAGACCCGTCACCGTCGCGGAGGTGCCGGCCACCGACGCGACCTTGGTGCCGTCGCGGTAGACGTTGTAGCCGGTGGCGTTCGTGACGGTGTTCCAGGACAGGGAGACCGAGGACGAGGTCGTGGCGCCCGCCGTGAGGCCGGCCGGGGCCGCCGGGACCGTCGGCGCCGGGTCACCGCCGCCGCCCCCGTCGGGCCCGGAGACCGACACGTCGTCCGCGTAGTAGGCCGCCTGGCCGTACCAGCCGTGCAGGTAGACCGTCACCGAGGTGGTCGAGGAGCCGGTGGTGAAGGTGGTGGAGAGCTGCTTCCAGGCCGTCGTGTCGGGCGTCCACGTCGAGACGTCGGTGGTGCCCGTGCCGGTGGCGCCCAGGTAGGTGTACCCGCCCTGGACCCAGGCGCTCAGCGTGTACGTCGAGTTGGGTCTGACCGCCACCGTCTGGGTGCACCGGGCGTTGTCCTGCCCGGCCGGGGCGGCCTTCAGCGCGGCCGTACCGGCGTGCACGGGCGAGGAGACGGCCGTGCCGCTGCCGGCCGAACAGGTCCAGTTGCTCAGACCCGCCTCGAAGCCGGCGTTCTTGGCGTTGTTGACGTCGGCCGCCGATGCCTGGCCGGTGCCCGCGAGGGAGAGGGCGAGGGCTGCGGTGACGGCTCCGGACCAGATGCCGAGCGGCCGAAGCCGTCGGGTGCCGGGCGTGCCTGGGGCGCGGTCCACTGGGGCCTCCGGGGAGAGGAGAGGGAAAGGGGAAAGGGGAAAGGGGGAGGGGGGGAGACGGGGAGGGAAGCGGGGAAGGGATCGGGCGGGGAGTCCGGGGAGTCCGGGGAGTCCGGGGGAGAGACATGAACTGCTGTGCCGCCGTTGGTCGTACAAGTTGGTCCAGACCAATTGCGTTGTCAAGAGGTCCAGACCAAAATCGCGTCCCCCGCTCCGGCCGGTCCGGGTCAACGGACCGGCGGGCCGCCACGCTTTCGGGCTCGATCGCAAGGGACAACCTGCCCCGTTTTGACGTGACTTGTGCGACCGCAGTTGCCACGGAGCTGACGAATCGCTGTTCTCCGGTCACAGGGGCGTGGTTACAGTGCTCAAGTAGTCACGCAGTGAAGTCAACTCGGTGCGCCGGAGGAACGACGGCGGGCCGACAGGCGGCAGACGGGGAGCTGGCGTGTCAACTGCGATCGCTGTGACCGGCGCGGACATGGCACTGCCCGCGCAGGACGAACGGACCGTGCCCGCCGCCGTCCTGCCGGACCTGGACCGTGAACCGCTCGAACGGACGCTCGACGGCGTGCGGGCCCTGCTCGACCAGCACAGCCACCTGATCGTCGTCTGCTCCCGCGCCCTGCCCGCGGCCGCGGAGCGCCGGCTGCACACGGTCCGCTCGCTGCTGGAGAGCGACCGCATCGCGCTCTTCCGCCCCGAGCTGCCGCCGCTCGCCGTCGCCGTCCTGGCCCGTCAGTTACGGCAGCTGGCCTCCTGCGACCTCAGCCCCGGCGTGCTCGCCTCCGCGGGCCGCCTGCTCACCCACTACGTCCACTGCGGAGCGGTCCTCAACTCCGTCACCCGCCTCGACCGCGTCCCCGTCGATCTCAAGGCGCACGCCCGGTCCTGGGTTCCGGGCAGCCAGTTCGGCGTCGTCGCCCACCCGGTGCCGCACCTGGTGCGCATCGGTCCCGGAGCCACCCTGCCGGGACCGGACTTCGGCACCTGGATGCTCGTCGCCAAGGGGCAGCTCCAGTCCGACTGGATCGGCACGCACCTCGCCCCGGCCTGGAAGGTGCTCGGCCTGCGCGAGGCCGCGCCGCCGGCCGAGTCCGCTGCCTGGTGGGGCACCGGAAAACTGATCGAGTTCTGCAGTTACCTGCCCGACCTGCCGGTCCTCTACCAGCTGGTCACCTCGGTGCGGCAGAGCGTGTGCCACTGGTGCGGCGTCGATGTCATCGGGGACCGCTGCGTCTTCTGCTCGGCCGTCCCGCCCGATCCCGGCGGCGGCCAGGAGGACGGGCGGCGGGGCGAGCACGCAAGCCCCGGGACGTACGCGCCGTACGGGACCGCCCACGTGAGCCGCGCACCCGCAGGGTGAGCCCGCACCGCCGCCAGCCTCCGACATCCGCCGAGTCCGCCCGGACCCACCCCCAGCGAGGTCGTACGGTTCATGAACTCCCGTCAGCGCCGCGGCGTGATACTCCTGATCCTGTCCGTCGTCTGCGCCCTCGGCGCGTTCGCGGGCGTGCTCTCCGTCATCGGCGACGTCAAGTCGAAGGTCGGCCCCGAGGTCACGGCGTACCAGCTGAAGGCCGACGTGAAGCCGTACACCCCGCTGACCGCGAGCCAGTTCGAGAAGATCCGGATGCCCGAGCGGTGGCTGTCGCCGAACGCCGTCACCGACCTGGGCCAGGTGCGGGGCAAGATCGCGGTCACCACCCTGCGCCAGGGCTCACTGCTGCAGAGCGACATGATCGTGAACCAGCCCGCGCTGCGGCCGGGGCAGCAGGAGGTCGCCATCATGATCGACGCGGCCACCGGTGTGGCGGGCAAGATCACACCGGGCTCCACGGTCAACGTGTACGCCACCTTCCCCGGGCAGCGGCAGGGCGACCCCGCCCAGTCCAAGATCATCGTGACCGACGCCAGGGTCCTCGACGTCGGCCGGATCACCGCCCTCGACCCGAGCGCCGACAACCGCGACCGGCAGCCCACCGAGGCCGTCCCCATCACCTTCGCGCTCTCCACCATCGACGCCCAGCGCATCACCTACGCCGAGTCCTTCGCGCAGCGGGTCCGGCTCGCGCTGGTCGCGCCCGGCGGCGGCGCCGACGTCCCGGCCAAGGACCGGACCTACGAACTCGCGAACGACAAGTGAGAGGCCCGCAGCCATGCCCACCAGGATCCTCCCGGCCGTCGGCGACGCGGACGCGGTCCGGTCCCTCACGACACTGCTCAGCCAGCTCCCCGACGCGGAGCCGGTGACTCCCGTCGCCGACTCCACGCAGCTCGTCGACACCCTCGCGCGCCTGGCCGCCGAATCCGTCGACGAACTGCCCGAGATCGTGGTCGTGCACGAGCGCGTCGGCCCCGTCCCGGCGCTCGAACTGATCCGCGAGGTGGCCCTGCGCTTCCCGGCGGTCGGCGTCATCCTCATCACCTCCGACGCGAGCCCCGGCCTGTTCTCCGCCGCCATGGACTGCGGCGCGCGCGGACTGGTGTCCCTGCCGCTGAGCTACGAGGAACTGGCCAGCCGCGTCCAGGCCGTCGCCCAGTGGTCGGTGGGCGTACGGCGTCACCTCGGCCACGGCGGCGACGTGTTCCCCGGCGTCGGCGGGCGCCTGGTGACGGTGAGCGGGGCCAAGGGCGGCGTCGGGGCCACGCTGACCGCCGTCCAGCTCGCCCTCGCCGCCCAGGCCTCCGGGCAGAGCACGGCCCTGGTCGACATGGACCTGCAGACCGGCGACATCGCCTCCTACCTGGACGTCCAGTTCCGCCGCTCGGTCGTCGACCTGGCCGCCATCAGCGACATCTCCCCGCGCGTCCTGGCCGACGCCGTCTTCCGGCACGACACCGGCGTCGCCCTGCTGCTCGCCCCCGGCGAGGGCGAACGCGGCGAGGAGGTCACCGACCGGGCCGCCCGCCAGATCGTCAGCGCCCTGCGCTCCCGCTACGAGGTCGTCGTCCTGGACTGCGGCGCACAGCTCGGCGGAGCGGGCGCGGCGGCCGTCGAGATGGCCGACACCGCCCTGCTCGTCACCACCCCGGACGTCGTGGCGGTGCGGGCGGCCAAGCGGACCGTGCGGATGTGGGACCGGCTGCAGGTCCGCAAGGCCGAGGAGACGACCGTCGTCGTCAACCGCCACACCCGCGCCACGGAGATCCAGCCCGCGCTCATCGGCAAGATCACCGGCACGGCGGTGGCCGGCACGGCGGTCCCCGCGAACTTCAAGGAGCTCCAGGCCGTGGTCGACGCCGGCCGCCTCCACGAGCTGGACGCCCGCAGCACGGTGAAGCAGGCCCTGTGGGGTCTGGCCGGTGAACTCGGCCTGGTCAAGAGCCCGGCGGGCACCCACAAGGGCCACGGCCGGATGCGGGGCGACCGGGGCGGCGGCGTCCGGTGCGTGCGATCGCAAGGCGCCGGAAGGCCCTTGTAGCGGAGCTACCAGGGCCTTCCGGCAACGCCGCGAGCGTGCGTGCCGGGCGTCGGGTGCCGGGCGCCCCTTTTGTTCGCAGCTCTTATGCGGGGGTGCCCGGTCAGGCCCGCGGTCCGACAGCGGGCAGGTCGCCGTCGAGTTCCTGGGCATGGCGCCGACGATCATCATCACGCTGGTGCTGATGTGGCAGTGCGTGCTGCTCGGATACACCTTCACCCTGGCCGGGAACGCGGCGGACGAGGCCGTACGGGCGGGGACGGCGGCCACCGGGGACATGCAGGGGGCCTGTGAACGCGCGGGACTGGAGGACCTGCCGAGCGCGTGGCGGGACGGTGCCCGGATCGAGTGCGGCGGCCGGGGCACCGGCTTCGTCACGGCGACCGTGCACCTGGACGTCCCCGTCCTGCTGCCGGGCCTGATCGGCTTCCCGGTCCCGGTGACCGGTCACGCCGGTGCCGTGGAGGAGGTGAAGGACTGAGATGCCCCACGCCCGGCGTACCGACGTGCCTCACGAACTGCCCCGACGACGGCGTACCGACGTGCTCCGCGGGCTGTCCCAGGAGCGACGTGCCGACGTGCTCCACGGGCGGGGGCGCGAGCGACGTGCCGACGTGCTCCGCGGGCGGGGGCGCCGGCCTCGCGATCACGGTCAGGTCGCCATCGAGTACCTGGGGTTCCTCCCGGTCCTGCTGCTGGTCGCGATGGCGGTCGTCCAGTTCGGCCTCGTCGCGTACGCCGCCCAGCAGGCCGGTACCGCGGCACGGGCGGGGGCGCGCGCGGCCTCGCTCGGGCACGACGCGCAGGCGGCGTGCGCGGCGGCGGTCAGCGGCGGACTCTCCGGACGCACCACCTGCGATCCCGAGCCCGGAGGCGACACGGTCACCGTCACGGCCACCGTGCGCATCCCCTCCGTCATCCCGCTGTGGGACCCGGTGGGCACCGTCCGCAAGGCCGCCACCATGCCGCTCGACGACTCCCGCTCGACCACTGACGAAGGACGAGGAGCCCCGCCCCCATGAGTCTGCGCGCACGCATCAACTCCCCCGAGGAGAAGGGCAGCCGGGGCGAGGACGCCCACCTGGTCGCCTCCTACCGGACCAAGCTCCTGGAGGAGATCGACCTCGCGGAGATGAGCGCGCTCGCCCCGGCCGAGCGCCGGGTACGGCTGGAGCGGGTGCTCGGGCACATCATCAGCCGCGAGGGCCCGGTCCTGTCGACGGCCGAACGCTCCCAGCTGATCCGCCGGGTGGTCGACGAGGCCCTCGGCCTCGGCATACTCGAACCCCTGCTCGAAGACGCCTCCATCACCGAGATCATGGTCAACGGGCCCGACTCGATCTTCGTCGAGCGCGGCGGCCGGGTCGAACAGCTCCCGCTCCGCTTCGCCTCCCACGACCAGCTGATGCAGACCATCGAACGCATCGTCTCCACCGTCAACCGCCGCGTCGACGAGACGAACCCGATGGTCGACGCCCGGCTGCCGTCCGGCGAACGCGTCAACGTGATCATCCCGCCGCTCGCGCTGACCGGCCCCACCCTCACCATCCGCCGCTTCCCGCGCTCCTTCACCCTCCAGGAGCTGATCGGCTTCGGCTCGCTCGACGAACCCATGCTCTACCTGCTCGCCGCGCTGGTGCAGGCCAGGTTCAACATCATCGTCTCCGGTGCCACCGGCACCGGCAAGACCACCCTCCTCAACGCCCTCTCCGGACTGATCCCCGAGAGCGACCGCATCATCACCATCGAGGACTCCGCCGAACTCCAGCTCCAGCAGGCCCACGTCGTACGCCTCGAAGCGCGCCCGCCCAACGTGGAGGGCCGGGGCCGCATCAGCATCCGCGACCTGGTGCGCAACTCGCTGCGCATGCGCCCCGACCGCATCGTCGTCGGCGAGGTCCGCGGCGGCGAGTCGCTGGACATGCTGCAGGCGATGTCCACCGGCCACGACGGCTCGCTGGCCACCGTGCACGCCAACAGCGCCGAGGACGCGCTGATGCGCCTGCAGACCCTCGCCTCCATGTCCGACGTGGAGATCCCCTTCCCCGCCCTGCACGACCAGATCAACAGCGCCGTCGACGTCATCGTCCAGCTCACCCGCTTCGCCGACGGGGCCCGCCGCGTCACCGAGATCGCCCTGCTCGACAGCCACGGCGGCGAGCCGTACCGGCTGGCGACCGTGGCCCGCTTCGCCGCGCGCCCCATGTCCGCCGACGGCCGCATCCACGGCGCCTACGAGCACCACCCGCTGCCCCGCCGCGCCGCCGACCGCCTCTACATGGCGAGCCAGCCCGTCCCGCAGGCCTTCGGCATCGCCCAGTCCGCAGACCAACTGGCCACCCGGGAAGCCAGGTAGGAGCCCCCATGGACCTGAGCACCCTCGTCACCCTCACCACCGGCGCCGCCCTGCTGACCTGCGTCCTGGCCGTCCTCGGGCTGCACGCCTGCACCACGGGCCGGGCCCAGCGGGCGGAACTCGTCGACCGGCTCGCCCTGACCAGCGGCGCTCCACAGGGCCGCAGGCGCCGCTTCCGCTCCCTCGACCGCCGCCTGCGGCGCACCGCCCTCGGCCGGAAACTCGAACTGAGGCTGGCCGCCACCGGCCTCGACGTCACCCCCGGCGAGTTCACCGCCTGCATGCTCGCCGTCGTCGCCGCCCTCTGGCTGCTCGGCCAGGCGGCCCTGGCCCCCTTCTTCGGCCCGCTCGCCGGACTCCTCGGCATCTGGGCGGCGGTGCAGTTCCTCAACTGGCAGCGCGCCAGGCGCATCGAGAAGTTCATCAACCAGCTTCCCGAACTGGCCCGCATCCTGGCCAACGCCACCCAGGCGGGCCTCGCCCTGCGCACCGCCATCGGCATGGCCGCCGAGGAACTGGAGGCCCCCGCGGGCGAGGAACTGGGCAAGGTGGCCCACCAGCTGGCCCTGGGCGCGTCCA
This sequence comes from Streptomyces sp. NRRL S-340, assembly GCF_000720185.1. GTDB lineage: Bacteria > Actinomycetota > Actinomycetes > Streptomycetales > Streptomycetaceae > Streptomyces. Next base: position 7,368 of record NZ_JOIY01000040.1, on the reverse strand, counting down.
TGGACGACGCCCTCGGTGAGCTGGCAGACCGGCTGCCCTCGCGCGAACTCGTCGTCCTGGTCACCACCCTGGTTCTCTCCAACCGGGCCGGCGGCCAGGTGGTGAGCGCCCTGCGCAACCTCACCGAGACCCTGGAGGAGCGCAAGGAGACCCGCCGCGAGGTCCGCACCCAGCTCTCCCAGGTCAACATGACCTCGTACGCGGTGCCGGTGCTCGGCGTCGGCGCGCTCTTCCTGATGAACGGCGTCAAGGCGGGCGCCCTGGACCGTATGACGGGCTCACCGCTCGGCCAGGCCGCGGTGATCATCGCCTTCGCGCTGTACGCCGTCGGATTCTTCCTCATCCGCCGGATGTCCCGCATCGACGTCTGACCGGTCGACGGCAGCGCAGGAAAGGAGAGGACCGACGATGGCATGGCTGCTCGCACTCGGGATGGGCCTCGGTGTCTGGGGCGCCTTCGCCGGCATCCGCATGTACCGCGCGGACGCCCGGCTCCCCAGCGACCTCGCGCTCGCGCTGGAGGTCGGCTCCACCCGCACCGGCGCGGTGGGCTCGCTCATCGACCGCATGGGCATGCGTTACGCCCCCGCCGTACTGCGCCTGATGGGCCCCAGGCTGGTCGCGCGCTACCGCCGCAAGATCGACCTGGCCGGCAACCCCGGCGGCCTGACCATCGACCGGTACGCGGCCCGCCGTGCGGTGTACGGCTTCCTGGGCGGCTTCGGAGGCCTGCTCTGCCTGCTGCGCGGCCAGTTCGTCGTCGCCCTGCTCCTCTTCGCGTTCGGCGCGTTCTGGACCGAGGTGGGCATCTGGTCGGCGATCCGGGTCCGCCGGGACGTGATCGAACGGACGCTGCCCGACTTCCTCGACGTCCTCGCCGTCGTCGTCAGCGCGGGCCTCGGCTTCCGGCAGGCACTGGACCGGGTGGCCTCCCGCTACGAGGGCCCGTGGGCGGACGAACTGCGCATCACCCTGCGCCAGATGGACCTCGGCATGAGCCGCCGCGAGGCTTTCGCCGAACTGCGCCGCAGGAACGACTCCGAACAGGTCGCGATGTTCGTCACCGCCCTCCAGCAGGGCGAGGAACTGGGTGCGCCGATCGTCGACACACTCGTCTCCCTGGCCAAGGACATGCGCCGCACCGACGCGCAGAACGCCCGCCGCAAGGCCGCCCGCGCGGTCCCCAAGGCCACCATGATGATCACCACCTTCATGGTCCCGGCCACCCTCATCCTCCTCGGCGCGGGCCTGCTCCTGGGCTCCGGCGTGGACTTCGGCTCCGTCACGGGGAAGTAGGAAGCCAGGTGGCCACGGACATGCCGTCCACGGAGGAACACGTCCGCCGGTACGGCCCACACCCCGCCGCGAAGGCGACACCGGAGCCCCTGCCGGCCGTACCGGGGCCCTCGGAGCCATGGGAGCGGCCGGGGCCACGGGAACAGCCGGGTCCGCCGGAACAGCCGGGGGCATGGGGAAAGCCCGGGTCATGGGCGCAGCTTGGGTCACGGGAAACGACGGGACTACGGGAATCGCCGGGGGCATGGGAGCAGTCGGGGCCGCCGGAAGAGCCGGGGGCACGAGAGCAACCGGGGTCACAGGAACAGCCAGGGTCGCGGGAGCAACCGGGTTCACCGGAACATCCGGGGCCACGGGGACAGTCGGGTCGGCGGTCACAAGACTCCGCTGGCCCTGTCCCGCGGATGCCCGCTGGCCCGGACCCGCGGGGGGCCGTCGGTCCGGACCTGCGGATGCCCGCCAGCCCTGTCCCGCTGATGCCCGATGGGCCGGTCCCGCGGATGCCCGTCGGCCCGGACGCGCAGCAACTCGCCCCCCTGGACCCGCAGGGCCTCGCCGCCCCGCTCCCGCAGGGCCTTTCCGCTTCTGCCGATCCGGGCCTCCCTCCCCCGGCCCCGGCCCGCCGGAGCGGAGCCGCAGGAACTCGCCCCCCTGGACCGAACCCCGCCGCACCCGCCCCGCAGGGCCTCGCCGCCCCGGAGAGGCTTCAGATCAGTGCCCTCCAGGCGATGTGCCGGCACGTCTTCGCCTTCCGGCTGGCGATGATCGCCCTCTCCGCCCCGGCCGCCCTCGTCCACGCCGCCCCCGGCCTGGCCGTGCGCCTCGTCGGTGCCGCGGTGGTCCTCACCTTCATGGGCTCCTACGTCCTCTTCCGGGACTGGGAACGCTTCGGCCCGCTGCTCCTGCGCCACCCCACCCTGCTGGCCCTGGACACCCTCTTCGGCGCGCTCCTGCTCGTCGCGGCCGGCCCGGACAGCACCCTGGCCTACGTCAGCGTCTGCACACCCCTGCTCGCCGGCCTCGTCTACAGCTGGCGCGGCGCCGCGATCTTCGCCTCGCTCCAGTCCCTCATCCTGTTCCTCGTCTACGCCGCGACCAGGGAACTGCACGCCAACCTCGCCCAGTCCGCCCTCTTCCCCGGTCTGTGCGTCGTCGTGGGCGCGGCCGGCGCCACCCAGCGCACGCTGCTCCTCCGCTTCGGCGAGGCCAGCCGGACACTGACCGCGGTCCAGGCCCGCCTCGCCGTCAGCGAGGCCGTGAGCGCCGAGCGGGCCCGCCTCGCCCGGGAGATGCACGACTCCGTGGCGAAGACCCTGCACGGCGTGGCGCTGGCCGCCGACGGCCTGGCCCGCTCGGCCGGCGCGGACCGTCCCGACCCCGCCCTGATCCGGCGGCAGGCGGACCTCGTCGCCCGCTCGGCCCGCCGTGCCGCGGCCGAGTCACGCGCCCTGCTGACGGACCTGCGGTGCGTACACGACCCGAACCCGGATCCGAACCCGGATCCGAACCCGGACGGTGGAAGGGACCTGCTCACCGAACTCGACGCGGAGGTACGCGACTTCAGCGCCCGTACCGGCCTGCCCGCCACCTGTCTCCCGTCCGGGGGCGCCACGGCGGGAGGAACACCCCCGCCCCTGCCGCCCGCAGTGACGCGCCAGCTCCGCTCCATCGCCGCGGAGGCGATGGAGAACGCCCACCGCCACGGCGCGCCGAGCCGCGTCGAGGTGCGGGTGGGCCGCGACGGCGACCTGCTCCGCCTCAGCGTCCTCGACGACGGCCGGGGCCTGCCCCCGGGCACCACCATCGGACAACTGCGCCGCACCGGCCACTTCGGCCTGGTCGGCATGGTGGAGAGGGCAGCGGCGATCGGCGCCCGCCTGACCATCGGCCCGGGCCGCCACGCGAAGGGCACGGCGGTGTCCCTCGAACTACCGCTGGACGCCCTGCCGTCCCGACCCCCGCCTCCATCCCCTTGACCCCCGCTCCCGCCCGGCGGACCCCCGGCCCCACAGCGAACCGGCCCCGCCTCACCCACCACTCGCGTCAAGCCCGAGAGGAGGCCCTGTGCCGCACGAGACACCGCCGCGCCCGCCCTCGCCCCAGGACCCGGATGCCCGCCGTCGCGCGCCCCTGCGGGTCGTCGTCGCGGACGACAACCCGGTGGTCCGGGCCGGTCTCACCGCCCTGCTCTCCGGCCGCGAGGACATCACGGTCGTGGCGGAGGCCGCGGACGGCCGTGAGGCCTGGGAAGCCACGTACCACCACCGCCCGGACGTCGTCCTCCTCGACGTCCGCATGCCCGGCGTCGACGGCATCTCCGCCCTGCCCCACCTGGTGCCGGTCGCCCCGGTGCTGATGCTCACCTACAGCGGCGAGGCGGAGATCGTGCGGGAGGCCCTGCGCAGGGGCGCGGCCGGTTACCTCGTCCACGGCGAGTTCACGGCCGGCCAACTGATCGACGCGGTGCGGGACATCAGCCAGGGACACGCCCGCTTCACGTCGACGGCGACGGGAGCGCTGCTGGCCCAACTGCGCCGTGGCCCGGCGCCGGCCGGCGGTTCCCTGCCGGACGGCCTGGGCGAGATGGATGCGAATGCACACGTCAAAGATCCCTCAACTGCCAATAATCTGCGTGTCTCTGCAGAAACCCTTTCGCAGGTGCAATCATCTATGAGACAGTCGTCCCCGGTCGACAGGTCGAGGTTCCGACTCAGCGCGAGGGAGGCGGAGATCATGGACCTCATCGCGTCCGGCATGACGAACCAGCAGATCGCCGCCGTGTGCTTCATCAGCGAGAAGACCGTCAAGAACCACATCAACCGCATCTTCGCCAAGCTCCACAGCACCAGCCGCGCCGAGGCCGCCGCGAAGTGGCTGGGCACGGCCCCCGACTCCACGTCACGGGAAGCGAGGTGACCTGGGATGCCGGTACGGATCTGGGCCCGGAATTGGGCCCACGGACCCTCGGCCGCCCCGCCCGCCCGGCCGTACGGTGCCCCTGCCGCAACCGGCACCGCGCCCGAACCCGGAGGGGAACACCATGAGCGACCTGATGCTGAAGACCGTGGTGGCGACCAAGGTCCGCGTGAACGGCTGGAAGAACACCACCACCCGAGCGATGCAACGCCGCGCCGGCGACAAGGGGCAGACGGCGGTGGAGTACCTGGGCATCCTCGCCGTCGTCGTGGCCATCGTCCTGGTCATCAATGGCACGAGCATCGGGCAGACGATTCTGAACAAGATCACAGGACTGATCGGCAAGGTCGGCAATTGACGCACCTCCGCCGGTGCGGTGACGCAGGACAGGCCTTCCCCATCTACATCACGGTGGTGGCGGGCCTGCTCTTTCTCGGATTGGCGTATTTCGCGGTCGGCCAGGCGACGGTGAACCGAAGCGGTGCACAGACGGCTGCCGACGCTGCAGCGCTCGCTGCTGCGCAGGACACGCGGGATCAGCTCGCCGCTGAGTGGTTGAAGGACGTAGCAGATCCGGACGAGTGGCAGAGGATCTTCGACGGCAACGGTGACGGGCTCGAACCGTCGTGCTGGCGCGCTTACGAACTCGCCCAGCGGAACGACGCCCAGGTGAATGACTGCGTGCAGAGCGGTCCGCTCAGCTACACAGTCGATGTGGAGACGAACAAGGCGATGGGCAAGTCGGTCGTCCCCATCACCGAGAGCAAGCACTCGAAGGCGCACGCCACTGCGGTGATCGAGCGGCTCTGTACGTTCGATCCCCTGCCCGCGGGCACGGACCGTTCTGCGCTGCCGCGCCTCGTCTGCAAGAACAACCGGTACTGGGACCTGGACCCCAAGGACGTCACCGACGTCCCCCGACCTCAGGACCTGTTCGACGTCCACCTGGCCGACTGACTCCCGAAACACTGAGCGACGAAGGAAGCAGAGCGATGAGCATGCGGTTCACTGTGAGGGCCCCCAGGGGGCTACTCGCGTTGACCATGGCGGCCGGTCTGGCCGTCGGTGCGGTCGGCTGCGGCAGCGGCGGCGAGGACGACAAGCCCCAGGCGCCCACCGCCTCGGCCTCCAAAGGCGGCGGCGGTTCGGTTGCGAGTGCTCAGGAGGGGCAGTCGCAAGCTCCACTGGCAGAGCTTCGGGGGCCGGACGGTCTGCTTTTCGACGTCGCTTCTGCCCAGCGGGACTCCGGCGGCTTCGTCACCGTGAACGGCAGCATCAAGAACGACGGGGCCAAGTCAGCCGTCCTCCCGTCCCAGATGAGTGGGGACGAGACCGAGATCATCAAGCATGGTCAGTCGCTCGGTGGAGCCACCCTGGTGGATTCCAACGGAAAGAAGCGCTACTACGTGCTCCGGGACACAGACGGGCGCCCACTGACGACGGTTGGTCTGACGACCATCGAGTCAGGCCAGACCATCCCCGTCTTCATGCAATTCCCCGCCCCCCCGGCCGACACCACCGACGTGACCCTGCAACTCCCCACCTTCTCCAGCGGCACCGTCAAGATCTCCGGGTGAGGCGGCCACCATGACCCACACCCCACCCCGGCTCTCCCTCGCCCTGGGCGCCGTCGCCCTCCTGCTCGCCGCCGACCTCTGCGGAGCCGCCGCGGCCCGTGCCGACGGCACCGCCCCGAGTGTCCCGCCGGGCACCGAGTCCTCCGCCGCGCCCCCCGTGAAGGTCGACCCGAACGACCCGGACCTCAAGCTCCCGGAGGGGGCGACCCTCGCCGCGCCCAAGGTGCTGGACATCAAGTCGGTGGTCGAGGACCAGGGCGGCGAGGAACGCCGTGAGGACACCAACACGGACGTGACGTTCGCACTGCAGGCCGAGGTGCTGTTCGCCAAGGACAGCGCGAAACTCAGCGACCAGGCCAGGTCCCGCATCGACGCCATCGCCCAGGAGATCAAGAAGCAGAACGCCTCCCAGGTCCGGGTCTTCGGCTTCACCGACAACCTCGGCACCCACGAACACGGCGTCGTCCTGTCCAAGCAGCGCGCCAACGCCGTCCAGGACGTCCTCTCCCAGGAGCTGAACGATCCGGCCATCACCTTCGACGTACGCGGCTACGCCGAGGACTACCCCATCGCGGACAACGCCACGGAGGACGGCCGCAAGAAGAACCGCCGAGTGGAGGTCACCTTCCCGCGCACCCAGAGCTGACCGCACCCGGACCTGACTCCCGGTCCGACGCCGGGACACGCGTGGCCTGCACGGTGCGCTCCGCGACGGGTGCTCAGTCCGGCTGACGGGCCCCCGGGGATCCAGCAGGGAAATCCGCCTCCACCGACACCCGTACCCCCGCCCGCACCCCCCACCGCGCCATCGCCCCCGCCGCCGCCTCCAGGACGTGCCGGGAGCGGAGGCGGGGGCGGCCCAGGCGGCCCGGCCGCATCGTGACGACGGCGAGGACCCGCAGGCCGCGGTCGAGGTAGGCGACGTCGATGGGGATACGCATGCCGAAGGTGTGGATGCTGCCCGCGGGGGAGAGGAGGAGGGCGCCGTCGACGGCGTCGCGGCCGAGCAGCCCGCGCGTGCGGGCCCGGTAGGACGCCGCCAGTTCGAGAGGCACCGTCACCGCCGCCGCACCCGCCTCCCCGTCGCCCCCTCCGTCTCCGTCGCCCGCACCCCCGGGCACGATCAGCCGGCCCCGTCCGTCCCGCCAGCGTCCTGCCATGCCGGGCCGCCTTCCCGCTCCGCCGCGAAGTGTCCGGCCGACGGTATCCCCCAGCCGGAAGCCCCGCCACGGGCGCGTCAGGGGCACGCCATGGGTACGCCGCCGGCCCGCCCTGGGCCCGTGAGCCCGGCCCCTTGGGTCCACGGGCCCATGCCGTACCGCCCGGTCCCCCGCTAGGGTCCCGGCGTGCGCGTACTCCTGATCGTCGTCGCCGTCCTGTGGGGCGCGGGCGCCGGGCTGCTGGTGCCCCGGGCCGCGCACCGCCTGTCGGTGGCCGCGGGTGAGCCGTGGCGGGCGGAGTGTCCCGGCGGGCACGCGATCACCGGGGTGTTCGGCGGCTGGCTGGGCCCGGCCCGCTGCACCTCCACCGCCCCCCACACCAACCCAGCCCCGCCCGCAAGCCACAGCAACCCAGCCCC
>NZ_JOIY01000039.1 GCF_000720185.1 Streptomyces sp. NRRL S-340 | reverse complement strand
CGGGGAGGGGGGCGGGGGGCACGGGGAGGGGGGCGGGCTCCGGGAAGGCGGGGGCCGGGGGGCCCGGCACGGCCGGCGGCCGCCCGCCGGCACCCGCGCCCGCACCGGCCGACGGGCCGGAGTCCATCACCGGCGGCGGTCCGAAGCGCCCCGTCGGGGCCGCTGCCGTGCCGGGCGGGGTGGCGGGGGCGGACTCCGCGGCGCCGTCGCCCACCGGGGCGGACCCGGAACCCAGGGCGATGGTCGGCGCGGACCCGGAGGAGGACAGCGCCCCTGGCACCGCCTGCGGCGGCCGCGCCGGTTCCTGGGACGGGTCCGGCTCCGGGGAGGCGCCCGGAGTCCGGGACGGGCCCGAGGCCGCGGGCGGATCCCAAGCCGGGGACGGATCCGAAGTCGGGGCCGGGCCCGGTGCCTGGGACGGCTTCGCCTCCCGGGACACCTCCGGTGGCCGCCGCAGCACCTGTGTCGCGCGCTCCGTCAGCGGCCGGGCCGGCTCCCCCGGTGCCGTGCGCAGCGGCTGGGCGGTGAACGTGCTGGAGCCGTCGCCGTGGACCTGGAGGGGGACGACGTAGCCGATGCGTTCGTCGGTGACCGTCGCGCGGACGGGGCGGCCGGTGGCGAGGGCGATGCGGTGGAGGTGGTTCAGCACGGCCTGCTGGATCTCCTCGCCGGGCGCCGAGTCCACCCGTACGCCGCCGACGGAGGCCCAGGCTCCGTCACCGGCGGCGTCCACGGGGCCGGACGGGGGCACGGGCACGTGCACCGCGATCGGCGCCGCCACGGACGCGGCCGAGCGCGCGGCGCGCTTCTGTTCCCGCTTCTTCTCGCGGCTCAGTCGGTACATCGGCTCCCTCACTCGGATGCGTGCCATCCGGTCCTGCGCGTACTGTCGAGTCTCTCTGCTCGCCTGCGGTTTCCACGTCACCGCGACGTCACAGACTCGCACCAGGAACCGCTGTCCTGTGACCGGGGTAACGCTGCGAGCACCAAGATCGTCGTGGTGACCACGGAGGGAACGGGCATGCGAACGGACATGCGGCAGGGACCGGAGATATGGCTCCGCGGACCCGTGACGGCCGCGGAACCGGCAGCCGCGGCGCCGGCAGCCGCTGGACCGGGGACTGCCGGTCCGGTACCGGGAGGCCCGGGCGCGGCCGGACCGGGCGCGGGCGGTGCCGCGGGCCCGGGACTCCTGCGCGCCACGCCCCGGCGGTACTCCTGGGTGGCGACGCACGGCGGCGCGGGCACGACCACGCTCGCCGCCGTCTTCGGCGGCCACGACTGCGGGCGTCAGTGGCCCGGGCCCGGCGCCCCGCGCTCGGTGCTGCTCGTCGCACGGACCCACGCGACCGGGCTGGACGCCGTCGTCCGGGCGCTCGAGGTGTTCCGCCGGGGGCAGGCACCGGCCGGGCTCGACCTGGACGCCGTGGTGCTCGTCGCGGACGCGCCGGGCCGGCTCCCGCGCCCGCTCGCGCAGCGGGTACGGCCGGTCGAGGCCGTCGTCGACGTCCACCACGTGCCGTGGGTACCGGCCTGGCGCCTCGGCGACCTGAGCGGCCGCCCACCGCGCGAGGCGGAACCGCTGGCCCGGCTCACCGGCCTGGCGCACGGTGCCCGCTGACCCGCGGCCGCCCTACGCGGTGACGTCCTTGGCCGTGAACCGCGCCCAGGCCGCCGAGCCGAACACCGCCGCGTACAGCGCCTGCAGCTCCAGGTTCTTCACCAGCCCGTCCCAGTAGACCGGCTCGCGCATCAGGTCGGCGAAGGACAGCCAGTAGTGCGGGAAGAGGTACGGCTGGACGGTGTGCAACTGGGGTATCTGGTCGACGATCTGAACGGTGATCAGCAGTCCCACCGTCGTCGCCATGGCGGAGATGCCGCTGCCGGTCAGCGTGGAGACGAACAGGCCGAGAGCGGCGATGCCGGTCAGGGAGGCGGCGACGACGACGGCGATCAGCAGTGCGCGGCCCAGCCCCTGGCCGAAGCTGATCTGCGTACCGGAGATCGTCGTCAGATCGCCGAGCGGGAAGAGCAGCGCGCCCACGGCGAGGGCGGAGACGGCGACCACCAGCGTCGCGACCAGGCAGAAGACCAGGGTCGTGGCGTACTTGGTGAGCAGCAGGCGGGTGCGGCCCGCGGGGGCGACCAGCAGATAGCGCAGGGTGCCCGCACCGGCCTCGCCGGCGATCGAGTCACCCGCGATCACGCCGACGGCCAGCGGGAGGAAGAACGGCAGGGTAGCGGCCAGGGCGGTGAAGACCAGGAACAGTCCGTTGTTGGTGATCTGCGCGATGAACGCCGGTCCCCCGCCACCGCCCCCGGCCGACGCCCCGCCGCGCGTCTCGATCCGGACGGCCACCCCGACCAGGACCGGCACGGCGGCCAGCACGCCCAGCAGGGCGAGCGTGCGCCGGCGCCGGAAGGTGGTCCGCAGTTCGTCGCGGAACAGCCCGAGGGTCCACAACGGGTTGGGGTGCGGTCCGTCCGTCCCGCGCGCGGGGGGCTCGGCCGGGCCCGCCGTCTCAGCCCGCGACATCGAATCCCTCCCCGGTGAGTGCCACGAACGCGTCCTCCAGCGAGGCCCGTTCGACTCCGAAACCGCGGACGCGGACACCCGCCGTCACCAGCGCCGCGTTCACCTCGGCGAGATCACCGGACGGTGGCTCGCCGGTCACCCGGTCCTCCGTCACGGTCACGTCCCCGACGCCCTGCTCCTTCAGCACCCGGGCCGCCTCGGCCCCGTCGGGCGTGGTGACCACCAGCCGGCCACGCGCCCCGGCGGCCAGCTCGGCCACCGGGCCCTGGGTGACCAGCCGGCCCTGGGTCATGACCGCTGCGTGCGTACACACCTGTTCGATCTCGTCGAGGAGGTGGGAGGAGAGGAAGACCGTCGTGCCGTCGGAGGCCAGCTCCCTGACCAGGGAGCGGATCTCCCGCATGCCCTGCGGGTCGAGTCCGTTGGTGGGCTCGTCCAGGACGAGCAGTCTGCGCGGCCGGAGCAGGGCGGCGGCGAGGCCGAGGCGCTGCTTCATCCCCAGGGAGTAGTTCCGGGCCTTCTTGCCGGCGGCCGCCGTCAGACCGACCCGCTCCAGCGCGGCGGCGGCCCGGGCGCGCCGGGTGCGCGGGTCGGCGGTCGGGTCGGCGGCGTCGTGCCGCAGCAGGTTGTCCCGGCCGGAGAGGAAGCCGTACAGGGCGGGACCTTCGATCAGCGCGCCGACGTGCGGCAGCACGGTGCGCGCGGAGCGGGGCATGGGCTGCCCCAGGACCCGTGCGGTGCCGGACGTGGGTTCGATGAGCCCCATCAGCATCCGGATGGTGGTGGTCTTTCCGGAACCGTTGGGACCGAGGAAGCCGAAGACGCTGCCCGCCGGAACGGTCAGGTCGAGACCGTCGACGGCGAGCTGTCCCCCGCGGTAGCGCTTGGTGAGCGCACGGGTGCGGATGACGCTGCCGCCGGTGCCGCCCGCCCTCTCGCCGGCGCCGTCCCCGCGGCCACGGCGGTCACCGCGCTCACCGCCGCCGCCCTCCGCGTCGTCCATCGGCTTCCTCGCTCCCTCGTGCCCCGGCGTGCCTACCGCGCGGTGTCCGCCGCCTTCACCAGCGCCTCCTTGGTGACGGCACCGGCGTAGACCTTTCCGTCGTCCGTGATCAGCGCGTTGACCAGGCGGGTGGAGAAGACCGTGCCCTTGCCGAACGTGCCGGTCACGTGGTCACCGAGCGAGCCCAGGAAGCCGCTGAGGTTTCCGCTGCCGGAGTCCGTCGGGAGGCCGCCCTTGGCGCCGGTGTCGAAGGTGGCGATGGAGTTCCAGCCCTTGCCGATGACCTTCATGCCGTCCTTGGCGAGGCCCTTGTCCTGCGAGAAGTCCTTCGGCGGGGTGAGGCCCTGGCGCGGGGCACCGGGCTTGCGGGCGTGCTCGCCCGCCGTGCCGTCCTTCTCCTCGGTGATCTTCGCGCCCTTGGGCGGCGTGAAGTCGAACGTGGAGGCGGCCGGCGCGGCGAAGCTGATCTGGGTGAAGCCCGCGTCGAGCACGGCGGCGCCGCCGCTCGCCGGGGTGAGCGTGAACTTCAGGGGCAGCCCGGTCCTGGAGTCCACCGCGATGCTGATCGCGCCGACGGTGGTGCCCGAGGCGTGCTTGGGCTTGATCACCAGTTTGTAGGCGTCCCGGCCGGCGACCTGTGCGGTGCCGTCGACCGTGACCGAGGTGGTGTCGTCGACCGACTTCAGGGCCTCGTCGGCGAAGTCCTTGGGCGTGGCCGGGACCCGCTGCTCCTTGCCCTTGTCGCCGTGCTCGGCGGCGGTGCCGTGGTAGACCTCGTTGGACTTGCTGTCGTAGCCCCAGACGTCCTTGCCGTTGTGCACGAGGCTGTACTCGGCGGCGCTCTCGACCAGCGAGAGCTTCTGCCGGTCCGGGCCGTCGCCCGCGACCCGCAGGGTGTGCGTGCCCGAGAGCAGCTCCGTCAGCTTGGAGGCGGGGTCGGCGGCCGAGCCGTCGCCGCCGCCCTTGACGGCGCCGGAGGCGAGGCTGCTCTCCAGGCCGCCGAGGCTGGGCAGACCGAGGTCGGTGCTGACCTTGACCGTGCCGGACAGCCGCTGGACGTCCGACTTGGCGATCTTCTCGATGAGTTGCTGCGCGTTGATCTTCGGCAGGTCGGGGTCACCGGAGTCGGCGAGTGCCGGGACGAGCCCGATGGTCGCCGCCGCCACCCCCACCACCGCGACCGGGACGACGTACCGCGCTGCCTTGCGGCGCGCCGAGTGCCTGCCGTCCGCCTCCGCGGTGTCGTCCCTGGTGTCGTCGGATTCGTACGGTGCCATGTGTGCCTTACCTCCGTCGTCGGCGGCGGCTGCCCGTGTGCACTGCTCCCACCCCAAGCCGCCATTCTCACCCGAATCGGTGAGGAGTGGTGCGGTCCGTGCTTCCATCTGACCAAACAGGCGGGGAGGAAGCGTCAGACCCCGGAGCCAACTCCGTGTACGCCTGCGGTATGACACGTAAGGGCGGCGGCTCCCCCGCCCCGTAGGGGTCAGGGTGGAGACGCCGCCCTCTGCGGGCGGGGACGGGGACGGGCTAGCCGGCCCGGTGCACCACCGCGTCGCACAGCTGGAGCAGCGCGGCCTTGGCGTCGCACTCGCGCAGCGGCGCGAGTGCGGCCCGCGCCTCCTCCGCGTACCGCACGGTGTCGCGGCGCGCCTGTTCCAGGGCGGGGTGCGCGCGCAGCGCCGCCAGCGCCTCGGCGTGCCGGGCGTCGTCGCTCAGGTCGGAGTCCAGCAGTTCGCACAGGGCGACGTCCTCGGCGAGCCCCAGCCGGGCGGCGCGCTCGCGCAGCCGCAGCACCGGGAGCGTCGCGATGCCCTCGCGCAGGTCGGTGCCCGGCGTCTTGCCGGACTCGTGCGAGTCGGAGGCGATGTCCAGGACGTCGTCGGCCAGCTGGAACGCCACGCCGAGCCGCTCCCCGTACTGCGTCAGCACGTCCACGACCGTCTCGTCGGCCCCGGACATCATCGCGCCGAACCGGCACGAGACGGCCACCAGCGATCCCGTCTTGCCGCCCAGCACGTCCAGGTAGTGCTCGACGGGGTCCCTGCCGTCCTGCGGGCCCGCCGTCTCCAGGATCTGGCCGGTGACCAGCCGTTCGAACGCCAGCGCCTGAACCCGGACGGCCTCCGGGCCGAGGTCGGCGAGGATCTGCGAGGCGCGGGCGAAGAGGAAGTCGCCGGTCAGGACCGCCACCGAGTTGCCCCAGCGGGTGTTCGCGCTGGCCACGCCGCGCCGCACGGCGGCCTCGTCCATCACGTCGTCGTGGTACAGCGTCGCCAGGTGGGTCAGCTCCACCACCACGGCCGACGGCACGATGCCCGGCGCGTACGGGTCGCCGAACTGGGCCGCGAGCATCACGAGCAGCGGGCGGAACCGCTTCCCGCCCGCCCTGACGAGGTGCTGGGCGGCCTCCGTGATGAACGGGACCTCGCTCTTGGTGGCTTCGAGCAGCCCTTCCTCGACAGCCGCCAACCCGGCCTGGACATCGGCTTCGAGAGCCTGGTCCCGCACGCTCAGCCCGAACGGCCCGACGACGGTCACGAGGGGTCTCCTGTCTGCTGGTGTCTGCTGGCGCTACACGGTTTGTCGATAGGTCGCTGCCATCACTCAAGTCAGCGTATCCGGTCACGTTTCGATCACCGATAGCGCCCACCGATACAGGCCAGGTGGTATCGGATCACGACCGATATGTTTTCGATCACCACGTATGAACAGATATTTATCGACTCACTCCTCCCTACCCTGCCCCCTCCGCGGCCTCACGCCGAGCACGACAGACCGCGACAGGCCGCGACGGACCGCCACGGAGCGCGACGAACCCTCGTCCGCGCGAACCGGGCCACAGCCTCACCGAACGTGACAGCCACCACTCCCTCTCCCCTGCTGCCCCGCCCCGGCATCACCACTCCCCACCCCTTCCTCGCCCCGGCCTCACCGAGGGGGTCCGATTTACCCCTATTAGCATTTCAATTCCTGTTGGCCGTAAATGCTCCTGGCCGGATTATTCCGTGAGTTGGGTCACGCGCGCCCCGTCGCCCCGCCGCCGCCCCGCACACCCCCGGTTCCCTTCCCCCGCATACGAGTTGACCCTTGGCAGAAGCAAAGGATCAAGTACCCAAAACACCCCGGATCAAGGTCAACTAGGGCGATGTATGAATCAGGTACTTGTTCGGGACATGTGCTCTCGCATACGTTCCCGGCCAGTCGGGTGGCCGCCGAATCCTGCCACCGCCCGATATCCATCGACCGAACCACTTCATGGCAGGAGCGGGGGACCCAGGTAAGTCGCCGGGCCGGAGCGCCGTACGTCGTCCACGTCGTACGCCGCGCCGGAACGGCTCGGGGTGAAGCCGTGCCACCCGAGGGCACGGCCGGGCACCTCCCCGCCCGAACCCGACAGCTCACCTCGCAGGCGACGGAGAGGAATCCCCCATGCCTGCAAACGGTCAGCGCCGTTCCCGCACCGCCCGCCTCGTCCGCACCCTCGCCGTCTCCGGCACGGGCGCCGCCGTCCTCGCCCTCCCCCTGATCGGCGCCACCAGCGCCTCCGCCGCCCCCGCGGCGGCGACCACGGCGAAGACGGTCAGCACGGTCGCCTACCCGAACAACCTGGACGGCTGGATCCGCGAGTCGCTCGCGATCATGGGCCAGAAGGGCATCCCCGGCACGTACAACGGCATCTACCGCAACGTGATTCGCGAGTCCTCCGGCAACCCGCTGGCCATCAACAACTGGGACTCCAACGCCGCCAAGGGCATCCCGTCCAAGGGCCTGCTCCAGGTCATCCAGCCGACCTTCAACGCCTACCACGTGGCCGGCACGTCGTTCGACATCTACGACCCGGTCGCGAACATCACGGCCGCCTGCAACTACGCGGCCGCGCGCTACGGCTCCATCGACAACGTCTTCAGCGCGTACTGACGGATCCGGCCCTCAGAGGAACAGCCGCTCGAGGACGACGGCCACGCCGTCGTCCTCGTTCGACGTGGTGACCTCGTCGGCGACCGCCTTCAGCTCCGGGTGGGCGTCGGCCATGGCCACTCCCCGGGCGGCCCACCGGAACATGGGGATGTCGTTCGGCATGTCACCGAAGGCGAGGGTGTCCTCGGGCCCCAGCCCCAGACGCCCGGCGGCCAGGGCCAGACCGGTCGCCTTGGTGACGCCGCGGGGCTGCAGCTCCACGGTCCCCGGGCCCGACATGGTGACCGTGACGAGGGAACCGGCCACACCCCGGGCCGTCGCCGCCAGCTCGTCGTCGGACAGGGCGGGATGGCGCAGCAGCACCTTGCTGATGGGCGCGCGCCACAGGTCGTCGCGCCGCGCCACCCGCTGGGCGGGCAGCGTGGGATGCGGCATGCGGTACCCCGGCTCGATGAGCGTGAGCCCGTTCACCCCGTCCTGATCGACCGCCGCGTACACCTCCCCCACCTCCGCCTCGATCTTGCCGAGCGCCGTCTCGGCGGTCTCCCGGTCGAGCGTCCGCGACCACAGCAGGCGGTCCGCCCCGGCGTCGTAGAGCTGTGCGCCCTGGCCGCACACCGCGAGCCCGGTACTGCCCAGGTCCTTCAGCAGCGGCCGTACCCTCGGCGCCGGCCGGCCGGTCACGACGAGGTGCCGGGCGCCTGCCGCCGTCGCCCGCGCGAGTGCGGCGAGGGACCGCTCGGACAGGGTGTCGTCGCCGCGCAGCAGCGTTCCGTCCAGGTCGGTGGCGATGAGGGCGGGGGCGTGGGGAGCGGGCATGATCAGAGAATACGGATCCGCCACGCGGGTGACGTACGGGAACAGGGCGATGCGGCCGGTGAGGGGCAGGGCCCCCACCAGGCGGTCCGCCTGTGCCGTGCCCCTGGCCGGCCGGACGGACGCGCGGTCCCCGCAGAGCGGATCCGCCCCGTCCGCGTCCCCGAGGACACCGGGCCCGGATCACCCGCCCCGGCTCTCTGGTCCGGGCATTGCGAACTATGCGGACACTGCCCAAGACGGCACCTCCCCCGTAACGTGTGGCGCGACCACATGAACGTGTGGCCCGGTGGCCCAGGTGCGCCCAGGTGCCGCCCCCATGGAACGCACGGCACACGAAAGAGAGGCAGAACCCGATGCCCCCCTTCGAGGTCCCCGAGGGCGATCCCTTCGGTCCGCACAACCTTCCCTACGGTGTCTTCTCCCGCGCCGGATCGCAGGAGCGGACCGTCGGCGTCCGGCTCGGCGACCACGTCCTGGACGCGGGCGCGGCGGCACTGGCGCTCGGCTCCCCCTACGCCGCCCTGCTGGCACGGCCGACCCTGAACCCGCTGCTCGCCGCGGGCCGCACCGCCTGGTCGGACGTGCGGCGCGCGCTGACGGCGTGGGTGACCGTGCCCGCCCACCAGGAGACCGTGGCGCCGTTCCTGCACCCGCTGTCCTCGGTGACCCTCCACCTGCCCTTCGAGGTCGCGGACTACGTCGACTTCTACGCGTCCGAGAACCACGCCCGCAACGTGGGCCGGATCTTCCGCCCGGACGCCGAGGACTCGCTGACGCCCAACTGGAAGCACCTGCCGATCGGTTACCACGGCCGCTCCGGCACGGTGGTCGTGTCGGGCACGGACGTCGTACGCCCCTCGGGGCAGCGGAAGGCCCCCTCCGACCCCGCCCCCGTCTTCGGCCCTTCCATCCGGCTGGACATCGAGGCCGAGGTGGGCTTCGTGGTGGGCGTGCCCTCGCGGCTCGGGCAGCCGGTGGCCCTCGCGGACTTCCGCGAGCACGTCTTCGGGCTGTGCCTGCTCAACGACTGGTCGGCGCGGGACATCCAGGCCTGGGAGTACGTCCCCCTCGGCCCGTTCCTCGGCAAGTCGTTCGCCACGTCGGTGTCGGCGTGGATCACTCCGCTGGACGCGCTGGAGGACGCACGGCTGGCCCCGCCGCGGCGCACGCACCCGCTGCTGCCGTACCTGGACGACACCGGGGAGGACCCCGGCGGCTACGACCTGCGGATCTCCGTCGCGATCAACGGACACGTCGTCTCTCAGCCGCCGTTCTCCACGATGTACTGGACGGCCGCCCAGCAGTTGGCCCACATGACGGTCAACGGCGCCTCGCTGCGCACCGGCGACCTGTACGGGTCGGGCACGGTCAGCGGACCGGAGCCCGCCCAGCGCGGCTCGCTCCTGGAACTCAGCTGGAACGGCCGCGAACCGATCGAACTCCCGGACGGCAAGCGGACGTTCCTGGAGGACGGGGACGTGGTGACGCTGTCGGCGTGGGCGCCGGGCGCGGGCGGGGTCCGGGTGGGGCTGGGCGAGGTCACGGGACGGATCGTGGCGGGGTGACGCCCCAGCCGTCGTAGCCCGGATCGTGCGGGCGGGCTGCCGCCGGACCACGACCCGGGGCGCCCGTCCCAGCCGCCATGGCGGAGATCGTGCGGGCAGGTTGCCGCCGGACCGTGCCCCGGGGCGCCCGTCCCCGTCATACTGGCGGCAGACGGCGCGGCGCGCGCACCACGCCCGCACGGTCCGCGCGGCACCACCGCGGACACCCGTCGGCACCACCGCGCACGGCCCGCCCGTACCACCGCGGGGACGGCCGCCGGCACCACCGCACCGCACGCCTCACCGCACACCCCGCTCCACCGCACCGCACGCAGCACAGCACAGTCCGCTCCACCGCACGACCCGACACCCGCCCACCTCCGATCAGGATCCGGAGACCGTGGCATGACCGTCTGCCTGCTCCTGCTGAGCGCCGTCGCTCTGGCGGCCGCCGTGCCGGTTCCCCGCGCGCTGACCCGGGCGCGGTGGCCCGAGCGGGAACCCGTGGTCGCGCTGTGGGTGTGGCAGTGCCTGGTGGCCACCGTCCTGCTGTGCTGCCTGGCCGCCCTGGTCCTGGGCGCGGCGGCGGTCTTCCACACCGTGCGCGACCGGGTGTTCGCTCCCGCGCCGCCCGCGGTGACCGCCGCCTACGACCTGTCGGTCGCGCCCGCCTGGGCCGCCGCCCTCACCCTGCTCCTGGCGTGCGGCGCCGCCTGGACCACCGCGATGCTCGGCCGTGAACTCGCCGAGGCCCGCCGTCGCCGCGGCCTGGCCCGCGCGCACCTGCGGGAACGCGCTCCCGACCTGCCCGCGGGCCTGCCCGTGGCGCGGGGGCCGATGCTGGTGCTGGAGGACGAGTACCCCGACGCGTGGTGGATGCCCGGCCATCCGCCCCAGCTCATCGTCACGACGGGGGCGCTGCAGCGTCTGACGGGCCACCAGCTCGACGCGGTCCTCGCCCACGAGCGCGGACACGCCCGCGCCCACCACGACTGGCTGCTGCACCTGTCGACCGCGCTCGCGACCGGCTTCCCGCGCGTCCCGCTCTTCGCGCACTTCTGCGACCAGACCCACCGCCTGGTCGAGCTGGCCGCCGACGACACCGCCTCCCGCCGCCACGGCCACCTCACCACGGCCCTCGCCCTGATCGAACTCAACCAGCACCGCGGCGTCCTCTCCTGCGCCTCCAGCCACCGTCTGCTCGGTGAACGGGTGGACCGGCTCCTGGAGCCCCCGCCCCGGCTGGACCGCAGGCGCAGGGCCCTGACGACGACGGTGGCGGCCCTGGTACCGCTGCTGCCCCTGCTGATCACGTTCGCCCCCGGACTGACAGCGCTGGGGTGACGCCACCGGCCGCACGGCGCTGGAATGGCGGGCCCGGGCGGACGGCGCCGGGGTGACGGCGCTGGGCGCACAGCGCTGGGGTGACGGCCCGGGCGGACGGTAGGGGGGTGACGCCACCGGCCGCACAGCGCTGGAATGGCGGGCCCGGGCGGACGGCGCCGGGGTGGCGGCGCCGGGGGACGCGACGCCCGCGGGAGGGGTCGACGCAGCCGCAGGGGCCGCGGGAACGGCGGCTCCGGCGGTCCGGCGGTCCGGCACGCCGAAGGGTCCGGCGGTGGCAGGCGGGCGGCGAACAACCAGCAGAACTCCCTCGCACCTGCGCCGAAACCGCACCGCCGTCCTGGCGCTGACGCGGCACACCTCGGCGGCGTCCGCCCGCGCTGCCCTGGCCGCGGCCACGGCGGACCCGGACGCGGACGTCAGGGCGTACGCCGCACGCGCGCTGTGACCCGGCGGCCCGCGGACCGCCCCGCGCCTCCCCCGTCCCCGGCCGTCATCGTCCGCGGTCGCCCGCGGACCGGTGTCCGGGTCCGTCGCTCATATCCAGTCGTCGTCCGGTTCCGGCTCGGGCTCCGGGCCCGGGTCAGCGCCCGCTCCGGGGCCGAAGTGGTCGTCGGCCCCGCCGGCCGGTGCCGCCAGCGACTCCAGGACCCCGATCACGCCCTCGCCGTACGTCGCGAGCTTCTTCTCGCCGACGCCGCCGACCGTGCCGAGCCGGTCCACCGACGACGGCCAGGCCGTGACGATCTCGCGGAGCGTGGCGTCGTGGAAGATGACGTACGCGGGGACGCCCTGCTCGCGGGCCTGCTCGGCACGCCACGCGCGCAGGGCCTCGAAGGCGGGGAGCAGGTGCTCGGGCAGTTCGGCCACGGCGGCCTTGCCCTTGCTCCGCCCGGAGGCGGACGAGGACGACCGCGAGGCGGCCGGACGCTTCGGTTCCTTGCGCAGCGGTACCTCGCGCTCCGCGCGCAGCACCGCGCCGCTGGCGTCGGTCAGCACCAGCGTGCCGTACTCGCCCTCCACCGCGAGCAGGCCCTGGGCCAGCAACTGGCGCACGACCCCGCGCCACTCCCCCTCGGACAGCTCGGTGCCGATGCCGAAGACGGAGAGCTGGTCGTGGTCGAACTGGATCACCTTGCCGGTGCGCTTGCCCAGCAGGATGTCGATGATCTGCACGGCGCCGAACTTCTGCCCGCGCTCGCGCTGGAGCCGGACCACCGTCGAGAGCACCTTCTGGGCGGCGACCGTGCCGTCCCACGTCTCCGGCGGGGTCAGGCAGGTGTCGCAGTTGCCGCAGCCGGACTCCTGCGGGTCCTGGCCGAAGTAGGCGAGGAGCTGGCCGCGGCGGCAGGCGGCCGTCTCGCACAGGGCGAGCATCGAGTCCAGGTGGGCGGCGGCGCGGCGGCGGAAGGCCTCGTCCCCCTCACCGGACTGGATCAGCTTGCGCTGCTGGATGACGTCGTTGAGGCCGTAGGCCATCCAGGCCGTCGACGGCAGGCCGTCGCGGCCCGCACGGCCGGTCTCCTGGTAGTAGCCCTCGACGGACTTCGGCAGGTCGAGGTGGGCGACGAACCGGACGTCCGGCTTGTCGATGCCCATGCCGAAGGCGATGGTGGCGACCACGACCAGGCCGTCCTCGCGCAGGAAGCGCGACTGGTGCGCGGCGCGCGTGCCCGCGTCCAGGCCCGCGTGGTACGGCACCGCCTGGATGCCGTTGGCCGACAGGAACTCGGCGGTCTTCTCCACCGAGTTGCGCGACAGGCAGTACACGATGCCGGCGTCGCCCGCGTGCTCCGCCCGCAGGAAGGCCAGCAGCTGCTTCTTCGGGTCGGCCTTGGGCACGATCCGGTACTGGATGTTGGGCCGGTCGAAGCTGGCCACGAAGTGCCGGGCCTGCGGCATGTTCAGCCGCTGGGTGATCTCCTGGTGCGTGGCGTGGGTGGCGGTCGCGGTGAGTGCGATGCGGGGCACGTCGGGCCAGCGCTCGCCCAGCAGGGACAGTGTCAGGTAGTCGGGGCGGAAGTCGTGACCCCACTGGGAGACGCAGTGCGCCTCGTCGATGGCGAAGACGGAGATCTTGCCGCGGGAGAGCAGGTCGAGCGTGGCGTCCACGCGCAGCCGCTCCGGCGCGAGGTAGAGCAGGTCCAGTTCGCCGGCGAGGAACTCCGCCTCGACCACGCGCCGCTCGTCGAAGTCCTGCGTGGAGTTGATGAAGCCGGCCCGCACACCGAGCGCGCGCAGGGCGTCCACCTGGTCCTGCATGAGGGCGATCAGCGGCGAGACCACGATGCCTGTACCGGGTCTGACCAGGGCCGGGATCTGGTAGCACAGGGACTTGCCGCCGCCGGTGGGCATGAGCACGACGGCGTCGCCGCCCGTCACCACGTGCTCGATGACCGCTTCCTGCTCGCCCCGGAAGGTCTCGTACCCGAAGACCCGGCGCAGCGTGGCGAGCGCCTCGCTGTCCGTCACTGCCATCTCGGTGACACCGCCTGTCCCGCCCATCGTCTCGTCCCCCGTACGTGGTCCCTCGACCACTTCCTCCACGATAGGGGGCGCCGCCGACAGCGCTGGAGTTATCCACAGGCCGGACCCCGCGGCGCCAGGCCAATGACACGAGACTCGTTCACACGTACGCAGGAGACCTGCCCGTTTCCGGCCGATAGTCTGAATGCACCGGCGAGACTCCGTCCCATGGGAGCACTGATGAGCGTCGCACCGAAGGCGTCCAAGCCCACCTGGCCGACTCCGCCGGAAGGCGGCTGGACCGCCGACGACCTGGAACGCCTCCCGAATCTGCCTCCGCATACGGAACTGATCGACGGGAGCCTGGTCTTCGTGAGTCCGCAGACGCTTTTCCACTCGCGTGCAGTGAGCTTCTTCGAGTGGCAACTGCAGTCAGTGGCGCCTGATGAGGTTCAGGTTGTTCGTGAGCTCACCATCGACATCGACCGCCAGAACCGCCCGGAACCGGATGTGGTCGTCGTGCGCACCGACGCCGTGGAGAACGCGAAACAGACTCGCTTCCCGGCGAACGCCGTCGTCCTGGCCATCGAAGTCGTCTCCGAGGAATCCATCTCCCGCGACCGGGAGACCAAGCCCTTCAAGTACGCCCGGGCGAAGATCCCCCACTACTGGAGGGTCGAGAACGAGAACGATCGCGCCGTCGTGCACGTCTTCGAACTGGAGCCCACCACCGGTACCTACACGAGCACGGGTATCTTCCGCGAGCGGATGAAGACGGACGTCCCGTTCACGATCGAGCTGGATCTGTCGGCGATCAAGCCCCGCCGGTGTGGGTGACACCTTCCTGACGTGTCTGCCCGGCAGCCCCGTGGGGGCTGCCGGGCAGACACATCGGCAGGGTCAGGTCAGCGCACGAACACCCCCGCCTGGTCCGCCAGGTCCAGGAAGTACTGCGGGGCCACGCCCAGCACCACCGTGACGGCCACCCCCACGCCGATCGCCGTCATGGTCAGCGGTGAGGGCACCGCCACCGTCGGGCCCTCCGGACGCGGCTCGCTGAAGAACATCAGGACGATCACGCGGATGTAGAAGAAGGCCGCGACCGCGGACGAGATCACACCGATGACGACCAGCGGTGCCGCGCCGCCCTCCGCCGCCGCCTTGAACACGGCGAACTTCCCGGCGAAGCCGCTGGTCAGCGGGATGCCCGCGAAGGCCAGCAGGAAGACGGCGAACACGGCCGCCACCAGCGGGGAGCGCCGGCCGAGTCCGGCCCACTTGGACAGGTGCGTCGCCTCGCCGCCCGCGTCGCGCACCAGCGTGACCACGGCGAACGCGCCGATCGTCACGAAGGAGTACGCGGCCAGGTAGAAGAGGACGGAGGAGACGCCGTCCTTCGAGGTGGCGATGACACCCGCGAGGATGAACCCCGCGTGGGCGATGGACGAGTAGGCCAGCAGGCGTTTGATGTCGGTCTGGGTGATCGCGACGATCGCACCGCCGAGCATGGTGACGATCGCCACGCCCCACATGACCGGCCGCCAGTCCCAGCGCATCCCGGGCAGCACGACGTACAGCAGCCGCAGCAGCGCGCCGAACGCGGCCACCTTGGTCGCCGCCGCCATGAATCCGGTGACCGGGGTCGGCGCGCCCTGGTAGACGTCCGGCGTCCACATGTGGAACGGCACGGCGCCCACCTTGAACAGCAGCCCCATCACCACCATCGCGGCGCCGATGAGCAGCAGCGCGTCATTGCCCATGGTGTCGGCCAGCGCCGGGTCGACGCTGGGCACGTTGCCCTCGACGACCTGCGCGATCGTCGTGTACGACACCGAGCCGGCGTACCCGTACAGCAGGGCGATGCCGAACAGGGTGAAGGCGGAGGCGAACGCGCCGAGCAGGAAGTACTTGACCGCGGCCTCCTGCGACATGAGCCGCTTGCGGCGGGCCAGGGCGCACAGCAGGTACAGCGGGAGGGAGAAGACCTCCAGGGCCACGAACAGGGTCAGCAGGTCGTTCGCCGAGGGGAAGACGAGCATGCCGGCGACGGCGAACAGGAGCAGCGGGAAGACCTCGGTGGTGGTGAACCCGGCCTTCACGGCGGCCTTCTCGCTGTCGCTGCCCGGCACGGCCGAGGCCTGCGCCGCGAAGGAGTCGACGCGGTTGCCGTGCGCCTCGGGGTCCAGGCGCCGCTCGGCGAAGGTGAACAGGCCGACCAGGGCGGACAGCACGATCGTGCCCTGGAGGAAGAGGGACGGCCCGTCGACGGCGATGGCGCCCATCGCCGCGATGTGCGCCTTCGTGGTGCCGTAGCCGTCCGCCGCGAGCGCGACGACCGCGGCGAAGGCGGCGCACAGGGCGACGACGGACACGAACACCTGGGCGTGGTAGCGGGACCTGCGCGGGACGAAGGCCTCGACCAGCACCCCCACGATCGCCGCGCCCACGACGATGAGGGTGGGCGACAGCTGCCCGTACTCGATCTTCGGCGCGCCGATCTTGGCGATCGGGTCGGCCGCGGTTGTCCACAGGCTGTGGACGGCTGCTGCGCTCACTTGGCCGCCTCCACGTCGGGCTTGGGGTCGGTCTTGTGTACGTCGGACATGGTCTGCTTGACCGCCGGGTCGACGATGTTCGTCACGGGCTTCGGATAGACGCCCAGGAAGATCAGCAGCACGATCAGCGGGGCCACGACCACCAGCTCCCGCACTCTGAGGTCCGGCATCGCGGAGACCTCCCGCTTCACCGGGCCGGTCATCGTCCGCTGGTAGAGGACGAGGGTGTACAGCGCGGCGAGCACGATGCCGAAGGTGGCGACGATGCCGATGGCCGGGTACCGCGTGAAGGTGCCGACCAGGACCAGGAACTCGCTGACGAAGGGGGCGAGCCCCGGCAGTGAGAGGGTCGCCAGGCCGCCGATCAGGAAGGCGCCGGCGAGCACGGGCGCGACCTTCTGCACACCGCCGTAGTCGGCGATGAGCCGCGAGCCGCGCCGGGAGATCAGGAATCCGGCGACCAGCAGCAGCGCGGCCGTCGAGAGGCCGTGGTTGACCATGTAGAGCGTCGCGCCGGACTGGCCCTGGCTGGTCATCGCGAAGATGCCCATGATGATGAAGCCGAAGTGCGAGATCGACGCGTAGGCGATCAGGCGCTTGATGTCGCGCTGGCCGACCGCCAGCAGTGCGCCGTAGATGATGCTGATCACGGCGAGGACGAGGATCACGGGCGTGGCCCACCTGCTCGCCCCGGGGAACAGCTGGAGGCAGAAGCGGAGCATCGCGAAGGTGCCCACCTTGTCGACGACCGCGGTGATGAGGACGGCGACGGGGGCGGTGGACTCCTGCATGGCGTTGGGCAGCCAGGTGTGCAGCGGCCACAGCGGGGCCTTCACCGCGAAGGCGAAGAAGAAGCCGAGGAACAGCCAGCGTTCGGTGCTGGTGGCCATGTGCAGCGAGCCGTTGGCGCGGGCCTCGGCGATCTCGGTGAGGGAGAAGTTCCCGGCGACGACGTACAGGCCGATCACCGCGGCCAGCATGATCAGGCCGCCGGCCAGGTTGTACAGGAGGAACTTCACCGCCGCGTAGGAACGCTGCGTCGCGGCCGTCTCCTCCCCGTGCTCGTGGGCACGGTCCCCGAAGCCGCCGATGAGGAAGTACATCGGGATCAGCATGGCTTCGAAGAAGATGTAGAAGAGGAAGACGTCGGTGGCCTCGAAGGAGACGATCACCATCGCCTCGACGGCCAGGATCAGGGCGAAGAAGCCCTGGGTGGGCCGCCAGCGGCGGTTGCCGGTCTCCAGGGGGTCGGCGTCGTGCCAGCCCGCCAGGACCACGAACGGGATCAGCAGCGCGGTCAGCGCGACCAGCGCGACGCCGATGCCGTCCACGCCCAGTTCGTAGCGGACCCCGAAGGCCGCGATCCAGGAGTGGGACTCGGTGAGCTGGTAGCGGGCGCCGTCCGGGTCGAAGCGGACCAGGGTGGTGACCGCCAGCGCGAGCGTGCCGAGGGAGACCAGGAGGGCCAGCCACTTGGCGGCGGCGCGCCGGGAGGCCGGTACGGCGGCCGTGGCGACGGCCCCGACGGCCGGGAGCGCCGCCGTCGCTGTCAGCAGAGGAAAGGACATCGGTATCAGACCGCCCTCATCAGCAGGGTCGCGGCGACCAGGAGTGCCGCACCGCCGAACATCGAGACCGCGTACGAGCGCGCGAAGCCGTTCTGCAGCCGGCGCAGCCGGCCGGACAGGCCGCCCATGGACGCCGCCGTGCCGTTGACGACACCGTCGACCAGGGTGTGGTCGACGTACACCAGGGACCGGGTGAGGTGCTCGCCGCCGCGGACGAGGACGACGTGGTTGAAGTCGTCCTGGAGCAGGTCCCGCCGGGCGGCCCGGGTGAGCAGCGACCCGCGCGGGGCGACGGCCGGGACCGGCTTGCGGCCGTACTGGGCCCAGGCGATGGCGACGCCGACGACCAGGCAGACCATGGTGGCGCCGGTGACCACCGCGGCGCTGACCGGCGAGTCGCCCTCGCTGTGCCCGGTGACCGGCTCCAGCCAGTGCAGGAAGCGGTCGCCGATGCTGAAGAACGCACCGCCGAACACGGACCCCACGGCCAGCACGATCATGGGGACGGTCATGGTCCCGGGCGACTCGTGCGGGTGCGGTTCCGCGTGGGCGCCGCGCTCCTCGGCCGCCGGTTCCGCGCTGGGCTCCGCGGGCGAGGCGGTGGGCCGGTCGCGCCAGCGCTCCTCGCCGAAGAACGTCATCAGCATCACGCGCGTCATGTAGTACGCCGTGATGGCCGCGCCCAGCAGGGCCGCGCCGCCGAGGATCCAGCCCTCGGTGCCGCCCTTGGCGAAGGCCGCCTCGATGATCTTGTCCTTGGAGAAGAAGCCGGACAGGCCGGGGAAGCCGATGATCGCGAGGTAGCCCAGGCCGAAGGTGATGAAGGTGACGGGCATGTACTTCCTGAGCCCGCCGTACTTGCGCATGTCGACCTCGTCGTTCATGCCGTGCATGACGGAGCCGGCGCCGAGGAACAGCCCGGCCTTGAAGAAGCCGTGCGTCACCAGGTGCATGATCGCGAAGACGTAGCCGATGGGGCCGAGTCCCGCGGCGAGCACCATGTAGCCGATCTGCGACATGGTCGAGCCGGCCAGCGCCTTCTTGATGTCGTCCTTCGCGCAACCGACGATCGCACCGAACAGCAGTGTGACCGCGCCGACGACGGTGACGGCGAGCTGCGCGTCGGGCGCCGCGTTGAAGACGGCTCCGGAGCGGACGATCAGGTAGACGCCCGCGGTCACCATGGTGGCCGCGTGGATGAGGGCGGAGACGGGGGTCGGGCCCTCCATCGCGTCGCCGAGCCAGGACTGCAGCGGCACCTGGGCGGACTTGCCGCAGGCGGCGAGCAGCAGCATCAGGCCGATCGCCGTGAGCCTGCCCTCGGAGGTGTCCTGGACGTGGCCGAACACCGGGCCGAAGGCGAAGGTGCCGAACGTGGTGAACATCAGCATGATCGCGATCGACAGGCCCATGTCGCCGACCCGGTTGACCAGGAAGGCCTTCTTGGCGGCGGTGGCCGCGCTGGGCTTGTGCTGCCAGAAGCCGATCAGCAGGTAGGAGGCGAGACCGACGCCCTCCCAGCCGACGTACAGCAGGAGGTAGTTGTCGGCGAGGACGAGCAGCAGCATCGCCGCGAGGAACAGGTTGAGGTAGCCGAAGAAACGGCGGCGCCGCTCGTCGTGCTCCATGTACCCGATCGAGTACAGGTGGATGAGCGAGCCGACACCGGTGATCAGCAGCACGAACGTCATCGACAGCTGGTCGAGCCGGAAGGTGACGTCCGCCTGGAAGCCGGCCACCGGGACCCAGCTGAACAGGTGCTGGATCACCGTGCGGTGGTCGGCGCCCTTGCCGAGCAGGTCGGCGAAGAGGACCAGGCCGATCACGAAGGAGGCGCCGGCGAGCAGGGTGCCGATCCAGTGGCCGACGGCGTCCAGGCGCCGACCGCCGGCCAGGAGGACGGCCGCTCCGAGCAGGGGCGCCGCGATCAGCAGCGCAATCAGGTTCTCCACGATTCTTCCGACCCCTTACAGCTTCATCAGGCTGGCGTCGTCGACCGAGGCCGAGTGGCGGGAACGGAACAGCGACACGATGATCGCGAGTCCGACCACGACCTCCGCCGCGGCGACGACCATCGTGAAGAAGGCGATGATCTGGCCGTCGAGGTTGCCGTGCATCCGGGAGAAGGCGACGAACGCGAGGTTGCAGGCGTTCAGCATCAGCTCGATGCACATGAAGACCACGATGGCGTTGCGCCGGATGAGGACCCCGGTGGCGCCGATCGTGAACAACAGGGCGGCGAGGTAAAGGTAGTTGACGGGATTCACTTCGACGCCTCCTCGGGCCGCTTGAGGCTCGCCGGGTCGATCTCGGTGCGCTCCAGCCGCTCCTCGGCGCGCTGTTCCAGGGCCTTGAGGTCGTTCAGCGCCTCGGCCGAGACGTCGCGGACCTGGCCGCGCTCGCGCAGCGTCTTGCTGACGGTCAGCTCGGAGGGGGTGCCGTCGGGCAGCAGACCGGCGATGTCCACGGCGTTGTGCCGGGCGTAGACGCCGGGGGCGGGCAGCGGCGGTACGTGCTTGCCCTCGCGCACGCGCTGTTCGGACAGCTCGCGCTGGGTCCTGGCCCGCTCGGTGCGCTCGCGGTGGGTGAGCACCATGGCGCCGATGGTGGCCGTGATGAGCAGAGCCCCGGTGAGTTCGAACGCGTATACGTACCGGGTGAAGATGAGGGACGCCAGACCCTCCACGTTGCCGCCCGCGTTGGCCTTGCCGGCGCCGGCGAAGTCCTTCAGGGAGGCGTTGGCGATCCCCGCGAAGAGCAGGACGCCGAAGCCGAGACCGCACAGGAGGGCCAGCCAGCGCTGGCCCTTGATGGTCTCCTTCAGGGAGTCCGCGGCGGTCACGCCGACCAGCATCACCACGAACAGGAACAGCATCATGATCGCGCCGGTGTAGACGACGATCTGCACGATCCCCAGGAAGTAGGCGCCGTTGGCGAGGTAGAACACCGCCAGGACGATCATGGTCCCGGCCAGGCACAGCGCACTGTGCACGGCCTTCCTCATGAAGACGGTGCACAGCGCACCGATCACCGCGACGGTGCCGAGCACCCAGAACTGGAAGGCCTCCCCGGTGGAGGTGGTGTAGGCGGCGAGCTGCTCGCTCATGCGCCCACCTCCTCGTCCGAGGCCTGCTCCCCCTTGGAGACGGCCACCTGGCGCACCGTGCCCGGTGCGGCCTCGGTCACCAGGCCCCGGTAGTAGTCCTGTTCGTCCGTGCCGGGGTAGATGGCGTGCGGCGTGTCGACCATGCCCTCTTCGAGGCCGGCGAGCAGCTGCTCCTTGGTGTAGATGAGGTTCGCGCGGCTGGAGTCGGCCAGTTCGAACTCGTTGGTCATCGTCAGCGCGCGCGTGGGGCACGCCTCGATGCACAGCCCGCACAGGATGCAGCGGGCGTAGTTGATCTGGTAGACGCGGCCGTAGCGCTCGCCCGGGGAGTAGCGCTCCTCGTCGGTGTTGTCGGCGCCCTCCACGTAGATGGCGTCGGCGGGGCAGGCCCAGGCGCACAGCTCGCAGCCGACGCACTTCTCCAGGCCGTCCGGATGGCGGTTGAGCTGGTGCCGTCCGTGGAAACGCGGAGCGGTGGTCTTCTTCTGCTCCGGGTACTGCTCGGTGAGCCGCTTCTTGAACATGGCCTTGAAGGTCACGCCGAAGCCGGCCACGGGGTTCTGGAAACCGGGCTTGGTCTCCTTGGGTTCCTCAGCCATCGGACGCCTCCTTTCCATCCAGAGATCCGTCACTGACAGTGTCCGACCCGCCACTGACAATCAGTTCCCGCTCGCGGTGCGGACGGCGCCGCGGCACCGGCGGCAGCTCCTGGCCCGGCAGCGGGGGCACGGGGAATCCGCCGGCCATGGGGTCGAACCCGGCCGGCTGCGCGGCGGGCTCCCCGGCCTCGGCCGCCCTGCCCTTCTCGCGGAACATGTCGGCGACGAAGGACAGGATCAGCAGTGCCAGGACGCCACCGCCGACGTAGAGGGCGATGTCGGCGAAGTCGTAGTTCTCGTTCCTGAGCGTCCGCACGGTCGCGACCAGCATCAGCCAGACCACGGAGACCGGGATGAGGACCTTCCAGCCGAGCTTCATCAGCTGGTCGTAGCGCACCCGCGGGAGCGTGCCGCGCAGCCAGATGAAGAAGAACAGCAGCAGCTGCACCTTGATCACGAACCAGAGCAGCGGCCACCAGCCGTGGTTGGCGCCCTCCCAGAAGGTGCTGATCGGCCAGGGGGCCCGCCATCCGCCCAGGAAGAGCGTGGTCGACACGGCCGAGACCGTCACCATGTTCACGTACTCGGCGAGCATGAACATCGCGAACTTGATCGACGAGTACTCGGTGTTGAAGCCGCCCACCAGGTCGCCCTCGGACTCGGGCATGTCGAACGGGGCGCGGTTCGTCTCGCCGACCATGGTGACGATGTAGAGGATGAAGGAGACCGGCAGCAGCAGGATGTACCAGCGGTCGTGCTGCTGTTCGACGATGGTCGACGTCGACATGGATCCCGAGTACAGGAACACCGAGGCGAACGCGGCGCCCATGGCGATCTCGTAGGAGATCATCTGCGCGCACGAGCGCAGACCGCCCAGCAGCGGGTACGTCGAGCCCGAGCTCCAGCCCGCGAGCACGATCCCGTAGATGCCGACCGAGGCGACCGCCAGGATGTACAACATGGCGATCGGGAGGTCGGTCAGCTGCATCGCGGTGCGGTGGCCGAAGATCGAGATCTCGTTGCCGGCCGGGCCGAAGGGGATCACGGCGATCGCCATGAACGCCGGGATGGCCGCGACGACGGGCGCCAGGACGTAGACGACCTTGTCGGCGCGCTTGACGACGAGGTCCTCCTTGAGCATCAGCTTCACGCCGTCGGCGAGCGACTGGAGCATGCCCCAGGGGCCGTGCCGGTTGGGGCCGATGCGCAACTGCATCCAGGCGACGACCTTGCGCTCCCAGACGATGGAGAACAGCACGGTCACCATCAGGAAGGCGAAGCAGAACACCGCCTTGACGACGACCAGCCACCACGGGTCGGTGCCGAACATCGAGAGGTTCTCTGCGGCGAGGGACGGGCTCATGCCTCCACCTCCTCGGGGGCCTCGGTCGCGCGGGTCGCCGGGCCGATACGGACGAGGGAGCCGGGCTGCGCCCCGGTGTCGGAGGCGACTCCGGCGCCCACGGAGTTCAGCGGCAGCCACACCACCCGGTCGGGCATCTCGGTTACCTCCAGAGCGAGTTCGACCGTCCCGGCCGGGCCGGTCACGGCGAGCAGGTCACCGTCGGCGACACCCGCCTCGGCGGCCGTGGCGGCCGACACGCGCGCGCGGGCGGCGTGCCGGGTGCCGGCGAGCGCCTCGTCGCCCTCCTGGAGCAGGCCCTGGTCGAGCAGCAGCCGGTGTCCGGCGAGCACGGCCTCCCCGGCGGCGGGCCGGGGCAGCACTCCCCCGCTCTCCGCCGGTTCGCCGGCGCGCGGACCCGTCCAGGCGCCGAGCCGGTCCAGTTCCGCGTGCGCGGTCCGCAGGTCCGGCAGACCCAGGTGGACGTCCATGGCGTCGGCCAGCATCTGCAGCACCCGCAGGTCGGTCGGTGCCAGGCGGCGGGTCATCTGCTCGGGCTTGAGCGCGGCCTCGAAGAAGCGCACCCTGCCCTCCCAGTTGAGGAAGCTGCCGGCCTTCTCGGCGACGGCGGCGACGGGCAGGACCACGTCGGCGTGCTCGGTGACCTCGCTGGGCCGCAGCTCCAGCGACACCAGGAAGCCGACCTCGGCCAGGGCGGCACGCGCGCGTGCCGGGTCGGGCAGGTCGGCGACCTCCACCCCGGCGACCAGCAGGGCCTGGAGTTCTCCGCCCGCGGCGGCCTCGACGATCTGGTCGGTGTCCCGGCCGTAGCGGTGCGGGAGACCGGCGACGCCCCACACGGCGGCGACCTCCTCCCGCGCGCGCGGGTCGGTCGCCGGGCGTCCGCCCGGCAGCAGCGACGGCAGCGCGCCCGCCTCGACCGCGCCGCGCTCCCCGGCCCGGCGCGGGATCCACACCAGGCCGGCACCCGTCGCGTTCGCCGCCCGTACGGCGGCGGTCAGACCGCCCGCCACGGAGGCGAGCCGCTCACCGACCACGATCAGCGCGCCCTCGGCGCGCAGCGCCTCGGCGGCACGGCTGCCGTTGCCCTCCAGTCCGGCCCCGCTCGCCAGCGCGTCCAGCCACTCGGTCTCGGTGCCGGGCGCGGCCGGCAGCAGCGTGCCGCCCGCCTTCTGAAGGCCCCGCGTGGCGTGCGTGGCCAGCGCGAACACCTGCTGGCCGTGCCCCCGCCACGCCTTGCGCAGCCGCAGGAAGACGCCGGGCGCCTCCTCCTCGGACTCGAACCCGGCGAGCAGGACGGCGGGCGCCTTCTCCAGGGCGGTGTACGTGACGCCCGTGCCGTCGACGTCCCGGCCGCGGCCGGCGACGTGGGCGGCCAGGAAGTCGGCCTCCTCGCCGCTGTGCACGCGCGCGCGGAAGTCGATGTCGTTGGTGTCGAGCGCCACGCGCGCGAACTTGCTGTACGCGTAGGCGTCCTCGACGGTGAGCCGGCCGCCGGTGAGGACACCGGTCCGGCCGCGTGAGGCGAGCAGGCCCTGCGCGGCGATCTCCAGCGCCTCCGGCCACGACGCCGGGACGAGGTCGCCCTCCGGGTTGCGCACCAGGGGGGTCGTCAGCCGGTCCTTCAGCTGCGCGTACCGGAACGCGAACCGCCCCTTGTCGCAGATCCACTCCTCGTTGACCTCGGGGTCGTTGGCGGCGAGCCGCCGCATGACCTTGCCGCGCCGGTGGTCGGTGCGGGTGGCGCAGCCGCCCGCGCAGTGCTCGCAGACCGACGGGGAGGAGACGAGGTCGAAGGGGCGGGAGCGGAACCGGTAGGCCGCCGAGGTGAGCGCGCCGACCGGGCAGATCTGGATGGTGTTGCCGGAGAAGTACGACTCGAAGGGGTCGCCCTCGCCGGTGCCGACCTGCTGCAGCGCGCCCCGCTCGATCAGCTCGATCATCGGGTCGCCGGCGATCTGGTTGGAGAAGCGGGTGCAGCGGGCGCACAGCACGCACCGCTCGCGGTCCAGCAGCACCTGTGCGGAGATCGGAACCGGCTTCTCGTAGGTCCGCTTCCTGCCCTCGAAGCGGGACTCGGCGTTGCCGTGCGACATGGCCTGGTTCTGCAGCGGGCACTCGCCGCCCTTGTCGCAGACCGGGCAGTCCAGCGGGTGGTTGATGAGCAGCAGCTCCATCACGCCGTGCTGGGCCTTCTCGGCGACCGGCGAGGTCAGCTGGGTCTTCACCACCATGCCGTCGGTGCAGGTGATGGTGCAGGACGCCATCGGTTTGCGCTGGCCCTCGACCTCGACGATGCACTGGCGGCAGGCGCCGGCCGGGGCGAGCAGCGGGTGGTCGCAGAACCGCGGGATCTCGATGCCGAGCTGCTCGGCGGCCCGGATGACCAGGGTGCCCTTGGGCACGCTGATCTCGATGCCGTCGATCGTCAGCGTCACGAGGTCTTCCGGCGGGGGTGCCGCCGCGCCGCCCGAGGAAGGGGCGTTGGTGGTCACGGTCATGCGTGCACCTCCGTGTGCTGGTCCGCCCAGGCCGTCGACCTGGCCGGGTCGAAGGGGCAGCCGCGGCCCGTGATGTGCTCCTCGTACTCCTCGCGGAAGTACTTCAGGGAGGAGAAGATCGGCGAGGCCGCACCGTCGCCGAGGGCGCAGAAGGACTTGCCGTTGATGTTGTCGGCGATGTCGTTCAGCTTGTCCAGGTCTGCCATGGCGCCCTTGCCGGCCTCGATGTCGCGCAGCAACTGCACGAGCCAGTAGGTCCCTTCGCGGCAGGGTGTGCACTTGCCGCAGGACTCGTGGGCGTAGAACTCGGTCCACCGGGTGACGGCCCGCACCACGCAGGTCGTCTCGTCGAAGCACTGCAGGGCCTTGGTGCCGAGCATGGACCCGGCGGCGCCCACGCCCTCGTAGTCGAGGGGGACGTCGAGGTGCTCCTCGGTGAACATCGGGGTGGAGGAGCCGCCCGGGGTCCAGAACTTCAGCCGGTGCCCGGGGCGCATGCCGCCGCTCATGTCGAGGAGCTGGCGCAGGGTGATGCCGAGCGGGGCCTCGTACTGGCCGGGGCTGGCGACGTGGCCGCTGAGCGAGTAGAGCGTGAAGCCCGGGGACTTCTCGCTGCCCATCGACCTGAACCATTCCTTGCCGTTCTTCAGGATGGCGGGAACCGACGCGATCGACTCGACGTTGTTCACCACAGTCGGGCACGCGTAGAGGCCCGCGACGGCGGGAAAGGGGGGACGGAGCCGCGGTTGGCCGCGGCGGCCTTCGAGCGAGTCCAGCAGCGCGGTCTCCTCACCGCAGATGTACGCGCCGGCGCCCGCGTGCACGGTGATGTCGAGGTCGAGTCCGCTGCCCAGGATGTTCGTACCCAGGTAGCCCGCCGCGTAGGCCTCGCGCACGGCCGAGTGCAACCGCCGCAGCACCGGGACGACTTCACCACGCAGATAGATGAAGGCATGCGACGACCTGATGGCATAGCACGCGATCACGATGCCCTCGATGAGGCTGTGCGGGTTCGCGAAGAGGAGCGGGATGTCCTTGCAGGTCCCCGGCTCCGATTCGTCGGCGTTGACAACCAGATAGTGGGGTTTCCCATCGCCCTGGGGGATGAACTGCCACTTCATCCCAGTCGGGAATCCCGCGCCGCCGCGCCCGCGCAGACCGGAGTCCTTGACGTACGCGATCAGGTCGTCCGGCGACATGGCGAGTGCCTTGCGGAGTCCCTCGTACCCCTCGTGCCTTCGGTAGACGTCCAGGGTCCAGGACCGGTCCTCGTCCCAGAAGGCCGACAGCACGGGTGCGAGCAGCTTCTCGGGACTGGACTCGTTGAGTTCGGTTGCCACGGTCATCACTCCCCCTCCTCTGCGGCAGGTCCCGCGGGGTGCGACGGGTCGGAGGCCGACGTCTCCTGCGGCGCGTCGTGGGAGCTGAGGTGCTCCGTCGGCGACGGCTGGTGCACGGAGGTGTCCCGCGCGGTGTCGTGCGGGGCGCCCTCGCGGGGATGGACCACGCGCGCGGGTGCGGCCTCTCCCCTGGCCAGGCGGAGGCCCACCAGCGAAGCGGGTCCCGCACTGCCGCCGGCGTCGGCGGCACCCTCCCGCTCGTCGGGGAAGCCCGCCAGGATGCGGGCGGTCTCCTTGAAGGTGCACATCGGCGCGCCGCGCGTGGGCGTCACGGGCCGTCCCGCGCGCAGGTCGTCGACCAGGCGGCGCACGCTCGCGGGGGTCTGGTTGTCGAAGAACTCCCAGTTGACCATCACGACCGGGGCGAAGTCACAGGCCGCGTTGCACTCGATGTGCTCCAGGGTGACCTTGCCGTCGTCGGTGGTCTCGCCGTTGCCGACGCCCAGGTGTTCCTGGAGCGCCTCGAAGATCGCGTCGCCGCCCATCACCGCGCACAGGGTGTTGGTGCACACCCCCACCTGGTAGTCGCCGGACGGCTTGCGCCGGTACATGGTGTAGAAGGTGGCGACCGCGGTGACCTCGGCCGTGGTCAGGCCGAGGACGTCCGCGCAGAACCGCATCCCGGTGCGCGTGACGTGGCCCTCCTGCGACTGCACGAGGTGGAGCAGCGGCAGCAGCGCGGACCGGGAGTCGGGGTAGCGGGCGATGATCTCGCGCGCGTCGGCCTCCAGCCGGACGCGGACGTCGTCCGGGTAGCCGGGAGCGGGCAGTTCGGGCATGCCCAGGCTGACGCCCCGCTCCGAAGAAGAGGTGGTCACCGGTCGACGCCTCCCATCACGGGGTCGATGGACGCGACGGCGACGATGACGTCGGCGACCTGGCCGCCCTCGCACATCGCCGCCATCGCCTGCAGGTTGGTGAAGGACGGGTCCCGGAAGTGGACCCGGTAGGGACGGGTGCCGCCGTCGGAGACGACGTGCACCCCGAGTTCGCCCTTGGGCGACTCGACCGCCGTGTACGCCTGCCCGGGCGGGACCCGGAAGCCCTCGGTGACCAGCTTGAAGTGGTGGATCAGGGCCTCCATGGAGGTGCCCATGATCTTCTTGATGTGGTCGAGGGAGTTGCCGAGGCCGTCCGGTCCCAGGGCGAGCTGGGCGGGCCAGGCGATCTTCTTGTCGGCGACCATGACCGGGCCGGGCTGGAGCCGGTCCAGGCACTGCTCGACGATCCTGAGCGACTGGCGCATCTCCTCCAGGCGGATCAGGAAGCGGCCGTAGGCGTCGCAGGTGTCGGCGGTCGGGACGTCGAAGTCGTACGTCTCGTAGTCGCAGTACGGCTGGGTCTTGCGCAGGTCGTGCGGCAGGCCGGTGGAGCGCAGGATCGGGCCGGTGGCGCCCAGGGCCATGCAGCCGGCCAGGTCGAGGTAGCCGACGTCCTGCATGCGGGCCTTGAAGATGGGGTTCCCGGTGGCGAGCTTGTCGTACTCCGGGAGGTTCTTCTTCATCTTCTTCACGAACTCGCGGATCTGGTCGACCGCGCCGGGCGGCAGGTCCTGGGCGAGTCCGCCGGGCCGGATGTACGCGTGGTTCATGCGCAGGCCGGTGACCAGCTCGTAGATGTCGAGGATCATCTCCCGGTCGCGGAAGCCGTAGATCATGATCGTGGTGGCGCCCAGCTCCATGCCGCCGGTGGCGATGCACACCAGGTGGGAGGAGAGCCGGTTCAGCTCCATCAGGAGCACCCGGATGATCTTGGCCCGCTCGGTGATCTGGTCCTCGATGCCGAGGAGCTTCTCGACGCCGAGGCAGTAGGCGGTCTCGTTGAAGAAGGACGTCAGGTAGTCCATGCGCGTGACGAAGGTGGTGCCCTGCGTCCACGTGCGGAACTCGAGGTTCTTCTCGATGCCGGTGTGCAGGTAGCCGATGCCGCAGCGGGCCTCGGTGACCGTCTCGCCCTCGATCTCCAGGATGAGGCGCAGCACTCCGTGGGTGGAGGGGTGCTGGGGGCCCATGTTGACGACGATGCGCTCGTCGTCGGCGCGGGCCGCGGACTGGACGACCTCGTCCCAGTCGCCGCCGGTGACCGTGTAGACGGTGCCCTCGGTGGTCTCGCGGGGGGTCGCGGAGGAGGGGGTGTGCGTGCTCATGAGTACGACCTCCGCTGGTCCGGAGCCGGGATCTGGGCGCCCTTGTACTCGACGGGGATGCCGCCGAGGGGGTAGTCCTTGCGCTGCGGGTGGCCCTGCCAGTCGTCGGGCATCATGATCCGCGTCAGGGCGGGGTGGCCGTCGAAGACGATGCCGAAGAAGTCGTAGGTCTCGCGCTCGTGCCAGTCGTTCGTCGGGTAGACGGTGACCAGCGACGGGATGTGCCGGTCGCCGTCGGGGGCGCTGACCTCCAGGCGGACCAGCCGGTTGTGGGTGATCGAGCGCAGGTGGTAGACGGCGTGCAGCTCGCGGCCCTTGTCGTGCGGGTAGTGGACACCGCTGACGCCGGTGCACAGTTCGAAGCGCAGCGCGGGGTCGTCGCGCAGGGTGCGGGCGACCCGGAGCAGGTGCTCGCGCTCGATGTGGAAGGTCAGCTCGCCGCGGTCGACGACCGTCTTCTCGATGGCGTTGGCGGGGAGCAGTCCCTGTTCCTCCAGGGCCCCCTCCAGTTCGTCGGCGACCTCGTCGAACCAGCCGCCGTAGGGCCGGCTCGCCGGGCCCGGGAGCCGCACCGAGCGGACCAGTCCGCCGTAGCCGGAGGTGTCGCCGCCGTTGTTCGCGCCGAACATGCCGCGCTGGACGCGGATCTCCTCACCGCCCTGGCCGCGCTGACCGGGGAGGTTATCGGCGGCGAGGTCCTTCTCGGGGTTGACGCCGTTCGCGGAGCCGTCCGCCCCGCCGGCGCCGTGGGTGCCGTTCGCGTCGCTCACCGCAGCAGCCCCTTCATCTCGATCGTGGGCAGCGCCTTGAGCGCCGCCTCCTCCGCCTCCCGGGCCGCTTCCTCGGCGTTGACGCCGAGCTTGGTGGACTGGATCTTCTGGTGGAGCTTGAGGATCGCGTCCATCAGCATCTCGGGGCGGGGCGGGCAGCCGGGCAGGTAGATGTCGACGGGGACGATGTGGTCGACGCCCTGGACGATCGCGTAGTTGTTGAACATGCCGCCCGAGGAGGCGCAGACGCCCATGGAGATCACCCACTTGGGGTTGGGCATCTGGTCGTAGACCTGCCTCAGCACCGGCGCCATCTTCTGGCTGACCCGGCCGGCCACGATCATCAGGTCCGCCTGACGGGGCGAACCGCGGAACACCTCCATGCCGAAGCGGGCCAGGTCGTAGCGGCCGGCGCCGGTGGTCATCATCTCGATCGCGCAGCAGGCGAGGCCGAAGGTGGCCGGGAAGACGGATGCCTTGCGCACCCAGCCCGCGGCCTGCTCCACGGTGGTCAGCAGGAAGCCGCTCGGCAGCTTTTCTTCGAGTCCCATGTCTTATATGGCCCCTCAGTCCCATTCCAGGCCGCCGCGCCGCCATACGTACGCGTAGGCGACGAAGACGGTGAGCACGAAGAGCAGCATCTCCACGAGCCCGAAAACACCCAGGGCGTCGAAGGTGACGGCCCAGGGGTAGAGGAAGACGATCTCGATGTCGAAGACGATGAAGAGCATCGCCGTCAGGTAGTACTTGATGGGGAAGCGCCCGCCGCCGGCCGGCGTGGGAGTGGGCTCGATGCCGCACTCGTACGCCTCGAGCTTGGCGCGGTTGTACCGCTTCGGCCCGATCAGCGTGGCCATGACCACGGAGAAGATCGCAAAGCCTGCCCCGAGGGCTCCCAGTACGAGGATGGGCGCATACGCGTTCACCGCTCCTCGCTCCTCTCAGTCGGCACTGACTGCTGGCGGTCGCTGGGTTCACACCTGCCTCGTCCGTCCCACGAACCCCGCCCGTCCCGGCGAAGATCGGGAACATGTGAAGCAGGTCACAAGCCCAACTGCAGGGCATCCTATGCCCGACGCTCTGTGATCTGCGACACGGGGTATTGCACCAGCTTTGTGATCTCCACCACCTGACGAAGGATCATCAAGCCGGATGAGCGGTGATCTTCGCACGCGAAGCGCTTGAGTGATCACCAGTGGTTACATTTTACCTCGTATTTGCAGGTCGGAGGGGGTCTGCACTATCAGATGACCGGCGTCCGGCGCAAAGTGGCGTTGCGAGTCAAGACCTTGATATAGGGCTGGTTTTCACACATCAGGGGGACCGCGGAACGGGAAGTGGACGTGTTCACCCGTTCACAAGCGACGTCTGTGACTTCTGAGGGCCGCGAGACCGGTGTGGCTGGTGTGACAAGAGGGACTTCTGTCCGCCGAACGGACAAGTCGGCCGCGCGGCGAGGTTACGCGCGGCTCCGCCGGCCGTCCCGGCCGACACGCGGACGCACGATGACACGGTGACCGTTCCGTGACCTCCGCCACATCGATGAGAGGCCCGTGAGAACCGGGCTTGGCCAACGGTCCCAACCGATGGTAGGTGCGGGGCAATTCGGACGTAACAGCGAAAGACCATGATCACAGGCATGATCATCTGTGCCCGCAATGTCCGTTACGGCGTCAATAAAGGGCGACACGCCCGGTGTTCACGGCCCCCGCCGGGCAAATGTGGCGCAGACCACGTTTCTTGAAGATATGAAGGAGCCCCTGATACCGGTTGTTCCCATGTCCCACACCGCTCACATACGCAGCCACCGGAAACCCCGCCGTAGCGCGTCGACCATCGCGATGCGGGCCGGAGTTGCCGGTGGCGTCCTCGGCACCCTGGCAGTAGCCGGTGCGTCCGCCTCCACGGCGAGCGCCGCCGAGCCGGTCACCCAGACCCTCGAACTGCCCACGCTCACCGCCGACCTGGCCAACCAGGTCGCCCAGTCCGCGGACGCCACGCAGCAGACCGCCGCGAACTACCAGCTGCAGGCCGAGCGCGACGCGGCCGCCGCGAAGGCCGCGAAGCAGGCCAAGTCGGACCTCGCCGACGCGAAGAAGAAGGCCGAGGCCGCCAAGAAGAAGGCCGCCGAGGAGGCCGCCGCGCGCAAGGCCGCCGCCGAGCAGGCCTCGCGCAGCGCCGCCCGCACCACGCTCACCACCCAGTCGGGCAGCAGCTCCGACAGCGGTGCCACCGGCACCGGCACCGGCGTGTCCACCGGCACGTCGACGGCGACGGGTTCGGTCGCCTCCGTCATCGCGTTCGTCAAGGCACAGGTCGGCAAGGCCTACATCCCCGGTGCCACCGGCCCGTCCGCGTACGACTGCTCGGGCCTCGTGCAGACCGCCTTCAAGCAGGTGAACGTCAGCCTGCCGCGCGTCTCCCAGGACCAGTCGACCGTCGGCACCCAGGTGTCCCTGTCCAACCTGCAGCCGGGCGACATCCTCTACTGGGGTGGCCGTGGCAGCGCGTACCACGTGGCTGTGTACGTCGGTGACGGTATGTTCGTCGGCGCGCAGAACTCCTCCACGGGCGTCGTGGAGAGGCCTCTGTCGTACGACCCGCCCACCGGTGCCGTCCGGGTGCTCTGAGCCCCGCACAGCGCCGTACAGGGTGAAGGGCCGCAGCCGCTCGGGGGCAGCGGCCCTTCGGTCGTCACCCGTTCACCCGATTCGCCCCCGATGCGGCGACCGGCGCACCCCGGGACATGACTGAGGCCGGCTCAGGGCGAGCCGGCCTCACGGTCGTCCCCGGGGACTGGTCAGGCCTTCGGGGCCACCTTGCTCAGGCCGTTGATGATGCGGTCCATCGCGTCGCCGCCGGTCGGGTCGGTGAGGTTGGCCAGGAGCTTGAGGGTGAACTTCATCAGCAGCGGGTGCGTGAGGCCGCGCTGGGCGGCGATCTGCATGACCTTCGGGTTGCCGATGAGCTTCACGAAGGCGCGGCCGAGCGTGTAGTAGCCGCCGTAGGTGTCCTTCAGGACGCGCGGGTAGCGCTGGAGGGCCAGTTCGCGCTGGGCGGGCGTGGCGCGGGAGTGGGCCTGGACGATGACCTCGGCGGCGAGCGCGCCGGACTCCATGGCGTAGGCGATGCCCTCGCCGTTGAAGGGGTTCACCAGGCCGCCGGCGTCGCCGACGAGCAGCAGCCCGCGCGTGTAGTGGGGCTGCCGGTTGAACGCCATCGGCAGGGCGGCGCCGCGGATGGGGCCGGTCATGTTCTCCGGGGTGTAGCCCCAGTCCTCGGGCATCGAGGCGCACCAGGCCTTCAGGACCTCCCGCCAGTCCAGTTCCTTGAAGGCGGCGGAGGTGTTGAGCACGCCCAGGCCCACGTTGGAGGTGCCGTCGCCCATGCCGAAAACCCAGCCGTAGCCGGGCAGCAGGCGGTCCTGCGGGCCGCGCCGGTCCCACAGCTCCAGCCAGGACTCCAGGTAGTCGTCGTCGTGGCGCGGCGAGGTGAAGTACGTGCGCACGGCGACACCCATCGGGCGGTCCTCGCGGCGGTGCAGGCCCATCGCCAGGGAGAGGCGGGTGGAGTTGCCGTCGGCGGCGACGACGAGCGGCGCGTGGAAGGTGACCTCGCGCTTCTCCTCGCCGAGCCTGGCCTTCACACCGGTGATGCGGCCGGTGCGGTCGTCGACGATCGGCTCCGACACGTTGCAGCGCTCGTACAGCCGCGCGCCCGCCTTCTGGGCCTGCCGGGCGAGCTGCTCGTCGAAGTCGTCGCGCTTGCGGACGAGTCCGTAGTCGGGGAAGGAGGCCAGGTCGGGCCAGTCGAGCTGGAGCCGGACGCCGCCGCCGATGATGCGCAGGCCCTTGTTGCGCAGCCAGCCGGCCTCCTCGGAGATGTCGATGCCCATGGCGACGAGCTGCTTGACGGCGCGCGGGGTCAGACCGTCGCCGCAGACCTTCTCGCGCGGGAACTCGGTCTTCTCCAGCAGGAGTACGTCCAGACCGGCCCGGGCGAGGTGGTACGCGGTGGTGGAACCGGCCGGCCCCGCACCCACGACGATGACATCGGCGGTGTTCCCGGAGAGGGGATCGGAGAGCGGCTCAGTCACGACGGTCACGGCGGGATCTCCCCAAGTTCGGAATCTGCGTGCCGACCGGCACTGGACATGGGCAGTCTATTCAGCGGCACTGATCACCCGGCTGAAGGGCTGCCCTGTGAACCGAGTTCCGCCTGTCGTACGGCTGCGCGTTCCCACCGACGAGGACGCCGTCGCCTGGCACCGCCTCTTCGACGACCCGGACGTCATGGAGTACCACGGCGGCCGTTCCGCGGAGCTGTCCGTCTACGAGGAGCTGACCGCCCGCCAGCGCCGGCACGACGCCGAACGCGGGTTCTGCTTCTGGACGATGCTCGACGAGTCCGGCCGGGCCATCGGGTTCACCGGCGCCCAGCCGTGGCCCGGCGCGTGGGGGCCGGTCGGCGAGGTGGAGATCGGTTGGCGGCTCGGGCGGGAGTACTGGGGGCGGGGATACGTCACGGCGGCGGCCCGGATGACCCTGGAGCGGCTGCGCGCGGCCGGCCTGCCCGGCGTGGTCGCGATGGTCGACGCCCGCAACACCCGGTCCATAGCGGTCACCCGGCGCCTGGGCATGTACCACGCGGAGACCTTCGTGACCCCCGTCGGCGGCCGGACGGGCCACTGCTACCGGCTCGAACTGGGACGACAGGACGATGTCGTCACCCAGGGTAGTCAATTGTCACGGAAAGACACCTGAACCTTCCGGACGGCATGGCCGGACGGTTACCCTGCCGGTACCGCTGGGGGGTGACGTCCGTGTACCCGACGCCCAAGACACCGGAAGTGCGCGTACCGCGCCTGGTCGGCCTGATGGCCGTGGACGCGCGGGAGACCGCCCGGGCGCGGGGCCTGCTGCTCGACGCGCCCGACCGGCCCGACTTCCACCTCACCGTCGTCGACCACGTCGTACGCCAGTACCCGCGGCCCGGCGCCGAGGTGCCGCGGGACTCCCGGGTGTACGTGTGGTTCGACTTCGGTCCGGGCGAGGGCGGCGGGGGCGTCCGCGAGCCGCGCGTGCCGGGGCCGCCCCCGGGCGGCGCGCGACGCGGCCTGGCCGAGCCGGTCGCGCCGGGCGGGCTCGACGAGCCCGACGAGCCCTACGCCGTCGTCACCCCCGGCTGACCTTCCCGTACCGGCGGCTCCGCCCGGTCGTCCGCCCCCGGGCGGGCCGGGCTCGGGGGGCGCGGTCCGTGTCAGGCCTTGAAGCCGCGGTGCAGGGTGACGATGCCGCCGGTGAGGTTGCGCCACGCCACCTTCGACCAGCCGGCCTCGCGCAGCCGTGCGGCCAGCGCCGGCTGGTCGGGCCAGGCCCGGATGGACTCGGCGAGGTAGACGTACGCGTCCGGGCTGGAGGACACCGCGCGGGCCACGGGCGGCAGGGCCCGCATCAGGTACTCCGTGTAGACCGTACGGAAGGGCGCCCACGTCGGGTGCGAGAACTCGCAGATCACCACGCGTCCGCCGGGCCGCGTCACCCGGTGCATCTCGCGCAGCGCCGCGTCGAAGTCCTGCACGTTGCGCAGCCCGAAGGAGATGGTGACCGCGTCGAAGGTGTCGTCCTTGAACGGCAGCCGGGTCGCGTCGCCCGCGGTGAACGGCAGCCAGCCGTGCCGCTGCTTGCCCACCTGGAGCATGCCGATCGAGAAGTCGCAGGGCACGACGTAGGCGCCCGCGCGGGTGAAGGGCAGGGAGGAGGTGGCCGTGCCCGCGGCGAGGTCGAGGATCTTCTGCGCCGGGCGCGCGTCGACCGCTCTGGCGACCTCCTTGCGCCAGCGCCGGTCCTGTCCCAGGGACAGCACGTCGTTGGTCAGGTCGTACCGTTCCGCCACGTCGTCGAACATCGAGGCGACTTCGTGCGGCTGCTTCTCCAGGGATGCGCGGGTCACCCCGTCATTGTTGCAGCCGCCCCCGCGGGGCCTACAGCTCGCCCCGCGCCGCCGCCCCCACGAACCGGGCGAAGGCCTCCGGCGCGACGGCGAAGTGGCCTCCGGCCGGGTTCTTGCTGTCGCGCACGGCGATGTGGGCGGTGAGATTCGCGTACTCGACGCACTCGCCGCCGGTGCTGCCGCTGTACGACGACTTGCGCCAGGCGGCGCCGTTCAGGGGGGCGCACTCGATGCAGTCGCCGCCGGTGTTGCCGCTGTAGGAGGACTTACGCCACCGGATGTTCGCCGACTGCTGAGCGGGGGCCATACCGTTCCTCCATCACGCGCTTGATCAGCTTGGCCGACTCCTCCTGCGAGAGGGCAGCGGCCTGCAAGCTAGCGTAACGGCGGGCGCCTTCGCGAACGGTATCCGTATCGGCGGTCATGTGCCCGGAGATGAGGTCCTCGGTGTAGACCAGTTCGTGGTCGCTGTCGAACCGCAGCATG
Source organism: Streptomyces sp. NRRL S-340 (assembly GCF_000720185.1). Lineage (GTDB taxonomy): Bacteria > Actinomycetota > Actinomycetes > Streptomycetales > Streptomycetaceae > Streptomyces. The sequence goes on along the minus strand of NZ_JOIY01000039.1, from coordinate 32,746 downwards.
TTAAACGAACCGGCCAGACTCGCGTGCTGGCCTACGGAGTTCGGCAGTACTTGGATCTGCACCCAGGGGCGCTCAGCGCACCTAAGCAGGTGAGCCAATTGCGCGCACATCACCTCGACGCCCCCGATGGGGCGATGCAGCACCGCCTCGTCCAGAACGACCAGTGCCAAGGGCGGCCGCGCAACCTCCAGGATCCGCTGTCGCTCCAGTCGTGCGGCAAGCAGTTCCTCGACGCGCTCCGCGTCACCTGTCTCCAGCACCGCGCGGGCGTACTCCGGCGTCTGCAACAGCCCGTACACCAGCTGTGCCTGATAGGTGGAGATGTACGTCGCCTTTGCTTCCATCTCTGCGTACGGCTGGAACCACGTGGGCAACTGGTTACGCAGTACCAGCCCTACCAAGCGGGAGAACATGCCGTCCGTGTTCAGCGCGGCGTCCACCCGTGCCGAGAAGTCACGTGTCGGGACCTTGAGGGCCGTCTCGATCTGGCCGACCAGGGACGCGGTGCAGAAGACGATCTCGCCGAGGTCGGCCAGGCGCAGGCCCGCCGCCTCGCGCAGGCGGCGCAGTTCGGCGCCGTAGTAGTCCAACGGCGAGGCGCTGGGGTCGAGTTGTTTGACGTTCACCATGCGGCAGCCGCTCCTCTCTCTCCGTAGCCGAGAGTAAGTGCGCCGTCGCGGAGGAGTACGGTCAACCGCTGAAATCGTATTTATGCCCGCCGGTGGACGAGCCGTCCGCCCACCACGGTCGCCAGGCAGCTCCCGTCCGGCGCGAGGACGGCGAAGTCCGCGCGGGCGCCCGGGGCGAGGGCCGGGGCGCCGGGGCCGACCAGGACGCCCGACCGCTGCACGGCGGTCCGCACCGGGGGGCGGGTGAACGGTCCGGCCACCGACGTCACCCCGCGCGCCAGCATCCGCTGGAGTCCGCGCCGGGCGCTCGCGCCCCACCGGGTGTCGGACATGCCGTCCGGGCCGACGGGCAGCGGCTCCGTGCCCAGCTCGCCGGCCTCGCGCGGGTCGGGCCAGTACAGGGTCTCCAGCAGGCGTACGGCATCCGGCTCGTGCCGTCCGGGGACGAGGGTCCCGGCCCACTCGCGGACGCGGGCACCCTCGCCGTGCGCGGCGCGCAGTTCCTCGTACGGACCGAGAGCCGCGATCCGGTCGCCCTCGACCGCGACCGAGCGGTCCGGGTCCGCCAGCGGGCGGTGGATCGTCAGCATCGGGCTCGTCGCTTCAGCCGGTTCAGCCGGTTCAGTTTCAGTTGGACGCGAGCAGCTTCAGTTCCGGGTGCGCGGTGCCGCCGTCGAGCGCCGTGGAGGAGATGTGGGACATCACGCGGTCGTCGACCGGGTCGTTCGCCGGGTCGTCGTGCACGACGAGGTGCTCGTACGTCGTGGAGCGCTGTGCCGGGACGCGGCCCGCGCTGCGGATCAGCTCGATGATCTCCATGCGGTTGGAGCGGTGCTTGGCACCGGCGGAGGAGACGACGTTCTCCTCCAGCATGATCGAGCCCAGGTCGTCGGCGCCGTAGTGCAGGGTGAGCTGGCCGACCTCCTTGCCGGTGGTCAGCCAGGAGCCCTGGATGTGCATGACGTTGTCCAGGAAGAGGCGGGCGATGGCGATCATCCGCAGGTACTCGAAGAGCGTGGCCTGGGTGCGGCCCTTCAGGTGGTTGTTCTCCGGCTGGTAGGTGTACGGGATGAACGCGCGGAAGCCGCCCGTGCGGTCCTGGACGTCCCGGATCATCCGGAGGTGCTCGATGCGCTCGGCGTTGGTCTCGCCGGTGCCCATCAGCATGGTGGAGGTGGACTCCACGCCCAGCCGGTGCGCGGTCTCCATGATCTCCAGCCAGCGCTCGCCGGACTCCTTCAGCGGGGCGATGGCCTTGCGGGGCCGCTCGGGCAGCAGTTCGGCACCGGCGCCCGCGAAGGAGTCGAGACCGGCCGCGTGGATGCGGGTGATGGCCTCCTCGACGGAGACCCCGCTGATGCGGGCCATGTGCTCGACCTCGCTCGCCCCCAGGCTGTGGATGACGAGCTGCGGGAACTCCTTCTTGATGGCCGAGAAGTGCTTCTCGTAGTACTCCACGCCGTAGTCCGGGTGGTGGCCGCCCTGGAACATGATCTGGGTGCCGCCGAGTTCGACGGTCTCCGCGCAGCGGCGCAGGATGTCGTCCAGGTCGCGGGTCCACCCCTTGGCGGTGTCCTTGGGGGCCGCGTAGAAGGCGCAGAACTTGCACGCCGTGACGCACACGTTCGTGTAGTTGATGTTGCGCTCGATGATGTACGTCGCGATGTGCTCGGTACCGGCGTACTTGCGGCGGCGTACGGCGTCGGCGGCGGCGCCCAGCGCGTGCAGCGGCGCGTGCCGGTAGAGGTCGAGCGCCTCCTCGGGGGTGATCCGTCCGCCCGCGGCGGCACGGTCGAGGACGGACTGGAGGTCGGCCTTCTCGGTCACCGGCGTCCCTTTCGCAGAGGGTTCGTAGGGATTGTGGACGGACCGAATCAGCCTACGCCAGGGCCGGTCGCGGGCCCACGGCAGGTTGGCGGCGCCCGGTCAGGCCACGCGCTCCACACGGGCCTTCGGGTTGCCGGCCCTGGGATCGGCCGAGGTGAACCGGAGCGCGTCGGCGCCGTCGGGACGGAGCCGGACCTCGTGGTCGTCCGGGACGCAGTGCGACGGATTGCCCTCCTTGCCGCGCCCCACCGCCACGAGTTCCCTGGCGTCGGCCGACTTCAGGGTGAGGATGTCGACGCAGGTGCCGCCGAGCGCGTCGGTCTGGGTGACGGAACCGACGACACCGGTGGGCCCGGCCCGGCGGATGACGATCTTGTAGTTGCCGCCGGGGATGTCCTGCCCGGCGGCGGTCACCGTGCCCGGGCCGCGCCAGGTCCCCAGGTACACCTCGGGTACCGCGCCGGACGGCGCCGAGGCCGAGGGCGCGCGTGAGGCGGACGGCCGGGTACCGGTGGCGGTGGGAGGGGTGCTGCCGGCGGCGGCTCCGTCGTGGCCGCCGCCCTGGAACCGGTTCAGCAGCACCGCCCCGAGAGTGGTGGCCACGGCCAGGGCCCCGGCCACCGCCAGCACCACGCTGCAGCTCATCCGGCGGCCCCTGCCCCCGGCGCCGGGGGCCGCGCCGGCCGCCACGGTGACGGAGAACCTGCCCGGTCCGGACGGGGAGGGCGGTCGCGGCCCGGCCCGACCGGGCGCTGGGAACCCACCGGCCGTCTCCGCCGCCCGGGGCGCCGGGAGACCACCGGCCGCCTCCGCCCCACGGGCAGTCTGCGCCCCACCGTGCATCGCCGGACCACCGTGCATCGCCGGTCCACTGGGGGTCGCACCACCACTGGACATCGCACGACTGCCGGGCGTGGCCGGACCGCCGGGCGTGGCCGGACCGCCGGCCGTCCGCGGGCCACCGGCCTCCTGCCGACCGTCTGCCTCCTCCCGGTTCTCCGTCCACCCAGGGCCGCCGGGCCACTGCGCACCGCTCGCCCGCTCCGGGCCGCCCGGCCACTCAGGGACGCCCGGCGGTTCAGACGGCCGCGTCTCCGGTGCCGCCGGCATCACCGGCGGGGGGCCGAACACGCCGGCGGCGACCGGTGCGACGGAACCGGCGCCGGGCGCCGAGCCCGGACCGGGGCCCGGACCGGGACCGGAGACGGGGAGCGCGGTGCCGCTGAAGCCGACCTGGCCCGACGCCTGGTCCGCCGGGCCGGCATCCGTCTCCGCCTCCAGGTTCAGCAGGCGCACGGCACTGCGGCTGACCTGTTCCACCAGGGGGCCCGGCAGCCAGCCCCCGGCGACGAGCCGGGCCGCGCCGCCGGGGGCGAGGCGCCGGGCGATCTCACCGGGTCCGGGCCGGTCGCCGGGGTTCTTGGCGAGACAGGCACGCGCCAGCTCCCGCAGCTCGCCGTCCTCCAGCGGCTCCAGCTCCGGCTCCTCGTGGACCACCTTGTAGAGCAGGGCGGCCGAGGAGTCGCCGCTGAACGGGGAGACGCCCATCGCCGCGTACGCCAGGACCGCGCCCAGGGAGAAGACGTCCGCCGCACCGGTGACGCCCTTGCCGAGGATCTGCTCGGGCGCCATGTAACCGGGCGAGCCGACGGAGACGCCGGTCGAGGTCAGCGACGCCGTGCCGTCCGTGGCGCGGGCGATGCCGAAGTCGATCAGCAGCGGGCCGTCGAGGGTGAGCAGGACGTTGGACGGCTTGACGTCGCGGTGCACCAGGCCCAGCGCGTGCACCGCCGCCAGCGCCTCGGCCAGGCCCGCCGTCAGGGTCCGTACGGAGTGCCCGGGCAGCGGGCCGGCGTCCGCGACCGCCGCGGTGAGGGTCGGGCCGGGGGCGTAGGCGGTGGCCACCCAGGGCACGGGCGCGCCGGGATCGGCGTCCAGCACGGGTGCCGTCCAGGCGCCGCCCACCCGGCGGGCGGCGGACACCTCACGGCGGAACCGGGCGCGGAACTCCTCGTCGAGGGCGTGGTGCGGGTGCACGATCTTCACCGCGACCGTGCGGCCGCCGGGACTGCGGCCCAGGTAGACTCGGCCCATGCCGCCGGAGCCCAGCCGGCCCAGCAGCCGGTAGGGCCCCACGGCGGTGGGCTCGTCGTGCGCGAGCGGCTGCATGCCGACCACCCTCCCCCGTACGCCGGTCACCGGCCTTCCCAGCAGGGTAGTGCGGCGGGCGGCGCCCCGGCAGGGAGGCGATCGCGGGCGCGGGGGCTCAGGGCCGCAGCAGATCCACCTTCACGTCCGCCGGGAAGCCCGTCGTGGGGCCGACCCGCCGGGCGAACTCGGCGACCGCCTCCAGCTGCGGGGCGCCGAAGCTGAAGTCGAGGGTGGTGAAGTACTTCTCCAGCACCTTCTCGTCGAAGGCCTCCCAGCGGGCGGCCTGCTCGGCGACCTTGCCGACCTCCTCCAGGGAGAGGTTGCGCGAGGACAGGAAGGCCTCGTGCACCTTGCGGGTGATGAAGGGCTCCTGCTCCAGGTAGTCGCGGCGCGCCGCCCAGACGGCGAAGACGAACGGCAGGCCCGTCCACTCCTTCCACAGCTGCCCGAGGTCGTGCACGTCCAGGCCGTAGCGCGGGCCGTCGTGCAGGTTCGCGCGCAGGGCCGCGTCGCCGATGAGGACGGCCGCGTCCGCCTCCTGCATCATCAGGCTGAGGTCCGGCGGGCAGGTGTAGTACTCCGGCGTCACGCCGTAGCGCTCGGCGAGCAGCAGCTGGGCGAGGCGGACGGAGGTGCGGGAGGTCGACCCGAGGGCGACCCGGGCCCCGTCGAGCCGGTCCAGCGGGAGCTGCGAGACGATCACGCAGGACATCACCGGGCCGTCGCAGCCGACGGCGATGTCGGGGAAGGCGACCAGGTCGTCCGCGTTCTTGAGGAATTCGACGAGGGTGACGGGACCGATGTCGAGGTCTCCCCGCACGAGCTGCTCGCTGAGCTTCTCGGGGGTGTCCTTGGTCAGCTCGAAGTCGAGGAGCGTGCCCGTTCTCGCGAGCCCCCAGTAGAGGGGCAGGCAGTTGAGGAACTGGATGTGGCCGACGCGCGGCCGGATGCGAGAATTGTCCACATCGCGAGACTAGACCCTGCCCCCGCGCCTCCCGCCGCCGCCCCCTCGGCCGCCGTGGCCGCCAGAGCGGCAGCGGCCCGCGGCGCCCTCGCTCACCCGGTCGGCCCCTCCGGTGCCGGACTTCCACCGGATCGTCTGCGTCAACCTCTCCCCAGAGCCTTCAAACATCCGGGTGACGTGATCTTGACCCCTATTGCGTTCCGGTGCCCGCATGCTAGGCTCGCCAGCAAGTTGCAGTTTTGGTTTCCCTTGCAGTACAGAGCCTGCGGAGCATGTAACCGCGGGCTCTGGTCGTTTTCAGACGTATGCAGTTGTGCGGCGATCTCGTTTTCACATTTGCAGGTTCTGGAGCAGGGCGACCCTTTGAGCCCAAGGAGGGCTTATGGCTACCGGAACCGTGAAGTGGTTCAACGCCGAAAAGGGCTTTGGCTTCATTGCCCAGGAAGGCGGCGGCCCCGACGTCTTCGTTCACTACTCCGCGATCAACGCCAGCGGTTTCCGCTCTCTCGAAGAGAACCAGCAGGTGTCCTTCGACGTGACCCAGGGCCCGAAGGGCCCGCAGGCGGAGAACGTCACCCCGGTCTGAGCGTCCCGCGCGCAGTATCCGATCTGATTGCAGTACCCAAGGAGCCCCACGCCTTCCGGCGACGGGGCTCCTGCCTTTTTCCGGGGGCGGTGCTCGTTTCCGTTTGGGTCGGCACCCGCTCCCTCCCCCGCCCGCGGTCCGGATCCCGGCGGGGGCTGGAGCGGGTTGCCGCCCGGGCCCTGCGAAGATCGTCGTACAGCCTCAAGGTCCAGTCAATCCTGGGGATTTGTGGCTGCACCCAAGGAAAAGCTTGGGTCGGCTCGGGAGGAGCCCTCGCACCCGGCGCGAACCGGACGAGGGCCTAGCCTGGCCGGGTGACTCTCGATGATCTCCGGGTGTTCGTGGCCGTGTGCCGGGCGGGCAACCTCAGCGCGGTCGCCCGGGACCTGGGCCGCACCCAGTCGGCGGTGAGCCAGCACGTGAAGCGGCTGGAGCGGGAGACCGGCGTGAGCCTGCTGGAACGCAGGCCGCGCGGGGTCGTCCCCACCCCCGCGGGCGCCATCCTGCGGGCGGCCGCCGCCGACGGCCTCGCCGGCCTGGACGGCGCCCTGCGGCGGCTGCGCGACCTGGCCGACGGCGAGACCGGCTCGATACGGATCGCGACCGGCGCGACGACCGTACGGCACTTCATGGCGGACGCGGTGGTCGCCTTCCGCCGCCGGTACCCCAAGGTCAGCCTGGAGTTCTTCACGGAGAGTTCGAGCCGCGGCTGCTTCGACGCGCTGGGCGGCGGCGAGCTGGACCTGGCCTGGGTCACGCTGGGCGCACCGGTGCGGGGCGTCGAGCAGCGCGGCGTGCTGGAGCTGCCGTGGGTGCTGGCGGTGCGGGCCGAGGACCCGCTGGCCGGCCGCGCCCGGGTGGACGCCGCCGAGCTGCGCGATCTGCGTCCGATCCGGCTGCCGCCGAACTCGACGTCGGCCGCGCATCTGGACGCGGCCTGCGCGGAGCTGGGCGTCCGGTTCGGCTCCGACACCAGTGTCGCCGACTGGGACACCGCGTTCCTGCTGGCCGAGCTGGGGGTGGGGCGCGCGCTGGTGCCCGCCCTGCCCGGCCACACCGCGCCGGACGGCCCGCTGCGCCTGGTGCCCGTGCCGGCCCTGCGCCCCCTGTCCGTCGGCTGGGCGGTCCGCCGCTGGGACGCGCTCGCCCCGCTGGCTCGCGCGTTCGCGGAGACGGTGGTGGACTGCTGCCGCGGCCTCGCCGCCGGGCCGGAACCGGCGGCCGGATCCCTCAGCCCCCGTACAGGCCCTCCACCTCCCGGGCGAAGTCGCGCATGATCGCGTCCCTGCGGAGCTTCATCGACGGGGTCAGGTGGCCCGCCCGTTCGGTGAAGTCGACCGGCAGGACGGCGAAGCGGCGGATCGACTCGGGGCGGGAGACCAGTTTGTTCGCCTCGTCCACGGCCCGTTGCAGGACGGCCGCCAGGTCGGGGTCGTCGATGAGGAGTTCGGCGGGCACGGGGTGCCTGCCGTTCATCCGGCGCCAGTGGGTGATGCCCTCGGGGTCCAGGGTGATCAGCGCGCCGACGTAGGGGCGGCCGTCGCCCAGGACCATGCACTGGGAGATCAGGGGGTGCGCGCGCAGCCAGTCCTCCAGCGGGGCGGGGGCCACGTTCTTGCCGCCCGCGGTGATCAGGATCTCCTTCTTGCGGCCGGTGATCGTCAGGTGGCCCTCGTCGTCCAGGCGGCCGATGTCCCCGGTCGCGAACCAGCCGTCCCGGGTCGCCGGGACGACCCCGCCCGCGTTCGGGTCCCAGTACCCGCGGAACACCTGACGGCCGCTCAGCAGCACCTCGCCGTCCGCGGCGATCCGGACCCGGGTGCCGGGCAGCGGCCACCCCACCGTGCCCAGGCGGGGCCGGTGCGGGGGCGTGACCGTCGCCGCGCCCGTCGACTCCGTCAGGCCGTAGCCCTCGTAGACCTCGATGCCGGCGCCCGCGTAGAAGGCGGCCAGGCGGCGGCCGAGCGGGGACCCGCCGCAGATGACGTGCCGCAGACGGCCGCCGAGGGCGTTGCGGATGCGGCGGTAGACCAGGGGGTCGTAGAAGGCACGGGCGGTGCGCAGGGAGCGGGTCGGGCCCGGGCCGGAGCCGTGCCGCCGGGCCTCCACGGCCTCGCCGTAGCGGCGGGCCACCCCGGCGGCGCGGTCGAAGGAGGACGCCTTGCCGCCGCGCTCGGCGGTGGCCCGGGCGTTGTTGTAGATCTTCTCCAGCATGTACGGGATGGCGAGCAGGAACGTCGGCCGGAAGCTCGCCAGGTCGGCCAGCAGGTCCTGCGCCGCGAGGCTCGGCGCGTGGCCGAAGCGGACCCCGGCGCGGACGCAGGCGACCGCGACCATGCGGCCGAAGACGTGCGAGAGGGGCAGGAAGAGGAGCGTCGAGGGCTCCTCCTGTCCCTTCGCCCCGCTGTCCTTCGTCCTGCCCTCCTTCCGGCCGTCCTTCGCGCCGAAGACCGGGTGGAGGAGTTCGATGGCGTTGTCGACCTCGGCGAGGAAGTTGCCGTGGGTCAGGGCGCAGCCCTTCGGGCGGCCGGTCGTGCCCGAGGTGTAGACGATGGTGGCCGGTGTGTCGGGGCCGAGGACGCCCCGGCGTACGTCGGTCTCCTGGTCCGGCACGGTCGCCTCGCCCAGCTCCGCCAGCCGGTCCAGGTGGCCGTGGTCGACGACCCACAGGTGGCGCAGGCCGGGCAGGCGGTCGCGTTCGGGGCCGAGCGCCGCGGCCTGGCCGGCCGTCTCGGTCACCAGGGCCACCGCGCCCGAGTCGTGCAGGATCCAGCGGGTCTGGAAGAGGGAGGAGGTGGGGTAGACCGGCACGGTGACCAGACCGGCGGCCCAGGCGGCGAAGTCGAGCAGCGTCCACTCGTAGCGGGTGCGCGCCATCACGGCGATCCGGTCGCCCGGCGCCAGGCCCTCCGCGATCAGGCCCTTCGCCAGGGCCCGCACCTGGGCGGCGAACTGCCGTGCCGTCACGTCGTTCCAGCCGCCGTCCGCGCCGCGGCGGCTGAGGACACGGCGCCCGGGGTCGGCGGCGGCGTTCTCGAAGGGCAGGTCGGCGAGCGAGCCGTGGGTCACCCGCGCCACCAGCGGCGGCACGTACGCCTCGCGCACCACGCCGTCCAGCCGGCGGATCCGCGGCGCGACCACCGCCTGGCCGCCCTGGGGGTCCTGGTCGAGGTCCAGGTCGGGGCCGTGTTCGCCGCCGTGGTCCTGGCCGCGGCCGGCGGCGTCCCCGACGCCGTGGGCGCGGCCGGGGTGCGCGGCGGCGGGCGGCGGCACGGGAGCACCGGACGGCCACGGGGACGACGAGTACGAGATGGGCATGGCAGCTCCTGGGGCCTGCGGCTTCGTCCTGCTCTGCCGCATGGGGTACGCGCGGTGCGGACCGGGTCGTTCACCGGTGGTGCGTGCGCGGCTGTGCGGGGCCTTCGGTTACCGCCGGTTGCACACGGGATCGTACGGCGCGCTCATGGGGAGTCCGTGCGGGTTACCGGCGGGTCGGGCGATGGTCCGGGGACGGGGTTGTGCACCTGGCGCCTTTCCCGCCCGCGCTTCACACGTGTGCGCGAGCACGTTCGCGCCCGGGATCCGGGGGCGGCCGGAGCGCCGGTCCCGGCACCCCCGGGGTCCCGGCGCTCGGGCGTTCGGGCGTTTCAGGTGTTCCGGTGTCCGGGCTCAGGCGTTCAGGCGCGTTCCAGGATCGCCGTCACGCCCTGGCCGCCGGCCGCGCAGACGGAGATCAGCCCGCGGGCCGGGCCCTCGCGCTCGGCGAGCAGCCGGGCCAGCGTCGCCACGATACGGGCGCCGGTCGCGGCGAAGGGGTGCCCGGTGGCGAGGGAGGATCCGGCCACGTTGAGGCGGGCGCGGTCGACCGGGGCCAGGCCCCTCTTCTCCCAGGCCGCCAGGGTCGCCAGCACCTGGGACGCGAACGCCTCGTGAATCTCGATCAGGTCGAAGTCCTCGATGCCGAGCCCGGCCCGCTCCAGCATCCGCGGGACGGCGTACGCGGGGGCCATGAGCAGGCCGTCCTCGCCGTCGGCGACATCGCCGTGCGCGAAGTCGACGGCCGCCGTCTCGTACGCCGTCAGGTAGGCCAGCGGTGCCAGGCCGCGGGCGCGCGCCCACTCCTCGGACGCGAGCAGCACGGTCGCGGCACCGTCCGTCAGCGGTGTCGAGTTCCCCGCGGTCATGGTCGGGCCGGGGGCGTCCAGGCCGAACACCGGCTTGAGCGCGGCGAGTTTCTCCACCGTGGAGCCGGGCCGGAGGTTCTGGTCGCGCTCCAGGCCGCGGAAGGGGACCACCAGGTCCTGGAAGAAGCCGCGGTCGTAGGCGGCGGCCAGCCGCCGGTGGCTGGTGGCGGCCAGTTCGTCCTGCGCCTGGCGGGTGATGCCCCAGGCGCGGGCGGTCACGGCGGCGTGCTCGCCCATGGACAGGCCGGTGCGGGGTTCGGCGTTGCGCGGGATGTCGGGGACGAGGTGCCGGGGCCGTACCCGCGCGAGGGCCTTCACCCGGGCCCCGGCGGACTTGGCGCGCCGGGCGGCGAGCAGGATGCGGCGCAGTTCGTCGTTGACGCCCAGCGGGGCGTCGCTCGCGGTGTCCGCGCCGCCCGCGACGGCGGACCCGGTCTGGCCGAGGGCGATCTTGTTGGCGGCGGCGATCACCGCCTGCAGGCCGGTGCCGCAGGCCTGCTGGATGTCGTAGGCCGGGGTGCGCGCGTCCAGCCGGGAGCCGAGGACGGTCTCGCGGGCGAGGTTGAAGTCGCGGCTGTGCTTGAGGACGGCACCGGCGACGAACTCGCCGACGGCGCCGGGGTCCTGGAGACCGTAGCGCTCGACCAGGGCGTCGAGGGCGGCGGTGAGCATCTCCTGGTCGGAGGCGGTGGCGTACGGGCCGTCGGAGCGGGCGAACGGGATGCGGGCACCGCCGAGCACCGCCACCTCGCGGACCGCGCGCGGTTCGGACTGCAGAGGACTCATCTCGACCTGCTCCTCACCCGTGACATAGGCTTACCCCCGGTAACCTTACTCCAGAGTAAGCAATGGCGACCCGTGGGAGACGCACATGGCCGACCGCTATCTGAGCTTCACCCGCACCGCACCCGGCCGCTTCCTGACCCGTCGCCTCGGGCTCCCGCAGCCGGCGGCCCTGCGCCGCTGGTCACCGGAGCGGCCGCTGCTCGACGGCCCCCTGCTGCACCTGACGGCGGGCGAGAGCCTCCTGGACGCCGCCCCGGTCCTGGCCCGCACCGGACTGCCGCCGGGCGAACGGAACCCCGCGGCCGTGGTCCTGGACGCCACCGGGGTCCGGGACGTCGGCACCCTCGCCGCGGTGCACGCGGCACTGCACCCCGTCCTGCGGTCGGTCGCGGCGAGCGGACGCGTGGTGCTGCTGGGCGCACCCCTCGATGCGGACGACCACCACCAGGCCGCCGCCCAGCAGGCCCTGGAGGGCTTCACCCGCTCGCTCGGCAAGGAGATCGGCCGGGGCAGGACCGTCAACCTCGTCCGGCTCACCGACGCGGACGCCGCCGGATCCACCCTCCGCTTCCTGCTCTCCCCGAAGTCGGCCTACGTCAGCGGGCAGGTGATCCACGTCGGCCCCCCGGCCCCGGACCCGTCCGCCGCACGGAACGCCGCGGACCCCGGCCGTCCCCTGGCCGGCCGCACCGCCCTCGTCACCGGCGGCGCGCGCGGCATCGGCGAGGCGGTCGCCGAGACCCTCGCCCGGGACGGCGCCCACGTCGTCGTCCTGGACGTCCCGGCGGCCGAGGCGGACGCCCGCGCGGTCGCCGCGCGCCTGGGCGGCACCGCCCTGGCCCTGGACATCACCGCCGCCGACGCGGGCGAGCGGATCGCCGCCGCGCTGCCGGACGGCCTGGACGTGCTGATCCACAACGCGGGCATCACCCGTGACCGCCGGCTGGTGAACATGCCCGCCGAACGCTGGAGCCAGGTGCTGGACGTCAACCTGGCGAGCGTGCTGCGCACCACCGACGCGCTGCTCGCGGCCGGCACCCTGCGCCCGGGCGGCCGGATCGTGGCCACCGCCTCCATCGCGGGTCTGGCCGGGAACGCGGGCCAGACCAACTACGGCGCGAGCAAGGCGGGCGTCGCCGGACTGGTCCGCGCCCTCGCGCCCCGCGCGCTCGCCGGGCACCGGGTCACGGTGAACGCCGTAGCGCCCGGGTTCATCGAGACCAGGATGACCGCCGCCGTCCCGCTGTTCATCCGGGAGGCGGGCCGCCGGATGAACTCCCTCGCGCAGGGCGGACTCCCCGTCGACGTCGCCGAGACGACGGCCTGGCTCGCCCACCCGGACTCCGGCGCGGTCAACGGCCAGGTCGTCCGCGTGTGCGGCCAGAGCCTGCTGGGGGCGTGACCATGACCGCTGCCGGCCCGGGCGGCCGCCCCACCGTCGTCCTCACCCGGGCTCCCGCCCTCGCCCCGCTCCTCGCGCGCGGCGCCCTGCGCTCCCCCTTCAGACGCCCCCGGCCCGACGCGCCCTTCCCCCGCGCCCGCCTCGTGCTGGCGTCCGTCCGCCCCGACCTCGCGCGGCTGACCGCCTACGAGCGCGTGTGCGGCTTCGCGACCGGCGAGGACACGCTGCCCGTCACCTATCCGCACGTGCTGGGCTTCCCGCTCGCGATGCGCCTGATGAGCGGCGGCGGCTTCCCGCTGCCGCTGCTCGGCCTCATCCACACGTCGATCGCCGTCACCCGGCACACCGCGCTGCCCGCGGCGGGGACGTACGACATCGCGGTGCGCGTCGACGGGCTGGCGGCGCACCGGCGCGGCACGCAGGCGACCGTCGTCACCGAGCTGCGCGCGGGCGGTGACCTCGTGTGGGAGTCGGCGAGCACCTACCTGGCCCGCCACCGCCCGCACACCCCGGCCACCGGCGGCCCCGGCGCCACCGGGGCCGGGCACGGGGACCCCGGGGGCGGGCGGGCGGACCCCGCCGGGGACGGACACGGAGATCCTGCCGGGGAAGGGCGGGCGGATCCCGCCGGGCACGGGGGTTCATCCGGTGACGGGCGGCGGGCGGAGCCCTTCCGGGACGGGCGCGCGCCGCTGCCCGCCGTCGGGGAGTGGCGGCTCGCGGACGACCTGGGCCGGCGCTACGGCGCCGCCTCCGGCGACCGCAACCCGATCCACCTGCACCCGCTCACCGCCCGCCTGTTCGGCTTCCCCCGGCCCATCGCCCACGGCATGTGGACCGTGGCCCGCTGCCTCGCCGCCCACGGCACCCCCGAAGCCGCCCGCGTGCGGGCCGCCTTCCGGGCCCCCGTGCCGCTGCCGGGCGCGCTCACGTACGCCGCCGACGGACGCGGGCGCTTCGAGCTGCGCTCGGCGGACGCGACGGCGCGGGTCCATCTCGTGGGCGAGGTGGAGCCGCTGCGCCCCTGAGAGCCGTTGCTGAGGCCCGGCCGCCCGTCCCTGAGACGCGGCGCCGGTCCCTGAGACCGGTACCCGTCGCCGGGGCCCGGCGACGGTCGCTGAGAACCGGTGCGGTCGCCGACACCCGGTGCCGGTCAGTCCCCGGGTGCGGGCGGGCTCCAGGGGCGGCCCTCCATGAGGTTGCCCAGGCCCGCCCAGGCGACGTTCATCAGCGTGAGGGCCGCCTGGCGGGCGGTGACGCCCGGGGTGGCGTTGGCCCAGGCGGCGAGGGACTCGGCGGCGCCCACCAGGGCCTCGGCGAGCCCGGCGGCCTCCTGCTCGGACAGGTCGTGGGCGCAGCGGACGTCCCCCGTGCGGCGGGCGTCCCCCGTGCGGCGGGCGTCCCGGGCCGCCTCGGTGATCAACTGCCGTACGAAGGTGACGATCCCGGTGCGCAGGGCGGCGGTCTCGGACGCGAACGGCTCGCCGTGGGTACGGGCCTGCAGGTGCAGCACCGACCAGCCGTCCGGACAGCGCGCGGTGTGCGTGAAGAAGGCCCGCAGTCCTTCCCACAGCTGCCGGTCGGCGGGCAGGTCCGCGCGGGCTCCGGCCCGGACGGCAGCGGTCAGCGCGGCGCCCTCGCGGCGGATGCAGGCGCTGAAGAGGTCGTCCTTGGAGTTCAGGTAGAGGTAGACCAACGGCTTGGAGACGCCCGCCAGTTCGGCGATCTCGTCCATGGAGGCGGCCCGGTAGCCGCGCCGGCCGAAGATCTGCACGGCGGCGTCGAGCATCTGCTGTTCGCGAACCGCCCGCGGCATCCGCTTGGTCTTCACGGCACCCATGGGCGCAAGCCTACGGTTCGCGCCGCGGGCCGCCGGGCAGCCGGCGGGGCGAGGTCCGGCGCCGTGGCCGGATCACGCCGTCAGGAAGAGGACGAGGAGGCCGAGGGGGAGGAGGACGGGGAGGACGGGGCCTTGGAACCGGTGCGCGCCTCTTCCCCGGCCAGTTCCTCCGCGAGCCCGGCGGCCTGCATGTTCGCCTTCATGCGGTCCACGCGTTCGGCGACCTGGACGGACGCCCGGTCGCGTTCCTTGCGCAGGACGACGAAGCTGATCGGGGCGGAGATCACCAGGGCGAGGAGAGGGATCCACAGGCTGTTGGAGCCGTTGCGACCGCTCGGCACGATTCCGGCGTAGACGAGACCCCAGACGACCACGAGGCAGCCCACGAAGATCCCGAGGCGCATCAGCGTGTAGCGGAGCATCTCAAACCACTCTTCCGTTCCGAACAAGGCCAAAGGGCACCGTCCAGTGAAGCACGGACGGGGCCCCTCACCGCACGCGGGTCGCGCGGGCGCACGAAGGCTCAGGTCAGGCCAGCGGCATCAGCATGATCACCTCGTCCCGGTCGTCACCGGGGCCCACCCGGGTCGCGCCGGGGATCCGGCCGACCTCCTTGTACCCGCAGGAGGCGTAGAACCGCTCCAGGCCCTGGCCGCCCCGGCAGCTGAGCCGGATCGCCTCGACGCCGCCGAGACCGCGGGCCGCGTCCGCCGCCGCCGCGAGCAGGTCGCGCCCGTACCCCTTGCCCTGGTGGCGCGGGTGCACCATCACCGTGTACAGCCACAGCCAGTGGGCCGACAGGGCGTCCCGGTTGAGGGTCAGGAAGGCCGTGGCGGCGACCCTGCCCTCCTCGTCATGGCCGGCCAGCAGCCGGGAGCGGCCCTCGGCCATCGCCACGAACTGCTTCACCAGCTCCGGGCGTATCGCCTCGCGCGAGGCGGGCGCCACGAAACCGACCGCCCCGCCCGCGTCCGTCACGTCGGTCCACAGGTCGAGGATGCCGTCGCGCAGGGCGCGGTCGACGGACGGGTCCAAGGTGAAAGTAAGAGGCATAAAGGCATCGTAACCATTACGTCAGGACGGCCGCAGCCACTTTCAGGTCGGACACCAGCCCCCGGTACGCGCCCTCACGGTCGTCGGCGCGCAGCACGGACGACGGGTGCACCGTCGGCACCAGCCGCTGGGGGCGCCCGTGGATCTCCCGCTCCAGCACCGTCCCGCGCACCTCGGTCACCCGGAACGACGAACCGAGCAGGGCCTTGCCCGCGGTCGCCCCCAGGACGACGATCAGCTCGGGTTCGACGAGGGCCAGTTCGGCCGCCAGCCAGGGGCCGCACGCCGTCATCTCACGCAGGGTGGGCGCCTTGTGGACACGGCGCTTGCGGGGCTCGGACCGGGTGAACTTGAAGTGTTTGACCGCGTTGGTCACGTAGGCCTCGCCCGGGTCGATGCCGGCGTCGGCCAGCGCCCGGTCGAGGAGCCTGCCGGCCGGTCCCACGAACGGTCTGCCCTGCCGGTCCTCCTGGTCGCCGGGCTGCTCGCCGACGAGCATCACCCGGGCACGGCCGGTGCCCTCGCCGAAGACGGTCTGCGTCGCGTCCCGGTGCAGGGGGCAGCCGCGGCAGTGGGCCGCCGCGCGGCGCAGCTCCCCGAGACCGGCGCCGGCGGGGACGAACGGCTCGGCGGTGTAGGCGTCCTCCGGCGCCGCCGCGGACGCCTTCGCCTTGGTGGTGGCCATGCCGGACGGGTACCCGTCCGGCCCGCGGCCTCACGGCGGGGCCGGCCCGGACCCGGCCCGCGGGTGCTCAGACCCGCATGGGCTGCGGCGACTCGCGGCGGCCGGCGTCCGGGCCGTCGTACTCGCGGATGATCTCGTAGCGCGTGTTGCGCTCGACCGGGCGGAAGCCCGCGTCGCGGATCAGCTCCAGCAGGTCGTCGCGGGTCAGCTTGGCCGGCGTGCCGAAGTCGTCCGCGTCGTGCGTGATCTTGTACTCGACGACCGAGCCGTCCATGTCGTCCGCGCCGTGCTGGAGCGCGAGCTGGGCGGTCCGCACGCCGTGCATCACCCAGAACACCTTCACGTGCGGGACGTTGTCGAACAGCAGCCGCGAGACGGCGAAGGTCTTCAGCGCCTCCGCGCCCGTCGCCATGGTGGTCCGGGCCTGGAGGCGGTTGCGGACCTTGCCGTCCTTCACGTCGACGAAGTCGTGCTGGTAGCGCAGCGGGATGAAGACCTGGAAACCGCCGGTCTCGTCCTGCAGTTCACGCAGTCTGAGCACGTGGTCCACGCGGTGGCGCGGCTCCTCGATGTGCCCGTAGAGCATGGTGCACGGGGTCTTCAGGCCCTTCTCGTGCGCCAGGCGGTGGATGCGGGACCAGTCCTCCCAGTGGGTGCGGTGGTCCACGATGTGCTGCCGGACCTCCCAGTCGAAGATCTCCGCGCCGCCACCGGTCAGCGACTCCAGACCGGCGTCGATCAGCTCGTCGAGGATCTCGGAGGCGCTCAGCCCGGAGATCGTCTCGAAGTGGTGGATCTCGGTGGCCGTGAACGCCTTCAGCGACACGTTCGGGAGGGCGGCCTTCAGCTCCCTGAGCGAGCGCGGGTAGTAGCGCCAGGGCAGGTTCGGGTGCAGGCCGTTGACGATGTGCAGCTCGGTGAGGTTCTCCCCCTCCATCGCCTTGGCCAGCTTCACGGCCTCCTCGATGCGCATCGTGTACGCGTCCTTCTCCCCCGGCTTGCGCTGGAAGGAGCAGTACGCGCACGACGCGGTGCACACGTTCGTCATGTTGAGGTGGCGGTTGACGTTGAAGTGGACGGCGTCGCCGTTCTTCCGCGTCCGCACCTCGTGCGCGAGACCGCCCAGCCAGGCCAGGTCGTCCGACTCGTACAGCGCGATGCCGTCCTCGCGGGTCAGGCGGACCCCCGCCCTCACCTTCTCCTCCAGCTCGCGCTTGAGCCCGGCGTCCATACCCCTACCTCTTTCTCCGACAGACTCCGTAAACCGTACGCCTGGACCCTCACACCTCTTCGGGCAGCTCACCCACCCGGTTCTCCCACTTCGTGGAGAGCACGATCGTGGTCCGGGTCCGGGAGACGCCCTTGGTGCCCGACAGCCGCCGGATGATCCTCTCCAGTCCGTCGACGTCCGTGGCGCGCACCTTGAGCATGAAGGAGTCGTCACCCGCGATGAACCAGCAGTCCTCGATCTCGGGCAGGTCCTTCAGGCGCTGCGCGACGTCCTCGTGGTCGGCGGCGTCGGAGAGCGAGATGCCGATCAGGGCGGTCACGCCGAGACCGAGCGAGGCGGAGTCCACGGTGGCCCGGTAGCCGGTGATGACCCCGGCGGCCTCCAGCCGGTTGATGCGGTCGGTGACACTCGGTCCCGACAGGCCGACGAGGCGCCCCAGCTCGGCGTAGGAGGCCCGCCCGTTCTCTCTCAGGGCCTGGATGAGCTGCCTGTCCACCGCGTCCATGCGTTCGAAGCCTTCCGCTGGAAAGAAGTTCCTGAAGTTGTCGAGTGGTGCCGGCACCCGTACGGGTACGGCCGCCGGGTTCCGCCGGTCACCCCTGTGGTGCGCCGGTGCCGCCGGACGCCCCTGCCGGGCGGGATCCGCCGCCCAGTGCGCCCTCCCAGCGGCGGTAGAGCCGGTGGGGCACCCCCACCGCGTCGAGGGCGCGGCCGGCGACGAAGTCCACCAGGTGCTGGATGTGCGTCGCGCCGGCGTAGAAGGCGGGCGACGCGGGCAGGACGGTGGCGCCCGCGTCGTCCAGTGCGACCAGCTGCCGCAGCGTCGGACCGTTCAGCGGGGTCTCCCGAACGGCCACCACCAGCGGCCTGCGCTCCTTGAGGGTCACGCTCGCCGCCCGCTGCAGCAGGTCCTTGGAGAGCCCGAGCGCGACGCCCGCCACGCACGCCGTCGAGGCGGGCACGATCAGCATGCCCTTGGCCGGGTACGAGCCCGAGGACGGGCCGGCCGCCAGGTCACCGGCGCTCCAGTGCCGTACGTCCGTGATGTCGGCCTCGAACGTGCCGGGTTTGCCGTCGGCGCCCAGACAGAGCCATTCCCGCAGGTCGTCACGCCAGTGGGCGTCCCTGAAGGAGATGCCGGTCTCGTCGAGCAGGGTGAGCCGCGAGGCCCGGCTGACCACCAGGTCGACACTCTGCCCGGCGTCGAGCAGGCCGCGCAGCACCGCAGCCGCGTACGGCGTACCGGACGCGCCGGAAACCCCCACGATCCAAGGCTCGCGCCGCGTTTTCCCTGCGTTCACATGTCGAGCCTATCCGGCCGCCCGGCGCGGGCGTGAAGCGGCCGGTCGGCCGGCCGGTGCCACGGGCGCCGCCGGAGGGGGTTCACGGCCGCAGGCCGCGGACCAGGAGATCGAGCAGCGCGCAGACGAAGAGGCTGATGCCGATGAAACCGTTCGTCGAGAAGAACGCCCGGTTCAGCCGGGACAGGTCGTGCGGGCGGACGATGGTGTGCTCGTAGACGAAGGCGCCGGCGACGACGACCAGACCCAGCCAGAAGAGGACTCCGGCGCCGGTGGCCAGGGCGAACCAGACGAACAGGGCGGTGGTGACCGTGTGGCAGGCGCGGGCGCCCCAGATCGCGGCCGGGATGCCGAAGCGGGCCGGGACCGACCTGACGCCGACCTTCCGGTCGGTCTCGACGTCCTGGCAGGCGTAGATCAGGTCGAAGCCGCCGATCCAGATGCCCACGGCCAGCCCCAGGATCACCGCCTTCCAGGACCACTCGCCGCTGATGGCGAGCCAGCCGCCGATGGGACCCATCGCCTGGGCCAGGCCCAGGATGGCCTGCGGGAAGTTCGTGAACCGCTTGCCGTAGGGGTAGACCACCATCGGGATCACCGCGATGGGGGCGAGGGCCAGGCAGAGCGGGTTGAGCAGGGCGGCGGCGCCGAGGAAGACGACGACGGCGATCAGGGCGCCGGTCCAGGCGTGCCGCACGGACATCGCGCCGGTGACCAGCTCGCGGTGGGCGGTGCGGGGGTTGCGGGCGTCGATCTCCCGGTCGATGATCCGGTTCACCGCCATGGCGAAGGTGCGCAGCCCCACCATGCAGACGGTCACCAGGAGCAGCCGCCCCCAGTGGATGTTCTCGTCCCACTCGTACATCGCGGTGAGCGAGGCGATGTAGGCGAAGGGCAGCGCGAAGACCGAGTGCTCGATCATCACCAGGCGCAGGAACGCTCGCGTCCTCCCCGGCTGGGGCACCGCGGCGGCGGAGGCGCTCACCGGCCGCACTCCGTCCGGCGGCGATCGACCGGATCACCTCCGCGCCGGCGCTGAAGCCCCGCCGACGCGCTTCCGAGTCCCATCCTCGCCAAGCCCCTCACAGTCCGTATTCCTTCCAGCGTCGTGTCACCCGTTCGGATGTCTCCGGGTCCGAGACCACCATCTCCGGCCAGCCGCCGTCGCGGGTGTAGCCCTCCTGCGGCAGTTTCCTGGTGGCGTCGATGCCCGCCTTGCCGCCCCAGAACTGCTGGTAGGAGGCGTGGTCGAGGTGGTCGACCGGGCCTTCGACGACCGTAAGATCACGAGCGTAGTCCGTGTTGCCGAGGGCCCGCCAGGCGACCTCGTGCAGGTCGTGCACGTCACAGTCGGCGTCGACGACCACGATCAGTTTGGTCAGCGACATCATGTGCGCCCCCCAGATGGCGTGCATCACCTTCTGGGCGTGCTTGGGGTACTTCTTGTCGATGGAGACGATCGCGCAGTTGTGGAAGCCGCCCGCCTCCGGCAGGTGGTAGTCCACGATGTCCGGGACGATGATCTTCAGCAGGGGGAGGAAGAAGCGCTCCGTGGCGCGGCCGAGCGGGCCGTCCTCCGTCGGCGGCCGTCCGACGACGATCGACTGCAGCAGCGGACGCCTGCGCATGGTCACGCAGTCGATGGTGAGCGCCGGGAAGGGCTCCTGCGGGGTGTAGAAGCCGGTGTGGTCGCCGAAGGGGCCCTCGGGCAGCATCTCCCCGGGCTCCAGCCAGCCCTCCAGGACGACCTCGGCCTGCGCCGGGACCTGGAGCGGGACGGTCTTGCAGTCCACCATCTCGATCCGCTTGCCCGCGAGGAACCCGGCGAACAGGTACTCGTCGATGTCGCCGGGCAGCGGGGCGGTGGAGGCGTACGTGACGGCGGGCGGGCAGCCGAAGGCGATCGCCACCGGCAGCCGCTCGCCCCGCCGGGCCGCCACCTGGTAGTGGTTGCGGCTGTCCTTGTGGATCTGCCAGTGCATGCCGATGGTGCGCCGGTCGTGGCGCTGGAGGCGGTACAGGCCCAGGTTGCGGACGCCCGTCTCCGGGTCCTTGGTGTGGGTGAGCCCCAGGTTGAAGAAGGAGCCGCCGTCCTTCGGCCAGGTGAACAGGGCGGGCAGCGCGTCGAGGTCGACGTCGTCGCCGCGCAGCACGACCTCCTGGACCGGGGCCTCCTTGACCTTGCGCGGCGGTACGTGCGTCATCGCGCCGAGCTTGCCGAACGCCTCGCGCACGCCCACGAACCCGTGCGGCAGCTCGGGTCGCAGCAGCCCGCCGATGCGGTCGCTGATCTCGGCGTACGACTTCAGGCCGAGCGCCTTGAGCAGTCGGCGGTCGGTACCGAAGACGTTCATGGCGAGCGGCATCGCCGAGCCCTTCACGTTCTCGAAGAGCAGTGCGGGGCCGCCGGACTTCTGCACCCGGTCGACGATCTCACCGACCTCCAGGTACGGGTCGACCTCGGCCTTGATGCGCTTGAGGTCGCCCTCGCGCTCCAGCGCCCTGAGCAGGGAGCGAAGATCGTCGTAAGCCATGGGGTCCAGTATCGCCGAGAGGGCCGCGGCCCCCGCGACCGCCCCGGCCGGGAGCGCGGAGGTTCTTGTAGGGGAGCTGCCAGGGCCTTCCGGCAACGCGGCGAGGGCGCGTGCCGGGCGCCGCCCGCCGGGGCCCACTTTTGTTCGCAGCTCTAAGCGCATCTGCCGGTCGCCGGCCCCCTGACACGCCGGACGGGGCGTTGCCGCACGGGCCCGGTGCCCGCACAGTGGGCGTATGGACCCGGCACAGGCACGCACATGGCTCGCCACCGCCCTCGCGGAGGCGCGCACCGGGCTCGCCGAGGGGGGCATCCCGATCGGCGCGGCGCTCTACGCGGCCGACGGGACGCTGCTGGGCCGGGGCCGCAACCGGCGGGTGCAGGACGGCGACCCGTCGCTGCACGCGGAGACGGCCGCGTTCCGCGCGGCGGGGCGGCAGCGGTCCTACCGCGGGACGACGATGGTGACGACGCTCTCGCCGTGCTGGTACTGCTCCGGCCTGGTCCGCCAGTTCGGGATCTCCCGGGTCGTCATCGGGGAGGCGGCCACCTTCCACGGCGGCCACGGCTGGCTGGCGGAGCACGGTGTGGAGATCGTGCTGCTCGACGACGCGGAGTGCGTGCGTCTGATGAGCGGCTTCGTGCGGGAACGCCCGGAGCTGTGGCGGGAGGACATCGGCGAGTAGCGGGCCCGGGGGACCGTCACCCGGGGCCGGCCGCCTGCTCCCCCGCAGCCAGCATTTCGATGAGGCGTTCGAATCTGTTCCGCCAGGCCCGCTCCGACTCCCCTTCGCCCTGGAACTCGTGGGTGAGGCGGAGCACGGAGCCGTCCTCCCCGTCCCGTTCCAGGTGGAAGCGGATACGGCCGCCGCCGTCGACGGTGTACTCGGCGACCCGGTCGACGTCCCAGGCGGTGACGTGCCCGCTGCCCAGGCCGTGCAGGCTGACCGCGCCGCCGAGCCGGGGTTCCAGCTCGTCGGCGGGGGTGAACCAGCCCGCGAGCCCCTGCGGGGTGGACAGCGCCGGCCAGACCGCCTCCATGGGCCGGGGAAGCCGGACCAGGAAGCCGAGGATGTGCGTGTTGCCGTGGGTCTGGCTGGTGCCCTGTTCGATGGAACCGGTCATGCCACCAGTGTCCCCGAGCGGCCCCTCAGACGCCCGCGTACGAGTGCTTGCCGCTGACGAAGATGTTGATGCCGTAGTAGTTGAACAGGAAGCACGCGAAGGCGATGAGCGCGATGTACGCCGCCTTGCGGCCCTTCCAGCCGGCGGTGGAGCGGGCGTGCAGGTAGCCGGCGTAGGCGACCCAGGTGATGAAGGCCCAGGTCTCCTTGGGGTCCCAGCCCCAGTAGCGGCCCCAGGCCGACTCGGCCCAGATGGCGCCCGCGATGATCGTGAACGTCCACAGCGGGAAGACGGCCGCGTTGATGCGGTAGGCGAACTTGTCCAGGGTCGCGGAGGCAGGCAGCCGCTCCATCACGGAGGTGGCGAAGGTCCCGGGCTTGCCACCGTTCACGAGCTTGTTCTCGTAGGAGTCCTTGAAGAGGTACAGCAGGGTGCCGACCGCGCCGACGTAGAAGATCGCGCCGCACAGGATCGCGGTGGAGACGTGGATGTACAGCCAGTACGAGTGCAGCGCAGGGACCAGCTGGTCGCTCGCGGTGTACAGGACGGTGACCGCGAGGCCCAGGTCGAGCAGGACCGTGGTGGCCAGGAAGAGACCCATCCAGCGCACGTTCTTCTTCAGGGCGAGCAGCGCGAGGTACACGCCGACCGCGACCGTGGAGAAGGTGATGTTGAACTCGTACATGTTGCCCCACGGCGCCCGCTGGACGGAGGCCGCGCGGGCGACGACGCCGCCCAGCTCCACCAGGAAGGCGAGCACGGTGAGCGAGACGGCGACGCGGCCGTACAGGTCGCCCTGCTGGTCACCGCCGTGCGCGCCCGGCCCGTCTGGCACGTCGCGCGAGCCGGAGGCGGACCGCACGACGACCTCGGGCCGCTCCAGGACGGCGGTGCCGCCGGCGGACCTCACCGCCACGGCCGGGGCCGCGGCGCGGGCCGCCCCCTCCTTCGCGGTCAGCGCGGCGGCCGTGCGGGCCACCTTGCTGCGGCTGCCGAAGAGCCACTCCGCGATGTAGGCGAAGAAGGCCAGCGTGTAGACGGCCATCGAGGAGTAGATCAGCGTGTTGCTGATGTGTGCGAGATGTTCGTTGGTGGCGGTGGCCAGCTCGGTGGCGGCGGGAGTCACTTCTTCTCAGCCCCTTCGGCGGGTACGGGGGTGACGGCGCCCGGCTCCGGATCGGAGTCGGTGTCGGCTCGGGTGGGTGCCTTGTCGTGGACCTGGGCGGCCAGCGCGCCGATCTCCTCGGGGAGCTTCGCCGACTCGCTGCGGCCCAGACCGGCCACCTCGACGACCGTCGTCCCGTCGGCGCCCCGCACCGCACGCACCCAGACCCGGCGGCGCTGGATGAACAGCGAACCGGCCAGCCCGAAGATCGCGGCGACGGCGCCGGTCAGCGCCCAGCCGGTGCCGGGCTGCTGGACGATCTGGAAGCTCGCCCACTGCTTGATGTCCTTGTCGAACGTGATGGAGCCGGCCCCGTTCGGCAGGGTCAGGCTCTCGCCGGGCAGCAGCATCTTCTTCAGGATGTTGCCCTGGGCGTCCTTGAACGGCTTCAGGTTCGGGTTCTTCGTGTCCAGCTGGTAGACGTTCTGCGGGGTGCCCGCGTCCACGCCCAGGTCGCCGTGGTAGGCGCCCACCGACAGGACGGGGAAGTCCAGCGCGGGGAACTGGGAGAACATCGTGCCCTTGCCCGCCCCGGCGAAGGTCGGCACCAGGACCGCCGCGAAGCCGAGCTGCTCCTTCTTGCCCTGCGCGTCGCGGTAGCCGTCCATCACCTTGATCGCGCCCTGCGAGGTGACGTTGGAGTCCAGCGGCAGCAGCGGCACGGCCTGGTGGTAGACCACGTCGCCCTTGCCGTCGCGCACGGTGACGGTCGGGGCGTAGCCGTGGGCGACCAGGTAGACCTTGGCGTCGTCGATCTCCAGCGGCTCGTTGACCTTGATGACCTTGTGCCGCTCCTTGCCGTCGGGGCCGACGCTGTAGTCGACGGCCGCCTCGTAGGTGCGCGGCGTGCCCTTGTTGGGGCCGGTGGTCTCGTAGGTGCCGGTGAACTTCTTCAGGGTGAAGCTGAACGGGACCAGGTTGTCGTCGTCGAAGAGGTTCCCGGACTTGAAGTCGTCGTACTGGGTGAGGGTGTTGGCGAAGCCGTCGCCCTCGACGACCAGCTTGTTGCCCTCGGTCTTGAACAACTGGCCCCAGCCGAAGGCGATCAGCATCACGATCAGCGCGATGTGGAAGAGCAGGTTCCCGGCCTCGCGCAGGTAGCCCTTCTCGGCGGCGACCGCGTCCCCGTCCAGGTGGGCGCGGAAGCGGCGCTGCCTGAGCGACCTCAGCGCGGCCTCGCGGACCTCCTCGGGCGCGGCCGCCGTGCGCCAGGTGGCGTACGCGGGCAGCCGGGTCAGCCGCTTGGGCGCGCCCGGCGGGCGGCTGCGCAGCTGGCCGGTGAACTGCCAGGTGCGCGGGATGATGCAGCCGATGAGGGAGACGAACAGCAGGATGTAGACGGCGGAGAACCACACCGAGCTGTAGACGTGGAACAGGCCGAGCTTGTCGTAGAGGGGCGCGAGCGTGGTGTGGTTCTGCCGGAAGGTCTCGACCTTCGTCGCGTCGCTGCCGGTCTGCGGGATCAGCGAGCCGGGGATGGCGCCCAGGGAGAGCAGGAACAGCAGCAGCAGCGCGACCCGCATGGAGGTCAGCTGCCGCCAGAACCAGCGGACCCAGCCGAGGACCTCCCGGCCGGTCCAGGCGAGCCGGCCGGCCAGGCCGGGGGCCCGGCTGCCGCCGAAGGAGCCGGGGACGGCCGTCTCGGCGGGCGCCGTGGACAGCTGCGCCCCGGCCGCGCCCAGGTCGTCCTCGGCGGGGCGCTGCGCGGTCCGGTCGCCGGTGCCGGAGGGCGGCGCGGTGCGGGCGTCCTCACCGGAGGGCGGCGCGGCCGACTTCTCGTCCGTGCTCGTGCCGGGTGTCGTCTTGCTCATGGATCAGATCCCCACAGTGAAGCCGGTCGACCAGGTCTGCATCTCCTGCACCAGCCGGTCCCAGGCGCCGGTGAGCAGCAGCACACCGGTCACGATCATCATCGTTCCGCCGAGGCGCAGCACCCAGACGTAGTGGCGCTTGACCCAGCCGAACGCGCCGAGGGCCTTGCGGAAGGCGATGGCCGTGAGCACGAACGGTATGCCGAGCCCGGCGCAGTAGGCGACGGTCAGCAGGGCACCGCGCCCGGCGCTGGCCTCGTTGGAGGACAGCGCCACCACGGAGGCGAGGGTCGGGCCGATGCACGGGGTCCAGCCGACGCCGAACAGGGCGCCGAGGACGGGCGCGCCCACCAGGCCGGCGGTCGGCCGCCGGTGGAAGCGGAACTCACGCTGGGTCAGCCAGGGCATCAGGCCCATGAAGAAGACGCCCATGAGGATCATGAGCACGCCCAGCACCTTGGACAGGGTCCCCTTGTAGTCCTGGAGGGTCTGCCCGAAGAAGCCGAACAGCGCACCGCCGGAGACGAACACGACCGTGAAGCCCAGCACGAAGAGCGAGGCGCCGACGGCCATCCGCCCGCGCCGCGCCTCGGCCAGGTCGGTGCCGGTGACGCCGGTCACGTACGACAGGTAGCCGGGGACGAGCGGCAGGACGCACGGGGAGAAGAAGGAGACGAGTCCGCCGAGCACGGCGACCGGCAGCGCGAGCAGCAGGGCTCCGCTGAACACCGTCTGGTTGGGATCAGTGGCTGCGGCCAGTAGCACGGCGGCTCACTTCTCCGCGACGACCGGGTCGAGCATCTTGCGCAGCTTCTCCTCGCTGAGCGCCTGCAGGGCGCGCGCCGCGATGTTGCCGTCCCGGTCGATGACGAGCGTGCTCGGGATGGCCTGCGGGTTGAGAGTGCCCTTCTTGAAGCGGAGCATCAGCTTGCCGGTGGGGTCGTACAGGCTCGGGTACGGCACCCCGTAGCTCGTCTCGAACTTCTGGGCGGGCTGGGTGCTGGTGTCGCGGGTGTTGATGCCGACGAACTGCACGCCCTTCGCGGCGGTGTCCTCGGCGACCTTGACCAGGTTGGGCGCCTCGGCGCGGCACGGCGAGCACCAGGAGCCCCAGACGTTGAGGACGACGACCTTTCCCTTGTAGGAGGCGACGTCGAGCGTCTTGCCGTCGATGGTCGTGCCGGAGAGGTCGGGCGCGGGCTTGCGGTCGCCCTTCTTCACGGTCGCGATGCCGTCGGAGCCGGTGATGAAGTTGCTCCTGCCCGAGCCGCCGGAGGTACCGCCGGAGCCGCAGGCGGCCAGGGCGAGGGCGAGCGCGGCGGTCCCGGCGGCCAGCACGGTGGCGCGGCTGCGGGCGCGGGTGGTGCGCGTGCGGTGCGGACGGGACGTACGGTTCGCCCGGTTCGAGCACTGGGGGGCGCGGCTGGCGGCACTCATGTGAAAAGTTTCGCATGCCTGTTCCGGGGATCTTGCGCGCCCCCCTGCCGGGCGGAAAACCGCATATCAGGCGCCGTTCGAGGTGCCCGTTCCGCTCTGCGTGCCGGTGCTGCCCGCGGTCCCCGCGGAGCCGGTGGTTCCGGCGGTGCCGCTGTCCTTCAGGAACTCCTTCCAGCCGCCGGCCGGCTGCCGTCCGACCTCCAGGGTGCGCAGCTTGGCGAGCACCTCCGGCTTCTGCACGTCCATCCAGTCCACGAACTGCCGGAAGGAGACCAGACGCACGTCGGCGCCCTTGTCCCGCTCGGCCACGATGTGCTTGAACGCCTCTTCGACGGAGTCCATGTAGATACCGCCGTTCCACTGCTCGAAGTGGTTGCCGATGAAGAACGGCGCCCGGTTCGTCTCGTACGCCCGCTGGAAGCCCTGGATGTAGGACTGGGCGGACTGCTTGCGCCAGTGCGGGTAGTTGGCGGGCGGGGCCTTGGTGGAGTTCACCGACTGGTTGGCGAGCATGTTGTAGTCCATCGAGAGGACCTCGAAGGAGTGACCGGGGAACGGGATCTGCTGCAGCGGCAGGTCCCAGATGCCGAGCTTCTTCTGCGGCCACACCTGGCGGCCGCCCGGCGAGGAGGCGTCGTAGCGCCAGCCCAGGCTCTTGGCCGTGGGCAGCAGGTTGTTCTGGCCGAGCAGGCAGGGCGTGCGGCCGCCGACCAGTTCCTTGTCGTAGTCGAAGGGCAGGGCGGGCAGGTCGCTCCAGCCGGTGTTGGTCCGCCACTGCTTCACGAAGGCCTTGGCCTGGTCGATCTCGCTGCGCCACTGCTTGGGCGTCCAGTTCGCCACGGTGCCGTGACCGGAGCAGAAGTGGCCGTTGAAGTGGGTGCCGATCTCGTGGCCCTCGAGCCAGGCACGGCGCACGTTGGTGAGCGTTGCCTTGATGTGCTCGTCGGTGAGGTAGCCGATGTCGGAGGCGCCGCGCGCGTTGTTCGGCGGCTCGTACATGCGCTTCTTCGCCTCGGGGAGCAGATAGAGCCCGGAGAGGAAGAAGGTCATGCTCGCTTCGTGCTGCTTGGCCAGGTCGAGGAAGCGCGGGAAGAGCCCGTTGCCGACCTCGCCGGCGCCGTCCCAGGAGAAGATGACGAACTGCGGCGGGGTCTGCCCCGGCTCCAGCGGGGTCGGCTTGGCGGGCTGGCGCGGCTGCTTGCCGGTGAACGACGTCGAACCGTCGCCGATGGGGCGCGCGGGCTGCCCGGTGCCCTGGCCCTTTCCGTGCGACCCCGTACCCGAACCGGAACCACCGGCGTCGCCCGAGCCGTCCGAAGACTTGGAGCCGCCGCAGCCCGCGAGTCCTACGGCAGCAGCGGTGCCCGCGCCAAGGCCGAGTATTCCCCTCCGGGAGAAGGTGCGCATGAGATCCCCGATCCGTCACGTCCTGCGAATGCTGGTCACCCACTCAGAGGACGTGACGAACGTCAGGGTTCCGCGAACCAATATGAATTTCACAACAAACGTAACGAAACTGTGCGTACGTGACCGAAGGCTTACGGCCCTCTTACCCTGCGTGTTCCAGAGGGAGGGGTCCGCCCCGGCCGCGTCCGCGCGCCCCGGCCGGGGCTACGCCCCGAACGCCTTCCCCTGCCCCTTCACCGGCTTGGCGCCGGCCAGCAGATGGGCGGGCACCAGGTCCCGGGCCGGCTCGCTGTAGCCGACGGAGACGATCCGGTCGCCCTGGTAGGTGAACGTGGTCAGCGAGGCCAGTGTGCACTGCCGCTTGCGCGGATCGTGCCACAGCCGCCGCCGCTCCACGTACGACCGCACGACCCAGATCGGCAACTGGTGGCTGACGAGCACCGCTTCGTGCCCGCGCGCCCGGTCCTTCGCCGCGTTCAGCGCGCCCATCATGCGCACCACCTGGTCGACGTACGGCTCGCCCCACGACGGCCGGAACGGATTGACCACGTGCTTCCAGTTCGCCGGGCGGCGCAGCGCGCCGTCGCCGATGCCGAACGTCTTGCCCTGGAAGACGTTCTCCGCCTCGATCAGCCGCTCGTCCGTGGCGAGGTCGAGCCCGTGCGCCTTGGCGATCGGCGTCGCCGTCTCCTGCGCCCGCTCCAGCGGCGAGGCGACGACGTACGTGACGTCGCGCGGGGCGAGGTGCTCGGCGACCCGCTCGGCCATCTGCCGTCCCAGCCCGGACAGGTGGTAGCCGGGCAGCCGCCCGTACAGCACACCGGTCGGGTTCTCCACCTCCCCGTGCCGCATGAGGTGGACGACGGTGACGTCGTCGCTGCCGCTCTTCCCGGAGGTCACACCGGTGCCGGTGGTGTCGCTCATGCCGTCGCCTCCGCCGCCGCACGGGCCGCCGCCGGCAGCGCGTCGGAGATCCGCTGCAGGGCCCGCTCGTCGTGGGCGGTGGACACGAACCACGACTCGAACGAGGACGGCGGCAGGTAGACGCCGCCCGCCAGCATCGCGTGGAAGAAGGCGGTGAAGCGGTACGACTCCTGCGCGCGGGCGTCGTCGTAGTTGCGCACCGGACGGTCGGTGAAGAACACCGAGAACATGTTGGAGGCGTTCTGCAGCGTGTGCGCCACGCCCTCCTTGGTGAGCGCCTCGGAGACCATCGCCTGGATCTGCTGCGAGACCGCGTTCACCTTGGCGTAGGCCGCGTCGTCCAGCAGACGCAGCTGGGCGAGGCCGGCGGCGGTGGCGACCGGGTTCCCCGAAAGGGTGCCCGCCTGGTAGACGGGTCCGGCCGGCGCGAGGTGCGCCATGACGTCGGCGCGCCCGCCGAAGGCCGCGGCCGGGAACCCGCCGCCCATCACCTTGCCGAAGGTCATCAGGTCGGGCTCGACGCCGTCGACGCCGTACCACCCGGCGCGGCTGGTGCGGAACCCGGTCATGACCTCGTCGGAGATGTACAGCGCGCCGTTCTCCCGGCACAGGTCCTTCAGCCCCTGGTTGAAGGAGGGCAGCGGCGGCACGACGCCCATGTTGCCCGGCGAGGCCTCGGTGATCACGCAGGCGATCTCGCCCGGGTGGGCGGCGAAGGCGGCGCGCACCGCGTCGAGGTCGTTGTACGGCAGCACGATCGTGTCGCCGGCCTGGGCGCCGGTGACGCCCGGGGTGTCCGGCAGCGCGAACGTGGCGACGCCCGACCCGGCGGCGGCCAGCAGCGAGTCGACGTGCCCGTGGTAGCACCCGGCGAACTTGACGACCTTCGTGCGCTGCGTGAACCCGCGGGCGAGCCGGATCGCGGACATGGTGGCCTCGGTCCCGCTGGACACGAGCCGCACCTGCTCCAGCGGCGCGACCCGGCCGGTCATCTCCTCGGCGAGCGCGACCTCGCCCTCACCGGGCGTGCCGAAGGACGTGCCGCGCGCGACCGCCTCCTGCACGGCGGCGACCACCTCGGGGCGGCCGTGCCCGAGGATCATCGGCCCCCAGGAGCAGACGAGGTCGACGTACTCCCGCCCGTCGGCGTCCTTCAGGTACGGCCCGCTGCCGGAGACCATGAACCGGGGCGTACCGCCCACGGCACGGAAGGCACGCACCGGGGAGTTCACACCGCCGGGCGTGACGGCCGCCGCACGGTCGAACAGCGCCTGCGAGGCGGGGGCTTCGTATGGGTATGGCAGTTCGCTCATGACCTGCGACTTCTCCGGCTTCTCGGTTCTCTCGGGGACTGTGCGCCCGGGCTTCCCGGCGGCTTCGGGGAATCCGGCGGGGGCGGTGACCTGTTCAGGGTAGGCCAGGGGGCCCGGGAAGCCGGGAGGGGAGCGGGCGGGGCCGGTGGGTCCTGCGGGGCGTGCGGGCGGTGGCCGGCGGACCGGGGGAGGCGGGAAGCCGGTGGGGCGGTGAGACCGCGGGACGTACGGGCCGGGAGGTGCGGTGAGGCCCTGGCGTGCCGGTGGGGCGGTGAGGCTTTCGCTGGGGCGGTGAGGCCCTTGTTGGGCCGGTGGGGCGGTGCTCCTGGACGGGGCCGCGGCCCGGTGGCCGAAGAAGCGGCTTCCGCCCGGCCCATCTGAGAAACTGGGCTCCTCGCCCCCGGAAGCAAGGACCGAGGAGGGCGGGAGAGCCGAGGAGCGGGGGAACGGGCGCGCGGGGCAGGAGCGGAAGGCGCCGGGAGGCAGGAGGAAAAGTCGTGGCAGGGGCGTGCGGACGGCCACGAAGATCCCGCGGCGAGATGTTTCGACGTACGTTTCGGCGTGCGGCCGTGGGGGAGGTCACTGACACGATGATCGGGTTGCGCGGCGGGGGCCACGCGTCCTAGAAAAGCAGTCGGGTGGAGATATGCATCGCGGTGGCGGACTGGGCGAGGGGACTGACGACCTGGGTCCTCGGCGTGCCCGGCGGGGAAGGCACCGGCGCGACGCGGAGGAAACCGCCGAAGCACGTCATGCACAGGGTGCGCCCGGTGATCCCGAGCGGTCCGACCGGCGGATCGACGACCGGACGGGACGCCGGGCCGATCGCCTCCGGGCGGGGAGCGGGAATGGTGGCCGGGTGGGGGTGACGTACAAGTACTTCGGCGCACCGGACGGTGCGACGGCGGCCCGCGTCCCGATCTCGATGCGCCCCGAGGAACTCGGCGGCGACGAACTCGGCATGAACGGCATGTTCACCAAGATCAAGCCGGAGACCATGGCCGCCATGGTCCTCACCGGCATCGAGGGCGTCCCCCTGCACCGGGTCCCGCCCCTCGAACTCGTCGTCCTCCACCCCGACTACGCCGTCGTCAAACTCCCCATGACCGTCGTCGACCCCCTCCGCGACATCGGCGAGGAAGCGGTCGGCGCCGCCGCCTTCATCTGGTCCACGGTCCCCGACCGCGGCGGCCCGCGGGACGCGTTCAACGTGTACCAGCTGCTGCACGAATGGCAGGACTTCTCGCACCGGTTGCATGAGGCGGGGCATCAGCCGTACTGCCTGGTGTGGCCGTGAGCTGAGGTCGCGCCCGGAGGGGCGCTGATGCGCCCTGCCGCCTTCCCCGCGACACGTCGGTGCCCCCTGTCCGGGGGAATGTGACCTTCGTCGCGGCAAGGGGGTTCCGGCGCGCCCGGCGTCGGGGCGTCCCGCGGCGGCGGGAGCAGCGTCGCATCGTCCGTCGGGGGAGGTCAGCGCGTCGGGCGTGCGGGGCGCGGCAGAAAACGCGGCGCCCCGGGAGAGCAATATCTGTGCCCGCGACATGAGAAATACGTGTCCGCAGCGCGCGAAACAAGTGCGGCGCGCGGCGGCTATTCCCCAAGCCTCCACCGAAGTGGAAAAGGGCTTCGGCTTCATCGAGCAGGACGGCGGCGGCCCCGACGTCTTCGCCCACTACTCGAACATCGCCACCCAGGGCTTCCGTGAGCTGCTGGAGGGCCAGAAGGTGACCTTCGACATCGCTCAGGGCCAGAAGGGCCCGACGGCGGAGAACATCGTTCCCGCCTGACAGCAGCGCTGACGCGTACTTTCGCAGCTGGGGCCCGCACCTGTGGGGTGCGGGCCCCAGCTCGCTGTATTTCAGGGGGAGCCGGGCGGGAAAGCGCCAGCGCATCACCGGCCCGTGACGCATCCCCCCGCCGGCCGCACTCGGCCACATCTAATCAGGCTCGTCTCGAAATTCTCTGCGCCGTTCGGCTGCAGCGGGAATTCCTTGATACGCGCCCGTACGTCAAGGAAGGTGCCGCATGCAGCGTGCCCGTACATCTCGCACTCATGACCGTTCCGCAGGAGGCGCCGGCGGCAACCGCCGGTTCGGTGGCGCCCGCCGCGCCAAGGGCTCCGCGGACCGGCAGGGCGGACGGGCTGCCCAGGGGGAGTTCGCGTTGCCGAAGACGGTGACGCCCGCGTTGCCGGCGGTGGAGTCGTTCGCCGATCTCGCCCTGCCCGCGCCGTTGCTGACCACCCTGGACAGGGAAGGCGTCCGCACCCCCTTCCCGATCCAGGCGGCAACCCTGCCCAACTCCCTGGCCGGACGCGACGTCCTGGGCCGCGGCCGCACCGGCTCCGGCAAAACCCTCGCCTTCGGCCTGGCCGTCCTGGCCCGCACCACCG
>NZ_JOIY01000038.1 GCF_000720185.1 Streptomyces sp. NRRL S-340 | reverse complement strand
CGGCTCTCCTCGCCGACTCCACCCAGTTCCTCACGGTCCCAGGCAGCCACCGCCGACTCGGCCACGGGCCGAGGCAACCGAACGCTGATCCGGCTGATCCGGGCATCGAGATGAGCCCCGACCGCCGCCA
This sequence comes from Streptomyces sp. NRRL S-340, assembly GCF_000720185.1. Taxonomy (GTDB): domain Bacteria; phylum Actinomycetota; class Actinomycetes; order Streptomycetales; family Streptomycetaceae; genus Streptomyces. Next base: position 76,000 of record NZ_JOIY01000038.1, on the reverse strand, counting down.
GCACCGTGCGGTCCTGCTGATACCTCACGTACTGCTCGCGGTCTTCCACGAGTCGAGGGTACTCAGGCTCAATCGAGGGACCGGCTCCAGAGCCGGTGAACGTATGTGGTCAGAGCCCTAGGCTGTGTGCCGAAAGTGGATTTTGGACTGTGAATGGTCTCGGTTCATGGGGCGGGGAGATCTCACGGACACGCAGTGGGCGGTGTTGGAGCCGCTGCTGCCGAAGGGCATGAAGGCGGGTCGGCCGGCTGTCTGGCCCCGGCGGCAGTTGAGGGCTCAAGAGGCACCGCGCCGTCGCCACGCGGTACGACAAGCTCGCGATCCGCTTCGAAGCGACTGTCCTCGTCACAGCCATCAACGAGTGGCTGTGACCCCCGGCCGTCATACGGCGGGATCCACATTCCACGTCTCCGGAAGATCGCCTCCGCAGAAGACGCAGACGAAGTCACCCTCGCGCACGATGTTGTGCTCCTGGCAGTCGGGGCATCGCCGGAACACCATCTCGTGGGTGAAGCCGGAGGGCCGCCCAAGTTCTACGTCGTCCAGAGCATGAGCGACGGCCGACCAGGAGGTGACGTCCGGGCAGTATCCGGTGGACTGGTTGCTGACCTCACCCACCGTCCACCGGTCTGCCTCGCGCACGAAGCTGATCTCGCCAGCACCCAGAACCATGCCCCCACCGGCGCAGGCCACGTGCTCGCTTCGCCGCGGCGCCAGCCGAAGCACACCATCCGTGCCGACCACGAAGGTGAACGGCTCGGTCAGCTCTGCCGCCGATCGCTCAGTGATCCAGCCATCGAAGTCAGCCGCCGAGCTGATCCGGCACCCGCCGCTGCCAGGCCGGACCGCAGCCTCCAGCTCCACCGGTCCGACATATCGGTAACTCCGTCCCCGCGCGCTCACATCAGCCAACCTAAAGCACTTCCGACACACGCCCCAGCCGACTCAAGTCAGCCGACCTGGGGCAGGTGTGCTTCGTGTGCGTCGATCAGCTCGTCCCAGTGCTCACGCGTCCATGCGCACGCCGCGTCCAACGGGCCCAGGAGCCCGCGGCCGAGTGAGGTCAGGGAGTACTCGACGCGGGGCTTGGTGCCCTCGTACGCCTTCCGTGCGACGAAGCCGTCCCGTTCCAGTCTGCGCAGGGACTGGCTCAGAGATTTGGCGGTGACCCCACGCAGCGGGCCCTTGAGTTCCGAGAATCGGCGTGGGCCGTCCTGCAGGCAGCGCAGGATCATCGCCGCCCATTTGTCACCCACACGGAACGGCGCTAGAGGGGATGGGCAGACGGGGTCGAACATCTCCGGATCCAGGGGAGGCAGTTCGGCGTGCGGCTTCGTCATGATCCCCACGGTAGGGCGGTAACCGATCGGAAACCAGGCCTCGTCCTACTGTCTCGTCCATGGAAACGAACAACAGCAGGATCATCGTGTTCGGGGCGGGTGGCCGTGTGGGCCGGGCGGCCGTGGCGGAGGCCCGGCGCCGGGGGCACGAGGTCACGGAGGCCGGACGGGCTGACGGGCAGGTGACGGACGCGGCGACCGTGGCGCGGCTCGCGGAGGGTCACGATGCGGCGATTGTCGCCGTGTACGACCCCGGCGTTCCGGCCGACGAGTTTTTCCCTTCCGTCGCCCGCGCCCTCGCAGTGGGACTCCCGGCGGCAGCGGTGAAGCGGCTGGTGTCGGTCGGGCTGGCGTCTGTGCTGCCGACGGAGACCGGGGACCTGCTGATGGATGTTCCCGGCTATCCGCAGGAGTGGAGGGAGTTCTACGTCGGTCACGGCGCCGGTACCGAGGAGCTGCGGGCGGCAGCGCCGGAAGCCCTGGACTGGGTGGTGATGAGCCCGGCGGGAGATTTCGACGACGAGGGCGGACCTTCGAGCGGATACGTGCTCGCTCCCGCGGCCGCCGACAGCCGGATCACACCCGCGGACTTCGCCCGTGCCCTGCTCGACCAGGTCGACGCCCCGACCCTGCACCGCACCCACGTCGGAGTGTCCGCCGCATGACCGACACGATCCACGACAGCCCGACCCCCTGGGTCGCCGATCACATCCGCCGCTTCGAGGAGACCGGCGGTCACCCCCGGCCCGGGATGGCCGACCTGCTCCTGACCACCCGGGGCCGCAGGTCCGGCCTGCTGCGCCGGACGGCGTTGACGTACGTGCGCGACGAGGACGCCTACGTCTTGACGGCGTCCAACGCGGGCGGGGACCGCCATCCCGCCTGGTACCTGAACCTGCTGGCCGATCCTGAAGTCACCCTCCAGGTCGGTGAGGCCACCGTGCCGGCGACCGCCCGCCCCGCCACGGCGGCCGAGGCCGCCCGTCTATGGCCGGCGGTGGTGGCGGCAATGCCCTCGTACGCGACCTACCGCACCGCGACCACCCGAGAGATCCCCCTGGTCCTGGTCACCCCGGTGCGCCGATCCAGCTGACCGGCCCGTTGCGCTGCCTGCAGGCCACGGAAGGTGCCTGCCGGGCCGCGCCGGCACGACCCGCGACGACCGCTTGGACCGTTCGCCACCCCGAGCACGGCGTCCAGTCCGCCCCGGAGCAGATCGAAAACTCGCCGAGGCAGGGCCTGAAAGGGCGTCCCCTCCTGGCTGATCGCCCGGCGCGGCGTCGCCCACGGCTCCGGACTGGGCAAGGTGCGCTGGGTTGTCGAGCGCGCGTTCGCCTGGCTTCACCACCGGGCGCTGCTCATGGGACAGGGTGTCGGTCCGGTGGCGGGCGACGGGTCAGGCGCGAAGGATCTTCCAGAGGGTGACGTCTGAGGAGCGGAACGGCCGGGCGGCGGCCAGGTTCACCGCGCGCGCAGCCTCCCGCCGTCCCGCCGGCCGCGCCGCCGCCTCGGCCCTGGCGGGGCGGGTTCCAGTCCCAGTGCCTCCAGGAGGTACTGCTGTGCGGGCATGAGCCGCTTTCACCCCGCACGCTGCGCCCCTGTCCACGCTCCGAGGTCTTCGCCCTGCACGATCACCTCACCCGCGGCAGGGCTGATGCGTTCTCAGATGGCGAGATGCAGGGGCACCGGGTTCGGTGAGACGGGGGGCAACCTGGGCCGACGTTCGAGACGAACTGGGCTCGTCGTAAACCGGGGTCAAGTCCACCTCGGAGCCGACAGAGAAGTAACCGCGTGCAGCTCGCATCGAAGAATGGCTGGGCCCCACGCGTCACCCGTGGTGAGACGGTCCCCTATCTTCAGCAGTTGCCCGCGCGTGGCCGCCGGCCCTGCGCCGCCGTACCGTGAGCCCTGGTACTGCCGTCGGCCTCCTCCGTCATTCGCCGGTCACGGTTGCGCTCCCGTCGGGCCGTTCGCTGCTGTCGACATAGACGACCAGCGTCTGTTCCGGCTGCTCGGCCAGGTGGAAAGCGGTGTACGCATAATCGATCGCTCCCCGTCGTGGGTGTCGTAGCCGTTTGCGACCGCTGTGCCGGACCTGCACCTCGTACTGCGGCCACCAGTCCCGCACCTCTGGGCTGCCCTCGTTCAGGGCCTCGATCAGTCGGGTGTACCGCGGGTCGCCGGAGTGGCGTGCCGCTAGCGTCCGAAGGCGGCCGAGCAGTCCGCGTGCTTCGGGTTCCCAGTCGACCAGGATGTCCCGGGCCACCGGCTCGAGGAACACCCAGCGGGCGAAGTTGGCGGGCCGGTCCGCCTCCGTGATGAGCCTCGGGAACAACTCGTGGGCTGCCTGGTTGTGACTGAGGACGTCATAGTTGCCGCCGATGATGTACGCCGGGTTCGGCTGGAGCAACAGGGGGATCGCACCCGCCTCGGCCGGGAGCGGCTCGCGTTCCTCGGCTTCGGCCGCAGGCGCGTGACCGGCAAGCTGGAGCAGATGATCGCACTCGTGCCGGTCGAGCCGCAGCGCCGCGGCGAGGGCGTTGAGCACCTGTTCGGAGACGCGGATCTTTCTCCCCTGCTCCAGGTACGTGTACCAGGTGGCGCTGATCCCGGCCAGCAGTGCCAGTTCCTCTCGGCGAAGTCCCGGAGTCCGGCGGCGGCTGGTCTGGGGCAGGCCCACCTCGTCAGGGGTCAGGCGCTCTCTCCGGCTGCGCAGGAATTCACTGAGCTGGCGGCGTTGGTCCGGCTGCGTGGGCATGGCGGATGGCACCTTCAGTTCCAGAATAAACACGGTCTGGATACCAGGCTAATCCAATCGGAGACTGGTGTGCGAGCACGGGCCGCGGCATGACCGACGGCCTCACACGGTCACACCGGCACCCGGACGCCCAGTGCGCAACGGCTTGGCGGACGCTCCTCCAGGACTCGCTGCCGCTCGGCACTCCGGGCCCCGGTGCCGAAGATGGAGAGGGCAACGCATGTCCGGAATCAAGGGCAAGGTGGTGGCGATCACGGGAGCCAGCAGCGGCATCGGCGAAGCGACCGCGCTGCTGCTCGCCGAACGCGGCGCGCGACTCGTCCTCGGCGCGCGCCGGTCCGAACGCCTGGCGGAACTGGTGGCCCGGATCGAGAAAGCAGGTGGCACGGCCGTGCAGATCCGCACCGACGTGACCCGGCGGGACGACCTGCAGGCCCTGGTCGCGCTGGCCAGTGAGTGCTTCGGCCGACTCGACGTACTCGTCAGCAATGCCGGAGTCGGCACCATCTCGCCTCTCGACGATCTGCGCGTCGAGGAGTGGGACCACATGGTCGATGTCAACGTGAAGGGCGTGCTGCACGGGATCGGCGCCGCGCTGCCTGTCTTCCGGGCGCAGGGAACCGGCCACTTCATCACCACCGCCTCCACGGCCGCGTTTCGCATCGTGCCGACCATGGCCGTCTACGCCGGCACGAAGTTCGCGGTCCGGGCCATCTGCGAAGGACTGCGCCAGGAAGCCGGCGACTCCTTGCGGGTGACCACCGTCTCACCTGGTGCGACTGCGACCGACTTCGCCGAGGCGTCAACCAACAGCCAGGTCAGAGCAGAGATCACGAAGACGCGGGACGACATCGCGATCCCACCCGACGCGATCGCCCGGGCCATCGCTTTCGCGATCGAACAGCCTGCAGCGGTCGACGTGAACGACATCGTCGTCCGGCCCACCGCCCAGAGCTGACCTCTCCCACCCTTACGGTGCAGCACCCGCGGGACTCTCTTCCACGGGGTGCATGGCAACAAAAGCCCTCTGGCCCGTGGCGTGGGTGGCATACCCGAGTGGAAGCGACGGACGCGACGTCGGATGATCGAGGCTGCTGAGACCGAAGATCGATCTGGAGTCGCGTCCGCTGCAATCTTCCCAATCCAGCGTCCTCTTGCGCCACTTCGAGGACGCAGCCGCGCCATGTCCACTCACGGGCCCCTCTGAACTGACGACGCGACAGAACGTCCCCGGCTTGTCGAAAACCGCGACAGCCTCATCACGCGCATCTTGGAAGCCGAATGGGAAGGATGGCTCGGTGAGATCGAGCTGCAGAGCAGCCTGACCCACGCCGAAGAGAAGCCAGCCCGACTCGACGCCTCAGATCGCCCGGAAGCAGGAGTCTGCCGACCTTGGTATTCCAGCCTTCCGAGAGATTGCTGCTCGCGCTACTGCGTTCTCCGCACCGCCGGATCCTTCGTGATGGGGAACTGTGAAATTCCTCAGGTTTGCTCTTCGTTCTTCAGTCCCTGTCTGTACAGCGGTGATCGATTTTCTTGTCTGCAGGGACGTAGCCTGCTGGCACACGGCACATCGTTGAGGCAGGTAAGGGTCACTTTGAACGTCGGCAAGATGTATGGAACGCACCCAGGGGCGGTCGCGGCGCTACTGGATGCCGTCGGCGAAGCAGCGATGGTGCTGTCGTTCCAGGAGGACCGCACGTTCGCCGCACTCAGTGTGGGGCGCTTCGGAGCTGTGGGATCGTCTCGGCTGGACTGGGCAGGGGCCGAAGTGATCGAGCGGTGCGATTTGTTCGATGCGGACGAGCTGCGCAGGCTGGTGGCTTCGTGCGCGGGGGAGGACGAACTCGCCGTCGTGCTGTGGAGCAATCTCGCAGTGCCGTCCGTGGCCGGTGAGCAGGTCTGTCCCACCTCTGAGCACGGGGTGGAGAAGTCCAACGAGCTCCATCATTCGTACCCTGCATGCCGGTCATGCAGGGTGCGGCCGGCACGGAGGCCCAAGTGCAGGTACCGAAGACGCGAGGGCTGTTCAGGCGTCGCGGTTGGCTGCGCGTCTCCGGGGAGTCTGGGCAAGCCGTCCGTGAGGACGGCTTGCCCACTCATGGATTCGCTCAACTGCCAGTGCATCGACGGCCTGACCGCTGTGCCCTAGGCGGCTTGACCCGATGTCGTCGTGTCAGGAGTCTTGCTGAAGATCCACAAAGAACTGCAGCCGCACGCCGGACTCACCAGGCTCCCGGGTCGTACGAGCCGCCGGCGTCACCGCGCACTGCCCGGCGAGCAGTTCCTGGACAGCGAAAACTGTCGCGTCATCGGCGGCAGCGACCTCCACCACGGCCAGGCCCGGCCGGGCCACTTGGGCCGACTCGCGGTCGACTACATCGTGCGCAACTGAACTTGATCGAGTGATGTCGGGCGGGTTCGCCTGACAGCGGCTGCTGGCGCCGGTAGGTCCTCAGGAGTGAGATATGCGCAGGGTGGTGGGCTGACCGACACCGAGAGGGCCGCGCGGGAGCGGATCCGGTTGCAGGCTGTCGTCCGTTTCGAGGCCGGGGAGAAGAACCGAGAGGTCGCCGCCGCACTGCGGGTGAGCGAGCGGTCGGTGGAGCGGTGGCGCCGGGCCTGGCGCGAGCGCGGCCAGGGCGGGGTCCTGTCGCAGGGCTCTCTGGGACGGTCCCGGCTCAGCGAAACGCAGGTCGCCAGGCTCGAGAGGGAGTTGGAGCGTGGCCCGTTGGTCCACGGCTGGGCGGACCAGCGATGGACGCTGTCGCGGGTCAAGACGTTGATCGGCCGGCTGTTCCACGTCTCCTACACCGTCGAGGGCACGTGGCGGTTGCTGAAGCGGCATGGCTGGAGCTGGCAGCAGCCGGCCCGGCGCGCCATCGAGCGGGACGATGATGCGGTCGAGGTGTGGAAGAAGGAGACCTGGCCGCGGGTAAGAGGACCGCGGCGGAGCGCGGTGCCTGGATCGTCTTCGAGGACGAGGCCGGGCAGTCGATGACTCCGCCGCGTGCCAGGACCTGGGGCCGGATCGGAAAGACCCCGGTGGTGAGGGTACGGGGTCGGGGCTCCGGGCGGGTGTCGATGGCGGGCATGGCCTGCTTCAAGCCGGGCCGGCGGTCCCGGCTCATCTATGCGATCCGCGAGTATCGGGGCCGCAAGGATGAGCCGAAGGGCTTCGGCTGGCGGGACTTCCGCGACCTGGTCGTCCGCGCTCGTATCCAGCTTGGGGGCCCGATCGTGCTGGTCTGGGACAACGTCCGCCTCCATCTGACCGCCGGCATGAAGGAATTCATCAAGGCGAATGCCGATTGGCTGACCGTGTTCCAACTGCCGGCTTACGCCCCTGACCTCAATCCGACCGAGGGCATCTGGGCGCTGGTGAAGCGTGACCTGGGCAACCTGGCCGCCGCGGACCTCAGCGAGATCACGCGAGCCGTGAAACGTCGGCTCAAGAAGATCCAGTACCGCCCTGACCTCGTCGACGGCTGCATAACTGCCACCGGCCTGAGCCTGGACGGCTGACCAACGTCGGGGACTGGTCCGGATCACGCATCCCAGTCCGCATAGTCTCCGATCGCCACGTCGTCGCAGAAGGTCTCCCAGAACCCGTTGTCCGCGAGAGCGGTCCCGTCGATGCCGGAGACGAGCTCGCGCAGTTCTTCCGCCACCTCCTCGAGCCTCTCCTCGTCGCCCTCCGCATAGAACGGGAAGCGTGCGATCACGGCCGCGATGCATCGGCTGAAGGAGTCGAGGTCGCGGTTCACGTGATGGGTTGTCGATGACTCGACATGGGGGATCTGCACCACGTGACCACTGGCCACATCGACGGCGATACGTCCGAACAGGCCGCTCATCGCGATGGCGACCAGCCCCCGTTCACCGATCCCCCCGAAGTACACCGGCTCACTCAGTGGCCGGTACTCGTATCCGATCAAACCGCCTGGGATGCCGGTCTCCCTGAGATCGACAGCGATCTGGGTGGGCACCTCGGGTGGCGCCTCGATGGTGATCAAGACGAACTCGGGCTTCGGCAACTGCGGCAGGGGCTGGCTCACGGGAAGATCCTCTCCCGATGGACTACCCGGCAACACCCATAGGCCCGCGAGGCGGGCAACTCCCGCCGGGCAGCCGACTCCGACATCACCTGTTCAAGTTCAGAAGCGTGACGAGCCACCGATCGCTCGCCCCGTACACACTCCGCGAGGGCAGGACCACGCAGCCGGTTCAGAACGCCCTATGCCCACGTCACGAGCCGGGAAGAACGTGAAACGAATCGAAGCCCTCACCGAACATGTCCGTCTGAAACAGCAGCGAGGTTAATGGAGGTCCTTGGCCTGCGCAGAGTGCGTCTCTACGACGCTCGTGCCTCCTGCCTCACCTCCCTTGCAAACAACGGTGTGTCGGATCACATCCTCGCCCGGTGGGCCGGGCACACGAACGTGAAGACCACGAAGAAGTGGTACGTGAAGCCAGATGTGGAGGACCTCCGCGAAGCCGCCAGCACATGGGATGACCTGCACGGTGAGCCGAACGGTCGCGCGTGAGGCCGGCGACGTACTCCAAGGGGGGTATCGGGTGCTGAACGGAGTGGCCCGAACGGTTTCCCGCCTCGTCGTCCCGGCCTTCGGGACGGTGCCACACGCTTTGCTGCAAACTGGGAACTGCCGACAGCTATGCTGACGAAGGAAGCGTGCGTCGACGTGGGGACCAGACGCGAGCGCGGCCAGCAGGACACGCTGCGTCAAGGCCGCCCGTGCACCCTGAGAGGCTCAGGCTCGATCGATGAGGCCGTCGGCAGTGCCCGACGAGCCGAGCCGCGGATGCATCGGGCCAGGCCGCTTCCCCCGGCTGTGTGAGATTTTGTGAGACGTGAGAGGGTGCGGGGCGTGAGTGAGACACCGTCGAACACCCTGCAATACCGCTTTGACGGGCCGGAAGAGGCTCCCGTCCTGATCCTCGGTCCCTCACTGGGTACCACATGGCACATGTGGGACCGGCAGGTTCCGGAGCTGACGAAGCAATGGCGTGTCTTCCGGTTCGACCTGCCGGGACACGGCGGCGCGCCCGCCCATCCGGCCGGTTCGGTGGGGGACCTGACCTCCCGGCTGCTGGCCACCCTCGACGGGCTCGGCGTGCAGCGCTTCGGTTACGCCGGCTGCGCGCTCGGCGGCGCGATCGGCGTCGAGCTGGCCCTGCGCCACCCGGAGCGCCTCGCCTCCCTCGCCCTGATCGCGGCCTCGCCCCGCTTCGGCACGGCGGACGAGTTCCGCCAGCGCGGGGTGATCGTCCGGACGAACGGGCTGGACCCCATCGCCCGTACGTCCCCGGACCGCTGGTTCACCACCGGGTTCGCCGCCGCCCAGCCCGCGATCACCGACTGGGCCGTGCAGATGGTCCGCACCACCGACCCCGGCTGCTACATCGCCGCCTGCGAGGCGCTGGCCTCCTTCGACGTCCGTGGCGAACTCGGCCGGATCGGCGTTCCCACGCTGGTCCTGGTCGGTTCCGACGACCAGGTCACCGGCCCCGCCGAGGCCCGCACGCTGGTCGCCGGCATCCCGGACGCCCGTCTGGCCGTCGTGCCCGGCGCCTCCCACCTGGTCCCGGTGGAGCAGCCCGCCGCCGTGACCGACCTGCTGGTGCGGCACTTCTCCACGGCCTGGCAGCCCGCCTTCGAGTCCAGCACCGGGCAGATGGCGATCGTCGCGGCCCCGGTCAAGCCCGTGCTGGCCCCGCCGCCGCAGACTCCGCCGATCGCCGAGATCGCCCCGGCGGCGGTGCCGCCGCAGCCCACGGGCGGGCCGGACCCGTACGACACCGGTCTCAAGATCCGGCGCGAGGTGCTCGGCGACGCGCACGTGGACCGGGAGCTGGAGCAGGCCGACGAGTTCTCGGGGGACTTCCAGGAGTTCCTCACCCGCTCCACCTGGGGCGGTGTCTGGGACCGCCCCGGCCTGGACCGGCGCACCCGCAGTTGCGTCGCGCTCACCGCTCTCGCCGTCGGCGGTCACCTGGAGGACCTGGCCGCCCACACCCGGGCCGCCCTGCGCAACGGCCTCACCCCGGACGAGATCAAGGAGGTGCTGCTCCAGACGGCGGTCTACTGCGGCATGCCCGCCGCGGGCAGCGCCTTCCGTGTGGCCCAGCGGGTCATACAGGAGGAGACGACTCCCACCGAGTGACACCGTTCCCACGGAGTGGCATCCCTCCCACGGGGTGACACTGCTCCCACCGAGTGACACCGTTCCCACAGAGTGGTACCGCTCTCACCGGGTGACACCGCTCCCATGGGTGACGGCTCCCACGGAGTGACACCGCACCGGCGAGCGGCGGCCCGCGCGTGCGTGGTGATCGTCCAGCCGGGCACCAGGAGCACCACCCTGGACAGGCCGTGTGTCCGGCGTGCGCGGCAAGATGGGGCGCATGAAGCTCACGAAGAAGTCGCACGCCTGCGTCCGCCTGGAGAAGGACGGCCGCACGCTCGTCATCGACCCCGGCACCTTCAGCGAGGAGGACGCCGCGGTCGGAGCCGAGGCCGTCCTGATCACGCACGAGCACATGGACCACTTCGACGAGTCCCGGCTGAGGGCGGCCATGGACGCGAACCCTGGCGCCGAGATCTGGACCCTGCGGGCGGTGGCGGAGAAGATCTCGGCGGCCTTCCCGGGCCGCGTGCACACCGTCGGCCACGGCGACACCTTCACCGCCGCCGGCTTCGACGTACAGGTGCACGGCGAGCTGCACGCCGTGATCCACCCGGACATCCCGCGCATCACCAACGTCGGCTACCTGATCGACGGCGGCAAGGTCTTCCACCCCGGTGACGCCCTCACGGTGCCCGGCCGGCCCGTCGAGACCCTGATGCTCCCGGTCATGGCGCCCTGGAACAAGATCGCGGAAGTGATCGACTACGTCAGGGAGGTCAAGCCGCAGCGGGCGTACGACATCCACGACGCGCTCCTGACCGACCTCGCCCGCCCGGTCTACGACCACCAGATCGGCACCCTGGGCGGCGCCGAGCACCTGCGGCTGGCCCCGGGCGGCTCCGCCGACGTGTGAGGCACCGGCTCCGGAGGCGGGGGAGGGGCCGTCCGGCGGGGGCTGTCAGTGCCGCCCGGTAGGTTGTGAGGCATGCGCATCGCGACCTGGAACGTGAACTCGATCACCGCCCGCCTCCCGCGGCTGCTCGCCTGGCTGGAGAGCAGCGGCACCGACGTGCTGTGCCTCCAGGAGGCCAAGATCGCCGAGGACCAGTTCCCGTTCGACCCGCTGCGCGAGCTGGGCTACGAGGCGGCGGTCCACGCCACCGGCCGGTGGAACGGCGTGGCGGTCCTCTCCCGGGTGGGCCTTGAGGACGTGGTCAAGGGCCTGCCCGGCGACCCGGGCTACGACGGGGCGCGCGAACCCCGCGCCCTCTCCGCGACCTGCGGCCCGGTCCGCGTCTGGTCGGTCTACGTGCCCAACGGACGTGAGGTCGACCACCCGCACTACGCCTACAAACTGCAGTGGTTCGAGGCACTGAGGGCGGCCGTCGCGGGTGACGCGTCCGGCAGCCGCCCGTTCGCCGTCCTCGGCGACTACAACGTCGCGCCGACGGACGACGACGTCTACGACCGCTCGGCCTTCGAGGGCGCCACCCACGTCACCCCGGCCGAGCGCGCCGCCCTCGCCTCCCTGCGCGAGGCGGGCCTCGCCGACGTGGTGCCCCGGCCCCTGAAGTACGAGCACCCCTTCACCTACTGGGACTACCGCCAGCTCTGCTTCCCCAAGAACCGCGGCATGCGCATCGACCTGGTGTACGGCAACGAACCCTTCGCCAAGGCCGTCACCGACGCCTACGTGGACCGTGAGGAGCGCAAGGGCAAGGGCGCCTCCGACCACGCGCCCGTGGTGGTCGACTTGGACGTGTAGGCGCCGGGTGCCACCTCCGCGTACCACCCGGGCGCACGCCCCTCGTACGCGTACCACCCGGGTGCGCCCCTCGTACGAGCCTCTGCCCAGTGCGCCCTTCGTACGCGCCTCTCCCGGCCGCGCGCACCCGGGCGCCCGGCGTACGCCCCGCAGTTGCGCCCACTGCGCGCGCAGGCCGGCGTGCGCCCGGCGTGCCGCCGGTCCACGGCGGTTCAGGCCGTCGCCCCTGTGGCGCGTGGCGTGGTGGCGGTGCCACGCTGAGTGCATGGCCTTCCGCTTCACGGGCAACCGGCGCAAGAAGCACACACCCGCGGTCGGCGTCACCGTCGTCTCCGCGGACGGCTCTCCGACCCCGGCGGATCTCGCCGAGCTCTTTTCCACCTGCGAACAGTTGCGCGCCCTGGCCGCTGAGGCCGGTGTGCGGCTCGACGGGTCGGCCGCCTCCCTGGAGGCGCTCGACCAGCTGCTGCCGCGCTGGCGCGACGACGCCGACACGGCGGGCCGGCTCGGCATCGACGCCGGGCTGTATCTGGGCACGGTCATCGTGCGTACGGTGCCGGGAGCCGTCTGGGAGTTGTGGCCCGACGGGCACCCGGTCGTACGGCTCGCCTCCGGCCGGGAGATCGTCGTCGTGGAGGCGGGACACGCGTGGGCCGAGGAGGGCGTACCGGAACTCTCCCAGCTCTACGCGGAGGTCGCGGAGGGCTGAGACCCGCGCGAGGGCGGAGATTGCAGCAACCCCGCAAAGCAGCCGATGGCCTTCCCCGGAGGCCGCGGGCTGCGGGCATTCCTCGCCACCGGAGGACGCATCGGGCCGAACCTCGACTACGATGTGGCGTTCGCGACCGTCTCAGGGGGCAGCGGTCCACAGAGCCATACCCGGCCGGCGGCAGCCGGAGATCACTGCTCGCGCGGCGGTACGGACAGCCACTCCGGGTCGTCCGCAGGCGAGGAGAAGGTCAGCTGTGCGCCGGGCGGGTTGTGCTCGGCGGGAGACCCGTCCCGTACCGGTCCAGGGAGCGGCGCCCGTGCCGCCCGCGTCACATCGGCCGCGAGTTCGACCACGCCGGGCGTACGGGCCGGCCGAGTGAGGCGCTGATCCGGCTCCGGCGGTACCGTGGTCGGACGGTCCTGACGGGATCATGGCAATGCAATAGGCTGCGCGGACGGTCTCTGACTGGAGGTGCGGATGCGTCGTTGCGGAGTACGGAAACTCACGGTCCTGGCGGTCTCGGCCGCAGTGGTGTCGGTGGGAGCGGCTGCACCGCCCGCCGCGCACCCGGACGCGCGGCCGGAACCGGCCAGGAAGGTCCCCGTGGCCGTCGGCTACGGCGGTGCCGTCGCGAGCGTCGACGCGGACGCCTCCGCCGCCGGCATCGAGGTGCTGAAGAAGGGCGGCAACGCCGTCGACGCGGCCGTGGCCACCGCCGCCGCCCTCGGCGTCACCGAGCCCTACTCCGCCGGCATCGGCGGAGGCGGCTACTTCGTCTACTACGACGCCAGGTCCCGCACGGTGCACACCATCGACGGCCGGGAGACCGCGCCGCTCAGCGCCGACGAGGACCTCTTCACGGAACACGGCAAGCCGCTCTCCTTCGACGCCGCCGTCACCAGCGGCCTGAGCGTCGGCACCCCGGGCACCCCCGCCACCTGGCAGAAGGCCCTCGACGAGTGGGGCAGCAAGCGGCTCGGAACGGTGCTGAAGCCCGCGGAGCGCCTCGCCCGCGACGGCTTCACCGTCGACGACACCTTCCGCTCGCAGACGGCGTCCAACGAGACCCGCTTCCGCTACTTCCCGGACACCGCGAAGCTGTTCCTGCCGGGCGGGCGGCTCCCTGCCGTCGGCTCGACCTTCAAGAACCCCGACCTCGCCCGCACCTACGAGGAGCTGGCCAGGAAGGGCGTCGGCGCCGTCTACCACGGCGACCTCGGCGACGAGATCGTCGACACCGTCAACCACCCGCCCGTCGACCCCGGTTCGGGCTGGAACGCCCGGCCGGGCAAACTCGCCGAGAAGGACCTCGCGGTCTACCGCGCCAAGCTCCAGGCGCCCACGCGCACTTCGTACCGCGGTCTGAACGTGTACTCCATCGCGCCCTCCTCCTCCGGCGGCACCACCGTCGGCGAGGCGCTGAACATCCTGGAGCGGACGAACCTCTCCAGGGCGAGCGAGACGCAGTACCTGCACCACTACATCGAGGCGAGCCGCATCGCCTTCGCCGACCGCGGACGCTGGGTCGGTGACCCGTCCTTCGAGAACGTCCCCACCCGCGGCCTGCTCTCCCAGCGGTTTGCCGACTCCCGCGCCTGCCTGATCAAGGACGACGCCGTCCTCACCAGCCCGCTCGCGCCCGGCGACCCGAACCGGCCCGCCGCCTGCGGCACCGGCGGGACGGCCGCGCCGACGACGTACGAGGGCGAGAACACCACGCACCTGACGACCGCCGACCGGTGGGGCAACGTCGTCTCCTACACCCTCACCATCGAACAGACCGGCGGCAGCGGCATCACCGTGCCGGGCCGGGGCTTCCTGCTCAACAACGAGCTGACGGACTTCTCCTTCACGCCGGCCAACCCGGCCGTGCACGACCCGAACCTGCCGGGGCCGGGCAAGCGCCCGCGGTCGTCGATCTCCCCGACGATCGTGCTGGACGGGCACAACCGGCCGGTGGTGGCGCTCGGTTCGCCCGGCGGCGCGACCATCATCACCACCGTGCTGCAGACGCTGACCGGGTTCCTCGACCGGCACCTGCCGCTCGTCGACGCCATCGCCGCGCCCCGCGCCAGCCAGCGCAACGCCGCCCAGACCGAACTCGAACCCGCCCTCTACGACAGTCCGCTGAGGAAGCAACTGGAGGCGATCGGGCACTCCTTCAAGCTCAACCCGGAGATCGGCGCGGCCACCGGCGTGCAGCGGCTGCCGGACGGCAGGTGGCTGGCGGCGGCGGAGAAGGTGCGCAGGGGCGGCGGCTCGGCGATGGTCGTCCGCCCGGCCCCGTGACGCCCGCAGGCCGCCCGGCCGGCTCGGCAGGCCCGTACGCCGTCCATCCGGCCCCGTGGCGCGCGCAGGCCGTCCACCCGGCCCCGTAGCCGTCCGTACGCCCATGGCGCGCACGCCGTCCGTCAGGCACAGCGCGTGCGGTCCGACGGGACCGCACGTACGCACGCAGGACTCCGGGAGCGGCCCGTGCGTGCGCGGGACGCCCGGACCGGTCCGTGCGCAGGCGGGGCGGCGGGAAGCCGTCCGTGTGCACGCGCGGGACACCGGGACCGGTCCGTACGCATGACGGGCGCCGGGGGCGGCCCTCAGCGGTGAGGCCCGCCCCCGGCGCCCCGCGCCGTCGTCACTCGGTGGGTGCCGGGGCGGGCTCCCCGCCCTGCGGGCGGAACGCGAGCCGGCCGTCCTCCGCGTCCACCGTGACCCGGCTGCCCTCGCCGACCCGCCCGTCCAGGAGCAGCCGGGAGAGCTGGTTGTCCACCTCGCGCTGGATGGTGCGGCGCAGCGGACGGGCGCCGTACTCCGGCTGGTAGCCGCGCTGCGCCAGCCAGTCCACGGCCGCGTCGGTGAACTCGACGGCCACGCCCTGCGCGTGCAGCAGCCGCCGCGTCTTCTCCAGCAGCAGGTCGGTGATCTGCCGCAACTGCTCGGCGGTGAGCTGGCGGAAGACGACGATCTCGTCGATGCGGTTGAGGAACTCGGGCCGGAAGTGCTCCCGCAGCGGGCGCAGGATCTGCTCACGCCGCGCCTCCTCGTCCGCCTCCGCGCCGCCCGAGCCGAACCCGATCCCGGCACCGCGCCGGGTGATCGCCTCGGAACCGAGGTTGCTGGTCATCACGATGACGGTGTTGGCGAAGTCCACCGTGCGGCCCTGGGAGTCGGTCAGCCGCCCGTCGTCCAGGACCTGGAGCAGGATGTTGAAGACGTCCGGGTGCGCCTTCTCCACCTCGTCGAGCAGCAGCAGGGAGTACGGGTGCCGGCGCACGACCTCGGTGAGCTGGCCGGCCTCCTCGTGGCCGACGTAGCCGGGCGGGGCGCCCACCAGGCGGCTGACGGTGTGCCGTTCCTGGTACTCGCTCATGTCCAGGCGGACCATCCGGTCCTCGCTGCCGAACAGCGCCTCGGCCAGGGCGCGGGCCAGTTCGGTCTTGCCGACGCCGGTCGGGCCGAGGAACAGGAAGCTGCCGATCGGCCGGTCGGGGCTGGCCAGGCCGGCGCGCGAGCGCAGCACCGCCTCGGCGACCACGGCGACGGCCTCCTCCTGGCCGACGACCCGCCGGTGCAGGTGCTCCTCCAGGCCGAGCAGGCGCTCCTTCTCCTCCTGGGTGAGACTGCTGACGGGGATGCCGGTCTGCCGGGACACCACCTCGGCGATGGCCTCGGCGGTCACCTCCAGGTGCTGCCCCTCGTCGGCCTCCTCGCTGCCGCCCGCCAGGGCGATGCGCTGCTTCAGCTCGCTGATGCGGTCGCGCAACTGCGTGGCCTGCTCGTACTGCTCGTCCGCGACCGCCTGGTCCTTGTCGCAGGCGAGCTGTTCGACCTCGCGTTCCATGGCCCGTACGTCCGTGCCCTTGGTCCGGGCCCGCAGCCGCACGCGGGCGCCCGCCTGGTCGATCAGGTCGATCGCCTTGTCCGGCAGCCGCCGGTCGGTCAGGTACCGGTCGGACAGCTCCACGGCCGCGACCAGGGCCTCGTCGGTGTAGCGGACCTGGTGGTGGGCCTCGTAGCGGTCGCGCAGCCCGCGCAGGATCTCGATCGCGTCGGCGACGGTCGGCTCGGGCACCAGGATCGGCTGGAAGCGGCGGGCCAGCGCCGCGTCCTTCTCGATCCGCCGGTACTCCTCCAGGGTGGTCGCGCCCACGATGTGCAGCTCACCGCGGGCCAGGGCGGGCTTGAGGATGTTGCCCGCGTCCATGGAACCGCCCTCACCGCCGCCGCCCGCGCCGACCACGGTGTGCACCTCGTCGATGAAGACGATCAGGTGTTCGGAGTGGGTGCGGATCTCGGTGACGATGTTGTTCAGCCGCTCCTCGAAGTCGCCCCGGTAGCGGGTGCCGGCGACCACGCCCGTCAGGTCCAGGGCCACCACGCGGCGGCCCAGCAGGATGTCGGGCACGTCGCCGTCGGCGATGCGCTGCGCGAGCCCCTCGACGATGGCCGTCTTGCCGACGCCCGCGTCACCGATCAGCACGGGATTGTTCTTTCCCCGCCGGGAGAGCACCTCGATGGTCTGTTCGATCTCCTGGTCGCGGCCGATCACCGGGTCGATCCGGCCCTGGCGGGCCATGTCGGTCAGATCGCGCCCGTACTTGTCCAGGGTGGGCGTGCCGGTGGGGCGCTGCTGCCGCTCGGGACCGGACGGGGCGGCCGTGTCCGGGGCCTCGGACGGCAGGCCGGAGGCGGCGAACCGGGCCGCGTTCAGGATGTGCCCGGCCGCCGAGTCGGGGTTCATCGCCAGGGCGCTGAGCACGTGCTCGGGGCCGATGTACCCGGCGCCGCTGGCCCGCGCCATGTCGTGCGCGTCCAGCAGGGCGCGCTTGACGGCCGGGGTGAGGGAGAGCGCCGTGGGCGGCGGCGCCTCGCCCGGCGGGCTCTGCACCGGCCCGGACCGCTCGTCGATCTGCGTGGCGAGCGAGTCGGGGTCCGCGCCCGACCTGCTGAGCAGACTGCGGGTGGGTTCCGTGGCGAGCGCCGCGCGCAGCAGGTGCTCGGTGTCCAGGTCCCGGCTGCCGTGGTCGGCGGCGTACTGGGCCGCGCCCTTGACGAGTTCCCGGGCGGGCTGGCTCAGGAGCCTGCCGATGTCGACGTGCCGGGGACCGGGGCGGGTGCCGCCGAAGAACCGGGCGAAGAATTCGCCGAAGGGGTCGCGATCGCCCTCCGGGCCGACGAAGCCGCTGGTCATCGCTTTCCGTTCCTTCGCTGACGGGTGGCTCCCGCCGGGTAACCGGGTGAGCGGGGCTCATGCCCACGGTTGCATGTTCCGCGGGTCCGGGCACGTCGGGCGCCGGCCGGCCCGGCGGCGGGTGCGGGTCCGGGCGGGCCCCCGCCGCCGTGCCCGGGGGTTCACCCAGCGGAGTGTGAAACAGGATCGACTCCGCGGGTTCACGACGATGGTCTTGGCAAGGCGGCCGGGGAGGCTTACGTTCGTGCCTCTACGTGTGTTCTACGGGCGTAGAGGCTCTGACGTACGCCGAAGGAGCAGCTCATGGCCAATGTCGTCCGTGCGGCCCTGGTCCAGGCCACCTGGACCGGCGACACCGAGTCCATGGTCGCCAAGCACGAGGAGCACGCCCGCGAGGCGGCCCGGCGCGGTGCCCGGATCATCGGGTTCCAGGAAGTCTTCAACGCGCCCTACTTCTGCCAGGTGCAGGAGCCGGAGCACTACCGCTGGGCCGAACCGGTCCCGGACGGGCCGACCGTGCGCCGGATGCGGGACCTCGCCCGGGAGACGGGGATGGTCGTCGTCGCCCCGGTCTTCGAGGTCGAGCGGTCCGGCTTCTACTACAACACCGCCGCCGTGATCGACGCCGACGGCAGCTATCTCGGCAAGTACCGCAAGCACCACATCCCGCAGGTCAAGGGCTTCTGGGAGAAGTACTACTTCAAGCCCGGCAACCTCGGCTGGCCGGTCTTCGACACCGCCGTGGGCCGGGTCGGCGTCTACATCTGCTACGACCGCCACTTCCCCGAGGGCTGGCGGCAGCTCGGCCTCAACGGCGCCCAGCTCGTCTACAACCCGTCCGCCACCCACCGCGGTCTGTCCTCCCACCTGTGGCGGCTGGAGCAGCCCGCCGCGGCCGTCGCCAACGAGTACTTCGTCGCCGCGATCAACCGCGTGGGCCGCGAGGAGTACGGCGACAACGACTTCTACGGGACGTCGTACTTCGTCGACCCGCGCGGGCAGTTCGTCGGCGACGCCGCCGGTGACGCCGGAGAGGAACTGGTCGTCCGCGATCTCGACCTCGACCTCATCGAAGAGGTGCGGCAGCAGTGGGCCTTCTACCGCGACCGCCGCCCCGACGCCTACGAAGGGCTGGTGCAGCCGTGAACGACCTGTACGACCGTCACCGGGCCGTGCTGCCCGACTGGCTCGCCCTCTACTACGAGGACCCGCTGGAGATCACCCACGGTGAGGGCCGCCACGTCTGGGACGCCGAGGGCCGCCGCTACCTGGACTTCTTCGGTGGCATCCTGACCACCATGACCGCGCACGCGCTGCCCGAGGTCACCAAGGCGGTGAGCGAGCAGGCCGCCCGGATCATCCACTCCTCGACCCTCTACCTCAACCGTCCGATGGTCGAACTGGCCGAGCGCATCGCCCAGTTGAGCGGCATCCCGGACGCCCGGGTCTTCTTCACCACCTCGGGCACCGAGGCCAACGACACCGCGCTGCTGCTGGCGACGGCGTACCGGCGCAGCAACACGGTCCTGGCCATGCGCAACAGCTACCACGGCCGCTCCTTCAGCACGGTCGGCATCACCGGCAACCGCTCCTGGTCGCCCAGCTCCCTGTCCCCGCTGCAGACGCTGTACGTCCACGGCGGCGTCCGCACCCGCGGCCCCTTCGCGCACCTGGACGACGCCGGGTTCGTCGCGGCCTGCGTCGACGACCTCAAGGACCTCCTCGGTCACACCCGCCCGCCCGCCGCGCTCATCGCCGAACCCGTCCAGGGGGTCGGCGGCTTCACCTCCCCGCCCGACGGCCTGTACGCCGCCTTCCGGGACGTCCTGAAGGAACACGGCATCCTGTGGATCGCCGACGAGGTGCAGACCGGCTGGGGCCGCACCGGCGACCACTTCTGGGGCTGGCAGGCGCACGGGCGCAGCGGGCCGCCGGACATCGTCACCTTCGCCAAGGGCATCGGCAACGGCATGTCCGTCGGCGGGGTCATCGCCCGCGCCGAGATCATGAACTGCCTGGACGCCAACAGCATCTCCACGTTCGGCGGCACCCAGATCACCATGGCCGCGGCCCTCGCCAACCTCAACCACCTCGTCGAACACGATCTCCAGGGCAACGCCCGGCGGGTCGGCGGACTGCTCATCGAGCGTCTGCGGGCCGTCGCCGCGGGGCTGCCCGGCGTACGGGAGGTACGCGGACGCGGGCTCATGATCGGCGTCGAACTGGCCCGGCCCGGCACCGACGAGGCGGACCCGCAGGCCGCGGCCGCCGTGCTGGAGGCGGCCAGGGAAGGCGGCCTCCTCATCGGCAAGGGCGGCGGCCACGACACCAGCGCGCTGCGCATCGCCCCGCCGCTGTCCCTGACCGTCGCCGAGGCCGAGGAGGGCGCCGCGATCCTGGCGGACGCCCTGCGCGCCGCCCACTGAGGGCGCGCCCGAGGCGCACCCCGCGGCGCCAGGCGAGAAGAGGGGAGTGCCGCCCATGACCACCGCCTCGGACCGGCCGCCGGCCGCCCACGGCCGCCCGGGACCGGCCGCCCGCGGCCCCCGGGAACCCGGCCGCCCGGGACCGGCCGCCCGCCCCGCGCCGGAGACCGGCCCGTCCGCCCCGTCCGTTCCGTCCGCCCTGTCCGTCCGCCAGGTGCTCGCCCTGGAGCGCGTGCTCGCAGGGGAGCCCGAGGTGGTGGCCGGCGCGCACCGGCTCGACCGGCCCGTGCGCTGGGTGCACGTCGCCGAGGCCGCCGACGTCGGCGTGATGCTCAGCGGCGGCGAGATGGTGCTCACCACCGGCGTGCTGCTCGCCGGGGACGAGGAGAAACAGGCCGAGTACATCCGCTCCCTGCACCGCGCGGAGGCCGCGGCCGTGGTCCTGGGCCTCGGGCGGGCGTTCCCCGCGCCGCCCGAGGTGATGCGCCGGGCCGCCGAGCGGTGTGGGCTGCCGCTGGTCGTCCTGCACCGGCCCTTCCCGTTCGCCGAACTGACCGAGGAGGTCCAGTCCCGTCTGGTGCGGCGGAAGTTCGCCTCGGTCAGCCTCTCGGAGGCCGTGCGCACCGCCCTCACCGCCCTGATCACCGCCGGCGCCCCGCTCCAGGCGCTGCTCGACGAGATCGCCCGGCACAGCGCCTGTCCCGTCGTCGTCACCAACCTCGCCCACCGGGTCCTCGCCACCGCCGGGGAACGCTCGGCGGTGGACGACGTCCTGCGCGACTGGGAGCGCATCGCCCGGCAGGCCGGCCGCAGCGAGGGCGACGGCTGGATCCGCGCCGAACTCGGCGGCCGAGGCGGGACATGGGGCCGGATCGTGCTCTGCGGGCACCGCGGGGACGCCGCCGCCGGACGGCTCCTGGCCGACCGCGCCGCCGAGGCCCTGGTCCTGCACCGGATGCTCGGCGCCGCCGCGGGAGGCTCCTGGGAGGAACAGTCCGCGCAGAGCCTGCTGACCGACCTGATCGGCGAGGCCGTGCCCGCCCGGCAGCTGCTGCCCCGGGCCCGGGCGGCCGGCCTCCCGGTCAACCGCCGCACCTTCGTGCCGCTGTTCGTACGGGGCGCCGACCCGGCCCGACTCGACCGGTTGCTGCGGCTGCTGGGCCTGCCCGGCCTGGCCGCCGGAGTGTCCCCCGGCCTCACCGCCGTCCTCCTCAGCCTCCCCCGGGACCAGGACGCCGATACCCTCACCGCCCACTTCGCGGCCCGGCTGCGCGCGGGGCCGGACGGGCCGTGCGCCGGCCCGGGACACGGCGGGCCGGACCAGGCGCCCCCGGGCCCGGGCGCCCCGCACGCCGGGCCGGTCGTGGCGGCCGGAGAGGCCCGCGCGGGCTGGGACGACGTACCCGCCGGGCTGCGGGAGGCGCGGCACGTGGCCGACGCCGTGGGGGACGCCGCCTCCACCCGGGACCTGCCGGCCGTGGTCCGGCTGAAGGACGTCCACCTGCGCGGGCTGGTCCGGCTGCTGCGCGACGACCCGCAGGTGCAGTCCTTCGCCGAGCGGGAGCTGGACGGACTGCTGTGCGGCACCGCGCGGGACCTGCTGGACGTGCTGCGCACCTACCTCGCCACCGGCCGCAACAAGTCCCGCACCGCCCGCCTGCACCACGTCTCGCGGCCCGCGCTCTACCGCCGCCTGGAAGCCATACAGAGCCGCCTGGGAGTCGATCTCGACGACTTCGAACAGGCCGCCTCGGTGCACATCGCGCTCCTCGCGCACGACGCGCAGCGGCAGTGAGCGGGACAGGACGCCAGGACGCGGGAGGGGACGCGGCGGGGGACGCGGACACGGAAACGGCATGACGAGCGGCGGACGGCAAGGGCGGTGAGACATGGAACGGCGTCAGGGTGACACGGTGGCACGCCGCACCCCGGGGGACGTGACACCGTGCACCTCAAAACCGGGCCCGTCCCCTGCCTACGCTCACCGCACACCGACCCAGCAGCGGAGGTTCCGATGAGCCGAGTGATCCGTGCCGCCCTCTTCCAGACCGCCTGGACCGGCGACAAGGAGTCCATGATCACGGCGCACGAGCAGGCGGTGCGCGACGCGGCAGCCCAGGGCGCCCAGGTCCTCTGCTTCCAGGAGCTGTTCTACGGACCGTACTTCTGCCAGGTCCAGGACCCCGCGTTCTACGCGTACGCCGAACGGATCCCCGAGGGCCCCACCGTCCGCCGCTTCCAGGCGCTCGCCCGGGAACTGGGCATCGTCCTCGTCCTGCCGATGTACGAGGAGGAGCAGCCGGGGGTCCTCTACAACACCGCCGCCGTGATCGACGCGGACGGCTCCTACCTGGGCAAGTACCGCAAGACCCACATCCCGCAGGTGCACGGCTTCTGGGAGAAGTTCTACTTCCGGCCCGGCAACAGCGGCTGGCCCGTCTTCGAGACCGCCGTCGGCAAGGTCGGCGTCTACATCTGCTACGACCGGCACTTCCCCGAGGGCTGGCGGGCGCTCGGCCTCGCCGGCGCGGAGATCGTCTTCAACCCGTCGGCCACCTCACGCGGCCTGTCCGGCTACCTGTGGCAGCTCGAACAGCCGGCGGCGGCCGTCGCCAACGAGTACTTCGTCGGCGCCATCAACCGCGTCGGCGTCGAGGAGTACGGGGACGACGACTTCTACGGGACGTCGTACTTCGTGGATCCCGAGGCGCGGTTCGTCGGCGAGGTGGCGAGCGACAAGGAACCCGAACTCGTCGTCCGCGACCTGGACCTGGCCAGGCTGCGAGAGGTCCGCGACCGCTGGCAGTTCTACCGCGACCGGGCGCCGGGCGCGTACACGCCGCTGACCACCCCCTGACCGGCGCCCGTCCACCGGGAGGAGTTGCGACCATGAGCAGCCGTACCGTCATCCGCGGCGGCCTCGTCATCACCGCCGCCGACGAGATGCACGCCGACGTCCTGATCGAGGACGGCCGCATCGCCGCCCTCGCAGCGTCCGGCACCCCCGCCGCCGAGGCGTTCACCGCCGAGCGGACCGTCGACGCCACCGGCAAGTACGTCATCCCGGGCGGCGTCGACGGACACACCCACATGGAGATGCCCTTCGGCGGCACCTACGCCTCGGACACCTTCGAGACCGGCACCCGGGCCGCGGCCTGGGGCGGCACCACCACCATCGTCGACTTCGCGATCCAGTCCAGGGGCGGCACCCTGCGCGAGGGACTGGACGCCTGGCACGCCAAGGCCGAGGGCAACTGCGCCGTCGACTACGGCTTCCACATGATCGTCTCCGACGTGAACGAGGAGACGCTCAAGGAGATGGACCTGCTGGTGGAGGAGGGCGTGACCTCCTTCAAGCAGTTCATGGCCTATCCCGGGGTCTTCTACAGCGACGACGGGCAGATCCTGCGCGCCATGCAGCGCGCCGCCGGCAACGGCGGGCTGATCATGATGCACGCCGAGAACGGCATGGCCATCGACGTCCTGGTCGCCCAGGCCCTCGCCCGCGGCGAGAGCGACCCGCGCCACCACGGCGAGGTCCGCAAGGCGCTCCTGGAGGCCGAGGCCACCCACCGCGCGATCCGGCTCGCCCAGGTGGCGGGCGCTCCGCTGTACGTCGTGCACGTCTCGGCGCGCGAGGCGGTCGCCGAGCTGACCCGGGCCCGCGACGAGGGGCTGCCCGTCTTCGGCGAGACCTGCCCGCAGTACCTGTTCCTGTCCACCGACAACCTCGCCGAACCGGACTTCGAGGGCGCGAAGTACGTGTGCAGCACACCCCTGCGCCCCCGGGACCACCAGGCGGCCCTGTGGCGGGGGCTGCGCTCCGACGACCTCCAGGTGGTCTCCACCGACCACTGCCCCTTCTGCTTCACCGGCCAGAAGGAGCTGGGCCGCGGCGACTTCTCCAAGATCCCCAACGGACTGCCGGGCGTGGAGAACCGCATGGACCTGCTCCACCAGGCCGTCGTCGACGGGCACATCTCGCGCCGCCGCTGGATCGAGATCGCCTGCGCCGCCCCGGCCCGCATGTTCGGCCTGTACCCGAAGAAGGGCACCATCGCCCCGGGCGCCGACGCCGACGTCGTCGTCTACGACCCGCACGCCGAGCAGGTCCTGTCCGCGGCGACACACCACATGAACGTCGACTACTCGGCGTACGAGGGCAAACGGGTCACCGGCCGCGTCGAGACCGTGCTCTCGCGCGGCGAGCCCGTCATCACCGAGCGGGAGTACACCGGACGCGCCGGCCACGGCGTCTACACCCCGCGCTCCACCTGCCAGTACCTCGACTAGGAGCGGCGCCCATGGACTTCGGACTCGTCCTGCAGACCGACCCGCCGGCCTCGCGCGTCATCAGCCTGATGCAGCGCGCCGAACACAACGGCTTCCGCTACGGCTGGACCTTCGACTCCGCCGTGCTGTGGCAGGAGCCCTTCGTCATCCACAGCCAGATCCTCGCCCGGACGCAGCACCTGACCGTCGGCCCGATGGTCACCAACCCGGGCACCCGCACCTGGGAGGTCACCGCCTCCACCTTCGCCACCCTCAACGACATGTTCGGCAACCGCACGGTGTGCGGCATCGGCCGCGGCGACTCCGCGATGCGCGTGGCCGGCCGCAAGCCCAATACGCTGGCCCGCATCAGCGGGGCCATGAAGGTCATCCGGGCGCTGGGCAGGGGAGAGGAGGCCGACCTCGGCGGCGGCACGGTCGTCCGCTTCCCCTGGGTCGGCCCGGGCGCCGAAGTACCCGTCTGGATGGCCGCGTACGGGCCCAAGGCCCTGAAGATGGCGGGCGAGGAGGCCGACGGCTTCATCCTCCAGCTCGCCGACCTGTACCTCACCGAGTACATGGTCAAGGCGGTGAAGGACGCCGCCGTCGCCGCCGGACGCGACCCGGCCGAGGTGAAGGTGTGCGTGGCCGCACCCGCCTACGTCACCGCCGACGACTCGCCCGGGGCGCTCGCCCACGCCCGTGAGCAGTGCCGGTGGTTCGGCGGCATGGTCGGCAACCACGTCGCCGACCTGGTCGCCCGCTACGGCGAGCACTCCGCCGCCGTACCCGGCGCCCTCACCGACTACATCAAGTCCCGCCAGGGCTACGACTACGCGCACCACGGGCGCAGCGGCAACCCGGACACCGCGTTCGTGCCCGACGAGATCGTCGACCGGTTCTGCGTGATCGGACCGGTCGCACAGCACATCGAGAAGCTGAACGCGCTGCGCGAACTGGGCGTGGACCAGTTCGCCGTGTACGCCATGCACGACGCGCGGGAAGCCGTGATCGACGCGTACGGCCGAGAGGTCATCCCCGTCGTCAACCCCGGATAGCCGAGCACCCCTTCTCGATTGGGGCCGTCCATGACCGACACCGCACCCGCGGGCATACCGCCGACCGCACAGGTCACCCTCCCCGACGGGCGCGTGGAGATCGCCCCCGGCACTCCACCGCCCAGCGGCCCCTACGCCAACGCCGACCTGCTCCCGGTCCCGGTGGCACGGCGCACCTGGACCACGTACAGCTTCTCCGCCCTGTGGGTCGGCATGGCCCACAACACGGCCTCCTGGACCCTCGCCTCCGGACTGATCGCCGTCGGCATGGACTGGAAGCAGGCGGTGTTCACCATCGCCGCGGCCAACCTGATCGTGCTCGTCCCGATGCTGCTCACCGGCCACGCGGGACCCAAGTACGGCATCCCCTTCCCGGTCTTCGCCCGTGCCTCCTTCGGGGTGCGCGGCGCCAACCTGCCCGCAGTCGTGAGGGCGTTGGTGGCGTGCGGCTGGTTCGGCATCCAGACCTGGATCGGCGGTGAGGCGATCTACTTCCTGGCCGGGAAGCTGATCGGGTCCGGCTGGAGCGACGCCTCCCGCATCGGCGGGTACGCCTGGACGATGTGGCTGTCGTTCGCGATCTTCTGGGCGATGGAGGTCGCGATCATCTACCGGGGCATGGACACCATCCGCCGCTTCGAGAACTGGGCGGCGCCCTTCGTGCTCGTCGGCGCGCTGGTGATGCTGTGGTGGATGAGTGCCAAGGCCGGCGGCTTCGGCCCGCTGTTCGACCAGCCCTCCCGGCTCGGCTGGGGAGCGGACTTCTGGCGACTGTTCGCGCCGTCGCTGATGGGCATGATCGGTTTCTGGTCGACGCTGTCCCTGAACATCCCCGACTTCACGCGCTACGGCAGGAGCCAGCGGGCACAGACCTGGGGCCAGACGCTGGGCCTGCCCACCACCATGACGCTGTTCGCGTTCCTGTCGGTGCTCGTCACCTCGGGTTCGCAGGCCGTCTACGGCCGACCGGTCTGGGACCCCGTGCAGTTGGCGGCGAAGACGGACAGCACGGTCGGGCTGCTGTACGCGCTGGTGACCGTGCTGGTGGCGACCCTGTCGGTGAACATCGCCGCCAATCTGGTCTCCCCGGCCTTCGATTTCTCCAACGTCGCCCCGCGCAAGGTGAGTTTCCGCACCGGGGCGCTCGTCACGGCCGTGCTCGCCGTGGTGATCTGCCCGTGGAGGCTCTACTCCGACCCGCAGGGCTACATCTTCACCTGGCTCGGTCTGGTCGGCGGGCTGCTCGGCACGGTCGCGGGCATCCTCGTCGCCGACTACTGGATCCTGCGCCGTACCCGGCTCGACCTCGGTGACCTGTACCGTCCGGGCGGGCGCTACTGGTACGCGGACGGCTGGAACTGGCGGGCCGTCACCGCGTTCGTGGTGGGCGGCGTGCTGGCCGTCGGCGGCGCGGACTTCCATCCGCTGATCGACGGCCGGCCCGTCGCGGCCCTGAAGCCGCTGGCCGACTACGGCTGGGCGGTGGGCCTGGGCACGTCGGCCGTGCTGTACCTGCTGCTGTCGCTGCCCGCCCTGCGGGACCGGTCCGCCGCCCGCTGAGACGCGGCGGACGGAGCCGGCCGGGCCGGACGGAGGAGGCGGTCCGGCGGGACGGGCCCGGCCCGGCGCAGGCGTGGACGGGAGGGCACCTGGACGGGGCGGTCAGTTCCCCTGGCCGCCCCCGCTGTTCACCAGCGCCGCCACCGCCTCCCTGGCGGCCTTGATCGCGCCCTTGTTGATCCCGTCCGTGGCGGGCGCCTTCTTCGTCTCGAAGTCGCTGCCGTTGTACGTCACCACCACCAGCGCGTTGGCGGCCCGGACCAGCACCACGCCCTCCCGGGTCTGCTGCTTGTCCTCGGTGGTGAGGTTCACCACCGAGTACGCGGCGTCCCCGAGGCCCGGGACCGCTCCGCCGCCGCTCTTCTCGCCCGTGCGCTGCTGGTAGGCGGTGGTGGCCGCCTCGTTGGACCGCATCACCTCGAAGGACACGTCGAGCCAGCGGTAGTCGTAGCCCTTGAGCGCGTTCCACGAACAGGTGCGGCGCACGCTCTCGTCCGTCGACGCGATCTCCTTGCCCGCCGTCTTCGCACCGGGCACCAGCGCGGTGACGGTCTTCGTGGAGACGGCGGTGCAGGGCGCCGGGGCCGACGTGTAGGTCTTGGGCCGGTCGGCCGCGGCCGACGCCGAGGACGCTCCGGGGACCTGGGGCGAACCGTTCGACGAGGCCGACCGGGTGCCGGTGCCGCCGGCCCCCTGCCCGGCCGCGCCGTGCCCGTCGGCGGACGGGGCGGCGAACGGGCCGGACGTCAACGCCCAGCCCGCACAGGCGATTACGACGACCGGGCTGAGCCGCGCGGTGAGTGCGAGCGGCAGGGGAAGATCACGCACGGCACACTTCTCGTGTGGGGGAACGGACGATGCGGGGGCCGTCCGCAGTGTGGACGGGACGACAGTGTCACACGCCCGCCTGTGCGGCGGAAGTGCCAACTCGCTCCGTGCTCGCGCGCTCACGCGGCCGGCGCCGGCCGGGCGCGCGGAGGACGCGAGGGGGCGGGGGTCGTCAGGGGACGCGCGCCGTCCACTGGGACGTGCCGAACTTGGTGCGCGCCAGTTCCCGGGCGCGGGCGAGTTCCTCGCCGGTGACCTTGCCGTCCGTCAGCCCGTACCGCCCGTCGAAGGACTCGATCATCCGCTCGATGACGGTCTCGCGGGCCAGGCCGGTCTGCCTGCGCAGCGGGTCCACCCGCTTCTTCGCGCTCCTCGTGCCCTTGTCGGACAGCTTCTCCCGCCCGATCCGCAGCACGTCGAGCATCTTGTCGGCGTCGATGTCGTAGGACATGGTCACGTGGTGCAGCACGGCGCCGGGCCCGCCGCCGGGACCGACGATCCGCTTCTGCGCGGCGCCCGCGATCTTGCCCTGGTCGGTGGCGATGTCGTTCAGCGGCTGGTACCAGGCGCGGATGCCCATGTCGCCGAGGGCGCCCAGCACCCAGTCGTCCAGATACGCGTAGCTGTCCTGGAAGGACAGTCCCTGCACGAGCGCCTCGGGGACCGACAGCGAGTACGTGATCGTGTTGCCCGGCTCGACGAACATCGCGCCGCCGCCGGAGATGCGGCGCACCACCTCGATACCGTGCCGGGCGGCGCCGTCGGCGTCCACCTCGTTGCGCAGCGACTGGAAGCTGCCGATGATCACAGCGGGGGAGGCCCACTCCCACACCCGCAGGGTCGGCGGGCGGCGGCCCGCGGCGACCTCGGCGGTCAGCACCTCGTCCAGCGCCATGTGCAGGGCGGGAGACTGCGGGCCCTCGTGGATCAGCTGCCAGTCGTAGTCGGTCCAGTCGGTGGCACGGGCCAGCGCGCGGCGCACCGCGATCCCGACGCCCTCCGAGGTCAGCCCGTACATGACGGTGCCCTCGGGCAGGGCCGCGTCGATCCGGGCGGCGAGCCCCGCCGCGTCGGTGTCGGCCGGGGCGCCCTCCAGCGCGCCGTTGACCGCGTCGAGTGCCTCGTCCGGCTCCAGGAAGAAGTCGCCCGCCACGCGCACCCGCCGCAGCACGCCGTCCTCGGACTCCACGTCCACGACGACGAGCTTGCCGCCGGGCACCTTGTACTCACCGTGCACTTTCCCGGGCCTCCCTTGCTGCCGCAGGGGACAACGCCCGGGCCGGCCGCCGTGTTCCCGGGCTGCCGCGCCGCGGGCCGGTGACGCACACCGTGCTGCCCGCCGGTCACGCGCACCGGTGACGCGTCCTCGGGGCGCATCCCGGTGACGCGTACCCGTGATGCGCCTGTGACCCGGAAGTATGGCTTCCATCACAGTCCCGCCGGACCGCCCCTGATGAGCTGACCGGATGCGCAGAGCCACCCCCCTCGCCCTGATCCTCACCGCCTGCCTCGGGCTCTCGGCGGGCGGTGACCAGTCCGGCACCCGGGCCCCGGCCACCGGGTCCGCGGCCGCCGGCTCCCAGCCGCTGGACGCCTACGACATGACCCCCGCCGAGACGCGCACCGTGAACACCGCCCGCTGGACCCTCGCCGCACGGTGCATGCGCGGCCTCGGGTTCGGCAGTCTGCGCGGCCTGGACCCCGCCCGGCCGCCGGCGTGGCCGCGGCGCCCGGCCGACGGGACGAAGATCTTCGCGCTGGTGATCGTCTCCGACGCCGCCCACCGCTACGGGGTCCAGGACCCCGAGGAGGCCGCGGCCCACGGCTACCGGGGCCCGGCCGCCGCGTACGAGCACGCCGCACCGGACAGGAAGTGGACGCTTCCCGAGTACCTGGCGCTCACCGGCGCCGGCTTCGGCGACGACCCGACGAGCGTCCACGGCCACCGGATCCCGGCCCAGGGCTGCCTGGGCCAGGCCGACCGGCGCATCTACGGCACCGACCGCCGTGCCGCACCGGACCCGTTCTTGACCCTGCTCTCCGAGAGCCGGCGCCAGGCGCGGGAGGACCCGGCCTGGAAGCACGCCGACCGGACGTGGTCGGCCTGCATGAGCCGGGCGGGCTACCACTACGCCACGCCGCAGGACGCGCAGAAGGGCGACGACCGCCTGGAGGAGGAGCTGAGGCGGCGTCTGCTGGGCGACGGCCGCGCCCCGGACGAGCCCTCGGACCCGGAGAAGCGGACCGCGGTCGCCGACGCCCGCTGCAAACTGCGCACGGGCTACGTCCCCGCGGTGCACGCCGCCGACGTCCGCGCGCAGCGGCGCGTCATCGCCGGGCACCGCGCGGAGCTGGACCGGATCCGCGAGCGCAACCGCGCCGCCGCGCGCAACGCCCGCGCCATCGTGCGCAACGGGTCGTGAGGCGGGGTCTGGCCGCGAGCGGCGCGTGAGGCACGCGCGAGGCGTGAGACGGGGCCCGGCCCGGAACGGGCTGTGAGGCGGGGCGCTCGTGCGGGGGCGGCCCGTGAGCCGGACCAGGTCAGGGCGCCCGGGTCAGGTCGCCAGGCCGTGCCGGTAGGCGTAGACGACGGCTTGGACGCGGTCGCGGAGCTGGAGTTTGGCGAGGATGCGGGAGACGAAGGTCTTGACCGTCTCCTGGCTGATGACGAGTACCGCGGCGATCTCGCTGTTGGACAGGCCGTCCGCGATGAGGCGCAGCACCTCCAGTTCGCGGGGGGTGAGCGGGATGTCGGGAGTGGTGCTCTCGGCGGGCCGGATGCGGGCGGCGTACCGCCCCACGAGCCTGCGGGTCACGTCGGGGTCCAGCAGGGCCGCGCCGGTGGCCACGGTCCGGATGCCGTGCAGCAGCCGGTCCGGCGGGGCGTCCTTGAGGAGGAAGCCGCTGGCGCCGGCCCGCAGTGCCTCGTAGACGTACTCGTCCAGGTTGAACGTGGTCACCACGAGGACCTTCACGGGGTGGGCCACCCCGGCGCCGGCCAGCAGGCGGGTGGCTTCCAGGCCGTCGAGGACGGGCATGCGGATGTCCATCACGACGACGTCCGGCCTCACCGCGCGGGCGAGTTCGACCCCGGTGCGCCCGTCCGCGCACTCGCCCGCCACCTCCATGTCGGGCTGGGCGCCGATGATAGTGACCAGGCCGGTGCGGACCAGCATCTGGTCGTCGCAGACCAGGACCCGGATCGGTGCGCTCACGAGGTCCTGCCGGCGGGGATGCGCGCCCGCACGGTGAAGCCGCCGTCCGCTCCGCCGCCGGCGCTGAAGTCGCCGCCCAGGACGCCGACGCGTTCGCGCAGGCCGGCCAGGCCCCGGCCGCCGCCGAGCGCGGCAGGGGTGCGCGAACCGGTCCCGTCCGTGCTGACCTCCACGGTGATCTCCCTTTCGCCGTGCCGCACCTGGACGGAAGTCCGGCTGCCGTGAGCGTACTTGAGGGCGTTGGTCAGCGCTTCCTGCACCACCCGGTAGGCGACGAGGTCGGCGCTCCCGGTCGACGCCGGGGGTGTGCCCTCCTCGGTGAAGTCCACGGGCTGCCCGGCCCGGCGGGTCTGCTCGACGAGCGTGAGGACCCTGCCGACGGCCGGGGTCCTGGGCTCCTTGGCCGCTGCCGTGCCGGCCCCGGTACCGCGCTCGACGCCCTCGCCGGCGCCGTGGTCCGGGCCCGGGCCGGGGTTGAGCAGGTCGAGCAGGTGGCGCAGGTCGGTGAGGGCACGGCGGCCGGTGTCGCTGACGGCCGTCAGGGACTGCTCCAGCCGCTCGGGCGCGGCCGTCAGGTAGCGCGCGGCCTCGGCCTGCACGACCATCGCGGTGACGTGGTGGGTGACCACGTCGTGCAACTCCCGCGCGATCCGGGCGCGTTCGGCGACGCGGGTCTGCTCCGCGACGCGCTCGCGGCGTTCGGCCTCGGCGAGCCGGGTGGACCGCAGCCACGTCCCGGCGCCCCAGGCCAGCGCCAGCACCAGGTAGAACGTCACGAACTCGTCGGGCGTCTCGCTCCCCGAACCGAGCCGGGACAGCGCGACCGCCAGCGGCACGTACGCCACGGAGAGGAGGACCGCGGTGGTGCGCCTGCGGTGTTCCAGATGGGAGCCCGCGCTGATCAGCACGAGGGGCAGGGTGGCGCCGGCACTCGAGTGGTAGCCGCGCAGCTGGTCGAGGGCGAAACCGCCCGCCACCAGGGCCAGGCAGACGGCCGGCCACCGCCGGCGCACCGTGAGCGGCAGGCATTCGAGCGCGAGGGCGACGACGGCGAGTGCGTCGAAGGGACGGGTCGGCAGGTCCCCGACCTCCGTGCCGTGCCCGCGCAGTCCCGGCAGGAACGACGCGAGCAGGAACAGGATCCCGAGCGGGAGGTCGCGGACCGTGACGTCGAGCCGGTGCCATGCCTGGCGGGCCCCCTGAAGGCTCATCACCGGGCGAGTGTAACCAGGGCGTCGACGCGCTCGGTCCGCCGGCGGGGGACGACGGTGCCGCGCCGGTGGGCCAGCCACAGGAAGGCGATCGTCACCAGCGCACCGAACACCACCGAGTACACACTGGCCTCCGGACCGAACTCGCCGCCCGTGATCAGCTTGCTGCCCGACGTAGAGGCGTCCAGCAGTCCGTGGGTGGCGCCGTTGCCGGAGACCTCGGTGCCGAAGATGCCGGACTCGGCGAAGTTCCAGCCGAAGTGCAGGCCGATCGGCAGCCACAGCGAGCGGGTGGCGATGTAGGCGGCGGCGAGCGTGCCACCGGCCTCGATCGCGATGGCGACGGCACCCAGTACGGTGGCGTCCTTGTTGAGCAGGTGGCTCGCGCCGAACACCACACCGGACAGCACGAGCGCGATGTACGTGCCCGTTCCCCGCTCCACGAGCCGGAAGAGCAGGCCGCGGAACATCAGTTCCTCCGTGACGGCGGCACCGGCCATGAAGCCGATCAGCGCCACCGCGCCGGTCAGCGAGCCGAAGCCGTGGACCTTGTAGTCCCCGAGGAAGTAGAGGTTCGCGATGACGCACCCGAACCACACGACGCCGATGACCAGGCCCCGCAGCAGCGCCCCCCGCGCCCCCTGCCGGGCCAGCTCCGTGACCGGGCGCCCTTCGGTGCGCCCCACGACCCACCGGTAGACCAGCAGCGACAGCACGGCCGCCAGGCCGCCCAGGAGCAGGGAGAGCCACGGGTTGCCCTGTACCGCGCTGACGATCTGACCGCCGATCGCACTGACCGCCACCACGGCCAGGATCTGCCACACCAGTTTCATGACGACTCTTTCTCGCGGGTCCCGTCTCCGGTACCTCGTCCGGTCCGCGGCAAGGGCTCCGCGGCTGCACCGAACGCTAGGGAAACGGTGATCAGGAATCGTCACCTCACGGTGGACACCTGCACGTAGCTCTCACGGGGGACAGGGCGGAACCCGGGCCTCGATCACCCGCGCCCCCGCGAGGCCGGTGTCCTCCACGGGTGTCCCGGGGCGCGCGTGCGGGGAGCATCGCGGGCAGGCGGGGAACGCGACGCGGCTTCGCCCGGTCCACCGACGTACACGACAGCGAGGTCAGGTCAGAGATGCGCTTCACGACGCGCCCCACCCTCCAGGGCACCTTCGGAATGGTGTCCTCCACCCACTGGCTGGCCTCCCAGTCGGCGATGGCCGTACTGGAGGGCGGCGGCAACGCCTACGACGCGGCCGTCGCCGGCGCGTTCGTGCTGCACGTCGTGGAGCCGCACCTGAACGGGCCGGCCGGCGAGGTCCCGATCCTGCTCGCACCGGCCGGCGGCGAGGTACGGGTGCTGTGCGGGCAGGGGGTGGCGCCGGCCGGGGCCACGGCCGCGCACTACCGGGGGCTCGGCCTCGACCTCGTGCCGGGCACCGGACCGCTCGCCGCCGCCGTCCCGGGCGCCTTCGACGCGTGGATGCTGCTGCTGCGCGATCACGGCACCAAGAGCCTCGACGAGGTCCTGCGGTACGCCATCGGGTACGCCGAGCACGGCCACGCGCCCGTGGAACGCGTCGGGGCGACCGTGGAGACCGTACGGGAACTGTTCGAGACCGAGTGGACCTCGTCGGCCGAGGTGTACCTGCCCGGCGGCCGGGCGCCCCGGCCCGGCGAACTGCTGCGCAACCCCGGCCTTGCCGCCACCTGGAAGCGGCTGCTCGCCGAGACGGCGGGGGCCGGCGACCGGGAGGCACGGATCGACGCCGCGCGCGAGGTGTGGCGGTGCGGCTTCATCGCCGAGGCACTGGTGCGCCAGGCCCGGCGGCCCACGCTGGACACCAGCGGCGAGCACCACACCGGGACCCTCACCGCCGCCGACCTCGCAGGCTGGTCCGCGTCCTACGAAGAACCGGTGACCTACGACTGGAACGGCTGGACCCTGTGCAAGGCGGGCCCCTGGAGCCAGGGACCGGCCTTCCTCCAGCAACTCGCCCTGCTCCCGCCCGAACTGCCCCCCTACGGGTCCGCGGACTACGTCCATCTGCTGGTCGAGGGCTGCAAGCTCGCCATGGCCGACCGCGAGGCCTGGTACGGGGACGCGGCCGGCGTACCGCTCACCGACCTGCTCTCCGCGCGGTACAACGCAGGGCGGCGCGCACTGATCGGCGACGAGGCCTCCTACGACCTCCGCCCGGGCAGTCCCGGCGGGCGTGCCCCGCGGCTGAGCGCGCACGCGCACCGGATCGCCGCGGACGAGGGCGACTACGACGCCCTGGGCGTCGGCGAGCCGACGGTCGCCAAGCCGACCACGTCAGCCGTGCCCGGCGAGCCCGCGGTCCGCGCCGACGGCGCCACCCGCGGCGACACCTGCCACCTCGACGTCGTCGACCGCTGGGGAAACATGGTCGCCGCCACGCCCAGCGGCGGCTGGCTCCAGTCCAACCCCGTCGTGCCCGGACTCGGGTTCCCGCTCGGCACCCGGCTGCAGATGACCTGGCTGGAGGAGGGCCTGCCGAACACGCTGACCCCCGGCCGCCGCCCGCGCACCACCCTCAGCCCGTCGCTCGCGCTGCGTGACGGCGAACCCGTCATGGCCTTCGGCACGCCCGGCGGCGACCAGCAGGACCAGTGGCAGGTGCACTTCTTCCTGGCGGTCGCCCTGCGCTCCGCCGTCCGCGGCGGCCCGGACCTCCAGGGCGCCGTCGACGCCCCGAACTGGCACACCGACGCCTTCCCGGGATCCTTCTACCCGCGCGGCATGCGCCCCGGCTCCGTCACCGTGGAGTCCCGCACCGACCCGGAGGTCGTCGCCGGGCTGCGCCGCCGCGGCCATGACGTGACGGTCGGCGACGCCTGGTCCGAGGGCCGCCTGTGCGCGGTCGCCCGGGACCCGCGCACCGGGGTCCTGTCGGCGGCGGCGAACCCGCGCGGGATGCAGGGGTACGCGGTGGGCCGCTGAGCGGCATGGGAGCGGGGCCGCCACCGGCCCCGCTCCCAGGGCCTGCCACCGGGCCCGGCCGGCGGGACCCCGGCCCCGGGTGTTCACGCCGATTCCACCCGGTGTGTGCACCCTGCGGGCGGGCGTTGTCACAGGCGCGTGCTCTCATGGGGACATGATCGAAGAGACGGAAACCATCGAAGAGTTTCTCGCGGACCGCTCGGCCGACGTGGAGGAGGCGGTCCGCAAGGCCGCCGCGGCCGAGATCATGCCCCGTTTCCGCAGGCTCGCGGAGCACGAGATCGACCAGAAGTCCGGTCCGCACGACCTGGTCACCGACGCCGACCGGCTCGCCGAGCGGTACCTGACCGACACGCTCGCCGCCCTGCTGCCCGGCTCCCTCGTGGTCGGCGAGGAGGCGGTGCACGCCGACCCGGCGGTGTACGGGGCGATAGGCGGTGACGCCCCGGTCTGGATCGTCGACCCGGTGGACGGCACCCGCCAGTTCGTCCACGGCGACCCCGGCTTCTGCACGCTGGTCGCCCTCACCCTGCGCGGGACGGTGCTGGCCTCCTGGACCTACGCGCCGGCCCTCGACCGGCTCGCCACGGCCGTACGCGGCCGCGGTGCCCGCCTCGACGGCGAACCGCTGCGCGCCGGCACGCCCGAGCCGGGCCGCGCCCTGCAAGTGGCCACCTCCCACCCCGACTACACGACCGACGCGCAAAAGCGCGCCCTGCACGGTCTGTGGACGGACGGGTTCGCGCCCCGCCCCTGCGGCTCGGCGGGCCTGGAGTACCTCGCCGTCGCCCGCGGCGAGTCGGACGCGACCGCGTTCACCTGGGAAGCGGCCTGGGACCACGCAGCGGGCCTGCTCCTCGTCGAGGAGGCGGGCGGCACCCATCTGACCCTCACCGGCGAGCCGTTCCGCATCACCGGCGGCAACGCCCTGCCGTTCACGGCCGCGAGGGACACGGCCACCGCCCGGCGGGTGACCGGCGTGCTCACGCCATCGGAGTGATCCGTACACCGGCCGCCCGGACCGTTCCCCTCCTCCCCGGGGGCCGAGCCGCCTGCCAAGGCCACCGGACGGCCGGTCCACAGGGACCGACCCGCAGGGACCGGCCCAGAGGCCGGGCACGCAGGGACCGGACCGTAGCGGCCGGATCGCAGAGGCCGAACCGTAGAGGCCGGATCGCAGCGGCCGGCTCGCAGGGACCGGACCGCAGGGACCGGTCCTCTGGCCGGTGACCACGGCGTCCGCCGGTCAGTGGCGCCACCGCCACCGCGCCACCCCGGGCAGTGGCCGCCGCACCCTTTGCCCGGGGCGCCCTGCGGTCCGGGGGGCCGGGCCGGCGGCATATCCTGGCCCGGACGACAGGTCCGCGTGGCCATCGGCTGACGAAGGGGTCCGAAGGTGCCGTCGATGCTCGATGTCGTGGTGGTGGGAGCGGGGCCGAACGGCCTGACCGCCGCCGTGGAGCTGGCCCGCCGCGGCTTCTCCACAGCCGTGTTCGAGGCCCGTGACACGGTCGGCGGCGGTGCCCGCACCGAGGAGCTGACCCTCCCCGGCTTCCGGCACGACCCGTGCTCCGCCGCCCACCCCCTCGCCGTCAACTCGCCCGCCTTCCGTGCCCTGCCCCTGGACCGCTACGGCCTGCGCTGGCTCCACCCCGAGCTGCCCATGGCCCACCCCTTCCCCGACGGCACCGCCGCCGTCCTGGCCCGCTCCGTCGCCGAGACGGCCGCATCGTTCGGACCGCGTGACGCCGGTGCGTACCGCAGGCTGGTCGAGCCGTTCCTGCCCCACTGGGACACCCTGGCCCGCGACTTCATGTCCCTGCCGCTGACCGCGCTGCCCCGCGACCCGGTGACCCTCGCCCGCTTCGGACTGGCCGGGCTGCCGCCCTCGACCTGGCTGACCCGCCGCTTCCGCGACGAGCGGGCCAAGACGCTCTTCGCCGGCCTCGTCGCCCACGTGATGGCCCCGCTCGGCGGCTTCGCCACCGGCGCCATCGGCCTGGTCTTCGCACTGGCGGCGCACGCCCGCGGCTGGCCGCTCGCCCGCGGCGGCTCGCAGGCGATCTCCGACGCCCTCGCCGGCTACCTCCAGGACCTCGGCGGTGCCGTGCACACCGACTACGAGGTCAAGCGCCTCGACGACCTGCCGCCCGCCCGGGCCTACGTCTTCGACACCTCGCCCACCGCCCTGGCCCGCATCGCGGGCCTCGGTCACTACTACGACTCGTTCCGGTACGGCCCCGGCGTCTTCAAGATCGACTACGCGCTGGACGGCCCCGTCCCGTGGACCGCCGAGGAGCCCCGCGTCGCCGGCACCGTGCAGATCGGCGCGGACAGCGCCGAGATCGGCACCGCGCTGCGCGCCGCCTCCCGCGAGGGCCGCGCACCCGACAGACCCTTCCTCATCACCGTCCAGCCCACCGTCGTCGACCCCACCCGGGCCCCCGCGGGCAAGCACGTCTTCTGGGCCTACGGCCATGTGCCGGCCGGCTGGGACGGCGACCTCACCGACGCCGTCGAACGCCAACTGGAGCGCTACGCGCCCGGGTTCCGCGACCGCGTCCTCGCCCGTGCCACCGCCGGGCCGGCCCAACTCGCCGCACGCAACGCCAACTACGTCGGCGGCGACATCGCCTCCGGCGCGGTCTCCGGACTCCAGATCCTGCTCCGGCCAAAGCTCACCCTGTTCCCGTACCACACCCCGCACCCGGCCGTCTTCATCTGCTCCTCGGCCACCCCGCCGGGTCCCGGGGTGCACGGCATGTCCGGACACAACGCCGCCAAGGCGGTCTGGAGGAGGCTGAGACAGACATGACCCACGCTTCCGGCGCCGCCCCCGGGCCCGCCATCACCCTGGTCCGCGGCGACATCACCCGTCAGCGCGCCGACGCCCTCGTCAACGCCGCCAACTCCTCCCTGCTCGGCGGAGGCGGTGTCGACGGCGCCATCCACCGACGCGGCGGGCCCGCCATCCTGGAGGAGTGCCGCGCGCTGCGCGCCTCCAGGTACGGCAAGGGCCTGCCCACCGGCCGGGCCGTCGCCACCACCGCGGGCGCGCTGGACGCCCGCTGGGTGATCCACACCGTCGGTCCGGTGTACCAGGGGCCGGGCAGCGACCCGTCCCCCCTGGCGTCCTGCTACCGCGAGTCCCTGCGGGTCGCCGACGAACTGGGCGCCCGTACGGTCGCCTTCCCGGCGATCTCCACCGGCGTCTACCGCTGGCCGCTCGACGACGCGGCCCGGGTCGCCGTCCGGGCGGTGCGGGAGACCAGGACCGCGGTCGAGGAGGTCAGGTTCGTCCTCTTCGACGAGCAGGCGTACCAGGCGTTCGCCGCGCGGCTCGGCTGACTCCCCGGCCGCCCGCGCCACCACCGGGGGCCCCGCGGGCGGTCCCGCTCCGGGTGGACCCCGCGTGTCCGCCGCCGCGGACGGCCGGCGAGGCACCATGATCTCCACGACGAGCGGTCCGCCGGCCCGGCACCGCGGGCCCGCCGCCCACGGACCGGCCGGCGACGAGCGGTCCGCCGCCCCCGGCCGGTGGCCCGCCGGCCCGCCTGCCGATCCTCCGAGGAGCTGTCCCGTGTCCAAGCCCCCGCTGCCCGCCGAGGCCGTCGCCCTGCTGCGCCGGCCCAACCCCTGCGTCATGGCCACCCTGCGCGCCGACGGCGCTCCGGTGTCCACCCCCACCTGGTACGTCTGGGACGACGACGGACACGTGCTGATCAGCCTGGACGAGGGCCGCGTACGCCTCAAGCACCTGCGCCGCGACCCCCGCGTCACCCTCACCGTTCTCGCCGGGGACGACTGGTACACGCACGTCACCCTGATCGGCCGGGTCACCGAACTGCGCGAGGACGAGCACCTCGCCGACATCGACCGCATCGCCCGGCACTACACCGGCGGACCCTACCCGGACCGGGTCCGGGCCCGGGTCAGTGCCCGGATCGAGGTCGACCGCTGGCACGGCTGGGGCGCGCTCAAGGACAGCGACCAGGCCTCCACCTGACCGGGCGGGCTTCCGGACCGGCCCGCTTCCACGACCGGCCCGGCCCCGTGACGGGCAGGGCTCCGCTACCGGCCCGCCCCCGCGACGGGCCGGCCTTCGCGACGGGACCCGTGACCGGCCGGCTCCAGCCCGTCCCTACTTCGGCGCCGACAGCCACGCGCCCAGCCAGTGGAAGGCCAGCGGGTAGGACGCCGCGAACGTGTGGTAGTTGTGCCCGCCGGTGGGCAGCAACTGGGTGCGTACCTGCACCGAGGACGCCGCCGACGCCGCCAGGAACTTCTCGATGGAGGCCGGCGGGCTGACCCGGTCCTGGCGCGAGGTGGCGAGGAACAGGCTGACCCGGGCCGTGGAACCGACGACGAGATCGGCCGGCGTGTTGGCCCGGCGCAGCTTGGGGTCGGGCAGGACCGCGTTGTCGCCGGTCAGCGGGTCGGGGTCGATGGCGGCACCCGCACCGAAGATCTTCGGGTACTGCAGCGGCAGTTTCGCGGCGCAGTACCCGCCGGTCGAGTAGCCCATCACGCCCCAGCCCCGACTCCCGTGCAGGGTACGGAACTTGTGCCGGACCAGGTCGGGGACGTCGTACGCCAGCCAGGTCGCCACCTTGCGGTCGGGAAGGTCGCTGCAGTCCGTGTCCACGCTGCCCGGGTCGATCACCGGCATCACCAGGATGAAGGGGTGCACCTTCCGCTGGTTCATCAGTTTCTCGAAGTCCCCGGGCATCCCGCCGTGCTCCAGCCAGGACTGCGGCGAACCGGGGACGCCGTGCATGAGGATCAGCACCGGGAACCGCTTCTTGCGGTAGGCGGGCTCCTTGTACTGCGGCGGCGTCCACACCAGGACCTGGCCCGACAGGGTCGAGCGGCTGCCGCGGAAGTACGTGTCGAGCACGCCGTCGCGCGTCCCGTGGTTGAACTTGGCGCGGCTCACCGGCGGGCCGGGCATCGCGTCCGCGTTCGCGCTGCTGGTCGTGCCCAGCAGGTCCTGCCAGGAGGCGTACAGCCCGTAGCTGTTGTTTATCCAGGTCGCCACCACGGTGATGGCGGTGAGCTGGCACAGGGCGATCATCGCGCCGTGCACCAGCCAGCGCACCGGTCGCGGCCCGCGCACCTTGGACCACACCGCGACCGTTCCGATCATCGCGAGGACCGTCGCGACGACGAGAACGAAGAAGAACGTCGCACCAGTCAGCGCCACGCGGCCACCTTCCCGTAGCGGCACGCCGCACCGGCGGCTGCCGTTCGAAAACCAAGAAGCCGGTGTGTCGACGGGCAGACCCTGCGAACACCCCAGCATCAACCAGGATGCAAAATGGGGAGCCCGGGTTGCCGATGCGCACACCGAAATACGGTGAAAAGTTCGCCAAGGCGATCCGGAGCCGCCCAGGACACGCAAGGGTCATGTCGGATTCCCGCCAGCGACCAGCCGGCGGATGCAGGATCCTGGACGCATGCAGAAGGGGATGCACACCGACCGTGCACGCTGTGTCCGCGCCGTCCAGTCCAAGGACGCACGATTCGACGGCTGGTTCTTCACCGCCGTCCTGACCACCCGCATCTACTGCCGGCCCAGCTGTCCCGCGGTGCCGCCCAAGCCGGAGAACATGACGTTCCTGCCGAGCGCGGCCTCCTGCCAGCAGGCCGGGTTCCGGGCGTGCAAACGCTGTCGCCCCGACACCAGTCCCGGCTCACCGGAGTGGAACCGGCGCGCCGACCTCGTGGCCCGCGCCATGCGGCTCATCGCCGACGGTGTCGTGGACCGCGACGGCGTCCCCGGCCTCGCCGCCCGCCTCGGCTACAGCACCCGCCAGATCGAACGCCAGCTCCTCGCCGAACTCGGCGCGGGCCC
The DNA here is from genome assembly GCF_000720185.1 of Streptomyces sp. NRRL S-340. Lineage (GTDB taxonomy): Bacteria > Actinomycetota > Actinomycetes > Streptomycetales > Streptomycetaceae > Streptomyces. The sequence goes on along the minus strand of NZ_JOIY01000038.1, from coordinate 34,699 downwards.
GCTCGCGCTCGCCCGCGCCCAGCGCGCCCAGACCGCCCGGCTGCTCATCGAGACCACCGCCCTGCCCATGGCGGAGATCGCCTTCGCCGCCGGCTTCGCCTCGATCCGCGCCTTCAACGACACCGTGCGCGAGGTCTTCGCGCTCACCCCCAGCGAGCTGCGCGGCCGCACGCCCAGACAGCCCGCCCCGGGCAGGGCGCACGCCGTCACGCCCGGCGCCCTCTTTCTCCGCCTCCCCTTCCGCGCCCCGCTCAACCCGGACAACCTCTTCGGCCACCTCGCGGCGACCGCCGTACCCGGCGTCGAGGAGTGGCGCGACGGCGCCTTCCGCCGCACGCTGCGCCTGCCCTACGGCCACGGCATCACCGCCCTCACCCCGCACCCGGACCACATCGCCTGCCGGCTCACCCTCAGCGACCTGCGCGACCTGCCCGTGGCCATCAGCCGCTGCCGCCGCATGCTCGACCTGGACGCCGACCCGGTCGCCGTCGACGACCAGCTGCGCGCCGACCCCGTCCTGGCCCCCCTGGTCGCCAAGGCCCCCGGCCGGCGTGTGCCGCGCACCGTCGACGAGGCCGAGTTCGCCGTCCGGGCCGTCCTCGGCCAGCAGGTCTCCACGGCCGCCGCCCGCACCCACGCCGCCCGCCTCGTCACCGCCCACGGCGAGCCGGTCGACGACCCCGACGGCGGCCTCACCCACCTCTTCCCCGTCCCCGAGGCGCTGGCCGCCGTCGACCCCGAGTCGCTGGCCATGCCCCGCAGCCGGCGCACCACCTTCACCACCCTCGTCCAGCGGCTGGCCGACCGCACCCTCCAGCTGGGGGTGGAGAGCGACTGGGCCCAGACCCGCGCCGACCTGCTGGCGCTGCCCGGTTTCGGCCCCTGGACCGCCGACGTCATCGCGATGCGCGCCCTCGGCGACCCCGATGCCTTCCTCCCCACCGACCTCGGCATCCGCCGCGCCGCCCGGGAACTGGGCCTGCCGTCCACCCCGGCCGCCCTCACCGCGCGTGCCGCGGCGTGGCGTCCCTGGCGGGCCTACGCCGTCCAGTACCTGTGGGCCACGGACAGCCACCCCATCAACTTCCTTCCCGTCTGAGGACGTTCGCCATGAAGCAGCACACCGTCATCGACAGCCCCTACGGCCCGCTCACGCTCGTCGCCGAGGACGGCGTCCTGTGCGGCCTGTACATGACCGACCAGCGCCACCGCCCGGCCCAGGAGACCTTCGGCGAGCCGCGGAGCGGCGCCTTCGCCGAGGCGGCGGAGCAGCTCGACGCGTACTTCGCGGGCCGCCGCCGGGAGTTCACCCTGCCGCTGCGCCTGACCGGCACCCCCTTCCAGCGCCGCGTGTGGGAGCAACTGCGCGCGATCCCCTACGGCGAGACCCGTACGTACGGTGAACTCGCCCATGCGCTCGGCAACCCCCAGGCCTCCCGCGCCGTCGGCCTGGCCAACGGCAAGAACCCCATCGGCATCATCGTCCCGTGCCACCGCGTGATCGGGGCGAACGGCAGCCTCACCGGCTACGGCGGCGGCCTGGCCCGCAAACGCCGGCTGCTCGACTTCGAACAGGGCGCCGGTCTCTTCTGAAGGTTCCGCCGGAACCTTCTAGAGGTGCGGGGCGCTCTCGTCGCGCAGCCGGCCGAGCAGGGCGGGCAGCGAGGTGCCGATGGGTTCGCGGATCACCTCGTCGGCGATGTCGTCGTACGGCGTCGGTTCGGCGTTGACGACGACGAGCCGGGCGCCGTGGTCGGCGGCGACCCGGGCGAGCCCGGCGGCGGGCTGCACTCGCAGGCTCGTCCCCACGGCGATGAACACCTGGCAGGCCTTGGCGATGGCGACCGCCTCACCCAGCACGACCGGGTCGAGACGCTCGCCGAACATCACGGTGGCGGACTTGAGGATGCCGCCGCACTCCCGGCAGGGCGGATCGTCCTCGCCGGCCTCGACCCGGGCGAGGGCGTCCTCCATGGGCCCGCGGACGTGACAGCCGGTGCACACGAAGCGACGTACCGTGCCGTGCAGTTCGACGACCTTGCGGGCGGGCATCCCGGCGAGCTGGTGCAGCCCGTCCACGTTCTGGGTGATCACGCGGACGGGCACCCCGGAGCGCTCCAGCTCGGCCACCGCCCGGTGCGCGGCGTTCGGCTCGGCCCCCAGCGTCCGGTTCTCGCGCCGCATCCGCCAGGACCGCCGCCGGATCTCCGGATCGCCCATGTAGTACTCGTAGGTCACGAGCTTCTCGGCCTCGGGGTCCTTGCGCCACAGCCCGTTCGGTCCGCGGTAGTCCGGGATGCCGGAGTCGGTGGAGACACCGGCTCCGCTGAGGAGGGCGATCAGGGGCTTGGCCATGGGTCCGAGGGTAGGACGGCCGGGCGGGACCGGCGAACCCTTGTCAGGGCTACGGGGCCGGCGGGGGAAGGGCCGGGGCGCGGTCAGCCCACGCGGTACCCGTTCTCCAGTTCCGCGGTGCCCGCGCCCTCGGTGAGGACGTCCAGGGCGGCCAGGACCCGCCGGCCCAGCGAGCCCGCCAGATGGGCGGTGAGGTCGTCGCGCGCCACCAGGCGCCAGGACAGCAGTTCCTCCTCCTGGAGCCGGATCGCCTTGAAGTCCTCGTCCGCGAGGACGCCGCCGTCGTAGAGGTACGCCACCAGCGGCGGGCGTCCGGTGCCGGGCACCCAGTCCACCGCGAGGAGCCGCCCGAGCGGGCGGTCGAGGCCGATCTCCTCCAGGGTCTCGCGGCGGGCGCCCTGGCGCGGGCTCTCCCCGGTGTCCGATTCGACCGTGCCGCCCGGCAGCGCCCAGCCGTCCCGGTAGTTCGGCTCGACGAGCAGCACCCGCCCCTGGGCGTCACGGAAGAGGGCGGCGGCACCGGCGAGCACACGGGGCAGGCCGGCGATGTAGGTGGCGTAGTCCGCAGTGGTCATCCAGGAAGGGTAAGGGCAACCGGGGGAGGGGCGGGCGCGGTCGCGGAGCTTCCCGGGAGGCCCGGCGCTCGCCGGGGCAGGTCCTTCCCGGGGCGGCCCGGTGCTGCTCGGGCTGCTGCCCGCTGAGGGTGCGCCGCTTCTCAGGGAGCGGGCGGGGCATGACGGCGGGGGCCGTCGCCGGTTATGGTCACAGCGGCGCGGCTGGCCCCCTGACGTGCGGGGCCCGGAGAGCAAGGGGATGCAAGGTGGCGGACGCTGCAGTGCACGGCACCCGCAGGGTGCTGGTTGCCGCGGACAAGTTCAAGGGCTCGCTGACGGCCGTGCAGGTCGCCGAGCGGGTGACGGCCGGGCTGCGCAGGGTCGTGCCGGACCTGGAGGTCGAGGCGCTGCCCGTGGCCGACGGCGGTGACGGCACCGTGGACGCGGCGGTCGCGGCCGGGTTCGAGCGCCGTGAGGTACGGGTCACCGGCCCCCTCGGCGACGAGGTGACGGCCGCGTTCGCGCTGCGCGGTGACACCGCGGTCGTGGAGATGGCCGAGGCCAGCGGGCTGCAGCGGCTTCCGGCCGGGGTCTTCGCGCCGCTGACGGCCTCCACGTACGGCTCGGGTGAGCTGCTGCGGGCCGCGCTGGAGGCGGGCGCGCGGACGATCGTGTTCGGGGTCGGCGGCAGCGCGACCACCGACGGCGGCGCGGGCATGCTCCGCGCGCTCGGCGCGCGGTTCCTGCGGGCCGACGGCGAGCCGGTCGCGCCCGGCGGCGGCGGTCTGGCGGACCTCGCCCACGCGGACCTGTCCGCGCTCGACCCGCGGCTCGCCGGGGTCGAGTTCGTGCTCGCCAGCGACGTGGACAACCCGCTGACCGGGCCCAAGGGTGCCGCGGCGGTCTACGGGCCGCAGAAGGGCGCCTCGCCCGAGGACGTCGAGACGCTGGACGCGGCCCTCGCGCACTACGCGAAGGTGCTGGAGGGGGCGCTCGGGGCCAGGGCCGCCGAGTACGCCGCCTCGCCGGGCGCCGGCGCCGCGGGCGGCATCGGGTACGGGGCGCTCATCCTCGGTGCCCGGTTCCGTGCCGGGATCGAGGTCATGCTCGACGTGCTCGGCTTCGCGCCGGCGCTTCAGCGGGCCTCCCTGGTGATCACCGGCGAGGGTTCGCTGGACGAGCAGACCCTGCACGGCAAGGCCCCGGCCGGGGTCGCCGCCGCCGCCCGCGCCGCGGACAAGGAGGTCGTCGCGGTGTGCGGACGGCTCGCGCTCGCCCCCGAGGTGCTGGGCCGGGCGGGGATCCGCCGGGCCTACGCGCTCACGGACATCGAGCCGGACGTCGCGAAGTGCATCGCGGACGCCGGGCCGATCCTGGAGCGGGTGGCCGAGCGCATCGGCGAGCACTTCCTGCGCTGACCCGGCCGGCCGTCGGCGGACGAACGGAAGGGCCCCGGAACCGTACGGTTCCGGGGCCCTTCCGTGTGCCGAGGGTCACGGGAGCTGCGCCGCCCGTGCCTCGCGCCGGTTGTCGCGGAAGTTGTTCACCCGGCGGGCCGTGGCGAACAGCGGGATCACCGCGCCCATCACCAGCTGGAGCGCGCAGCCGGTCTGCAGCAGCAGCTGACCGCTCGGGGCGTCGAAGGCCCAGGCGGCCAGCAGGCCCATCGACAGCACGATCCAGGAGAGCATCGCCACCGCGAGACGGCCGCGCGGCTTGGGGTACTCCACGCGGCTCACCATCAGCCACGCCGTGCCGAGGATCGCCAGCAGCGTCGCCACGAAGGGCAGCTCCAGCAGGACGACGGAGACCACCGTCAGCGCGCCGAACGGCGAGGGCATGCCCTGGAACACGCCGTCCTTCATCGTCACGCAGGAGAATCTCGCCAGCCGCAGGACGACCGCGAGGAGTACGACGATCGCGCCGAGCGCCGCCATCCGCTGGTGGGCGTCGTCGGCGACCATGCCGTAGACCAGCACGAAGTAGGCCGGGGCCAGGCCGAAGCTGATCAGGTCGGAGAGGTTGTCCAGCTCCGCTCCCATGGGGGAGGAGCGCAGCTTGCGCGCGACCAGCCCGTCGAACAGGTCGAAGACCGCCGCGCACAGCATCAGGATGACCGCCGTGGCGGCGCTGTGCCGGGCCATCCCCGACTCCTGGCTGCCGGTGAGGTGCGGGATCAGGATGCCGGTGGTGGTGAAGTACACCGCCATGAACCCGCACGTGGCGTTGCCCAGGGTGAGGGTGTCCGCTATCGACAGGCGCAGCGAGAGGGGCATCTCCTCCTCGTCGTCCATGTCGTCGGCCTCGGGTACCCAGCCGGCCTGGGTCTCGGGATCAATCACGGTCAATGCGAGTCACCCCAGCCACGGTCTTCTGGCCGACCTCGACCGCGACCTCCACGCCCTCGGGCAGGTAGAGGTCGACGCGCGAGCCGAAGCGGATCAGACCGATCCGGTCGCCCTGCTCGACCTTGGTGCCCGACGGGAGATAGGGGACGATGCGGCGGGCCACCGCGCCGGCGATCTGGATCATCTCGATGTCGCCGAGCTCGGTGTCGAAGTGCCAGACGACCCGCTCGTTGTTCTCGCTCTCCTTGTTGAACGCCGGAACGAACCCGCCGGGAACGTGCTCGACCGACGTGACCGTGCCGGAGAGCGGGGCGCGGTTGACGTGGACGTTCAGCGGGCTCATGAAGATCGCGACGCGGGTGCGGCCGTCCTTCCACGGCATGATGCTCTGCACCACACCGTCGGCGGGCGAGATGACCCGGCCCGGGGTGATCTCGCGCTCGGGGTCGCGGAAGAACCACAGCATCCCCGCCGCGAGCGCGGTGGCGGGGACGGCTACTGCCTTGGCCACGCCCGAGCGGCGGGCGCGGACCAGGCTGACGGCTGCGGTGGCGACGGTCGGCAGAAGCCACGGCGATGCTCCGCGCGCGAGGCGTACGCCGGCGAGGCTGTCGCGAGGTGCAGAGGTTTGGCTGTGGGGCATGGATGACCTTCGTAGCGGATGATGCCGCGCTCTCGACGGGGGACGGCGGCTTTCCGCGATCGTAGCGGTTAAGGGCCACAACTGGGTAAGCCGGGAAGCCGAGTCGGCGGCCGAAGACCGCTGACGGGGTGTGATCTTCTTCTCGGAGAAAACACCCCGTATGCGGACATTCAGCCTTGGAACCGATACTCCTCGAGCAGTCGGCGGCCGATGATCATTTTCTGGATCTCGGCGGTACCTTCACCGATGAGCAGCATCGGGGCCTCGCGGTAGAGGCGCTCGATCTCGTACTCCTTCGAGAAGCCGTAGCCGCCGTGGATGCGGAAGGCGTCCTCGACGACCTCCTTGCAGTATTCGGAGGCCAGGTACTTCGCCATGCCCGCCTCAAGGTCATTGCGCTGGCCGGAATCCTTCTTCCGGGCCGCGTTCACCATCATGGCATGAGCGGCCTCGACCTTGGTGGCCATCTCCGCCAGTTTGAACTGAATGGCCTGGTGCTGGGCGATCGGCTTGCCGAAGGTGTGCCGCTGCTGCGCGTAGCGCACGCCCAGCTCGAAGGCGCGCTGGGCGACGCCGCAGCCGCGGGCCGCCACGTTCACCCGGCCGACCTCGACCCCGTCCATCATCTGGTAGAAGCCGCGGCCGGTGACCCCGCCGAGCACCCGGTCGGCCGGAACCCGCAGGCCGTCCATGATCAGCTCGGTGGTGTCGACGCCCTTGTAGCCCATCTTGTCGATCTTGCCGGGGATGGTCAGACCGGGCCGCACCTCACCGAAGCCGGGCTCCTTCTCCACCAGGAAGGTCGTCATCGACTTGTGCGGGGCCGTCCCCTGCGGGTGACCCTCGTCACTGCGGACCAGCACCGCGACCAGCGAGGACGTGCCGCCGTTGGTCAGCCACATCTTCTGGCCGGTCAGGACGTACTCCTCGCCGTCCCGCACCGCCTTCGAGGTGATCGCCGACACGTCCGAGCCCAGGGCCGGCTCCGACATCGAGAAGGCGCCCCGGACCTCGCCCAGGGCCATCCTCGGCAGGAAGTGGTCCTTCTGCTCCTGCGTGCCGTGCTGCTTGAGCATGTACGCGACGATGAAGTGGGTGTTGATGATGCCGGACACCGACATCCAGCCGCGCGCGATCTCCTCCACGCACAGCGCGTACGTCAGCAGCGACTCGCCCAGCCCCCCGTACTCCTCGGGGATCATCAGACCGAACAGGCCCAGCTCCTTGAGGCCGTCCACGATCTGCTGCGGGTACTCGTCGCGGTGCTCCAGCTCGGTCGCGACCGGGATGATCTCCTTGTCGACGAAGTCCCGCACGGTGGAGACGATCTCCTGCTGGACATCGGTGAGACCGTGGGTCTGGGCGAGACGGCTCATCTACTTCTTCCCCTGTTCCTCGGGTTCGGGGCGGCCCGGCTGCTCGCCGCCGCGCTCCTTGATGTACGTCCCGGTCGGCACCATCACCTTGCGGCGGAAGACGCACACCAGTGTGCCGTCCTGCTTGTAGCCCCGGGTCTCGACGTGCACGATGCCGCGGTCGTTCTTGGACTTCGACGGCCACTTGTCCAGCACGGTCGTCTCGCCGTACAGGGTGTCGCCGTGGAAGGTCGGCGCCACGTGCCTGAGCGATTCGATCTCCAGATTGGCGATCGCCTTGCCGGACACGTCGGGGACGCTCATGCCGAGCAGCAGGGAGTAGATGTAGTTCCCGACCACCACGTTCTTGCCGAAGTCCGTCGTCTCCCCGGCGTAGTGCGCGTCCAGGTGGAGCGGGTGGTGGTTCATGGTGAGGAGGCAGAAGAGGTGGTCGTCGTACTCCGTGACCGTCTTGCCGGGCCAGTGCTTGTAGACCGCGCCGACCTCGAACTCCTCGTAGGTGCGTCCGAACTGCATGGCGCTCAGCCCTCCGGGATCTCGAACTTGCTGGTGCGCCGCATGCCGGCGGCGCGGCCCTTGCCCGCGACGACCAGCGCCATCTTGCGGCTGGCCTCGTCGATCATCTCGTCGCCGAGCATCGCCGAGCCCTTCTTGCCGCCGGCCTCGGAGGTGCAGTACTCGTAGGCGTCCAGGATCAGCTCGGCGTGGTCGTAGTCCTCCTGGGAGGGCGAGAAGACCTCGTTGGCGGCCTCCACCTGACCGGGGTGCAGCACCCACTTGCCGTCGAAGCCCAGCGCCGCGGCGCGCTGCGCGACCTCGCGGAAGCCGTCCACGTTGCGGATCTGCAGGTAGGGGCCGTCGATCGCCTGGAGGTCGTGGGCACGGGCCGCCATCAGGATCTTCATCAGGATGTAGTGGTAGGCGTCCGCGGGGTAGCCGGGCGGCTGCTCGCCCACGACCAGCGTCTTCATGTTGATGGAGGCCATGAAGTCGGCCGGGCCGAAGATGATCGTCTCGGTGCGCGGCGAGGCGGCGGCGATCTCGTTGACGTTGTTCAGGCCCCGCGCGTTCTCGATCTGCGCCTCGATGCCGATGCGGCCCACCTCGAGGCCCATCGTCTTCTCGATCTGCGTCAGCAGCAGGTCGAGCGCCACCACCTGCTGGGCGCTCTGCACCTTCGGCAGCATGATGCAGTCCAGGTTCTGGCCGGCGCCCTCGACGACGGTGACGACGTCGCGGTACGTCCACTCGGTCGTCCAGTCGTTGACCCGGACCACCCGTGTCTTGCCGCTCCAGTCGCCCTCGTTGAGGAACTTGACGATGGTGTGCCGCGCCTCGGGCTTGGCCAGCGGCGCGCACGCGTCCTCCAGGTCGAGGAAGACCTGGTCGGCGGGCAGACCCTGCGCCTTCTCCAGGAAGCGCGGGTTGCTGCCGGGGACGGCCAGGCAGGAGCGCCGCGGGCGCAGTCGGCTGGCCTGGGGAGCGGGGCTGGTCATGCGGGGACCTCCAGGGGGTCGAGCTTGTTCGCTGTGCGGATCTCGTCCACGATGCGGCCGATGATGCCGGTGATGTCGAAGTCCTTCGGGGTGAACACCGCGGCCACTCCGGCGGCCCTCAGCTGTTCGGCGTCACCGCCAGGGATGATGCCACCGGCGATCACCGGGATGTCTGTGGCACCGGCCACACGCAGCCGCTCCAGCACGTCCGGCACCAGTTGCGCGTGCGAGCCGGAGAGGACGGACAGGCCGACCGCGTGCACGTCCTCGGCAAGGGCCGCGTCGACGATCTGCTCGGGGGTCAGCCGGATGCCCTGGTAGACCACCTCGAACCCGGCGTCGCGGGCCCGCACCGCGATCTGCTCGGCGCCGTTGGAGTGCCCGTCCAGGCCCGGCTTGCCGACCAGGAAGCGCAGCTTGCCGACGCCGAGGTCGCGGGCGGTGGCGTCCACCTTGCGGCGCACGTCGTTCAGCGCCGAGCCCTCCGCCGCGGTGATCGCGACCGGCGCGGACGAGACGCCCGTCGGCGCGCGGAACTCGCCGAACACCTCGCGCAGGGCCCCGGCCCACTCGCCGGTGGTGACTCCGGCGCGGGCGCACTCCAGGGTGGCCTCCATGAGGTTGTCGGTGCCCTTGGCGGCCTCCTTCAGCTTCTCCAGCGCCTTGCACGGGCGCGGGTGGTTGAAGGGCGGCTGGTAGCGGGTGTCGCGCCAGTGCTGGAGCCCCGCGACGACCCGGGCCTCGACGGCCGGGTCGACCGTCTGGATCGCGGTGTCCAGGTCGGCCGTGAGCGGGTTCGGCTCGGTCGTCCCGAAGATGTTGACGCCCACGATCTTCTCCTGCCCGGACTCGATACGGGCGCGGCGCTCGGCGTGCGAGGAGACGAGCTGCGACTTGAGGTAGCCGGACTCGACGGCGGCCATCGCGCCGCCCATCTCCTGGATCCGCTCGATCTCGGCCAGGGACTCCTCGACGAGCTTCGCGACCTTCGCCTCGACGACGTGCGAGCCCTCGAAGATGTCCTCGTACTCGAGCAGGTCGCTCTCGTAGGCCAGCACCTGCTGCATCCGCAGCGACCACTGCTGGTCCCAGGGGCGGGGCAGACCCAGGGCCTCGTTCCAGGCCGGCAGCTGCACGGCACGCGCGCGGGCGTCCTTGGAGAGGGTGACGGCCAGCATCTCCAGCACGATCCGCTGGACGTTGTTCTCCGGCTGCGCCTCGGTCAGCCCGAGGGAGTTGACCTGGACGCCGTACCGGAAGCGGCGGTGCTTGGGGTTCTCGATGCCGTAGCGCTCACGCGTGACCTGGTCCCAGATGCGCCCGAAGGCTCGCATCTTGCACATCTCCTCGATGAACCGGACGCCCGCGTTCACGAAGAAGGAGATACGGCCGACCACGTCGCCCATCCGCTCCTGCGGCACCTGCCCCGAGTCCCGGACGGCGTCCAGGACCGCGATCGCCGTCGACATCGCGTACGCGATCTCCTGGACCGGCGTGGCGCCCGCCTCCTGCAGGTGGTAGCTGCAGATGTTGATCGGGTTCCACTTCGGGATGTGGGAGACCGTGTACGCGATCATGTCGGTCGTCAGACGGAGGCTCGGCCCCGGCGGGAAGACGTGCGTCCCGCGCGACAGGTACTCCTTGACGATGTCGTTCTGGGTCGTGCCCTGGAGCCGGGTGATGTCCGCACCCTGCTCCTCGGCGACGACCTGGTAGAGCGCCAGCAGCCACATGGCGGTGGCGTTGATCGTCATCGAGGTGTTCATCCGCTCCAGGGGGATGTCCTGGAACAGCCGGCGCATGTCACCGAGGTGCGCGATCGGCACGCCGACCCGGCCCACCTCGCCGCGGGCGAGGACGTGGTCGGAGTCGTAGCCGGTCTGCGTCGGCAGGTCGAAGGCCACCGACAGGCCGGTCTGGCCCTTGGCGAGGTTGCGCCGGTACAGCTCGTTGGACGCCTCGGCGGTGGAGTGTCCGGCGTACGTGCGCATGAGCCACGGCCGGTCCTTCTCCCGCTCGCCCGCGGCGGGCTGACGCTCAGTCATCCAGCGCTCCTCAGATGTTCCGGAAGCGGTTGATGGCGTCGAGGTGCCGCGCGCGCATCTCCTCGTCACGCACGCCCAGCCCCTCCTCGGGGGCCATGCACAGCACGCCGACCTTGCCCTGGTGGACGTTGCGGTGCACGTCGTGGGCGGCCTGTCCGGTGTCCTGGAGGGAGTACACCTTGGAGAGCGTCGGGTGGATCCTGCCCTTGGCGATGAGCCGGTTGGCCTCCCAGGCCTCGCGGTAGTTGGCGAAGTGGGAGCCGATGATGCGCTTCAGGGACATCCACAGGTAGCGGTTGTCGTACTGGTGCATGTAGCCCGAGGTCGAGGCGCAGGTGGTGATGGTGCCGCCCTTGCGGGTGACGTAGACGCTCGCGCCGAAGGTCTCGCGGCCGGGGTGCTCGAAGACGATGTCGATGTCCTCGCCGCCGGTGAGTTCACGGATGCGCTTGCCGAAGCGCTTCCACTCCTTGGGGTCCTGGGTGTTCTCGTCCTTCCAGAACCGGTAGCCCTCGGCGTTGCGGTCGATGATCGCCTCGGCGCCCATGGACCGGCAGATGTCCGCCTTCTGCGGCGAGGAGACCACGCAGATCGGGTTGGCGCCGCCGGCCAGCGCGAACTGGGTGGCGTACGAGCCGAGACCACCGCTCGCCCCCCAGATGAGCACGTTGTCGCCCTGCTTCATGCCGGCGCCGTTGCGGGAGACGAGCTGGCGGTAGGCGGTGGAGTTGACCAGGCCGGGCGCGGCGGCCTCCTCCCAGCTGAGGTGGTCCGGCTTGGGCATCAGCTGGTTGGACTTGACGAGGGCGATCTCGGCGAGGCCGCCGAAGTTCGTCTCGAAGCCCCAGATGCGCTGCTCGGGGTCGAGCATGGTGTCGTTGTGCCCGTCGGAGGACTCCAGCTCGACGGAGAGGCAGTGGGCGACGACCTCGTCGCCGGGCTGCCAGGCGTTGACGCCGGGCCCGGTGCGCAGGACCACGCCCGCGAGGTCGGATCCGATGATGTGGTACGGCAGGTCGTGCCGCTTGGTGAGTTCGCTGACCTTGCCGTAGCGCTCCAGGAAGCCGAACGTCGACAGGGGCTCGAAGATCGAGGTCCACACGGAGTTGTAGTTCACCGAGGAGGCCATGACGGCCACCAGGGCCTCGCCAGGGCCCAGTTCGGGCAGCGGCACGTCGTCCAGGTGCAGCGACTTGCGCGGGTCCTTGTCGCGGGTCTCCAGGCCCGCGAACATCTCCGTCTCGTCCTTGTGCACGGTGATCGCGCGGTACGACTCGGGGAGCGGCAGGGCGGCGAAATCGGCGGACGTGGCGTCCTTCGACTGGATCGCGTCCAGGATGTCCTTCACGGTCACGGTGTTGCCTCCGGCGGTGAACGTCCCTGTGAGGGGCAGGGGCGCTGAGGGTTCGTCGGTGCGGGGTGGGTGCTGCTGGGGTCGGGGCGGGTGCCGTCGGTTCGGCGGGGTGCCGGCGGTGCGGCGGGTGGTGCGTGGCGGCGCTTTGTGGCGCGGAAGATGCCTGTGACGCAGGCGTCCGGGCGTGCGGGCGGGCCCGCCGGGACAGTCGGCACGCGGTGCGGTCGCTGCGTGCCGGTCGCCCGGACACCTTCAACGTATGACACCGCGTGTCAGCTGACAAGGCACTGAGTGCCATAACTTCCGCTCAGACGAAATCTTTACGCGACAAATGAGCGATGATCGATCGAACGGGCCCGGGAAGAAGGGCGAAAAGCGCTCTGACATGCCAGAACGGCCACCCCGAAGGGTGGCCGTGAACGCCGCGCGCCGACGGTGGCGCGGCCGTGAGAGGCGCGCGGGAGGGCGCCGGACGGTGCCGGAGCCCGTGGTGGGTACGGTGCCGGAGCCGTGGTGAGGACCGAAGGGAGAGCGGCGCTCAGCGGTCCTTCAGCGCCTCCTCGATGGTCCGCATGACCTCGTCCAGCGGCGCGTCGGTGCGGGCCACGGTGACCAGGACCTCGCCCTGCCGGGACACCGCGGCGGGGGAGGCGGCGGCCGGCCCGGCCGTCGCACCGGCCGTGGAGCGGCCCGCCCCGATCCCCGTCCCGAAGGTCTTGCGCACGATCGCGAAGGCGTGGTCCAGCTGCGCCTCCACGTCGCCCTGTCCGTCCGCCCGCAGCCAGCGCCGCAGCACGTGGTTGTGCGCGGTGACCACCGCGGAGGCGGCGACCTCGGCCAGCAGCGGGTCGTCGTTGGCGTCGTCCGCGTGCGCGCGCTCGTCGAAGTGGCCCAGCAGATACCGGGTGAACAGACGTTCGTAGCGGGCCACCGAGGCGATCTCCGCCTCGCGCAGCGTCGGCACCTCGCGGGTCAGCTTGTAGCGGGCGACCGAGATCTCCGGCCGGGCCGCGTACATCTTCATGACCTCCTTGATGCCGCGGCAGACCGTGTCGAGCGGGTGCTCGTGCGCGGGGGCGGCGTTGAGGACGGCCTCCGCGCGGACGAGCGTGTCGTCGTGGTCGGGGAAGATCGCCTCTTCCTTGGAGCGGAAGTGGCGGAAGAAGGTGCGGCGGGCGACCCCGGCCGCCGCGGCGATCTCGTCGACCGTGGTCGCCTCGTACCCCTTGGTCGCGAACAGCTCCATCGCCGCGGCGGCCAGTTCCCGGCGCATTTTGAGCCGCTGGGCGGCGGCGCGGGAGCCGGCGGCGCTCTCCGGAGCGTCGGGCGCAGCGGGTGTACGTGAGGACTTGGCGGGCTGGGGCATGACCCGAACGTACTGCATACGCGCAGCCCGGTGCGCGGGTGCCCGGCCTTCGCCGGGCCCGGTGACCGGGGGCGGGGCGGCCGGCTCGAGCAGACCGCCCCACTCGGCGCCCTCCTGGAACCGGCCACCCGGCCACGGGCCGGCGCGCTCGCCCGGCCGGTCGCCCGGCCGGTCAGCGGCGGGCATGTTCGCGGAAGCCGCGGCCCGTCTTGCGGCCGAGGCAGCCCGCGGCCACCAGGTGCTCCAGGAGGGGCGCGGGGGCCAGGCCCGGCTCGCGGAACTCGTGGTGCAGGACCTTCTCGATGGCCAGCGAGACGTCCAGGCCGACCACGTCCAGCAGCTCGAAGGGCCCCATCGGGTAGCCGCCGCCCAGCTTCATCGCCGCGTCGATGTCGTCCAGCGAGGCGTAGTGCTCCTGCACCATCTTGATCGCGTTGTTGAGGTACGGGAAGAGCAGGGCGTTGACGATGAACCCGGCCCGGTCCCCGCAGTCCACCGCGTGCTTGCCGACCGTGGCGCACACCTCGCGGACGGTGGCGTGGACGTCGTCGGCGGTCAGCACCGTACGCACCACCTCGACGAGCTTCATGGCCGGGGCCGGATTGAAGAAGTGCATGCCGATCACGTCCTGCGGACGCGAGGTGGCACGGGCGCAGGCGACCACCGGCAGCGAGGAGGTGGTGGTGGCCAGCACCGCGCCCGGCTTGCAGACCTTGTCCAGCGTGCCGAACAACTGCTGCTTGACGGCCAGGTCCTCGGCGACCGCCTCCACGGCCAGGTCCACGTCGGCGAAGTCGTCGTACGTGCCGGTGGCCGTGATCCGGTCCAGGGCCCGCGCCGCGGCCTCGGCGGACAGCCGGCCCTTGTCGACGGAACGCGAAAGAGACCTGCCGACACGGGCCTTGGCGGCCTGTGCCTTCTCGGCGCTGCGCGCGGCGAGCACCACCTCGTACCCGGCCTTCGCGAACACCTCCGCGATGCCGGAGGCCATGGTGCCCGAGCCGGCCACCCCGACACCGCGGACGGCCCGGCCCGGGACGAGGGCGTCGCCGTCCAGCGGGGTGAGCGCGTCCCGCACCACCGTGCCGCTGCCCGCCGCGGCGTAGGTGTAGAAGCCGCGGCCCGCCTTGCGGCCGGTCAGACCCGCCTCGCTGAGCTGCTTGAGGACCGGCGCGGGGGCGTGCAGCCGGTCACGGGACTCGGCGTACATGGCCTCCAGCACCGTCCGGGCGGTGTCGACGCCGATCAGGTCGAGCAGCGCCAGCGGGCCCATCGGCAGCCCGCAGCCGAGCCGCATCGCGGCGTCGATGTCCTCCCGGGAGGCGTACTTGGCCTCGTACATCGCGGCGGCCTGGTTGAGGTAGCCGAACAGCAGCCCGTCGGCGACGAACCCGGGCCGGTCGCCGACCGCGACCGGCTCCTTGCCCAGTTCGACGGCGAGGTCGGTGACGGCGGCGACGGCCTGCGGCGCGGTCAGCACCGAGGAGACGACCTCGACCAGCTTCATGGCCGGGGCCGGGTTGAAGAAGTGCAGGCCGAGCACGCGCTCGGGGCGGGCCGAGTCGGCGGCCAGGCGGGTCACCGACAGAGCGTTGGTGCCGGTCGCCAGGATCGTCTCCGGCCGCACCACGGCGTCCAGTTCGCGGAAGATCCGGTGCTTGATCTCGTACGACTCCGGTGCCACCTCGATGACCAGGTCGGCGTCGGCCGCGGCGGTCAGGTCGGCACAGGTGCGCACACGGGCGAGGACGTCCGCGCGCTCCTGCTCGCTCAGGCGTCCGCGGGCCACCGCGTGGGCGGTCGAGGCCTCCAGGGCGGCGACGGACCGGGCGGCCGCCGCTTCGCTGATGTCGATGCCGACGACCTCGCGGCCGGCGCGGGCCAGGACTTCGGTGATGCCGGTGCCCATGGTGCCGAGACCGATGACGGCCACGGTCTTCAGCGGGCAGGCGGGGGTGTCGGAGAGGGGAGCGGCCATCGCGGGACTCCAGGAATGAGGGGTGACGACTGGGAGCGCGACCCGGTGCGCCGTGGGCGTACCGGGTGCGGAAGGAGAGGGTGCGGGTGCTGCCGGGCTGCATGCGCACACGCCCGGGTGCCGTTGCCGCGGGCGCGCACACGCCCGCACGGCGCGGGACCGGCCGGCTCTGTCCCCGAGCCGGGTCGTACACCGGTGCCCGTGGTACCAGCGGTACCTGAAGCACCGGGGGCACCGGAAACCGGGTGCCGGACCGACAGCACTCGCGGTGGCTGCGTCACCAGGCCACTGCGAGTCGGTGCGAGCGGTGGCTCGCTCGTCTGAGATTAACCCGTGGGTAACGAGCGCGCCAGAGGCGAGGGGCCCCGAGTTCGCAAGGCGGCTCCCGCACGGCCGGTCACGGCTCTAAGGTGGCTTTCGTGGACGAAGAGTTGCGATCACTCACGGAGCGTTTACGGCAGGAGTCGGGCGGGACGGCGGAGTACCGGCAGCTCGTGGCGACGCAGGACCTGGACGAACTGGCCGGCGTCCTCACCGCCGCGGGCCGGCCGCTGTGGGCCCGGGAACTGGCCGCCTTCCGGCTGGGGACCGCGGGCGACCGCCGGGCCTTCGAGTCCCTCGTCCTGCTCCTCAACCACCGCGACCCCCCGCGCTGCGCCAGCGCCGCGCACGCCCTGGCACGCCTCGGCGACCCGCGCACGGCCCGCGCGGCGGCGGCCCTCGCCACCAACGAACTGCGCGTCGCCTACGCCCTGCACCCGGTGCGCCTCCTCGTCGCCCTGCGCGCCCCCGAGTCGGTGCCCGCGCTGATCACCACGCTGCGCCGGCGGCTGCGCCCCCACGACCCCTACCGCCGGGTGGCACTCGCCTGCGTGGAGGGCCTCGGCGCGCTCGGTGACGCCCGAGCCCGTCCGGTGCTCGACGAGGCCCTCGCCCACCCGGCCCTCGCCGAGGCGGCCGTCCACGCGCTGGCCCGGCTTCCGAAGCAGCGGTGAAGCGGGGAGCGCCCGCTCGGCCCGGCAGCTCCCTGACGCACCGCACCTCGGACACGGCGGCACCGCCCCTCTCGAAGGAGTCCTCGGCGCCGTGGCCGCGACAACCCGCGCGTCGGTACGAACGCCGGGCGCGGGTGTCCTCCTCGCAGCCGGCCGGAGCCGCCTCCCGCACGCGGACAGCCGTCAGCCGTCCACCACCGCGAAGGCCTCGATCTCCATCAGGAACTCCGGGCGGACCAGGGCGGCGACCTGGACGGCCGAGCAGGCGGGGAGGCGGTCGTCGGGTATGTGGGCGGCGCGGGCCTCGCGGATGGCCGGTAGGTGGGTCATGTCGGTGACGAAAAAGGTGAGTTTGACGACGTCGTCGAAGGTGGCGCCGGCCGCCGACAGGCAGCGGCGGAGGTTCTCGAAGACCTGACGGGCCTGGGCCGCCGGGTCGCCCTCCCCGACGAGGGCGCCCTTCTCGTCCAGGGCGAGCTGGCCCGAGACGGCGACGAACCGGCCGGTGCCCAGGACGACATGGGAGTACTGGGCGGCGGGGGCGACGCCCTCGGGGGCGGGGATCCGGGTCAGTTCACTCATGCCCTCATGGTGGACCATGGCTCTGACAGCCGGGCCGCCCCCGCCCCCGAGGGGCCCGTAGCGCCTCAGCCCCGGAAGCGGACCAGGTCGTGCAGGGCCGCTCCGCGGGCCGCGCCGGTGCCGCGCGGCACCGGCGCGGCCGAGGCCCTGGCGCTCAGCGGCTTCGGGTCGGGCACCTTCCGGCAGACGGCGTCGGCCCCGCCGGCCGCACCGCGCGGCACCGTGCCGTTGCCCAGGTACGCCGACAAGTACGCGTCCAGGCAGGCGTTCCCGCTCAGCGTGATGCCGTGGTTGCCGCCGCCCTGCTCGACGACCAGGCTGGAGCCCGCCAGCAGCCGGTGCACCCGTACGCCGCCCTCGTACGGGGTGGCGGCGTCGTCGGTCGCCTGGAACAGCAGCACCGGCGGCAGGTCGCGGTTGGCGATGTCCACCGGGCGTGCGGCCGCGCCCGGCCAGAACGCGCACGGCGCGTTGTACCAGGCGTTGTTCCAGGCCATGAACGGTGCCTTGCCGTACACCGCCCAGGTGTCCTCGCGCCACTGCCGCCAGTCGCGCGGCCAGGCGGCGTCGCGGCACTGCACCGAGGAGTAGACGCTGTAGCCGTTGTCACCGGCGGCGTCGACGGCACCGAAGTCCTCGTAGGCCTGGATGAGCGGGCCGGTCGCGTGGTCCTTCACGTACGCGGCGAACGCCTGGGCCAGATAGGGCCAGTAGCCGTTGTAGTAGCCGCCGGGGATGAAGGTGTCCTCCAGCTCGGAGGCGCCGATCCTGCCCGCCGCGGGTTTCCCGGCGAGCGCCGACCGCATCGCGTACCACGCGTGCTCGACCCGGGCCGGGTCGGTGCCCAGGTGGTAGGCCGCGTCGTTGCGGGCGACCCAGGCCATGAACGCGCGGTGGCGGTCGTCGAAGGCCTGGTCCTGCCGGAGGTTGTCGTCGTACCAGATCCCGCTCGGGTCCACGACCGAGTCCAGCACCAGCCGCCGCACCCGCCCGGGGAACAGCTTGGCGTACACCGCGCCGAGATAGGTGCCGTAGGAGTAGCCGAAGTAGTTGATCCTCTGGGCGCCCAGGGCCCGCCGGACGGCGTCCATGTCCTCGACGGCGTCGACGGTGCCGATGTGCGGCAGCACGCTCGCGTACTTCTTCGCACAGGCGGCGGCGTAGGAGCGCACGCGCGCGAGGTTGGCCTGTTCGAGCGCGGCGGTCGCGGGCACCGAGTCCGGGCGCACCGTCCCGAAGTGCCCGGGCGCGCAGTCCAGCGCCGGGCTGCTCCGGCCCACCCCGCGCGGGTCGAAGCCGATGACGTCGTACTGGGCCGCGACCGCCTCGGGCAGCGCGGAGGCGACGAAGGGGGCGAGGGAGAGTCCGCTGCCGCCTGGGCCGCCCGGGTTGACCAGCAGCGGTCCCTGGTACGTCTTCGCGGTGTGCGGGACGCGGGACAGCGCCAGTGTGATCTGCCGTCCGGACGGCCGCCGGTGGTCCAGCGGCACCTTCACGGTGCCGCACTGGAGCGTCGGATGGCCGGTGGTGCCGCACTTCTTCCAGCTGATCTGGGCGGCTCGGGCGACGGCTGCGGGGTGCGGTGTGCGCGCGTCGGCGGGGACGGCGGTGACGGTTCCGGCCACGACGAGTGCGGCACCGCACAGCACGGCAGCGCGTTTTCTCATGCGTCCTCCCAGGACGGAGAGGCTGCGGACCGCGCGTCCCGCGATCCTCGCCGCATCGTCCCGGAAAGCACTCCCGGAAGAACGCGAACCGGGGGCTGTTGACCCGAATGGGCTGACCGATGCGCTCGAACGATCCCCGGTGTGCCGGTGACGGTCCCCGGTGCGCCGATGAGGGTCCCGGTCTCCTGGTGACCGCCCCGGCGCCGGGGCGGTCTCAGAGGAGCGAGAGCTGGACCGGTTCGGGCGGTGCCGGCACCGGCGCGGGGGCCGGACCGGGGGAGTCCTGGTCCGGTGGCGGCGCCTGCGGACGGATGCGCCGCGCCGCGCCCGCGCGCGCGGGGCCGATCCCGTACTCCTGGGCCAGCTCGTGCACCTGACGGGTGATCCGGCGCTGGTACCACTTGGGCGCGTAGGCGCCGTCGGCGTACAGCCGCTCGTAGCGCCGCACCAGGTGCGGGTGGTGCTGCCCCAGCCACGCCATGTACCACTCCCGGGCGCCGGGCCGCAGGTGCAGGGTGAGCGGGGTGACGGAGGTGGCCCCCGCCGCCGCGATGGCCCGCACCGTCGCCCGCAGCTGCGCGGGGTGGTCGCCGAGGAAGGGGATCACCGGCGCCATCAGCACCCCGCAGCCGATGCCGTGCTCCCCGAGGGTGCGGACGACGTCCAGACGGCGCTCCGGTGCCGGTGTGCCCGGCTCCACCGTGCGCCACAGCTCGTGGTCGGTGAATCCCACGGAGACGGAGATGCCCACGTCGGTGACCTCGGCTGCCCGCACCAGCAGGTCCAGGTCGCGCAGGATCAGCGTTCCCTTGGTCAGGATCGAGAACGGGTTCGCGCGCTCGGTCAGCGCGGAGATGATGCCGGGCATGAGGCGGTAGCGGCCCTCGGCGCGCTGGTAGCAGTCGACGTTGGTGCCCATCGCGATGTGCTCGCCGCGCCAGCGGCGGGCGGCGAGCTGGTGGCGCAGCAGCTCGGGCGCGTTCACCTTGACCACGATCTGGGTGTCGAAACCGAGACCGGTGTCCAGGTCCAGGTAGCTGTGCGTCTTGCGGGCGAAACAGTAGACGCACGCGTGCGTGCAGCCCCGGTAGGGGTTGACCGTCCATTCGAACGGCATGCGGGAGGCCCCGGGGACCCGGTTGATGATCGAGCGGGCCCGGACCTCGTGGAAGGTGATCCCGCGGAACTCGGGCGTGTCGAACGTGCGGGTGGTGACCGCGTCCGCGCCGAAGAGCGCGGCGTCGGCCCGGCTGTGTCCGGTGTCCCCGGAGTGTCCGGACTCCCCGGTGTCCCCGGAGTCCGCTGTGAGGTTGTCCCAGCGCATGACGCCTCCTCGGTAGCACTCCTCACAGAATAGAACACACGTTCCCATGATCGTGCGGACGACCGCGGCGGCCCCGTTCCGGAACCGTTCGCGACCGTCCGCCGCACCGGGTCCGATCACTTGCCGCACCCCGATTTGGGGCGCCGGGGAGCGGGGTGGTTGGCTTGCCCCAACCCTGAGAACGGATGTCCTGGAGGAACCCCATGGCGCAGGTCGAGGCCACTACGGAGCGGGTCGTCGCGGCGGACGCGGAGAAGGTGTTCGACGCCCTCGCCGACTACAGCGGCACCCGCGAGCGGCTGCTGCCCGAGCACTTCAGCGAGTACGAGGTGCGCGAGGGCGGCGACGGCGAGGGCACCCTCGTCCACTGGAAGCTCCAGGCCACCAGCAAGCGTGTCCGCGACTGCCTGCTGGAGGTGAGCGAGCCCACCGACGGCGAACTGGTCGAGAAGGACCGCAACTCCTCCATGGTCACCACCTGGCGGGTCACCCCGGCGGGCGAGGGCAGGTCCCGCGTCGTCGTCACCACCACCTGGCAGGGCGCGGGCGGCATCGGCGGCTTCTTCGAGAAGACGTTCGCCCCCAAGGGCCTCGGCCGGATCTACGACGCGCTGCTCGCCCGGCTCGCCACCGAGGTGGAGAAGTAGTCCCGCCCCGCAACTGACCCGGCAGCGGCCCCCGTTGGCCGCGTCACCGGTTCGGGTGATCTCCCCACCGCCCCGCCTCGCGCCGTAACCCCGCGGGCTGTCCGTAGTTGTCGCTTTGCGCGCGGAATCTGCGCGCCAGTGCGACGAGGGAGAGGGCCAAGTGGGCGGGATCACTCTGGTGCAGGACGAACCGGTCGCGGCGCCACCGGAGACCCGCGCCGCCCCGGCCGGGAGCACCGCCGTGCTCCCGGCCGGCGCCGACCCGCTCAGCCCCCGCCGGGTCCGGCTGGTCTTCGTCGGGCTGATGCTCGCTCTGCTGCTGGCCGCCCTGGACCAGATGATCGTCGCCACCGCGCTCCCCAAGGTCGTCGGGGAGCTGCACGGCCTGGACAAGATGTCCTGGGCGATCACCGCCTACCTGCTCACGGCCACCGTGGGACTGCCCGTCTACGGCAAGCTCGGCGACCTGGTGGGCCGCAAGGGGGTCTTCCAGTTCGCCATCGCGGTCTTCGTCATCGGCTCCGCACTGGCCGGGCGGGCCGGGACCATGGACCAGCTGATCGCCTTCCGCGCCGTACAGGGGCTCGGCGCCGGCGGCCTGATGATCGGCGTGCAGGCCATCATCGCGGACATCGTCCCGCCCCGGCAGCGCGGCCGGTTCATGGGGCTCATCGGCGCCGCCTTCGGCCTCGCCTCCGTCGCAGGCCCCCTGCTCGGCGGGTACTTCACCGACCACCTCTCCTGGCGGTGGTGCTTCTACATCAACGTGCCCTTCGGCCTGGTCACCCTCGCGGTCGTCACCGTCGTGCTCAAACTGCCCAGACCGCACGTCAAGGCCCGCTTCGACATCCTCGGCACGCTGCTCCTCGGCACCGCCTCGACGTGCGCGGTGCTGCTGACCAGCTGGGGCGGCACCGAGTACGCCTGGGGATCGCGGGTCATCCTCGGTCTGGGCGCGGGCGCCGCCGTCGCGGCCGTCCTCTTCGTCGTCGCCGAACGCTTCGCCGCCGAACCCCTCATCCCGCTGCGGCTCTTCCGCGACTCCGTCTTCAACATCAGCGGCCTGGTCGGCCTGGTCGTCGGCGTCGCCCTGTTCGGCGCGGCAAGCTACCTGCCGACCTTCCTGCAGATGGTCGACGGCGCCTCCGCCACCGAGTCCGGGCTGCTCATGCTGCCCATGATGGGCGGCATCGTGGTCGCGTCCATCGTCTCCGGGCAGCTGATCAGCCACACCGGCCGCTACAAGATCCACCCGCTGCTCGGCAGCGCCCTGTCCGTCGTCGGCATGTGGCTGCTGTCCCGGCTGGAGGTCGGCACCTCCCGGCTGGAGTACAGCATCTGGATGGCCGTCCTCGGCGCGGGCATCGGCCTGGTGATGCCCGTCCTCGTGCTCGCCGTGCAGAACTCCGTGCGTCCCGCCGACCTCGGCACCGCCACCAGCGCCAACAACTACTTCCGCCAGATCGGCGGCAGCGTCGGCGCGGCCGTCTTCGGCACCCTCTTCGCCGACCGGCTCGCCGACGCCCTGCGCGACCGGCTCCCCGCGCGCGCGGGCACCGCCCTCCCCGACCCCGAGTCGATCACCCCGCAGATGGTGCACGCGCTGCCGCCGGCCCTGCGCGACGCCTACATCCAGGCGTACGCCGACGCGATGCCGCGGATCTTCCTCTACCTCGTGCCGGTGCTCGTCCTCGGCCTGATCATCGCCTTCTTCCTCAAGGAGAAACCGCTGGTGTCCCACAACACCCCCGCCCCGGCCGCCTTCGAGACCGAGCCGGCGCCCCTGAACCACACCGTGCCGCCGTCGCGGGCGCCGTACCCGGCCGGAGTCCCCGTCTGCGGCACGGTGCAGCACGCGGACGGGACCGTCGTGCCGCGCGCCGCGCTCACCCTGATCGACGTCGGCGGACAGCAGATCGGGCGGGGCGCCAGCGGCGAGGACGGGCGGTACGCGCTGTCCACGCCGGGCACCGGCTCGTACGTCCTGATCGCCGCGGCCGGCGGGCACCAGCCGCAGGCGGTCTCCGTGACCGTCGGCGAGCGGCCCGTCGAACTCGACGTCGTCCTCGGCGGCGCCGGACGCCTCGCGGGCACCGTGTGCACCGCGGACGGCAGCCCCGTGCGGGACGCCACCGTCACCCTGACCAACGTCCACGGCGAGGTCGTCGCCAGCACCCGCAGCGGACGCGAGGGCGGCTACGTCATCACCGAACTGGTCGCGGGGGAGTACACCCTCGCCGCCAGCGCGCCCGCCTTCCGCCCGGCCGCGCTCCCCGTCAGCGTGCAGGCCTCCCGCGAGACGCGCCAGGACGTGGAACTGGCGGGCGGCGCCGTCCTGCGCGGCACCGTGCGGGCGAGCGCGGGACGGCCCGTCGAGGACGCGCGCGTGACGCTGCTCGACGCGGCGGGCAACGTCGTCGACACGCTCACCACCGGACCCGACGGATCGTTCCGGTTCGTGGACCTGTCCTCCGGCGAGTACACCGTGATCGCGGCCGGCTACCCCCCGGTCGCCACGGTGCTCCAGGTCGCGGGCGGCGGACGCACGGAACGCGACCTCCAGCTCGGCCACGAGGACTGAGCGGACCGGCGGCGGGGCGCGCCGGGGCGCGGGGCGCACCGCGTCCCAGGGGCGCACCGGCGGCCCTGCGCGCCCTGGGGGGTGCCGGACGACGGGGCGCCGGAGTGCGCACCGTCTCGCCGCGGGAGCCAATTCCCGGGTTTGCCGCACATCGTGACCGGACGGCCCCGTACCGTGGTGGGCCTGGGATCGCAGATCTTGCGGAGCCGTGCGAGAGGGGCCTGGCCATGGACCGTGGCACCGACGGGGACGCGTCTCGCGGCCACCCGGCCGGGACCGGGGCGGCGCGGGCCGCGGCCGGTTCGGCACGGGCCGGGGCCGGGCGGGTTCCGCTGGCCGTGGTCGTCGTCGACCGGGACGGCCTGGTGTCGCACTGGAGCACCGGCGCCCGGCGGCTGTTCGGCACCGGCAGGCAGGAGGCCGTCGGCCGGGCGGCGGCCGACCTGCTGCCCGTCTCCGGGGCGCTGCCCGACGATCCCGAGGACGGCGGGGTGCTCGCGCACCCGGGGCACGCCGCTCATGCCGCCCCCTGCGCCCACGACGGCCACGACGGGCTCGGGCCCGGTCTGGAGACCTCCCTCGACGGGCGCCTGTCCTACCCGGCCGCGGGCCGAGCCCGGCTCACCGTGCCGGGGCGCGGCCGCGTCGACGTCCTGTGGTGGGCCTACCCCCTGGTGGGCCCGGGACCGGAGCGGCTGCTGGTGCTCGCGGCCGACGCGGCCGACGCGGACGTGTTGCGCCGGCCCGCCGGCGCCGGCGGTCACGGTGCCGACGGCGACGGCACCGCCGGCGCCGGCGGTCACGGTGCCGACGGCGACGGCACCGCCGGCGTGGGTCCCGCCGGCCGGGCGGGGCTCGTGGGCGGTGCGGCGGCCGGGCACGGCGCCTTCGCCGTCGAGCGCATCGCGCCCGCCTTCGCGCTGCACACCGACTTCCCCGGCGCCGAGGAACTCGCCCGCGGGCTCCCGGAGATCATGCCCAGCATGAGCGTGGGCGAGAGCGCCCGGATCGTCGCGCAGATCCTCGAACTGGGCTACCCGGTACTGGAGTTCTGCCAGAACGACCGGGTGCCCGTCACCCCCGACTGGGGAGTGCCCCGGCGGGCCGGGCGCGGTGCGCGCCGGCGGCGGGCCGCACGGGCCGCCGCCCCGGGACGACCCGCACCGCACGGCCCCGGCGAAGGCCTCGGCGAGACCACCGGCGGGCGGTCCGGTGAGGCGTTCGACGGAGGGTGCGAGGACGAGCCCGTCGACCTGGAGTACGCCGCCGTCCGGGAGCGCCTGGAGTTCCTCAACGAGGTCAGCGGCCGCATCGGCACCTCCCTCGACCTCGCGCAGACCATCGAGGAGGTCAGCCGGGCCGTCGTCCCGCGCTTCACCGACGTCGCCGGCACCTATCTGCGCGAACAGGTCGTCGCGGGCGAGGGCTTCGCCGAGGGGGTGCCCGACACCACGACCATGTGGCACCGGGTCGCCCTGGAACACACCGACGAACCCGGCCGCTGGGACGACGTGGTGCCCGTCGGGGAGGCGATGCCCTTCCCGGCGCACACGCCGTTCTTCCAGTGCATGACGAGCGGTGAGCCCGTGCTCGTGCCCCGCATCGGCGAGGAGATGGGCCACGCCATCGCCTCGCAGTTCGAGAAGCGGGACATCCGCCCCCTGATCACCCACCGCTCGATGCTCGTCGTCCCGCTCAAGGCGCGCGACGTCGTCCTCGGCTTCATGATCCTGCTGCGCCACCCCGAGCGGGCCGAGTTCAACGACATGGACCGGGTCACCGGCGCGGAACTCGCCGCGCGCGCCGGGCTCGTGCTCGACAACGCGCGCATGTACACGTACCAGGAGAGTGTCGCCGAGACCCTCCAGGACAGCATGCTGCCGCACATCCCGGCACGGATGGCGGGCTGCGACATCGCCACCCGCTATCTGCCGGGCACCCTGCTCGGCAGGGTCGGCGGCGACTGGTTCGACTCGGTCAAACTGCCCGGCGCCCGGACCGCGCTCGTCGTCGGCGACGTCATGGGGCACGGGCTGAACTCGGCGGCGATGATGGGCCAGTTGCGCACCGCCGTGCAGACCATGGCCGCCCTCGACCTGCCGCCCGCGCGGTTGCTGCGCAACCTCGACGACCTCGCCCAGCGGCTCGGTGACGCCTACCTGGCGACCTGCCTGTACGCCGTCTACGACCCCGTCGCGGGCGAACTGCACCTCGCGAACGCGGGCCACATCCCGCCGGCCCTGGTGCGCGCCGCGGACGGCCGCAGCGAGCTGCTGGAGCTGCCCACCGGAGCGCCGATCGGCGTCGGCGGGGTGCCCTTCGAGGCGGTACGCGTGCGCGTGGAGCCCGGCGACCGGCTGGTGATGTGCACCGACGGGCTGGTCGAGGTGCGCGGCGAGGACATCGGGTCCGGACTGGCCACACTGTGCGCGTCCGCGGCTCATCCCGCCGCGTCCATGGACGACGCCTGCGACACGATCGTCCGCGCCCTCAACCCGCGCGGGGGCCGCAAGGACGACGTGGCGCTGCTGATGGCACGCCTCAACGGCATCGGGCCGGACGACGTCGCCGAGTGGCGGCTCGCCCGTGATCCGGCCGAGGTGGGCCGCGCCCGCGCGGCGGTCCGGGAGCAGGTGCACGCGTGGGGGCTGGGGCACCTCGCCGACCCCGCCGGGCTGATGGTCAGCGAGCTGGTCACCAACGCCGTACGGCACTCCCGCGCACGCCCCGTCGCACTGCGCCTGGTCCGCGCGGACACCCTGCTGTGCGAGGTGGAGGACGACGACCACGACCTGCCCGTGCTGCTGAGCGCGGGTCCCGCCGACGAGGCCGGGCGCGGCCTGCGTGTGGTCAGCGCCCTCGCCCGCGAGTGGGGCACCAGCCGTACGGGCACGGGCAAGACGGTCTGGTGCGAACTGTCCCTTCCCCGGCGCTGAGAAGAGAGGGCGGGCCGGGGCGGGGGTGTGAAGGAGTGGGCCGGGTGCTTGCCCGGAGGCGAGGGGCGCGGTAGACCGTTCTCCCGCCCGTCGCTCACGACGGATCACCGCCGCACACTGGGGAGTTGGGCATGAGCGTGACGAGTCGGTACCGGCAGGCCTGGGAGGGGTTCTGGCGTGCGGCGCCCGACGGACCGGGACAGGTGTTCTGGGACGCCGACCCGGCGGTGACCGCCGCCGTGCACGTTCCCCTGTTCGCGCCGTACCTGGCCGCCACCGCTCTGCCGCTGGTGGACCTCGGGTGCGGCAACGGCACGCAGACCCGGTACCTGGCCGGCCGCTTCCCGAGGGTCGTCGGCGCGGACATCGCGGCGGCGGCCGTCGCACGCGCCCGGCTCGCGGACCGGACCGGGCGGGCGGAGTACCGCGAGCTGGACGCCACCGACAAGGCGGCGGCCGGCGCCCTGCACGCCGAGCTGGGCGACGTGAACGTCTACATGCGCGGTGTCCTGCACCAGTGCGAGCCCGACGACCGGCAGGCGCTCGCGGACGCGCTCGCCGTGCTGGTCGGGGAACGCGGCCGGGCCTTCCTGGTCGAGCCGTCCCAGGCGGCGCGATCGGTCCTGGGCCGGCTGGCGCAGGACCCCGCGGGGCCGCCGCCCAAGCTCGCCCCGGTCCTCCGGCACGGGATAGCCCCCGGCGAGGTGAGCGACGAGGCGGTGCCGTACCTCCTCCGCTCGGCCGGCCTCACCGTCCTGGCCGCGGGAGAGCTCCCGCTCGTCACGACGGAGCGCACACCCGCCGGCACCCGAATAGAGCTGCCGTCCAGGTGGCTGGTGGTCACGGCCGCCCGGGAGTGACGCCCCGGCCGCGGGACCGGCCGCCGGAGGTCCCCGGTCCCGCGCTTCGTCCCCTGGCGGGCCCCGGTCTCGCGGTCGCGTTCCGGTGAACCTGGTCTCGCGGTCGCGGCTCGGTGACCTGGGTCTCGCGGTCGCGGTCAGGTGAACCCGGTCTCGCGGTCGCGGTCCGGCCATCCCGGGCCGCACCATCGCGCCCGTGCCTCGGGCTGAGCAGTCGCGCCCGTGCCCCGGGCTGAGGGGGCGCGCGCCCTGACATCCCGGCCGCGCGCCGCCGCGGCCCCGCAGCCGCGGCAGCCTCCCCGCCCCGCGGCGCCTGACCGGTGAGCCGGGCGCTCCAGTCCCGGGAACAGCCGCCGCCACCGCCCCCGCCCCAGCTCAGCGTGTCAGAGGGGCGGCGTATTGTCGCATTGACGTAGTTTGCAGGAGGGGTGGGAGCGGGGGTGGTCCCTACAGCCTGTAGGGTGACGTTCACCCCCACCGCATCCCCCACCGTACAGAGACGAGAGGTGGCCGTGTCGAGCGTCGCGCCCGAACCGGACGTCAGCGTTGTCGTCATCGTCTACAACGACGAAGAGCGTCTTCCGGCGGCCGTCGGTTCCGTTCTCGAGCAAACTCTGCGCAACGTCGAGGTCGTCATCGCCGACGACTGCTCGACGGACGGCTCCTACGGGGTCGCGCAGGCGCTCGCCGCGGCCCACCCGGGCAAGGTCCGCGCGATCCGGCTCGCGGAGAACAGCGGCGGCTGCGGAGAGCCCCGCAACGAGGGCGTCAAGGTCGCCCGGGGCCGCTACGTGATGTTCCTGGACAGCGACGACACGCTGGAGCGCAACGCGTGCCGCAACATGGTCGAGGCCGCCGACCGCACCGGCGCCGACCTCGTCTCCGGCCTCTGCGTCCGTGTGTACACGGACAACCGGCACGGCAAGCGCGTCGCCTGGTACCCGTGGCTGTACCGCAGCACCCGCACGCTGGAGTCCGTCGCCGAGCTGCCGGACCTGTTCGTCTTCGACACGCTGTCGACCAACAAGTGCTACCGGCGCGACTTCCTCCTCGGCAACGACCTCGTCTTCCCGCGCGGCATCCACTACGAGGACCTGCTCTTCTCCGCCCAGGCCTACCTGGCCGCGCGGCGCATCACCCTGATCCCGAACACGGTCTACCACTGGAACGTCGTGGAGAAGACCGAGGCCAAGTCGATCAGCAACCGCCGCGGCGAGATCAGGAACTTCGCCGACCGGGTCGAGATCCACCGCCGTATCGACGCCCTCCTGGACCGCCAGGGCCAGGAGAGGCTGAAGCTGTGGAAGGACATCAAGTTCCTCAAGCACGACCTCGTGCTCTACCTGCGGGAACTGCCCTTCCTCGACGACGACTACCGGCACGGCTTCGCCGAGCTGGCCCGCGGGTACGTCCAGGACTTCCCCGAGGCCGCCTACGCCGAGCTGGACCGCGTCCACGCCATCTGCGCCCAGCTGCTGCTGCGCGAGGACTGGGCGGACCTGATGCCGGCCATCGACACCCTGATCAACCGGCAGAAGATCGCCACCCCGCTGGTCGAGCGGGACGGGCGGATCTACTGGACCGACCGCTACCTCGACGATCCGGACATGCGCTCCGTCCTGGACGTCACCAGCCTCGGCTACCACGCCAAGCGGCTGAACCAGATGTTCCTGCGCAACCAGCTCACCGAGTACGCCGTGGACGGCGGCGACGTGCGGCTCGCGGGTGCGATCGTCAACCCGCTGCACACCATCGCCCCCGGTGCGAAGCTCACCGCCGAGCTGGAGTTCCGGGCCCGGCGGCGCAGCCTGCAGACCTTCCGGTTCCCGGTCGCCGCCGTCAGCCACGAGGGCGACACGATCGCCTGGCGGGCCGAGGTGCCCCTGACCCGGCGCCTGCGCCCGCTCGGCATCATCGACGACGTCTGGGACGTCCGGCTGCACCTGACCGCGGACGGCGCGCGGACCACCAGCCGCCTCACCGTCGGCACCGTCGACCTGGAGCACGCCGAGGCCCTCCCCGTCCGGCCGCGCCTGACGAGGCTGATGGCCGACCGCATCGAGGCCCAGGTGTCCGCCAAGGGCCACCTCGCCTTCCGGCTCGCCCAGCACGGCCAGGCCGCCCGCGCAGGCCGGGCCGCCGTCCAGCGCAACCTGCACGGACGCCCCGCGCGCGCCGCCAAGGGCGCCTACCGCAAGCTGCGCGCCGTGCGCCGCGACCTGAACTCCGGCACCCGCAAGCTCCAGGTCTACGACCGCATGCTGAGCAAGCTCCCCGTCCGCAAGGGCACCGTCGTCTTCGAGAGCCACCTCGGCAAGCAGTACAGCGACAGCCCCCGCGCGATCTACGAGGAGCTGCGCCGCCGCGGCGTGCCCATCACCGCCGTCTGGTCCTACGCGGGCGACCGGCCCAAGGGCTTCCCCGAGGACGCGGAGCTGGTGCGCCGCTGGTCGTGGCGGTACCTGAAGGCGCTCGCCCAGGCCGAGTACTGGATCGACAACCAGGGCTACCCGCTGCGCCTGGCCAAGCGCCCCGAGACGACGTACATCCAGACCTGGCACGGCTCCGCGCTCAAGCGGATGGGCTTCGACGAGCCCACCCACCGGATGCAGTCCGAGCAGGAGCAGCGCTCCTACCAGCAGGCCCTGGACCGCTTCGACCACTTCGTGGTCCGCAGCGAGCACGACGTGCGCACCCTGGCCCGCGCCTACCGCATCCCCGAGCACAAACTGCTGCGCACCGGCTATCCGCGCAACGACGCCCTCGTGCGGGCCCGCGAGTCGGACGCACCGGACCCGCAGGCGCGGCGGCTGGCCGAACGCCTGGGCATCGACCCGGGCAAGCGGGTGCTGCTGTACGCGCCGACGTTCCGCGCCCACCCCGACGGCCGGGTACGCGACTTCGCGTTCCCCTTCGACGTCGAGGAGTACGCCGACCGCTTCGGCGACGACCACGTCCTGCTGGTGCGCGCGCACTACCTCAACCGGCTCACTCTGCCGCCCTCGGTGGCCGGACGCGTCATCGACGTCAGCGCGGAACCGGACATCACCCCGCTGATGCTGCTCGCCGACGCACTGATCACCGACTACTCCTCGGTGATGTTCGACTACGCGCTGCTCCAGCGCCCCATCGTGTTCTACGTCCACGACTGGGAGGAGTACGCCGAGGACACCCGCGGCACCTACTTCGACCTGCTCACCGAGGCGCCCGGCCCCGTGCCGCGCACCCCGGAGGACCTCTTCGCCGCGCTCGGCGACCTGACCGCCGTGCACACGGCGTACGAGGCCCTGCTGAAGGAGTTCGTGGACAAGTACGGCGAGTACGACCGCGGGGACGCCGCGGCGCAGATCGTGGACCGTTTCTTCGGCCCCGCGGGAGAGGCCCGATGACCCAGCGCGACATCTTCTTCGTGGCCAACGAGGTCAACGAACTCGGCGGCGTGGGCCGCTGGCAGGCCCAGCTCGCCAGGCTGCTGGCCGACCGCGGCCACCGGGTCACCATCGCCGGCATCGCACCGGCGGGGCACCCGATGGACCTCGGCGAGAACCCCCCGTTCCGCACGGTCACGCTGTACGCCCGCCGGCCCCCGGGCCGCCCCCGGCCGCGCCGCCTGCTCGGCTCCGCCGACCCCGCCCTGCGCCGCCACGACGCCCACATGCGGGCCGCCGCCGGACGGCTCACGGCACTGTTCCGCGCCGCCTCGCCCGGTGCGGTGATCATCGTCACCCAGGTCTGGGCGATGGAGTGGGTGGCCCTCGCGGACACCGCCGGACACACCGTCATCGGCATGACCCACGAGTCCTTCGAGACGGCCCGCAAGTCGTCCCGCTTCGCCCGGGTCAAGAAGTACTACGCCGACGTCGACCGGCTCCTCGCCCTCACCCAGGAGGACGCCGACCGCTGGGTCGGCGAGGGCATGAACAACCTCGACTTCATGCCGAACCCGCTGCCCATCGAGCCCGGCACCCCCTCCCCGCGCACCGAGAAGGTCGTCGCGAGCATCGGCCGGCTCTCCCACGAGAAGGGCGTCGACCTGCTGCTGGACGCCTGGGCGCAGGCCGCTCCGCAGCAGCCCGGCTGGACCCTGCGGATCTACGGCAGGGGAGAGTCCGAGGCGGAGCTGCGCCGGCAGTGCGCCGAGCTGGGCATCGAGGACTCGGTGGACTTCGCCGGGCAGACCGACGACGTGCCCGGGGCGCTGCGCGCCTGCTCCGTCTTCGTCCAGTCCTCCCGCGGCGAGGGCTTTCCGCTGGTGCTGCTGGAGGCGATGGCGAGCGGGGTGCCGTGCGTCGCGTTCGACTGCGCGCCAGGCGTCCGGGAGATCGTCACCCATGACGAGGACGGACTGCTCGCCCGGCCCGGCAACACCTCCGAACTCGCCCGCCACCTCGTCCGGTTGATGTCCGACGAACCCCTGCGGGACGCGATGGGGGAACAGGCGCTGCGCAGTGTGCGGCGTTTCGACCCCGCAGCCATCACCCGCCGCTGGGAAGAGCTGTTCGACTTCCTGGAGCGGTGACACGAGGATCCAACGGGCGATTCCGGGTACCGGTACGCCGACGACAGGCCGGCAACCGGCCGAGGACAGGCTGACGACAGACCGAGGACGGAGCGCGCATGACGGTGAGGCACCCCCGTGACGACCGCGGTGAGAGCCGGGACCTGATGGTCAACCCGGTCTTCAGCCGGGAACCGCTGAAGGTTCCGCGGTACGCGATGCCGTCGGGGGAGATGGAACCGGACACGGCCTACCAGATCGTCCACGACGAGCTGATGCTCGACGGCAACGCCCGGCAGAACCTCGCCACGTTCGTCTCCACCTGGGCCGAGCCGGAGGCCCGGCGGCTGATGGACGAGTGCGCCGAGAAGAACATGATCGACAAGGACGAGTACCCGCAGACCGCGGAACTCGAGACCCGGTGCGTCCACATGCTCGCCCGTCTCTGGCACGCCGAGGACCCCCGGCACGCGGTCGGCTGCTCCACCACCGGGTCCAGCGAGGCGGCGATGCTGGGCGGGCTCGCGCTCAAGCGCCGCTGGCAGCACCGGCGGCGCGCGCAGGGCAAGCCGGCCGACCGGCCCAACCTGGTCATGGGCATCAACGTCCAGATCTGCTGGGAGAAGTTCGCCGACTACTTCGAGGTCGAGCCGCGCTACGTGCCGATGGAGGGGGAGCGCTATCACCTGACCCCCGAGAAGGCCGTCGAGCTGTGCGACGAGAACACCATCGGGGTCGTCGCCGTCCTCGGCTCCACCTTCGACGGCAGCTACGAGCCCGTCGCCGGCATCGTCGCCGCCCTGGACGACCTCCAGGACCGCACCGGACTGGACATCCCCGTCCACGTCGACGGCGCGTCCGGCGCGATGATCGCCCCCTTCCTCGACCCGGACCTCCCGTGGGACTTCCGGCTGCCGAGGGTCGCCTCCATCAACACCTCCGGCCACAAGTACGGCCTGGTCATGCCGGGCGTCGGCTGGGCCCTGTGGCGGGACAAGGACGCCCTCCCCGACGACCTCGTCTTCCACGTCAACTACCTCGGCGGCGACATGCCGACCTTCGCGCTGAACTTCTCCCGGCCCGGCGCGCAGGTCGTCGCCCAGTACTACAACTTCCTGCGCCTGGGCTTCGACGGCTACCGGCGGGTCCAGCAGACCTGCCGGGACGTCGCCACCCGGCTCGCCGCCGAGATCGCCGGACTCGGACCGTTCGAGCTGATCACCGACGGCAGCGACATCCCCGTCTTCGCCTTCCGGATGCGGGACGGCATCGACCACTACAGCGTCTTCGACGTCTCCGCGGCCCTGCGCGAGAGCGGCTGGCTGGTGCCCGCGTACACCTTCCCCAAGAACCGCACCGACCTGGCGGCCCTGCGGATCGTGGTCCGCAACGGCTTCAGCCACGACCTCGCCGACCTGCTCCTGGCCGACCTGCGCCGCGTCCTGCCCCGCCTGGACAAGCAGCACGAGCCGCACCGCAGTGCCGACGACTCCGGCGGTTTCGCCCACGGCGCGGAGACCAAGAACCCGCGCACCCCGGGCCGCCACTGACCTAGGAGGTACCCGATGTGCCGTCTGTTCGGCCTCAGCAGTGCCCCGCAACGCAGCCACGCCACCTTCTGGCTCCTGGACGCGCCCGACAGTCTCAGCCGGCAGAGCCGCCACGACCCCGACGGCACGGGCCTCGGCTACTTCGCCCCGGACGGCACCCCGCACGTGGACAAGGCCCCGATCGCCGCGTACCAGGACCGGGTCTTCGCCGAAGAGGCCCGGGAGGTGGAGTCCGCCACCTTCCTCGCGCACGTCCGCTACGCCTCCACGGGCAGCCTGGACGCCCGCAACACCCATCCCTTCGAGCAGGAGGGGCGGCTGTTCGCGCACAACGGGGTCATCGAGGACCTCGGCCGGCTCGACCAGCACCTGGGGCAGGACCGGGCGCTGGTCCGCGGCGACACCGACTCCGAGCGGTTCTTCGCCCTCATCACCCGGGAGATCCGCGACGCCGGCGGTGACATCACCGCCGGCATCGGACACGCCGCCCGCTGGATCGCCGCGCACCTGCCCGTCTACGCCCTCAATCTCGTCCTCATCACCCCGGGCGGGCTGTGGGCGCTGCGCTACCCGGACACCCACGAGCTGTACGTGCTGCGACGTCCCGAGGGGGGACCGCACGGCGGCCGCCACCTCGACCACAGCGGCAGCCGGGGACGCATGCGGGTCCACTCGCAGAACCTGGCCGACAAGCCCGCCGTGGTCGTGGCGAGCGAACGCATGGACGACAACCCCGACTGGCGTCTCATGGAGCCGGGGGAACTCCTCCATGTGGGTCCGGACCTGAGCACCACCAGCAGCACCGTCCTGCCCGACGCCCCCGCCCACCGGCTCACCCTGGCCGGTCTGCGCCCCGAGGCCGCAGCGTCCCAGACCGTCGCCTGATCCGCCGCACGAACCACCGACGCTACGCCAGATACGTTCCTGACATGGCGTCAAGCGGTCGTCAGTCAAAGGTGAAACGGCGCCGCTGACGCGGCATCAGACCCGTACGCCGAACTGGTAGGGCATGTTGCCCATCGACTCGTAGCGCACGAAAGCGCCGCTGTGCGGGGCGTGCAGGACCATGCCCTTGCCGGCGTAGAGGCCGACGTGGTGCAGGTCGCCGTAGAAGAAGACCAGGTCGCCCACCTGGAGCTGGTTCTGCGAGTAGATGCGCTGGCCGATGTTGGCCTGCGCCTCGGAGGTGCGCGGGATGGAGACGTTGGCCTGCGCGTACGCCCAGGAGGTCAGGCCCGAGCAGTCGAAGGTGGACGGCCCGTTGTGGCCGTAGTCGTACGGGCTGCCGATCTTGCTCTGGGCGGCGGAGAAGGCGGCGCCCGCGTGGCCGCTGCCCGGGGTGATCTTGCCCATGGAGACCCGCTCCGTGCCCCGGGTGGCGCGGGTCTGCTCGGCGGCGGCGAGCTGCTGCTTCTCCTGGGCGGTGAGCGTGTTGAGGAGCTGCCGCGCCTCGGCGAGCTTGCCCTGGACTTCCTTCTTCTTGCTGCCCAGTTCGGTGCGGGTGGCGGCGAGGTCCTTGAGCTTGGCGGTGGCCTCGGCCCGCT
>NZ_JOIY01000037.1 GCF_000720185.1 Streptomyces sp. NRRL S-340 | reverse complement strand
GGTGCCCCGACCCACACCGCCGGGGGTGTACAGCCGCTACGCGCGTAGATATGCTCACCTGGTGACCATGCCCACCACTGCACCCTCCGCGCCGCCGCTCTCCGACGTCACGGCGTCCGACAGCTCGCTGCGCCGTTTCCTGCACGGGCTGCCCGGCGTCGACGCGGTCGGCCTCGAGGCGCGCGCCGCCTCGCTCGGCACCCGTTCCATCAAGACCACCGCCAAGGCGTACGCCATCGACCTCGCCATCTCGATGGTCGACCTGACGACGCTGGAAGGCGCGGACACCCCGGGCAAGGTCCGGGCGCTCGGCGCCAAGGCGGTCCATCCCGACCCGACGGACCGTACGGCCCCCACCACGGCCGCGGTCTGCGTCTACCCGGACATGGTGGCCGTCGCCAAGGAGGCCGTCGCCGGCTCGGGCGTCAAGGTCGCCTCGGTGGCCACCGCCTTCCCCGCGGGCCGCGCCGCCCTGGACGTGAAGCTGGCCGACGTGCGCGAGGCCGTCGCGGCGGGCGCGGACGAGATCGACATGGTCATCGACCGCGGGGCGTTCCTCGCGGGCAGGTACCTGAAGGTGTTCGACGAGATCACCGCCGTGAAGGAGGCCTGCGGGACCGCCGCCCGCCTGAAGGTCATCTTCGAGACCGGCGAGCTGTCGACGTACGACAACATCCGCCGTGCCAGCTGGCTCGGCATGCTCGCCGGGGCGGACTTCATCAAGACCTCCACCGGGAAGGTCGCGGTCAACGCGACCCCCGCCAACACGCTCCTCATGCTGGAGGCGGTGCGCGACTTCCGGGCGCAGACCGGTGTGCAGGTGGGCGTGAAGCCGGCCGGCGGCATCCGCACCTCCAAGGACGCCATCAAGTTCCTGGTCCTGGTCAACGAGACCGCGGGCGGGGACTGGCTGGACAACCACTGGTTCCGCTTCGGCGCCTCCTCGCTGCTGAACGATCTGCTGATGCAGCGTCAGAAGCTGGCCACCGGCCGCTACTCCGGCCCCGACTACGTGACGGTGGACTGATCACCATGGCATCCGCATTCGAGTACGCACCGGCTCCCGAGTCCCGCTCGGTCGTCGACATCGCCCCCTCCTACGGCCTGTTCATCGACGGCGAGTTCACGGACGCGGCCGACGGCAAGGTCTTCAAGACGGTGAGCCCCGCCACCGAGGAGGTCCTCTCCGAGGTCGCCCAGGCGGGCGAGGCCGATGTCGACCGCGCGGTGAAGGCCGCCCGCAAGGCGTTCGAGAAGTGGTCGGCGCTGCCGGGCTCCGAGCGCGCCAAGTACCTGTTCCGCATCGCCCGGATCATCCAGGAGCGCAGCCGCGAGCTGGCCGTCCTGGAGACCCTGGACAACGGCAAGCCGATCAAGGAGACCCGCGACGCGGACCTGCCGCTGGTCGCGGCGCACTTCTTCTACTACGCGGGCTGGGCCGACAAGCTCGGCCACGCCGGGTTCGGCGCGAACCCGCGGCCCCTCGGCGTGGCCGGCCAGGTCATCCCGTGGAACTTCCCGCTCCTGATGCTGGCGTGGAAGATCGCCCCGGCGCTCGCGACCGGCAACACGGTCGTCCTCAAGCCCGCCGAGACGACCCCCCTGTCCGCCCTCTTCTTCGCGGACATCTGCCGCCAGGCGGGCCTGCCCAAGGGTGTCGTCAACATCCTCCCGGGCTACGGCGAGGCGGGCGCCGCGCTCGTCGCGCACCCGGACGTGAACAAGGTCGCCTTCACCGGCTCCACGGCCGTCGGCAAGGAGATCGCGCGCACGGTCGCGGGCACGGACAAGAAGCTCACGCTGGAACTGGGCGGCAAGGGCGCCAACATCGTCTTCGACGACGCCCCGGTCGACCAGGCCGTCGAGGGCATCGTCACCGGCATCTTCTTCAACCAGGGCCAGGTCTGCTGCGCGGGCTCGCGCCTGCTGGTCCAGGAGTCGGTCCACGACGAGCTGCTGGACTCCCTCAAGCGCCGCCTGGGCACGCTCCGCCTCGGCGACCCGCTGGACAAGAACACGGACATCGGCGCGATCAACTCCGCCGAGCAGCTGGCCCGGATCACCGCGCTCGCCGAGCGGGGCGAGGCGGAGGGCGCCGAGCGCTGGTCCCCGGCCTGCGAACTGCCCTCCTCCGGCTACTGGTTCGCCCCGACGCTGTTCACGAACGTCACCCAGGCGCACACCATCGCCCGGGACGAGATCTTCGGCCCGGTGCTGTCGGTCCTCACCTTCCGCACGCCGGACGAGGCGGTCGCCAAGGCGAACAACACCCAGTACGGCCTGAGCGCCGGCATCTGGACCGAGAAGGGGTCGAGGATCCTCGCCGTCGCGGGCAGGCTCCGCGCGGGCGTGATCTGGTCCAACACGTTCAACAAGTTCGACCCGGCCTCGCCGTTCGGCGGCTACAAGGAGTCGGGCTTCGGCCGCGAGGGCGGCCGCCACGGCCTGGAGGCGTACCTCGATGTCCGATAAGACCGACAAGACTGAGCGACTCTCCGTCTTCAAGACCTACAAGCTGTACGTCGGCGGGAAGTTCCCGCGTTCCGAGAGCGGCCGGGTGTACGAGGTGAGCGACGCGAAGGGCAACTGGCTGGCGAACGTCCCGCTCGCCTCCCGCAAGGACGCCCGGGACGCGGTGGTGGCCGCCCGCAAGGCGTTCGGCGCCTGGTCGGGCGCGACCGCCTACAACCGCGGCCAGATCCTGTACCGCGTCGCCGAGATGCTGGAGGGCCGCCGCGAGCAGTTCGTGCGCGAGGTCGCCGACGCGGAGGGCCTGTCGAAGTCCAGGGCGGCGTCGGCCGTGGACGCCACGATCGACCGCTGGGTCTGGTACGCGGGCTGGACCGACAAGATCGCACAGGTGACCGGCGGTGCCAACCCGGTCGCGGGCCCGTTCTTCAACCTCTCCTCGCCCGAGCCGACCGGTGTGGTGGCCGTTCTGGCCCCGCAGGAGTCGTCCTTCCTGGGCCTGGTCTCGGTGATCGCCCCGGTGATCGCCACCGGCAACACGGCGGTGGTGGTCGCGAGCGAGAGGTCCCCGCTCCCGGCCCTCTCCCTGGGCGAGGTCCTGGCCACCTCCGACCTGCCCGGCGGAGTGGTCAACGTGCTCTCCGGCCGTACGGCGGAGATCGCGGCGCCGCTCGCCGCGCACCAGGACGTCAACGCGATCGACCTCGCGGGCGCCGACGAGACGCTGGCGAAGGAGCTGGAGATCGCGGCGGCGGACAACCTCAAGCGCGTCCTGCGTCCACAGCCTGTGGACGACTGGTCGGCGACGCCGGGCACCGACCGCATGACGGCGTTCCTGGAGACGAAGACGGTCTGGCACCCGACCGGTTCGCTCGGCGCCTCGGGCTCGTCGTACTGACGGCGCCGACAGCGCCGTAGCGGCAGGCCGCGGCCGCACGGACGAGAGCCGCGCCCTCCCTCGGTCCGGGGAAGGCGCGGCTCTCCGCGTCGGCGGGGGCGCAGGCCGGTCAGCGCACCGCGCCGAGCACCTGCCCCAGCACCGGGATGCTGCCGACCGACGGGGCCTGTGCCACCGGGTGGGTGAGCATCTGCGAGGTCAGCGGCTGGAAGTCGGCGAGCTTGGTGCCGATCCCGTTGTCCAGCGGGTCGACGCCGGTGCCCGCCAGCGGGTTCGGCTTGAGACCGGCCACCGGACCGGTGACGTAGCCGACCGTGCCCGTCAGCGCCCGCAGTCCCGCCTGCGGGTCGATCTTCCCGACGGAGCCGGTCTGGTACTCGCCGTTCAGGACCGGGAGGCTCTCCGCCGCGGCCGTCGACGCGCCCGCCCCCAGGGCCGCTCCGGCGGTCGCCACGGCGATCAGCACGCGCCGGACGGTGGGACGGGGAACGGACGCGGACGCGTGTCGGGCCATTTCTGGTGCCGCCTTCTGATGCGCTGGGTAACGGAATCAGCGCACAGGGTAGTTGAGACATGAGCCACCCGCCAAAGCCGACCCGCGGGCTCGGCAGGAAGGCCGCCATGCGTCAAACTGGTGTTCCGTGAGCCTTCATCCCCCGTCCCCCGCCCGTGTCGTGCTGCTGTGCGGCCCCTCGGGTTCCGGCAAGTCCCTGGTCGCCGCCCGTTCCGGGCTGCCCGTGCTGCGCCTCGACGACTTCTACAAGGAGGGCGACGACCCGACGCTGCCGCTGGTGGCGGGGAGTTCGGACATCGACTGGGACCATCCCGCCTCGTGGGACGCCGACGTCGCCGTCGAGGCGATCACCCGGTTGTGCGCCACGGGCTCCACGGGCGTACCGGTGTACGACCTCGCGCGCAGCGCCCGCACCGGTGAGGAGACGCTGCGCATCGGGCGTACGCCGCTGTTCGTCGCGGAGGGCGTCTTTGCGGCGGAGATCGTGGAGCGCTGCCGTGAACTGGGCGTGCTGGCCGACGCGCTGTGTCTGGCCCGGGGTCCGGTCACGACCTTCCGGCGCCGTTTCCTGCGGGATCTGCGGGAGGGCCGCAAGTCGGTGCCGTTCCTGCTGCGCCGCGGCTGGCGGCTGATGCGCGCGGAGCGGGCGATCGTCGCCCGCCAGGTCTCCCTGGGCGCGCACGCCTGCGGCCGGGACGAGGCGCTGGGACGGCTGGCGGCCGCGGCGGCGGGCCGCCGGATGCCGACGCGGACGGCGGCGTGACGGAGGCCGGACGGCGGTGCTGGACGGCCCGGCGGCGGATGCCGTCTCGGACGGCCGGTGTGGCAGCGGCCGGACGGCGGTGCCGACGCTGACGGCGGCGTGACGACGGCCGGACGGCGGCGCTGGACGGCCCGGCGGCGGCGCCCCCGCCCGGCCGGTGGGCGGGCGCACACACGAAGGCGGGACTGGACGGACCCCCCGGCCCTCCAGCCCCGCTCCCCGTGTTCCCCCACTTCCCCCGTGGGGTTCCCCTTTCCCCTGTTTCCCCCGTGGGTCCCCCTTTTCCCCCTGCTCCCCCGTGGATCCCCCCTGTTCCCCCGTTTCCCCCCAGCCTGCGGCGGTCCGGTCAGGCGACCAGTTCGCCGAAGGACTCCTCCTGGTCACGGCCGAAGCTGAGGACCTCGTCGTCGCGCAGCCGGCGCAGCGAGCGCCAGATGCTGGACTTCACCGTGCCGACGCTGATGCCGAGGATGTCGGCGATCTCCGGGTCCGTGCGGCCCTCGTAGTAGCGCAGGACCAGCATGGTGCGCTGGAGTTCGGGCAGCCGGGTGAGCGCCTGCCACAGGACGGCGCGCAGTTCGGTGCCGCGCATCGCGTCCGTGTCGCCGGGCGTCTCCGGCAGTTCCTCGGTCGGGTACTCGTTGAGCTTGCGGCGCCGCCAGGCGCTGATGTGCAGGTTGGTCATGGTGCGGCGGAGGTATCCGCCGACGGCCGCCTTGTCACTGATCCGGTCCCACGCCCGGTAGGTCGAGAACAGCGCGCTCTGCAGCAGGTCCTCGGCCTCGAAGCGGTCGCCGGTGAGGTGGTAGGCGGTGGCGTACAGGGAGGCGCGGCGCTCCTGGACGTAGGCGGTGAACTCCGCCTCCGACGGGCTGCGGCGCTCCCCCGGGGCCTCCCCGTACGCGGTTCCCCCGTGTGTCTCCCCCGTCTGCGCGTCGACCACCGTCATGTACGCGGTGTGCTGACGCCCGGTGCCGCGAGCGCATCCCCGCGCCCCCGCCGCACCGGTCTTCTCCGATCCGCGGGTCACGTCGTGCAGACGCGTGACCACTGCGCTGGTGCTGGTGCCGTGCAGCGTGTTCATCTCGCGCCCCCCGTCGGTGGACCTCTGGTGTTCGGATCATTCCTTGCTGGTGTCGAAAATCCTGCCCGGGGCACTTCATGGCCGTGTCCGCCGACTGTCACAGACCTGTCACAGGGCCTCAAGTCGCCGGCCGGTCCGTACAGAGCCGTACGGGTGTCGAAACCCCGGCCCCGCATGGGCCAGAATGAGGCCCGTGCCTTCCCTGTTGCTGATCGAGGACGACGACGCCATCCGGACGGCCCTGGAGCTCTCACTGACGCGCCAGGGACACCGGGTGGCCACCGCTGCCAGTGGTGAGGACGGTCTGAAGCTGTTGCGCGAGCAGCGGCCGGACCTGATCGTGCTGGATGTGATGCTGCCCGGCATCGACGGGTTCGAGGTGTGCCGGCGCATCCGGCGCACGGACCAGTTGCCGATCATCCTGCTCACCGCGCGCAGCGACGACATCGACGTGGTGGTGGGCCTGGAGTCCGGCGCCGACGACTACGTCGTCAAACCCGTGCAGGGGCGGGTGCTGGACGCCCGGATCCGGGCCG
This sequence comes from Streptomyces sp. NRRL S-340, assembly GCF_000720185.1. GTDB lineage: Bacteria > Actinomycetota > Actinomycetes > Streptomycetales > Streptomycetaceae > Streptomyces. The sequence continues at coordinate 125,984 of NZ_JOIY01000037.1, read as the reverse complement.
TGCTGCGGCGCGGCGAGCGGGAGGCGAACGACGCGGCGGCCTTCGGCAGCCTGGTCATCGACCGCGCGGCGATGACGGTGACGAAGAACGGCGAGGACCTGCAGCTGACCCCGACCGAGCTGCGGCTGCTCCTGGAGCTGAGCCGGCGGCCCGGTCAGGCGCTGTCCCGGCAGCAGTTGCTGCGGCTGGTGTGGGAGCACGACTACCTCGGTGACTCGCGGCTGGTGGACGCCTGTGTGCAGCGGCTGCGGGCCAAGGTGGAGGACGTGCCGTCGTCGCCGACGCTGATCCGGACCGTGCGCGGGGTCGGTTACCGCCTGGACGCGCCTCAGTGACCAAGGAGCAAGGGGGGTCCGGCGGCTGGTCCGCGGGACGCAAGGGAGTGCTGTCCAGGTGGCGGTTCACGAGTCTGCGGCTGCGGCTGGTCGTCGTCTTCGCGCTGGTGGCGCTGACGGCCGCCGTCTCGGCTTCCGGGATCGCGTACTGGCTCAACCGTGAGGCGGTGCTGACCCGCGCGCAGGACGCGGTGCTGCGGGACTTCCGGCAGGAGATGCAGAACCGTGCGGGCACGCTGCCGGTGCACCCCTCGCAGGACCAGTTGCAGCACACCGCCGGGCAGATGGCGGGCAGCAGCCAGCGGTTCAGTGTGCTGCTGGTGGGCGAGGACACGGACGGCCGTGCGCTGTACGCAAGTTCGGGCGGGCTGAGCGGGTTCTCGCTCCAGGACGTGCCCAAGACCCTGCGGACCGCGGTGAACAAGGAGCAGTCGCTCTCCTCGGGGAACACGTCGGCGTACCACCTGTACTGGCAGCGGGTCACCGAGCACGGCACGCCGTACCTGGTGGCCGGGACCAGGGTGATCGGCGGCGGTCCGACCGGCTACATGCTCAAGTCGCTGGAGCCGGAGGCCAAGGACCTCAACTCGCTGGCCTGGTCGCTGGGGATCGCGACCGCGCTGGCGCTGGTCGGGGCGGCGCTGCTCGCGCAGGCCGCCGCGACGACCGTGCTGAAGCCGGTGCACCGGCTCGGTGTCGCCGCGCGGCGGCTCGGCGAGGGCCGGCTCGACACCCGGCTGCGGGTGTCCGGCACGGACGAACTGGCCGATCTGTCACGGACGTTCAACAACGCGGCCGAGGCGCTGGAGAAACGGGTCGCCGACATGGCCGCCCGGGACGAGGCGTCCCGGCGCTTCGTGGCGGACATGAGCCATGAGCTGCGGACGCCGCTGACCGCCATCACCGCCGTGACGGAGGTGCTGGAGGAGGAGCTGGAGTTCGAGGGCGGCGGCATCGATCCCATGATCGAACCGGCGGTGCGGCTGGTGGTCAGCGAGACGCGGCGGCTGAACGACCTGGTCGAGAACCTGATGGAGGTCACCCGTTTCGACGCGGGCACGGCCCGGCTGGTGCTGGACGACGTGGACCTGGCCGACCAGATCACCGCGTGCATCGACGCGCGGGCCTGGCTGGACGCGGTGGAGCTGGACGCCGAGCGCGGCCTGCACGCCCGGCTGGACCCGCGCCGCCTCGACGTCATCCTCGCCAACCTGATCGGCAACGCGCTCAAGCACGGCGGTTCGCCGGTGCGGGTGTCGGTGCGGGAGTCGTCCGGGGAGACGGAGGAGGACGCGCAGATCGTGATCCAGGTCCGCGACCACGGCCCGGGCATCCCCGAGGACGTCCTGCCGCACGTCTTCGACCGGTTCTACAAGGCGAGCGCGTCCCGGCCGCGTTCGGAGGGCAGCGGACTGGGTCTGTCCATCGCCCTCAACAACGCCCACATCCACGGCGGTGACATCACCGCGGCCAACTCGCCCGAGGGCGGTGCGGTGTTCACGCTGCGGCTGCCGCGGGACGCCTCGGCGCTCACCGAGGAGGGCGCGGAGGGCGCCGGGGGCCGGAGCGGCGACGGCGAGGGCACCGGCGCGGCCGGTGGCACGAAGGGGGGTGCCCGGTGAGGGCGCGCGGAACCCGCGGACGCTGGACGTCCGCCCACCGGCCGCTGCTGGCACTGCCCGCCCTGGCCCTGCTGCTCGCCGGGTGCGGGATCCGTCCCACGGGGGTGCCCACGGACTTCGGGGGGGCGCCCTCGCGGGTGCCGTGCTCGCTGTCCCAGCCCGACCTGGCCACGCAGACCTCGCGGGGGGTGCCGGTCCAGGCGTTCCTGCTGTGCGGCTCGTCGCTGGTGACCGTGGACCGGGTGGTGCCGGTGCCGGAGGGCACGGCGGACGCGCGGCGGCGGCTGATCGTGGCGCAGGGCCTGCTGAGCCAGCTCGCGGCGCCGCCGTCGGCCAGTGAGAAGGCGGCCGGGTACACCACGCACGTCCCGGCCGGTCTGACCGTGTCGGGGCCGCGCCCCAAGGACCCCGAGGACAGCCTGCGGCTGAGCACCGCGCCGGGCCGTCTCGACCCCTACGCGCTCGCACAGATCGTCTGCACGCTGTCCGACTCGGCGGCGGCCGAGGGCGACGGCTCAGTGGTCCTCGGCGGCCCCGCCGACCCGCACCTGCGCCGTTACGAGTGCACGGACGACCTCCGCTCCCGCCCCGGCACGACCAGGCCCCCGTCGACGGACGTCACACCCGCCTGACCCCCTGCCCGGGCCGCCCGGGCCGTGCGCACCCCGCCGGGTCCGGCCGGGCTCCGGCCGCGGCCCGGCCGCCCGTGGCACCCCGGCCGGGCCGCCGTGGCTCCCCCGCCCGGGCGCCCCGCCGCCCGCCGTGGCGCGCGGGCCCGGTGGCCGCCGGCCGTGTGGTGTGGGACTCATCGGGGCGGGTGACGGGTTTTCCGGAACCGATCGTGCGAGGGGGCGCGTCTTGGGGGGCGTGCAGCTTCAAGGCTCCATCGGCGGCAGCGCCGCGTTCCGCGTCCGCGTGACAGGGGGTGTCCTCCTCGTCGCCCATCTCGCGTTCGTCGCCTGGCTGATGCTGCGGCCGCTGGACGTCCCGTGGGTGATGCCGGCGAATCTGCGGCCGCTCACCACGATCCGCGCCGACCTGGCGCTCGGCGGCGCCGAGGCGGTCCGGCGCATCGGGGAGGGGCTGGTGCTGCTGGCCCCGCTGGGAGTGCTGCTCCCGCTCGTGCACGGCAGGGTGCTGGCCGTCTCCCCGCTGGCGTCCGGGGTCCGTACGACCGCCGCCGGCGCCCTGGTGTCCCTGGGGATCGCCCTGCTGCAGACCGGCGTGCCCGGCCGGGTGGTGGACGTCGACACCCTGCTCCTGAACACCGCCGGGGTCGCCCTCGCCCACCTCGCGGTCGTCCCAGCGGCACGTGCCCTGCTGCGCCGCGGCGGGTGGGCGGCACGCCGGGAGGACACCTCTCAGGGGCGGACCCCGACGATTCCCAGGGTCGGGATCGCCCCGTGGAGCGACGCTTTGCCCCCTTCGTCTCCGTAGCGTGGTGGTCAGACGGGGCCGCCGACGGGGAGGCTCCGCACCGACAGTCCACGGAGGCACCGAGATGAGCGCCCTTTCCCGCCCCACCAACGGCCGCATGATCGGCGGAGTGTGTGCCGCGCTGGCCCGGCGCTTCGGCACCTCCGCGACGACGATGCGCGTGATCTTCCTGCTGTCCTGCCTGCTGCCCGGCCCGCAGTTCCTGCTCTACATCGCGCTGTGGATCCTGCTGCCCGCCGAGGACAAGGCGGCCCGCACGGCGTGGTAGCCGCGGTGACCGGACGCCGCCGGGGCGCACCCCGGAGCAAGGGGTGCGCCCCGGCGGCGTACCGGCGAAGCCGTCGGGCCGGGTGCGGCTCAGCCCAGCGGCAGACCGTTCACCGGCAGGCCGTGCGTGGGCAGGCCGTTGACGGGCAGCCCGCCGAGCAGGCCGGCGACCGGTGCGGTCGGGCCGTGCTCCAGCATGCTCTGGACCACCGGCTGGGCGGCGGCGAGACCCGTCGCGACGGTCGGCTTGGCCTGGTCCAGTGCCTGACCGGCCCCCGGCAGCGTCTTGGTGACGTTCTCCGTGGGGAGCGCCTTGCTGACGGTGCCCAGCGCCTGGCCGGCGTCCGGGGCGGCGGGCGCGGCGTTCGCGGCACCCGCGCCGGCCGCGGCGAACGCGGCACCGAGGGCGGCGACACCGAGGGTCTTGACGGCAGACTGCTTCATGAAAATGCGTCCTTGACTGGAAGACGGGGGACTGAGCGGTCCTCGACCGTAAACATGTCGGGTGTCGCACCGCAAACATCAAAATCCCAACGGGTGACAAAACCGTTTCACCCCGCCCGGCCCGCACTTTCCCTTCGGTCAGCCCTTCTGAGTCGAAGAAGTGCTGGTGGAGGCGTTCTGGCGGAACAGCCATTCGGATTCCAGGGCCGCGTATCCCGGCTTGATCACGTCATTGATCATGGCCAGTCGTTCATCGAAAGGAATGAACGCTGATTTCATCGCATTGACGGAGAACCACTGGATGTCGTCGAGCGTGTAACCGAATGCGTCGACAAGGTGCTCGAATTCCCGGCTCATGCTGGTGTGGGACATCAGCCGGTTGTCCGTGTTGACCGTGGCACGGAAGTGCAGGCGCCGCAGCAGACCGATCGGATGCTCCGCGTAGGAGGCGGCGGCGCCGGTCTGGAGGTTGGAGCTGGGGCACAGCTCCAGCGGGATGCGCTTGTCGCGGACGTAGGCGGCCAGCCGGCCGAGCTGGACGCTGCCGTCCTCACGGACGTGGATGTCGTCGATGATCCGCACCCCGTGGCCGAGCCGGTCGGCGCCGCACCACTGCAGCGCCTGCCAGATGGAGGGCAGCCCGAAAGCCTCCCCGGCATGGATGGTGAAGTGGTTGTTGGCCCGCTTCAGGAAGTCGAAGGCGTCCAGGTGCCGGGTGGGCGGGTAGCCTGCCTCGGCGCCCGCGATGTCGAAGCCGACGACGCCCGAGTCCCGGTACCGGTCGGCGAGTTCGGCGATCTCCAGGGAGCGGGCCGCGTGCCGCATCGCGGTGAGCAGGGCGCCGATCCGGATGCGGCGGCCGTCCGCGAGGGCGGCCCTCTCCCCCTCCCGGAAGCCCTCGTCGACCGCCTCGACGACCTCCTCCAGGCTGAGGCCGCCCTCCAGGTGCTGCTCGGGGGCGTAGCGCACCTCGGCGTAGACGACACCGTCCGCGGCGAGGTCCTCGGCGCACTCGCGGGCGACCCGGACGAGCGCGTCGCGGGTCTGCATCACGCCGACCGTGTGGGAGAAGGTCTCCAGGTACCGCTCCAGCGAGCCGGAGCCGGCGGCCTCGCGGAACCACAGGCCGAGCTTGTCCGGATCGGTGTCGGGCAGGTGCGCGTAGCCGCCGGCACGGGCCAGGTCCACGACGGTCGCCGGGCGCAGCCCGCCGTCGAGGTGGTCGTGCAGCAGGACCTTGGGCGCGCGGCGGATCTGGTCACGGCTCGGGGCACTCCCCGGAAGGGCAGGCTGGCTCGTCATTTCCGCACTTTAACTCCTACGCGCGTAGAGAGAGCCGTACGCGGCCCGCCGGGCCCGGCGCGTACGGCCGTGCGTCCTCGCCGTGCGTCTCCGCCGCCGCGGGCGCCCCGGCCGGGTGGCCGGTACCCGTCCGCACATCCGCGCCGATACGTAACGGTGACCGCACGGACGGGTCGCGTACACCCGGCCTTCTGACACTGTTCTGTCATGGCACAGCAAGCGACGCCGGTTCGCACGGCCCGGCTGGGGAGGACGCTCGGCCCGGAGCCGACCGCGGTGAGCGGAGCGGTGCTGCTGCTCCCGGCGGGCCGGGAGGTGTCCGCGCGCAGACCCCGCGCCCTGGCGGCCGCCAGGGCGCGCGCCCTGGGGCGCCGGCTGGCCCGCGCGGGCCGCGCCGAGGGCCTGGCGACCCACGTGGTGCACTACCGCTACCACGGCTGGAACGGCAGCGAGGCGCACCCCGCGCACGACGCCACCTGGGCCGTGGAGGAGACCGTACGGCGCTACGGAGACGTCCCCGTGTGCCTGGCCGGTCTCGACATGGGCGGCCGGGCGGCCCTGCACGCGGCCGGGCACGAGGCCGTCAACTCGGTGGTGGCGATCGCCCCCTGGCTGCCCGAGGACGACGTCGCCGCCTCGCCCGAACCGGTGAAGCAGCTCGCCGGCCGGCAGGTGCTGATCGTGCACGGCACGAACGACGAACGCACCGACCCCGAGCTGTCCTTCCGCTTCGCGGAGCGTGCGAAGAAGGCGAACCGGGACGTGTGCCGGTTCGAGGTCCACGCCGACGGGCACGGATTACGGCAGTACCGCGAGGAAGTGGCCGCGCTCACCGCGAACTTCGTGATGGGCGCGCTGTTCGGCCGGGTGCTGTCGCGGCCGGTGCGGGACGCGCTGGCGGCACCGCCGCCGCTGGGGCTGCGGATGCCGCTGGCAGCGGGGTTCGGCAAGTCGCTGCGGCAGTGACCGCACCTTCGTGGCCGGGACCGGCCCGCCAAGCCACCGCGCCGCCGCGACCGGGACCGGCTCGCCCGGCCACCGCGCCGCCGCGGCGGCGGACCGGACCGGGGCACGCCCGTCGCGGCGGCGCACCGGGCCCCTGACGGCACCGCCTACGGCAGCAGTCTGCCCCGCCGGGAGAGCAGGAACTTCTTGAAGGCCGCCACCGGCGGTGTGTCCGGGTGGCCCTCCAGCCAGGCCACGCCGATCTCCCGCACCGCGCGCGGCGCCGTGACCGTCAGTTCGGCCACGCCCGGCCGGGGCACGGCCGGCGGCGGGAGGAGGGCGACCCCGAGCCCGGCCGCCACCAGGCCGCGCAGCGTCTCCGTCTCCTCCCCCTCGAAGGCGATCCGCGGGGTGAAGCCCGCCTCCCGGCACAGCGCGTCCGCGATACGGCGCATGCCGTACCCCGGCTCCAGGGTCACGAAGGTCTCCTCGGCGGCCTCGGCGAGCCGGACGCGGCGGCGGCCGGCGAGCCGGTGGTCGGCGGGGACGACCAGGCGCAGCTTCTGCTCGTCCAGGCGCCGGGCGACCAGGTCGGGGGCGTCGGGGACGGGTGAGGTCAGGCAGAGGTCCAGTTCGCCCGCGCGCAGCCGCTCCAGCATGGCCTCGCCGTAGTTCTGCACGAGGCTGAAGCGGACGCGGGGGTGGTCCGCGCGGAAGGCCTGGAGGAGGCCGGGCACGGTCTCGGCGCCCATGGTGTGCAGGAAGCCGAAGGCGACCTTGCCGGTGGCCGGGTCGGCGTCGGCGCGCACCTCCTCGGCGGCGCGCCGGACCTCGGCGAGGGCGCGTTCGACGGAGCCGAGGAAGGTGCGTCCGGCGGGCGTGAGGGACACGGTCCGGCCGCGCCGGGCGAACAGGTCGACGCCGAGGTCCTGTTCCAGGCGGACCATGGCCCGCGACAGCGTGGACTGCGGGACTCTCATCTCCTGGGCAGCGCGCGTCACGTGCTCGGTGCGGGCGACACCGGCGAAGTAGGCGAGCCGCGGCGCGAGCAGCCGCGCGATCTCCTCCTCACCGTTCCCGCGCATGACTTCTGTGTCACCGGACGGTGACACGCGCCACTGTGACCTCTGCTGATGCACCATGGGAACGATTATGGCGAGTGTGTGCATTGGACGGATGAACGCGGGGTTCCTACCGTCGAAGCATGTCTCCCGCCGATACCGGGGCGTCCACCGCCGTGGACGCCGCGAACGCCGCCCCCACCGCCTCTCCCGCCGCCCGCACCGCACCTCCCGGCGCGCCCGCCGCTTCCCCCGCCGCCGACTCCCGGATGGCGCCGGGCGGCCCCGGCTACCGCCGGATGAGCCTGGCCCTCTTCCTCGCCGGGGTCGCCACCTTCGCCCTGCTGTACTCCACGCAGGCGCTGCTCCCGCTGATCTCCGGGGAGTTCGGGGTGGCGGCGAGCGAGGCGAGCTGGACGGTGGCGGCGGCGACCGGGGGCCTGGCGCTCTTCGTCCTGCCGATGAGCGCGCTCTCGGAACGCTTCGGGCGGCGTACGGTGATGACGGCGTCGCTGGCGGTCGCGGTGGTGGTCGGCCTGCTGGTGCCCTTCGCCCCGTCGCTGGGCGCGCTGGTGGCGCTGCGGGCGCTGCAGGGCGCCGCGCTCGCCGGACTGCCCGCCTCGGCGCAGGCGTACCTGGCCGAAGAGGTCCGCCCCAAGGCGCTGGTCACCGCGATCGGCCTGTTCGTGGCGGGCAACAGCGTCGGCGGGATGAGCGGGCGGGTCATCACCGGCTGGGTAGCCCAGGAGTGGGGCTGGCGGGTCGCCGTCGGGATCGTCGGGGTGATCGCGGTCGGGTGCGCGGTGGCCTTCCGCCTGCTGCTCCCGGCGCCGCGCCACTTCACGCCGGGCTCGCTGCGCCCGCGTGTGCTGGCCGCGACGGTGCGCGACCACCTGGCCGACCCGCTGCTGCGGCGCCTGTACGCGATCGGCGCGCTGTTCATGACGGTGTTCGGCGGCGTCTACACGGTGATCGGGTACCGCCTGACCGAGGCGCCGTTCTCGCTCCCGCAGGGCATCATCGGGTCGATCTTCCTGGTGTACCTCGTGGGCACGGTGTCGGCTTCCACGGCCGGCCGGCTGGTGGGCCGGCTGGGCCGCAGGGGCGCCCTGTACCTGGCGGGCGGGACCACGGCGGCGGGCCTGCTGCTGTCCCTGACGGACTCGGTGGCGTTCGTCCTGCTGGGCCTGGTCCTGATCACCGCGGGCTTCTTCGCCGGTCACGCGGTCGCCTCCTCGGCGGTCAGCAGGACCGCGACGCACGGCCGCGCGCAGGCCTCCGCGCTCTACCAGTCCGCCTACTACGTCGGCTCCAGCGTCGGCAGCACGGTCGGCGCGACGGCCTTCCACGCCCAGGGCTGGAGCGGGACCGTCGGGGTGGGGCTGCTGGCGGTCGCGGGGGTCGTGACGATCACGGTGCTCGGCTCGCGGGCGGCCCGGCGGGCGGGCGTGCGGGGCACCCGCACCGGTCCGGCGGCGGCGTAGCCGCCGGCCTCGCCGGCCGGTCCCGCGCCGACCCCCCTGCGGCCTGCTGTTTCTCCGAGTCCGCGGGCCATTGTCAGTGGGCTGCGGTAGCTTCCGGAGTGCCGGGTGCGACGACGCATCCGGACGGGACGGCCACAGGGGTGGGTGGACGACGATGGGCAACGGGACGGCGGCGCCGGCGGACCTGGACATGCAGTTGGAGAAGTACCGGGTCGAGCTGACCGGTTACTGCTACCGCATGCTCGGTTCGTCCTTCGAGGCGGAGGACGCGGTCCAGGACACGATGGTGCGCGCCTGGCGCGGCCACGACCGGTTCGAGGGCCGTTCCAGCCTCCGTTCCTGGCTGTACCGGATCGCGACCAACGTCTGCCTGGACATGCTGACGGCGGGCGGCAAGCGGGCCAGGCCGATGGACCTGACCGAGTCGACGCCGCTGGCCCGGGCCGCCCTGGCGCCCCGCCCCGACAACACGTGGCTGGAGCCGGTGCCGGACGGCCGGGTGCTGCCCACCGTCGAGGACCCGGCGGAGGCGGCGGTCGCCAAGGAGTCCGTGCGGCTGGCCTTCATGGCCGCGCTCCAGCAGCTTCCGCCCAAGCAGCGGGCCGTGCTGATCCTGCGGGAGGTGCTGGCCTGGAAGGCGAGCGAGGTCGCCGAGCTGCTCGGCACCACGGTCGCCTCGGTCAACAGCGCCCTCCAGCGGGCCCGCGCCACCCTCGCCGAGCGCGAGGAGGCCGGTGCCCGTGCCGACGTGTCCGACCCGCTGGACGAGGAGCAGCGAAAGCTCCTGGAGCGCTACGTGAAGGCGTTCGAGGGGTACGACATGACGGCGCTGACCGCGTTGCTGCACGAGGACGCGATCATGACGATGCCGCCGTTCGACCTGTGGCTGACGGGTCCGGCGGACATCACCGGCTTCATGGCGACGACGGGCGCGGCCTGCGCGAACTCCCGGCTGGTGCCGGTCGAGGCCAACGGCCTGCCCGCCTTCGCCCAGTACAAGCCGGACCCGGAGAAGGGCGGGTTCGCCCCGTGGGCCGTGCAGGTCCTGGAGATCTCAGCGGGCCGCATCACCGGGTTCCACTGCTTCCTGGACACCCAGCGGTGGTTCCCGCTCTTCGGCCTGCCCCTCCACCTCGAAGGCGAGGCCGACCAGGTCCAGCAGGGCGGGTAGCGCGGGGTCGGGGTCGCGCAGCCGGATCCGTCCGCCGGCCCGCCGGGCGGCGAGCTGGAGCCGCGCCAGCAGGTCGACGGCCGCCAGCCCCGGCGGCCCGAGCCCGCCGACGTCGCAGACGACGACGGAGGCCGGTCCGTCCTTCAGCAGCGACCGCACGTCGGCACAGAGCCCGGCCACCTCGTCACGTGCGACGGGGCCGGGCAGCACGAGTACGGCGGGTGTCCGGGCATCCACGACCGGTAGACCGGCGGCACCGGCGGAACTCATCGGCCGGCCCCGCCGGCGAGCCGGTGCACGCGCCGGCGTGAGCACGCCCGTGCCGCCGCGGCTGCCGGAGGGGGCCGCCGCTGACGCGCCGGGCCCCGGCGGAGATCACATTGACCCGCTCCTCCGCCGCCCCGGAAGGTGGGCGGCATGCGCCGACGATCAGCACCGCCCCCGCCGTCCCGGATACGCGACGGCCTCCCGTCCGCCGGGGAGGCCGCGTGCAAGGGGTGTTGACGGGGTTCGCGGTCATCGCGGTCGTCATCGCGGTGGGTTACGTGCTCGGGCGGCGCGGTTCGCTCGGCGACCAGGGCCGCGAGGTGCTGACCCGGCTGGCCTTCCAGGTGGCCACCCCGGCCCTGCTGTTCACGACGCTCGCGCGGGCCGACCTGTCGGTGGTGTTCTCCAGCCGGCTCCTCGTGACGGCGATGAGCACGGTGGCGGCGGCGGGCGTCTTCACGGCGGTCGGCGTCGTACGGGGCTGGGGCGTGGGCCGCACCACGATCGGCGCGCTGTGCTCCGGTTACGTCAATTCAGGCAACCTCGGCATCCCCATCGCCGCGTACGTCCTCGGCGACGCCTCGCTGGTGGCGCCGGTCCTGCTGTTCCAGCAGATCGTCGTCACGCCGGTCGCGCTGACGGTGCTCGACCTGTCCGGTGCGGGCGAGAAGGGCCCGCTGTGGCGGCGGCTGCTCACACCGCTGCGCAATCCGGTCGCGGTGGGGGCCCTGAGCGGTGTCCTGGTCTCCGCTACCGGGGTGCGCCTTGCCGGCCCGGTCCTGCAACCGCTGACCCTGATCGCCGACATGTCCGTCCCGGCCGTCCTGCTGGCCTTCGGCATCGCCCTGCGCGGCAGTGCGGCCCCGGGCCGTGGACCGGACCGCCATCCGGTGCTGCTGTCGGTGGCGCTCAAGTCGGTGGGCCAGCCGGTGGCGGCCTGGGCGCTGGCGGCGGGCGTCTTCGGCCTGCACGGCGCGGCCCTGCTGGACGTGGTGGTGACTTCGGCCCTGCCCGCCGCCCAGAACCTGTTCACGTACGCGAGCCGCTACCGGACCGGCGAAACCCTGGCCCGCGAGTCGGTCCTGCTGTCGACGATCCTGGCCGTACCGGTGCTGGTGGCGGTGGCGGCCCTGCTCGGGTGAGGGCCGTCAGCCGACCGGGAACTCGCCGGTGCCGAGGACCAGGCCGAAGGGGGCGGGAAGCGCGACGGGCTCACCGAACCCGGCCGTGACCAGGGGGCGCGGGGCGTCACCCTTCGGTTCTCCGCGGAGCGTGGGGGCCGGGCCGCCGGGAGCCCGGCGGCCGACGAGGAGGTGTAGCGGGACACCCGCGGTGGCACGGGCGGCGGGCTCGCCGAGGCGGTCATGGCGGGCGTTCGACTCGGACGTCACGGTGCGTCACCGGTCCCAGCATGCCGGACGGGACCGGCGGCGGTGCACCGGTCCCGTTCACCCGGACGAGGGCCGTGACGACAGCGGCCTCCGGCCGCAGGGCAGGTCAGGCGATGCGCTCCAGCACCACCGGGGAGGCGGTGAAGTCCGTGCCGGACGGGGCGATGTCGTAGGAGCCGGCCACGGCCTGCAGGGCGTACTCGAAACGCTCGGGGGTGTCCGTGTGCAGGGTGAGCAGGGGCTGGCCCGCGGTGACCGTGTCGCCGGGCTTGGCGTGGAGTTCCACGCCCGCCGCGGCCTGCACCGGGTCCTCCTTGCGGGCGCGGCCCGCGCCCAGCCGCCAGGCGGCCACGCCGATGTCGTAGGCGTCCAGGCGGGTGAGGACGCCGGCGGAGGCGGCCTTGATCACGTGCTGTTCCTTCGACGTGGGCAGCGGCGCGTCCGGGTCGCCGCCCTGCGCGGCGATCATGCGGCGCCAGACGTCCATCGCGGAGCCGTCGGCCAGGGCCCTGGCCGGGTCGGCGTCCTTCAGGCCGGCCGCGTCCAGCATCTCGCGGGCGAGTGCCAGGGTCAGTTCGACGACGTCCGCCGGGCCGCCGCCCGCCAGGACCTCCACGGACTCGCGGACCTCCAGCGCGTTGCCGGCCGTCAGACCGAGCGGGGTCGACATGTCCGTCAGCAGCGCGACCGTCCGCACCCCGTGGTCGGTGCCGAGACCGACCATGGTGGACGCCAGTTCGCGGGCGTCCCCGATCGTCTTCATGAAGGCGCCGGAGCCGACCTTCACGTCCAGGACCAGCGAACCGGTGCCCTCCGCGATCTTCTTGGACATGATGGAGGAGGCGATCAGCGGGATCGCCTCGACCGTGCCGGTCACGTCCCGCAGCGCGTAGAGCTTCTTGTCGGCGGGCGCGAGGCCGTCACCGGCCGCGCAGATCACCGCGCCGACGCCGTCCAGCACGGACAGCATCTCCTCGTTGGACAGCAGGGCGCGCCAGCCGGGGATCGACTCCAGCTTGTCCAGGGTGCCGCCGGTGTGGCCGAGGCCGCGGCCCGAGAGCTGCGGGACGGCCGCGCCGCAGGCGGCGACCAGCGGGGCCAGCGGCAGGGTGATCTTGTCGCCGACGCCGCCGGTGGAGTGCTTGTCGGCGGTGGGCCGCGACAGCGAGGAGAAGTCCATCCGCTCGCCGGAGGCGATCATCGCGGCGGTCCAGCGGGCGATCTCCCGGCGGTCCATGCCGTTGAGCAGGATGGCCATGGCGAGCGCGGACATCTGCTCGTCGGCGACCTCCCCGCGGGTGTACGCGTCGATGACCCAGTCGATCTGCTCGTCACTGAGTCCGCCGCGGTCCCGCTTGGTGCGGATGACGGAGATGGCGTCCATGGCCATGGCGTTCGCTTCCTTCCAGGGTGCGAAGGGGGTTCCCGAGGGTGCGGCCCCCCGGCGCCGCGGTGGGCGCCGGGGGGCCGCACCGGGCTTACTTGGCGAGATGGTCCGGCCCGAAGGCCTGCGGGAGCATCTCGGACAGCGGCAGGATGCCCGCCGGGGTCTCCAGGAGCAGGTCCGGCCCGCCGAACTCGTACAGCAGCTGGCGGCAGCGCCCGCACGGCACGAGGATGTCGCCGTTGCCGTCCACGCAGGTGAAGTGGGTCAGCCGGCCGCCGCCGGTGTTCTGCAGCTGCGAGACCAGACCGCACTCGGCGCACAGGCCGATCCCGTAGGAGGCGTTCTCGACGTTGCAGCCGGTGACGGTGCGTCCGTCGTCGACCAGGGCGGCGACGCCGACCGGGTAGCCCGAGTAGGGGGCGTAGGCCCGGGTCATCGCCGCCCGCGCCTGCTCGCGCAGGGCCGCCCAGTCGACGGCCGCCGCCTCGCGGGTCACTTGCCCTGTCCCTTCCGGTAGCGCAGTCCGTCCGCCTTGGGCATCCGCAGCCGCTGCGCCGACAGCGACAGCACCAGCAGGGTGACGACGTACGGGGTGGCGCCGACGAAGTCGCTCGGCACCTCGTCCGTGAACAGGTACCACAGCAGGACGAGTACGGCCATGACGGCACTGACCACACCCTGCACCAGCGCCTTGCGGTACAGCTTCCAGCCGGCCAGCGCGGCGAGCAGCACGACCAGCAGGAGCAGCAGCGCGTGCACGGTCTCGCCGCCGTTGCGCAGTTGCAGCGCGTCGGAGAAGCCGAACAGGCCCGCGCCCATCGCGAGGCCGCCGGGACGCCAGTTGCCGAAGATCATCGCCGCGAGGCCGATGTAGCCGCGCCCGCCGGTCTGGCCCTCCAGGTAGGTGTGGGAGGTGACCAGGGCCAGGAAGGCGCCGCCGAGGCCCGCCAGGCCGCCGGAGACGGCCACGGCCGCGTACTTGTAGGTGTAGACGTTGACGCCGAGGGACTCGGCGGCGACCGGGTTCTCGCCGCAGGAGCGCAGCCGCAGACCGAACGGGGTGCGCCACAGCACCCACCAGCTGCCGGCGAACAGCAGCACGGCCAGGATCGTCACCACGGACAGGTTGGTGACCAGGCCGCCGATGATGCCCGCGAGGTCGGAGACCAGGAACCAGTGGTGCTTCTCCAGCGACGCGAGGCCGTCGGAGAGGCCGGGCACGGTGACGTGCGGCAGGGCGTCCGCGGGCGGGGACTGCTTGGGGTTGCCGCCCGCGTCGGCGGCCTTGCCGTCGGCGAAGAACAGCTTGGCGAGGTACTGGGTGGCGCCGAGCGCCAGCAGGTTGATGGCGACACCGGAGACGATGTGGTCGACGCCGAAGGTGACGGTCGCCACCGCGTGCACGAGACCGCCGAGGACACCGAAGCCGATGCCGCACAGCAGGCCGAGCCACGGGCTGGACTGCCAGCCGACCCAGCCCGCGCCGAAGGTGCCGAGGATCATCATGCCCTCGAGGCCGATGTTGACCACGCCGGACCGCTCGGACCACAGGCCCGCCAGGCCGGCGAGGCCGATCGGGACGGCGAGGCCGAGTGCGGCGCCGACCTGTCCCGCGGAGTCGAGCTGGTCGGCGCCGGTGATCACCCGGACGGCGGCCACGAGCAGCAGGGCGCCCGCGACGAGCATGAGGATCTGGCCGAAGGAGCGGCCCGACCGCCGGGAGCCGTTGTCCGCCTTGGGCGCCACGGGCGGCGGCGCGTCAGTCATCGTGGCAGTCATCCCGCCACCTCCTGCTTCGTCTTCGGAGCGATGGCCTGGGCGGCGAGTTCGGCGCCGACCCGCTGCTGCTGGCGCTTGAGGCCGTAGCGGCGGACGACCTCGTAGGCGATCACGACGCACAGGACGATGACGCCCTGGATCACGCCGAGGATCTCCTTGTCGTAGCCCTGGAACTCCAGGTGGTTCGTGGTGCGCTCCAGGAAGCCCCACAGCAGGGCGCCGAGCGCGATGCCGACCGGGTGGTTGCGGCCGAGCAGCGCGATGGCGATGCCGGTGAAGCCGATGCCCGCCGGGAAGTCGTTGCTGAACTGGTGGCTGTCGTTGAGCAGGGTCGGCATGCCGATCAGACCGGCCACGGCACCCGAGATGACCATGCTGGTCGCGACCATCTTCTTCACCGACACGCCGCTCGCGGCGGCCGCGCTCTCGGACTGGCCGACGGTGCGCAGGTCGAAGCCGAACCGGGTGCGGCCGAGCACGAACCAGTAGGCGACGCCGACGAGCGCGGCGATGACGATGAAGCCCCACAGTTCGCCGGCCGCGCCGGTGTCGAAGCCGAAGAAGTACGAGGACTTCGGCAGCGGCTTGGTGGAGACGAGGGTGCCGCCCTGCTGGAGTTCGCCGAGCTTGCCGGGCTGGAGCAGGTAGGCGATGACCGCGGTGGCGATCGAGTTCAGCATGATGGTCGCGATGACCTCGCTGACGCCCCGGGTCACCTTCAGGATGCCGGCGACGGCCGCCCACAGGGCGCCGGTCGCCATCGCGCAGAGGATGATCAGCGGGACGGCGATCCAGCCGGGCGCGCTCAGCGCGCCGCCGAGGACGGCGGCCACGAACGCGGCGAGCCGGTACTGGCCGTCCACACCGATGTTGAACAGGTTCATCCGGAAGCCGACGGCCACCGCGACGCCTGCCAGGTAGTAGGTCGTCGCCTTGTTCAGGATGTAGACCTGGCTGTCGCTGGCCGAACCGTAGGTGATCATGTCGCTGAACGCGTCGGCGGGGTTCTTGCCGGTCGCGAGGATCACCAGCGTGGTGACGACGAGCGCGGCGACGACCGCCAGCAGCGGTGCCGCGATCCCGAGGAGCAGCCGCTCCTTGTCGATGCGTGAGGTCAGCTTGTTCATCGCACGTCGTCCTCTGTCTGCTCCAGGTGGCCGGCGGCGGCACCCGTCATGGCGGAGCCCAGCGCCTCGGGGGTGACCGTGGCGGGGTCGGCGTCGGCGACCAGGCGTCCGCGGTACATCACCCGCAGGGTGTCGGAGAGCCCGATCAGCTCGTCCAGGTCCGCGGAGATCAGCAGCACGGCCAGGCCCTCGCGGCGGGCCTCGCGGATGTGGTCCCAGATGGCCGCCTGCGCGCCGACGTCCACACCGCGGGTGGGGTGGGCGGCGATGAGCAGCTTGGGGTCGTGGCTCATCTCGCGGCCGACGATCAGCTTCTGCTGGTTGCCGCCGGACAGCGAGGCCGCGGTGACCTCGATGCCGGGGGTGCGGACGTCGTAGGCCCGCACGATGCGCTCCGTGTCGGCGCGGGCGGCCTTGATGTCGAGGAGCGCGCCGCGCGAGTTGGGCCGTTCGGCGACGTGGCCGAGGATGCGGTTCTCCCACAGCGGCGCTTCCAGGAGCAGGCCGTGGCGGTGGCGGTCCTCGGGGACGTAGCCGATGCCGGCCTGGCGGCGGCCGCGGGTCGAGGTGTGGGAGATGTCGGTGCCGTCGAGCGTGACGGTGCCGGTGTCGGGCCTGCGGATGCCCATGATCGCCTCGACCAGCTCGGACTGGCCGTTGCCCTCGACGCCGGCGATGCCCAGGACCTCGCCCTTGCGGATGGTGAGGGAGACGTCGTCCAGGATGACCCGCTCGACGCCGTCCAGGTCGGTCTGCGTCAGGCGCAGGCCGTCCACGGTGAGCAGGGGGACGTCCGTGACGGTGGATTCCTCGGTCGCCGGGGTGGGCAGTTCGCTGCCCACCATCAGCTCGGCGAGCTGGCGGGGGGTGGTGTCCCTCGGCTCGACCGTGCCCACGGTGGTGCCGCGCCGGATGACGGTGATGTCGTCGGCGACGGAGAGCACCTCGCCCAGCTTGTGGGAGATGAAGATGACGGTGAGGCCCTCGGCCTTCAGCTCGCGCAGGTTGTCGAAGAGCGCGTCGACCTCCTGCGGCACGAGCACAGCGGTCGGCTCGTCCAGGATGAGGGTCTTGGCGCCGCGGTAGAGGACCTTGAGGATCTCCACGCGCTGGCGGTCGGCGACGCCCAGCTCCTCCACCAGCACGTCCGGGCGGACGCCCAGGCCGTACGCGTCGGAGATCTCCTTGATCCGGGCACGGGCCCGGCCGCCGATGCCGTGCAGCTTCTCCGCGCCCAGGACGACGTTCTCCAGGACGGTGAGGTTGTCGGCGAGCATGAAGTGCTGGTGGACCATGCCGATGCCCCGGGCGATGGCGTCACCCGGATTGCTGAGGACGACCTGTTCACCGTTGACCGTGATGGTGCCCTCGTCCGGCTGCTGCATGCCGTAGAGGATCTTCATCAGGGTGGACTTGCCGGCGCCGTTCTCACCGCACAGTGCGTGGACGGTGCCCGCGCGGACCGTGATGTCGATGTCGCGGTTGGCGACGACGCCGGGGAAACGCTTGGTGATGCCGCGCAGTTCGACGGCAGCGGGAGGGCTGGACGCGTTGATGGCGCACTCTCCTCGGGGGAAGGGGCTGCGTAGGGGAGGGCAGGCGTCGGCGACGCTAGCGCGGCAACTCGGTGCTACACGCGTAGAGTTGACACATTGTTATGGCTCGGCGGAGGGTGCCGAAGCGGGCACCCCCCGCCGAGCCGAGATCCGACGACCGACCGGGACCGTCAGGTCACGGGGTGGCCTTGACCTTGGTCTGACCGTCGACGATCTTCTTCTTCGCGGCGTCCAGCTTGGGCTGGATGTCGGTCAGGAAGCCGCCGCTGGTGGACAGCGAGACACCTTCCTTGGCGAGGGAGTAGACGTTGTTGCCCGTCAGCGGCTTGGCGTCGCGCACGGACTTGATGAGGTCGTAGACGCCGACGTCGACGTTCTTGACGACCGAGGTCAGGATCGAGTTCTTGTACTTGGCCAGACCCGGGATGTTGAACTGGTCGGAGTCCACGCCGATGGCCCAGGCGCCCTTGGCGCCGCTGACGGCCTCGATCGCGCCGTTGCCGGAGGAGCCGGCCGCCGTGTAGATGACGTCGGCGCCCTTGTCGAGCATGCCCTGCGCGGCCTCCTTGCCCTTGTCGGGGCTGGCGAAGCCGGAGGTGTCCGAGCCGTGGGACAGGTACTGGGTGTCGACCTTGATCTTCGGGTTGGTCTCCTTGACGCCCTGGACGAAGCCCGCCTCGAACTTCTTGATCAGCGGGACGTCGACGCCGCCGATGAAGCCGACGTGGTCCTTCTTCGTCTTCAGCGCCGCCGCGACACCGGCGAGGTAGGAACCCTGCTCCTCGGTGAAGGTGATGCTGTCGACGTTCTTGCCGTTCACGACCGAGTCGACGATGCCGAAGGTGGTCTTCGGGTACTTCGCGGCGACCTTGGTCATGGACGGCGCGTAGGCGTAACCGACGGCGACGATCGGGTTGTAGCCCGCGTCCGCCAGGTCCGACAGACGCTGCTCGCGGTCGGCCTCGGTGTCGGAGGTCTTGGCGGTCAGCTCCTTGACGGAACCGCCGAACTCCTTCTCGGCCTTGTCGGCACCGCGCGCGGCGGAGTCGTTGAAGGACCGGTCACCACGGCCGCCGACGTCGTAGGCGAGACCGATCTTGACGCCCTTGCCGCCGTCGCCCGAGGACGAGGACGAGCTGGAGCTGTCGGAGGAGGTGCTGCCACAGGCGGTGGCAGTCAGTGCGAGTGCTGCGGAGGCGATACACGCAGCGGAAAGCTTGGCAACCCGGCGCACGGGAAGGCTCCTTCACCTGACCTGAGCGCCGTGTCGGCGCTTGATGTGAGCACCGTTGCGGTGCTCGAGCCGAGACGCCCTGGCGGCGTCGGCCTCGGCATCGTAACGCGCGTAGATGTCAGAAAAAGACCTCTTCCAAAGCCGTTATCGATTCGAGGCAAACGGCGTCTGAACGCCGGGTCCCGCGCATGTGGCGCACCGGTTCCGGGCCCGCCCGGGGAGCGGCCGCCGGCCGTCGCCGGGCGGTACCACCGTGGCCGGAAACCGCCGTCGCCGCAGCGGCGGGGGCGCCGGGAGGCACCGGCCCCACGGCCCCGGGCCGCGAGGCGGCACCGGCCGAGGCGCGTGCCGCGAGGCGGCACCGGCCGAGGCGCGCGGCGCGGCATCGCCCGTGCGGCCGGGTCCGGGGCGGCGGCCGGTGCGCCGGCGTCGCTCCGTACGCGCGTGCGTCGTCGGGCGGCGCGCCCGCGCCGTCCGGTGCGGGGCAGCGGACCGGGGCGCGCGCACGCTCAGTGGTCCGGCTGCGGCTGCTCGGTGCGTCGGCCCACCCGCGCCGCGCGCCGCCCGCCCGCTGAGCCGGACACGCCCGCTCAGCGCGCCGGCGCACCCGTCCCGTGCGGCGGGCGCGGCCGTTCAGTGTGCCGGGTGCAGCAGTGCCGCCGCCGTGAACAGTTCCACGCCCACCCTGATAGCGGACTCGTCGGCGTCGAAGTCGCCCTGGTGCAGGTCGCGCAGCGTGCGTTCACCGGGGGTGCGGACGCCGAGGCGGGCCATGGCGCCGGGGACGTGTTCCAGGTACCAGGAGAAGTCCTCGCCGCCCAGGCTCTGCTCGGTGCCCTCCACGGAGGCCGGGCCGCGCCGCGCCGTCATGGCCTCGCGCAGCAGTTCGGTCACCACCGGTTCGTTGACGACCGGCGGCACCCCGCGCACGTAGTTGATCTCCGACTTGGCCTTGTGCAGGTTGGCCACCTCGTCGATCGCGGCGACCACGATGTCGGGGGCGTGCCGCCAGGCGTTGATGTCCAGGCAGCGCACGGTGCCGGCCAGCTCGGCGTGCTGCGGGATGACGTTGGGGGCGTGGCCCGACTCGATCCGCCCCCAGGTCACGGCGAGCCCGGCGCGGGTGTCGATCCGGCGGCCGACGAGCGCGGGCACGTCCGTGACGACGCGGGCGGCGGCGGTGACCAGGTCGGTCGTCAGGTGCGGCCGGGCGCTGTGTCCGCCGGGGCCGTCGAGGGAGACCTCCAGCCGGTCGCAGGCGGAGGTGATGGCGCCCTGGCGCAGGCCGATCATCCCGGCGTCCACGCGGGGGTCGCAGTGCACGGCGATGATCCGGCTCACGCCGCTGAGCACGCCGGCCTTGATCGCCTCGGCGGCACCGCCGGGCAGCACCTCCTCGGCGGGCTGGAAGACCAGCCGCACGGGCCGGGGCAGCAGACCCTCGCGGTGCAGTGCGGCGAGGACCAGTCCGGCGCCGAGCACGACGGTGGTGTGCACGTCGTGGCCGCAGGCGTGGGCGCGGTCGGGCACCGTCGAGCGGTAGGGGGACTCGCTCTTGGTGTCCGGGATCGGCAGCGCGTCGATGTCGGCGCGCAGCGCGAGCATGTCGCGGGCGCCGTCGCCGTCCCCGGCGTCCTCCCCGATGCCCGTGTCGTCGCCGGGCTCCCTGCCGATGTCGCAGACGAGCCCGGTCCCGGAGGGCAGCACGCGGGGCCTGAGTCCCGCCTTCTCGAGCCGCGCCTTGATCGCGGCGGTGGTGCGGAACTCCTGGTTGCCTAGCTCGGGGTGCATGTGCAGGTCGCGGCGGAACGCGACGAGCTCGGCGAACAGTGCCTCCGGCAGGGTGCCGGGAAGGGCGGTCTCCGCGGGATGGTCGGCCTCGGACTCTGGGGACATCAGCTGGTTCACCCTCTGAAGGGTATGACGCCGGACCGGTCAACTACCCCTCGATCAACAAAAGTTCAGCCCGTCAGGGGAAAGAATGACCGACCGTCGGCGCATAGGTGTCGGCGGGGATGGGTACACTCGCCCGTCTTGACCGGCCGAGGGTACGTCTTTTGTTCTTTCCTCCAGACATACCACGTACCGTCCGGATCACGCCCGAAATGTTCGCCTGCTGGACGTTCCGGCGGCCCGGCGGTCCCCGGACGCCGACCGCTACGGGGCCCGGGGTGCCGTCCGGTCGGGCAGGGCCGCGCCCGTGACGCGGTGCACGTCGCGGGCCGTGCCGGTCACCCCGGACAGGAAGCCCTCGGCGCGCGGCGAGGCCGTCGCCGTCAGCCAGCTCGGGTCGATGTCGCAGACGGCCACGCGGACGTCGGTGCCGGCCAGGGCGAGCGGCAGCGTGTGCACGACCGTGGAGGGAAAGCTGAGGACCGTACGGCCGATGGGGCCGCGGCGGGCTATGAGTTCCAGGGGCAGCTCGGGACGGACCACCTCCAGTCCGGTCTCCACCGCCAGGCGGTGCAGTTTCTCCGCGCTCTCGCGGCGGTGCGCGAAGTAGCGGGTGGCGCCGTGCGCCCCGGCCAGCGCGCGGACGGCGGCGAGGTAGCGGTCGCCGTCCACCACGCCGGTCTCGACCAGCGAGGTGCCCACGAGGTCCGCGCCGGCGGTGACCCGGGGCGGCCCGAAACGGGCCCGGGTCCACACGAACCGGTTCGCGGTGACGCTCACCCCGTCCGGGACGGCGTCGATCGGCATGGAGGAGAAGACCTCCACCCGCCGCCCGCCCCGGCCGGCGCCGGGGGCGAGGCGGCGGCGGGCGGCGGCGGACACCGGGGCGAACAGCAGGTCCCGGGGGCCGGGCCGGCCGCCCTTGCGGTGCCAGCGCACCAGCCGCTCGCCGCGGCTGAGCTGGGCGGTGAACTCCATGGTCGCCGTGCCGTCGTCCACGACCACGAGGTCACGCGCCTTCGTGATCGTCAGCAGCAGCTGCACGTAGCGGGAGAACGGGTCCCCCATCACCACCCGCTCCGCCCGCCGCAGCTCCCCCGCCAGCCCGCCGACGGTCTGGAACGGCGCCGACGCCCCGCCCCGCGCCTCCTCCCACCGCACCTCGTGCCCCTCGTCCCGGGCCAGCTCCGCCATGCGCCGCAGCTGGCCCCGGGTCATCGGGTCGGTGGGGGCCAGCACGACGAGGGTGAGCAGGTCGCGGGCGGGCCCGGCGGACGCGTCCGGCGGCCTGTGGCCGTCCTCCGTGGCCGGGCGCCGGGCCGGGGCCGAGAGGCCGTGCGCGTGCGCCCACTCCAGGACGTTCAGGAGCTGGACCGGGCTCTCGACGAAGGCGAGGGTGCGGGTGGGGGGCGGGGAGCCGGGGGAAGCGGGGCCGGCGGTGCCGGCGCGGGGGCTCATCGGCGTACGACCGTTCCGTCGCGTGAGGGTGAGGGGCGGGACGGGCTCGGCCTCACACCGCGACCGGCTCGCCCGCCGCCGCGGCGATCTCCGCCTCGGCCACGGCACCGGTGACGCGGCGCAGCTTCTTCATCGGGCCCAGCTCGGAGTCGTAGACCTTCTTCACGCCGTCGCCGAGCGAGGCCTCGATGGTGCGGATGTCGCGGACGAGGCGGGTCAGGCCCTGCGGCTCCACGGAGGCGGCCTGGTCGGAGCCCCACATCGCCCGGTCCAGGGTGATGTGGCGCTCGACGAAGGCGGCGCCGAGGGCGACCGCGGCGAGCGTGGTCTGCAGGCCGGTCTCGTGGCCGGAGTAGCCGATCGGGACGTTCGGGAACTCCTTCTCCAGCGTGTTGATCACGCGCAGGTTCAGTTCCTCGGCCTTCGCCGGGTAGGTGGAGGTGGCGTGGCACATGAGGATGTTGTCGGAGCCGAGCACCTCGACCGCGTGCCGGATCTGCTTCGGGGTGGACATGCCGGTGGAGAGGATGACCGCGCGGCCGGTGGCGCGCAGGGCGCGCAGCAGCTCGTCGTCGGTCAGCGAGGCGGAGGCCACCTTGTGGGCGGGGACGTCGAACTTCTCCAGGAAGGCGACGGCCTCGGTGTCCCACGGGGAGGCGAACCAGTCGATGCCCTTCTCCTTGCAGTACGCGTCGATCTGGCGGTACTCGTCCTCGCCGAACTCCACGCGGTGGCGGTAGTCGATGTAGGTCATCCGGCCCCAGGGGGTGTCGCGCTCGATGTCCCACTGGTCGCGGGGGGTGCAGATCTCCGGGGTGCGCTTCTGGAACTTGACGGCGTCGCAGCCGGCTTCGGCGGCCACGTCGATGAGCTTGAAGGCGTTCTCCAGCTCACCGTTGTGGTTGATGCCGATCTCGCCGCAGATGTAGACGGGCCTGCCGGGGCCGACCTCGCGCGAACCGAAGGTGCGCAGGCGGGAGTTGGTGCTCATGAGGGGGTTTCCTTACTGGGGGAGGGAATCGAGGGAGGGGCCGAGGATCCAGCCGGCGATCTCACGGACGGCGCCGTCGCCGCCGGGGACGGTGGTGACCGCGCGGGCGGCGCCGCGGACGGCGTCGTGGGCGCTCGCGACCGCCACGGGCCAGCCGACAAGGGAGAAGCACGGGAGGTCGTTGACGTCGTTGCCGACGTAGAGGACACGCTCGGGGGCGATGCCCTGCTCCTCGCACCACTGCTTGAGGGCGAGGTCCTTGCGGTCGATGCCGTGCAGCACCGGGAGCTTCAGCTTCCGGGCGCGGGCGGCGACGACCGGGTTCTGCTCCGTGGACAGGATCAGCATGCGCAGGCCGCTCCTGCGCAGCGCCGCGACGCCGAGGCCGTCCCCGCGGTGCACGGAGACGAACTCGCGTCCGTCGGAGTCGATCAGCACCCGGTCGTCGGTCTGGGTGCCGTCGAAGTCGAGCACGACCGCGTCGATGTCCTCGGCGGTGGGCAGGGCGCCGCCGGGGGTCCGCGCCGCCCGGCCGGTGCCCGGGGCCGGGGGGCGGTCCGCGTCGAACAGCGGCGCGAGAGCACGGGCGCGGGCGAGGTCGTGCGGGTCGTCGATCTCCAGCACGCGCGCCGGGTCGGTGCGCACCAGTTCGGTACGGCCGAAGAAGCGGTGCCGGTGGGTGCGGAAGCCCGCGGCGTCCATCGCGTAGGCGGCGCCGGTCTCCAGCAGGTCCTGCGGGCGGTCCTGGCGGCGCGGCCGGAAGGACTTGTCGTGGTTGACGCCGTAGCCGCCGGCCACGGCGGCCGGTACAGGGCCGTCGCCCGGTGCCGCCCCGTCGGCCGGTGCGGCGACGGCCACGGCGGCCGCACCACCGGTCACGCTGACACCGGCGGCTCCGGCGACACCGACAGTCCCGGTGACACCGCCGGCCCCACCGACACCATGGGGCGCGCCCACAGCACCGGTCCCGCCGCCCGGTCCGCGGCGGATCTTCGCGTCGGCCGGGCCCGGGGCATCCACCGTCTCCCCGGCGTCCCGCCAGAGGAACCCGTGGAAGGGTGCCACGGTCACCGCGGTGTCCGCGCCGGTCTCGGCGACCGCGCGGGCGACCCCGTCGACGTCCTCGCGGGTCAGGAACGGGCTGGTGCACTGGACCAGCAGCACGACGTCCACCCGCGCGCCGTGCAGCGCCTCGTGGGCGTCCATCGCGTGCAGGACGGCCGCCTCGGAGGTGGCCGTGTCCCCCGCGATCGCGGCCGGCCGCAGGACGACCTCGGCGCCGGCCTCGCGCGCCGCCGCCGCGATGGCCGGGTCGTCGGTGGAGACCACGACGTCCGTCACGGACCGCGCCGCCCGGCACGCGTGCACCGCACGCGCCACCAGGGGCACACCGCCCACGGGGGCGAGGTTCTTCGCGGGCACGCCCTTGGAGCCGCCGCGCGCGGGTATCACCGCGAGCACACGGCGTACCGGGGCGCCCTGGCCCGCTTCCGGGTGGGACATGACATCTGCTCCTTGAGGTGGGGTCGGGCGGCTCACAGCTCCCCCATCCGCCGGATGACGGGCGCCACGCGCTGCACGCCGTGGCGGTAGGCGCCGCGGGCGGCCCGGCGGACGATCTGCCGGACCGGTCCGGGGCCGCGGTCGGCGGCCGGGGCCCCCGGCAGCGGCGCGCCGTCGGGTCCCAGGTGGTGGCGGGCGAGGAGGCCCGGCAGGTAGCCGGGCGCGGTCCCGGGTGTGTAGTACGGGTCGAGCGCGGGCAGACCGCCGGGCGCCCGGAGCAGCTCGCCGATGCGCTCCCGGGCCGTGTCGAAGGCGGTGGCGTAGGAACCGCCGGTGGCGACGCCCTGCCGGGCCACCCAGTCCTCCTCGGGCACCGGGCGGTGTCCGGCGTCGAGCTGGTCCCAGGAGGCGAGGCAGCCGGACCCGGTGAAGTGGTGGTTGCCGAGCGTCTCGCGCACCCCGAGGTCGGTGAGGACGACGGTGGGGATCCGGCGGTGCAGCGCCTCCAGGGCGGCGGTGGAGCTGACCGTCACCAGCAGGTCGGTGCGGTCGAGCACCTCCCCCATGTGCCCGTAGACCAGGCGCAGGTTGGGCGGCAGCGCGGCCCGCTGCGCCAGCTTCTGGTACGGCACCTCCTCGATGTGGGTGGTGTGTTCGCCCGGCCGGGAGCGCAGCTTGAGCAGCACCTCGCGGCCGGGGTGCAGCCGGGCGTGCCGGATCAGCCGCTCCAGCAGGTACGCACGGTCCCGGCGGCTCTCGGGGACGGAGGGCTGCGCGGCGAACACCACGGTGTACGGATCGTGCGCGCCGGTGTAGGCAGCGCCGCCGAGGAACGGCAGCGCCACCTCGGTGACCGCGGACGCGTCGGCGCCCACGCCTTCGTAGACGGCGCGGAAACGCTCCGCGTCCTGGCGGGAGTTGGCGAGCACCAGGTCCGCGCCGTGCCGCAGCAGCAGACCGTCGGCGAGCTTCTCGTAGACGACGCCGACGTACCCGGTGACGACCACGGGCCGCCGGCCGGCGCCCTGCCAGGCCCGCTTCAGTCCGTGCAGCACCGCCTGCACGCCGCCGCCCACGAGGGCGAGCACGAGGACGTCGCAGGGCTCCTCGCCCGCCGCGCCGGGGGCCATGGCGCGCAGGAACTCGACGGCGGTCACCTCGCGGAGCGAGTCCGCGCGGACGCCGACCTCCGTCAGCTGACGGGCGGTGGGGGTGGCGCGGCCCCGCAGGAGGTAGCCGTCGAGCCGGATCCCGGCACCGGCGGGGGCGACGCGCTGCGCGGTGAGCGCGCCCCATTTCCACCGGGTGTCGGAATCCGCGAGAACGGCGACCCGCAGGGTTTTCGTTGCACTTGCTGGCACGTCGCAGACGCTAGGAAGGCATTCCTAGGTCCCGCCCAACCCGAATGCAACAAACGGTTAACAGCACACCGCCGAATGCGGAACCGGCGCCGGGGACAGGCCGCGGAAAGCCCGGTTCACGGCATCGCCACGTGTCGTTCACTCGCGGTCAAACTCCAGGTAAAGACGGGACCGGGGCCCGCGCCCTAACGTCGCACACGTGGTCAAGCTCTCCGTCATCGTGCCGTTCTACAACGTGCAGCAATACGCACCCGACACCTTGAAGAGTCTGCGTGCGAACGCGCGTGACGACTTCGAATTCGTCCTCGTCGACGATTGTTCACGCGATGAGACCCCGGACATTCTCGCGCGCGCGGAACGTGAACTGCCCGGTGCCGTCCTCGTCCGGCGTGAGGAGAACGGAGGGCTGGCGACCGCACGCAACACCGGGATCGACCGGGCGCGCGGCGAGTACGTGACGTTCCTGGACGGCGACGACTGGCTGGCCCCCGGCTACTACCCGCGGCTGCTCGCCGTGATCGAGGAGCTGGGCTGCGACTTCGTCCGCGCCGACCACGTGCAGTGCACCGGCCGGGCGCGCAGCGTCCACCGGGTGCCGCACGGCCGGCGCGGGGTGGTGCTCGACCCGCGGGCGGCGATCCTGCCCGCCGACCGCTCCACCTCGGTGGACTACCCCTACGCCTGGGCGGGCGTCTACCACCGGCGGCTGCGGGAGCGGGGGCTGCTGCACTTCACCGACGGGCTGCGCACGGCCGAGGACCGGCCGTGGATCTGGAAGCTGCACCGGGAGGCGGAGTCCTTCGCCGTGACCGGCCTGCTGGGGGTCCACTACCGGCGGGGGGTGGCCTCCTCGCTCACCCAGATCGGCGATGTCCGCCAACTGGACTTCATCCGCGCGTTCGACCAGGTCGTCGAGGAGACGGCCCGGGACCGGGAGGCGGCCCTGCTGCTGCCCAAGGCGGTCCGTACGTACTGCGCGATCATCGCCCACCATCTGGGCTCCATCGAAAGGTTCGAACCGGCGGTGGCACGGAAACTGAAGTCGCTCAGCGCGCGCGCCCTGCGCCGCATGCCGCAGGGCGTGCTGGACGAGGCGCTGGACTCCATGGACGTCCAGCGCGCCACCCGGCTGCGCCGGCTGCGCCGCCGCCCCGCCGGCTCGGGGGCCGCCGCGTGACCACCCGGATCTTCCTCGCGTCGACGCTGTACGGCACCGCCACCCTCGCCGCCGCCCTCGACGCCGACTGCTTCGGCCCCGCCGACCGCCGCATCCTGGTGGTCTGCAACAACACGGCGACGCCGGAGACCACTGCGCCGGTGGACGAGCTGCCCGGCTTCGAACGGCTGCGGGAACGGTTCGACGACGTGGTGTCGTGGAACGAGGCCGTCTCCCCCTTCCACCCGGGCGGCTGGGCCCCGCGCCCGGACGACGTGCCGCTGTGGGAACGGCACCTGAGACTGCTGTGGGACCTGGGCGAGGACGCCGTGGAACTGGCCGTCGAGTCGATCCAGGTCAACCCCGCGCTCGCCGTCTGCCAGATCTTCACCGGCGCGCCCGTCACCGTCTACGCCGACGGCCTGATGAGCTACGGTCCCACCCGCAGCAAGATCGACCCGCTGGTGGGCACCCGCATCGACCGCCTGCTCCACCTGGACCTGGTGCCGGGCCTGCGGCCGGTGCTGCTCACCGAGTTCGGGGTGGTGCCGCAGCTCGTCCCCACGGACGCCTTCCTCAAGGTGCTGGCCGAACTCGCGGACACGGGCGAGGCGTTGCCGGACCTGCCCGCCGAACCCGCCCTGCTGCTCGGCCAGTACCTGAGCGCGCTGGACATCCTCACCGCCGAGGAGGAGGAGGCGCTGCACGTGCGGATGCTGCGCGGCGCCGTCGCGCTCGGCCACACCCGCGTCGTCTTCAAACCCCACCCCTCGGCGCCCGCCCGCTGGTCGCGGGCGCTGGAGCAGGAGGCCGGGAAGCTGGGCGCCGAACTCACGGTGCTCGCCACACCCGTCCTCGCCGAGGTGCTGTACCAGCGGATACGCCCCGCCCTGGTCGTCGGCTGCTTCTCCACCGCGCTGCTCACCGCCTCGGCGCTGTACGGGCTCCCGGTCGCCCGGACCGGCACCGGCGCCCTGCTGGAGCGGCTGACACCGTACGAGAACAGCAACCGCGTCCCCGTGACGATCGTCGACGCGCTGCTGCCGGACCTGGCGGTCCTGGCCGGCGGTGCCGCGGTGACCGCGGAGCAGGGGCGGGACGCCGTCCCCGGGTCTCCCGCCGCCCGCGGCGGGGACACGGCCGCCGAAGCGCTGGGCGAGCTGGTGCGGGCCGTCTCCTACGCGATGCAGCCGAAGATCTACCCGGGTCTGCGCCCGGCCGCCGAGCGGTACCTCGCCGCGCACCTCGGCACGCACGCCCGGCGCTACTTCAAGCGCCGCCGGCTGACCGCGCTGGCACTGCCCGGCGGTGTCCCGCAGCAACTCGCCTTCATACCGCGCAACGCGACGGTACGGAGGGTGGCCCGCCGCGCCCGCTCACTGGGACGGGCGGCGGGCCGCTGACGGGCCGGCGACCGCCGCCAGGCGCCGGCCACCGTTCTAGGCGCCGGCCAGCGACAGCTTGACCGCGAAGCCCAGGAACAGGGCGCCCGCCGCCGAGGTGGCCCACGCCGACAGGCGCTTGCGGCGGCGGAAGCCCGTACGTGAGGCGTGACCACGGCCGCGCGGATGTCGTCCGGGCTGGTGACGCGGTAGTCCAGTCCGGCGCCGGTCACGGCGGTTCCCTTGGAGACGTACTTGGCCACGTAGGCAGCGACCGCGTCATCGGTGGGTCCCTCGTCGCCGGCGAAGGCCCGGATCGACCGTACGGCCAACTGTACGCCGAATACGAGGAGTTCGGTTCCGTAGGCGTCCGATTCCGGGACTCGCACGTTCGCCGATGCGGCAGCCGTGTGTACGGCGTCGGTGAGCAGTTCGACCGTGGCCCAGTCAGGGGAAGGGTCGCCGGGACCGGCCGGACCGTCCAGGCGTACCACGCCGTGGAAGTGGATGGCTGCGCGCTTCTGGTACTCGGCAACCTTGGCGAAGGACACCACCAGGTGGTCACGAAGCTTCGAGCGCGGGATCCCTGCGGCGGAGGCGAGGTGCCGCCGTACGGCCGTGGTGAACCGGTCCCACAGGCGCCCCGCGTGCGCGTGCCACAGCACGTGGGCCACGTGGTCGTAGCAGTCCGGGCACAGCGGACGACCCAGCGCCGGGTCATCCTCGGCGTGCACCAGGCCGCAGCCGACCGGACGCCCGTGTTCGCACTCTCCGCCCTTCCGACGCAGTCGGCATCGCTCGCCATCGAGGAAGCGATGGACCGACCCGAATGAAGGCGCCGTCAGCGTGACGAACAAGCGGGGCTGTTCTCGCACCGCATCGGGCACGTTCTTTCCACCGGTCAGGCCCGCGCGGATCAGCTGATAGGTGTCGCCCGCATGCAGGTAGGAGCACGGCTCGCAGACCGACGAACGGCGGTTGCGGCAGCGCACAGCCAGTCGCTCACCTGGCTCCCCGGCGGTCGAATACGAAGAGATCAGCTCACCCGTCAGCGCATCGCGGGTGACCGTGGAGCCAGACAGATAGATCGGGTGGGCACAGCCCCCGATTGCCTTGATCTGCTCCAGCCAGCGCGGAAACAGGGGGTCGTTAGCCAGACGGATGATGTCACGATCAGCATCGGAGAGCATCCGCAAACGCTTTTCACGCTCCAGATCAGCGGAGCGGCTATTCGAAGTGATCACCTCGTGCGAGGTGTTGAACACAGGGCACCTCCAAAGGGCGGACAGGGAGGAGCGCGAGCAGAGGCGTAGGCGTGAGTCATGTCTGAAATCTCCTTGGCTTTGACTTGGCTTGAATTGATGCAGCGTCAGAGATGAGAGCGTGTGTCGAGGCAGCGTGAGAGAGAAGGAAGACAGAGAAGGCAGAAGAAGGCTGAAGGCGTGATATCTGCTGAAGAAAGTCTATGTCTGTGTCTTAGATTCGCTGAAGTAAGGCTCGTCGCTCGAACGCCCATACTCTCAGAGAGCGGGCAGCGGTGTAGGGCATGTGTCGGAATCTGTCTTCACTTCCTCCAGGCGCGCCTTCGGCGCGCCGCCGGGTCGGCTTGCCGCACCCCGGCCCGGCATGCGGCCTTCGGCCGGTCCGGTCCGGGGCGCCGCCGCCCCGGCGCACACCAGGCGACCTGAGAGCGTGAGCCAGTTCCTCACAGCCCACCTTGCCCGCCCCTTGCCCGTGGGCTCATGACCCGTGGCTTACGCCCTCCAGACGCCCACGGCACCGATCCGGCCCACGGTGTTCGCCGGCCAGCACCAGGCCCGCGAGGGCCACGCGTGCTCACCCATGTGCCCCCAGAACAGGCCACACCGCGCAAACCCTCTGTGGCTGGGGCCGACGGCCTACGAGGATTTTAGGCAGCCACCATGGGGCGAGCCTCGAAGAACAGGGGGCCGATCGGGCTATTGCGGGCAGGTCCCAAAGACTGCCCGATCCGCTGGCGAGCGTAAGGGCCCCTGGTCACTCGCCCCATGGCAGCTCCAGCCCAAAATCCTCTACGGCCGGCAGCGTGCCAAGAACTGCGCCACTACCAGGGCGAATGGCAGCCCGCCGAGGACTTTTCAACTCCGACTTACAGCTGGGTTGTTTGCGAGCACGAATCGGTAGGCGTTAATTCAGACTCTTCTCAATGGCCTCGAAGATGCCTGAGTCCGTCTCCTTCTGCCAGTCCGGCAGATCAGGCCAATCGGCCACGTACCCCGGCTTCGGGTCCTCGAAGTGCTTGAACATCTGCGCCGTCCAACACGTGGCGACGAACCGTCCCTTCTGCTCGCGCGACAGGCGGGAGGCATGCCCGGCGCTCAGTTCGAGGAACTGACGCACCTGCTCATACACGGCGCCCGCAGCCTCACGCTCCCATTCAGGCGTCTCTTCCCACGGAGTTACGTAGCTTGGCTTCGGCTCACCAGGGAAGTGCTTCCGCACTCCAGCGATCCACGCCTCGCGAAAGACTCGCGCGCCCTCGGTCGTCATGCCATCCCCTCTCGTCATGCCGTCAGGGTGCCGATCTCGGCCTTCAACTGGGCGATGTGCCGGTCGCGCCCCAAGGTGCCCAGCTCGGCAGTCAGCGCCTGGAGTCTACGGGCGACGTAGCCGGACCCGGAGGCTCGCGCCAGGCGCAGGGCTTCGAATCCGTACTGCATGACCTGCTCCGAATCCTTTCGCTTGGCGCCGATGGCGGCCAGGTCGACGAGCACCGCGCCCCGGCGCCGGAAGGAATGGCCGGCGGCCAAGGGAGCGAGCTTCAGCGCGTCCTTCAGGGCGGTCTCGGCCAAGCCGAGCCGGTTGAGCTGCAAGTACCGGGCGCCCCGCTCCTCCGCCAAGCGCGAGCCATCGAAGCGCAGCCATCCGCCGTTCGCTACCGGGCCGCTCAGGCTGGCCACCTTCTCGGCCTCGTCCAAAGCCTCCTCGCAGGCGTCGAAGTCGCCGAGCCAGGCGAACGCCTCAGCCTGCACGGCTGCGGCCCAGTGCTTGGTCGCCAAGCTGCTGTCTCCACGCAGGGCGACGCGTCGCGCGGCCCCGAGAGTGTCCGCGGCCTGCCGGTAACGGCGCTCGGAGAGATCTACGTAGGCGCTGCGGATCAGGGCGCACGCCCACAGGTCGTAGGCGCGGGCCTCCTTGCTCGCGCTGGCCGCGAGCGCGTACGAGGCGGCGGCAGCGTGGTACCGGTTGGCGTCGAAGGCCAGCTCGCCCGCCAACTGGAACAGGTCGCCGGCCGCGATGCAGAGCGAGCCCATCTGCGCCCGCCCATCGCGCAGGGCATCGTTCAAGGCGGTGAGCTGGGACTGCACCACGGGGTACACCGAGTGCTTGGCGCGGGCGAGCTGGTAGACCTGCCACAGGTGGCCATTCATGCGCCCGAAGTCGTCGGCGCCATCCGCCAGGGCCTCCACCTCGCCCGCGGGTATGGCAGCGACCGCACCTGCCACCGTCAAGAGGCGCAGAAACTCGCGTCGGATCATCTCGTCTGGGTCCCCTGGGCCGTGGTGGACACTCGACGCTAACTGCGCGGGCTTCGGCAGCACCTCGGCCGGGGTGAGCAAGGCGTCGAGTTCGTCGAGGTCCATCTGTAGCACCTCGGCGACCTTGGGCCGCTGGGGAGGCTGGGGCCTGGATTTGCCCGTCTCCCACCGGCCTACGGTGCGCCGGTCGACGCCTACCGCTTCGGCGAACCCCTCTTGGGTGAAGCCCAGAGCCCTACGCCTGTCGGCGATGCTCATGCAGGCCCCCTTCCCCGGCTCTTGCAGCTCTCAATCATGGCGCCTGTCCCATGTCCCAGAGATGTCCCAACACTGACCCATGAACGCCGTGGTCGGCACGCCTTTCGCGCGGAACGCTGGTCTCCATCCGGTGAAACCGCCGTCAGCCAGCGAGGGACACGCTGTGAAGACCGAGACGAGCAGATTCGAAGTGACGAGGGCGACCGAAGAGGGCGTACCGATCGACGTCGAGCTGATCACGGACAGCACCGACGCGGCCCTCGCCATGAGGCTGGGCACCTCGACCCGCGAGGACATCAACGCCAGGACACCGGCCCTGATCGGGCACCTGCAACTCCTCCTCGGCGAGGAGCTGGGCGCCGACGAGGACGAGCTGGTGATGGCCCAGTTCCGCAAGGCGTACAAGGTGCTCGACCTGAAGGACCGCCCCAGTGCGGAGGCACCGGTCTTCACGGCCTACTTCTTCATGCGCGAGGTCGCCGACCTGACGCGCCGACTGCTGTGGATCCACACCCAGAGGAGCGGGACGGGTGCAGCGTGAGCCCCAAGGCGCAGCAGGTGATTTACGTGATCGCCCTGCTCGGACTCATGGCCGCTCTGGCGGCCGGAATCTTCACCGATCGCGAGGTAGGCACAGGCGCCCGCTCGGCTGGCGTCAGTGGATCTTCCAGGGGCTCGTGATCCTCGCCTCTGTATCGGTCATGGCCGCCTACTGGCGACTGACCACCTGAACATCCGTCCCCGAGGTGACTCCCCGGTCGTTCCCCCACGGCCACACCCCTCGGGGGCGGAGCCAAGCGCCCACCCCGGCCGGGAACAGGAAGGCCGGGCCGGGGTGGGTCGGCAAGTGCACCACGGCGCGGAGACCGCATCTCCGCATCGCTGCACCAGAGAGGACTACCCGATGGACGGCAACCTCTACACCCTCCCGGCGGACGGCATCGAGACGACGAACTTCTGCGGGGGCCCCTGCACCGAGGGCTGCGTCGACTTCGCCGCGATCCCCGGCGCCGCCGACTCGTACGTGGTCCGCGACTCCAAGCCCGAGGGCGCCGGCAAGGAACTGCGGTTCACCGCAGCCGAGCTCGACGACTTCGCCCTCGGCTGGGTGAAGAACCGCGGCCTCACCGCCTGACCCTGCTACACCTCTCATCCCTGGCGGGTCGTCCTACGCGCATCAGGGCGGCCCGCCCTCTCCTCTCGGAAGGCGCGCATGAGCTGGACAGGACACTTCCACGGCTACGGCCCGTGGATCGGATCGCCCGACAGCTACCACCAGGAAGGTGACCGGCGGCCTCCGCATCCTGACCCCCCTGCTCCGCCCGCCTCGGACGATGACAAGGTGGCCATCCGCATCCTTCAGCGGTACCGCGAAGTAATGGCCGAGTTCCCGACCTCGAACCTGCCGCCCATGATGTCCGGGCACTGGCTGATGAAGCGGAACCAGGCGGCCCATGAGCGCACCTGGACGGACGCCACAGCGGCTCTCGACTGGATGGTCAAGCACTTTCTTGACAACCCCCCGATGCAGCGCGAGGACGGGCGTCAGGCGTACGCGAGCCTGGACACGAGACGCGAATACGTGCTGGATGTCCTGCCGGTCGGCGTGGACGTGAGCTGGGTGTACTACAACCGGCCGGGCAATATCGTCTCGCTCAACCTGGTGTGCTGCCCGAACCGTCACCACCCCGACCTCACATGCCCGCTCGCGTAACGTGTGACAGCCCCGCACATGACGAAAGCCCCCACCTTGCGCGGGTGGGGGCGGAAGTCGCTCCCGAGATGGCAGCGGTCCACCCAACGAGCATGGAACTGACCCGAGTACTCGTGTCCAAGCACATGCGAAGTAACGAGCGGCTGACCAAGTTGGCCAAGCGGGCCGGTATCACCCTCTGAGCACCGTCACGGTGATCGGCTGCCGCTTCCGCCTACTCGGCCTACTGCTCAGAGCCGCGAACGGGGTGACGGCAGGCTCCTGGGGCTCCTTCTGGAGCCTCTCAGGCAAGCCCAGGGCTCCTAGTGCCCGCTGCTGCTCCTGGGGACTCATGCGGGCGAACACGGCCGCAGCATCGTCAAGGTGAGACATGCCAGCCCCCTACACGCTTGCCAGAGACAGCTTGACGGCGAAGCCGAGGAAGAGCACTCCGGCGGCCGAGGTAGCCCCTGCGCTGAGCCTCCTCCGACGACGGAACGCAGCAGCCAGACGAGACCCGCCGAAGATGAGCGCAGACAGGTACAACACGCTTGCCAACTGGGCGAGTACGCCTAGGGTCACGAACCCGATGACTGGGTTGGACTCTGACACGAACTGCACGAAGAAGGCGATGAAGAACAGGATCGCCTTCGGGTTGACCAGGCTGACGACGAGGGCCCGCCGGAAGGGCCGCTCGTCGGCGGGGCCGGGCGTGGCGGGCGCGTCCTGCGCGGTGCGCTCGCGCCGGGTGCGCCACATGCCCCAGGCGGCGCGCAGCATGCCGATCGCCAGCCAGGTGAGGTACCCGGCGCCCGCGTACTTCACGATGCCGAAGAGCAGGGCGTTCCCCTTCAGCAGGGAGGCGACGCCGGCGGCCGACAGCGTCATCAGCACGGTGTCCCCGCACCAGACGCCCGCCGCCGCCGAGTACCCGGCCCGGACGCCGCGCCGGGCGGCGACGGACAGCACGTAGAGCGAGTTGGGGCCGGGGAGCAGGACGATGAGGACGAGTCCCGCCAGGTAGGTGGGGAGATCGATGACGCCGAACATGGCTGGAGTGTCGCACGGGGGTGCGCCGCTCGGGGAGGCGTTCCGGGCACCGAGACGGGCGGCCGGCCCTCGCCGCCGCGTCGCCGTCGCCGCCGTGGAGAGTGCCACCCAGAGGCCGGGGGCACACCGGCCGATGCGGGCGGCGGGGCCGGCCGGCCCGTCCGAAGCGGGCGGCCCGCTCATCGAGGCCCCGGCCGGGAGCGGACGTCCTCCGCTCCCGGTCACTCGTCCGAGGAGAGACCGGCTCAGAAGGCGTCGCTCGGCACGTAGTTCCCCCACACCTCGCGCAGCGCGTTGCACACCTCGCCCACCGTGGCACGGGCGCGCAGCGCGTCCTTCATCGGGTAGAGGACGTTGTCCTCGCCCTCGGCGGCCTTCTTCAGGGCTGCCAGGGCGGTGTCGACGGCGGTCCGGTCGCGTTCGGCGCGCAGCCTGGCGAGGCGTTCCGCCTGCTGGGCCTCGATGGCGGGGTCGACGCGCAGCGGCTCGTACGGCTCCTCCTCGTCGAGCTGGAAGCGGTTGACGCCCACGACCACCCGCTCGCCGGAGTCGGTCTCCTGCGCGATGCGGTAGGCGCTGCGCTCGATCTCGTTCTTCTGGAAGCCGTGCTCGATCGCGGAGACGGCGCCGCCGAGGTCCTCGACCTTCCGCATCAGTTCCAGGACGGCCGCCTCGACGTCGTCGGTCATCTTCTCCACGACGTAGGAGCCCGCGAAGGGGTCGACGGTCGCGGTCACGTCGGTCTCGTAGGCGAGGACCTGCTGCGTGCGCAGGGCCAGCCGCGCGCTCTTGTCGGTGGGCAGCGCGATCGCCTCGTCGAAGGAGTTCGTGTGCAGCGACTGCGTGCCGCCGAGGACCGCCGCCAGGCCCTGCACGGCGACGCGGACCAGGTTCACCTCCGGCTGCTGGGCGGTGAGCTGGACCCCGGCGGTCTGGGTGTGGAAGCGCAGCATCAGCGACTTGGGGTTCTTCGCGCCGAACTCCTCCTTCATGACCCGGGCCCAGATCCGGCGCGCGGCACGGAACTTGGCGACCTCCTCCAGGATCGTCGTACGGGCGACGAAGAAGAAGGACAGGCGGGGTGCGAAGTCGTCCACGTCCATCCCGGCCGCGACCGCCGTACGCACGTACTCGATGCCGTCCGCGAGCGTGAACGCGATCTCCTGCGCGGGCGAGGCACCCGCCTCCGCCATGTGGTATCCGGAGATCGAGATCGTGTTCCACTTCGGGATCTCGGCCCTGCAGTACTTGAAGATGTCCGCGATCAGGCGCAGCGAGGGCTTGGGCGGGAAGATGTACGTGCCGCGCGCGATGTACTCCTTGAGCACGTCGTTCTGGATCGTGCCCGTCAGCTTCCCGGCCGGGACGCCCTGCTCCTCGGCCACCAGTTGGTAGAGCAGGAGCAGCAGCGCCGCGGGCGCGTTGATCGTCATCGACGTGGAGACCTGGTCCAGCGGGATCCCGCCGAACAGCACCCGCATGTCGTCGATCGAGTCGATGGCGACACCGACCTTGCCGACCTCACCGTGCGCGATCGGGGCGTCGGAGTCGTGGCCCATCTGCGTCGGCAGGTCGAAGGCCACCGACAGGCCCATCGTGCCGTTCGCGATCAGCTGCTTGTACCGGGCGTTCGACTCCGAGGCCGTACCGAAGCCCGCGTACTGCCGCATCGTCCACGGACGCCCCGTGTACATCGAGGGGTACACCCCTCGCGTGAACGGGAACTCACCCGGGCGCCCCAGCTTCTGCGCCGGGTCCCAGCCCTCCAGGGCGTCCGGCCCGTACACCGGCTCGATGGGCAGACCGGACTCCGACTCGCGCGCCATGGTGTGTGCCTCCGCGTTCTGTGGTTACTTGCCAGTTACTCGCTGGTACGGCCGACCCTCGCGACGGACTGTAGCGGCGGCCGAGCGCCGGGTGCAGGGGCCCACGCTGGGACCTTGCTCACAGACCCGGCCCTGCTCGTGCCGCACGCGTTCTGCTTCTGCCGCCCGCCGCCGCTGGTCGTGCTGCTGCGCTTTCCGCTTCCGTTCCTGTTTCCCACCATGCCCCGTGGTTCGCCGCCGGTCACGGATGGAAAGACTTTCCGTGAGTGCCGGGGCCGTAACGGGGCCGGGCGCCGCGAGGATCTCTGGGACAGCGGGGGGCCGCATGGGTGTCGGGGGCATGAGGAGAGCGGCCGTCGGCGTGGCCGCGGCCGTGGCGCTGACGGGGGTCTACGGCTGCACGGTGCAGCCGACGGGGCCGGGCGGCGCCACGGGCGCGGGCCCGGGTTCCGGTACGGCCTCCGGTTCCGCATCGGCCGGGCGGCACCGCTCGCCCGTGCACATCGAGGCGCCGGCCACCCGGCCGGGCGGCGGGAAGGCCGACGGCAAGGACGGGAGCGGGAGCGCGGGCGGGGGCGGCGGCCCGGGCGGGGACGCCCGCACCGCCCCGGCCGCTGCGCCCGCAGCCGGCCCCGTGCTGTGGTCGCGCGGCGACAGCGGGCAGGCCGTCCGGGAACTCCAGGCCCGCCTGCGGCAGATCGGCTGG
Source organism: Streptomyces sp. NRRL S-340 (assembly GCF_000720185.1). GTDB lineage: Bacteria > Actinomycetota > Actinomycetes > Streptomycetales > Streptomycetaceae > Streptomyces. Next base: position 88,380 of record NZ_JOIY01000037.1, on the reverse strand, counting down.
CTGTCCCAGGGGCCGACCGGGACGTACGGCCCGGCGACGGAGCAGGCGGTCCGGGGCTTCCAGGGCAGGCGCGGTCTGCCGCGCACGGGACGCACCGACACCGTCACCTGGCAGCGGCTGCGCGGGATGACGCACGAGCCGGGCCGGTGGGAGCTGTACCTCATGGGCGGCCAGCCCGCCGGCGCGCCGGACCCGCGCTGTCTGACGGGCCGGGTGCTCTGCATCGACAAGACGACCCGGACCCTGCGCTGGATGACCGACGGGCGGACCGTCTCGACGATGGCGGTGCGGTTCGGCACGGAGGCCACACCCACGCGTGAAGGTGTGTTCCAGGTCTACTGGAAGTCACGTCACCATGTGTCGACGATCTACCACTCGGCGATGCCGTACGCGATGTTCTTCAGCGGCGGACAGGCCGTCCACTACTCCTCGGACTTCGCGGCCCGCGGCTACGCCGGCGGCTCGCACGGCTGTGTCAACGTACGGGACGAGGCTGCGATCGCCCGCATGTTCGCTCAGGTGAAGGTGGGCGACAAGGTCGTCGTGCACTGGTGAGGCGGACGCCCGGGCCCTGGAGGGATGCGGGGCGCGGGCGGGACCGGGGGAACGTGTCCCGCCCGCGCCAGATGCACGAGCCGTAGGTACGGGGGGAACCCCGGCGTCGTGCAAGGGCCGATGACCAGTCGGCTCACTCAGTACTGCGTCGGCGCCGCCGAAAACGTCACACCTGGCCGGGAGGAATTTTCCGGTGACTGCGAAAGCGCAGGTCAGACGTGTGCCGACGGACGAGGCGAGGCCGCCTTGGCGGGCGGCGACGGTACGGCGGACGAGCGGGGCAGGACGCCCTCGCGCGGACGGACGCCCTCCGGACGGCCGCCGCCGGGAAGACCGCCGCCGGAGGGACCACCGTCCGCGTGACCCGCGTCGTCGTCACCGCCCCGGCCGCCCTTGCCGTCGCCGCGCCCCTGGTGGTCGCCCTTGCCGCCCTGGCCGTCGTGGTCCCCCTGGCCGTTCTGGCCGCCGCTGCCGCTCCCGCCCTGGCCGGTGCCGCTCCCCTGGCCCGACCCCTGGCCGCCGGCCGTCTTCAGGACGCCCTTGCAGTACGTCCAGACCCGCGAGGAGCCGCCCGCCGCGCCGTCCAGCACGTGCTTGCGGCCGGTGTCCAGGACCTTGCCGTCCCGCAGGTCCCGGCAGGCGGCGGACAGCCGGCCCCAGCGACCGCCCTGGCCGCCCTGCCCGGTCCGGTCGCCGTCGCCGGCGGCCGGGGAACCGTGCCCGGCGGCGCCGTCGCCGTCGCGATCGGTCGCCGAGGCGTCACCGGCGGACGGACCGGCCGTGACGCCGGCGCCACCGGGTGTCGGCGCCCCGGAGCCGTCGCCGCTCCCCTCCCCGCTCCCGGCGAACGGCGGCGAAGGACGGGCCGACGTGGCCGAGGGCGAGACGGACGCGGCGGGGGCGGGCTCGTCGCCGCCGAACGGGGTCGGCAGCACGCCGGTCGTGGCCGCGGCGGCCACCCCGCCGAGGGCGCCGGCGGCCAGGGTGGCGGACAGGGCCAGGCGGACCGGCCGGCCGAGCCGCGGACCGGGGCGCCGGGAACGCACGGGGTTCGCCCGCTGCCCGTTCCGGGACGTGTGCGGGGCGAGCCGGACGAGCCCCGCGTCGGCGGCCGGGCCGGCGCCGTGCCGGCGGGCGGCCTCGGCGGACGCGGCCACGGCCTGCCCGGCGCGGGCGTCGGCCCGCTCGGCGCGGACCTTGCGGAAGGCGGCGAGCGCGGCCGCCTCGCCGGGCAGTTCGGCCGCGGCGTCGGAAGGAGGCACGGCGGGCGCGGCGGACAGGGTCCTCAGTACGTCGGCGAGGCGTTGCGCCTGGTCACGGACGGTGACGTCGGCGGTGTCCGGTGGCTCTCCGCGGAGCAGGCGCTCCGCGGTGTCGCGGTCCAGCCATCGGTACTGCTCGTCGGCCATCACATGTCCTTCTGCGTCCGGGCGCGCGTATGCGTCACACCGGCGGACGTCACCGCGTGGCCGCGCGGTTCTCGCGGGGGCGACATCGCGCTGAGCGCGTCGGCGGATTCCGGATCGTCGCCGAGCAGCTCCGCGAGCCGTTTCAGACCGCGGTGCGCGGCGGTGCGCACGGCGCCCGGCCGCTTGCCGAGCGTCTCGGCGGCGGTCTTGGCGTCCAGACCCACGACCACGCGCAGCACCACGGCCTCGGCCTGGTCCTGGGGCAGTTGCGCGATGAGGGAGAGGGTGCTGCCGGTGGTGAGCGCCTCGAGGGCCTCACCGGCGGTGTCGGAGGCGGCGGCCCGGTCGGCCAGTTCCGTTTCGTCGCCGCCGATGGCGGGGCGGCGCCCGCGCATGCGTATGTGGTCCAGGGCGCGGTTGCGGGCTATCCGCGCGGCCCAGCCGCGGAAGCGGTCGGCGTCGCCGCTGAAGCGTTCGAGGTCGCGGGCGATCTGCAGCCAGGCCTCGGAGGCCACGTCCTCGGCGTCCGGCTCGCCGACCAGGGTGCGCAGGTATCCGAGCAGCCGCGGGTGCACGGCGCGGTACACAGTCCGGAACGCGCTCTCGTCCCCGGTCTGCGCGGCAAGCACCGCGGCGGTCAGCTCCGCGTCGTCCCCCAGCACCCCGTGGTTCCTCAGTAGATCGAGCAGGATCGTCGCGGCATCGCGGCCGTCGGACGTGCGGTGATCATGCGTCTTCCGCACCCGGCGCGAAAGGCACGTTACGGCCTGAAACCGCCTCTCGTCCATGACCGTACAACGTGCAACCAACCACTCGGGAGCCGAGGTGTGACAGAAAACGCACTCATGGCGCTGAAGGAGATACGGGCCGCCGCGCGGCCCGTGCCGCGCGACGGCCGGGGCCTCTCCTGTGGGGGGTGGCGGCCCCGGCCGTTGCTTTGGCCAGGGCGTCCGCGGCGCCGTGGTGCCGCAGGGCCCTCGCTCGGCCCCGGTGCCGCCCGGGATCCCCGCCCACTCCCCTTTCTGCGGGTCCGCGCCCGAGCCGGGCGCCGCCCCGCTCGTTCACTCCGCCTCCCCCGGCGTCCGCGGGTCGTCCCGCGGCGCACCGGTCGCGGCGAGGCGTTCGGCGAGACGTTTCAGCCCCCGGTACGCGGCCGTGCGCACGGCGCCGGGCCGCTTGCCGAGGACGCGGGCGGCGGCGGGCGCGTCGAGGCCGACGACGACCCGCAGCAGCACGGCCTCCGCCTGGTCGGGCGGCAGGGTGCGCACCAGGTCGAGAGCGTGCGCGGTGGAAAGCGATTCCATCACCTGCTCGTACGTGTCCAGCGGACCGGCCAGGCCGAGCACGTCCGCCTCGTCCGGCGCCGCCGCCCGGGGCCGTACCCGCCGGCGCCGCAGGTGGTCCAGGGCGCGGTGCCGGGCGATGGTCGCCGTCCAGCCGCGGAAGCCGGCCCCGTCGCCGTCGAACCGGGCCAGGTCCCGGGCGATCTCCAGCCAGGCGTCGGACGCCACGTCCTCGGCGTCCTCGCCGACGAGCCCGCGGAGGTAGCCGAGCAGCCCGGGGTGCACGATCCGGTACGCCACCGCGAACGCGTCCTCGTCCCCCTGCTGGGCCCGCGCGACCGCCGCGCCCAGTTCCCCGTCCGACGCGTGCGTGCGACGGGGCTCCCCTCGCTGGCCCAACGCTGTCCTCGTTCGTACCGGGTGCGAAGCGGGCCGCGCCGGACCCGCACCGTGTCACAGGACGGACCGTGCGTCACCGCCCATGGTCATCAGCGCCGGGCCGTACCGAAGTGTCACAGGCCCGGGCGCCCGCCGGGGCCGGCGGTCACCCCCGGACGCGAGCCCGGCGGGACACCACGGCCCGCAGGACCCGGCGCCCCTGCGTCGAGACCTCCCGGGCCTGCCGCAGCCCGGCGGCGCCGTGCCCGGTGAGGAGTTCGAGGACGGTGATCTGACGGCGCAGTTCGGCCGCGACCAGCGGCGACAGGTCCGTGCCCGGGGCGGCGGCCGGGGCGGGGTCGAGGAGCCCGTGGATCCGCAGGGAGGCGGCCGAGCAGGCGTCGGCCCACTCCCGTACGGCGGCGGCGGACCGGGCGGCCGGTGCGGCGTCGAGCATGCGGCGGGCCAGCAGCGCCGCCTCGTCCCCGGCGGGCCCGCCGGGTCCCGTGACGCCGAGCGCGCCGCGCGCCCGCTCCAGCCGCGCTCCCCAGTCGCCGCCCTCGTCCGTGAGCGCCCCCCACAGCGGGCGCAGCACCTCGTCGTCGCCGCCGAGCAGTGGAACGCACCGGTCCAAACAAGCCAGGCCGCTGGCGGCGAGGCCGCGTTCGTCGGCCCGCGCGATCAGTTCCGCCAGAATCATCCACGCCCCCTCGGCAGACCGCCGACCTCAGCAAAGGCCGCACCGTCCGGTGCTGCGCGCGGCCGCCCCGTAGTGTCACACGGCCGTCACACCCCGTCGAGAGGGAGCGCAGAAGAAAAGATTCCGGCCAAGCCGGTGCGTGGGCTCCCTCAAGAGCGGCGGACCAAAGCGGGCCCCGGCGGCCGGCGCCCGGCACGCACCGGACACCGCCCGCCGACCGGAACCCGCTTTGGTCCGGCGACTGTCAGTCCAGGCGGTCCGCCAGGGCCTCGAAGTCCGTCCAGGACAGTGGTGGTCTGCCCGGGTCCCACAGCTTCTGCGCCGTCGCCCGCAGCGGCAGGCGGATGCCGGCGGCCACCTGCTCCTGGGTCTGGGAGTGCGCCAGGTCGCACCAGACGGCGAAGCCGCCGCCCAGGATCTGGGAGTCGTACCGGGCGGGCACCGCCTCGGTGCCGCGCAGCACCCGCGGGGTCCACTGCTCGTAGATCCGCTGCCCGGTCGGGTAGACGAAGGTCTGCGGCTGGCCGAGGACGTAGTAGAGGAACTCGTCGTTGTAGTTGATCACCTTGCGGCCGGCGGCCAGGTACTCGGCCGGCGGGCGGGCGCCCAGCTCCTTGCCGGTCCAGTAGGCGGCCTCGATGTCCTGGTCCGGCCGCACGGAGGCGTTCCGGAAGAAGCCGTCGTTCCAGGCGCGCGGTGCGCGGCCGTGGCCGCGGACGGTGGCGGCCCGGTCGTTCAGCCAGCCGGTCGTCAGGTCGGCCACGGTGCCGCCGGAGCCGTAGGCCCTGCGCGCGGCGGCGGCCAGCTGCGGGTAGGACGCCTCGGGGCTGCGGACGGTCAGCGCCTGGTACTCGTCGCCGCCCAGGTGCCAGTAGCCGCCGGGGAAGACGCCCGCGAACTCGTTCAGGAGGTCGTCGACGATCCGCGCCGCGCCGTCCTTGGAGATGTCGATCGCGCCCCTGGTCGCCACGCCCTGCGCGTTGCGCAGCTGCAGATCGGGGTGGGCGGCGATCACCGCGCCCAGGTGGCCGGGCGAGTCGATCTCGGGCACGACGGTGATGTGCCGGCCGGCGGCGAGGCCGACGATCCGCTCGACCTGCGCCTTGGTCAGGTGGTCGGGCGAGACGATCTCCGGGTGCGTCTCGGACTGGAGACGGAAGGCCTGGTCGTCGGAGAAGTGCAGGCCCAGCTCGTTGTACTTGAGGTCGCCCAGCTCGCGTATGCGGTCCTCCACCCACCGCGCGGTGAACGGCTTGCGCGCGATGTCCAGCATGAAGCCGCGCCGCGGCTTGGCGGGCGCGTCCTCGACTACGCCCTCGGGGGCCGTGCCGCCCGCGTGCACCTCCTGCTTGAGGGTCCGGGTCCCGTAGAAGACGCCCGCGTCGGTGGGGGCGGTGATGGTGACCCGGCCGCCGCGCACGGTCATGGAGTACGACTCCGGGTTCGCGCCCCGGTCGCCGCCCAGCGCCAGCCGTACGTCACCGTCCCGCGCGTCGCCCGCCCGCCCCGCGTAGGTCAGGCCCAGCTCGCCGGCCAGCAGCTTCCCCTCGTCGGCGAGGGACACGTCGCCGACCACCACCCGCCGGCCCGGTGCCGGGCGCCAGCCGGGGCCTCGGGCGGCGGTGTGCGAGCGCACGGCGGGAATGGTGCGCGGCGCCCGCGAGAGCGGGTAGGTCCTGCCGGGGCGGGGAGCGGGCGGGGTCGGGGACGCGGTGGCCGTGGCCGGACGCGCCACGTCCGCCGGTCCGCCGTCGTCGCCGTCCCAGGCCCACACGCCGAGACCGGCGCCGAGGCCGACCGTGGCGGCGAACGCCCCGCCGACCAGTAACCATCCGTGCCGCGGTGTGCGCGCCGGGGCACGGCGCCGCCTGTGCTGACTCACACGGCCAACCTACGGCCTCGTCCCGCGCCGGGTGTCCACGCGCCGTTCCCAAACTCTCCCGTCCGGGTGAAATCCGGGCACCGGCCGGACACTCCGGGAACACTCCCGGTAACGTGGCGGCGCAGTTCGCACCCTCCCCTGCCGACTCATCCGGAACGCCCGTCAGCGGGCGCGCCGGTTTCTCACGCCGAGGACCCACGCTGCCCGCGCAGAACCTGGAGCACTTCAACACCGCCCCGCCCGACGAGGCCCGCCGCATCCTCCTGGCCTGCCTGCGCAGTCCGCGCTGGGCCCGGCGCGTCGCCGCCCACCGCCCCTACCCCGACCTGTCCGCCCTGCTGGCGGCGGCGGACGAGGCGGTGTACGACCTGGCGGCGGCCGAGCTGGCGGAGGCGGTGGCGGCAGAGCCCCTGCCCGTGCTGCCCGAGGACATATACCTGGCCGCCTCCACGGCGCTGAGCGCCGCGTACGCGGCCTACGAGGCACGATTCGGACATACGTTCGTCATCTGCCTCGGCACCGTCTCCCCCGCCGAGACCCTCGACCACCTCCTGGCGGCCGTCCGGTCACGATTGGCGAACGATCCGGAGGACGAGCGGGTGGTGACGGCGGAGGAGCTGCGCCGCCTGGCACGGGACCGGCTGGCGCGGGCCACCCGGGGCCGCGACCTCGCGACCAGCCCCGACGCGCCCGCGGTCGGCGCGTGAGCGGCGGCACCCGTCCGGTGGCCGTCCTCCGCTCACCCGTACGTGCCCCTTTGAGTGCCACTTCGATCACACCGGCAGGCCCGCTGTCAGCACCACTCGCACACGTCGCTACGATGCTGGGGGCCGGTGGACCGTACCCGGCCGGGCCCGACCGACAGTGAAGCCGGCGCGGCCCTAGTCCCCGCTCCCGGAGGGTTCTTCCGTGCCGGCTGGAACGCTGTACCGCGGCCGGGAAGGAATGTGGTCCTGGGTGGCTCACCGAGTCACCGGCGTCCTCATCTTCTTCTTCCTGTTCGTTCATGTGCTGGACACCGCACTCGTCCGCGTGTCTCCCGAGGACTACGACAAGGTCGTGTCCACGTACAAGACCCCCATCGTCGCGTGCCTGGAGTACGGCCTCGTCGCCGCCATCCTCTTCCACGCGCTCAACGGTCTCCGTGTCATCGCCGTCGACTTCTGGGCCAAGGGCGCCCGCTACCAGAAGCAGATGCTCTGGACGGTGGTCATCGCCTGGTTCGTGCTCATGGTCGGGGCGATCTACCCCGTCCTGGGCCACGCCGCTCGAGTCGTCTTCGGGAGCTGACGCCGCATGTCCACCACTGAAACCACCGCTTCCGGCATCGGCCCGGTCGAGGGTGCCTCCTACAACGTCGACAACCCGGCGCCGCTCATCGAGGCCCCGCGCAAGCGCACCAAGAAGACGCCCCGGTCGACCCGCGGCAACTTCGAGATGTACGGCTGGCTGTTCATGCGCCTGTCCGGCGTCGTGCTGGTCGTCCTCGTCATCGGCCACCTGCTCATCCAGCTCGTCCTGGACGGCGGTGTCTCCAAGGTCGGCTTCGCCTTCGTCGCGGGCCGCTGGGCCTCGCCCTGGTGGCAGGTCTGGGACCTGCTGATGCTGTGGCTGGCCATGCTGCACGGCTGCAACGGCCTGCGTACCGTCATCAACGACTACGCGGAGCGCGCGAACACGCGGCTGTGGCTGAAGGGCCTGCTCTACACCGCCACGGTGTGGACCATCCTGCTGGGCACGCTGGTGATCTTCACCTTCGACCCGAACATCCGCTAGGCACGGGGCTGAGGTAATCCACTCATGAAGATCCACAAGTACGACACCGTCATCGTCGGCGCCGGCGGCGCCGGTATGCGCGCAGCCATCGAGTCGACCAAGCGCAGCCGCACCGCCGTGCTGACCAAGCTCTACCCCACCCGCTCCCACACGGGCGCCGCGCAGGGCGGCATGGCCGCCGCGCTGGCCAACGTGGAGGAGGACAACTGGGAGTGGCACACCTTCGACACGGTCAAGGGCGGTGACTACCTGGTCGACCAGGACGCCGCCGAGATCCTGGCGAAGGAGGCCATCGACTCGGTCCTCGACCTGGAGAAGATGGGCCTGCCGTTCAACCGGACGCCGGACGGCACGATCGACCAGCGCCGGTTCGGCGGGCACTCGCGCAACCACGGCGAGGCCCCGGTCCGCCGCTCCTGCTACGCGGCCGACCGCACCGGCCACATGATCCTCCAGACGCTGTACCAGAACTGCGTCAAGGAGGGCGTGGAGTTCTTCAACGAGTTCTACGTCCTGGACCAGCTGATCAGCGAGGTCGACGGCGTCAAGAAGTCGGCCGGCGTGGTGGCGTACGAGCTGGCGACCGGCGAGATCCACGTCTTCCAGGCGAAGTCCGTGATCTACGCCTCCGGCGGCACCGGCAAGTTCTTCAAGGTGACCTCCAACGCGCACACCCTGACCGGCGACGGCCAGGCCGCCGTGTACCGGCGCGGGCTGCCGCTGGAGGACATGGAGTTCTTCCAGTTCCACCCGACCGGCATCTGGCGCATGGGCATCCTGCTCACCGAGGGCGCCCGCGGTGAGGGCGGCATCCTGCGCAACAAGGACGGCGAGCGCTTCATGGAGAAGTACGCGCCCGTCATGAAGGACCTCGCCTCGCGTGACGTCGTCTCGCGCTCCATCTACACCGAGATCCGCGAGGGCCGCGGCTGCGGTCCCGAGGGCGACCACGTCTACCTCGACCTCACGCACCTCCCGCCGGAGCAGCTGGACGCCAAGCTGCCCGACATCACCGAGTTCGCGCGGACCTACCTGGGCATCGAGCCGTACACGGACCCGATCCCGATCCAGCCGACCGCGCACTACGCCATGGGCGGCATCCCGACCAACGTCGAGGGTGAGGTCCTGGCGGACAACACCACCGTGGTCCCGGGCCTGTACGCGGCCGGCGAGGTCGCCTGCGTCTCCGTGCACGGCGCCAACCGGCTGGGCACCAACTCGCTGCTGGACATCAACGTCTTCGGCCGCCGTGCGGGCATCGCCGCCGCGGAGTACGCGCAGAAGGCGGACTTCGTCGAGCTGCCGGAGAACCCGGAGAGCCTCGTCGTCGAGCAGATCGAGCGGCTGCGCTCCTCCACGGGCACCGAGCGGGTGGCCACCATCCGCCGCGAGCTGCAGGAGACCATGGACGCCAACGTCATGGTCTTCCGTACCGAGCAGACGATCAAGACGGCGGTCGAGAAGATCGCCGAGCTGCGCGAGCGCTACAAGAACGTGGCGATCCAGGACAAGGGCAAGCGGTTCAACACCGACCTCCTGGAGGCCATCGAGCTGGGCAACCTGCTGGACCTGGCCGAGGTCATGGCGGTCTCCGCCCTGGCCCGCAAGGAGTCCCGCGGCGGTCACTACCGCGAGGACTACCCGAACCGCGACGACGTCAACTTCATGCGCCACACCATGGCGTACCGCGAGGTCGGCGCCGACGGGTCCGAATCCATCCGTCTCGACTACAAGCCGGTCGTCCAGACCCGCTACCAGCCGATGGAGCGTAAGTACTGATGGCAACCCCTGTTCTGGACAAGGCGGACGCGGCCGGGCAGCCCGAGCCGGGATTCGCCGACTCCCCCTACATCACCGTCACCCTGCGGGTCCGCCGGTTCAACCCGGAGGTCTCGGCGGAGTCCACCTGGGAAGACTTCCAGCTGGAGATGGACCCCAAGGAGCGTGTCCTCGACGCGCTGCACAAGATCAAGTGGGACCACGACGGCACGCTCACCTTCCGCCGCTCCTGCGCCCACGGCATCTGCGGCTCGGACGCGATGCGGATCAACGGCAAGAACCGCCTCGCCTGCAAGACGCTGATCAAGGACATCAACCCCGAGAAGCCGATCACGGTGGAGCCCATCAAGGGCCTCACGGTGCTCAAGGACCTCGTGGTCGACATGGACCCGTTCTTCCAGGCGTACCGGGACGTGATGCCCTTCCTGATCACGAAGGACACCAACGAGCCCACGCGTGAGCGGCTGCAGTCGGCCGAGGACCGGGCGCGCTTCGACGACACGACGAAGTGCATCCTGTGCGCGGCCTGCACCTCCTCCTGCCCGGTGTTCTGGAACGACGGCCAGTACTTCGGTCCGGCCGCCATCGTGAACGCCCACCGCTTCATCTTCGACAGCCGTGACGAGGCGGGCGAGCAGCGCCTGGAGATCCTCAACGACAAGGACGGCGTGTGGCGCTGCCGCACCACCTTCAACTGCACCGATGCCTGCCCCCGCGGCATCGAGGTGACGAAGGCGATCGCGGAGGTCAAGCGGGCGCTGATCACCCGCCGCTTCTGAGGCCGTGGCCTTCCGGCACGCCGGGCCGAGGCCCCGTCCCCCCTGGGGGCGGGGCCTTCGGCGTTCCTGCGCCGGGTGGGTGACCTGACGGCCCCTCCCCCGGGGTGTGCGCGGGGGCGCGCGGCGGCGCCGTACCTAACCTGATCACATGTCAGATGACGAGTCGTACGAGCTGCTCGGGTTCGACAACGTGCTGCTGGCCGTGGGCGATCTCGGCGAGGCCGTGGGGTTCTACGAGCGGGCCGGGTTCGCGGTGGCGTTCCGGCTGGACGAGGCCGGGATCGCGGGACTGAAGGTGGGCGGTGAGACACCGGGGATCCTGCTGCGCGAGGAGGAGGCGCTCGGGCACCGGCCGCCGCCCTGGTACACGCCGCGGCTGTGGCTGGAGGTCCCCGACGCGCGGGCGGCGGCCCGGGCGCTGTCCGCGGCCGGGATCGAACCGCTGGACGAGCCCGTCGCCCAGGCCACCGGCTGGACCGTGGAGGTCGCCGACCCCTGGGGCAACGTCCTGGGCTTCACCGACTACACCAAGCGTCCTGAACTGGGCCGCCGCCCCTGAGCGGCCGCCCGCCCGGGCCGCGCCGGGCCGGCCACTGACTAGGCTCTGACCGTGCCCCAGAAGAAGAGCCCCGACAGCAAGAGCGACGGCAGCGACGCGCCCCCGGCCGCTGCGGCCGCGGCCCCCAGCAAGTCCGAGCAGACCCGCGCCCTGATCCTGGAGACGGCGATGCGGCTGTTCCAGGAGCGCGGCTACGACAAGACGACCATGCGGGCCATCGCCCAGGAGGCCGGGGTCTCCGTCGGCAACGCGTACTACTACTTCGCGGGCAAGGAGCACCTGATCCAGGGCTTCTACGACCGGATCGCCGCCGAGCACCAGGAGGCCGTGCGCGGTGTCCTGGCCCGGGAGAGCGATCTGGAGGCGCGTCTGGCGGGCGTGCTGAAGACCTGGCTCGACATCGCCACGCCGTACCACGAGTTCGCCGTCCAGTTCTTCAAGAACGCGGCCGATCCCGACAGTCCGCTCAGCCCCTTCTCGCCCGAGTCGGAGCACGCGCGCGTGGAGGCCGTCAGCGTCCACAGGCAGGTGCTGTACGGGGCGCGGACCAAGGTGCCTGCGGAACTGCGCGAGGCACTGCCCGAGCTGATGTGGCTGGCCCAGATGGGGCTCGTCCTGTACTGGGTGTTCGACCGCACCCCGGGGCGTGAGCGCAGTTACCGGCTCGCCGAGCGGGGGGCGCGGCTCACCGCGCGGGGGGTGTCGCTGGCCCGGTTCCGGGTGCTGCGTCCGCTGGTGCACGAGGTGCACGAGCTGTTCACGGACTTCCTGCCGGGGATGACGAAGGCGCTGCCGGATCCGGCGGGCCGGGGCCGCCGCAAGGACGGGTGAGGGACCGGCCCGGCGTGCCCCTCACGCGCGCCGGGCCCGCTCCGCTACCGGGTGTGCGGGGCCGGGGCTCAGATCCAGTTGAGCTTCCACAGCCGGAAGACCCCGGTGCCGTCCGACAGGTACTGGCCGCCGCCGACGTCCTCGGTGGAGACGACGTACTCCTTCTGCTGCCACAGCGGGACCAGCGGCACGTCGGCGGCCACCTTCTCCTGGAGGGCGCGGAAGTCCGCCGCCGCCCGGCTGCGGTCGGGGTACCGCTGGCTGTCGGAGACTAGTTCGTCGACGGCCTTGTTGCTGTAGCCGGTGTTCATGCTGCTGCCGGTGCCGACGAGCGGGCCGCCGAAGGTGTCCGGGTCCGGGTAGTCGGCGACCCAGCCCACCGCCCAGGCGTCCATCTTGCCCGCGGTGTACCGCTTCTGGAAGTCGGTCCACTCGTAACCCTTGACGTCGACCTTGAACAGGCCGCTCGCCTCCAGCTGCCGCTTGATCTCGGCGGCCTCCTCGGCACCCTGGCCGCGGCCCTCGCCGTACCCGTAGGTGAACCGCACGGGGGTCGGCACCCCCGCGTCGGCCAGCAGTTGGCGGGCCTTCTTGACGCTCTGGGCCGGGTAGGCGTCGAAGAAGGACGTGGTGTGTCCGGTGATGCCGGCCGGGACCAGGGAGTACAGCGCGTCCACCGTGCCGTCGTAGACGGAGGTGACCAGCTGCTCGCGGTTGATCAGCCAGGCGAGGGCGCGACGGACCCGGACGTCGTGCAGCGGCGAGGAGGCGTGCGTGTTGAGGTACAGGTTGCGGGTCTCGGCGCTGTCGGACTCCGACACACGCTGCGTCGGGTCGCTCGGGTTGAGCCCGGCGAGCACCTTCGGCGTCAGCGTGCGGGTGGCGACGTCGACCTGCTTGTCCTGCCAGGCCTTGTCGAGCGCGCTGCCCTCGGTGAAGTAGCGCACCTCCACGGGCCGCCCGGTGCCGCCGACGGCGCCCTTGTAGGAGCCGTTGGGCTTCAGCTCGGCGCTCTTGTCCTTGGAGTACCCGGTGAGGCGGTACGGCCCGGTGCCGTCGGCCTCGGTGCCGGTGCGCAGCGAGTCCAGCGCGTAGCGGGTGTGGTCGACGATGGAACCGGCGCCGGTGGCGACCTTCAGCGGGAAGGTGGTGTCGGGCGTGGAGAGGTGGAAGGTGACGGTCATGCCCTCGGCGTCCACCGAGCCGAGGGTGGAGAACAGGGCCGACGGGCCGACCTGGGCGTTGATCTTCTTGACCCGGTCGAAGGAGTACTTGACGTCCTCGCCGGTCATCGTCCGGCCGCTCGGGAACTTGAGGCCGTCGCGCACGGTGCAGCGGTAGGTGCGCAGCCCGCTGCCGACGAAGCCGCAGTTCTTGGCCGCGTCGGGCACGGGCTGGGTGCCGTCGGGCTCGAAGGTGAGCAGCGACTGGAAGACGTTGCTGTACAGCGCCCAGGAACCGGCGTCGTAGGCGCCCGCGGGGTCCAGCGAGGTGACGGCGTCCGTGGTGCCCAGGGTGATCGTCTTGTTCTTGTCGCCCTGCGACGGCAGGAGTTGCCAGCCGCCCACGCCGACCACCGCCAGAACCAGCAGCGTCAGCAGAATCCGCATGCGAACCGACCGCATCGGTGATGCCCTCCCCAGGCCCTTCGACGAGCCGCTGTGCATATGCCACACCCCTAGGGGCCGCGCACACATAATCACAGGTTGTTCACCTGGGGGAAGAGGATCCCGGAGAGGATGAAAAGACGTTATGAAGAAGTGTTTTCTGTTTGTTTCACAGGATGTCCTCAGCTGCCCCCCAGGATGACGATGAGTGACCCTTCCACCCCTTTTGGACGTCTTTTCGGGGAGGGGCAGTGATACGTCCCACATCCTGGCGGACGCCCGGACGGGCGCGCTGACGGGACGTCCCGTCAGCGCGCCGGAGGGCCGGGAGCGTTATGACGTCCGGCGCAGTGCGCGCAGTCCGCGCAACCCGAGGCCCCCGATGACCGTCCCCAATACGAAGGAGACGACCGCCAGCGTCAGGTGCACCCAGAAGTACGCCGTCGGATGACCGTCGTCGAACGCGAGCCCGCTGCTGTCCTTGACGAGATTCTTGACGAAAGTGACCCAGATGACCCAGCTCCACACCCCGAAGGCGAGCAGGAACCAGGAGACGGGGCGGCTGAGCTTCATACCTTCAGTATCGCTGGCGGACATCCGGCTCCGTGGCCGGGGTCGGGCCGGAAGCCGGGCCCGGGACCGGGCTCCCGCGGGGGCGGCAGGTACGTTTCCGACCGTGCCCGCAGCCTTCAGGACCACCCGCCGCTCCCTCCTGGTCACCTCCGCCGCCCTGCTGTCCGTCTCCCTGACCGCGCCGGCCGCCCTCGCCGCGCCCACGGCCCCGAAGACCCCCTCCGCCACGCCCCCGGCCCACATGTCCGGCGTGGGCGGCGCCCGGCTCGGCCTGCCCGGGACGCAGGTCAGCCTGGGCCCCGGGGCACCCGTCCTGCCCAAGGACCTCAGCGGTCGCTCCTGGATCGTCGCCGACGCCGAGTCCGGCCAGGTGCTCGCCTCCCACAACGCGCACTGGCGGCTGCCCCCGGCCAGCACCATGAAGATGCTGTTCGCCGACACCGTGCTGCCCAGGTTCCCGAAGACGCAGACCCACAAGGTCGCCCCGAGCGACCTGGCCGGGATGGGCGAGGGGTCCAGCCTGGTCGGGATCAAGGAGAACGAGACGTACACCGTCCACGACCTGTGGCTCGGCGTCTTCCTGCGGTCCGGCAACGACGCCGTCCACGTGCTGTCCGCCATGAACAACGGCGTCGCCCGGACCGTCGAGGACATGAACGCGCACGCCCAGGAGCTGCAGGCCCTCGACACGCACGTCGTGAGCCCGGACGGCTACGACGCGCCCGGCCAGGTCTCCTCGGCCTACGACCTCACCCTGATCGCCCGCTCCGGCCTGCAGAAGAAGGACTTCCGGGAGTACTGCTCGACCGTGCGGGCCCAGTTCCCCGGCGAGACGAAGAAGGACAAGAAGGGCAAGTCCTCCCGGTCCTCCTTCGAGATCCAGAACACCAACCGGCTGCTGAGCGGGGACGCGGGCCTGTCCGTGTACCCGGGCATCGCGGGCGTCAAGAACGGCTACACCACCAACGCGGGCAACACCTTCACCGGCGTCGCCGAACGGGGCGGCAAGGTGCTGCTGGTGACGGTCATGAACCCGCAGAAGACCGACCACGACGAGGTGTACCGGGAGACCGCCCAGCTCTTCGACTGGGGCTTCAAGGCGGCCGGCAAGGTGCAGCCGGTGGGCACCCTGGTACCGCCGAGGAGCGCCGCGACGGGCGGCGGGCAGCCGGGCTCGGCCCCGTCGGCCGGGCAGGCCGGCGGCGGCCACGGCGGCTCGACGGCGAGCGCCTCCACCGGGAGCGGCTCCAGCGGCATGGGGGTCGCCGCGGGCATCGCCGCCGGTGTGCTGGTCCTGCTCGCGGCGGGTGCCTTCCTGGTCAACCGCCGCTGGCCGCTGCCGGAACTCATGCGCCGCCGTCCGCGCCCCTGAGCCGGCCGCCGGGACCGACCCGGACTTTGAGGGCCGCACCGGAAGATCCCGCCGGAAGGCCCCGCCGGAGCGTCCTGCCGCGGCCGCTACGCCGGGGCCGGCCGGCGGGCGTCCCCCGTGCCGTCGCCGCCGTCGCCCGGCCCGGCCGCGCCGCCGTCACCGGGCCGGGCCCCGCCGGTGTCCGGCGCGCTGCCGGTCGCGGTCCAGGACGAGCAGTACAGGACCAGCTTGGACGTGAAGTTCATCCACAGCAGCAGGGCGACGGGGACCCCGAACGCGCCGTACATGCTCTTCGCCGCCACCCCCTGGATGTAGCCGCTGAGCAGCAGCTTCAGCAGCTCGAAGCCGATCGCCCCGAGCAGCGCGGCGACCAGCAGCCGGCGGCGCGGCGGCTCGACGCCGGGCAGCAGGGTGAGGACGTAGAGCAGCACCAGGAAGTCGGCGAGGACGGCGACGGCGAAGGCGATGACGCGCAGCACCACGCTGCCCGCGCCGTCCTCGCCCAGGCCGAACTGCCGTGACGTCCACCCGACGGCGGCCGAGGCGACGGTGGAGACGGCGAGCGTGACGACCACCGCGCCGCCGAAGCCGACGAGGATCCCCGCGTCCTGGAGCTTGCTCACCACCGGGTTCTTCTCGGCGTCCGGCAGCTCCCACACCGCCCGCAGGCAGTCGCGCATCTGACCGACCCAGCCCATGCCGGTGAACAGCAGGGCGGCGGCCGCGATGATCCCGACGGTGCCCGCGTTCTGCGCCAGGGAACTGATGTGCAGCTGGTCGCCGAGGCCCGGGAACTGCTGGGCGATCTTGCCCTCGAGCGTGTGCTGCTGCTTGGGGCTGAGAGTGGCCGTGCCGATCGCAGCGGCCAGCGTCAGCAGCGGGAACAGCGCGATGAAGCTGACGAACGTCATGGCGGCGGCGAGCCGAGTCCATTTCACCCGGTCCAGGCGCTCGTACGACCGCCACGCGTGCGTACGCATCAGACGTGCCAGCCACGGGCCGATCACGGGGAGGTTCTTCAGCCAGTCCATGCAGCGACTTGTGCCCGTTCCGGGACCGCGCCAACACCGCGTTTCTACGACAGAACGCCCATAAGCGGGCGATACAGTCGTCTGCCGTGAAGGATGCCCCGGGGCCGCTGCCCCGTCCGCCCCGTCTCCGCCGTCTCCTGCCGCCCGCGGCCCTCGCCGGCCTCGACGGCCTCGGCGGGCGCGCCGAGGCCGGCCGGCTCCCCCGCTCCGTGCTCGTGCTCGGCGGCACCTCCTCGGTCGCGCTCGCCACCGTCCGCCGGCTGATCGCGCGCCGCACCCGCACGGTGTGGCTGGCGGGCCGCCCCTCGCCCGCCCTGGAGGAGGAGGCGGCCCACCTGCGCGTCCTGGGCGCGCAGGTGCGCACCGTCGCCTTCGAGGCACTCGACTGCGGTGCCCACGAAGCCGTGCTGGGCAAGGTCTTCGCCGAGGGCGGCATCGACATGGTGCTGCTCGCCTTCGGCGTCCTCGGCGACCAGGCGTACGACGAGAGGGAGCCGCTGAACGCGGTGCACGTCGCCCAGACCAACTACACGGGGGCGGTCTCGGCGGGCCTGGTGGCCGCGCGGGCCCTGCAGAACCAGGGGCACGGCTCGCTGGTCGTGCTCTCCTCCGTCGCCGCCGAGCGGGCCCGCCGCAGCGACTTCATCTACGGCTCCAGCAAGGCGGGCCTGGACACCTTCACCCAGGGGCTGGGCGACGCGCTGTACGGGACGGGTGTGCACGTCATGGTCGTCCGCCCCGGGTTCGTACGGTCCCGCGCCACCGAAGGCCGGGCGGTGCCGCCGCTGGCGAGCACGCCCGAGGAGGTCGCGACCGCCGTCGAACTGGGCCTGCGGCGGCGCTCGGAGACGGTGTGGGTGCCCGGCGTCCTGCGCGTGGTGACGACGGCGCTGCGGCACCTGCCGCGCGGGGTGTACCGGCGGCTGCCGCTGTAGCGGAGGGTCCCCTACCGGGCGGGCAGGGTGCCGCGGTCCACGGGGGCCGCCTGCGGGGGCACCACCGTACGGCCGCCGAAGGAGAACTCGCGCAGCTTGCGCCACACTCCGTCGGGGCCCTGCTCGTGCAGGGCGAAGCCGGTGCACGGCCACTCGGCCTCGTACCCGGCGAGTTCCTCGAAGGCGCGGTCCATCGCCGCCTCCTCGATGCCGTGCGCCACGGTGACGTGCGGGTGGTAGGGGAACTGGAGTTCGCGGGCCACCGGCCCGGAGGCGTCGCGCACCCGCTCCTGCAACCGGCTGCACGCCTCGGCGCCCTCGACGACCCGGACGTACACCACCGGTGACAGCGGCCGGAAGGTGTCGGTGCCGGACAGCCGCATCGTGAACGGCCGCCCGGCCGCCGCCACCTCGGTCAGGTGGGCCTCGACGGCCGGCAGCTCGGCGCGGTCCACCTCGGTCGGCGGCAGCAGTGTGACGTGCGTGGGGATCTTGTGAGCCGCGGCGTCGCCGAAGCCCGCGCGCCGCTCCTGGAGCAGGCTGCCGTGGGGCTCCGGGACCGCGATCGACACGCCGATCGTTACGGTCCCCACGTCGTCTCCTGTCGTCGTGCCGTGCCTGCTGTCGAGCAGGCTGTCCTCTGTCGTGTCTCTCGCCCCGGCCCGCCGGTCTCGTGCGCTCCCGCGTGCGTCCGGCGTGCTCTGGTGCGGCCCCGCCCGGTCGCGTGCGGTCCTGCGTGGCCCGGCGGCCTCGCGCGGTCGCGTGCGTTCCCGGCCGTTTCGTCCCGGCCGTCCGGCTATCGACTGTACGACCACGGACCCGCGATGGGCAGGCGCAGCCGCAGTGATGTACGGCGCTCGGCCCGCGACGGGTGCGAGCGGGGGTGCGCCTCAGTGCTTGGCCGGCAGGAAGCCCACCCTGTCGTACGCCTGGGAGAGGGTCTCCGCGGCGACCGCGCGCGCCTTCTCCGCCCCCTTGGCCAGGATGGAGTCCAGCGTCTCCGGGTCGTCCAGGTACTGCTGGGTCTGCTCCCGGAACGGCGTGACGAACTCGACCATGACGTCGGCGAGGTCCGTCTTGAGCGCGCCGTAGCCCTTGCCCTCGTACTTCTGTTCCAGGGCGTCGACGGCGGTGCCGGTGAGGGTCGAGTAGATGGAGAGGAGGTTGCTGACGCCGGGCTTGGTCTGCGGGTCGAAGCGGATGACCGTGTCGGTGTCGGTGACCGCGCTCCTGACCTTCTTCGCGGTGGTCTTCGGGTCGTCCAGCAGGTTGATGAGGCCCTTCGGCGTGGACGCCGACTTGCTCATCTTGATCGACGGGTCCTGCAGGTCGTAGATCTTCGCCGTCTCCTTGAGGATGTACGCGGAGGGTACGGTGAAGGTGTCGCCGAAGCGGCCGTTGAAGCGCTCGGCGAGGTCGCGGGTCAGCTCGATGTGCTGGCGCTGGTCCTCGCCGACCGGCACCTGGTGGGCCTGGTACAGGAGGATGTCGGCGACCTGGAGGACCGGGTACGTGAACAGGCCGACGGAGGCACGGTCGGCGCCCTGCTTGGCGGACTTGTCCTTGAACTGGGTCATCCGCGAGGCCTCGCCGAAGCCGGTGAGGCAGTTCATGACCCAGGCGAGCTGGGCGTGCTCGGGGACGTGGCTCTGGACGAAGAGCGTGCAGCGCTCCGGGTCGAGGCCCGCGGCCAGCAGCTGGGCCGCGGCCAGCCGGGTGTTGGCGCGCAGCTCGGCCGGGTCCTGCGGCACCGTGATCGCGTGCAGGTCGACGACCATGTAGAAGGCGTCGTGGGACTCCTGCAGGGCCACCCACTGGCGGACGGCACCGAGGTAGTTGCCGAGGTGGAACGAGCCTGCGGTGGGCTGGATCCCGGAGAGCACGCGCGGACGACGCTGCATGGCGGAGCCATCCCCATGAGGGCGGTGGTGGGCGACGGGCGGACGGTCGTTGGCCATGTTCACCATTCTCTCAGGTGACGGACCCCGATCAGGAACGGGCCGGAAACAGGTGGGAACAGGATCGTCCGCCGCGGTGCCGCAAGAGCCTGGCGTGCGCCGTGAGCGCGGATTCGGGGGTCGGGCGGGCGCCGGTGCGGACACCCGCCGAGCACACGCCGGTGCCGGCGGCCGGCCGCGGGCCGCACGGCGCCGGGCGCGGCGGCGGTGGTGGCGGGGTGGCGCTCGCAGACCGCGCGGCGGCGGTGTGGTGGTGGCGGGGTGGCGCTCGCAGACCGCGCGGCGGCCCGGCACGGGGCCGGACCGCCGCGGGAGGAGCCACGACAGGGGCTGATCGACCGGTGAGGACCGCCGGCCCCGCAGGACACCCGCCCCGGGGGGGGGCGGACCGCCCGGGTCAGCCGAGGTCGATCTCCGGGTAGAGCGGGAAGCCCGCCACGAGGTCCGTCGCCCGGTGGGCGACCTCCTCCGCGATCTTCGGGTCGAGCACGTGCTGGGCCTTGGAAGGGGCGCCCTTGCCGGTGGTACCGGGCTCGGTGGCCGTCAGGACGCGGTCGATCAGACCGGCGACCTCGTCCATCTCGGCCGTGCCCAGGCCCCGGGTGGTCAGGGCCGGCGTACCGATGCGGACACCGGAGGTGTACCAGGCGCCGTTGGGGTCCGCGGGGATCGCGTTGCGGTTGGTGACGATGCCGGAGTCGAGCAGCGCGGCCTCGGCCTGGCGGCCGGTGAGGCCGTAGGAGGAGGCGACGTCGATCAGGTTCAGGTGGTTGTCGGTGCCGCCGGTCACGAGGGTGGCGCCCCGGCGCATCAGGCCTTCGGCGAGGGCGCGGGAGTTGTCGACGATCCGCTGGGCGTAGTCCTGGAAGGAGGGCTGCCGGGCCTCGGCCAGGGCCACGGCCTTGGCGGCCATGACGTGCGGGAGCGGGCCGCCCAGCACCATGGGGCAGCCGCGGTCGACCTGGTCCTTGAGGGAGTCGTCGCACAGGACCATGCCGCCGCGGGGGCCGCGCAGGGACTTGTGGGTGGTGGTGGTGACGATCTGGGCGTGCGGCACCGGGTCGAAGTCGCCGGTGAGGACCTTGCCGGCGACGAGCCCGGCGAAGTGGGCCATGTCGACCATGAGCGTGGCGCCGACCTCGTCGGCGATCTCGCGCATGATCCGGAAGTTCACGAGCCGGGGGTAGGCGGAGTAACCGGCGACGATGATCAGCGGCTTGAACTCGCGGGCGGTGGCGCGCAGGGCCTCGTAGTCGAGGAGGCCGGTGGCCGGGTCGGTGCCGTAGGAGCGCTGGTCGAACATCTTGCCGGAGATGTTCGGGCGGAAGCCGTGGGTGAGATGGCCGCCGGCGTCCAGGGACATGCCGAGCATGCGCTGGTTGCCGAAGGCCTGGCGCAGCTCGGCCCAGTCGGCGTCGGTGAGGTCGTTGACCTGGCGGGCGCCCGCCTTCTCCAGGAAGGGCACCTCGACCCGGGCGCCGAGGACGGCCCAGAAGGCGACGAGGTTGGCGTCGATGCCGGAGTGCGGCTGGACGTAGGCGTGGCGGGCGCCGAAGAGCTCCCTGGCGTGCTCGGCGGCCAGCGACTCGACGGTGTCGACGTTGCGGCAGCCGGCGTAGAAGCGGCGGCCGATGGTGCCCTCGGCGTACTTGTCGCTGAACCAGTTGCCCATGGCCAGCAGGGTGGCCGGGGAGGCGTAGTTCTCGGAGGCGATCAGCTTGAGCATCTCGCGCTGGTCGGTGACCTCCTGGCCGATGGCGTCGGCGACGCGCGGCTCGACGGCGCGGATCACGTCCAGTGCGGCGCGGAAGGCGGTGGACTCGGTGGAGAGGGGCGCAGACATCTCGGGGACCTCCGGACGTGGCGTTCGGCGTTCACGGTACGGCCCAGGCGCACGGCACACGTTCTGCTCGGGCCGCTTCCCGATGGTCGGTCCATCTTCGGATCCCCGGCACCACGCCAGGGCCCAGCGCGCCAGTCACGGCCCGCAGGTCAGCCTACCGGGCGGCCCGCACGGTCACGCCGCGGCGTCCACCATGCGAGCCGGGGGGTCAGGCGCCGGCGGCGCCGGCGACGCGCCAGTGGCCGACCTCCTGGAAGGCGGAGTCGTGGATCGGTGAGCCGTCGCCGGGGACGAGTGCGTAGTGGTGGAGGTTGCCGCCCCAGTACCGCAGGATGCGGCCCAGTTCGCGCGCCTTGTCCTCGGCCGGCAGCGCGTCGTCCACCGTGACTTCGAGCAGGAACTTCACGTCCGTCGTCTCCCCTCGGGCGGGACCCGGGCGCATGGGCGTCCGGGCCTGTGTGAGCCTGTGGTCTCCATTGTTTCATTCAGGTGCTTCTTGGGACTTCGGACGCCTTTCCGGCTGGTCGACCGGGGCCGGGGTCCGGAAAGTCTCAACCGGGAGGGAAGGGCTGGATGGAGGGACGGACGGAGGGGCTGCTGGAGGGCGGAGTGCGCGGCGGCGGGCCGGCGCGGTCGGCGGGGTACCGGTGCGGCAGGATCCGCGCCTCCGCGGGCGGCCGCCTCTCCCCGCCGGCCGGGCGCACCGCCTCCGGCCACCGGGTCCTCGGCGCCGGCACCGACGCCCTGGCCAGGGCCCGGAGCCCGGCGGACGGGCCCGGCCGGCCGACGGCCCGCGCGGTCGTGCGGCGCGTCCGCGAGAGGGGCTTCCAGGCGGCGCCGGCCGCGGCCGGCGCGCGCCGGGCCCGGCCGGGCCGGGAGCGCGCCGGACCGGAGCGCGCCGGACCGGGAGCGCGCCGGACCGGCCGCCGTGGACGAGCCGCTCCACGGCTGTCCGCGCGGCCTCGGCCATGTCCTCCAGCCGTGCCGCGGACGGTCAGAGGATCACGTGCGGGAGGAACCGCGCGTACTCGTCCGTGATCAGGCCGGACGACTCCCGGATGCCGAGGCCGGCGGACTCGTCCTCGACGACCCAGGCACCGAGGACGACGTGGTTGCCGTCGAAGGCGGGCAGCGGCGCGAGGGCCTGGTAGCAGCAGGGTTCGTCGCGCAGGACGGGTGCGGCGCCCGGTGTGTGCAGGGTCACTCCGGCGCCCTCGCGGCCGAGCAGCGGTTTGGCGGCGTAGCCGGTGGTGTCCGCCAGTTCGCGCGGGCCGTCCAGGTAGGCGGGGAGCAGGTTCGGGTGGCCCGGATACAGCTCCCAGAGGATCGCCAGCAGCGCCTTGTTGCTCAGCAGCATCTTCCAGGCGGGCTCGAGGATCGCCAGCAGCGCCTTGTTGCTCAGCAGCATCTTCCAGGCGGGCTCGATCCACAGGGTGGATCCGGTGCCGCCGCCGTTGTCCAGGGTGTCCAGGACGTGACCCGCGAAGCGGTCGGCGGTCAGCCACTCCCAGGGGTAGAGCTTGAAGATGCTGCGGATGAAGCGCAGGCCGTTGTCGACGAAGCGGCCGGACAGCGGGTCCCAGCCGATCTCCTCCATGGAGATCCACTCGGTGTCCAGCCCGGCCTGCTCGGCGGTCTCCTTCAGGTAGGCGACCGTCATCAGGTCCTCACCGAGTTCGTCCTCGGCGGAGTGCGCGAAGTGCAGCGGGCTGCCCGGCGGGAGCAGGCGGGCCTGTTTCCGCCAGGCGGCGACGAGGCGGTCGTGCAGGGAGTTCCACTGGTCGGCGCCCGGGAAGCGGTCCTCCATCCAGAACCACTGGGGCGAGGCGGCCTCGACCAGCGAGGTCGGGGTGTCCGCGTTGTACTCCAGCATCTTGGCCGGACCCGTGCCGTCGTAGCGCAGGTCGAACCGGCCGTAGACGGAGGGGAGTTCGGCGCGCCGGTGCCAGGCCTCGGTGACGGCCGCGGCGACCCGGGGGTCGGTGATGCCGAGGTCGGCGAAGCGGCCGGTGGTGACGATGTGGCCGGCCGCGGCCAGGCACATGCGGTGCAGTTCCTCGACGACGTCCTCCAGCGCCTCCACCTCGGGGAGCGTGAAGACGTAGCAGGCGCTCTCGTCCCAGTAGGGCACCCAGGCGCCGGCGGGGACGGGGGTCCCCGCGGCGCGGGCGGCCTCGAAGTCCGGCGGGAGGGTGAGCGGGTAGATCAGTCCCTGCGCCTCGACGGTCTCCTGCCAGCCGGGCCGGGGTTCGAGGGTGCGGCGCTCCATGCCCGGCCTCAGCCGCCGGACTTGCCGTGGCCGCCGCCGAAGCCGCCGCGGTCGACACCGCCGTGACCGCCGCCGGAACCGGATCCCGACCCGCCGGAGCCCTTGCGCGGCTTGGTGAACGAGCCGCCCTCGACCCAGCCGCCGCTCTTCTTGCCGCCGTAGTACCAGGTGGCGTGGGAGGAGGACTTGGCCGACTTGCAGTTCTTGTCGGCGATGACCCGGTAGCCCTTGGAGAGGGAGTAGCTGTCACGGTCGACGCACCGCTTGTCCGGGTCGGAGGAGCAGGCGGTGAGCGCGCTCGCGAGCAGTCCCATGCCGCCGAGCACGACCGCTCCCGAGCGAAGCCGCCGGCGTGTGTCCGCCATGTCCGTGTCTCCCCGTTGCCGTTGCCGTGGCCACGGCCGTTGCCGCTGGTGCCGTGGCCGTTCCTGTCGCCGTCGTCCGCCGGCCGGTTCGCGTTTGGCCGGTTCCTGTCAGACGCGGCGTCCGACAGCCTAGAGAGCGGTGAGAACGCCGGTGCGGGCGGCCCCGCCCTCGCCCGCTCCCCTACAGTCGCTTCGTGCTCTTTGGAATGGTGTGCGCGCTCGGCGCGGCGGTGTGTTTCGGTACGGCGACGGTTTTCCAGGCGGTCGCCGCCCGGGCGGCGGCCGGTGCGGGCGACGGGGAGTCGGGGGCGGGCGGGGACGCGGCGCTGCTGCTGCGGGCGCTGCGGCAGTGGCGCTACCTGCTGGGCCTCGGCCTGGACGGTATCGGGTTCCTCCTGCAGATCGTGGCCCTGCGGTCCCTGCCGATCTACGCCGTGGGCGCTGCGCTGGCCTCCAGCCTGGCGGTGACGGCGGTGGTGGCGGCGCGGCTGCTGCGGGTGCGGCTGAGCGGCACCGAATGGGCCGCGGTGGGGGTGGTCTGCGCCGGCCTGGGCATGCTCGGGCTGGCGTCCGGCGCCGAGGGCGACCAGGCCGGTTCCACCGCGCTGAAGTGGGCGATGCTCGCGGCCGGTCTGGCCGTGCTGGCCCTGGGCGCGGTCGCCGGCCGCCTTCCCGAACGGGGCCGGGCGCTGCTGCTCGGCCTGGGGGCGGGCCTCGGTTTCGGCGTGGTGGAGGTGACGGTGCGGCTGATCGACTCGCTCGCCCCGGCGACGCTGTTCACCAACCCTGCGGCGTACGCCCTCGTCCTGGGCGGGGGCGCGGCCTTCCTGCTGCTCACCTCCGCCCTCCAGCGCGGCTCGGTGACGACGGCCACCGCGGGCCTGGTCATCGGCGAGACGATCGGCCCGGCGGCGGTCGGCGTGGTGTGGCTCGGGGACCGCACCCGCGACGGCCTGGCCTGGCTGGCGGTGCTCGGCTTCGCCGTGGCGGTGGCCGGGGCGCTGGCGCTGGCCCGGTTCGGGGAGGCGCCGGTGGAGGAGGCGGCGGAGGAGACCGCCGGGTCGGCCTGAGCGTGCTCACGCGGCACGCGCGGGACCGCGCCGCTCACGGCAGGCACGAGGTCACCGTCGTCACGGCAGGCACGCCGTCACGGTCCTCACGCAGGCACTCCCTCACCGGCATGACAGCAGGGCCGCCCTCACCGGCATGACGGCAGGCACGTCCTCACCGTCGTCGCGGCAGGCACGTCCTCACCGTCGTCGTCACGGCAGGACCCGGCACAGCGCGTCCAGGGCTGCCGTCCAGGCGTGGTCCGGTGGGGTGCCGTAGCCGACGACCAGGGCGTCCAGGGGCGGCACGGTGGCCGCCTCGTGGCGGAAGCGGGTGAGGCCGTAGAGGGCGAGGTCCTGCCAGGCGGCCGCCTGGACCACCCCCTGCTCGGTGCCCGCGGGCAGGCGCAGGACGGCGTGCAGACCGGCGGCGATGCCGGTGGGACGGACCAGCGGGGCGAGGGCGGCCAGCGCCTCGACCAGGGCGTCACGGCGGCGGCGGTAGCGCAGGCGGGCCGCGCGCACGTGGCGGTCGTAGGCGCCGGAGGTGATGAACTCCGCCAGGGTCAGCTGGTCGAGCACGCCCGACACCTCCGCGTGGCCCTTGGCCCCGGCCGCCGCCTCCGCCAGCGACGGCGGCAGCACCATCCAGGCCAGGCGCAGCCCGGGGGCCAGGGACTTGCTCGCCGTGCCGAGGTAGACGACGTGGTCGGGGTCGAGTCCCTGGAGGGCGCCGATCGGCTGGCGGTCGTAGCGGAACTCGCCGTCGTAGTCGTCCTCCAGGATCAGCCCGCCCGTGCGCCGCGCCCGGTCCGTGACGGCGGCGCGGCGGTCGGGCGGCAGCGCCACGCCCATCGGGAACTGGTGCGAGGGGGTGAGCAGGACCGCTCCGGTGTCCGCGGGGTCACCGATGACGGTGCCGCGTTCGTCGAAGGGCAGCGGGCGGGTGCGCAGCCCGGACCGGTGCAGGATGTCCCAGTGCAGGTCCAGGCCGTAGGACTCGACGGCGACGGTGGTCGTCCCCCGCTCGCGCAGGACCTCGCCGAGGATCCGCAGGCCGTGGGCGAACCCGGCGCACACCACGATGTGTTCGGGATCGGTCCGTACGCCGCGCGCCCGGGCGAGGTAGCCGGCGAGGGCGGTGCGCAGTTCGGGACGGCCGCGCGGGTCGCCGTAGCCGAAGGCGTCGTGGGGGGCGGTGGTCAGCGCGCGGCGGGCGGCCTTGAGCCACTCGGCGCGGGGGAAGGAGGCCAGGTCGGGGCTGCCGGGGCGCAGGTCGTGCCGGGGACGGTGGGGGGTGCGGCGCGGGCCGGGCGGCGCGCCGGGCGGGGCCGCCGGCGCCCGGTCCGCGACGCGGGTGCCCGAGCCCTGGCGGGCGGTGAGCCACCCCTCGGCGACGAGGTCGGCGTAGGCGTCGGCGACCGTGTTGCGGGCGAGGCCCAGGTCGGCGGCGAGGCTGCGGGAGGAGGGCAGCCGGGTGCCGGGAGCGAGGCGGCCGGTGCGGACGGCCTCGCGCAGGGCGTCGGTCAGCCCGCGGCGCACGCCCGGTCCGGAGGGTTCCAGATGGAGGTCGATGCCCAGAGTGGCCCACGTTCTCGCCATGGAAATGGACCATACTCCTGGGACGCCTGCCGCCTAGGGTCGACCGCATGACCACTGAAGAGGAAAACGTCGAGTACGCCACCGAGCAGGCGCCCCGGATGAGCTGGGCCCAGCACGCCCCCGAGGTCTACAAGGCGATGATCCGCCTGGACACCGCCGCGAAGCGGGGGCTGGAGCCCCGGCTGTACGAACTGGTGAAGATCCGGGCCTCGCAGATCAACCACTGCGCCTTCTGCCTCGACATGCACACCAAGGACGCGCTCGCCGCGGGCGAGAGCGTCGAGCGGATCGTGCAGCTCAGCGCGTGGGAGGAGTCGCGGCACTTCTACACGGAGAAGGAGCTGGCGGCGATCGAGCTGACGGAGGCGATCACCGTCCTGACCGACGGCTTCGTGCCGGACGCGGTGTACGAGAAGGCCGCCAAGCACTTCGAGGAGGCGGAGCTGGCCCAGTTGATCGCCGCCATCGCCGTGATCAACGCCTGGAACCGGTTCGGCGTGACCACGCGCATGACGCCGGGCCACTACCGGCCGGGGCAGCACAAGTGAACCGTTCGCAGACGCTGGACCCGCAGGTTTCCCAGGCGATGTCCGCGCTGAGCGCGGCGGCGAAGAAGGGGCTGGGCGATCCGGTCCTCGCGGAGCTGGTCATGATCCGGGCCTCGCAGGTCAACCACTGCGCCTTCTGCCTGGACATGCACCTCCGGCTCGCCCGGAAGAACGGCGAGTCGGAGGACCGGATCCAGCTCCTCAACGCCTGGGAGGAGGCCGAGGACCTCTACACCGGGCGGGAGCGCGCCGCGCTGGCCCTGACCGAGGCGATCACCGTCCTGACCGACGGCTTCGTGCCGGACGCGGTGTACGAGGAGGCCGCCAAGCACTTCGAGGAGGCCGAACTCGCCCATCTCATCGCCCTGATCACCGTCATCAACGGCTGGAACCGCCTGATGGTCAGCCGCCGTGTCCCGCCCGGAGGCCTCCAGAAGTGAACACGGACGCGAGTTCTGGCACGGACCGGACCCGGGGCGGGGCGGATGCCTTCCGCGCCCTGCACCACGGGCGGCTGCCCGGCGATCCCCTGGTCCTGCCGGGCCCCTGGGACGCGGCCAGCGCGCGGGTGTTCGCCGAGGCCGGGTTCCCGGCGCTCGCCACGCCCAGCGCCGGAATCGCCGCCGGCCTCGGCCACGCGGACGGGGCCACCCCGGCGGGGGAGATGTTCGCCGCGGTGGCGCGCATCGCCCGGGCCGTGGACGTACCGGTGTCGGCGGACGTCGAGGACGGTTACGGGCTCCCGGCCGGGGAGCTGGTGGAGCGGCTGCTGGAGGCGGGGGCCGTGGGGTGCAACCTGGAGGACTCGCGCGGGGGCGCCCTCAAGGACCCGAACGAGCAGGCCGAGTTCCTCGCCGCGGTGCGTTCGGCCGCCGGGGACCGGCTGTTCGTGAACGCGCGCGTCGACACCTTCGTGCACGGCGACGGCGATCCCGGACAGGCCATCCGCCGAGCCGCGTCGTACGTGGCGGCGGGCGCCGACTGCGTGTATCCGATCCTCGCCCCGGTGGACGTCCTGCCCCTGCTGCGGGCCGGCATCCAGGGCCCGCTGAACGTGCTGGCCCGGCTGGACGGCGCCGGCCCCTCGCCCGCGGAGCTGGGCGGGCTCGGGGCCACCCGGATCACTTTCGGGCCGGGCCTGCAGCGACGGGCCGCGCAGGCGCTGCGCGGCATCGCGGACGAGCTGCGCGGGAGCACGGACGCGCTGCCCGGTGCCGGCGCCGAGCTGCGCGGGAGCACCGCCGAGCCGGGGTGACCGAGCTCTGGCAGCGCTTGCCCCGGCCGGACCCGGCCGGACCTGGTCGGGCCCGGGCGCCCGGCGGGGACGGGGGCACGGTCCGCCGGGCGGGGATGGGGAGGACGGCCCGCCGGGCGGGAACGGGGGGCACGGCCCGCCCGGCGGAATCGGGGGCACGGGCCGCCCGGCGGGGGTCGGCAGGGCGGGAGCGCAGGGGAGCCGGCGGGCCGGGTCAGCTCGCGCGGGGCGGGCCGGCTCCTTGGGGAGGGGGCCGGTCAGCTCGTGGGGGTGGGTGCCGGGCACACCGTGTCGGGCGGGCAGAACCAGTCCAGCGCGGTGGTCAGGTCCCGCAGTTCGCCGTCCGCGCCGTCGGCGTCGGGCCCGTAGGAGGCGATCGCGTAGATGTTGCCGTCGGCGGCGCGGAAGCGCTCGTCGAAGACGTGCCAGGTGCCGATGTCCGGCTCGCCCTTGAGGACGTCGGCGACGTACTCCATGCGGGTCCCGCTCACGCCGTCGCCGTCCACGTGGTCCAGCGCGAGTTTCCGGAAGCCGCGGGGCTTGGGGACCTCGTCGGAGAGGTACAGCTGGAAGGAGGCGTCGGGTGAGGTCTCCGCCACCTGGTACACCTGGATCCGCCGGTCGCCCGAGCCGCTGCGGTAGTTGACGACGTCCATGCCGAACTGGGAACCGACGGTCTGGCGCCCCCAGCCCTCGGGCACGGCGATCCTGAACCCCTCCGGGTCGTCCTCCAGCGCGTAGCCGGCCGGCGGCTGAGCCGCGGTGGGGGACGGACTGGCGCTGGTGGCCTCCTCGGAGACGTCCGCCGAGGGCGACGGCTCGGGCGCCGTGGGCGCGGCGGACGTGCTCACGACCGGCGCGCCCTCGCCGCCGTCACCCCCGCCGCCGAAGCCCAGCGTCACCACCAGGCTGACGACGACCCCGACTCCGGCGGCCGCGACCACCACCGTCCAGACGGTACGACGGCTGTACCCGCCGGACGCTGCGGGAGCGGCCGGCGGGCCCGGCGCGGTCACCGCCGTCGGCGGGGCCGGTGCGGCGGCCGGCGGGGCCGGGGGCACCGGCGCGGTGGGCGGTTCCGTCACGGTCCGGTGGGCACCGGACGCGTCGGGGTCCAGGACCGGACCGGGTGCCGCCGCGTCCGGCGCGTGCTGAGGCCGGGCGGGCGGCGGCGGGGTGACCGCCGCCGCCGTGTCCCGGTCGCCGTTCTCCCAGCGCTGGGCCTCTTCGTTCCAGTACCGCCCGCCCCCGTTCGTCACGCTGTGCTCCTCTCACATGCCGAGCAGGCCGGCCACCGTCCCGGCCGACGCGAACAGGGTCAGTACGGACTGGGCGTCGGTGAGCAGCTCGCGCAGCCGCTGCCGCCGGCTCTCCCCGGCGGTGCCGGTGCGGGTGATCTCGTCCTCGGTGTCGGCCAGGCCGGCGGCCAGGGCCCGGGTCTGGTCGGTGTCGCGGACCCGGCCGAGGTCGGCACGCAACTCCCGTACGGCGAGGAGCAGTTCCTCGGCGGCGGAGTCGCGCGGGGCCGCGTGGTGGTGGCTCTCGGCGTGCGCGTGGCTGCCGATGGCGAAGGTGCTGTGGGAGACGTCGCCGATGCTGACGCCCGGCTCATCCGCGGTGGTCATCGCTGCCGGTTCCCTTCTGCGGTGCGGGGCCGCCGGTGGTCGGGGAGGTGGTGGACCGTGGGGGCGCTCCGGTCGTCGCGGAGTGCGCCTGGGCGTGGGTGCCGATCGCGAACGTACTGCCCGCCACGGAGTCGATGTGCACCCCGCCGTTGCTGATGTTGACGACCTTCTGTACGAACTCGCCCGTCTGGTAGCCGTGTTCGCTCAGGGCCGTACGGACGCCGTGGGCGATGCGGTCCTGGATGCTGCGCAGGTAGCGGTCGACGTCCATCTGCTGGAACAACGAGCCGGAGGCCGCGGCGCCCAGTTCCCGCACGGACACCGCCGGTCCGTCGGGCAGGGCGTTGCCGTAGCCGCCCGTGGCCAGCCGCCAGGCGTGGCCGGCGGCCTGGCAGAGGGTGACGAAGGAACGTACGGCCGAGGCGGGAACCTGCCCGGCGGCCCAGGTGATCCTGCCGAAGACACTGTTGTTGCGGAACTGGTGGGCCATCCGGTCGGCGTCCTTGAAGTCCTCGCGGACCGGCATCAGCACATGGGGCGCGATCTCCAGCATGAGCATGCGGCCCTGGGTGTGGACGCGCACGTACACGGTGACGACCAGTTCCTCCTCCCAGCCGCCGACCCGCACCCGCAGGAAGTGCCGTCTCTTCTCGGCGCCCTCCTCGACGGCCCGCTCCCGGTGCTCCTCGAAGGCCTGCCGGTCGTAGGGGGCGTCCTCGCGGCGGGTCAGGCCCTCGGCGGGCAGGAACACGCACTCGTCCAGTTCGAGCCGGCGCAGCCGGTCGCGCACCGCGTGTCCGGCGTACTCCGGAGGCAGCCGCAGCCCCTCCAGGAGCGGGCGCACGGTGTCCAGGACCGTGCGGTTGCGCAGCGGACGCGGCTGCCGTCCTTCGACGGGCCGCATCTCGACGGCGAGCACCCAGGTGTCGTGGGCCCGGCCCGCGCCGCAGAACGGGCGGGTCTCGCGGTACATGATGAGCGGGGCGTGCTGTTCGAGCCGGATGCGCTCCTTCAGCCGCTGGAAGCGCGGGCTGTCCGCACGCTCCGCCGGGTCCGAGGCGGCGTCCGGGAACCGGTGGGGGGCCAGTTCGGCGCCCAGCGCCCGGGCGAACTGGCTGCGCTGGACACCCGCGCAGACCGCGACGGCCAGGAACAGGACGAGGGCCAGCCAGGCCTGGAGCGCGCTCACCCTTTCGTGGCCGCCGGCCAGGCGGGACACGGAGGGCAGGAGGGTCAGCAGGAAGGCCTTGAATCCGGTGGCGTAGTAGGCGTCCTCCTCGCTGGAGAACGCGGCGACCACGGTGGCGAGCAGGAAGAGGCCGAACACCAGACGGCCGAGCCAGCGCATGGCGAACGCCGCCCCCCTGCGCGAGGCCGGCGTACCGGGATCGTCGCTCCGGACGGCCACGCCGCCCGCGAGCAGCAGACTGGGCAGCAGATAGGCCACCATCGCCCCGCCGGTCAGCGGCCATCCCACGATCCACAGTCCCACGATCCCCGCCGCCCATCCCACCTCCACCCGGCGGGCGCGCAGAGCGTGGGCGAGGACCCGGGCCGCGTCGAAACCCAGCGAAGGCGCGACGATGCGCTGCTCGTTGAGGTGCAGTTCCTCGATGACGCGGTCGCGGTAGGCAGGGTCCAGGTAGGTGCCCGCGCACAGCAGCCGGGTGGCCTCGCTGGCGTGCGGCGGTACGGGCGGCGGTGCGTCAGGAGGCGCGGGCTGCGGCTGCTGAGGCACGGATGCGGTGCTCACGCGACTCCCCCGAGGTGTGAACGATGCTCACTGCACGTCGTACTGATGGACCATCAGCATAGGGGCGTCTCGACTCGCGAGGGAAGCGAATTGTCAAGTGGGCACTACCGTGACCGGAAGGTCCTTGTAGCGGAGCTACCAGGGCCTTCCGGCAACGCCGCGAGCGTGCGTGCCGGACGCCGCGAGCCGGGCGCCCCTTTTGTTCGCAGCTCTCAGATGAGGCCGAGGCCGCGGACGGCCTCGCGCTCTTCCGCCAGCTCCTTGACGGAGGCGTCGATGCGGGCGCGGGAGAAGTCGTTGATCTCCAGGCCCTGGACGATCTCGTACTTGCCGTCCTTGCAGGTGACCGGGAAGGAGGAGATCAGGCCCTCCGGGACGCCGTAGGAGCCGTCCGACGGGATGCCCATGGAGACCCAGTCGCCCTCGGCGGTGCCGTTGACCCAGGTGTGCACGTGGTCGATGGCGGCGTTGGCGGCGGAGGCGGCCGACGAGGCGCCACGGGCCTCGATGATGGCGGCGCCGCGCTTGGCGACGGTCGGGATGAAGTCCTCGGCCAGCCACTTCTCGTCGTTGACGACCTCGGCGGCGTTCTTGCCGGCGACCGTGGCGTGGAAGATGTCCGGGTACTGGGTGGCGGAGTGGTTGCCCCAGATGGTCAGGCGCTTGATGTCGGCGACCGTCGAGCCCGTCTTCTTCGCGAGCTGGGTCAGCGCGCGGTTGTGGTCGAGGCGGGTCATGGCGGTGAAGCGCTCGGCCGGTACGTCCGGGGCGGCGGCCTGGGCGATCAGCGCGTTGGTGTTGGCCGGGTTGCCGACCACCAGGACCTTGACGTCGTCCGCGGCGTGGTCGTTGATGGCCTTGCCCTGCGGCTTGAAGATGCCGCCGTTGGCCTCCAGGAGGTCACCGCGCTCCATGCCCTTGGTCCGCGGGCGGGCGCCGACGAGGAGGGCGACGTTGGTGCCGTCGAAGGCGACGTTCGGGTCGTCGCTGATGTCGATGCCCTGGAGCAGCGGGAACGCGCAGTCGTCCAGCTCCATGGCCGTGCCCTCGGCGGCCTTCAGGGCCGGCGTGATCTCCAGGAGGCGCAGCTTGACCGGCACGTCCGCGCCGAGCAGCTGGCCGGAGGCGATGCGGAAGAGCAGGGCGTAACCGATCTGGCCGGCCGCGCCGGTGACGGTGACGTTCACGGGAGTGCGGGTCATGGCGTTCTCCGTATGACAGCTGGCGGTCGGGGCGTCCCTGCCCCGGGGTGCAGGATCCCCGCGTCCGGTTGGCGGCCGTACGCCCACCGCGATGATCGATCAAGCGTGAGGATGATCGATCTCTCGGCGTCAAGAGAGATCCAGCGGTCAGGCTATCGCGCATCCGGCACCCCGCACGGCCGGGTCCCTGTGGCCCGTCCCACAGAGTGACCCGGGAAGGGCAGGTGACGGGCAGGGAGCGGGGAAGAGCGGGCACGGGAGGCGGCCGCCCGTCCGGGAGAGGAGAGACGAAGGCGGCCGCCGGATGGGGGTACCGGAGCACCGGACTCCCGTGGGGGTGAGGTCCACGTGCCCCGAACGGCGGACCTCATGCACGCCGTCGGCCATTTCTTTCCGGTGGCCCGCTGCGTGGCGCTCCCGCCCCTCCGCTGCCGGAGCGCCCCCTTGCGGCACCGCCTACCTCGTGCACCCCTGCTGACCCGTCGCGAGCGTCACGCACACCGTCGCCTGTGCCGCGTCCTTCACGGGCAGCATCGGCGTGTACGCGATGGTGTCGCCCGGGGTCGCGAGCGTGTCGGTCCGCGTCCGCGTGCCGACCGTGACCTTGACCTCGTCGCCCTGCTCCGCCTGCGTGATACGGCCCCAGGCGGCACCGCAGGTCTTGCTGTAGCGGACCTCGACGAGGGTCGTGCCCACGGTGACACTGCGGTCCGTGGTCCCCCGCTCGCCACTGCACCCCATGGCCTCGGCGTCCTTGCCGGTGCAGCCCTCCCCGGCGCACTTCACACCGGGCGGCAGGCTGGGTCCGGTGGTGGCGGACGGCGAGGGGGACGCGGTCGCGCCCCGCGTCCTCGTCCCGCCGAAGCCGCCCGTGAAGTAGAAGACGACCCCGATCACCAGGAGCGTCGCGGCCATGCCCGCGAAGAACATCGCCAACTGCCGCCGGAACATCCCGCCGGGAGCGGGAGCGGGGGCGGGAGCGGGCCCGGCAGCGGGGGAAACGCCGGTGCCGGGGGCGGGCGCGGGGGCGGCGGCGGCCGTCGCGGCACCCGGAACGGCGGCGGGCGCCGTGCCGGGCACAGGGGTGGGGACGGATCCGGGGACGGGGACGGGTCCGGGGGCGGGGACGGGGGCGGGTCCGGGGACGGCCGGGTGCGGTGGCTGGGGCGGTTCACCGTCGGGTGCGGTGGCCGCGCCGCCGGACTCGCGCTTTCCGCCCATCGGGGCCGGCCCCCGGTACCCGGCCACGCCCCACGAGTTCACCTTCCGGGCCGGACCGGCGACCGGGCCGGAACCGGAACCCGGAACGGAACCGGACTCGGAGTCGGTGACCGCGCCCGTGCCGGCGTCGCCATGCGTCCCGTGCGCCCCGCCGGAGGACTTGACGACGGTCGCCGCGGCGGATTCGGCGCGGGACCCGGCGGCGGGGGCGGCCTCGGGAGCGGTGCGGGCGCCGCCGCCGGTGCCGGTACGGGATCCCGGCGCCGGTGCCGCCGCCCGCGGCCCCTGCTCGCGCGCCTCCCTCGCACGCCCCTCCCGCTCCCGCGCGCCCCTCTCCCGCGCGTCCGCGTCGGACGCCGTCGGCTGCGGCGGAACCGTCGGGGACACCCCCGCCGGGCCCGCGATGCCCGCAAGGAGCGCGCCCGGCGCCTGGGCGCTGCCCCAGCGCGGCACCCTCACCTTGCCGCCGTTCCCCTTGCCGCCGTTCGTCCTGCCGTTCCTCGTCTCACCGCCGTGCGCCTCGGTCCCGTTCACCGTGGTCCTCTTCGCCTCGGCCCCGTTCACCGTGGTCCTCTTCGCCTCGGCCCCGTTCACGTCGGTCCCGATCGCCGTGGTCCCGCTCGCATGCGCGCCCTTCGCATACGTGCCACCGGACGGCGTGCCCTTCGGCTGCCGGCCGTCCACCTGCGGGCCGTCCGACTGCCGGCCGTCCGGCAGGGTGCCGTTGCTCTCCGTCCCCGGTGCGGGTGCGCCGAACTCCCCGAGGGCGGCGCGCGCCTGGGCGATGCGGATGGCTTCCATGGTCCGGTCGTGGCGCAGCTCGGCGCGGCTCCAGGCGCGCTCGGCCAGCTCCCACATCGTGGTCAGGTGGACCGGATTGGTGTCGGTGACCTCGGCGAGCGCGACCACCGCCCCCTTGGGCGCAAGAAGCCGCCCGTTGAGGTAGCGCTCCCAGGACGTCCTGCTGTAGCCGGTGCGGTCGGCGAGGGCCGCGATACTGAGGCCGGACCGGTCCACGAGCCGCCGCAACTGGCTCGCGAACTCCTTGACCTGCGGATCGACGTCTTCGGGCAAGGCCTTCCAACGAGGCATTGCTGCTTCCCCTCTTCCCCCCGGTACGTGCCGGTACTTCCCCGCGTGTGGTGCCCGTTCGGGCGGGGGCACGCGCCGTCGCGCCGATCGCCCACGTCAGTGCCTGGCGTTCGGGTCAGGATCTGCCGTCGGACGACTCCGCCCCAGATCCCTATTTTGTCAACACATCGACACACCACGGGACACACCCCGCCGGTGTCGCCTCATCGTCGTTCCGCCGTCGCGTCATCCCAGCGCGACGGCGCCCACGACCGCGGTCACCAGCAGCGCGGCGAGCAGCGCGACGGCGTACACCAGCAGACGCCCGCCGGGCCCGCGCCGGGGCACCGCCGGCCGCTCTTCGGGCCGGTCCCACCAGGGAACGGTGGGAACCTCCTCGTAGGCCTCCCGCACCTCGCCGCCGGGCCCGTCCGCCACCGGCAGCGCCACCGGCACCAGCGCCTGCCCCTGTGGCTGGACCTGTGCGTGCGCCTGCGCGGGGACCGCCGCCGTCGGCTTGGGCCAGACCTTGACGGCCATCTCCCAGCGCACGGTGTGGCGTTCGGCGTCCGCCCCGGCCAGGCCCGCCACCCGGCACAGCGCCGCGACCGCCTGCCGGGGCGGGGGCTGGGTGGCGTTGAGGTAGCGCTGCCAGGAGGACTTGCTGTACGCGGTGCGCGCGCCGAGCGAGACCAGGCTGAGGCCGGTCCCGTCCTTGAGGAGCCGCAGTTGCTCCACGAAGTGCCGTACCTCCGGCGGCAGATCGTCCGGCAACGGCTGCCAGGCGCCCATCGCTCACCTCCCGGCGTCCCACGCCGCCCCTCGCCCTGCTGCTCGCGCTGCTTCCGCACCGCTCCTCGCGGCGAGTGACGACACGGGCGCGGCGAACGGTTCCCACGCCGATCATGGACATGCCTGTGGCGAAGCGCGGACACCGTAGCGGAACAGTCACTTCCGTGCCACAGCGCGCGGACAGGCGTTGAACCGCCCGTTCCCGTCCCGCAGGGTTGGTCCCGGCGGCGGCCCGTCCTGACTCGGGGGAGAGGATGGACCGCCGTCACCCTACGCACGAGGGTGTAGGGACCGCGTCAGCGGTTGCGGACCGTGTAGTGCAGCACGTCGTCCAGGAACGGGATCTCCAGCCACGGCCGGGGCTGCGCCATCAGGGCCAGCAGCACGATGACGACGCCGAGGATCCCGTAGGTCACGATGTCGGTGAACCGGGAGCGGACGGCGAGCATGCCGACGCGGGGCAGCATCCAGCGCATCACCGCCCCGCCCAGCAGACCGGCGCCGATCAGCAGCAGGCCCACCCGGAACGCGTCGAGGGCGGTCACCAGCAGACCGGTCCCGACCACGACCAGCACGGTGAGCAGCGGCCACTGCCGGGCGGGCGCCGGGGCGTCGCCGGGGGCGGCCCGCCCGCCGCCCTCGGGGCGTGCGGTGTCCTTGGTGAACAGGGGGAAGCGGCGCGTGCCCCGGCGCGCACGGCGCTTGTGCTGCCCGGAACCGGCACCGGACCCGGCACCGGCCCCGGTGCCCTCCGGAGCCTTCCGCCGGGCCTGTCCTCCGGACCCCTCCCCGGCCGTCTCCCGCACGGCGCCGCCCGCCTCAGCCGACACTGCGCTCCGCCGCCTCGACGACGTTCACCAGCAACTGGGCCCGGGTCATCGGGCCGACACCGCCGGGGTTCGGGGAGAGCCAGCCGGCCACCTCGGCGACGTCCGGGTGGACGTCCCCGACGATCTTGCCCTCGTCGTTGCGGGAGACGCCGACGTCGAGGACGGCCGCGCCCGGCTTGACGTCCTCGGCGCGGATCAGGTGCGGGGAACCGGCCGCGGCGACGATGATGTCGGCCCGCTTCAGGTGGGCGGACAGGTCACGGGTGCCGGTGTGGCACTGGGTGACCGTGGCGTTCTCGCTGCGGCGGGTGAGCAGCAGGGGCATCGGGCGGCCGATGGTGACGCCGCGGCCGACGACCACGACCTCGGCGCCCTTGATCTCCACGCCGTAGCGGCGCAGCAGGGTCAGCACGCCGTTGGGGGTGCAGGGCAGCGGGGCCGGCTCGTTGAGGACGAGGCGGCCGAGGTTCATCGGGTGCAGGCCGTCGGCGTCCTTGTCGGGGTCCATCAGTTCCAGGATCCGGTTCTCGTCGATGCCCTTGGGCAGGGGCAGTTGGACGATGTAGCCGGTGCAGGCGGGGTCCTCGTTCAGCTCGCGGACGGCCGCCTCGATCTCCTCCTGGGTGGCGGTGGCCGGAAGCTCGCGCTGGATGGAGGCGATGCCGACCTGGGCGCAGTCGCGGTGCTTGCCCGCGACGTACTTGCGGCTGCCGGGGTCGTCACCGACCAGGATCGTGCCGAGGCCGGGCGTGACGCCCTTCTCCTTCAGCGCCGCCACGCGGGCGGTCAGATCGGACTTGATCGCGGCTGCGGTGGCCTTGCCATCGAGAATCTGGGCGGTCATGGACCCATCCTCGCGGATGACCGGCCCCCGGTTCCAATCAGGGCGGTCCGGCCGCTGCCCGTCGTGCGCATCCATGATCGTGATGTTGCACTTGCACAACACATGACTGATACGACTGGACAAGTAAGCATTCGGTCAAGAACGATGAGCAGCACAGTGCCGCGGGCAGCTCATCGGGGGGACGGACCGCTTTCTGTAGACATCTCCTCCGTACGGTGCCGCGCGTCGTCCCCGCACTTGATCCACGGAGGAAACCCCGCCATGAGTTACGGCGACCCGAACAACCCCTACGGCGCCCCGCAGCAGCAGCCCGGTTACGGCCAGCCCCCGCAGGGCCAGGCGCCCGGTTACGGCTACCCGCAGGCCCCGCCGCTGGGCCAGCAGCCCTACGGCGTCGGCGCGCCGCAGACCATGCCGGGCAACGTGAGCGCGGCCCGCGTGATGCTGTGGGTGATCGTCGGCCTCCAGGTGATCGGCGCGGGCATCTTCGCCGTCGCGGCGGCCACCATCAACGCCGCCCAGAAGGACGACAGCCTCAAGGACAACTCCGCCTTCCAGCAGCTCGCCGACTACTCGACCGGCAGGCTGTGGGCGCTGGTGGTCTTCGCGATCGCGTGGGGCGTGTTCGCGGCCGTGCTGGCCACCAAGTTCACCTCGGGCGGCAACGGCGCCCGGATCACCATCCTGGTCTTCGGCATCATCACCGCGGTGCTCGGCCTGTGGCCGTTCACGATCGTGGGCCTCGTCCACCTGGTCCTCGCGGTCCTGATCGCCTGCTTCGTCGGCGGTTCCAAGGGCAAGGCCTGGTTCAACCGCCCGCGTTACTGACCGGCCGGGCCGACCGTCCGACCATAGGACTGGCCAGTTCACGCCATTCATCTCCAGGGCCGTGTCTCACCCCGTGCAAGGGGAGACACGGCCCTGGTGCGTCGCCCTACTCTGGGGTCCGTAGCCGTCAGGCACGGGGAGACGCACCTTGTACAGCATCATCGTGGTACCTCCGCCGACCACGGAGGACGGGCGAACCGGCACCCAGTTGCGGCTGGCGCCCGGCGACCGCCTCGCCTTCGGGCGCTTTGCCCCGGACAACGACCTGGTGATCGGGCACGACGGGGTCTCCCGCCGCGCCGGTGTGATCACCGCGCACGGCGCCTTCTGGATACTCAGCAACCTCTCCGCGCACCAGACCTACGTCGTGGAGAACCCGGAGGGCGCGGGCGAACACATCAAGGTCGGGCCGGGACGGCTGGACGCGCCCGTCCCCTTCGAGTTCTCCCGGATCGTGCTGCCCGCCGCCGGTGACCTGCTGCCGATCGAGGTGTGGGCGCCCCGGCACGACTACCTGGCCGGACCGGACGGGCCGGACGGCGAACCCACCGCGCCCGCCTTCTCCGTGGACCGGGCCAAGCGCTACTTCGCCGTGCTCGCAGCCCTGTGCGAGCCCCGGCTGCGGGGCGACCCGCACGCACCGCTGCCCACCGTCGACCAGGTCGTGGAGCGGCTGCGGCCCGCCTGGCCCGCCGCGTCCCGTACGTCGGTGCAGTGGAACATCGACTACCTGGCCGTGAAGCTGCGCCTCAAACCCGGTCCGGACACCGCCGAGACCGGTCCGCGGCTCAACGGCAAGAAGGAGTCGCTGGTCTCGCTCGCGCTCCGCTTCGACCTGGTGCGCGAGGACGACCTGGTGGTACTGACGGCGCCGCCACCGCAGCGCCGGACGGTGCCGGCCGGGCAGCCGGCCGTCCCCGGCCCGGACCAGCGGTGAGCGAGCCGTACGCCGTTCCGGTGCCCCGCGGCTACCGGGTCGGCGTCTGGGAGGTGCGGCGGCCCATCGCCACGGGGGCCTTCGGCAGCGTGTACGAGGCCCGGCGCACCGGAGCGGGCGGCGGCGCGGGGGGCGGCACCCCGTCCGACCTGCCGCGCACGGCCGCGCTGAAGTTCCTGCCCACCGGCACGGGCACCCCGCGCCGCCTCGCCCATCTGCGTGAACTCGTCGAACGGGAGGTGACGTTGCACCGCCGGCTGCGCCGCCCCCGGCTGATCCGGATGTACGAGACCCTCACCGTCGACGACCCGGACCACCCCGCCCTCGACGGCGCGACCGTCCTCGTCCTGGAGAAGGCGGAGGGCTCGCTGGCCGCGCTGCTCGCCGCCGGCCCCCGGCCCGCCGCGAAAGACGCGCTGCTCGCCCAGATCTGCGAGGGCCTGGCCCAGCTGCACCGGGCCGGCTGGGTGCACGGTGACCTGAAACCGGCCAACGTGCTGCTGATGCGAGACGGTTCGGCACGCCTGGCCGACTTCAACATGGCCGCCGAACTCGAAGGCACGCACGCCTACTCCCCCGCCTTCTCCACCCCCGACTACACCCCGCCCGAGCTGCTGTGGTCCGAGGTCGGCGAACGCGGGCGCCAGATCCGCCCGTCCGCCGACATCTGGGCCTTCGGCGTCCTCGCCCACCTGACCCTCACCGGCGCCTTCCCGCTGCCCGGCGGCACCCCGACGGCCCGCCGGGACGCCGCCGTCGCCTACGCCCGCGGCACGGCCCAACTCACCCTGTCCCCCGGACTCCCGTGCGCCTGGCGGGAGATCCTCCAGGAGTGCCTGACCCGCGCGCACGCCGACCGGATCGGCACCGAGGCCCTGCTGCGGCGCGTGGGGGCCGCGGCGGGCACCGCGCGTCCGCCCGGCGTCCGGCGGCTGCGCCTGCGGGGCGCCGCGCGGGGCCGCCGCGGCCGGCTGCTCACCGGCGGCGTGCTCGCCGGGGCCGCCGTCGCCGCGCTCGGCTACGGCATCGGCGCCCTGGCGCACGACCCGCCGCCCGCCGCGAACACCACGCTCCGCCCGGAGGACACCGCGGCCCTGCCGGGAGCCGTCGCCCCCGCCACCTACGGCGCCCCCGAACTCCGTACCGACCAGGGCGTCCCGCCCTCCTACCGGCCGCTGATCGTCGACGCCGCGCACGCCTGCCCGAACCCGGACGTCACCCCCGCCCTGATCGCCGCCATGCTGAAGGCGGAGAGCGACTTCGACCCCAACCTGTCCGACCCCGCCAAGGACGAGTACGGCATCGCCCGCTGGACCCCGCGCGTGCTGCGCTGGTGGATCCGGTCCGACGGGCAGCCGGCGGCCACGATCCCCCGGCCCCCGTTCCCGGCCGCCGTGTCCGTCCCGGCCATGGGCCGCTACCTGTGCTTCATCGCCCCGAACCTGAAACCGGGCCTGCCCGGCGACAAACGGGTCCTGATCGCCGCCGCCTACCGGACGTCGTTCCGGAAGGTGAACGGCGCGGGCGGAGTCCCCCCGAAGTACCGCGACTACTGCGCCCGCGTCGCCCACTACCTCAAGGAGTACACGCCCCCGGGCCGCAGGTGACCCTGAGACTTCCGAGGTACCGGCGCCGCGCGGCCCCTGCGACGGTGGAACCACTCCGCTCCGGCGGAACGACCACCTTCGTCACATGGGGGAACCTGTGAACGTGAAGAAGCCCGCCGCGCTGTTCGTCGCGGCCACCGCACTGATCGCCGGCGCCTCGGCCGCGGCCTCCGCCGCGGACCCGGCCGGCACCCGGGTGACCAGTCTCCAGCAGCAGGCCGAGCAGGTCCTGGCCGGCCACCCGAAGGCGCTGCACGTGTCCGCCGACGCGGTCCGCTACGACGGCCTGACCGTCACCGCCGCGCCCAAGGGCCGGGCCGCCGTGAAGGACCTGGACTGCGCGTACGGCCACCTCTGCATGCTCGTCAACGGCCAGAAGTTCGACTTCTACAAGTGCCAGACGTGGAATCTCAACAACTGGACCGGCAACGGTCCCTTCACCAACAACCAGACGCCCGGCACGGTCGCCAGGTTCTTCAACAAGGACGGCAGCGTCCGCTGGACGTCCACCGCCTACGAGGCCGGTACGGCCACGTGGGACCCGATCTGGTCCCTGCGCCCCTGCTGAGCCGGGCCCGCCTGACGGCGGTGGCCTCCGGCCCCTCCTGGGGGAGGGCCGGAGGCCACCGTCATGCGGTCACTGGTTCTTGAGCGCGTCGAGAAACGGTGCCCAGGCGCTCCGCTGGAAGAGGAGGACGGATCCCCCGGGGTTCTTGGAGTCGCGGACGGGGATGAAGGTGACGGGAGAGACCCCTACTTCGACGCAGTCACCGCCGTCGCCGTTGCTGTAGCTGCTCTTGCGCCAAGCTATGGTGCGCGGGTCAATCCATTTGCTCTGCTTCATGTTTGTAGGTCCTCGCTGCATGTTTCATCAAAGCCAGGGACGCCTGTGGTGACAGCGCGACGGCCCTCAGCAGGTCGTACTTACGACGGTACGTCGCCACCTCAGCCGGGTAGTCGATGAGCTGCCCCGTGTGATCGCCCTCTGTGTATACCAGCGGCGGGGCGTCGGCAAAGGTCATGATCTTGACCATGCCGTAGTCGAGCGGGCACCAGAAGGACGTTTCCGGGACCACTTGGATAACGCTCCGCGTGGAGCGGACGATGTCGAGGATGTGTTCCACCTGCTCAGCCATGACTGCCGGGGGAACCGGGGCCTGCCGGATGGCCGACTCTCGGACGATCCCCCAATAGGTGGGACGGTCCGGGCACTCCCACAACTCGCCACGCGCCAGTCGCCCATGGACGCGCTTCTCGACCTCCTCCGGAGACGCCTCCGGGTCGATGCATTCGATGCGACCGCGGAGGTACGCCCCGGTCTGAAGAAGACCCGGCAGGCCGATAGGCGCCCACTCTTCTACCGTTAGCGCCCGTTTCTCCATATCCGGGATGTCGGCGTAGTACCACGCGTGCCCGACCTGACGGGCCTTGGCGACGTCTTCACACCGCCGCTGGAAAAACCCGTCCGTTCCCAGCCTGTCGTCCACGTGCCGGGCGAGATCGACCGGCATCCGCCGCTCCCCCCGTTCGATCTGACTCAGGAACGAGATTCCCCGGAAGCTCCCCTCGGCCAGTTGCTCCAGCGTCAGGCCCGCGGACTCCCGCTTGAAGCGCAACTCCGCGCCGTAGAAGGAAGGGACGCTCGTCGAGGCGTCGGGGTCCTTGCGAGCAGGCACAACTCATCACCGCCGTTTACCAGTTACCGTGCGCAACCCGAACCCCTTTCACGGTACGCCGCCCCACGCCACTGTGTGAGTGCATCGTCACGCATCGCACACAGAAAGGCGTACGCCCGTGCCTCAACCCCACGTCCAGGAAGCCGAGGCCCACCTGGAGGCACTGCGCGACGCACTCGCCGCGCACGGCATCACACTTCCCTCGCTGGGGCTCGAAGCGCCCTCGCTCGCCGGGTCGTACACCGCCCCGCTCATCGCACTCGGGAACTGCAACCTGGACACCGCGCGGGCCCTGGCCGCCGCGCTGCGCGAGGGGGCGGCGGGGTGAGGTCCGCGCTGACGCTGGATCTGCTCGCGCTGCCCAAGGCCGTACCGGAGGTGCGGCGGGCGGTGCGCGAGTACCTCGGGCGGCCGTGCCCGGACGTGCAGCTGTGCGTGAGCGAGCTGCTGGCCAACGTGGTCCGGCACGTCGGCGAGGGCACCCCCGTGTCCGTACGGGTGCACGGCACGGGCAGCGGCCGGGTCCGGGTGGAGGTCACGGACCGGGAGCCGCACGCGTGGCTGGTGGTGCGGCACGCGGGCGAGGAGGAGGAGTCCGGGCGCGGACTCCTCCTCCTCGACTCCGTCGCGCTGCGCTGGGG
This sequence comes from Streptomyces sp. NRRL S-340, assembly GCF_000720185.1. GTDB lineage: Bacteria > Actinomycetota > Actinomycetes > Streptomycetales > Streptomycetaceae > Streptomyces. The sequence continues at coordinate 45,015 of NZ_JOIY01000037.1, read as the reverse complement.
CGTGCGGCAGGAGCCGTGCGGCAAGACCGTCTGGTGCGAGGTGCCCGTCGGCTGATTATGGAGCCGGCGGACCGGCGTTCGTAGACCGTCACCCGCCGCCCCCGCACCCGTTCGTCGGCGACGACCGTGAAGTGCGCGCGCAGGGCGGCGAGTTTCGCATCGTCCCGGGCCAGGGGCGCCGGGCCGGGCGGCAGGGACGCGTCGGTGACCAGCAGGACCCGGCGCTCGGCCAGGGTCAGGGCATGGATCGTGGCCGGATCCGCCTCCTCGCCGCCCAGCGTCCCGGACTCGGCGGGGCCGCGGACCAGCGCGATGTCCCGCAGACCGGCGAAGTCGCCTGGCGAGACCAGCGCGGTGTCCCGCCGGAACGCGGGCACGAAGAGCACCGCGTCCCCGTCCCGGTGCAACCTGCGCTGGAACTGGATGGCAGGGAGCAACGCCAGGGCCAGGCCGCCCACCAGTCCCGTCCGCGTTCCGCGCAGGCGGCACCCGACGACCGTCACGCAGGCCGCCGCGGCGGCCATGGCCAGCACGGACGGCAGTCTGAGAGTCGTGATGCCGGGCCCGAAGCAGCCGAAGAGGGCGTGCATCCACAGGTGGTAGAGCCCGTGCACGGCGTCCACGTGCTGGAGGGTGTGCCAGATCTCGCCGGTCGACCGCTGCGCCACGAGCCAGGTCGCGGCCTCGTCCCGCCCCACGCTGTGCCCGCGGGACAGGCCCCACAGGCCGAGCAGGACGGTCCACAGCACCGGGACGGTCCAGAGGGGCAGGCGCAGACGCGGCCGGGGACCGGCCGGGTGAGAGGGCATGGAAACGGCCGGTCCTCGCAGCGGTGATCATCCGGGTGGGCCGCACAGGGTACGTGCGGCACCGGCCCGGATGACCACCGACCGTAAAGAACCGGCCAAAGGCGGTGCTCAGGAGCACCTCAAGGGTGCGGTGCTCAGTGGAAGAAGTGGCGCGTGCCCGTGAAGTACATGGTCACGCCCGCCTTCTTCGCGGCCTCCACGACCTGCTCGTCGCGGATCGAACCGCCCGGCTGGACGATCGCCTTCACGCCTGCCGCGATCAGGATCTCGGGGCCGTCCGGGAAGGGGAAGAACGCGTCCGAGGCGGCGTAGGAGCCGCGCGCCCGCTCCTCGCCGGCCCGCTCGACCGCCAGCTTGCAGGAGTCGACGCGGTTGACCTGGCCCATGCCGACGCCGACCGAGGCGCCGTCCTTGGCGAGCAGGATGGCGTTGGACTTGACGGCCCGGCAGGCCTTCCAGGCGAAGGCGAGTTCGGCCAGCTCGTCGGCGGACAGGGCCTCGCCGCTGGCGAGCGTCCAGTGGGCCGGGTCGTCGCCGTCGGCCTGGAGGCGGTCGGTGACCTGGAGCAGCGCGCCGCCGTCGACCGGCTTGACCTCGGCCGGGTGGGAGGGCGCGCCCGGCGCCTTCAGGACCCGGATGTTCTTCTTCCTGGCGAGGGCCTCCAGCGCGCCGTCCTCGTAGTCGGGGGCGACGATGACCTCGGTGAAGATGTCCGCGACCTGCTCGGCCATCTCCTTGCTGACCGGCCGGTTCACGGCGATGACGCCGCCGTAGGCGGAGACCGGGTCGCAGGCGTGCGCCTTGCGGTGCGCCTCGGCGACGTCGGCGCCGACCGCGATGCCGCACGGGTTGGCGTGTTTGATGATCGCCACACAGGGCTCGTCGTGGTCGTACGCGGCACGGCGGGCGGCGTCCGTGTCCGTGTAGTTGTTGTACGACATCTCCTTGCCGTGCAGCTGCTCCGCCTCGGCGAGGCCGGTGCCGGTGCCGTCGACGTAGAGCGCGGCGGGCTGGTGCGGGTTCTCGCCGTAGCGCAGCGTGCTCTTGCGCTCCAGGGTGGCGCCGAGGAAGTCGGGGAAGGCCGAGTCGTCGACCGGCGCGTAGGAGGAGGCGAACCAGCCCGCCACCGCGATGTCGTACGACGCCGTGTGCTGGAAGGCCTCGGCGGCGAGCCGCTTGCGGGTGGCCAGGTCGAAGCCGCCGTCCTGCACCGCGGCGAGGACGTCGGCGTAGCGCTCGGGGCTGGTGACGACCGCGACCGAGGGGTGGTTCTTGGCGGCGGCGCGGACCATGGAGGGGCCGCCGATGTCGATCTGCTCCACGCACTCGTCGGGCGAGGCACCGGAGGCGACCGTCTCGCGGAACGGGTAGAGGTTCACGACGACCAGGTCGAAGGGCTCCACGCCCAGCTCGGCCAGCTGCCGCCGGTGGTCCTCCAGGCGCAGGTCGGCGAGGATGCCCGCGTGCACCTTGGGGTGCAGCGTCTTGACCCGGCCGTCCAGGCACTCGGGGAACCCGGTCAGCTCCTCGACCTTGGTGACGGGCACGCCGGCCGCGGCGATCTTCGCGGCGGTGGAGCCGGTGGAGACGAGTTCGACGCCCGCCTCGTGCAGCCCGCGCGCGAGCTGCTCCAGACCGGTCTTGTCGTAGACGCTGACGAGCGCGCGCCGGATGGGCCGCTTGTTGCTCTCGGCGGTCACTGGATAACTACCTTTCGTCCCTCGATGCGATAGCCGTGGCGGGCGAGCCGGCTCACGACCTCGACGAGCAGCCTTCGCTCGACTTCCTTGATGCGCTCGTGCAGCGCGCTCTCGTCGTCCTCGTCCCGGATCTCGACCACGCCCTGGGCGATGATCGGGCCGGTGTCGACGCCGTCGTCGACGAAGTGGACGGTGCAGCCGGTGACCTTCGCGCCGTACGCGAGCGCGTCCCGTACGCCGTGGGCCCCGGGGAAACTGGGCAGCAGGGCGGGGTGCGTGTTCACGAAACGCCCGCCGAACCGCGCGAGGAACTCCTTCCCCACGATCTTCATGAACCCGGCGGACACGACGAGGTCGGGCTCGTGGGCGGCGACGGCCTCGGCGAGCGCCGCGTCCCACTCCTCGCGGGTGGCGTGGTCCTTGACCTTCCGCACGAAGGTCGGCAGCCCGGCGCGTTCGGCGCGCGCCAGCCCCTCGATGCCGTCGCGGTCGGCGCCCACGGCGACGATCTCGGCGCCGTACGACTCGGCTCCGGCCTCGGCGATCGCGTCGAGGAGCGCCTGCAGATTGGTGCCGGATCCGGAGACCAGCACGACGAGGCGCTTGGCCACGGGCTTGGCGGCCACGGTGGGGCCCTTTCTCGGGGAAGCTGTTTTGTACGGTCGTACGAATGCTTCGCGCCCCCGGATACGGGGAAGCCTACGAAACGGCCGACCGCCAGCAACGATACCGGCACTCCCGGCGGCCCCCATGGGACGGGGGCGTGGCCGGAAGGTAGCGTCTGCACAGACCTGGTACGGGACCGCGCCGGGGACACCCGGGGAGAGCGGGGGAACGCACTCCGCGCTCCGGGCGTTCAAGGGGTGAGGGACCTGTCGGATCGCCCCCGGGCTGCTTGTCGGTTCGCCTGCCGGTTTCGTCTGCCGGCTCGTTTTTCGCACCGCTTGCGAACCGTCTCGCGGACCGGACGGCGGCCCCGGCGGACCCGCCCGACCAGTCGACCAGTCGTGACTCACCAAGGGGAAGACGCTCACTTGATGCCCGACCGCAGCCCGCGACTCCTCACGCTCCCTCCGCTGTCGGTGCAGGGAGGGGAGCGCGGCGCCGTGCTGCTGCGGGAGCGCCCCGCCTCACCGCCCGACGCGCCCGCGGGCGGTGACGGCGGCGGCGGGCGGGGCGGCTCCGCTCCCGACGACAACCCGTTCGCCCCGCCCGCCGAGGGCACGCCCGACCGTCCCTGGCAGCCCCGCCACCCCTCCGGGCAGGGCTCCTCCGGACAGGGCTCATCCGGGCAGGGCTCCGGGTCCTCCGGTCAAGGCGAGAGCCAGGGTTCCGGTGACGGACGTTCCCCCTGGGGCAGCCAGTGGAGCGACCGCCAGCCCGGACGCTCCCCCGGCGGTTTCGGCGAGCGGCCCGAGCGGCCCGGCGGCGGGCCCGGACAGCCCGGCGGCGGGCAGGGCAGGCCCGGCCCCGGCATGCGCTGGGACCCCACCGATCCCGCACAGCGCCGCGCCCGGTTCTCCCTGCTGTCCGGCATGTGGGCCTTCTTCTTCGTCCTGTTCGGCTGGGCGCCCGTCGCCCTGCTGCTCGGCGCGCTCGCCCTGTACTGGGGCATCAGCGCCCTGCGCACCAAGCCGCGCAGGCCCGGCCCGGACAACGCGGCGCCGGCCCCGGCGCCCGGGAGCAACCGGCCCCAGCTGACGGCGGCGATCAGCGGCCTGGTCACCGCGTCCCTGGCGCTCGCCCTGGTCGCGGCGGGCTTCGCCGCGCAGTTCGTCTACCGCGACTACTACTCCTGTGTGAACGACGCGCTCACCCACCAGGCCCAGCAGTCCTGCGACCGCCACCTGCCGAGCGAACTGCGGGGCATGCTGGGCACGGACGGCTGAGACGGGCGTCCTGCCGACGCTGCGTGCCCCGGGCCGCCCAGATCCCTCGGGTCCCACGCCCCCCGGGCCGCCCGGGCTCCTCGGGACACAGGTCCGCGGGTCACCCGGGTCACCCGGCCGGTTCGTCGGTGGGGGCGGGGGGCTTGCTGTCCCGCGCGAGGAGGGCGGTGGGCGCCGCGTCCGTCTCCACGGGGCCGTCCGCGCCGCCCACGGGGCCGTCCGCCTTGTTCCGAGGGCTGTCCGCCGTGTCCCGGCGGACGTCCGCGTTCCGCTGCCGGTGGCCCTCGGACACGCCGTCGCCGCCGGCCGACGTTCCGGGGTTCCGGCTGTTCCCGGTGTTCGGTGTGTTCCGGCTGTTCCCGGTGTTCCCGGTGTTCCCGCTGCCGGAGGGTCCGGGTCCCGTCGCGAGCCCTGGTTTCACGCGCCCTGGCGGCTCGGAGGCCGATCCCACCGGCTTTCCGCCCCCGTCCGGCCTCGCGGACCTCTGCGGTTCCGCTGGCCTCTCCGGCCTCGCGGATCCCTGCGCGTTCGCGGGTCCCTGCGGCTTCGCGGATCCTTGCGGCTTCGCGGGGGCCGTCTGCCAGGAGGGCGGGTCGAGGGACGGCGGGTCGAGGGGCAGGACGTCGTACGGTTCGAGGGCGGCGTCGTAGCGCGCGGGCAGCCGGCCGCCGGTGTCCGGGATCCGTACCGGCCGGGCAGCGCCCTTGCCGCTCCCCCCGCTCACGCCGTCCTTCCCGCGCCCGCCGGGGCGGGGCCGCCCGATCAGCCGCTGCCCGGCCTCCCCGGCCCCGCGGATCCGGCCGCCCAGGCAGCGCCAGACCCGTACGGCCAGCGCCGTCGGCACGGCCGCCGCCGAGGTCCACAGCAGGGTGGCGCCCATGACCTGCCAGCCCACCGGCCCGAAGTCGTCGAGGACGGCGTTCCCCAGCGGGCCGCCCGCCAGTTCGGCGAAGACCCCGAGCCCGATCGCGCACAGCAGGCACGCCAGGGCCGCCCCGCCCGCCGTCCGGCGCAAGGACCACGCCCGCACCCCGTCCCGCGAGTCCCCGGGGTTCCGGGGGCCTCCGCCGTCCCCGGCGTCCCGCGGGCCCCGGCCCTCCCGCGCCGCCGCGCCCGCGACGAACCAGCCGATGGACAGCCCGGCAGCCACCGGCACCGCTGCCGTCACCAGGTGCAGCGGGCTGCCCGGCCCCGCGTCCGGCACCGCCGCGAGCAGCGGGAACGGCGGCAGCAGCGGGGCCGGCGCGGAGACGAACGGGTCGACCGTGTGCCCGGCGCCGAGCACGAAGCCGGGGCCGAGCGTGTACGCCGCCGCCCACAGCACCGCGTTCGGCAGCAGCGCCAGACACAGCAGCAGCACGGCGAACCGTCCCGACCAGCCCTCCGTCAGCTTCAGGAAGGCGCCCTGGGCCGCTTGGCCGTGCCCGACCAGCGACACCCCGAGCACCAGCGCCCCGCCCCCGACGAACACCACCGCTCCCGCCCCGGCCGCACGGGCCGAGGCACCGAGCCGCGCCCGTGGTCCCGGCCCGAGCAGCAGACGCCGCACGCCGGGGGAGAGCGAGCCGAGCGCCCGGTCCAGCGGCGCGCGCGGGCAGCCGTACGCCGCCCAGACGCCGCTGGCCGCCGCCACCGCGACGACGAACGGCACCCACACCGCGGTCGAGAACCACCCCGGGTGCAGGGCCCCGCCCGCCGCGTAGACCGCGGCGCCGACGGCGACGGCGAGGTACCCGAGGAGGACACCGGCCCAGGCGGTGCGCGGGGGGACGAGCGGGCCGCCGTCAGCGCCGTCGGTCGCGTCCCGCGCGGCCCGGTGCACCAGCAGCACGGGCGCCACGGACAGCAGCAGCGGGGTCAGGCCGATCGGCGCGGGCACCGAGGTGAGGGTGTCGGTGCGGACCAGTTCGGCGCCGTGCGCCAGCAGCCACAGCGCGGCGGCGACGTGCAGCGCACCGCTCGGCCCGCTGTCGGGGTACGGCGAGCTGATCCACAGCACGATGTCGAGCACCGCGAACGAGCCGAGGCCGAGGCCCGCGGCGACCACACCGCCCAGGAAACCGGCGCCGAATCCGGGTGAGCGGTCCCGTACCCGGGTGCGCAGGCGGGGCAACGGCGGACGTCGAGGGGTCGTCTGGATCACGCCCGCCATGCTCCCAACGTCACACGCTTTCCCGGCGCAACAGGCGAACCTCCGAAGTGTCGCTCAATATACGTTTATGTGCCTATTCACACGGAGGGACGCACGGTGACGACCAGTCATGCGAACCCACTGTCCGTACGCCCGGCGGACCGACACCCCGGCCCGAGCACCACACTGACGCGCACTCAGATCGAACGGAAGACCGGCGCGAGCACGGCGGGGCCCCTGACACCCGCTCAGGCCTTCGACGCTCTTTACGCCTTCTGCGCACCGGCCCTCGTCCGTCAGGCCTACCTGCTCACCGGCCGCCGCGAGCGGGCCCGCGAAGCGGTGGAGCGGGCCTTCCAACTGGCCTGGCAGCGCTGGCCGGAAGTGGCCCACGACCGCGACCCGGCCGGCTGGGTCAGGGCCACGGCGTACGACTGCGCGCTCTCCCCGTGGCACCGCTGCCTGCCGCGCAACCGCGTCCCCGACCCGCCCCCGGACCCGGCCGACCGCGCGCTCCAGCACTCCCTGCTGCGGCTCCCGCCCTCGTACCGCCGCACCCTGGTCCTCTACGACGGTGTCGGCCTCGACCTGCCGGAGACCGCGGCGGAGACCGAGGCGAGCACCCCGGCGGCGGCGAACCGGCTGATGCACGCGCGCGAGGCCGTCGCCGCGTGCCTGCCGGAACTCGCGGACCCGGCGGAACTGCACCGGCGCCTGGTCCGGCTCGGCTCGGCCTGGCACCTGGCCGGCGATGCGACGCGCACGGCGATGGGAGCGGGGGCGGCGGTGGCCGCGGGGGCCGGTGTCGTGGTGGGGCCGGGGGCCGGAGCCGTGACGGGTGCCGGGGCGGGGGCCGGTCGCGGGGCCGGCGCCGGTGGCGCGGTGGGGGCGGGGGCCGCGGTGACCTCCGCCGGGGCCGTGGTGCGGGCGGCGGAGGCGGCCGCCGGGTCGGTGCCGCGTCCGGCGGCGCCCGCAGCGCCCGCCGCTGTGCGGAGCGCCGGGGAGCGCAGCACCCGCTTCTGGACGCGTTCCGCCATCGCGTTCACGGTCACCATCATCGGCGCCACCGCGCTCACCCTGCAGACGGCGCCCACGCGCTATTTCGCGCCGGTCTCCCCCGGCCACGCGATCCAGGGCCTGCCGGTGCCGGGCCTGCTCGGCCCCCTGTCGCAGCAGGAGCAGAAGCTGCGCGCCGAACTGAAGAAGGAGGTGACGTCAGGACCGGAGCGACTGGCACCGGAAACCCGGTAGGCAGGCCACGGTCCGGCCGGGGCTCACGGTTGCCGGGACTGGCGGTACGGCCAGGGCTCGCGGTCAGGGTTCGCCGGGCGGGAGGCACGGCGGGCTCATCGGCCGTGAGGCGCGGCGGGGACTCGTCGCCCGGGGCTCACAGTCGGGGCCCAGCGGCCGCAGGGCACGGCCGGGGCTCGCGGTCAGGGTTCGCCGGGCGGGAGGCACGGCCGGGCCCGGCGACCGGAAGGCGCGGCGGGGGCTCGTCGGCCGGGGCTCGCGGTCCGGACACGGCGGTGGGCCCGCACCCGGCATGTCGCCGGGGACGGGCCCACCGATGTCCGCCGTTCCGCTGCGCGGAACCGGGCTCAGGCGCTGAGGATGGCGCGGGCCAGCTTGGCCGTCTCGGTCGGGGTCTTGCCGACCTTGACGCCCGCGGCCTCCAGGGCCTCCTTCTTCGCCTGGGCGGTGCCGGACGAACCGGAGACGATGGCGCCGGCGTGGCCCATGGTCTTGCCCTCGGGCGCGGTGAAGCCGGCGACGTAGCCGACGACCGGCTTGGTCACGTTGGCCTTGATGAAGTCGGCCGCGCGCTCCTCGGCGTCGCCGCCGATCTCGCCGATCATGACGATCAGGTCGGTCTCGGGGTCGGCCTCGAACGCGGCGAGCGCGTCGATGTGCGTGGTGCCGATGATCGGGTCGCCACCGATGCCGACGGCCGTCGAGAAGCCGATGTCACGCAGCTCGTACATCATCTGGTACGTCAGCGTGCCGGACTTCGAGACCAGGCCGATACGGCCCGGCTTGGTGATGTCGCCCGGGATGATGCCGACGTTCGACTGGCCCGGCGTGATGATGCCGGGGCAGTTCGGGCCGATGATGCGGGTCTTGTTGCCCTTCTTGCCGGCGTACGCCCAGAAGGCGGCCGAGTCGTGCACGGCGATGCCCTCGGTGATCACGACGGCCAGCGGGATCTCGGCGTCGATGGCCTCGACGACCGCGTCCTTGGTGAACTTCTCCGGCACGAAGATGACGGAGACGTCGGCGCCGGTCTTCTCGATGGCCTCCTTGACGGTGCCGAAGACCGGTACCTCGGTGCCGTCGAAGTCCACGGTCTGACCCGCCTTGCGCGGGTTCACGCCACCGACGACGTTGGTGCCGTCACCGAGCATGAGCTTGGTGTGCTTCATGCCGGTGGAGCCGGTCATGCCCTGGACGATGACCTTGCTGTCCTTGTTGAGCCAGATAGCCATGGTGTGTTGGTGTCCTCGTCCTGAGTGATTACTTGGCGGCGTGGGCCAGCTCGGCGGCCTTGTCGGCCGCGCCGTCCATGGTGTCGACGCGCTGCACCAGCGGGTGGTTCGCGTCGGTGAGGATCTTGCGGCCCAGCTCGGCGTTGTTGCCGTCGAGGCGGACGACCAGCGGCTTGCTGACCTGCTCGCCGCGGTCCTCCAGGAGCTTCAGGGCCTGGACGATGCCGTTGGCGACCTCGTCGCAGGCGGTGATGCCACCGAAGACGTTGACGAAGACGGACTTGACGTCCGGGTCGCCCAGGATGATCTCCAGGCCGTTCGCCATGACCTGGGCGGAGGCGCCGCCGCCGATGTCCAGGAAGTTGGCGGGCTTGACGTTGCCGTGCTTCTCACCGGCGTACGCCACGACGTCCAGGGTGCTCATGACGAGACCCGCGCCGTTGCCGATGATGCCGACCTCGCCGTCGAGCTTGACGTAGTTGAGGTTCTTCTCCTTGGCGGCGGCCTCGAGCGGGTTGGCCGCGGCCTTGTCGTGGAGGGCCTCGAAGTCGGGGTGACGGAACTCGGCGTTGTCGTCGAGCGACACCTTGCCGTCCAGGGCGATGACCTCACCGGAGGCGACCTTGGCCAGCGGGTTGACCTCGACCAGGAGGGCGTCCTCCTTGATGAAGGTGTCCCAGAGCTTGACCAGGACGTTCGCGACCTTGTCGGCGACCTCGGCCGGGAACTTCGCGGCCTCGACGATCTCGCGGGCCTTCTCCGGCGTCACACCGTCGATGGCGTCGATCGGGGTCTTGGCGACGGCCTCGGGGCGGGTCGCGGCGACCTCCTCGATCTCCATGCCGCCCTCGACGGAGGCGATGGAGAGGAAGGTGCGGTTCGCACGGTCGAGGAGGAAGGAGACGTAGTACTCCTCGACGATCTCGGGGGCCGTCTCGGCGATCATGACCTTGTGGACCGTGTGGCCCTTGATGTCCATGCCGAGGATGTCCGTCGAGCGGGCGACGGCCTCCTCCGGGGTGGCGGCGAGCTTCACGCCGCCGGCCTTGCCGCGACCACCGACCTTCACCTGCGCCTTGACGACGGACTTGCCGCCCAGACGCTCGGTGATCTCGCGCGCCGCCTCAGGCGTGTCGATGACTTCACCGGCCAGCACCGGTACATCGTGCTTGGCGAAGAGGTCCCTCGCCTGGTACTCGAACAGGTCCACGCGCTTCCGTCCCTATCAGTGATCTCGCGGTTCGTTGGATGCGTGGGCGTGCCGCGAAGGGCAACGTGACGTCCGCTTGTCACAAGGGAGGCGCACACGGTGTCCGAGCGCGCGGCATGTCCATCTCGCAGGTTATCGCCGCTTGCGGGGGCGCCATAAATCGAGGGTCACACCTGAGCGGTGATACCTGTCACATGATGCCGCCTTCACTGGCACCGCGTGCCGCGTGTGAGGCCGCGGCGGCCCTGCGGCGAGGCTTCCGTCGGGATCTCACCGGGCTGGGGTTGACCCGGTGAGACCCCAGGAAGAGCCCCTGGGGGGCTCGGGCGGCTGATCCCCACCCCAATGGGGACCAGCCGGCCCTTCCGCGGGTTGCCGGGCGGACGTCCGGAGAAACCGACGGTTTTCGGCCGACCGGGCCCACCGGTCCCACGGGGTCGCGAGGTCTCGCGGGCCGCCGCGGACGGCTCCGGGCCCGGGGCACGGGCCGGCGAGGCACTGATCCTTGCACGCACCGCCCGTCCTCGCGCAAGCCCCTGTTACCGATGGGTAGGAGATGCGCGGCCGGCTCTCCGCGCCCCCGGCCCGTTGCTCCTCACGCGGTCTCCGGGACCGGCAGCGGTCGCTTCTCGATCGCCGCCGCCATCACGTCGGGGAACAGGTCCGGGGTGCAGGCGAACGCCGGGGCGCCGAGCGCCGCCAGCGCCGCGGCGTGCTCCCTGTCGTACGCCGGCGCCCCCTCGTCGGAGAGCGCGAGCAGCGTCACGAACTGCACCCCCGACGCCTGCATCGCCGCCACCCGCTTCAGCATCTCGTTGCGTATGCCTCCCTCGTACAGGTCGCTGATCAGCACGACCACCGTCTCGGCTGGCCGGGTGATCTGCGACTGGCAGTACGCCAGCGCCCGGTTGATGTCCGTGCCGCCGCCGAGCTGGGTGCCGAAGAGCACGTCCACCGGGTCGTCGAGCTGGTCGGTCAGGTCGACGACCGCCGTGTCGAACACCACCAGCCGCGTGCTGATCGAGCGCATGGACGCCAGCACCGCCCCGAACACCGACGCGTACACCACCGAGGCCGCCATCGACCCCGACTGGTCGATGCAGAGGACGACCTCCTTCTTCACGGACTGCGACGCACGCCCGTACCCGATGAGCCGTTCCGGCACGATCGTGCGGTACTCGGGCAGGTAGTGCTTGAGGTTGGCCGCGATCGTGCGGTTCCAGTCGATGTCGTGGTGGCGCGGCCGGCTGATGCGGGCGCTGCGGTCGAGGGCGCCGGTGAGGGTGGCCCGGGTACGCGTGGCGAGCCGCTTCTCCAGGTCCTCCACGACCCTGCGCACCACGGCCCGTGCCGTCTCCTTCGTCGTCTCCGGCATCGCCTTGTTGAGCGAGAGCAGCGTGCCGACGAGGTGGACGTCCGCTTCCACCGCCTCCAGCATCTCCGGTTCCAGCAGCAGCGTGGACAGCCCGAGCCGGTCGATGGCGTCCCGCTGCATCACCTGGACGACGGAGGCCGGGAAGTACGTCCGGATGTCTCCGAGCCAGCGCGCCACGGAGGGCGCCGAGGCCCCGAGCCCGGCGGAACGCTCCCGCCCGGCGCGGCCCGTCCGCGGCTTGTCTCCCTTGCCGTAGAGCGCGGCCAGCGCCCCGTCCATCGCCGCGTCCCGTCCGGAGAGGGCGCATCCGGTGCCGTCGGCCGTGTCCCCGCCGAGCACGAGCCGCCAGCGCCGCAACCGCTCCCGGTCCGCGTCCGCCCCGCCCGCGCCGCACCCCTCCGCCACGGTCATACCCCCCACCCCGTCACGCCTTGCCCGCATCGGCCTACCGCCATCCCGTCACGCCCCACCGGCATCGTCATGCCGCCACCCCCTTCACGCCCTACCGGCATCGTCACGCCGCCACCCCTGCCATGGCTCTCCAGCACCGTCACACCGCCACCCCGTCGTACCGCTCTGGTATCGCCCTCACCGCCGCCCCCGCGAACCGGTCGCCGCTCTTCCCACCGGCACCGGCCCCGGAGGCCACACCCGCACCGATGTCCGGGCCGGTCCCGGTCTCCCGGCCGGCCCTGGCGTCCGGACCGGGCGCGGCGCCCGAGGAGGAGCCGGCGCTTCGGCCGGGCTCGGGATGCCGGGCGGGCTCGGTGTCACGGCCGGGGATGGCGTGCGGGCCGGGCTCGGTGTCCGGACCTGGCGCGGTGCCCGAGGAGGAGCCGGTCCTTCGGCCGGGCCCGGAGTGCGGGCGCGGCCCGGCGGCCCGGCCGGGCTCGGTGCCACGGCCGGGGATGGGGTGCGGGCCGAGCCCGGTGTCCCGGCCGGGCTCGGTGCCACGGCCGGGGATGGGGTGCGGGCCGAGCCCGGTGTCCCGGCCGGGGCCGGGGCTGTCCAGTCCCAGGAGCAGCCGCACGACCGGCTGCACCGCGGCGGCCCGTTCCTGGTCGAGGCCGGCCGCGAAACCGGGGGCACCGGCCGCCGCCGTCCCGGCCGAGCGGTCGTCCTGGCCCGGACCGCGCCGGACCAGTTCCCCGAGCGTCCGGCGCACCCCGGGCTCGTACGCCGAGAAGGTGCGCCGCAGCAGCGGCAGCACGTCGGTGAACGCGTCCGCCGGCACACCGGACAGCCAGGCGTCGACCAGCCCGAGCAGCCGTTCGTCGTGCACCAGCAGCATCCCGCCCCCGCCGCCGACGAAGCCCTCGATCCAGGCGGCCGCGTCCGGCGGCGGCGTGCCCGGGGAGAGCGCGAGCCCCATGAGCCGCGCCGCCCGCTCCTGCGCGACGGCGCCGTCGTCGAGCAGCAGTCGCACCGCCCGCCCCCGGACGATCCCGGCCACGCTGTCCCGGCCCGACAGGACTCCGAGCACCCCGTGCCAGCGGGCCCGCAGGTCGCCGCGGCCCGCCCCGAGGGTGTCACCGAGCAGACCCACGGCCGTGTGGACCGCGTCCATGTGACGCCGCATCTCCTCGGCGGCGTCCGCGTCCAGGGCGGCGCAGGCCGGGGGCAGGCCGACGAAGACCCGCTCGGCAAGACCCGCGGCCACCTCCGCCAGGGCCTGCGTGTCCGTGCCGCGCACGTCGCCGTAGCGCAGGGAGCGGACCAGGGCCGGCAGGGCCTGGGCGAGGTGCCCGACGTCGGTGTCGAGCGCCGCCCGGTCGGCGAGCACGCGCATCACCACCGGCAGCGCGTCCGACAGCCCGGCCAGCAGGCAGCGCTCGGCGAGCGCCGTCACCTCGGCGAGGACGTCCGTGCCGGCCGCGTCCGCCTCGGCCCTGGCGGTGGCGGCGGCGGACACGGTCGTGCCCCACACCCCGGCCTCGGCGACCCGCACCGACAGCTCCGGCTCCCAGCGCAGCCGCCAGGTCTCCCGGAACGTGCCGGTGCTCCCCCGGGAGGCCGCGGGCTCGCCCCAGCCGACACCCAGCAGCCGCAGCCGGTGCAGCAGCCTGCTGCGCGCGGCGTCGGTCTCCTTGCGCAGGTCCAGTTCCACCTCCCGCTCCAGTGCCTCGGGTTTGAGGCGCAGCCTGCGCTGGAGGCGGGACAGGTCCCGCTGCAACGGCACCGCGGGCGCCGCTTCCGGTACCTCACCGAGGACGTCCCCGACCACCAGCCGGTCGTGCACCAGGGCCAGCGGCACGTCCGAGCCGTCGCCCATCACCGCCCGCACGGCATCGGTGGTCTCGCTCAGCCCGGGGAGCGGGCGGCCCCGCATCGCCGCGAGCGTCTCGGCCAGCCGTACCGCCTCGATGACGTGGGCGGAGGACACGATCCGGTCCTCCTCGCGCAGCAGCCCCGCCACCTTCGTCAGCCACCGCTCGACCGGGCGGTCCGGCACGCCGAACAGATGGGCGTACCAGCCCGGCGCGTCGACGCCCGCTCCGTATCCGCTGAACCGGGAGAGCCTGCGGTGCGTCCACGGCACCCACGTCATGTCCGTCTTGACCTTGGGAAGACCCTTCAGCAGCGCCCGGTCCGCGGTCACGGTGGTCCTCCGCCGCAGCGCGGGCACGTGCCAGGCACCGCACACCACGGCCACGGTGCCGTCGAACTCCCGCTGCGCCGCCCGTACCTGGAGCCGCATGTGGGCCTCGCGCACGAGATCGCGGTCGCTGCCGCCGTAGGTCTCGCGCAGCGCCCCCATGGCCTCCTCCAGCACCAGGAAGGGGGCGAACGCGTCCTTCCGTCCCGCGCCGCGGTGCTCGACGACGTCCTCCCACCAGCGCTCCGGGTCGTCGTACCCGGCGGTGTCCGCCAGCACGGCGAGCGGGTCGATCCGCACCTCGGCGCCGGCCGGCCGCCCCGAGGGCTCCGCGGTCCCCTCCTCCGCGGAGCCCTCCCCGCCCGTGCGCTCCCCGCCGTCCTCGGGCGTCCCGCCGTCCTCGGGCGTCCCGGTGGTGCCGCTCTCCCAGGCGAGCGTGTGCGTGGCCGGGAGGTCGATGAAGCGGGCCGGGACGCCGTGCTCCAGGGCCCAGCGGAGGGCGGTCCACTCCGGGGAGAACCCGGCCATCGGCCAGAACGCGCAGCGGCCGGGCTCGTCCACGGCGTGGGCGAGCAGGGCGACCGGCGGCCGCATGCCGTCGTCCGCGGCGAGCGGGACGAGCGCGTCGGCCTCCGGAGGGCCCTCGATCAGCACCACCGACGGCCGGGCCGCCTCCAGCGCCGCCCGCACCGCCCGCGCGGAACCCGGCCCGTGATGCCGCACCCCGAGCAGCAGCGGCCCCGCGCCGGATCCGCGGCTGCCCTTCCCCTCGTCGCGCTCAGCGCCCGGCACGCCGTCCCCCCACTGTCCGTCGTCCGCCCCGGCTGCCCGTCCAGCTGGGCTCGTCGTCGTCGCGGGCCCGCACCGGGCCGCCCGTCACCGGTCCCGTCCCCCGCACGCCCGTCACCGCTCCCCTTCCGCTCACGTCCGTCACCGGTCCCGTCCCGCTCACGCCGCCGCTCACGCGCTCACCTCCCGGCAGGCCCGGTAGAAGTCCTTCCAGCCGTCGCGCTCGCGGACCACGGTCTCCAGGTACTCCTGCCAGATGACGCGGTCGGCCGCCGGGTCGCGGACGACGGCGCCGAGGATGCCCGCCGCGACATCACCGGCCCGCAGCACCCCGTCGCCGAAGTGCGCGGCCAGCGCGAGCCCGTTGGTGACGACGGAGATCGCCTCGGCCGTCGACAGCGTGCCGCTGGGTGACTTCAGCTTCGTCCGGCCGTCCGTGGTGACGCCGTCGCGCAGTTCGCGGAAGACGGTCACGACCCGGCGGATCTCGTCGACGCCGTCCGGCACGGACGGCAGGTCGAGGGAGCGGCCGATCTGGTCGACGCGCCGGGAGACGATGTCCACCTCGGCCTCGGGAGTCTCCGGCAGCGGCAGCACCACCGTGTTGAACCGCCGGCGCAGGGCGCTGGACAGGTCGTTGACCCCGCGGTCGCGGTCGTTGGCCGTGGCGATCAGGTTGAACCCGCGGACCGCCTGCACCTCCTGGCCCAGCTCCGGTATCGGCAGGGTCTTCTCCGACAGGATCGTGATCAGGGTGTCCTGGACGTCGGCCGGGATACGGGTCAGCTCCTCGACGCGGGCGGTCATCCCCTCGGCCATCGCCCGCATGACGGGGCTGGGCACCAGGGCGTCCCGGCTCGGGCCGTGCGCCAGCAGCCGGGCGTAGTTCCAGCCGTAGCGGATCGCCTCCTCCGGGGTGCCCGCGGTGCCCTGCACCAGCAGCGTGGAGTCGCCGCTGACCGCGGCGGCCAGGTGCTCCGACACCCAGGTCTTGGCGGTGCCGGGCACGCCGAGCAGGAGCAGGGCGCGGTCGGTGGCGAGGGTGGTGACGGCGACCTCGACGATGCGGCGCGGGCCGACGTACTTCGGTGTGATCACCGTGCCGTCCGGCAGGGTCCCGCCGAGGAGGTAGGTGGCCACGGCCCACGGCGACAGCTTCCACCGCGCCGGGCGCGGACGGTCGTCCTGCGCCGCCAGGGCGGCCAGTTCGTCGGCGAAGGCGTCCTCGGCGTGCGGCCGCAGCGCCTGCTCGCCGCCCGTTTTCGCGGGCGCGGAGTCGGTGCGGATCGGTTCCGCGGACGTGGGTTCTACGGTCACAGACATGGCTGAGGCCCCCTCCAGCTCGGCCGGTTCGGATCTGTCACCAACCGTGCACCACGGCACTGACAATGCGTTCCGACCTGCGCAAACGCGCTCGCCGGGGCCGATTGTCAGTGGGGGCGCCTACCTTCGACGGCATGACTCAGCAGGGGGTGCGCTGGAGTGCGGACCAGGTGCTGGCACTGGCGCCTGACGTCGCGTCACGCAAAGCGGGAAGCAAACTCGGCACGGCGGGACCGTGGTCCGAGGCGGGGAGTTCCGACGAGGGGACGGTGTGGGGGCTGTGCAAGGGCAGCGGGAGCAAGCCGTATCAGACGGTCGTCGACCTCGCCGACGCGTCGGGTCCGGCGTACAAGTGCAGTTGTCCGAGCCGTAAGTTCCCGTGCAAGCACGCGCTCGGCCTGCTGCTGCTGTGGGCCGGCGGGGAGAATGCGGTCGCCACCGTGCCCGCCGCCGGAACACCGCAGTGGGCCGAGCAGTGGCTGGCGGGCCGGCGCAAGCGGGCCTCGGAGAAGACGGAGAAGGCGGCGGAGCCCGCGGGCGGCGCGGCGGACCCGCAGGCGGCGCTGCACCGGGCGGAGCGCCGGGCCGAGCGGATCACCGCGGGCGCAACGGAGCTGGAGCAGCGCCTGGCCGACCTCCTGCGCGGCGGCCTGGCCACGGCCGAGCAGGCGGGGTACGGGCTGTGGGAGGAGACGGCGGCCCGGATGGTCGACGCCCAGGCCCCAGGGCTCGCGGCCCGGGTGCGGGAACTGGGCGCGATACCGTCCTCCGGTCCGGGCTGGCCGGTGCGGCTGCTGGAGGAGTGCGCGCTGCTGCACCTCCTGGACCAGGGCTGGCTGCACCGCGAGCGGCTGCCGCAGGACCTGGCGGCGACGGTCCGCTCCCGTGTCGGGCTGCCGGGTTCCGCCGAAGGGCCGCCGGTGCGCGACCGCTGGCTGGTCCTCGCCCAGTACGACACGGCGGACGCGAAGCTGACCACGCGCCGGATCTGGCTGCACGGCACCGGTTGCGGCCGTACGGTCCTGCTGCTGTCCTACGGCGCGGCCGGCCGCGCACCGGAGCCGGCGCTGCCGGTGGGGCTGTGCCTGGAGGCGGAGGTGACCCCCTACCCCGGCGCGGGACAGCTGCGTGCGGCGCTGGGCGAGCAGTTCGCGCCCCCGGCCCCGACACGTACCCGCCCGCCCGGCGTGACCACGGCGCAGGCGGTGGCCCGCTACGGCGAGGCGCTGCGCGACGACCCCTGGCTGGAGTCGGTCCCGGTGACTCTGGGCGAGGTGGTACCGGTCCCGGCCGGCGACTCCTGGCAGCTGGCCGACGCGGGGTCGGACCACGCACTGCCCCTGACCCCCCTGGCCCGTTCCCGGCCCGGCCTGTGGCGGCTGGTCGCCCTTTCGGGCGGAGCGCCGGTCACGGTCTTCGGGGAGTGCGGCCACCGCGGGTTCACCCCCCTGACGGCGTGGCCGCAGGGTGACGGCGAGGCGGTGACGCTGTGCTGACCACCTGTACACCGTCTGCGACATCCGCCCCGGTCGGCAGGGGTGTCGTGTCCGGCATCGGAGTGACGTCGGCGTACGGAGCGAGGGCTTCTGGGCAGAGCGGGAAGTCTCACCCGAAAGGCGCACCCCGACGACACCTCACGAGCCCGCCCTTTCTCACCGGTTACACGCATTTCTTCCACCTCAGGGGAAACCCGGACCGGGTGACCCTCCGACCACCCTCTTCGGGCACCCGGCAACGGAAAGGACGCTCATGATCAGGACCTCCGCCCCGGTGGACGCGCCCGCAGCGGGCGCCTGGGAGGAGCTGGTCACCACCGCGCTGCTCGGCACGGACCGCCGCAGGCCCCCGGCGGGCGCCCCCGGCCGGGACGCGCCGGCGGCGCTGCTGGACGCGGCGGCCGCCCTCACCGTCAGCCGCCGCGCGGGCCTGCTCCCGGCACCGGCGGGCGAGCGCCCCCGGCCGGCGCCCGCGGACCCCCGCCCCGTCCTGCCGCAGGCCGCGGCCCGCAGGCTCACCCAGCTGCTGGCCGACCGGTCCGGTACGGCCGGAGGCGGCCGCAGGGGCACGGCACCGGACCTCATGGAGCTGCTGCCGCAGTGGCTGGCCGCGGCGAACGCGCGCGGCTACGCGGCACCCCCGCAGGCGCTGCCCGCCCTGCTGGACGCGGCCCGGGGGCGTACGGACCTGCGGCCCGCCGCGCTGGCCTTCGCCGGCCCGCGCGCCCTGTGGCTGGCCCGGCTGAACCCGGACTGGCGGTTCGCGCTGCGGGCGGCCCCCGGCGGCGGCGCCGCACTGCCCGGCCCCGAGGACACCGCCCGCATCCGGCGGCTGTGGGAGGAAGGCCTGTTCGCCGAGCGCGTCGCGCTCCTGGCGGCGATACGGCAGCAGCGGCCCGAGGCGGCGCGCGAACTGCTCGCCGGCACGTGGGCGACCGAGCGGGCCGAGGACCGGCTGATGTTCCTCGACTCGCTGCGGGCCGGCCTGGGCCCGGACGACGAGCCGTTCCTGGAACAGGCCCTCGCGGACCGGAGCCGCAACGTCCGCTCCACCGCCGCCGAGCTGCTGTCGGCGCTGCCCGGATCCGCGCTGGCCGCACGGATGGCGGAGCGGGCCGCGGCCTGTGTGGCCGTCGACCACACCCGTGACACGCCGACGATCGCCGTTGAAGCCCCCCACGAGTGCGACGCGAGCATGGAGCGCGACGGTGTGGTGGCCAAGGCGCCGTCGGGAAGGGGTGAGCGCTCGTGGTGGCTGGGTCAGCTGCTGGAGGCGACACCGCTCGGGACCTGGTCCCCGCGGCTGGGCGGGCGCACCCCGCAGGAGATCGTGGCGCTGCCGGTGGCCGACGACTGGCAGGGCGAGCTGCACGCGGCCTGGTGCCGGGCGGCGGTGCGGCAGCGGGACGCCCGGTGGGCGCGGGCGCTGCTCGGCGAACCCGCGGCGCCCGAGGCCGGCGGTCCGGGTGCGGTGTCGCTGGCCGAGCGGGCCAAGCTGCTCGGCACGCTGGGCGGCGCGGAACGGGCCGAGTGGGTCGCCGGTTTCATCGCGGCGCACGGGCTGTCCGAGGCCTTTCAGCTGCTCGGGGTGTGCGCGGTGCCGTGGGCGGAGCCGCTCGGACGGGCGGTGGTCGACGCGCTCAACATCGCGCGGGACGCAGGGAGCTACCCATGGAGTTTCAGTGGAGTGATGGGACTGGCCGAGCGGTGTCTGGACCCCGCGCAGGCGGCCCGGCTCGACGGGCTGCTGGCGGTGCCGGACGAGACGGAGGACGCGTCGCCCGGAGCCGGCGGCTACTGGGCGGAGGCGTTCCAGCGGCTGGTGACGACCTTGCGCCTGCGCGCCGCGATGGCCGAGGAACTCGACGCGCCCACCGGCTGACGCCCGCCCCGCCCGGGGGCGGGCACGCCGGAGAGCCGCCTCGTGACGGGCCCGCGTACGGACCGCCCGGGAGCGTCCGGACCGGAAGCCGGCCCGAGAACGGCGGCAGCGGAAGTCCGTGCGGGGGCGGCCGCAGCGGAAAGCCGCCCGGAGACGGCCTTGGCCGAAAGCCGGGCGGGGGCGGGCACGCCGGAGGAGCGCGCCTTCGGGCGCCCGACGGCGCCCGCCCGGCCGGAGTGCTACGCCTGGGCCGGCTGGCGGACGTTCGCCCGCACCCAGTCCACGATCGACTGGGTGGTCGCGCCGGGGGTGAAGATCTCCGCGACGCCCTTCTCCTTCAGCGGCGGGATGTCCGCCTCGGGAATGATGCCGCCCCCGAAGACGACGATGTCCTCGGCGTCGCGCTCCCGGAGCAGTTCGATCACGGCGGCGAACAGCGTGTTGTGCGCGCCGGAGAGGATGGACAGGCCGATCGCGTCGGCGTCCTCCTGGATCGCCGTGCCGACGATCTGCTCCGGCGTCTGGTGCAGGCCCGTGTAGATGACCTCCATGCCGGCGTCGCGCAGGGCCCGCGCGATCACCTTCGCACCGCGATCGTGGCCGTCGAGCCCCGGCTTGGCCACCACCACGCGGATCGGACCGGCTGCCACACCCATCACTGCCTCCATGAAGCGACTACATACGTCCACCACGGGACGGACGCCCCGCACCACATCGTCCGGGGAAGTGAACGAACGTTATCGCCAGCATCCCGCACCCGGCAGTTTCACGGTGCGGAGCGAGGGGGAAATCACACGCAGGGACAGTTCCCCGAGTACCTCGCGCAGGGGGGATCTCCACCCGGCGCACCGTTCCCCGCCGCGGACCGGGAACCGCGGCGGGCACAAGCGTCGCCCCTGCCTCGGTTCGGCGTCCGCCCCCTCCGTGTCTCCCGCACCACCGGCACCTTCGCACGCACCACCGGCACCCTCGCGGAGCGGACCGGGTGCCGCGCGAGCGCGACGGGCCGCACGGGGCCGGCGCGTCGTGCGGGACACGAAGGACACACCGGGCAGGCAGGGCACGGCAGCGGGGGCGTACGGAAGGACACCGGCGGCGCGCACCGCCGCACCTGCGGGACCTTGCGCGCCGCACGCCGGGTGGTCCGCTCCGCGCGCCCCGCCCGCGCCCCGTCCGAGGCCGCTGCCGCGACTGCCCACGAGGGCACACGGGGGACAGAGCCGTCCTCCCGCGTGCCGACAGGAGGTCGGCCATGAAGGTCACCAGCGTCGCAGATCCCCTCCTCCCGTTCTGCCAGCGCCTCATCCCGGGCAGAATCGCGGGAGTGTCGGTGGGCCTGCTGAAGGCGACGGCCCTGGAGCTGGCGATCCTCGCCGGTCATGTCCTCCTCTACCCGTCGGGGATCGTCCAGGAGCGCCGCGCGGCCGAGACCCCGCTGCCCGCCCCGGGCGCCGCCGCCCAGCTGCCGGCCGAGGCGAAGCCGCCGGTGGTGCTGCTGCACGGTTTCATCGACAACCGTTCGGTCTTCGTGCTGCTGCGCCGCAACCTCGCCCAGCACGGCCGGCAGCGGGTGGAGTCCCTCAACTACTCGCCGCTGACCTGCGACATCCGCACCGCGGCCGAGCTGCTCGGCCGGCACATAGAGGAGATCTGCGAACGCACGGGCAGTGAGCGGGTCGACGTCGTCGGGCACAGCCTCGGCGGGCTGATAGCCCGCTACTACGTGCAGCGGCTCGGCGGTGACACCCGCATCCGCACCCTCGTCACCCTGGGCACTCCGCACGCGGGGACCCGGGTCGCGCCGCTGGCCAACGCGCACCCGATCGTCCGTCAGATGCGGCCCGGTTCCGAGCTGATCGAGGAACTGTCCTCTCCCGCGCCCGGCTGCCGCACCCACTTCGTCAGTTTCTGGAGCGACCTCGACCACCTGATGGACCCTCTGGAGTCGGCCTGCATCGAGCACCCGGACCTGCGGGCGGAGAACATCCGGGTGAGCGGCATCGGCCATCTCGCCCTCCCCGTGCACCCCGCCGTCGCGAGCGGGATACGGCAGGCCCTGGACACCGTACGGCCGGGGGACCCGTCGGCGGCGCAGGGCGGAGGGCTGACCGTGGCCTGACCAGGCCCCGGCCTCACAGCGCATTGACCCATCAGGGTCGAACATGGCCTCGAACACAAACCCAAGGCCGTGTCCGCAGTCCGCCGAATCACGGCCGATTGCCCGTTTCCCGCGGACGGGAAACCTGTCGAAGATTGTCGCGCCCACGTACCGCCGGGTACAGTCGCCGCACTGCTCTGGCAGCCCCTGTTGTCGAGGCGAAAGAGAAGTTGGTGAACGACCGCCACCCGTCGGGGACCGCGACGCCCCCGGCCCCGGCCTCCGACGACGCCCCGGCGCCCTATGCGCCGTACGGCGGACAGGAAGCCGCCTACGGTGACTTCACCACGTACGGCGACTACGACGCCACCGGATTTCACACCGGCACCCACACCACGGCGGCCTTCCAGGCCGACCCCCTCTTCGGTGACCTGCACACCGGTGACGCCCACGCGGCGGACGCCGGGACGACCGGCGCGTACGACACCACCCAGTGGTCCACCGGCAGCCACCACACCCTGACCCACGACGCGTACGCGGCCCAGCACCACGCCGCCTACGACACGGGCGCGTACGACACGACCGCGTGGTCCACCGGCTACCAGCATCTGTCCGCCGTGCCGCAGCAGCCGACGCCCGTCGACGCCACCGGCCAGTGGGACACCAACGCCTGGCTCCAGGACCCGGCCGCGGCGGCCCCGGCCGAGCAGACCCAGCAGTGGGACTGGGGCACCCAGACCTTCGACACCGGCGCCTACGACGCCACCCAGTGGAACAGCGCCGGTGCGGCCGACGAGGGCCTTCCGCTACCGGAGGAGCCGTCGGCCGGCCCCGATCCGGCCGCGACCGGTGAACTGCCCGCCCTCCCCGAGCCGGAGGACCGGCAGGAGGCCACCGCGGTGCCCGCGCCGCGCGCGGCCTCGCGCGGCGGCAGCCGTTCCCGGCGCCGGCCCGCCAAGCGGTCCGCGCTGCTGACCGTGGCGGTGCCCTCGGTCTGCGTGGTGGGCGTCGCCGGAATCGCCGCGGCCTCCGTCGGCAGCTTCACCGGCGACGACCAGGAGACCTCCGCGTCCGCCTCCGAGGCGCATCCCGTGCAGGCGTCCACCGCCAACAACAAGCTGGACACCCAGCTCCAGAGCCTGTCGGCCGGGGCGAACGACTTCGCCGACCGGGCAAGCCGCACCCAGGAGCGCATCGACCTCAAGGCGCAGCAGGAGGCCGAGCGGAAGAAGGCCGCGCAGGAGGCTGCGCGCAAGGAGCGGCTGCGCCCCAAGTTCGCGCTGCCGGTGGCGCAGAGAGGGCTCAGCGCCTACTTCGGCCAGGCCGGTGTCAACTGGATGTCCGTGCACACCGGCATCGACTTCCCCGTCTGGTACGGGACGACGGTCATGGCCGCCACCGACGGCACGGTCCGCACCCAGTTCAACAGCGCCTACGGCAACATGCTGATCCTCACCGCGAAGGACGGCACGGAGACGTGGTACTGCCACCTCTCCCGCTACCAGGTCGTCACCGGGGCCACCGTCAAGGCCGGGCAGCCGATCGCGTACTCGGGCAAGTCCGGCAACTCCACCGGCCCGCACCTGCACTTCGAGGTGCGCCCGGCCGGCGGGGCACCGATCGACCCGCTGCCGTGGCTGCGCAGCCACGGCCTGAACCCGACGTAGGGCCGACGGCGCCGAGGACCGGACCGGCCCCCGCCTGGAATCCGCCTTCGGCGGGGGCCATCGCCTCCGGTCCCGGGATCCGGCCGTCCCGCACGGCCCCGGTGTCTGCCCGTCCTACAGTTTCTCGACCGGCGCGTAGCGCAGCAGCAGCCGCTTGGGCTTGGCGTCGCCGAAGTCGATCGTCGCCTCCGCGTTGCCGCCGGTGCCCTTGACGGCGACCACCGTGCCGAGGCCGAACTGGTCGTGCGTGACCCGGTCCCCGACGGCGAGGGACACCACCGGCTTCTCCGCGGCGCGCCGGGTGGCGAAGCCCGAGGCACCGGCCGCCGACGACCGGGAACGGGACGACGACAGGGAGGCCGCCACCCCGGAGGCCGGACCGGAGGACACCGGCGCGGAGCCGCCCGTCCGCTTCCAGTCCACGTGCACGGCCGGGATCTCCTCCAGGAACCGGGAGGGCGGGTTGTACGACGGCTGGCCCCACGCGCTGCGCATCGCCGAACGGGTCAGGTACAGCCGCTCCCGAGCGCGCGTGATGCCGACGTAGGCCAGACGGCGCTCCTCCTCCAGCTCCTTGACCTGGCCGAGGGCGCGCATGTGCGGGAAGACGCCGTCCTCCATGCCGGTGAGGAAGACCACCGGGAACTCCAGGCCCTTGGCGGTGTGCAGGGTCATCAGGGTGATGACGCCGTCACCGTCCTCCTCGTCGGGGATCTGGTCGGAGTCGGCGACCAGGGCGACCTGCTCCAGGAACTCGGACAGCGCGACCGACTCCCCTTCGCCGCGCTCCTGCTCGAACTCCAGGGCGACGGCCGCGAGTTCCTGGAGGTTCTCGATGCGGGTCTCGTCCTGCGGGTCGGTGGAGGACTGCAACTCGGCCAGGTAGCCCGTGCGTTCGAGGACCGCCTCCAGGACCGTGGCCGGACCGGCGCCCGACTCGACGATGGTGCGCAGCTCCTCCATCAGGGTGTTGAACCGCTTGACGGCGTTCGTCGACCGCGCGGCCATCCCGTACGCCTCGTCGACGCGGCGCAGCGCCTGCGGGAAGCTGATCTTCTCCCGCTGGGCGAGGGCGTCGATCATCGCCTCGGCGCGCTCGCCGATGCCCCGCTTGGGCACGTTGAGGATGCGGCGCAGCGGGACGGAGTCCTCGGGGTTGGCCAGGACGCGCAGGTAGGCGAGGACGTCCCGGACCTCCTTGCGCTCGTAGAAGCGGACGCCGCCGACGACCTTGTAGGGCAGGCCGACGCGGATGAAGATCTCTTCGAAGACACGGGACTGGGCGTTGGTGCGGTAGAAGACCGCGACGTCACCGGCCTTGGCGTCGCCCGCGTCCGTGAGGCGGTCTATCTCCTCGGCGACGAACTGCGCCTCGTCGTGCTCGGTGTCGGCGACGTACCCGGTGATCCGGGCACCCGTGCCCGCGTTGGTCCACAGGTTCTTCGGGCGGCGGGACTCGTTGCGCTCGATGACCGCGTTGGCGGCGGACAGGATCGTCTGCGTGGAGCGGTAGTTCTGCTCCAGCAGGATCGTCGTCGCGTCCGGGTAGTCCTCCTCGAACTGGAGGATGTTGCGGATGGTCGCGCCGCGGAAGGCGTAGATCGACTGGTCGGCGTCACCCACCACGCACAGCTCGGCGGGCTGGAGGTCCTCCGGTCCGGGCGGTACGTCCGCGGGGTGCTCGCCGGTGCCGACGAGTTCCCGTACGAGGGCGTACTGGGCGTGGTTGGTGTCCTGGTACTCGTCGACCAGGACGTGCCGGAAGCGGCGGCGGTAGTGCTCGGCCACGTCCGGGAAGGCGCGCAGCAGATTGACCGTCGTCATGATCAGGTCGTCGAAGTCGAGGGCGTTGGCCTCGCGCAGCCGCGACTGGTAGAGGGCGTAGGCCTGGGCGAGGGTCTTCTCGAAGCCGTCGGTGGCCTGGGCGGCGAAGTCCTCCTCGTCGATCAGCTCGTTCTTGAGGTTGCTGATCTTGGCGCTGAAGGACTTGGGCGGATAGCGCTTCGGGTCGAGGTCCAGGTCACGGCAGACCAGCGCCATCAGGCGCTTGGAGTCGGCGGCGTCGTAGATCGAGAAGGAGGAGGTGAAACCGAGCTTCTTCGACTCGCGGCGCAGGATGCGCACGCACGCGCTGTGGAAGGTCATCACCCACATCGCGTTGGCCCGCGGGCCGACGAGCTGCTCGACGCGCTCCTTCATCTCGCCGGCGGCCTTGTTGGTGAAGGTGATCGCCAGGATCTGGCCCGGGTGGACGCCGCGCTCGCCCAGCAGGTAGGCGATGCGGTGGGTGAGCACGCGGGTCTTGCCGGAACCGGCGCCGGCCACGATGAGCAGCGGGGAGCCGGAGTGGACGACGGCGGCACGCTGGTTCTCGTTCAGCCCGTCCAGGAGGGCGGCCGGGTCCACGACCGGGCGGGGGGCGCCGTCGCGGTAATAGGCGTCCCGGTGGGCCTCGCGGTCCGGCGGCAGGTCGAACTTCCCGCCGAACAGATCGTCCGGAACCGGCTCCGGAGCGTGCTCGTCCTCGGGCGGCGGCGGGGGCTCGTCCTCGGGACCCCGAGGGGTCTGGAGGTCCGCCAGGAAGCTGTCGTCAAAGAGGCTGCTCATCGCTCTACGAGTCTAGGGCTCCCCACCGACAACCCGGGGCCGCCCCGGGAAGGTGACCGGTTTCACCGGCCGGGGCCGCTCGTCCGCCGCACACCGCGCCCCCGCCGCAGCACCGCACACCCCGCCCCGCCGCACACCGCGCCCCCCGTTAGGACCACCCCGGGCGGGATGCGTGCCCGCGCCCGCGCGGGTACGCGCGCCGCGCACGGTTTCGCGTCCCGGCGTGCGCGCCCCGTTCGCACGGCGTGCTCCCGCACTAGCATCGGGATCATGCCCGTCTCCTCACCTCTGCGCGCCTGGCTGGCCCAGCGTCCGCCCGCGGCCGGGGCCGCCGTGATGGCCTGCGGCATCGTGTCGATCGGACTGCAGCTGACGGGCCACGAGGTGCTGTCCCTCGCCGTCCTCGCCGTGGCCTGCGTCGCCTGGCTGGCCCTGGCCGCGGACTTCGTCCTGCGGCTGACGCGCGAACGGACGCGCTGGGCGGCCGAGGCGGGGACGCCGGCGGCGCTCACCGGTGTCGCCGCGACCGCGGTGCTGGGCACGCGCTTCTCGAACCTGGGGTGGCAGCCGCTCGCCGAGGCGCTGCTCGCACTGGCCGTGGTGCTGTGGCCGTGGCTGCTCTGGCGGGTCGTCCGCAACTCCCGGCGGCCCATGCCGGGGGCCGTCTTCCTGTGCTGCGTGGCCACGGAGGGGCTCGCCGTGCTCGGCGCGTCGCTGGCCCGGGCGCAGTCCACGGCCTGGCTCGCGCACACGGCGCTCGTCTTCTTCTGGCTGGGCCTGGTGCTCTACCTGTTCGCCCTGTCCCGTTTCGATCTGCGACAGGTGTTCGAGGGGCATGGCGACCACTGGGTCGCGGGCGGTGCGCTGGCGATCTCCGCGGTCGCCGGGGCGAAGCTGATCGGCGCGCAGGGCGCGGGGCGCTATCTGTGGAACGACGACGACCACGGCGTCCTGCACACCGTCACCCTCGGGCTGCTGGTGCTCGATCTCGCCTGGTACGCCGTCCTGCTCGTGGCGGAGGTGGTACGGCCCCGGCTGCGTTACGACGTGCGCCGCTGGTCGACCGTCTTCCCGCTGGGCATGACGGCCACGGCGGCGCTCTCGGTCGCCGCCGCCCTGCACGTCCCCGAGTTCAGGGGGCTCGGGGAGGTGCTGGTCTGGGTCGCGGTGGCGGCGTGGCTGGCCGTCGCGGCGGGGGCGGTCGCGGAGGCGCGCGCCGAACTCAGGGGCGCTGCGGCCTGAGCCTCACGCCCCGGCGGGGGTGCTCAGGTCCACAGCACCGCGATGAAGATGTTCGCCATGGTCAGCAGGCCGACCAGCCCGAACATGCTCTTGTCCACCTTCTCGTCGTCGCGCTTGACGTAGACGAGGCCGAGGATCACGATCAGCAGCGCCAGTTTCAGGCCGATCTTGACGGTGTTGACGTGATGGTCGTCGGCCTGGTTGAGGCCGACCAGGACGATGCCGGTGACCAGCATGGTCAGTGCGCCGTGCAGCATGCCGGGCACGAACCGGGCTGTGCCCCGGCCCATCGCCTTCATCTGGGTGAGGAAGCCGCCGAGCAGCGCGGCGATCCCGATGATGTGCAGGCCGACGAAGAGATGGATGAGTACGTCCATGAGGCCGGAGCCTAACGAGAGGCCTCGGAGCCGCCGGACACCGGCCCGGCCACCGGCACATCCCGGGGGTCTCGGGGGCGCACGATCGCGGGGACGCGCGGTCACGGACCGGCCTGGGCGGTCGGCCGGTGTGCATATATGCGGGACATAGCACCTGCCGGTCCCCTCTGCCTCGGAACCGGCACATCGGTCATCGCTCTCCGTGAAGACGATGCTGTCGGGTGGCGCTCGCGGTCACTTCCGGTCGCGGGTCGGTCCAGTCACGGCAGTTCCGTACAACCTGTCACTCCCGCGGCACGGGGGGTCCTAGCGTCCTTCCCCAGGTGACCGGCTCCCCACCGCCGTCCGGGCCGGGTCCCGTCGTCCCATGGCCCTCGTCCGCCCCGAGAATGCGTGCACCGCGTCCCGAGGCAGACGGGGAGGTGACGGCAGGGCCTGGGGGCGGCAGCCGGGCACCACCGCCAAGAAGTCCGGCGGCGGACCGTTCCCCTGTGCGGGCCGCCGCCGGACGCGCAGAGCCCGCCTCCACGGCCGGCCGGACGAAGGGACGTGACGGTCCACGTGGCCTCGCACCGCAAGCCCCGACAACGCTCACTCAGCGGCAGCACGGCCCGTACGGCCCTCACCCTCGTCCTCGCGGGCGCGGCGACGGCCACGGTCTTCGACGGCACCGGACATGCCGCACCGCAGCCGGCACCCGAGCAGGTCAGGGCCCGGGTGGACCGGCTGTACCAGGAGGCGGAGGCCGCCACCGAGAAGTACGACGGCGCCCGGGAGCAGGCGGACGCGGCCGGGAAACGGCTGCGGACCCTGGGCGACGAGGCGGCTCGCGGGCAGGCCAGGCTCAACGCGGCGCGTGACGCCCTGGGCTCGATCGCCGCGGAGCAGTACCGGAACGGCGGAATCGACCCCACCGTCCAGTTCCTGCTCTCCGACGATCCCCGGCACTACCTGGAAGGCGCCGAACTGGCGGAGCGGGCGGGTGCCCGCCAGACCGCGGCCGTGGCCGGGGTGCACCGGGAGCTGAGGAGGCTCGACCAGGTGCGCGGGGCGGCACGCACCGAGCTGGCCTCGCTCCGCTCACGCCAGGCGGAACTGCGGCGGCACAAGAAGACGATCAACACGAAACTGGACGAGGCCAGGCGGCTGCTGGCCCGGCTCACCCCGCCGCAGCGCCTGGCGATCGGCGAGGACCCGGCCGCGGGGCGGGCGTCCCGGTCCACGGCCGGCGCCCGGGTCGCGCTCGGCGCTCCGGGACCTGATGCGGCCCCCGCGGCCGGAGCCCCCGCCTCCCGGGCGGCGGCGGCCGTCGCCTACGCCTACCAGAAACTCGGCAGCCCCTATGTGTGGGGCGCCACCGGGCCCGACGCCTTCGACTGCTCCGGCCTGGTCCAGGCGGCCTACCGCTCCGCCGGCATCGCGCTCCCCCGCACCACCTACGCCCAGATCGGCGCCGGCCGTCGGGTCTCCCGCTCCGCGCTGCGCCCCGGTGACCTGGTGTTCTTCTACTCCGGGATCAGCCATGTCGGCATCTACGTGGGCCAGGGGCAGATGATCCACGCCCCGAACCCGTCGGCGCCGGTCCGGCTGGCGCCCATCGACCAGATGCCGTTCGCGGGGGCTACGCGGGTGGCGTGAGGGCGGGGTCTGCCCGCGGCCCGCGCCAGGTCAGACCAGACGGCGGGCCGTGGCCCAGCGGGTCAGCTCGTGCCGGTTGGACAGCTGCAGCTTGCGCAGCACCGCCGAAACATGGGACTCCACCGTCTTGACGGAGATGAAGAGCTGCTTGGCGATCTCCTTGTAGGCGTATCCCCGGGCGATGAGCCTCAGCACCTCACGCTCGCGCTGGGTGAGGCGGTCCAGGTCCTCGTCGACCGGCGGGGCGTCGGTGGAGGCGAACGCGTCCAGGACGAACCCGGCCAGCCGCGGGGAGAAGACGGCGTCGCCCTCCTGCACCCGGAAGATCGAGTCGATGAGGTCGGAGCCGGTGATCGTCTTCGTCACGTATCCGCGGGCCCCGCCGCGGATCACCCCGATCACGTCCTCCGCCGCGTCCGACACGGACAGCGCGAGGAAGCGGACGGGACGCTCGGTGTCCGCCATCAGCGCGGCACAGCGGCGCAGCACCTCGACCCCGCCGCCGCCCGGGAGGTGGACGTCGAGGAGGACCACCTCCGGACGGGTCTCGGTGATGACCTCGACCGCCTGGTCGACGTCCGGCGCCTCGCCGACGACCTCGACACCGGTCTCGTCGGTCCGCCCGATCTCGGCCTGGACCCCCGTACGGAACATGCGGTGGTCGTCGACGAGGACCACGCGCACGCGCCGCCCGCCCGCGGCCTCGGCCGCCTCCGCGCTGTCCGCTGCCGCCGTGCCGTTCGCCTCGGTCGGGTCGCTCATCACGTGTTCTCCGCCCTCTCCATCTCCAGCTCGACCTCCGTGCCGCCGTCCGGCACCGCGCGCAACCGGGCCGTTCCCCCGTTGCGCTCCATGCGGCCGATGATCGATTCTCTGACACCCATGCGGTCGGTGGGTATCGCGTCGAGATCGAACCCGGGCCCCCGGTCACGGACGGACACGAAGACCGTCCTGCCCTCGACTTCGGCGTACACCTGTACGGCGCCGCCCTCGCCACCGTACTTGGCGGCGTTCACCATGGCTTCCCTCGCGGCCTGCATCTGGGCGCCGACGCGCTCGTCGAGCGGGCAGTCGCCGACCACGACCACCTCTATGGGCACGCCGTGCTTGTCCTCCACCTCAGCGGCGTTGCGCCTCACGGCTTCCGCCAGGGTCGCCGGCTCGTCGTCCTCGTCCTTGCCGTTGCCCTCCGGGTTGTAGAGCCAGGCGCGCAGGTCGCGCTCCTGGGCGCGGGCGAGCCGGCGCACCTCGCCCGCGTTCTCCGCGTTGCGCTGGATCAGGGTCAGGGTGTGCAGCACAGAGTCGTGGACATGGGCGGCGACCTCGGCACGCTCCTGCGCACGGATGCGCATCAGCCGCTCCTCGGAGAGGTCCTGGGTCATCCGGACCAGGTACGGACCGGCGAGCAGGGTGATGCCGACGAGGACGGCGAGGCCCGCCTGGAGGACGGAGCCGAGATGGGCGGCGGATCCCTGCAGGACGAAGATGGCGGAGACACCCGCGGTGACCAGCAGGACGCCGGCACCGGCGCGCAGCAGCGTGAGCGTACGGCGGCGGCGGCCGACCTCGACCCAGCGGGCCCGCCGCGCGTTGTCCGCCTGGCGCCAGACCAGGGCGACGCCCGCGGCGACGAGGACGGCCGGCAGGAGGTAGATCTTCGCACCGCCGCCCAGATTCACGCTGCCGACGAAGACCGACGCCACCACGACCATGAGCAGCAGGGCGACGAGCTGGCCCTTGTCCGGTCTGCGGGTGACGATCCTGCGGCGGCCGTCCGGCGAGGTCTCCGTCGTGACGAGGGACGGCGGTCTCTGGCCGCCGACGCCGCCGACCCCGAGAGGGACGAAGAACCAGAAGGCCGCGTACAGCAGTGCGCCGAGTCCGTCGGCCATGAACAGTCCGGCGAAGACCAGCCGCACCCAGACCACGGGCAGCCCGAGATGCCCGGCGAGGCCCCGCGCCACTCCGCCGAGCCAGCGTCCGTCGCTGCTGCGGTAGAGCTTGCGCGGCGGCCGCGGGTCGTCGAGGGGCAGGGCTGCGGCTTCCGGCATGCCAACGATGGTCACATGCCCGCCGGACGGAGGCATCAGGGTCCGCCCCCGAGACTCCCCTGATCTTCCCGCCCCTTGCCGGGGCGGCCCGGGAACGGGCTTCGGGGCCGGACGCCGGGCGGGTCGTACCGGGACTCCGCGCCGGCCCGTCGAACGCATCCCGGGCGGGGCTCAGGGGCGAATCAGGGTTCTGCCAGGGTCTTCCCGACTGCCGCGGCGGCGGCGCGCCCGTCACCATGGACGCATGACGAATCACCAGCACGCCGCGACGGGTCCGGAACCCGGTCCCGGCCCTCGCCCGGTCCAGGGCGCGGGGCCCGGAGCCGCCGTGCCCGGTGCGGGTGCGGGTGAGGAACCGCGCCCGCACGAGCGGACGCACCCGCCGAGTACAGAAGGACGACCGGGCGCGCAGGAACCACCGGGCGCGCGCGGAGAACGGAGTACCCGTGAAGAGCCGAGCGCGGAGGAACCACCGGGCGCGCGCCAAGAGCCGGGTACAGGCGCCGAAGCGGGTGCGGGCGGACGACCGCGTACGAGCGGAACATCAGGTGAAGGCGGAGGACCGGAGCCGCCGGGCGGCGGGCCCGGCCCGACCGGAGGGGCGAACGTGACAGGGACGGCGGGGGCGGCCGGCGGGCCGGAGGCGGGGGGCCGGGCGGGCTCCGCGACCGCCGGGAGCCCGGAAAACACCGAGGGCGGCTCGCCGGGGTTCCGGCGGGACCGGCGGCACAAGGTGCTCGCCGGGGTCTGCTCGGGGCTCGGGCGGCGGTGCGACATGGATCCGGTGATCTTCCGGATCACTCTGGCCGTGCTCGCCGCCACGGGCGGCATAGGCCTCATCTTCTACGGGTTCGCCTGGCTCTTCATGCCGTTCGACGACGAGGAAGAGAACGAGGTGCGCAAGCTCCTCACCGGGCGTGTGGACGGCCCCGCACTGGCCGCTGTGCTCTTCGCCCTGGTCGGCTGCGGGGTGTTCCTCTCGATGCTGACCAACGGCGACGTGCTCAGCTTCGCCGTCGTTCTCTCCCTGCTCCTCGCGGGGGCGGGGTACTGGTCGCAGCACCGCGGCTCCGCCGATCCCGACCCCCTGGCCGTCCAGGCCGCCGCCGACGCGCCGCCGGAGGCCAAGGCGCCCCCGGTCCCCGCCTCCTACCCGTCCTGGTGGCGGGAGCCGATCGTCAAGGACGGCACCCACGTCGGCGGAACCGGCTACCTGTGGGGTCCGCGGGACACACGCGACCGGGACGTCGCGGCGGCCGTGAACATCAGCCGGGGCGGACGCGGAAGAGAGACCGCGCGCCCGCCCCGCCCGCAACCGCCCCGGCCGCGGGGTCCTCGCCGGATCGGCGGCTGGGTCTTCCTGCTCGCCGTGGTGGCCGGGGCCCTCGGTACGCGCCTGACCTGGGGCGACCACACACTGGGCATCAGCCTGCAGACCGGGCTGGCCTGCGCGCTCGGCGTCTTCGGACTGGGCATCGCGGTCAGCGCGTTCCTCGGGAGGACCGGCGCCGGCTCGGTCCTGCTGGCCGTCGTCACCGCGGCGCTCCTCGCCGCCTCCACGGGGCTGCCCGGCAACGTCACCGCCCACTGGTCGCACGCGACCTGGAAACCGGCCGCGGTGACGGAGGTCCGCCCGAAGTACGACCTGGGCACCGGCGAGGGCACCCTCGACCTGACGCGAATACGTCCGGGCCACGGCCGGACGGTGACGACGCGGGCCGACGTGGGCGTGGGGCGGCTCCGGGTCGTCCTCCCGCCGGACGTGACCCTGCGGGCGAACATCGACGTGGGCGTCGGCGACATCCAGTTGCCGGGCGACGGCTCGCAGGACGTGGACGTGGCCCCGGGCAGACACCAGCAGGTCACGCTGGTGCCTGCAGCGGGCGGCAAGAGCGCGGGGACAGTCGATCTCGATCTGCACGTGGGTGTGGGACAGGCGGAGGTGAGCCGTGCTGCTTCATGAGTTCCAGCCCGGGAAGCTGGTGGCAGGCGTCTGTCTGATCGGAGCGGCCGTCGCCTACGCCGGAGACGCGGGCGGTTTCTGGAAGACGCCGTGGTTCGTGGCCGTGCCCGTCGTGGTGGGCGGCCTCTGCCTGGCGGGCGCGGTGGCGCTGGTCAACCGGTCCGTACGCCGCCGCAGAACACCGCGCGGCCCGGACTTCGACAGGGCCTAGCCAGGGTCTTCCGTTCGGATCAGGCCGGATCAGGGGCCCCGCGAGCCCGGCATGATCCGGGCGAGAGGCCCTAACGGTAGTTCCCGAAGCCCCGGCGTCGTCGCCTCGGCAGGACGGCGTCCAGGGAGAACACGGGGGTGCCGGCGAGGACGAGGGGGATCCAGGCCATGAGGTAGGCGAGGTCGTTGCCGTAGTAGTAGGGGGTGGTGGCCCAGCTGACCGTGAGCCACAGGCTGAGGGAGATGAGCGCACCGCCGAGTGCGGCCAGGCGGCCCAGCACACCGAGCAGGATGCCGATGCCGACGGCGAGTTCGCCGAGGGCGATGGCGTAGCCGAAGCCGACCGGGTTCTTCAGGGCCAGGTCGACGAGGGCCGGGATGGCGGAGGAGCCGCGGACCGCGCGCATCGTGTCACCGAGCGAACCGGGCCCGGCGGCCCTCATGAAGGCGCTGTCGGTGAGTTTGTCCAGGCCCGCGTAGACGAAGGTGACGCCCAGGAAGAGACGGAGAGGAAGGAGGGCGTAGCGGCCGGCGGTGTCCCGCCAGGTGCCGCGCCGGTCGAGGTACGAGGTCCGCATGTCCGTACGAAGGCTGTGAGTCATCGTTACCAGCCGCCTCTCGCCTCTCACCGCACTGCCGTTCACCCCTCGACAGACCATACGTGTGCGAGAAAGGAGGCGCTCACCCCGGCCGGGCTTTTTTGCGGCGTCCGTATGGATTCGGCGTCCGGTTGGCCCCGGGCACCTCACCCCTCGGTGTTCGGTCCCGCTCCCCCGGCCGACGTGCGCGCCCGACGCCGCCCGCACGGCGACAGGGCGGTCACCGCGAGGCCTTCGGTCACCCGGGCGCCCCGGTCACTCCGTCACGTCGATCGCGTACCGGTTGGTCTCCACGCCCGCCGCGGTCACCAGTTGCACCTCGACGCGGCCCGGCTCCACGTCCGCGGGGACCGGCACGGTCAGCACCGTGTCCGTCGGGTTGCTGAACCCTCCGGTGACGGGCACCAGGGGCACGTGGACATTGACCGCGCCGATGCGGACCACCATCCGCGACAGCCGGTCGGCGCCCTGCGCGCCCGGTGGGACGAATCCGGCGCCGCGGATCTCGATGTCGTCACCGGTGCGGACCGGCGCGTCCAGGTCGCCGGCCTCCCGGGCCCGGACCACCGAGAGGATCACCGGGCGCCCGCCTTCCGCGTATTTGCCCGCCAGGTAGGTCGCGGCGGACACCAGCGTCACCACCGCCAGCCCCCAGGGCAGGTCGGGCAGCTGATCGGGCCGTCTGGCCAGCCGCACCGCGGCGAAGACCAGGGCGACGGCGTTGATCAGGACGTACTGGATGTCCGCGAAGGCGCCGCGTCCCGCGTCGTCGGTCAGCAGGTCGGCCGAGCGCGGCCGGTCCGCACGTACCTTCTGCAGCCGCTGGCCCAGGACCCGCAGCCCGACCACCCGCCGG
Source organism: Streptomyces sp. NRRL S-340 (assembly GCF_000720185.1). GTDB lineage: Bacteria > Actinomycetota > Actinomycetes > Streptomycetales > Streptomycetaceae > Streptomyces. Next base: position 10,024 of record NZ_JOIY01000037.1, on the reverse strand, counting down.
ACCAGCACGGCGATCCCGCACACCACGGCGAGCACGGTGACCGCGCCGGCGCCCCGGGCGAGTTCCAGGCCCGAGATGAGGGCATCGCGTTCCGCGTGGTCGGAGGCGGCCGCCAGCCGGCCGACCAGCACCAGCACCGCGTACGCCACGAACAGCACCCACGACGCGGCGACCGAACGGGAGGTGGAGAGTCTGTTGTCCTCACCGATGACCGGTGCCAGCGCGCCGCCGCGCGCCCGGTGGAACCAGGAGGCGGCCGTCAGCGCCGCGGCCACGGTCACCGCCGCCAGCAGGCCCGCCGTACGGGCGGTGCTCCAGCCCGCCCCGATCGCGGTGAGCGCCTGCACCAGAAGCAGTACGACCACCGCGGCCCAGACCGTGTACGCCGTCCAGCGCCACAGCCGTACCAGCCATGCGTCGCCCTCGGCCCGGCGGCGGGCGGCGACGAGTTCGGCGGACTGCGTCAGTTCCTCCGACACCCACTGCCGGGAGGCCGACACGGAGTGGGCCACGGCCGCCGGCAGCCCCTGCCCCGCGGCGAACTCGTCCCGTTTGAGGAGGAACGCGGCCACGGCCTGCCGGTGTCCCGCTCGCGCCCCGTGCGGACAGTCCCCGCAGGTGCAGCCGCCCCCGTGGGCGTGCGCCCCCGATCCCGCGCCGTCTCTCGCTTCCTGCACCGCCACGCCCGACGCCCGCCTTCCCCGGAACCCGCAGCCGCCCTGCGGACAACACCCCTACGCCGACTGCGCATTGTGCCCTACACCACCCCGTGCGCGTCCGCCCGGTCTGGTCAGGGCGGGTGAACTCCGGGCCACCGTGTTGACCCGGCGGGAGCGGCCGGCGGACGGCCGGGATCGTCCGGCGGTAAGCGGTCCCGGCCTCGGGTGGCGGTGCGGTGGGGATCGTGCCGGGGCGGTGCCGGCCGGTGCCGCCGCCGCGGCGGTGGTGTCAGCTCAGCAGGTCGGGTTCGGTGCGGCAGACGGCCTGCCACAGGGGCTGGTAGCTGATCCAGGCCACCAGGTCGCCGCCGAGCTGTTCGCGGGTGGACACCGCGGCCCTGTGGTCGATGAGGACGGGCCGGCCGGCGGCGCGGGCGGTCAGCTGCACCTGGGCGGAGCGTTCCATGGACAGGAACCACCAGGCGGCCGCGTCCACCGAGTCACCGACCGTCAGCAGCCCGTGGTTGCGCAGCACCAGCGCCTTGCGGGAGCCCAGCGCCGCCGCGATCCGGCGGCCCTCCTCCGCGTCGACGACGACACCGGTGTAGGCGTCGTAGAGGGCGTGGTCCTCGTAGAAGGCGCAGCTCTCCTGGGTGAGCGGGTCGAGCAGTTCGCCGAGGGCGGCCAGGGCCCGGCCGTGCACGGAGTGGCAGTGGGCGACGGCGACGACGTCCGGGCGGGCCGCGTGCACCTGGGCGTGCACGGTGAAGGCCGCCTGGTTGACGTGGTAGCGCCCCTCGACGACCTGGCCGTCCTGGTTGGCGAGGACGAGGTCGCTCACGGTGACGTGCTGGAAGGGCACTCCGAAGGGATTGACCCAGAAGCAGTCGCTGAACTCGGGGTCGCGGGCGGTGATGTGCCCCGAGACACCGTCCTCGAAGCCGTACCGGCCGAAGACCCGCAGGGCGCCCGCGAGCCGTTCCTTGCGGTGCCGGCGTTCCTCCTCGGCCGATTCGTGCATCGGCGGCATGGCGAAGCGCAGCGTGTCGGTGGGCAGGGGCGGGGGCGGTGTGGGGCCGCGGCCGTGCATGGGTTCCTCCGGCGGGTGGTCGGCGTACGGGCGGAAGGTACCCGTGGGCGTCCGGGAATGGCAGCGCCGGTGCGTGAAGATGCGGTGCTCCCCGCCGGACCTCTCCCATACCCGACAAGAGGTGTCCGGTTTCCGCGCCACACTCACCGGCATGGCGACGAACTGGGCGGCTTTCGCCGCGTCGGAACCCGGACTGGCCGGCCTGACCGAGAAGCGCTTCGGCGCCTTCCGGCACCACGTGCTCGTCACCCTGCGCCCGGACGGCTCGCCCCGCACCAGCGGTCTGGAGGTGCGCTTCCTGGGCGGCGAGCTGTGGCTCGGCATGATGCAGGACTCGCTGAAGGCGCGCGACCTGCGACGGGACGCGAGGTTCGTGCTCCAGTCGAATCCGGGGTCCGGCACCGGGATGGAGGAGGGCGACGTGCGGATCGGCGGCCGGGCGGTCGAGGTGACGGACCCGCAGGCGAAGGGCGCGTACGTGAAAGAGGTGGAACCGCCGCAGCCGTTCCACCTCTTCCGCACCGAGCTGACGGAGGTCGTGCGGACCTTCGTCGAGGACGACCGGTATCTGGCCGTCCAGGTCTGGCGGCCCGGAGCGCCGGTGCGTGCGCTCAGGCGGACCTGATCCCTACCGGGTGGGGGTCACTCCCACTCGATGGTGCCCGGCGGCTTGCTCGTCACGTCGAGGACGACGCGGTTGACGTCGCTGACCTCGTTGGTGATCCGGGTGGAGATCCGGGCGAGCACGTCGTAGGGCAGCCGCGACCAGTCGGCGGTCATCGCGTCCTCGCTGGAGACCGGGCGCAGCACGATCGGGTGGCCGTAGGTGCGGCCGTCGCCCTGGACGCCGACGCTGCGGACGTCCGCGAGCAGGACCACCGGGCACTGCCAGATGTCCCGGTCGAGACCGGCCGCGGTCAGCTCCTCGCGGGCGATGGCGTCGGCCTCGCGCAGCAGGTCGAGCCGGTCCTTGGTGACCTCGCCGACGATGCGGATACCGAGGCCGGGGCCGGGGAAGGGCTGGCGCTGGACGATCTCCTCCGGCAGGCCCAGCTCCTGGCCGACCATGCGGACCTCGTCCTTGAACAGCTTGCGCAGCGGCTCGATGAGCTGGAACTCCAGGTCCTCGGGCAGGCCGCCGACGTTGTGGTGCGACTTGATGTTGGCGGTGCCGGTGCCGCCGCCGGACTCCACGACGTCCGGGTAGAGCGTGCCCTGGACCAGGAACTCGACGGCCGGGCCCTCGTCCGCGATGATCTCGGCCTGGGCCTGCTCGAAGACCCGGATGAACTCGCGGCCGATGATCTTCCGCTTCTCCTCGGGGTCCGAAACGCCCTTGAGGGCGGTGAGGAAGCGCTCCTCGGCGTCGACGACCTTCAGCTGGACGCCGGTCGCGGCCACGAAGTCCTTCTCGACCTGCTCGGTCTCGCCCTTGCGCATCAGACCGTGGTCCACGTAGACGCAGGTCAGCTGGGAGCCGATGGCCTTCTGGACGAGGGCGGCGGCGACCGCGGAGTCCACTCCGCCGGACAGGCCGCAGATGGCGCGCTTGTCGCCGACCTGCTCGCGGATGGCGGCGACCTGCTCCTCGATCACGTTCCCGGTGGTCCAGGAGGGGGTGAGACCGGCGCCGCGGTACAGGAAGTGCTCCAGCACCTGCTGGCCGTGCGTGGAGTGCATGACCTCGGGGTGGTACTGGACGCCGTAGAGCTTCTTCTCGTCGTTCTCGAAGGCGGCGACCGGGACGACGTCCGTGGCGGCCGTGACGGTGAAGCCCTCGGGGGCGGCGGAGCAGGCGTCGCCGTGCGACATCCACACGGCCTGCTCGTCCGGGGTGCCCTCGAAGAGGGTGGAGGAGGGCTTGGAGACGGCGAGCGAGGTGCGGCCGTACTCGCGCGCTCCGGAGTTGTCGACGGTGCCGCCGAGGACCTGCGCCATCAGCTGGAAGCCGTAGCACATGCCGAAGACGGGGACGCCGGCCTCGAACAGCTCGCGGTCCAGGCGGGGCGCGCCCTCTTCGTACACCGACGAGGGGCCGCCGGAGAGGATGATCGCCGCCGGGTTCTTGGCGAGCATGTCCGCCACCGGCATGGTGCTCGGCACGATCTCGCTGTAGACCCGGGCCTCGCGGACGCGACGGGCGATGAGCTGGGCGTACTGCGCGCCGAAGTCGACGACCAGGACGGTGTCGGGGGCGGCGGCAGCGGGAGTCGCTGATGACACGGGGTGCCTTCCGGCGGTTCGGGCGGGTCGTTGTACCTGCGATTCTACCGAGACGGCGGCGGGACCCGCCCCGTGCTCCGGGCCGCCGGCCCCGCGAGGCCCGTCTCAGCATCCGAGCCGCCTTGGACGCCCGCGTCCGCCACGGCATAATGGGAGCATGCTCACGTACGCGACGACCTTCGTCTTTACCTATGGCACCCGGCCCGCCGGCTGCCATGGTCGTGCTGCTTGAGCTACTGACAAGCGACTTCCCAGGCGCCCCGGGCCGACAAGGCCCGGGGCGCCTGTCGTTCTCCCGGTCCTTGCCGCTCCGGGGCCCCGCACCCGCCTTCCAGTGAGGAGCCCGGCGAGATGACCGCCAGCGCAGCAGAGAAGACCGGTACGACCGTCACCGCGGCCGAGAGGACCGGCGCGCGTACCGACGAGGCCGTGGGCGTCGTCACCGACGCCCGAGAACGCATCGACGCACTCGACGACCGGATCATGGGTCTGGTCCAGGAACGGATGGCCGTGTCCGCCGTGGTCCAGGAGGCCCGGATCGGTTCGGGCGGCCGGCGGGTGAACCTCTCCCGCGAGATGGAGATCCTCGGCCGCTACCGGGACGCCCTCGGCAAGCCGGGCACCGCACTGGCGATGACTCTGCTGGAGCTGTGCCGGGGCAAGATCTGACCGCTCGGGATCTCTCACCCGTACGGTGCGTTACCGCGGTGGGCGCCGCCTCGTTGGTCGGGGTGGCCGTGCCAGCCAGGGACGGGCCGAGAGGACCACGCGTGGCTCTCCGGAGCGGTGAGACGTGCGGATCGTGCCGCGCGTCGTGGGACCCCGCTCCGGGGAAGTGACCGGACGGCAGGGGACAGCAGCCCGGTCACCAGGTGACGGCCGGCGCCGGGGACGCCCGGGGCCGGCCGTCCCCGCTTCCCGCGACCGTCCCCGCTCCCCGCGGACCGGCCACGCCCACCCCACTCCGCCCCACTTCACGACCGCCGTCCGGCCATCCGTCCGTGCTCTCCGCACCCGACCGGTCGCGCCCCCGCCCCCCCACCTGTGACGCAGGACACATAAAGATCCTGTGAAACGCCGCACAACCATTCACCTGAGCCCCGGGTCACACCAGCGGAACCCACGGCCACACCCGCGCCCCACCGCGGGGGCCTCCGCAACCTCCGTGCTGCGTCCACCGCAGCACGCCGGACTCCCCGAGGTCTACATGAAGCTTCGCCGCGCCCTGGCAGCCGCCGCCGCGACGACCGCTATAGCCCCGCTGGCGCTGCTGTCGGCTCCCGCCGCCTTCGCCGAGGAACCGACCGCGCCGACGTCCGCGTCCGCGTCCGCCTCCCCCGAGTCCACTCCGCCCAGCGCCCCGGAGTCGACACCGGCCGGCGGCACGCCCGAGTCCACCCCGCCGTCCAGCCCGGCGGAGACCACCCCGTCGACCGGCGCCTCCGGCTCGGCCTCCCCGTCCGCCTCCGCGTCCGCCTCGGCATCGCCCTCGGCCTCCGCACCGGCCTCCGCCTCGCCGAGCGAGCCCGCCGAACCCTCGGACGAGCCGACGCCCTGCACCGAGGACGACGTGGACCCCGACTCCCAGCTGACGATCTCGGTCTCCGGTCTGCCGGGCAAGATCGTCGCGGGCAGCGGCTGGCACGCCTTCAAGCTCACCGCGGCCAACCACAGCGACAGCTCCCTGGGCAAGGTGCAGTGGCTCGCCCTCATCGACAACGACTCGATGAGCGAGAACGAGAAGGACTGGCTGAGCACCTACACGCTGCTCGAGTACCTCAACCCCACGACCAAGAAGTGGGAGTCGCTCACGGACGAGATCGGGGGCGGCATCTACTTCGGTGAGACGCCGCTCGGCCCGAAGCAGACGGTCGACATCCAGCTGCGGGTGAACATCACCGCGAAGGCCCCCGCGGGCGACGGCTACACCGTGGGCCTGGGCGGATACGTCGACCAGGAGAAGAACTGCGTCCACAGCGCGTTCGACTACTACACGTTCACCGTGCTCAAGCCCGGCAGCACCAACGACAACCCCGGCGACGCCAAGCCGCAGGACGGTGACAAGCCCGCCGGCGGCAAGCGTCCGCAGGGCGGGGCCGAGGAGATCCCGCCCACCGGCAGCCTCGCCGAGACGGGTTCCAGCTCGATGGTGCCGACCATCGGTCTCGTCGGCGGCCTCGCGGTCGTGGTCGGAGCCGGCGCGCTGGTCGCGGTGCGGCGCCGCAAGGGCGGTGCCGGAGCGTAGGGCGCTCCGTCGGACCGGCAGAACGGGAAGGACCTGCGCCAGGAGGGGGGCGCAGGTCCTTCTTCACTTCTTCCTTCACTTCTTCTTCGGCGGTACCGCCGGTATGCCGAGGAACGGCAGGCGCAGGGCGCCGAACGCGTCCGCCGGGACCACCGGGTCGCGGGGCTCCACCGGCTTGAGCCGCTCGTAGGCCGCGCCCTGCGCCGGGCGCGGGTCGGCCTCCCCCTTGTTCGGCCAGTACGACATCGCCCGCTCGGCCTGCGCGGTGATGGTCAGGGACGGGTTCACGCCGAGGTTCGCGGAGACCGCCGCACCGTCGACGACGGAGATGCCGGGATGGCCGTAGAGGCGGTGGTACGGGTCGATGACGCCGGTCTCGGGCGAGTCGCCGATCGGGCAGCCGCCGAGGAAGTGCGCGGTGAGCGGGGTGCCCATCAGCTCGCCCACGTTGGACCCGGCGAAGCCGTTGATCTCGGCGGCGAGCGCGGAGGCTCCCTCGGTGGCGGCCCTGATCTGCTTGGGGTTGGGCGAGCCGTGGCCCTGGCGGGCGGTGAGCAGGCCCTTGCCGACGCCGTCCTCCTTCAGGTACGTCGTCAGGGAGTTGTCCAGGGACTGCATCACCAGGCCGATGATGGTGCGCTCCGACCAGCGACGGTTGGACAGGGAGCGCAGGACCAGCATCGGATGGCGGGCGGCGTTGGCCAGCCAGGCCGCGACCCGGGACCCGCCGTCCGCGAACGGCACCTGGAGGATGGACAGTGAACCCATCGAGTTGGATCCCTTGCCGTAACGGACCGGCTCGATGTGGGTGTTCTCGTCCGGGTGGACGGAGGAGGTGATGGCGACACCGCGGGTGAAGTCGGGCCGGGGCCGCCCGGTCGCCGCGCGGTAGCGCCGGTTGTCGGTCTGCGCGCCCACCAGCGCCTCGGAGTTGGTGCGGGTCAGCTCACCGAGCCGGTCCGACAGGTGCGGCAGCTGCCGGCCCGCCTTCATGCGGTGCAGCAGCGTCTGGGTGCCGTAGGTGCCGGCGGCCAGGACCACCCGGCGGGCGGTGTAGATCCGTCCCGCGCCCTTCTTCTTGTCGTGCGTCGGCAGGGTGGCGACCGCGTAGCCGCCGCGCGAGTCGTCGGTGACCGAGACGACCGTCGTCATGGGGTGGACCACCGCGCCCGCCTTCTCGGCCAGGTACAGGTAGTTCTCGTTCAGGGTGTTCTTCGCCCCGTGTCGGCAGCCCGTCATGCACTCGCCGCACTCGGTGCAGGCCTTGCGGGCCGGTCCGGCGCCGCCGAAGTACGGATCAGCGACCTGCCGGCCCGGCTGGGCCTTCGCCGTGCCGTCGGCGTCCTTCCCGTCCCCGAAGAACACCCCGACCGGCGCCATGTGGAAGGTGTCGCCTACGCCCATGCGCTGCGCCGCGGCCTTCAGGTGCACGTCGGAGGGGGTCATCGTCGGATTCAGCCGGACGCCGAGCATGCGCTTGGCCTGGTCGTAGTAGGGGGCGAGTTCGTCCTGCCAGTCGGTGATGTGCCGCCACTGGGGGTCGTCGAAGAAGGGCTTCGGCGGCACGTAGAGGGTGTTGGCGTAGTTGAGGGAGCCGCCGCCGACCCCCGCGCCGGCCAGCACCATGACGTTGCCCAGCAGGTGGATGCGCTGGATGCCGTACAGGCCGAGCCTGGGCGCCCACAGGTAGTTCTTCAGGTCCCAGGAGTTCTTCGGCAGGCTTTCGCGGGTGAAGCGGCGCCCCGCCTCCAGGACGCCGACGCGGTAGCCCTTCTCGGTCAGGCGCAGCGCGGTGACGGAACCGCCGAAGCCGGAGCCCACGACGATGACGTCGTAGTCGTAGCCGTCTTGAGACACGTGCCTTCTCCCCTTTGTGTGCGCGCTTTCGGACGTGCTCCGCGGGCCGTCTGCGGCGGGGCGCGGCTCCCCGCGTCCCCGGGCGGGCTACTTCAGCCGCAGTGCCTTCATCGCCCGCAGGCTCCGGCTCATGAACGCGGCGTACTTCTCGTCGTCCATGCCGAGCGACGGGGCCATGGGCAGCAGCCGCTGGTGGGCGATGGTCTGGGCCTCGGTGTACTTGAGGATGCCCTCGGAGCCGTGCCGGCGGCCGAGACCGGAGTCCTTCATGCCGCCCATGGGCGACTGGACGCTGCCGTAGGCGGGCGCGTACCCCTCGTTCAGGTTGACCGTGCCGGTGCGCAGGCGGGTGGCGATCTCGCGGCCCCGGCGGGCGTCCTTGGTCCACACCGACGAGTTCAGGCCGTACGGTGTGGCGTTGGCGCGCTCGACCGCCTCGTCGTCGCTCGCGAAGCGGTAGACGGAGACGACCGGGCCGAAGGTCTCCTCCGTGCACACCGCCATGGGGTCCTCGACGCCGTCGAGGACGGTCGGTTCGAAGAAGTACGGGCCGATGTCCGGGCGGGCGACGCCGCCGGCCAGCACCCGGGCGCCCTTGGCGACGGCCTCCTCCACGTGCCGGGTGACGGTCTTCAGCTGGCGCTCTCCGACGAGGGAGCCCATGTCGGCTCCGTAGGCGAGCGAGGTGCCCAGCCGCATCGCCTTCGTGCGGGCGGTGAAGCGCTCCAGGAACGCGTCGGCGACGGCCTCGTGGACGTACAGCCGCTCGATGGAGATGCACAGTTGCCCGGCGGAGGAGAAGCAGGCGCGGACCGCGCCGGCCGCCGCCTTGTCGAGGTCGGCGTCCTCCAGCACGAGCATGGCGTTCTTGCCGCCGAGTTCGAGGGAGACGCCGACCAGGCGGGCCGCGGCGCCCTGGGCGACCTCGCGGCCGGTGCGGGTGGAGCCGGTGAAGGAGACGTAGTCGGCGTGCTGGACGACCGCGGGGCCGACCACCGGGCCCTCGCCGATGACGACCTGGAAGACCTCGGCGGGCAGCCCCGCCTCGATGAGCAGGTCCCGGGCCCACAGGGCGGTCAGGCAGGTCTCCGTGTCCGGCTTCATCACGACCGCGTTGCCCGCGACGAAGGCGGGCAGCGCGTCGCCGACCGACAGCTCCAGCGGGTAGTTCCAGGGGGCGATCTGGCCGACGACACCACGCGGGTGGCGCAGTTCGGTCACCTTCGTCAGAGCCGGGACGGCGCCGGTGTGCCGCCTGGGCTTCAGGTACGCGGCGGCCCGGCGGCCGTAGTGCCGGGCGGCGACGGCGACGGCCTGCACCTCCTCGTGCGCGTGCAGGCGCGCCTTGCCGGTCTCGAGCTGGATCAGGTCGAGGACCTCGGCCTGGCGGGCGAGCACCAGGTCGTGGAAGCGGAGCAGGACGGCGGCGCGCTGCCGTACCGGCGTCCGCGCCCAGACGTCCTGCGCGGCCCGGGCGCGCTCGAAGGCGAGGGCCACGTCCTCGGGCGTGGACTCGGGCAGGTCGGCCAGCTTCTCACCGGTGAACGGCGTGTGGTTGGCGGTCCGGCCGGATCCGGCGACCCCCTTCGTGAGCCGGGCGACCAGCTCGGGCGTCACCACGTCGGCGGCGGTACGGGCGCCCGTGGGGGCGGGGGCCAGAGGATTCGTGCCGGTCTGTGCCGGGGCCTGCGCGTCCGTCATGCAGCGCAGCGTATGACGTGTGCCGGGGTTTGTGTACCCGTCGGTAACGGGGATTCACCGAGTGCACACACGACGCCAGCGATCACTGGCAACGAATGCGCTGATCAGGGCTCCTTTCATCGATCACACGCCACCGCCGCGCACCCGCCGCCGGACGCGTCACGGCGGGCGCGGGGCGGGGGCGCGGAGTGGGCGTGCGCGGTGGGTGCGCGGGGACGGCAGCGCGCGGCGGTGGCGGCCGTGGGGGGG